>NZ_PVQZ01000001.1:0-1054098 GCF_002998465.1 Bacillus sp. NMCC46 | reverse complement strand
ATCAGGTTGATAGGTCTGAGGTGGAAGCGTGGTGACACGTGGAGCTGACAGATACTAATAGATCGAGGACTTAACCTATATTCTAATGTGAAGTTTGAACATTGTTATCTAGTTTTGAGAGAACATTTTTAAAATATCTCTTGATTTATTTTCAATACATAGTATAATATCTTTTGTCACTAAATTGTCTGGTGATGATGGCGAAGAGGTCACACCCGTTCCCATACCGAACACGGAAGTTAAGCTCTTCAGCGCCGATGGTAGTTGGGGGTCTCCCCCTGTGAGAGTAGGACATCGCCAGGCTTTCTTCATTCCGCAGTAGCTCAGTGGTAGAGCTATCGGCTGTTAACCGATCGGTCGTAGGTTCGAATCCTACCTGCGGAGCCAATTTGGAGAGCTGTCCGAGTGGCCGAAGGAGCACGATTGGAAATCGTGTAGGCGGTAACCCCGTCTCAAGGGTTCGAATCCCTTGCTCTCCGCCACAATTTACATAATAAAGGGCCCGTTGGTCAAGCGGTTAAGACACCGCCCTTTCACGGCGGTAACACGGGTTCGAATCCCGTACGGGTCACCATTTTAGAATATACACCAGTATTTTTATTCGGAGGATTAGCTCAGCTGGGAGAGCATCTGCCTTACAAGCAGAGGGTCGGCGGTTCGAGCCCGTCATCCTCCACCATATCTTTTATATCGTCGCGGGGTGGAGCAGTTCGGTAGCTCGTCGGGCTCATAACCCGAAGGTCGCAGGTTCAAATCCTGCCCCCGCAACCAAAATGGTCCGGTAGTTCAGTTGGTTAGAATGCCTGCCTGTCACGCAGGAGGTCGCGGGTTCGAGTCCCGTCCGGACCGCCATTTTTAAAAAGAATACTTGGCTCGGTAGCTCAGTTGGTAGAGCAACGGACTGAAAATCCGTGTGTCGGCGGTTCGATTCCGTCCCGAGCCACCACTATTTGCCGGTGTAGCTCAATTGGTAGAGCAACTGACTTGTAATCAGTAGGTTGGGGGTTCAAGTCCTCTTGCCGGCACTGTTTTTCAAATGTGGAGGGGTAGCGAAGTGGCTAAACGCGGCGGACTGTAAATCCGCTCCCTCCGGGTTCGGCGGTTCGAATCCGCCCCCCTCCACCATTTTTATTTTCATAGGGGCATAGTTTAAAGGTAGAACAGAGGTCTCCAAAACCTCCGGTGTGGGTTCGATTCCTACTGCCCCTGCCAATTTTCTTAATATGATTCATAACATCTATGGCGGTTGTGGCGAAGTGGTTAACGCACCAGATTGTGGCTCTGGCACTCGTGGGTTCGATTCCCATCAATCGCCCCATTTTATTATTGGGCTATAGCCAAGCGGTAAGGCAACGGACTTTGACTCCGTCATGCGTTGGTTCGAATCCAGCTAGCCCAGTTAATTTGCGGAAGTAGTTCAGTGGTAGAACACCACCTTGCCAAGGTGGGGGTCGCGGGTTCGAATCCCGTCTTCCGCTCCAATAATGGCGGCATAGCCAAGTGGTAAGGCAGAGGTCTGCAAAACCTTTATCCCCGGTTCAAATCCGGGTGTCGCCTTTTTTGAAAAGACTGCCGGGGTGGTGGAATTGGCAGACACACAGGACTTAAAATCCTGCGGTAGGTGACTACCGTGCCGGTTCAAGTCCGGCCCTCGGCACCATTGTTTTTTTATCATAAGTTGCGCTCTTTAATGATCATGCCGGTGTGGCGGAATTGGCAGACGCGCACGACTCAAAATCGTGTTCCTCACGGAGTGCCGGTTCGACCCCGGCCACCGGTATCTATTAAAAGTTTTATGATCGGTATTTTACCGTCAGCCTAACGTTTCACCATTGTGGTGAAACGTTTTTTTGTGGTTAAAACGAGTTATTTAGCTGAAGGAAATGAATTCGCCTAGGATTATCTCGATTTTGAACATGGCTTGTGTTTAGATGACTACGGGGAGACATTCTCAGCAGCTGAAAGCGTGTATCATGTTGAAGATCGTTGGGAGAACTACGATAAAATCAAAGAAGTGATTCAAAAGCGTTATATAGATTGGGTGAATCAACGTTAAGGAATCTAGTTTTGTTTCAATAAATAAGAGCTTCTCATCTTTGTACTGTTTCATGTGGACGTTACAATTGGCTATAGGAGATAAATAGAATGAATTTAGAGGGGCGGAGTTGTTATCTTGCATACGAAGACGATATTACAGACCATCATTGAAGACGAGGGATCACGAGATTATCCGCTTTTTAGACAGTACTGTGAGAGAAAAGAGCAGGGTCTGCGTAAAGATGCGCTTAAAGTTCTTCAGTCCTTTATTGCGGAGATGAAGGAGAACGAGGTTGAAGCAAAGCGTGTATTTGTTGCTTGGCTGTTTGAGTGGATTGAACGGTTTGAGGATGGTCATCATTTGCTTGTGTTTCCATTGGTAAATGAGGTGATTCAGCCTGTTCTGCAAGAGTGGGAGAATGTTGATCCAATGGATGTGAGACCATATCGCTGGCAAGGCTTGTTTGTGCATCAGGGAGAAGGGCTGCCTTACTTATTGAAGGCACTAGAGCTTGGAGGCAGCAAGGAGCAGCGTGTGATAGTTCAAATTTGTGAAACCTATCTATCGGCCTTATGGTATTCGTTTCATCATATACATGAAGATCTTTATTTAAGCACCTATGAGAAAGATCAAGAGCGAATTCAGGGCATTGAAGATGTCATGACACTGATTGAAGATAAGAGGATTCGTACCAATGTTGAAAAACATTCGGTCTACTATAACCAGCTTTTATCGGATTGGAAGGAATTTCAGCAGACGGAGACAAGAGGCTTTATGAAATGGTGTGCGGAGCGTAAGAAGCCCTATGAGTGGGTAGAGGCATTTTATTATCATCAATAGATGAGGAAACGGCAGAATTCATTCTGCCGTTTTTTTACTTATGCCATATTCGCTCTATTTCTACATGATCTGTTCTAAAATATTGCAGAACATAGACATCTGGATTGCTTAGCTGATCCCACTCCTTGAATCCAATCGTGGGATCGGCGTGTTTTAGAAGCAGGCTCATAATATTGCCATGTGTGGCGAATAAGGTATGATCTTTTCCTAATTTTATTTGTTCATAGAGTGCCTCTACAATACGATTCATCGCTTCTTGGCTCGATTCTCCGCCTTCACAGGTCATATGTAAGTCCGAAAAACTGAGCTTTAGTTTCTCATACCAATCGTCCATTGGTTTACTGCTTAACACACGTTCAGAAAGACGCTGATCAATTTGTACCTCGAGCTGTTTCACATGAGCAAGGGGCTCAGTGGTTTGGATCGCTCGTTTATAAGGACTTGAGATGATCTGATTGAGGTGGATACCGGAAAAGAACTGTGCTAGTGCGTGAGATTGTGCGATGCCTTGTGGCGTTAAAGACGCATCCTCGGATTGTCCATTTGCTTGGCAATGTCTGACGATATAATATGTTTTCATGGGGCACACCTCTCATCGAGTATAAAAAAATCATCCAGGATTGGATGAGGATTCATGAAGGTCTAGGTTCATTTGTTCGGATCTGTTTCTTTATAGGGATCTGTTAGCTTCGAGGTTAGGTCTAAGTTGAACAAAAAATCGTCTACGGTGTCTGTGCCAAAGGGAAGTGTGGAGAAGTTGATTGGGATGCTGTCTTCTTGCTTTTCTGAAGTGACCTGCTGTTTAGGCTGCTTTTTTCTCCAGTACTTAAACAAGCGCATGTAAAGCCCCCTTTTCTATGAAAAAGATGGATTTATACATAATATACGGGGAGAGTTGTCCAGGCGTCAAATGTTTTCTTAGAGAACGATGAAAAGAGCCACAGGAAAGTGCGGCTCTTTTTGTACATTTACATAGCACGACGTAATGCTTTCAGCACTTTACGTTCGCATTTTAAGTTGTATCGCTTGTGATGGAGTTTATCCGTGTTACATCTGCCAATGACTTGTCTGACATCTGGATGATAAATGATGAGATTCCTGAAAGTTGGATCATTCAATAACGTGTGAAACCAGCTGAATTTTTTGAGATGTGCTGCATTTCTAGAGATATCCTCTTCATCTACCTGTAGAAAAGGGATATACACAGCAAGTGAAAAGATATCGAAAATGAATCCCATGTTGGTTTCCTCCTTCCATATTTTTTCCTACGCTTAGAAGAAGGAAAGGTTTCATTCAATAAACCTTTAAAAACAATCCCAGTGCATCAACCATTCTTTTTTGTCTTTGTCGTAATAGAAATACATCGTGCCGTTATCACCAATCATAAACCGAGGTTTTTCTTCTGGGGCGATTTGCAGCATGAATTCTCCTGGTTGATGACGGGGTGGGGATTGAATATATGCGCCATATCCATCGATTTTTGAGAATGAATAATTTGTGTATTGCTTAAAGAAGTGTTCTGTCGCTTCCTCACTTTCATTTACTTCTGATAAATCAACATATGACCACGCTTTTTCCCAGCAAGGGAAGTCCTTTTGCTCACTTTCATTCCATTGAATTTGAAACGGTTTGAGTCCTCTCACTTCTTCTGGAGTCTCAACTACTTCGAATCCTTCCATAGTTGCGTATTCAATAAGCTTTCAGCCTTCGCCGTTTTTGGTGATATCAATCGGAAGTGCTTTCTGATTAAGAAAGATTTGAATCATCTTACATTCATTGCATCCGTTCATTCCTCCTGGCACTTCAGGTAAATAAATTTGTAAGATCGGAATCATGACACCATCTTGATCTGCTGGCCAGCCTTGATCGGGGTGGATGAAGAAATGACTGGCAAACCAGCTGTGTGCTGCTGGATCAGGACGAAAACCGCCAATCTTAGCCACGATGGGTGTTTTTCCTAGTTGTTCTAATTCGTGAAAAGCCTTTATCTCCATTACTTATCCCTCAATCTTTAGCCAGCAATGTGGGCATCTTGAAACGTGCCATTGATATTGCCTGAGACAATGATGACATGTCCCCAAAATAAATCACCGTCATGACAGTACACTTCAAACTCTCCATCTGGGTAAGCATGAAGGCTTTCGAGAGAGATGCGGCTCATAAATTGATCCAGTGTGAGCTCTTCTTGTTTTTCAGCGGAGTCATCTTGTGCCTGCCAGTCTTTAGCTAGTTCAATCAGTTGATTTGCTGCAAATGATTTAATGGAAGAGTTCCATGTGGTCTGCTCTTCCATGAGTTGTCTAGCGGTTCGAAGAGAGTCGTTTACTTTTTCATCTTCTTCGAGGTTGAAGTAGAGCAGGCACTCTTGATTGCTCCATTGGATCGTTGTTTCAAATAAGTCTAGTCCTTTCACTAATTCAAAGGTGCCCAGCATGCCATCATGGTAAAAGACAGGTTTTTGAGCTTCTTCTAGTATCTCTTGAAGCTCTTGATCCTGTGTATCTGTATCGATGAGTGATACAAGCATGAACTCACCTTCACCTTTTCGGACCTGAAGTGTCACGATTGATTCTTTATGTAATTGTGCCTGCTTTTCCCGCAAGCCCTCTTCATCTGTTAACCAGCAGAGCCTTATGTTTTCGGTTGTGATGAGGTCTTTTTCCTTCCATGCAATCAGTGGAATAGAAGCGGTCCAAAGAGATTCCTGTCCAGTTTTTCCTGCGCCTACTCCTGAAGGTCCTGTGACAGCAATGATGTGATCTATTTCTTCTGAAAATCTTTCTTTAAATGCGCTTATTTGTTTGTTATTCTTCATGTGATGTCCTCCAGCCTGCTTTTTGAAAATCTATATCTTTATCACACCGCACATCAGGAGGAGAAATCAAGCTTTTTTTTGCTTAAAACTTTTTTAGATTGACAGAGGGAGAGAAAATACATGGATTGCTGGAGGGTGAGTCACAATAAAAAACAAATGGATTATGTATTGAATTTTGTATAAATTTAGGTGAAAGAGTCGAAAGGCCTAGGTGATTCTTCCTTTTCTTTATAATTACTTTGACACGAATAGATGAAAAAAGTAAAGTAGTACTGAGTGATTTACAAACCTTTCTTCATCCACTAAAACATGAAGTGTGTGTAAATGAAGTGTAAATGGATATTTTTCCTTTTATTTACTCGTATTTTTTTTTGAAACCTTTGAAGCTTCTCATACGTTATATTAAAGGAGCACATATATCCGGCGGAAACAGAGCATCGGAATGCTTGGTGAAGAAGATTTACATTTGCAAAATCAATGTAAATTTTTTATGATTTCATTTATATCAGAACGATAACTAAGAAAGAAGAGGTTTTATGAAAAAAATATTTGCGAACAAATATAGCTTTTTTGTATTGGCTGTCCTTTTATTTTGGGCGAAATCGTACGCTGCCTACAAAATGGACTTTAATTTAGGAGTGAAAGGTTCTTTTCAAGAGGGGCTTCTCTTATTAAATCCATTTAGTTCAGCCATTGTGTTTTTGGGACTGGCTCTCTTTTTGAAGGGTCGTAAATCTGCCATTGTTTTAATTGTTATTGACTTTATTATGACCGCACTTTTATATGCGAATGTAGCGTACTACCGTTTCTTTGATGACTTTTTGACTTTCTCCACAATGAAGCAAGCAGGCAATCTTGGAGGAGGCATGACTGGCGGTGTATTATCTAGTATTAAGCCGCATGACCTTTTGTATTTCCTTGATATCATTATCTTGATTGCGATTGTGATTTGGAGACCAGAAGTGAAGAAATTCCAAATGAAAAAGACATTTGCACTGCTGATTGTGGCTGCAGGTGTAGGACTGTTTTTTGTAAATCTTCATTTAGCTGAAAAGGACCGTCCAGAATTATTAACAAGAACATTTGATCACAAGTATGTTGTCAAATACTTAGGTGTTTATAATTATACGATTTATGACGGAGTACAATCAGCACAAAATGCAACACAGGTAGCAAATGCGAGCAGTGAAGATTTAACGGATGTTGTAAACTATACGGCTTCTCACTATGCGAAGCCAAACGCAGAGTATTTTGGTAAAGCAAAAGGGAAAAACATCATTAAAATCCATTTAGAAAGCTTCCAGTCTTTCTTAATTGACTACAAACTAAATGGAGAAGAAGTGACGCCGTTTTTAAACAAACTAGCTCATGGTAAAGAGGATTTTACGTATTTCGACAACTTCTTCCATCAGACAGGTCAAGGAAAGACAGCTGATGCTGAGCTAATGATGGATAATAGTATGTTCGGCTTGCCAGAGGGAGCAGCGTTTGTGACAAAAGGTGAAAATACTTACCAATCACTCCCTGCCATCCTAGATCAAAAAGCAGGCTATACGAGCGCAGTGCTTCACGGGGACTATAAATCTTTCTGGAACCGTGACACGATTTATAAGCATATGGGATATGATCAATTCTTCGATGCTTCATATTACAACATGGATGAAGAAAATCTTGTGAATATGGGTCTGAAGGATAAACCATTCTTCAAAGAATCAATCCCGATGCTAGAATCAATGAAAAAGCCATTTTATGCACATTTAATGACATTGACTAATCACTATCCATTTAATTTAGATGAAAAAGATGCGACAATTGCTAAGGCAACAACTGGTGACAAAACAGTAGATAACTACTTCCAAACAGCAAGATATCTAGATGAGTCATTAGAGCAATTCTTTAAAGACTTGAAAAAATCAGGTATGTATAAAGACTCGGTAATTTTATTATATGGTGATCACAACGGTATTTCTGAAAACCATAACCGTGCAATGAGCGAAATTCAAGGGAAAGAAATTACACCTTATCAAAATGCACAAAACCAGCGTGTACCACTCATGATTCGTATTCCTGGCAAACAGGGCGGCGTGAACCATACGTATGGTGGTGAAGTAGACGTGATGCCTACGCTTCTTCACTTACAAGGTATTGATTCAAATGAGTATGTGAATTTTGGAACAGATCTATTCTCTAAGAAGCATGATCAAACTGTTGCATTCCGTAACGGAAACTATGTGACACCAAAATATACACTCGTAGATAACACTGTCTACGATACAAAAACAGGTAAAGTTGTGAAACAAAATAAAAAGACAGAGGCGATTAAAGCCCGTGTCGATAATCAGTTAAGCCTTTCAGATAAAGTGCTTTATAGGGATCTTCTTCGATTCCATAAGCTGTCTGACTTTAAACCAGTGAATCCATCTGATTATTTCTATGGTAAATCAAAAGAAAAAGAAGAGGATTCTTCTGCTAAGTAACTGAGTTTTGGGCAAGCACAGAAGGGTGCTTGCCTTTTTCTCTCTCACCGCTTGATTTGTTGGCAAAATATGTTTATATTTAGGGTGATACAAGCGTGATGCTGGCGTGCAGCTGGCGGAACTCATTTCGTCCTAGGGGATTTCAGGAGGAGCTTATGACAACAAATACAAAAACACAAAAAAAGAAATCAGAATTATGGGGCTGGTTCAAAGCCATCTTAATCGCATTCATTGCTGTTTTTATCATTCGTAACTTTTTATTCGCACCGTATATTGTAAAAGGAACCTCTATGGATCCAACACTGCATAATACAGAGCGGGTTTTTGTGAATAAAACGGTTGATTACTTCGGCGATTACAAACGGGGACAGATCATTGTTCTTGATGGGGAAGACCGCAGCACTCATTATGTAAAACGATTAATTGGTTTACCCGGTGATAAAATTGAAATGAAAAATGACCAGCTATATGTCAATGGACAAAAAGTGGCGGAGCCTTACTTAGCGTCAAACAAAAAGAAAGCAGCCGCAGATGGGACCTTGCTGACACCTGATTTTGGTCCTCTTACCGTTCCAAAAGGAAAGTATTTTGTCATGGGTGACAATCGTCAAAACTCAATGGACAGCCGTAATGGCTTAGGTCTTTTTACAAAGAGTGATATTCAAGGAACCACTTCATTTGTGTTTTACCCTTTCCAAGACATTCGACTACTCAATGATTAATGACTCATAAAAAAAAGCACACAGAGGTGTGCTTCAGATTGTTGACAAAGGGCTAAAATGAACTTTATTTTAGCCCTTTGTCTTTATTCAGCGTGATAGAAAGCCTTTGAAGTCTAGGAAGAACGAGCATCGAAGCGGAGCGAATTAAATATTCGTGAGCACCGGAGCGCAGGACTGACAAAGAATGCGAAGGTTTGTCTACACGCTGAAAGCACACAGAGGTGTGCTTTTTCTATTTCATTCAGCCTGGCTTTTTGTGATCGCCTGTTCAAGATCTGCAAGGATGTCTTCAATCGCTTCTGTTCCAACAGATAAACGAATGAGTTCTGGTGTGACGCCTGTCGCTTTTTGTTCTGCTTCACTTAATTGTTGATGTGTTGTGCTGGCAGGATGAATGATCAGTGATTTAGAATCGCCCACATTTGCGAGGTGTGAGAAAAGCTTAACGGAATCAATGAGCTTTTTACCAGCAGCTCGTCCACCTTTAATACCGAATGTGAGAATGGCGCCTTGTCCTTTTGGCAAATAGGTTTGAGCAAGCTTATAAGATTCATGGCTTTCAAGACCTGGGTAGCTTACCCAATCTACAAGAGGGTGATCTTGTAAAAATTGCGCTGTTTTTAACGCATTTTCACTATGACGCTCGAGACGCAGATGTAAAGTTTCTAGGCCTTGCAGAAGTAAAAATGAGTTAAAGGGAGACAGGGCAGCCCCTAAATCCCGCAAGAGCTGTACACGTGCTTTTGTGATATAAGCGGCTTCTCCAATTGCTTCGGTATACGTCAGACCGTGATAACTTGGATCTGGTTCAGTCAGCCCTTTGAACTTATCACTGTCAGCCCAAGGAAACTGGCCGCTATCGACAATGACACCGCCGATTGATGTACCATGACCGCCAATGAATTTCGTAGCGGAATGGACGACAATGTCTGCACCAAACTCGATCGGTCTTAATAAATAGGGGCTTGCGAGCGTATTGTCCACAATAAGCGGAATATGGTGCTTGTGTGCAATGGCCGAGACGGCTTCAATATGTAGAATGTCGCCTTTAGGATTCCCAATGCTTTCTGCATACACTGCCTTCGTTTTGTCTGTAATCGCTGCTTCGAGTTCTTCCAAGTTGGATGAATCAACAAATTTCACTGTAATGCCGAGCTTTTTGAGTGTATGGGCAAATAAATTGTACGTGCCTCCATAAAGGCTGCTGGAGGATACAATTTCGTCACCAGCTCCTGCAATGTTTAAAATAGAATAAGTTGTCGCTGCTTGTCCAGAAGAGACAGCAAGTGCACCAATGCCGCCCTCAAGCTCAGCGATCCGTTTTTCAAAGACGTCATTTGTAGGGTTCATAATGCGAGAATAAATATTTCCGGGTTCCTGCAGTCCAAATAAATTCGCCGCATGCTCACTATCTCTAAAACCGAAAGAGCTTGTTTGGTAAATAGGCACGGCTCTTGAATAGGTTGCTGAATCAAGCTCCTGACCTGCGTGAATGGCTTTTGTTTCTAAACGGAATGGACGTTCTTCTGACATGTGTGTATCCTCCTTTTGTTAGATAAAACCAACTACTTTGATAAGAAATATTTAATAAGACTATAAATCTTGTTTCATGCTTGGTCAATCATTTTTTAGATAAATCTGAAAAAATAATCAATAAAGTTGATGGACTTTTTTATTTCAATTGGAAGGGTGTATATGTTGGTGAAAAGAGAGATTGTTTCATTAGAGAGTGCGGATCAGTTTTTTTAGAAAGCAGCAAATCATTCAAGTGTTGTTTGAAAAGATCATGCTCGCCATCGTTTTAGATGAATTCTATAAGCGATTAATCTAATTTGAAGCACAAAGAATGCCAGCTGGTGGAATCATGGGGAAAGCCTATGCTGTAGGTTGCTTTTTCATAGAAAGGAGCGTGTCATATGTTGGATGTTACTCAAGAAGGCAAGGGCTTTTTTCCCAATGATCTCTCTTGTATATACATATTTTAAGTGACAAGAGAAGAAGGAAAATATGCTCACTTTTTTGTCGGAATTATCAGTAAATATTTCATAAATGGAGTTATAACGACATATAATCAGGACTTTTATATCTGATATATCGGGGGAATTCTTTCTATCTCACAAAAAAGAAAGAATATATAAAGGAGATGATAAAAATGACCTATTTCAAAAAAAGAAGAAAAAAGATGGTTTAATTGCCATTATCTGGGTTTTGTGGTTCTTATGGAGTGGAAAAACCTAGTTAATAAGAGAGGGGTTATACACTTAAAAGTGAATAATTGAATAAAAAGTCACATTTTACCCAAAAGTATGTTCGGTCAAAAATGGGATCTTCTGTTGATGTTTGGAGAGTGACGCCTATGATACGATCATCATAAGCTGGGAGGTGAAAAGTATGACTTATGCAGCGCCGCAAGTTGACTATTCCACTATGGAACCTGCTATTATGGACCAAGCTTGGTTCTTAGTATTTGTTGCTGTCCTTCTTGGATTGGGAGCAACAGTTGTTCTAGGAGCAGCAGTTTGGTGTTTAGCAAACGGTAAGGGTAGCTTTACAGGAGCCGTTCAGTGGGAAAGTGGCTTAAAAGTCCAAATTGAATGTAAGTAGCTATACTTAGGATTCATCTTTTTACTTCTATGAAATGACACCAGGGCTAAACCGTCTGTGGCGGGCGGTTTAGCCTGATCTGTTTTTAAAGAATATGCAGACACTTGGAGGTTATATGTTTACGATCGAGAATTTAACTAAGACGTATAAAAATAACGTGACTGCTGTCAATGATTTTCATCTACAGATCGACCCTCATCAAATCGTTGCTGTTGCTGGACCGAATGGTTCCGGTAAAACAACGATGATTAACTGTATACTCGGCATCATTAAGCATACAGAAGGAACGATTCTCTTGCAGGACGTCACAAATGACGAACCATCCTTTAAAAAACAAGTAGCCTATGTTCCAGATGATCTGCTACTCCCTGAAGCATTGACTGGTGCTGAATATTTAGATTTTGTTTCTTCTATGTATGAATGTAAAACAATTCATAGAAGAAATCAACTAATTGAACTGTTTGATATGGACTCGGCTTTATCAAGACCGATCGAAACCTATTCACATGGTATGAAAAAAAAGACACAGCTGATTGCCGCCTTTATGCTTGATAGTCAATTGGTGATCATGGATGAGCCCTTTAGAGGACTTGATATTGAAGCGGTTATAAACACAAAGAAACTGATGAAGCGTTATGCCGAGCACCATGGTGCGATCTTGCTTTCAACGCATGATATGCTTTCAGCGGAAGAGCTGTGCCACAAAATCGCCATTATTTCTAAGGGAAATAAAATGGATGAAGGAACGGTCTCAGCCTTAAAGGAGAAGTATCAATCAAGCACATTGGAACAGGTGTTTCTGAAAGCTTCAATGTTAAGTGATAGGGGTGCACATTTTGATGAAATCATTAATCATTTCTAGAATGATGCTTAAAATGTGGCAGCAGGAGATGTATAAGCTCTTTGATACTCAGACGAAGCGGATCATTGTGATCTTATTCTTTTTGTTTGCCGTCACAATGGGAGCTATCATCGGATACAGTTTTACGGGTGTCTTTATGAAGGCTTTCTTAAATGGAGATGAACGTTCACTTGGATTACTCGTTGTGTCAATGGCGATCAATGCATCCATATTTACAAGCTTGTTATTCGTTTTGATCAAGGTCAGAACGCCTGAGCAAGACCGTTTTTCTATGCAGCTCAGCTGGTTCCCGCTTTCTACCTTTCAGAAAAGCCTTGGATACTTTATTCCGATGGTGACAGTGGTGGCAGGACTTGTGTTATTTTTTATCGGTATCCTGCTTTTACCTAACTTTATTGCCCAGGGAATCGGTATTTTCTTTATCTTTACGTTCTTTTTAATGGTGATTTTGCAATCGCTTTTTGTCTTAATGCTTCTGCAACTCATTTATAATATTACCTATTTGGTCGTTCTGAAATTAAAATTACCGTTGCAAAAATTTGCAGCGATCTTTGTTTTATTAGCACTGGTTGTGGCGTATGGAATGACGCATTTTGATATCAGTCAAATTCAGCAATCATATATACAGTTTGATTATCATTTGATGTATTTTACAGCACCGTTTTTCTTAGCGGCTCAAGGAATGTCTCCTGAAGGGGTAAATTATGCAATGTTGATCCTGTTCATCCTTTTATCGGCGGGCGGCGCATTTCTTTCTCTTGCGATGATGCCGATTATGGCAGAGAAAAAAGCGTTAACCTTTTTAAACAAACTGCCGTTCTCTTCTTCAAAAAAATGGTCACTTATTGTAAAGGAAATGAAATCACAGGTGCGAAATGAAGAAAACATTTTAAACTTTCTCATTCTCCTCATTGTGATCTTATTCGTCCGTTATCAGTTTGGATTCCGCTTTGAAGAAGAAGCGTTTTTTGTTCTCTGCGCTCTTGCTGGATTAACCGCCTTCAATTCATTTGGCAATGATAAACGAATGCTGGGGATGTACAAAACATTTGGCCTAAGATCGTGGGAAGTGGCTCTGTATAAGTTTATCGGGCTTTTGCTTGTTGGTATACTGCAAATTGCGTTATTCATGCTGACAACGCTGACGCTTCCTGATCAGGTTTGGAACGTATTGATTGGGGCCGCTGTTTTATGCAATGCCACTGCGCTCTTTTATGTGGTAGGTATTTTACTTCCGCTTGATCGAAACAATCCCTACACAGGCATTTTTTCATTTGGAGCACTTATTTTACTCATGATTCCGATTGTTTTTATTGGAAACTATGTCATAGGGGAGTCGAGTCAAACACTTCAGTGGCTGCTTGTAGCTGCATTTGAAGGTCTGCTCATCTTTGCCATATACAAAGGTTTTTCATGGAGGTATTCACATGATTCAACTTCTTAACAATAAGCTAAAGATTGAGCGGGTACCGGCACTCGCGCCGTATGTGACCTTACAAAAGAGGCTTCTCACTGATACGCAGTATGGAAGCACACTCCCGATTAATGAAAGTGCCTATCATATGTTAACGAAAGTAGATGGCAAAAGGACAGAAGCGAGTATTACCGCAGAGCTCGCCGATTTGTTTCAGGTCGATGAATCTGTGATTTCTCGTGACTTTTATCAACTGATAATGGGGTTAAATCAGCATCACTTGCTGTCTATTCATTATCAATCACCATATCGGATTGTGACAGCCTGTTGTCAATTTTTCAAACAGTATCAAGTGAAAATGAAGGAACGATTTGATTGCACTGGTCACTCGTTCCTGCACATTTTGGGGACGGCTTTGCTCATGGTGACGCGTAAAATCATCTTTTTCTGGATGCTTTTTATGGTCATGGCAGGGATCGCTTTTTTATTCATTCCTGACCAGTCGATTGCAGCCATTGCGATTTATTTTACTATTATTTATTTTGGATTAATTACCGGGACCGCCTTACATGAGGCAGCACACGGCTATGCGCATCGGAAATTTGCGGGACGGGATGGTCCTCAAGGCTTTTTTGCGAGTGATATGATGTCTGTGAAATTTGTGAGACCTGTATTAGATCCGTTTCAGAAAAAGCAAGTATGGATTACTCTGCTTGGGCCGCTTGTCCCGGGTGTGATCGGGGCAGCAGGGATCATTGTGACCGTATTATTTCTGAAAGAAAATCCAATTTCGACAGGTTTCTTTATTTTTTCAATCACGTATTTTATTCAATTACTCTATCTTCTTCCATTTATGGGGGATGGTAAATCCATTATGAAGCAGCTATTGCTTGGGGGAATGGGAGGACAACGATCATGAACGTACAGGCGATGAAACAAGGCGCTATTGTTGGTGGCTTTCTAGGATTTTTAGGCTTTCCGATGCTGACAATCGGTGTATTGTTCTATCATTTATTTCAATCAAAAACGAATGATACCTTATTATTTAACAGTCTCGCTTTTGAGATGGAAGGTTCATCCGCATTTACTTTTCAGATCAAGCCAAACTTTTTTATTTATATGATTGTGATTTTTGCCGCGAGTTTTCTCATTGTGGCTTTCTTATCAGCAATGAAGCAGAAAAAAGCAAAAGATTAGGAGAATCCTCCTAATCTTTTTTTGTATAATCAACCAAATTTTAGTATAATAGAAAAAACATCAAAGGGGATCTCAATGTTAAAAAAATGGAGTGTTCTTATATTCACTGTTTTTCTATTAGCAGGATGCGGCGAGAAGGCCGAAGAAACCACGACAACCGAGAACACGGTATCTACAATAAACACGGAGTCTGCTACTAAGAAGCAAGTAACCATCGAACAAATGAAACTGACAAAAAAAGAAAAAAACTTACTAGAAGCATCAACCCCTAATGAAATGGTGGCTTTGACACTAAAAGGATTAACGAAGAAGGATAAGAGTATTACGTTTATCGGGAGTCATTACAAAAATGGCCGATTAGCTAATCAGGAAGCATCATCTGCCACCTTTACTTTACATCAGAATGGAACCGACCAAACGATGAATGTGCTCTTGCAATTAAAGCATGAGAAAGATACATATGAATCACAATTTAGTATTTGGTCAGACAAAAAGAATGAGGGAATGACGAAAGCGACATCAAGTTTCCCGTTCAAAGTAAGTGACTATGTTTTTTCTGCACAATCTGAAACTGTCAAAGTCTCTTCTGGAGGAAAGGCATTGATTGCATATACAGCAGCAATGGGGAAAGACGGGAATTCACCTATGCTTGAAGAGATTGAGAAGAATCCAAAGCAAGCAATGAAGAATAAGTCACATGCATACTTATTTTATATTCAGCTAGATAAATAACTATCGTAATATATACGGAGAATATGAAGTTTTTTGACGAAAAATCTTCATATTCTCTTGACGAATTGTTAAGAAAGTTGTAACATAATAAAAGTCAACGCGATGATGTTGCTTTTGAAAAATTGATGCGGGTGTAGTTTAGTGGTAAAACCTCAGCCTTCCAAGCTGATGTCGTGAGTTCGATTCTCATCACCCGCTCCAATACATAATTTTGTTTATAACGCAGTATTTCGTTTCATAGATAAACGAAGTGTTGCGTTTTTTATTATGTCAGTATAATGTGAAAAGCACTGTCAAGCTACAGTGCTTTTTCAATAAGTTCATATTTACTTTCTCCACCATGTATTTGTACAAACATCTTCGTCAAGGATTGGATTAGAGCTTCACTCTTTTCCCGGGAAATAGATGGCGGAAAGAGGATGATTTGCAGAATGTTTTTTGTGTCTTGAGAAATTTGTGCTTTACTTGCATGAGAAAATAATCCCTTAAGTCCCGCGTCGTCCTGCCATTCAATGTGGCCAGTCTCATGTTTTGCTAGTGAAAGCGGCTCTTCTATGCGATCAGCATCGAATGTCAGGATGGGCAAGAAATATTTTAAAGAGAAAAATATCGACAAATCCTGTACGGAATTGGTCGAGTCAATAAATTGTTCCTTTTGGATATCAGCAAGAATTGGCAGGAAAGGAACGTCTTTTAAAAGATCCGTCCATTCTTTGATTGCTGGTACTTCTTCTAAGACTTTATCTTCGTATTCAAAGAATAAAGATTCTTGAAACAGGCGTAGTCGGCCTTTTAACATTTGAGGGGATGTACCAACTTCAATATGCGAATATTCAATCTGTCCAACATGGATAGACGGGTTTTCAGGATGAGAAATTTCCATATGTATCTTCACAGTGACTCACTCCAATCGGTCATGATACACTCGTATTATACTGAAAACAACAGAAGAAACAAAGAAAGGAGGTTTGCAAGGTGATTCATGTTGGAGAATTAAAAGAAGAATTGATTCAATATGCGAAAGAAATTGGTGTCGATAAAATCCGATTTGCAAGTGCTGATACATTTGATTCATTAAAGGACCGCCTCATCTTACATGAATCGTTAGGGTATTTGTCAGGTTTTGAAGAGCCTGACATCGAAAAACGAACAAACCCTTCTTTGCTGCTTCCGAAGGCCAAATCAATTGTTGCGATAGCGCTCGCGTATCCTTCCAAAATGAAAGATGCTCCTCGAAGTACAAGAGATGCAAGAAGAGGGATCTTTTGCCGGGCTTCTTGGGGAACGGACTATCATGTTGTGCTGAAAAAAAAGCTCGATATGCTCGAAGAATTCTTGCGAAGCAAACATGTCGATATACGAACAAAATCAATGGTGGACACAGGGGAACTGTCTGATCGTGCAGTAGCGGAACGCGCTGGCATAGGTTTTAGTGCAAAGAACTGTATGATTATCACGCCAGAGTTTGGATCTTATGTGTATTTGGCTGAAATGATCACAAATGTCCCATTTGAACCGGATGAAAAAATTGAAGACCAGTGCGGAACGTGCAATAAATGTGTAGATTCGTGCCCAACTGGTGCACTTGTGAATCCAGGACAGCTGAATTCTCAACGATGTATTTCATTTTTAACGCAGACAAAAGGATTTTTGCCTGACGAATTTCGTTCGAAAATAGGAAATCGATTGTATGGGTGTGATACGTGCCAAATCGTCTGCCCGATCAATAAAGGAAAAGACTTTCATTTGCATCCTGAAATGGAGCCGGACCCTGAAATTGCTAAGCCGCTCTTAAAGCCGCTTCTTACGATCAGTAATCGTGAGTTTAAGGAAAAATACGGTCATGTTTCAGGTTCATGGCGGGGGAAAAAGCCGATTCAGCGAAATGCGATTTTGGCACTTGCTCACTTTAAAGATACATCTGCCTTACCAGTGTTGATTGATTTGATGCACAAGGATCCACGGCCTGTTATTCGAGGCACGGCTGCTTGGGCAATAGGGAAAATTGGCGACGAGAAGCTGCTCCCAGAGTTGGAAAAAGCCCTTGAGCGGGAAAGTGATGAGGAAGCGAAACAAGAAATTGTCAAAGGGATTGAGTTTTTACAGACACCTTTAAATACTAAATAACATCCCTATGAACATAGAATGAACCAAACAGAGATTTCAAAAAAAGTTTGGTGGTGTCTGTGTGAAACAATTATTAGAGCAAACATTAGAAGACAGGCTTGGTTATTTATTAAATGGGAGTGCAATTAAACAGCCGCAGCTCATGTCTGATGTGGAAGCAGTCGAACGGAAAAAAGAGCTTTTTGCTAGAAGACAGGTGGAGATTGTCAAGGCGAAAGCCAAAGCAAAACTTCTTGATTCATCGATTCAGGATGACGGGGCTCAGCATGTGCAGTATCTCGCTCATCTCACTTATGTATGCAAGGATGCAGACGACTCTTTTTATTTAGAGGAGCAGGTAGAAAAAAGAGAAGCGTTCCTTTACAACGACATGCTTGTCAAAGATCGGATGATGCTAGAAAAACGGCAAATGGAAGAGCAGATGGATGAGCGCTTTCAGACCGAAGAACAGTTTGGGAGAGCCTTTCACTATGACCGGCGGGCAGCCGTGCAATATGCGGAGACGTACTGGAATAAACGAAATCCTGCCTATAAAAATTTTGAAGATAACTGCACAAATTTTATTTCACAATGCTTGAAAGCAGGGAATGCACCAACGAGAGGGTATCCGAACCGCGGATCTGGCTGGTGGGTGCGTCCTCATACGTGGAGCTATAGCTGGACGGTGGCTCATTCGATGAAAAATTATTTAGCGAATTCGAAAGCGGGTTTAAGAGCAAAGAAACTCAAAGAAGCGCAGGAGCTTCAAATTGGTGATGTCATTTGCTACGATTTTGAGGGAGATGGCAGGTATAATCATACAACCATTGTCGTCGATCATGATAAAGGCGGAATGCCTCTTGTGAATGCACAGACATATGACAGCCGTATGCGTTATTGGTCGTATGAGGATTCGACCGCCTATACACCTGCTATTCGTTATACGTTTTTTCACATTTTGGACGATGCCGCGAAGGATAGTTAATGGTATAATATTGAGCGGAAAAGAAAATTAGAGGTGAACTTTTTTGGGACTTCATGTCGTTTTATATCAACCAGAGATTCCAGCTAATACTGGAAATATTGCGCGTACATGTGCAGCAACAAATACAACTCTTCATCTGATTCGTCCGCTTGGTTTTTCGACAGATGACAAAATGCTGAAGCGTGCAGGACTCGATTATTGGAAATATGCCAATGTGGTCTATCATGACTCGCTTGATGAATTGTTTGAGGCTCATCCGAAGGGACAATTCTTCTATATCACAAAATTTGGCCAAAAGCCGCATACGACATTTGATTACTCTCAGTTAGATGAAGACTACTTCTTCGTTTTTGGCAGAGAGACAAGTGGATTGCCGAAAGATTTGATCGAGCGAAATATGGACCGCTGCCTTCGTTTACCGATGACAGAGCATGTTCGTTCTCTGAATCTATCGAATACGGCAGCAATTCTTGTGTATGAGGCACTTCGCCAGCAGCAATACCGAGATCTGATTTAAGGTCATAATGAAAGCCGGGATACCTATCTCGGCTTTTTTTATATGAGATAAGAAATATAAAGAAGGAAAATACGACTTTTTTATACTTTTTTTGACATGTAAAAATAGGTAGTATGATAGATTGTAATCGCGTTTTCAAAAAATAATGAATCCATTAAATGAGATGAAAAAGCTACTGATCACTAGTGCCATTAGCTCTGCTATTTTAATGGAGACGATTCCAGTCAGTATCCCAGGTCTCTCTCAGACGCAGGAAATAGAAGCAGCGCAATTATCGAAAGGTATCGGCGGGCGTACTTATATCAATAGCAATGGATCAATATTGGTCACAAAGATTCAACTCCCTCCCGCAATGAGTGTGTCAAATGGGACAGCTTATATTTATTCTGGATTCACAGGTTCAAAAGAAGCAGACATCGGTCTTCAATAGAGTCCAACCTAAACAAATAATCAAGAGACATATATCGAAGGAAAAAATGATTTTACGTATACAAAAGGATTTAAGCCTGGAAGTACTGTGCAAATGACCATTTATAAAAACTTGAATGGACATACAAGAGCGACGTTCTGGGGGACAAATAATGTTGGTTATACCGGGCGTATCATCACAGAAATTCAAAACTCAAACATTGGCTCTGTGACTAAGTGGAAATTACTGTCGACAGTAGCAGTGACTGACGATATCTACCGGAAAGATATTCGGGCGAACTTCTCTACTCGTTTTACTGACATCACATTAGACAGTCGTGCCGTCACACCTGTGATTGATACGCAAGACTTTACGTCCATTCAGGTATCAGGGAATACAGTGAATATGCAGGTGCTAAAAACAACGAATTAAATGAAAAAAGGATGTTCCGCTCATGGAACATCCTTTCTTTCATTTACCAGGCTTGCCTTCGTAGCCAGCTGTGAAAATGGATACTAAAAACGTAATGATGACGCCCATCATAATGACCGTTCTCATATAAGCTTCCCCCTTATCCCTTTGTTTCTATCGCTGCCTGTTTCATATGGTGCGAAGTTCGCCTTGAAAAGCAGGAGAAGAAGATCATTTTTCTCCTGTTTTTCCTTTATTATGAAGGGTCTTGCGGATGGTTGTCAATTCAGTTTGCCAATTCGTCATTTTGAAGAACGAAAGCATGTAATAGGACGCCTCCGCATAGATTGTAAAACAGTATCTGATTACTTGCTTCAATCTTGAAAGAGGAGGTTCATATGGATATTTTAAAGAAAATCGAACAGCACAGAGAAGAAGAGCAGCGTCTCAAATGGGAAGGCACATTCAGCGATTATTTAGACATTATAAAGGAAAATCCACTTGTCGCTCAATCTGCTCATTCTCGCGTTTATCATATGATTAAAGACAGCGGGATTGAAGAGGAGAATGGGGTCAGAACGTACAAATTTTTTGATCAGGAGCTTTTTGGGTTAGAGGAATCATTGGAAAGATTAGTGGAGGAATATTTTCATCCTGCTGCCAAGCGTCTCGATGTGAGGAAGCGTATTTTGTTATTGATGGGACCAGTAAGCGGGGGAAAATCTACGCTTGTTACTAGGCTGAAAAGAGGACTAGAAGAATATTCACTGACAGATCATGGCGCAGTCTATGCGATCAAAGGCTGCCCGATGCATGAAGACCCGCTTCATCTTATTCCGCAAAATCTGCGGGAGGATTTCTATAGAGAATATGGCATTCGTGTGCAGGGGAATTTGTCCCCTCTGAATATGATGAGGCTCGAAGAGGAATATGGCGGGCGAATTGAGGATGTAAGGGTTGAACGGATCTTTTTCTCAGAGGATAAAAGAACTGGCATTGGTACCTTTAGTCCATCTGATCCGAAATCTCAGGACATTGCTGATTTAACAGGAAGCATCGATTTTTCAACCATTGCTGAATTTGGATCAGAGTCAGATCCCCGTGCCTACCGCTTTGATGGAGAACTCAATAAAGCAAACCGAGGGATGATGGAGTTTCAGGAGATGTTAAAGTGTGATGAGAAATTTCTATGGCACCTTCTGTCATTAACGCAGGAAGGAAATTTTAAAGCAGGCCGTTTTGCCTTGATTAGTGCAGATGAATTGATCGTCGCTCATACGAATGAAACCGAGTACCGGTCGTTTATTTCAAATAAAAAGAACGAGGCCTTGCATTCAAGAATTATTGTGATGCCGATTCCTTATAACTTGAAGGTGACAGAGGAGGAACGCATTTATCATAAAATGATTTCAGAAAGTGATGTTGCAGATGTCCATATTGCCCCGCATACGCTGAAGGTGGCAGCGATGTTCTCCATTTTGACAAGACTCAAAGAGCCGAAGCGTTCTGATATTGATTTGGTGAAAAAAATGCGTCTGTATGACGGAGAGAGTGTCGAAGGCTTCCAATCTGCTGATATTGATGAGATGAAAAAGGAATTTCATGATGAAGGGATGAGCGGAATTGACCCGCGGTATGTGATTAACCGAATTTCCTCCACTATTATTCGAAAGAATATGGAATCGATCAATGCACTGGATGTCCTTCGATCCTTAAAAGAAGGACTCGATCAGCATCCGTCTATCTCCAGCGAGGACCGGGAGCGTTATTTGAATTTTATTTCTGTTGCGCGAAAAGAGTACGACGATATTGCGAAGAAGGAAGTTCAAAAGGCATTTGTGTATTCCTATGAGGAGTCTGCGAAAACACTGATGGATAATTACTTAGATAATGTCGAGGCGTACTGTAATAAAAACAAGCTGCGTGATCCGTTAACTGGTGAAGAAATGAATCCTGATGAAAAGCTTATGCGTTCAATTGAGGAGCAGATCGGTATTTCTGAAAACGCCAAAAAGGCATTCAGAGAAGAAATTCTGATTCGTATTTCGGCTTATGCGAGAAAGGGCAAACGCTTTGATTATAATTCTCATGAGAGATTGCGAGAGGCGATTCAGAAGAAGCTGTTTGCTGATCTAAAAGATGTGGTGAAAATTACGACGTCAACGAAGACACCGGATGAACAGCAGCTGAAGAAGGTCAATGAAGTAGTGGCTAGATTGATTGATGAACATGGCTATAATTCAACAAGTGCAAATGAACTTTTAAAATATGTAGGCAGTCTTCTGAATCGTTAATAAATGAAGGAGGCATTATTGGCGCACCTGCACCGGTAATGTCTTTTTTAGAAATGATCGTCAACTTGGGTGACGAGCAGCATAGGATAAAGGAATCGGTGGTTAGAAGAATTGTGCAAACAGGTGAGGAGGGGGATGGATGTCCCGGCAAGAAAAAAGTCAGTTTATTGTATCTCAGGAAGACTGGTCCCTCCATCGAAAAGGCTATGACGACCAGCAGCGTCATCAGAAAAAAGTCAAAGAAGCGATTAAAAACAATTTGCCGGATCTTGTCACAGAAGAAAGCATCATCATGTCTAATGGAAAAGATGTTGTCAAAATTCCAATTCGTTCGTTAGATGAATATAAAATTCGGTACAACTACGATAAAAATAAGCATGTGGGTCAAGGGGATGGAGACAGCGAGGTTGGAGATATTGTCGCGCGCGATGGATCAGACAGTAAGCAAGGGCAAGGAAAGGGGCAGGGCGCTGGAGATCAGGCTGGTGAGGATTATTACGAAGCAGAGGTCTCATTAATGGATCTTGAGGAAGCGCTGTTTCGGGAGCTAGAGCTGCCAAACCTTAAACAAAAGGAGCTTGACGACATCATTGTCGAGCAAATTGAGTTTAACGATATTCGCAAAACCGGGTTAACAGGCAATATCCATAAAAAACGAACGATGCTGTCTGCATTTAAACGAAATGCGATGACAGGCAGACCTTCCTTTTATCCAATCTACCCAGAGGATATCAAATATAAGACGTGGAATGAAGTGACCAAACCAGAGTCGAAAGCCGTCGTTTTGGCGATGATGGATACGAGCGGAAGTATGGGGCTTTGGGAAAAATATATGGCGAGAAGTTTTTTCTTTTGGATGACACGTTTCTTACGGACAAAGTATGAGACGGTCGATATTGAATTTATTGCCCACCATACGGAGGCGAAGGTTGTAGATGAAGAGCATTTCTTCTCGCGGGGCGAGAGCGGAGGGACCATTTGCTCTTCTGTCTATCGAAAGGCACTAGAGCTCATAGACGAACGATACCCGCCGTCGCAATATAATATTTATCCTTTTCATTTTTCTGATGGAGACAATTTGACCTCAGACAATGCACGGTGCGTGAAGCTTGTTTCTGAAATTATGAAAAAAGCCAACTTATTCTGTTATGGTGAAGTGAATCAATACAACCGGCATTCTACATTAATGTCAGCATATAAGCATATACAGGATGAGAAATTTAAGCATTATATTTTGAAGCAAAAATCAGATGTTTTTCTCGCACTAAAAAAATTTTTTCAGCAGGAAGAAGTTCTTTCGTAAATAGCACATTTGAAAAAACCTTTCAGCATAAGGGCTGAAGGGTTTTTTGTATGGAGAAGGAAGGGATCACCAGAAAAAAAGTAAAACTTTCTCTTTGACATTTCAATTTTCATTTATTAATATTTAATCTTGTTAAATATAAGTTTTTCAAAAAAGATGCCGATCGTCTTTTCTTCTTTTTCTACTCTTTGCTCATGAGTGAACAATAAGTATAAATGGGCTGCACACCATTTTTCAGGCGGAGTAGATGAAGGAGAAATAACAGCTTTATGAGCTTGTTTCATATTCTGTCAGATGATGGGCATTCTAAGTTTGCTAAAGCAGATGACACTATATTTTTATACATGAAAGGAGAAACAAAACATGAACAGAGGGCGTTTATTGCTAACGAACATTCTTGGCCTTATTGTGATTCTTGCCATTATTGCCGGAGGTGCTTATTACTACTACGAAAGCACAAATTTTGTCAAAACTGACGAGGCGAAAGTGACAGGTGACATGTATCAAATCACAGCACCAGCAGCTGGACAAATCAAAGGCTGGGATATCAATGAAGGTGACGAAGTGCAAAAAGACAGCACAGTTGCAAAAGTTGAAGGAGAAACAAAAACAAACATTAAATCAGTGGCTGATGGCACATTAGTCAAAAAAGAAGTACAAAACAATCAACAAGTGCAGCCTGGTACAGTTCTTGGTGAAACCATTGATTTAAGCAAGCTTTACATCACAGCGAATATCAAAGAAACAGATATTAAAAGCATTGAAAAAGGCGACAAAGTCGACATCGTGGTAGATGGTGATCCTGATACAACATTTGAAGGAACAGTTGAACAAATTGGTTATGCGACAAACTCAACATTCAATATGCTGCCAGCAACAAATTCAAGTGGTAACTATACAAAAGTCACACAAAAAGTAGCAGTGAAAATTTCAATTAAAAACCCATCAGACAAAGTACTTCCTGGTATGAATGCTTCTGTCAAAATTTCATCTTAATGATGTTTGATATCAAAAAATGAAAGGAGGTTGTCTGAGATGGCAAATCAACCTGCAGCAACAAAACAGGGAGCAGGCTCCTTGTCTTTACTGATCATTTTAATGGCCGGCTTGTTCGTAGCGATTTTGAACCAAACGCTTCTGAACGTAGCCATGCCCCATTTAATGACTGAATTTAATGTGAGTGCAACGACGATTCAGTGGCTTACAACAGGTTATATGCTTGTCAACGGTGTGCTGATTCCGTTATCTGCGTTTTTAATCACACGCTTTGGACAGCGCAGCTTATTTCTAGTCGCCATGATCTCGTTTACACTAGGGACCTTTATTTGCGGGATTGCACCGAACTTTTCAACGATGCTCATCGGTCGTTTGATTCAGGCAATCGGCGGCGGTATCCTGCAGCCGCTCGTGATGACAACAATCCTTTTTATTTTCCCTCCGGAAAACAGAGGGAAAGGAATGGGGATTTTCGGTCTTGCGATGATGTTTGCTCCTGCGGTAGGACCAACATTATCTGGTTATATTATTGAACATTATTCTTGGCGTATTATGTTTTATGGACTTGTACCAATCGGAGCGATTGTCATTATCGCGGCTTTCTTTATGTTTAGAAATATTGTAGAGCCTAAAAAAATCAAGCTGGACAGCCTTGGTGCAATTCTTTCCATCGTTGGTTTTGCTTCGCTTCTATACGGAGTGAGTGAAGCGGGAAGTGATGGCTGGACAGATCCGATCGTCTTATCGACGATTATTGTTGGTGCGATTGCGATCATTCTCTTTATTTTCCAACAGCTGAAAGCTGATAATCCGATGCTTGATTTCCGCGTGTTTAAATACAGCATCTTCTCATTATCAAGTGTCATTAATATTATTATTACAGTTGCCTTATACACTGGGATGTTCTTACTTCCGATTTATCTGCAGAACCTCGTTGGGTTTACGGCATTGCAATCCGGGCTATTAATGCTTCCAGGGGCACTTGCGATGCTGATTATGTCCCCGATTTCAGGGATTTTGTTTGATAAATTTGGACCTCGTCCGCTTGCGATTGTGGGGATGCTCATTACCGTTGTCACCACATTCGAGTTTACAAGGCTGACCATTGATACATCGTATAGTCACATTGTGCTCATGTATGCAGTTCGTGCATTCGGTATGTCACTCTTGATGATGCCGGTGATGACAGCTGGGATGAACCAATTACCACAGCACTTAAACAGCCATGGTACAGCGATGTCTAATACATTAAGACAAATAAGCGGTTCGATCGGTACGAGTTTGATCACAACGATTTATACGAATCGGACAACATTCCATTATTCCAATATGGCGGATCAAACAAATACAGCGGACCCGTTCTTTATGAATTCATTCCAGGCGGCTGTGTCGAATGTGATGCATCATATGGGCATGACAGCTGAAGCTGCTCAAAAATATGTATCTACCCAGCTCTTTACGAAAGCACAGGTCGATTCAAACGTAATGGGCATCAATGATGCTTACATGTGGGTAACGTTATTCTGTGCCGCTGGTGTCATTCTCAGCTTGTTCCTGCGTGATGTACGTAAGGATAAAAAGCGAAAAGATCAGCAGCATAAAAAACAAGAAATGACACTGCTTCCAGCACCTAAGGAAGCAAACCAAGATGCAAGATAAGTGTGGAGGGACCGTACATGAAAATTTATGTCGTATACGATAGTGAAGGTGACCATACAAAAGCACTGGCAGAAGCAATTGCAGCAGGCGCAGGTGAAACAGAGCAGGCTGAAGTATTCGTCGATCACGTGAAAGATGCGGATATTCGCAAGCTGGATCAAATGGATGCGATCATTTGGGGCTGCCCTGGTCACTTTGGTACCATTAGTTCTGGGTTAAAGACATGGATTGACCGTCTTGGCTACCTATGGGCAGAGGGAAAACTGATCGATAAAGTCGGTGCCGTTTTCTGTACAACTGCTACAACGCACGGCGGTTTAGAAATGACGATGCATAATTTGATTACACCAATGTTCCATCAAGGGATGCTTGTCGTTGGCCTTCCTGGAAATGTGCCAGAGAATGCTTTATACGGCTCTTACTATGGAGCAGGTGTGACGTGTCCGATTGATTCTGATGAAGTGATTTCTACAGAAGGCATTGAACTCGGCAAAGCATTAGGAAGACGTGTAGCATCAGTCACTGCGTCATTTAAGCGATAAGGAGAGGGTTCTTTTGGCGACGATTATTGTAGCGTTAGTAGCTGCTGTTCTAGTCATTATCGGATTAGTAGCGTTCAATGTCAGACACGCTTCGGTCGAGAAGAAAGAGATCAAAGAAGATGTGCCCAATCAGCCTGACGTGCCGCGCAGCGAGTCAGAAGTTGCGGCGAGACCTGTAGAGCCTGAAGAAGAAGAGGAAGCGTCAAAGCCTTCTCAAACGGATGAACGAGTGTCTGGCGATGATTTTTATAGACAGGCGCTTCAAAAGTTTAAGCAGCCAGAACCACCTGTCAAAGAAGAAGAACCAGAGACAAAAATGAATGATGATATGTATCGTTCTGCTTTACAGAAGCTAAAGCAGAAGGACAAATAAAAAAGAGAACCTCTCGTCAGGTTCTCTTTTTTTTATGGCACAAAAAAACCGCCGGCAGAAGCCGGACGGTTTTCCTTCACTCTATAAAGTGCTAAAGAGCAGATGCTCTTAAATTACGCTTTGTTAACGTTAGCAGCTTGTGGTCCACGGTTACCTTCAACGATTTCGAAAGAAACTGCTTGACCTTCTTCTAAAGTTTTGAAGCCTTCGCCTTGGATAGCAGAGAAGTGAACGAATACATCGTCTTGACCTTCTACTTCGATGAATCCGAAACCTTTTTCAGAGTTGAACCATTTTACTTTACCTTCTAACATGAAATTTCCTCCTAAAGCGATCTTAACGCTTAAATTCACTATTCTTGCTCTTACACAAACTTCAAAGACGAAAACTCTTTCAAAACTTTCTTCTTAAAGATGATACGAACAAAAATAATTACCTTTACTTTACCAGTGTTTGCGGGAAAAAACAACTGTTATCCGAAAACTTTTTTAAAAATAATTAGCGCTAACAAATTGAGGAAAAAGCCTATATTAATTGGCCTCTTTTTCTCTCTGAGAAGCTCACTTGATTTCGGCCAGACTGCTTCGCTTTATAGAGCTCCTGATCAGCCATAATCGGTAATTGTTTGATGTCTGCACTTGTTCCGGGGTAATAAGCACACCCAAGTGATACTGTGATATGAATGGACATGCCATTTTGTAAATAAATCGGCTGATCTGCTATTTTTCTCCGTAAGCGTTCTGCAATCTGCCATGTTTTTTCAACTGTACAATTTGGTAGAAGGACAGCAAATTCCTCACCGCCGATCCGGCCAATATAATCAGAGCTTCTTGTGTTTTTCATCAGCCTTTTTCCGATTTCTTTTAAAACCATATCTCCCTCATGATGTCCATATTGGTCATTGATGGATTTGAAGTAATCGATGTCTAAGTAAATAAGGGACATTTGATGGATAGGCTGCTTAAATTTCATAGAAAAAGCATCACTTAAGACCTCATCGAACTTCCGTTTATTTAAAACACCTGTTAAAAAGTCATAATGAGCTTGGAATTTATACAAATTTAAAAGCTGATATGCTTTTGTTTGATGCTCAATGACGTAAAAGTTAAACAGTCCTGCAACATATGAGAACATCCAATAGGCAGAATGGACTTCAATAGAGGTCTCATGTGCAATCGTAATAAACAAAAAAGTTGCAATCACATTGCTGATCGTAATGGACAAAAGCATTTTCGCAACTTGATTCATATGGCGCTCAGCAATTAAAAAAGAGGCTGTTGCAATGATCATCATGGAAAAAATATTGATGAAAGAACCGACGTTGGCATCAATTAATAATCGGCCAATGATCACAACACAGGCTGCAATGATGGTTTGGACGATGCCTCCATAAAAGGCCGTTAAAATAAGGGGGATATGTCTTAAATCGATGATGGCTGGACCTGCTTTGATAGAGAAGAACATTAAAAGGACACCGAGTAATCCGGAAAGAATGCCTTTGCATAGCTGTCTGAGCAGGGTATCTTCTTTCTTCAGAAAATTCTCTTTAAACACAAGCATAAATAAATAATGGAAAGTGACAAGAATTGTTAAATTAATAAAGAGGTCTCTTAGCAAAATAAAATCACCTTTTTAAAATTACTAAAATTTGTTGCAAAAGAAAAGGGGAAAAAGGATAATTAATAAAAATTTCACTTATGAGGGGATCGAAACACATGCGAGGAAAACGCTTCCCAGATGAAACGGACTGGCTTTCTTTTTTTGAAACGGAGCCTGATGAAAGGTTCGAGAGAGGTATGCCTATTGAATATCAAAACCTGACATTTCGATTTGAGAATCAAGACGAGCGCTTCGTTGTCACGATGTACCTTGGTAATCAAGAATTTATGCTAAAGGCTGTTCGAAAAAAAGACGCATTCGTTTTAGGCATATATGATTTTAAAACCGTGCAGCATGTAGAGATAAAAAAGGACCGGCCAAACGAGAAAGAGCTCTTAATCATAGTAGAAGCTTATGACGATTTTATCACAACAGTTGAAATCGCCTTTTTACCTTTCTTCTCTGTGATGGTGAAAGAACATTTTTCAGGAGAATAAACAGGAGCCTCTATTTATGAAGGCTCCTGTTTTCTTATTTGTGCTCGATGTCATTGATTACTTGCTGGATTGATTCATCATCCATCACATTCATGACACTTTCATCAATATGGAGAGACTGTGCATAAGACTCTCTTGGCTGATGGTTTCTTGATGTCGATTGGTGCTGATTTGTATGATTTGGCTGTACAGCAGTGAATGCCTGCTTCATCATTTGTCCGATTTCCGCAGTTCCCTTTGATTCATTCTGTGCGTGTGACTCGTGACGAGATGAGTCATGGTGCTGATGGCTTTTTCCTTTCATCATTGAAGACATATTCATTTGCGTCATGCTTTTCAGCCTTCTTCGTAAAACCGGAGAAAATAATGCAATGATGGCTGTTGATACTGCGATCATTGCGCCAGTGCTCATGCCTTTTCTTTTCTTAAACAAACGAATCCCTCCATTTGATCATGATGATACTTCTTCATCATGTTTAGGATGACCAAAGCAGGCTGAATTATGAATTCATTTTATGAAATAGAAATGTGTGCATAAAAAGCCGGCTGGATGAAAAACCTATGAGCAAAAGGAGGGAATAATTGATGAATAAGAAATGGATGCTATCTTTACTACTCGTTCCAACATTGATCACCACTGGATGTGGCATGAACAACCAGGGAGATGAGCGAAGAGGAACAATGAAACGACAGTATGAAAATGTCACATATAAGAATGACAATATGAGACAGGACGAACCAAATGTTCAAACACCTCAGAAGGTCAAAGTGGCAGATAAAGCGTCAGAGCTTGTAGCCAACATGTCTGAAGTGAAAACAGCGAACGTGCTTGTCACAGGAAAAAATGCATTTGTTGCCGTTATGCTTGAAGGCGATAAAAGCGGTAATGTGACGGACGATCTGAAAAAGAAAATTTCAGACAAAGTCAAATCAACGGATCAACAAATCGACAACGTGTATGTATCTGCGAATCCAGACTTTATCGATCGTATGGAAGGATACGGAAAACGTATTAGAAGCGGAGAGCCAATTTCAGGATTTTTCGATGAATTTACTGAAACGGTTCGGCGTGTCTTCCCTGAATCAAAATAGCTACGACAAAAGCCGTATGTCATATGCGGCTTTTTTGTTTGGAACCGCACCTTGCGCACCTGACTGCATAAAGTAAAAAATATATCACCTCTTGTTGATCTTTGTTTCTTCATAGAAAGAGAAAGAGGCTGCAGGATGAATTCAGGTGGGGAGCAAATGAAAGCCAAGCCGTCATTGATTCATAAAAAGCTTGTAGGCGGAATGATTGCAGCAGGTCTCATTTTTTATGCTTTCACCGCGTACTTGATTTATGTTGCGTTTCAGCTGGCAGGACAATATTTAGAGCAGCAATCTTCTCCTAAAACCATATTAACGGAGGGACTCAATAAGCAAGTTTATGAACATATTAGAATATACTATGCAGAGGAAGAGGACGCTTTTGTTGACCTGACAATCGAGGCCATGGATCAGGCAAAGAAGAGGACAGCGTCAGTGTTTCAGTTTGAAACTGACAAACCTTTAGACATTATTTATTTTGATGATAAAGAGACGATCGAGCAATTTGCCGGAATCAAGCATATTACGGGTTTTTACTCCGATCATGATCAAATGATTGGGTTATATCCAGATAAACGGGAAGCATTATTGAAGAAAGAGACACTGCCTTTATACTTTTTCAACACGTTATTTATTCATGAATATGCTCACTTTGTTTTCTATGAAAAAGTTCATTCTTATGAAGTGTCTCCAGTGATCTTTCCGCTTTGGTTCCATGAAGGAACAGCAGAATGGACGGCCTATGACGTGTTAAATGCCACGTCTGAACGGTTCGACGTCATTCCCTTTCAATCTCTTCATTCCGATCAAGATTGGCAGGACTCCCGGATGACGTATGAGACAGATGTTTATTTGCAAAGTTATTATATGATCTATGAGCTGGTTCAGCTTTACGGACGAGATATCATACATGAGATCATGCAGGAAACGGCGAAAACAGGTCAATTTGCTAAAGGCTTTGAACAGGCGACAGGGGAGCGGCTCGCAGATTTTGAAGATCAGTTTAACAAGATGTATCAAAGAAAAAACGGCTGACCAGAGGAAAGGGTCAGCCGTTTTTTTAATGAAGGGGTTTTTGCTGATTGGCTTTGCTTGTCGGCATTTGAACCTGCCCTTGAAGCGGTGCGAAAGCTGATGTCATGGCCGTCATGTCTTGTCTGGAAAGCTGGGGAACTTGATAGTAGCCATGCTTGTTTTGATACAAGAAAATTTCATACGCCATTTCAATAAAGTTCGGGATTTGCGCAGCAAGCACACGTCTGACAACTGGATTTGTTACTTCTAATGCAGACATGGAAAGTAATCCAGCATGTGATTTGACCAGGCTGAGCATATGCCCTGTGATGCCCAAGTCTTTTACATCCTGTAATGACTGATTCGGCTTCTTCGGCTGAGAAGGCTTGATCCCGTACGTCACTTGTGTGTGCTCTTTCATCATATAAGTAGCGGTTTCTTCACTAGGCTTTTGTCCAGTAGAAAAACAATCTACAGTGACATTGTACTGAGATAAAACGAATTGGTATTGTCGATCCAAGATGTCGGATAATGCAGGATCCTGAATAAACTGCCGCAGGATCATATACTGATCCAAAATATTAATCGTGCCGGCTAAAATTTCATGTAAATCGAATAACTCATGTCCGCCATGATTGAGCTCGGGCTGGGGAGCGCTTCCTTGAAACATTGGTTGCTGATCGTTTTGCATTGAGATTCCTCCTTCTGTTTATACAATCTGTTTTAATGTGAGGATGTTTTCCTTCTTTCATGCAAAAACATTATTTACAATTAGAGGGTTTTCTTCCTTTTTGTCGAAAAAAAGTATCAGACGAATGAACATGGGGGTACCAGATGCAGGACAAAATCATTAATCGTTTGATAGAAGACGAACATGTGCAGGCACCAGTGATTGGCATCGGTGTTTCACCGTTTGAACAGCATCATCTTGAGGCTTTTTTTCAATCATTTCCACATGAATTAAATGCCTCTTTTATTGTTGTGCAAAATCATGTGACGGACGATTGTATAACTGATTTGGAAGCACTTGTTTTACCGATTGGCTACCGGGCAAAAACGATTAAACATGGTGAGAAAGTCATGAAGAAGACGATTTATTTTTGTCCACAGCATGCGGTTGTGACGTTAACAGAAGATCAGCGGCTGCACCTATCAGAGCAGCTGCCGGCGTGCATGGCTTGCTCTGTGGACTTGCTTTTTCAGTCTCTTGCCAGCGTTCAAAAGGAAGAGGCTTTTGCGATTTTCTTTCAAAAAGGTCATTGTGTGGGAAGTGGCTTGCTTCAGTTGGTTGAGCAAGGCGGTACAGCTTTATCGTGCAGTGAGGTAGAAAGTGGTTTTGACACCTTGTATCAACAAACATTCAAAGACCCTTCAACCCTTGCGGCATATATCGCCAATATCATCAACGTCCCGCATGTCGATGAGGCAGATCCTGTTTTACTGAGAATTATTGAACGTCTTGAAATGTATAAAGGCATTGCCTTTTCAACCTATCAAAAGAAAAGGCTGCTATCTGTCATTCAAAAACGAATGAGGATTGCAAAAAAACGGATTTCATTATTATCAGAGTACGACTGCTTATTAGAAAGAGAACCAGATGAGCTTGATCGCCTGCACGCACAGCTTTTAAGCGGCATGACGTCTTTTTTTAGGGATATGGAGGCTTTTCGTGTATGTGAACATCAGGTCATTCCGTCGATCATTGAAAATGCGGTGAAAAACGGGAAATCTCGATGCCGTATTTGGATTGCGGGATGTTCGACAGGAGAGGAGGCCTATTCTTTTACGATCTTATTTTTAGAAGAAATGAAGCGAAGACAAGTGACCATTGAACTTCAAGTATTTGCAACAGATATCAACCGGAAAGCCATTCAAACAGCTAGTAAAGGTCTTTACTCAGTAGAGTCTATAGCAAGGATGCCGGAAAAATGGCGGGCGCGATATTTCGAAAGGAAAGGTGACGCTTTTATTGTGAAGCAGTCGCTTAGAAAACATATTGTCTTTGCACCTCACAATTTATTGATCGATTCACCTTTTATCCACCTCGATTTTATCAGTTGCCGAAATGTTCTGATGTACTTCCAGCCTGAAGTGCAAAAACGAATATTGTCCCGATTCCAATATGCTTTAAAAGATCAAGGGATGTTGATATTAGGGCCAAATGAAACTGTACCCAATATCCCTCGTTTGTTTCATTTGTTCAATGAAAAATGGAACATTTACACCCATTCAAACGTTTCTAAACCACATGTCCCTTGGGCACTAAATGCTCGTGATATCGAGTTGAAAGCGCGAGCCGCACAATATATGCAAGAAGTAAGCGAGGATTATGATGCATGTATGATTATCAACGATAGTGACGAAATCCTGGCATTATCAAATGGTGCGTATTCTTTTTTAGACCATACAGAAGTGTCAGATCAAGCATGTGAATATGTAACACCTGATTATATGAAAGAGATGTTGAGTCAAACCTTTCAAAAGGTGTGGACAGACGAGACAGAGGTTGTGTTTCAACATGTTCTCATTTCGGAAAAAGGCAGCAAGCAGTATGCAGATTTTACCGTGAAAAGTTTTGACCGCCGTTTTAAGGGAGTTTACGTCATTCTCATTCGAATGAATGAGAGAGGAAAAAATCAAAATAACGGCAGGGGCAAAGGAATGTCAGATCAGAATTCAGTCTATCAACAGCGTATTGTCGATTTAGAAAATGAACTCAATGAAGTCAAGCAAAAGGAGCAGGAGGCAAGGGCTCAATTAAAAGCGAAACACACGCAATTAGAGGAGTTTGAGAAAAAACACGAGCATTTTATTAATATCATAAACAACTTAAGGGTGACAAGAAAAGAACTGTACAGACCCTCTGTCAAGCCGGAGCTTGCGACGTTGTTTGTGGACAGGGACATGAATATTCGCTATTACACTCCTACAGCTGCCTCTTTATTTACTTCAGCGAAAATCAGGCATCAGCAATCCTTTCAGTCGATGGCTAAAAAGCTTACGCAGGAAACGCTCTATCATGATATCCAATCCGTCATTTCGGATAGGCGCGCGATCGAACGTGAAATTGAAACGAACGAAGGAGAGCAATTCACCGTTCACATCACACCTATCTTCGATCAAGAGCATGAAGGAGCGGTGATGACTTGGATTAAAATGACCGAAGTAACGAAAATCAAACAGTCGCTTCATCTAGCGGTGACGGCGCTTGATAACAGCCACATTCATATTGTTGTTGCAACTGAAGAAGGGGTCATCCAATGCGTGAATCAGCGTTTCTGTCAGTTTGTCCAGCAGCATGAATATGACCTGATCGGCAAAGATATTTTTTCTGTCTACCATTCGCTATGTCAATGTGATGAGTTAGAGAAGCAATGGAAGGTTTGTTTAAAAGAGGGCAGCTGGACAGGTGAGCTGTACTTTCAAGATTTATCTGGGTGCGAACGATGGGAGAGAGTCTCTTTACATCGAATCGATGATCCTGACAAAATGCAGTCAACCGTGATGCGGATTTCAGAGGATATCACCAATCAAAAGCAGTCAGAGAAGATGCTGATGAAATCAGAGATGCTGTCGGCAGTAGGGCAGCTTGCAGCAGGTATCGCTCATGAGATACGGAACCCGCTGACATCGTTAAAAGGATTTTTACAGCTGATGATTCAAAGTAAGAAGTATCAGAAAGATTATGCAGATGTGATGATGTCAGAGTTTAATCGGCTCGAGTCAATTATTAATGAATTCCTCGTTCTTTCTAGAAGCAAATCGGTGAAATTTGAACCGGTACATGTCAATCTTCTGCTCGAAGAAGTGATCATGGTTGTTGAATCCCAGGCGGTCTTAAAAGGCGTGTCCATTCAGAAAAATCTGTCTCCGTCGCTCCCTAACATTCAAGGCATTCCGAATGAATTAAAACAAGTCTTCCTGAACATCCTTAAAAACGGAATTGAAGCGATGGATGGTGTGACAGGTGTCATCAAGGTGACCTCTCTCATGAAAGATCATCAAATGATGTTGATATTTGAAGACCAAGGAAAGGGAATACCAGAGGACGAAATAGGGAAGCTCGGTGAACCTTTTTATACTACAAAAGAAAAGGGGACAGGCCTTGGTTTAATGATGACCATTAAAATCATTGAAAGCCATGGCGGCACCATTCGTTTTGAAAGTAAAAGCTTTGAGGGAACACGTGTGATTATTACCTTTCCGATGAGTTAAAAAAGACAAGTTTTACATGAAATCCATTCAACATCAATATTTACTTTGTACACTATGAGAGATGAAGCGCAAAGGGGAGAGGTCTAATGAAACGAATGCTATCTATTCGAATGATTTGTTGTTTGGTTTTGATGATCTTTAGTCTGCAATCCTTACTGCCTGGCATGATCACAGGAGGCGAGGTCAGTGCATCTGAAAAGAAGGAAATGGTGTGGAAGCAAAAAAAGATCGTACAGATCAAAAAAGCCCGTCAGCTAATAGGAGAGACCGTGACGGTGAGCGGAATTGTGACAGCAGATCAATCCGCTGTAGGTAATGGGAAATTGTCCACATACATTCAAGACAAATCAGCTGGAATCAATATTTATTCAGCGCAGCCCAATAACTTCCCGGAACTAAAAGCAGGCATGAAGGTGACAGTGACTGGTAAGATCACGTCTTATAAAGGAATGATTGAAATTGTGCCAGATCAAGGTTGCCTGAAGATAGATGCTGTGAATCAAACCTTGCCAAAGGCGAAGCGAGTGTCCGTTAAACAACTAGAAACGGATCAAGCCGGTAAACATGAAGGAAGACTAGTGAAGATTAAAGGCTATGTTGAGGCAAAACCAGCGCAGCCGGCTGGCGGTGGATACAATGTGGTGATCATTGATAAAAAATACCACAGCACCATCCTGAGAGTGATGGTCGATACAAATGCTATTGATAAAGTAAAGACAGGGAAATGGTACGAGTTTACAGGGGTGTTAAGCAGGTATGATACGCTGCAGGTGCTTCCAAGACATAAGGATGATATCAAACTGCTGAAACGCCAGCCAAAGCCGCCAAAGATGAAGAAGGAATACAAAGCAACAGTTGACCGTGTGGTGGATGGAGATACGATTCATCTAAAGAAGCCTGTTCTAGGTACAACAAAGGTGCGTTTTGTGAATATGGACACACCGGAAACATATCATCAGCCAAAAAATGAATTAGACCAAAACCAATTGCGTTTTGGACAGCAGGCGACTGACTATTTAAAAACACTTCTTTCAAGCGGTGACCAAGTCACATTAAAGATTGGTCCTGAAGCGAAGGACAGCTATGGACGTCTTTTAGCTCAAGTGAAAACCAAAAAAGGGCTAAATACAAATCTAGAGCTTGTGAAAAAAGGATATGCCCCTACTTACTTCATCTGGCCAGTTGGAGATGAAAAGGACTACCATACGTTTCAAAAAGCAGTAAAAGAAGCAAAAGAAAAAGGACAGGGCATATGGAACGAAGCGGACCCTCTGCTGGAACAGCCGTTTGAATTTAGAGCACGTGAGCAGAAAAAAGGACTGGCACGTTATGTCGGCGACTCAGCTGTAAAAACCTACGTCTCCCCTGACAACTGGAAAGAAATCGATGTGGAAAAACGGATCTTTTTTGCTTCCAAAGAAGAAGCAGAGCAGGCTGGCTATCAGCCGGCAAAGGATGCAAGCGAAGTACCATTAACGATTTTAAGTATGAATGATTTACACGGTAAAATTGATCAAGAATACGAGCTGGATCTCAAAGGTGATGGCAATAAAGGCATGTACGGCCGGATGGATTATGTCGCCGCCTATATGAAACAAAAACAAGCAGCGCACAAAAATACGATCACGGTCCATGCTGGAGATATGATTGGCGGGAGCTCTCCCATATCTTCTCTACTGCAAGATGAACCAACCGTTGAACTCATGGAGAACATTGGCTTTGATGTGGGCACGGTCGGCAACCATGAATTTGATGAAGGGGTAGACGAGCTATTGCGTATCTTAAATGGCGGAGAACATCCTAAAGGCACAAAGGGGTATGACGGACAGAACTTCCCGCTCGTTTGTGCGAACTGTGAATACAAGGATACAAGCAAACCGCTTTTACCGGCTTATGAAATCATCGATGTCGAAGGAATCCCAGTCGCATTTATCGGTGTTGTGACCAAGTCAGCCGCAGGAATGGTCATGCCAGAAGGGATTAAAGACATTCAGTTTACAGATGAAGTCAAAGCCGTGAATGAAGCCGCGAAGGAACTAAAACAAAAAGGGGTTAAAGCCATTGCGGTTTTAGCTCATATGACAGCCTCTCAAAATGGCGATACGATCACTGGAGAGAGTGCAAAGCTTGCCAAAGAAGGTGATGATGAAATTGACGTCATCTTTGCAGGGCATAATCACGAAGTGGTCAATGGAGAGGTCAATGGGAAATTAATTGTGCAAGCCTTTGAATATGGGAAGGCGATTGGCGAAGTCAATGTGACACTTGACCGCAAAACGAAGGATATCGTCAAAAAGAGTGCAAATATCCAGTATGTAGATCAAGCTGGTATAGAAAAGGACAAGGAAGCAGCAGACATCTTGGCTCATTACGGGAAAGAAGTGGAGCCGATTATTAGTGAGGTTGTTGGAGAAGCTGGGGTTAAAATGGAAGGCGGCTATTCAAATGATGGGGACACGCCGCTCGGTAATTTGATTGCGGATGGTATGAGATATTCAATGAAAAGTGACTTTGCCATGATGAATGGAGGGGGCATTAGGCAAAACCTTGAGAAAGGGCCGATAACGTGGGGAGATCTGTTTAATATTCAGCCATTCGGCAACGTTTTAGTCAAACTGGAGATCAAGGGGAAAGACTTGGTTGAAATCATAGAAGCTCAAATTTCTCCACAATTTGGACCAGATTATAGCATTTCAGGCTTTTCATATTCCTATGATCCGGTAACATATAAAGTAGTCGACTTGAAGCTGACGGATGGTTCAGCCGTAGCTTTCGATCAAACGTATACACTCACTGTGAATAACTTCATGGCAACTGCAACTGGCAGTAAATATGCACCAATAGGCAGGCTTGGTAAAAACCCTGAAACAGGTCCAGAAGACTTAGAAGCCACTGTCGATTTTGTCAAAAGCTTTGAGGGAGCTTCCATTGTGTATCAAAAAGAGGGGCGAATTCAAAAAGCAAAACAAGAAGAAAAAGCAGCAAGCTAAAGAGCGAATCATCTAAGAGAAATGTAACAGGCAAAGGAGTTTAAGCATGAAAAAGTGGCTTGCATTGACTGTGATGACAGCCGGGATTGTTCTGCTCGGCTGGGGAATTTGGCAAATCGCCTCTACTCATCTTCAAACAGCCCAATCATTAGACGAAGCGAAGAAGGCCGTAGCGGACGATCAAGGGATGTCCAAGAAGCAGTTTGCTCCAGAAGTGGGGAAAGCTTCTGGCATCCTGACGATTCCAAAATTAAAAGCAGACCTTCCCATTGTCGAAGGGACGGATGCGGATGACCTTGCAAAGGGAGTAGGACACTACAAAGGCAGTTATTATCCTGATCAGAATGGACAAATCGTCCTTTCCGGTCACCGTGACACGGTGTTTCGCCGGACAGGTGAACTTGATATTGGAGATCAGCTGAAAATCACTGTGCCGTATGGTGAATTTATATATGAAATCACACATACAAAAATTGTCGATCAGCATGATACATCCATTATTACGTTGCAGAATGAAAAGGAAGAGCTGGTGTTAACCACATGCTATCCTTTTCATTTTGTCGGCAATGCACCAGAGCGGTACATTATTTATGCAAAAAGAGCGTCTGTCTAAAGAAAAAGAGCCTGCGTATGAAAGCAGGCTCTTTTGTTAATGGATGATTTGACTCATGAGCTGGTCCATATCAGGTGGTAGAGGTGCTTCTATGATCAGATGCTCACCTGTAAAAGGGTGTTTCATGTCTACTTGCTTGGCATGAAGAGCACACCTGTTGATGTAATCTCGAACTCCGTCATATAATGTATCCCCAGCTAGTGGATGCCCGAGACTGCTAAGGTGGACACGAATTTGATGCGTTCTACCCGTCTCTAATTGCAGTTTAACGGCTGTCATTTGCAGACGTTTATTCATGTCCATGACCTGAAAATGAGTCACAGCTTTTTGTCCAGTAGGGGAGATTCTTCGTCTGACTGCATGGTGTTTGTCACGGCCGATCGCTGCATCAATGGTGCCTTTCTTTTTTTTGAAAAGCCCCTCTGCGATGGCGATGTATGTTCGGCTGATTGTTTTTTTAGAAAGCATTTGATCAAGAGCCGCATGGGCTAATCTATGCTTTGCAAAAATGACGGTGCCGCTTGTGTCTTGATCCAGCCTGTGGATATGTCTCACCCTCTTTTCTTCTCCATTTGCTTGAAAATGGAAGGCCACAAGGTTAGCCAGTGTGCCCGTTTGTCCTTGTTCATTCGGATGAGTTGGCCGTCCGGCAGGTTTTTGCACAATTAATAAATGCTCGTCCTCGAAGAGCACCTCTAATTCACCGTATTCTGGTGCCACATCACTTTCTTCTGTTTCAAATAAATCAATGATGATCTGATCGCCTTTACTGACTTTAGCCGCGTGATGGGCAGGCTTTTGATTTAAACGGACTTTTTGATGCTCCATCCAAAAATGAATAATTGGTTTTGATGCAGATACGGCTGTCTTTAAAAAATGACTGAGTGATGTGTGATGATACTGCTCGTCTACTTTGAGTGAGAGCGTGTGCCCTTTTATGATCATGATATCCGTTCCTCTCTATGGGTATATATAGGAAACACTTACCTTGGCGAACGCCTTTTTTTCTGTGCTATTCTGAATGGAGAAATAACGACAGAGAGGTAGATGACACGTGAGATTAATGAAAGCTGCTACAGACCTGCAAGAGCAGGCAATTGAAGAAATATCAAAGGATGTTGAAGATCTTCTTTCTCATGCTGTCAATGGACAGCAGCGGGATATGCGTCAAAAAGATCGCTCCCTTTCCTTTATTGATGGCGTATATAACGGGACGATGGATGATGCTTTTCGTATTTTATCAGGACTTCAGCTATTACATACCATTATTGTAAAACCGAAACGTCATATCACCAAACGTGATCGTGAGTTATTCGAGCGAAACCGTGAGCAGGTCAATGCCTGCGGCTTTTCTTTTCCTTTTGATCTAGACGATTTTGCCAGCCGTCACCTTCAAAATGCGTAAAAGATGGTGTGAACTTCCTTGTTAACTTACAAGGCCCTCGCACATACTATTTTTAAGGGAACGGAGAAACCTTTAAGATCTGTAATACCAAACCCGCTCTTTTTCAACATTGCCTATTTCTCCACGAATCGGAGCGCTTGGATCTCTTGCAGAATGAACCCAACACGGGTAGGAGCCTGACAAAATGGTGCAGGCTCCTTTTATACATAATCATTTTAGCAGACATTCATCTTTGAAAGTCAATTTTATTCACGATATGATAGCATGGAGTATATGTTTAAGACTTTTGTAAAAAAAAGGAGTGGCCTCATTGGTAAAGGCGATTATATTTGATTTTGACGGATTAATTTTAGATACAGAAACACATGAATATGAGGTTTTACAAGAAATGTTTGCGGAGCATGAGTCAGATCTGCCTCTTTCCGTATGGGGCAAGGTCATTGGCACGCAGGCAGGCTTTAAGCCATTTGAATATTTGGAAAAGCAGCTAGGGAAGACGCTGGATCATGAGACACTCACAGCAGATCGGCGTTCTCGTTTTCAAAAAAGAATGAAGGACGAATCAGCAAGACCTGGCGTAGAAGCTTATTTAGAAGCAGCAAAGGAGCTCGGGATCAAGATTGGACTTGCTTCCAGCTCAGACTATAAATGGGTGTCAGATCACCTAAAGCAGATTGGTCTTTTCGACTACTTTGAATGTATCCGCACGTCAGATGATGTGGAAGAAGTCAAACCAAATCCAGAGCTCTATTTGCAAACCGCACGCTGCTTAGGGGTAGAGCCAAAAGATTGCGTGGCATTTGAGGATTCTGTGAATGGATCAGTAGCTGCCAAACGGGCAGGAATGAAATGCGTCATCGTCCCAAACAAAGTGACGAGCACGCTGCAATTTGAAGAATATGATGTCAGATTAGAATCCATGGCTGAAATCGAATTGCTCCAGCTATTCCATCAGCTTGAAAAAGAGGATCAGTAAGGGGGCAAAAACATCATGGCAGAAAAACTAGACTTAACGCGGTTTGAAAAAAGAATGGTGATCCGTAATATCCGTGAAGAGGATATTGACCGAATCATTGCCTTGCAAGAGGTATGCTTTCCAGGCATGGACCCTTGGAAACGAGAGCATCTTGAAAGCCACCTTGAGCATTTTCCAGAAGGACAGTTTTGTGCTGAATTCGAGGGAGAAATCATTGGCTCTTGTTCAAGTTTATTAATTAACTTTGATGAATACGATGATCGTCACACGTGGCAGGACATTACAGATGATGGGTACATCACAAACCATAATCCAGATGGGATGAATATGTACGGAATCGAAGTCATGGTGAGTCCTGAATACCGCCGCATGAAAATTGGGCATCGTTTGTATGAAGCAAGAAAAGACTTAGCGAGAAGATTAAATTTAAAAAGCATCATCATTGGCGGACGCATTCCGAATTATCATAAATACCAAGAGGAAATGACGCCTCGCCAGTATGTGGAGCAGGTGACGCTTCACCAAATCTATGATCCCGTTTTATCTTTTCAGCTGTTAAATGAATTTAGTCTCATGCGGATCAATCCGAATTACCTGCCGGATGATAAAGCATCCAGCACATATGCGACGTTAATGGAATGGAACAATGTCGACTATCGCCCGCAATCGAAAAGATATTATAAATCGGCGTTCCCCGTTCGAATTTGTGTGATTCAATATGCAATGAAACAAATTCATTCCTTTGAGGAATTTATGAATCAGGTGGAGTATTATGTGGATGTCGCATCAGATGCATCAGCTGACTTTGCCGTATTCCCAGAAATTTTCACAACGCAGCTCATGTCTTATTTAGAAGAGCGTTCACCAAGTCTTGCCGTACAGCGGATTACGGAATATACCGAGGACTACATTAATTTGTTCACAGACCTTTCTGTGAAATATAACATTAATATCATCGGCGGTTCCCACTTTGTAGAAGAGGAAGGGAAAATCTACAATATCGCCTATTTATTTAGACGTGATGGAACGATTGAAAAGCAATATAAGCTTCACATCACGCCGAATGAAAGAAAATGGTGGGGGATTTCTGCTGGTGACCAGGTCCGGGTATTTGATACAGACTGCGGCAAAATTGCGATCCAAATTTGCTACGATATTGAATTTCCTGAGCTTGCACGGATCGCGGCTGACAAAGGAGCGAAAATTATTTTCACACCGTTCTGTACAGAAGACCGCCAAGGCTATTTAAGAGTACGTTACTGTGCACAGGCAAGAGCGGTCGAAAACCAGATTTATACCGTCATATCGGGAACAGTTGGCAACCTTCCGCAAACCGAAAATATGGATGTTCAATATGCACAATCGGCTATATTTGCCCCATCAGACTTTGAATTTGCAAGAGATGGGATTGTAGGAGAGTGTAATCCAAACATTGAGATGGTCGTCGTAGGTGATGTCGATTTAGAAATTTTAAGAAGACAAAGGCAAGACGGGACCGTACGTCAGCTGAAAGACCGAAGAAGAGACGTGTACCATATTGAATATAAAAAATAAAGAAAGGAAGCGCCTATTGTTGAGGCGCTTCTTTTTGATGACATTTTTTTAAGAGACAATGTGGCGCCATGAGTGATCGCTAACCACTGCTAAAAAAGGGATAAGATTTTTCGACTGACAAAGGGATGCTGGAGCAAAAGCAGAATATACTGAAAGGAGATCATGTGTTCAAAAAGGAGAGGAATATGGGGCGACAATCTAAACATCTGTATATCAATTTGCCGGTAAAGCACGTGAAGGAATCTATCGCTTTTTTTGAGCAGCTGGGTTTTGACTTTGAGCAGCAGTTCACGAATGATCAGGCGGCCTGTTTGGTCATTGATGACACGATCACCGTCATGCTGTTATCTCTTAGGCATTTTCAATCCATCTCAGAGAAACAATTAGTGGATGCAAAAGAGGCATCAGAGATGATTATCTCTATTCGTGTCAATTCACGAGAAGAGGTCGATGAGCTTGTCGAGCAGGCAATGGCAGCAGGCGGTTCACCGTTTAAGGAGAAGCAGGATCATGAGTTCATGTATGGATGGAGCTTTCAGGATCTTGATGGTCATTTGTGGGAAGTGTTTTATATGGATGAGGAAAGAAGCGGCCTTTCATAAGGGTGCTTCTTTTTTATTGTTTATCAGTGGTATGATAATGAGGAAGCAGAAGGAATCTGGAATTCAACTAGAGAAAAGTAGGTGCAGCATGGAGTTTTTACTTGTCTTACTGCCAGTGTTCGGCATATTTCTGATTGGGTATATCGGGCAGAAGGCGATTGGTTTTGACATACATACGCTCTCATCAATGTCTTTATATTTAATGTCACCATTTCTTGCGTTTGAAACCTTTTATCAAAACAAAGTGTCGATGGACTATGTGTATTTATCCATTTTTGTTGTCGGGCTTTGTCTTGCACTTATTTTATGTGTCTTTATATTATCTCGTATTTATGGTTATTCGAATGAAACGTATTGCGCCATGATTCTGTCGTCAGCCTTTATGAACAATGGAAACTACGGCACGCCCGTTGTGCTGCTTGTCTTCGGAGCAGCAGGTTTGGATATTGCGATCGTGTTGATGGTGCTGCAGCAGCTTGTCATGAGTACAATCGGTATGTATTATGCAGCAAAGGGCGGAGAGGATGCGGGAGATGGAAAGGTCGTGCTGAAAAAAGTGCTTCGTATGCCGGTTGCTTACGGGGCGCTCATCGGTCTATTATTTCAGCTGATTGACCTTTCATTACCTAAAGAGCTGATGACGGGTATTCAGCTTGTAGGGAATGCTGCCATACCGACGATTATGCTTATTTTAGGTATGCAGCTTGCCGTGATCTCTTTTAAGCAAGTGGATTATCGAAATATTTCTTATGCTGTATTGCTGAAGCTGTTTATCTCCCCACTCATCGCATTTGGCTTTACGGTTATTTTACCGGTAGATGATATGGTGAAACAAATTATGATCTTAGTGGCAGCCATGCCGACAGCAGCAAATACCACGCTGATGGCTGTACAATTTCGAACGAAGCCTGAGTTTGTCTCAAGCACGACATTTCTCAGTACAATCTTAAGTATCGTGACATTACCAGTTTTATTATGGATTTTATCCATGCACCCTCTGGGATAGGGGATAGGCGGCAAACAAAGGGGGACATATGAATGAATGTAGATGTTCATTTCCAAGTGAGTGACGTGTTGAAAACGAAGCATTTTGCGCATGCAAAAGTGTTAGCAGGGGAAAAAGGATTGTTTCGGCAGGTCAAATGGATCCATGTGTTAGAAGTGCCTGATGTAGAGGATTTGTTAAATGGAGGCGAGCTTATATTAACGACAGCCGCAGGCTTCCATGATCAACTGGATGTGTTTCAAGCGTTTTTACGACAGCTGATTGATTCAGGGGCAGCCGGCTTGTGTATTGAATTTGTTCCGCTAAGATTCGATGTGCCGGAAGAATTGCTGACCTATGCAGAAGAAAGAGATTTTCCGCTTATTCTGTTTACAAAAGAAGTGAAGTTCGTCAACATCACGCAGCATCTTCATACGATGATGATCGAGCGTCAGTATCAAATGATGGCAGATTTAGAAGCACTATCATCAAAGCTGAATGAGCTTTTACTGACCCCGCATCCGCAGATGGATATTTTGGATCAAGTGTATCAGCACGTAAGGGGGATTCTTTTACTCCTCCCTGTTCAGGGCGAGCCGATTATTTTATGTGATTCTTCCAAACCAACCGAAGAACTGGTCATGAATTATTTGCAGTTTGCTTCCGTGCCAAAAGGATACGAAGTGACGCAAAAACAAGTGCTTGCACTCAAACAAACATTTGCAGATCTTGTGCTCATTCATCAAGCGGACACGCTCTCTGAATTTGAACTGCTCGTGATGGATAAAGGAGCGAATGCTCTAGCCCAGCAAACATTAAGAGAGCTTTATACAGAAGAGCTGAAGAAAACAAAAGAGAATGAATGGCTGCAAAAATGGTTCCAAGAAGAGCATACAGAACGAGAGATCATAGAACACCTTGAAGAAACAGAAGGGTTGAAAAAGCCAACTGGCTGCGTAGTTTTGCTCTTTCAAAAGCATCATCAAATCGAAGAAATTGCAGGGAATCTTTACTTTCTCGTATCTTGCCGCTCCATTTTTCAGCGTGCGGGTTTCTATCTGATTGCATATGAGCATCAAGGACAAACCTTGTTTATTTTATTAAACACGAGAAAGAAAGAGGACTGGAAAGAGCGTGCAGAAAAGGCTGCAAACGACATCAAACAATTGTATGACCGGGAGCAGCCCCGAGGGGCCGAGATCAATTTTGGTATCGGGCAATATTGTGAACAGTTTCAGCACATGAGAAAAAGCTTTCAAGCAGCCAAAGAAGTACTGCATTTAAAAAAAGTGATGCCTCAGCGGGTGGAAAGTCCATTTTATCAAGATCTACATATGCTCCGTCTCATGCCTATGATGAAGGAAAGCGGTCTGCTTGAATGCATGGTGAAAGAGTATCTAGAGCCCGTGATTGTATACGATAATCAAAATAGCGGGAGACTCTATCAAACGCTGAATATCTTTTTACAGACAAACGGTTCTAAAAAAGAAACCGCAAGCCAGCTCTATATTGTCAGGCAAACCCTTTATCATAGACTGGATAAACTGCATGCCTTGCTTGGTGAGGATATGATGCAGGCGCCGAAACGCCAGGCACTTGAATTTGCGATTCTTGCTTATGAATTCCTGCAAGGAAATCGACGTTAGCGGAGTGTGTTCCATTTTGCCAAGGCATCAAGAAAAGTGTCTTATGGTTCTGTTCAATCAGTTGACGATCTGTCTAATGTAATCGGCCTGACCCCTTTTTTATAATGAAAGGAACGATTGGTTCTTTCTTACGGGCAGCCTAGTTCCGGTTTCATATGCTTCGCGTTTCATCCATATAATGAATGGAGAGGCAATATGCTATTGAACTGGTCTAAGCTTCTTTAATGATGAAAACGGATACATGGGGGCGGGAAGATGAAAATACATGAGCAGGCGCAAAATCTTCAGACGAAAGATGATCAGTTGATCTGGCATCATATGAAAGGGACAAACAAGGAAAATGAAAGTATGGTCATTCACGAGGCAGAAGGCGCATGGGTGACAGATATTCATGGAAATCGCTATTTAGACGGGATGTCAGGCCTTTGGTGTGTAAATGCCGGATATGGCCGCAAAGAGCTTGCAGAAGCGGCGTATAAGCAATTAAAGACAATGCCTTACTATCCGCTTACACAAAGCCACGTGCCGGCGATTCAGCTGGCTGAAAAGCTAAATGAGTGGCTTGGCGGGGACTATGTCATCTTCTTTTCTAACAGCGGTTCTGAAGCCAATGAAGCCGCATTTAAAATTGTCAAACAATATCATGCGCAAAAAGGAGAGAGTACAAGGACAAAGTTCATCTCCCGGTACCGGTCGTATCACGGCAATACAGCAGCTGCTCTTGCCGCAACCGGTCAAGCGCAGCGTAAATATAAATATGAACCATTAGGTCAGGGCTTTATCCACGTTGCACCTCCTGATGTGTATCGTCATCCTGAAGACCAAGAGAATTTGGCGAGTGCTGCGGCGATTGATCAGGCTATGACGTGGGAACTAAGCGAGACCATTGCTGGGGTCATTATGGAGCCGATCATTACGGGCGGAGGTATCTTAATGCCGCCAAAAGGGTATTTGAAGAAGGTCAAAGACATCTGTGAAGCTCATGGGGCGCTTCTTATCGTAGATGAAGTCATCTGCGGCTTTGGCCGGACAGGGAAGCGGTTTGGTTTTATGCATGAGGAAGTAAAGCCGGATATTATCACCATGGCAAAAGGGATTACAAGCGGCTATTTACCGCTTTCTGCAACGTGCGTGAAACGAGAAATCTATGAAGCTTATGCAGGGGAAGATACGTATGACCGGCTGCGCCATGTGAATACATTTGGCGGTCACCCTGCTTCCTGTGCGGTGGCACTTGCCAACCTAGAGATTATGGAAAACGAGCAATTAGTGGAACGGTCAGATGCGCTGGGGCGAGATATGCTTGACCGTTTGCAAGAGTTAAAAGAGCACCCATTTGTCGGAGATGTCAGAGGAAAAGGCTTGCTGTTTGGCATTGAGCTTGTTCAGGATCAGCAGTCCAAAAAACCAGCTGAGCCACATGTTGTCGGTCAACTGATCGCAGAATGTAAAAAACGCGGGCTGATCATCGGGAAAAATGGTGATACAGTTGCCGGCTATAATAACGTTGCCCAGCTTGCACCGCCGCTTAATATCACAGATGATGACGCCTCATTTATCATCAATACCTTAAAAGAAAGCCTGGCACAGCTATAGCAGAGAGACTTCTCTGCTTTTTTCTATGGAATAAAAGCATGCTTTCCAGCATTGATGATGTGAGGTGAAATCGGTATTGGACACACTAGGTGTATTGAAAAATAGAAGAGTTTCTATTACTGTTAGGAGAAGACTGATCCAATACACTTTTGAAGGAGACGGCATATGAGTTTTCATGATCAACCTATTCTACCTGCTGTTCGCAATATGAAGCAATTTGAGGAATTTTTAAAAAGTCCATTTACATATGGTGTCTTACTTGATGTTCACTTAGGCCGGCTAAAGGGCATCATGAATGAGGCAAATGCTCATCACAAAAAAATGTTTGTCCATGTCGATCTCATTCACGGGATTAAACATGATGAGTATGGAACGGAATTTATTTGTCAGGAAATGAAGCCAGCAGGAATTATTTCTACTAGGTCTTCTGTCATAGTAAAAGCCAAGCAAAAAAAGGTATATGCCATTCAGCGAATGTTTTTACTTGATACGAGTGCCATGGAAAAAAGCATGGAGTTCGTCGGGAAGCATCGTCCAGATTTTATTGAAGTGTTGCCGGGAGTCGTACCAGATTTAATTACAGAAGTGCGCGAGCGAGCTGGGATCCCAATATTTGCAGGTGGATTTATCCGTACAAAAGAAGATGTAGAAAGAGCGCTTGAAGCAGGGGCTACAGCTGTGACGACCTCGAATACCACCCTTTGGAAAGCGTTCCAAAAGTGAAGAAGAGAAAATGTGAATATTTATTGACAACGTTTTCATCCTCTGATACTATTGCACTAAGTTAATATCATGTGATGGAGAAACGGAGATCCACAACAGCGCTTTACTAGGTGACAAATGACCCTGATGTAAAGTATGTTTGTTGTGGATCTTTTTCTTTATCTTTTCTACACATTCATAGGGGATGGCAACTGAACCAGAGGAGGAATTTTTCATGACACCATTTTGGGGAGAAGTCGTAGGTACAATGCTGCTCATCATTTTTGGAGGCGGTGTGTGTGCGGCAGTTAATTTAAAGAAATCGCTCGCATATCAATCCGGATGGATTGTAATCGCTTTCGGATGGGGATTTGCAGTGGCCATTGCAGCTTATGCAACAGGTGGAATCAGCGGAGCGCATTTAAATCCCGCACTAACAATTGGGCTTGCGCTAGAAGGAAGTTTTCCTTGGGCTGATGTTCCAATGTATATTGTTGGTCAAATGCTTGGCGCATTAATAGGGGCTATTATTGTCTTTTTACATTACTTACCGCACTGGAAAGCAACAGATGATCCAGGTGCAAAGCTAGGTGTATTCTCAACTGGTCCTGCGATTCCGCATACTTTTGCAAACGTACTTAGTGAAGTCATCGGTACATTTGTATTGGTTCTAGGAATCTTAGCGATTGGTGCAAATAAATTTGCAGACGGAGTCAATCCGCTGATTGTTGGTTTCTTAATTGTTGCAATTGGTCTTTCTTTAGGTGGAACAACTGGTTATGCAATTAACCCTGCACGTGATTTAGGTCCGAGAATTGCACATGCGATCCTGCCGATTCCAGGGAAAGGCCCATCGAATTGGAAGTATGCTTGGGTGCCAGTTATTGGTCCAATTTTAGGAGGCGCATTTGGCGGTGTTTTCTACAATGCAGCTTTTAAAGCGAACGTCACTCCAGCCTTTTGGATTGTAAGCGTTATTTTAGTTGTGGTATTGTTAGGACTCTATGTCTCTACGAAAAACCAAACAAATGCTGTAAATGAAAGTATGTAAGGGGAGGAAAACATCATGACAAAAGAAAAATATATTCTTGCATTAGATCAAGGGACAACAAGCTCAAGAGCGATCTTATTTGATCAAGAAGGCAAAATTGCACATACAGCTCAGAAGGAATTTAATCAATATTTTCCGAACCCAGGCTGGGTAGAACACAATGCAAATGAAATTTGGAGCTCTGTTCTATCGGTCATTTCAACTGCTTTAATTGAATCAGGAATTGAAGCAGATCAAATCGCTGGTATCGGAATTACGAACCAGCGTGAGACAGCTGTTGTTTGGGATAAACATACAGGCGCACCTATTTACAATGCAATTGTTTGGCAGTCAAGACAAACGTCTGGCATTTGTGAAGATTTAAAAGCGCAAGGACACAATGAAACGTTTAGAAATAAAACAGGTCTTCTCATCGATGCTTATTTCTCAGGTACAAAGGTAAAATGGATTTTAGACAATGTAGAAGGTGCCCGTGAGAAAGCAGAAAATGGCGACTTACTGTTTGGCACAATCGATACTTGGCTTATTTGGAAGATGACAGGCGGTAAATCACACGTCACAGATTATTCCAATGCGTCAAGAACGTTAATGTTCAACATTTACGATCTGAAATGGGATGAAGAATTACTTGATATCCTTGGCGTACCTGCATCTATGCTTCCGGAGGTTAAACCATCTTCACACATTTATGGTGAAACAACAGACTATCACTTCTTCGGCAGAAATATTCCGATTGCAGGAGCGGCGGGAGATCAGCAGGCTGCTTTATTCGGTCAGGCTTGCTTTGAAGAAGGAATGGCGAAGAACACATATGGTACAGGATGTTTCATGTTGATGAATACAGGGGAAAAAGCCATTAAGTCGGATCATGGTTTATTAACGACGATTGCATGGGGCATTGACGGCAAAGTTGAATATGCTTTAGAAGGAAGTATTTTCGTTGCTGGCTCAGCGATTCAGTGGCTGCGTGACGGACTGAGAATGTTTAAAGACTCGAAAGACAGCGAAGCATATGCAGAGCGCGTTGAGTCAACAGAGGGCGTATATGTCGTTCCGGCATTCGTTGGTCTCGGCACACCATACTGGGATAGTGATGTCAGAGGCGCTGTTTTCGGGTTAACACGCGGTACTTCTAAAGAGCACTTTGTCCGAGCAACGTTAGAATCACTTGCTTATCAAACGAAAGATGTGTTAGATGCGATGGAAAAGGATTCAAACATTTCATTAAAAACATTGCGTGTTGATGGCGGAGCTGTGAAGAATGATTTCTTAATGGGCTTCCAAAGTGATCTGTTGGATGTGCCTGTAGAGCGTCCAGAAATTAATGAAACGACGGCACTCGGTGCGGCCTATCTTGCGGGAATAGCAGTTGGCTTCTGGAACGACCGTTCAGACATTGCAAAACAATGGAACCTTGACAAGCGCTTTGACCCTAAGATGGAAGAGGACAGCCGTGACTCGTTATACAGCGGGTGGAAAAAGGCTGTAAAAGCAGCTCAAGCTTTCAAATAAACCAAAAGTATGGTATACTTCAAGTAAGTTAATAGAACGGTTGGAGAACTGGAGAGACCGCAGGCACCGAAGTGTAGAAATACGCTTTGGGTGTTTGCGGTCTCTTTTTCTTTACCGTACAACATGGGAGGAACAAGAGATGACTTTTTCTAGCTTAGAAAGGGAACAAATGCTGCAGGAAATGACAAAAAAACCATATGATGTGTTTATCATTGGCGGGGGTATTACAGGCGCTGGTACAGCACTTGATGCGGCTTCACGCGGGATGCGCGTTGGTCTTGCAGAAATGCAGGATTTCGCAGCAGGTACGTCTAGCCGCTCAACGAAACTAGTGCACGGTGGACTTCGTTATTTAAAACAATTCGAAGTGAAGATGGTCGCAGAGGTCGGTAAAGAGCGTGCCATTGTATACGAAAACGGTCCTCATGTGACAACACCAGAATGGATGCTTCTACCGATGCATAAAGGCGGGACATTCGGTAAGTTTTCAACATCCATTGGGCTTAGAGTGTATGACTTTTTAGCTGGTGTCAAGCATAGCGAGCGTAGAAGCATGCTAAGTGCGAAGGAAACACTTGCAAAAGAACCGCTTGTGAAAAAGGACGGCTTAAAAGGCGGCGGCTACTATGTTGAATACCGTACAGATGATGCACGCCTGACAATCGAAGTCATGAAAGAAGCTGTGAAATTCGGGGCAGAAGCGGTCAACTATGCGAAAGTAAAAGAATTTATTTATGATAAAGGCAAAGTTGTCGGTGTTGTCATTGAAGATGTCATGACGCAGAAAACCTACGATGTATATGCGAAGAAAATCGTCAATGCGACAGGTCCATGGGTCGATCAGCTAAGAGACAAGGATCACTCAAAAGAAGGGAAGCACTTACAGCATACAAAAGGTATTCACTTAGTATTCGACCAATCAGTCTTCCCATTAAAACAAGCGATCTACTTTGACACACCTGATAAACGTATGGTCTTTGCGATTCCAAGAGAAGGCAAAACGTATGTAGGAACAACAGATACAGTGTACAAAAAGCAGCTGGAGCATCCGCGTATGACAAAAGCAGATCGTGATTATGTCATCAAAGCGATTCAATACATGTTCCCTGATCTCAATATTACAGAAAAAGATGTTGAATCTAACTGGGCTGGTCTTCGTCCACTCATTCATGAAGAGGGCAAAGACCCTTCAGAAATTTCTCGTAAGGATGAAGTATGGACATCATCTTCAGGCTTAATCACTATTGCTGGCGGTAAATTAACAGGCTACCGCAAAATGGCTGAGCACATTGTGAATCTCGTACGTGATAGACTGAAAGAAGAAACGGGCAAAGACTTCGGGCCATGTAAAACAAAGCATATGCCAATTTCAGGCGGTCATGTAGGCGGGTCTAAAAATATGGCATCCTTTGTCCAAGCGAAAACAGCAGAAGGAGTATCTGTTGGTTTAACAGAACCGATTGCTCAAAAACTCGCTGAAAAATATGGCTCAAACGTCAGCAGTCTCTTCAAGCGTGTAGAGCAGCTTCAAGGTGAAGCGAACAAACGAAACATTCCAGCGTATGTACTGGCAGAGCTTGTCTATGCAATCGAAGAAGAATTAGCTGTTACCCCTGTTGATTTCTTCTTAAGAAGAACAGGAAGCCTATTATTTAATATCAACTGGGCGAAAAAATATGCACAGCCTGTCGTTGACTATATGGCAGAGCGTTTTGGCTGGGATGAAGCAGCAAAACAGAAACATCAAACACAATTAGATCAACTATTCCATGAAGCAGTTGTACCACTTGATGCTGAATAAAAGAAGAGCCGATCAAAGCCGATCATGTATCGGCTTTTTTATTTGTTCAGCATTTTCTTCATCTGCCAATGATATAGCATGACATAAAGGATGATTCCATATAAAATAACAGTAGATGTATTTTATTGATGATAAGAGCTGGGAGGACGACCATGAGTTGGAAGACGAATTATGAGCGATGGATCAATGAGAAGCACCTGGATGCTGAGCTAAGGGAATGGCTGGAGGCACATCAAGATGATCAACAAGCACTTGAAGACTGTTTCTACAAAAACCTTGAGTTCGGCACTGGAGGAATGCGCGGGGAGATTGGTGCCGGCACGAACCGAATGAATGTGTACACGGTTCGTAAAGCATCTGCAGGCCTTGCTGCGTATATTGCGAAACATGGAGAGGATGCAAAAACAAGAGGCGTCGCCATTGCATATGATTCACGCCATAAATCGCCTGAATTTGCAATGGAAGCAGCCAAAACACTTGCTTCACAGGGCATTCAAACGTACGTATTTAACGAACTGCGTCCAACACCAGAGCTCTCCTTTGCTGTTCGAGAGCTGAATGCATTTGCTGGGATTGTCGTAACAGCAAGTCATAACCCACCAGAATATAATGGCTATAAAGTATATGGAGAAGACGGCGGGCAGCTGCCTCCACTTCAAGCAGATCAAGTCATTCAAGAAGTAGATGCAATAGAAAATGAATTGTCGATTTCAGTTGATTCAGAAGAAATGTTAAAACAACAAGGGCTGATCAACATGATCGGAGCAGAAATCGATCATGCTTATATTGAAAAATTAAAAACCATCAGTGTGCACCCTGAGCTGGCAGGTGAGGTCGATGTCAAAGTCGTTTTTACCCCGCTTCATGGTACGGCCAACCAGCCTGTCCGAAAAGGGCTTCAGGCTCTAGGCTATCAGCATGTGACTGTTGTGCCTGAACAGGAAAAACCAGATCCGCAATTTTCAACAGTGACATCGCCAAATCCAGAGGAGCATGCAGCATTTGAGTATGCCATCAAGCTTGGCGAAAAGCAAAATGCTGATATCCTCATTGCAACAGACCCAGATGCGGATAGGTTAGGTATTGCGGTCAGAGATCATAATGGAGAGTTTACCGTCTTAACAGGCAACCAAACAGGAGCCCTGCTGCTCCATTATTTATTGTCTGAAAAACAAAAGCTTGGTCAGCTGCCGCCTCGTCCCGTTGTGATGAAAACCATTGTCACAAGTGAGCTTGGGCGTGCTGTTGCTTCAGCATTTGGTGCCCATACGATTGACACGCTTACTGGTTTTAAATTTATCGGAGAAAAAATCAAGCAATTCGAAGAGAGCGGAGAATACACGTTTCAATTCGGGTACGAAGAAAGCTATGGCTATTTGATCGGTGACTTTGCCCGAGATAAAGATGCGGTGCAGGCTGCGCTGTTAGCTGTCGAAGTCGCTGCTTTCTATAAAAAACAAGGCAAGTCCTTGTACGACGCGCTTGTCGATATGTTCAAGGAGTTTGGATTTTACCGGGAAGGGTTAAAGTCGTTAACCTTAAAAGGAAAAGAAGGAGCAGAGCAAATTTCAGCGATCCTTCATACCTTTAGAACAAATCCGCCAGCAGCCATCGCGGGTCAGCGCATCACTGTCATCGAGGATTACCAATCAAGTCAAAGACACCTCGTTGCCGAAAAGAAAGAAGAAACCATTCACCTGCCCGCTTCAAACGTGCTGAAATATTTCCTTGAGGATGGCTCGTGGTTCTGCTTAAGACCTTCCGGCACTGAGCCTAAAGTGAAATTTTATATTGCAGTCAAAGGTACATCTTTAACAGATAGCGAAGAAAAGCTGAAGCATCTGTCAAAAGAAGTGATGAAAGTCGTTTATGAGATTGTGGAAGAAACGGCTAAATAAATAAACAAGGCCATCGTGTGAATGCATGATGGCTTTTTCTCAGTCAAAAGGATGAGAAAAAATCATCCTTTTAGAGAAAGAGCCGGCAGAATGCTCATGGTATAATGAGCGTAATGAAAAGAGAAGGCAGCAAATGCCGGGGGTAAACAGTATGGGAGAATACCAAGAGAAGGTTGAAACATTAAAAACGTTAAAAGAAATTGCTGAAAAGCTAAATGAAGGCATGGAAATGAAAGATACGCTTCATGAAGTGCTCCATATGCTGATGGATATCACAGGCTTTCATTCAGCATGGATTTATTTTATAGAAAAAGACGGCTCGTATGAACTGATGGCAGAGGTCTCCTTACCCGAAGCGCTGGCAAAGCATCAAAAGCAGCTGATGTGTCAAAACGATTGTTATTGTATCAATCGATACACAAAGGGCTCACTGCAATCAGCCACCAACATTATTAACTGTAAACGGATCGAAACGGCGATTGAGCAAAAGCTTGGGGATACAGAAGGAATTACGCATCATGCGACCGTTCCTCTCAAAGCGTGTAAGCGTACGTTTGGGTTATTAAATGTGGCGGCAAAAGGAAAAGTCACATTTAACCAGGAAGAACTGAATTTGCTTGAAAGCATTGCGCTTCAAATTGGTACCGCCATTCAACGGATGAAGCTTGTGCAAAACGAACATCAGCATGCTCTTTTGGAAGAAAGAAACCGGCTTGCACAGGACTTACATGATTCCGTCAACCAAATGCTATTTTCAGTCAGTCTGACTGCTAAGGCCGCCCGACAAATGACAAACGATCAGAATCTAGGGGAAATGATCGATTTTATTCAGCATTTGTCACAAAATGCACTGGTTGAAATGCGGTCACTCATTTGGCAGCTAAGACCAAGAGGACTTGAAAAAGGATTCACAACAGGGATTCAAGACTATGCAAAGCTTTTAGGATTACGCTGTACATTATCGTTATCAGGCTGTATGGAGATGGATCATTCGCAGCATGAAACGTTGTTTCGGGTATGCCAAGAAGCGCTGAATAATTGTCAAAAACATGCGGAAGTAGAGGAAGTCAAGGTCCAGCTTGAACAATCAAAAGACACGTTTGAGATGAAAATCATTGACCGCGGAAAAGGGTTTCAGTATGACGAGCAAATGAGCCTCCCTTCACTTGGTCTGAAAGGCATGTCTGACCGTATCAAAAGAGCTGGTGGAACATTTTGTATAGAGTCTGAGCTCGGTAAAGGAACCACCATTCAAGTGAAGGTGCCATTTTCTCAAGAAAGGAAGGGGTCGTCATGAGAGTCGTGATTGCAGATGATCATCATATTGTGAGAAAAGGGCTTGTGTTTTTCTTGCAGACACAGCCTGACGTCGAAATCGTTGGTGAGGCTTCTAATGGAGAAGAAGCATTAGAAGTTGTCAGACAAATGCGGCCTGACATTGTTCTAATGGATCTATCGATGCCTGTGATGAATGGTATTGAAGCCACGAAACAAATGATGCTTGAAATGCCCGATACCCGCATTGTGATTCTGACAAGCTATGCGGATAAAGATTATGTTATTCCCGCTATTCAAGCAGGGGCAAAAGCCTATCAGCTCAAGGATGTAGCGCCAGAAAAACTCCTTACGACAATGATTGACGTACAAAAGGGCACCTATCAATTAGATGCTCATATCACCAACTTTCTTGTGCAGCATTTGACCGAGCCAAAAGGGCAAAAATGGAAGTTAATGAAAGAGCTGACCAATAGAGAGCGAGATGTCTTATTCGAAATTGCAAAGGGGAAAAGCAATAAAGAAATTGCCTCATCACTGTTTATTTCTGAAAAGACTGTCAAAACACACGTATCTCATGTATTATCAAAACTAGAGCTGGCAGATCGTACACAAGCGGCTCTGTATGCAGTGGATTATCAAAAAAATCAGCCGAAAGAGCTGCTATGACAGAAGGGAATTTAGTCGTTATGCTAAAACTTTTAAGCGCACATTCAATTCAATGAATTGAATAAAAAAGAGCACAGATGTTGGTTTATTTGACGTGCCCTTTTGCGTGAAAAGAAGCATGTCCAGTCTAATTTCTAAGAATGAAACGATAAAAGGCTTGATGAGTATATGCTCATCAAGTCTTTTTTTATTTTGAGGGAGGTGATGAACCGGCTGAAAGGTGAATTTAAAAAAGGAGGGCACAAAGTGGAGACATATGAATTAGTGAATGGTTATCGCCATGATGACAAATTGAAAGAAAGCTTTAATGCGTTAGCGATCAATACATTTGATTTGGATTTTAGTGACTGGTATAAAAGAGGGTACTGGGATGAAAAATATATTCCTTATTCCTTTGTCCATCACGGGAAAGTGATCTCAAACGCTTCCGTCTACCTCATGTCACTGATCATTGATGGCCAAACGTATCGAGCTGTTCAAATTGGCACGGTGATGACGGATCAAGCCTACCGCCATAAAGGATTAGCGACAAAGTTAATGCAGCATATTATGGATACGTACGAAAATGACTATGATATGATTTTTCTTTTTGCCAATGACACTGTACTGGATTTTTATCCAAGATTCGGCTTTACCCGTTACCACGAAAGCGAATTTAGTCTAAATATCGGCAAAAGCGCCATTCAAATGAAAAAGGACATGCGCAAAAAGCAGCTGACGTTGGAACATGACTTGCCATTACTTGAACAGTTCGCAGAAAAACGTCAAACGGGCTCAATGAAATTAGATGCTGAGGACCATGGCAGCTTATTGATGTTTTATTTTACATTCGTTTGGCCGGATGCCATTTTCTATATTGAAGCGTTGGATACCATTGTCCTGATGAATGAAGAAAATGAAACCATACATGTCTTTGATATCATTTCTCTCCAGCCGCAAAATATAGAGGAAGTTGTTGCACATATTGGGAATGAAACGACGGAAAAAGTGATATTCTATTTTACACCTGATACGTCAATTGACGGCTTACATGTGGTTATGGCGCCAAATGACGAGGATGCGCTGTTTATTTATACAAAAAAAGAATGGGTAAAAGACCACTTTATGCTTCCAATCACTGCGCACTGCTAAGTGTATGTAAAAAGGCTGATAATCAGCCTTTTTCTTTATGTGTACATCGGTTGTGAATAAACTTCAGAAGCAGCAGCCTCTGAAGCATGGTCAATGTACTGCAGGAGCCCATATAAACATTTTTCAACATCAGCATCGTTCCGGTTAAATTGATACGCGTGTAAGAAATGCTCAATACGTTTCGAGAGCAAGTCATCTTGCGTACGTACCATAAGAATAAGTAAATTATCCCATTGCGAGCGATGCGTATAATAAAGTGCTTTATCATAATCCGCCACATTCATCAAACCTTCTCCTTTCCCTTGAGAAGTCCTCATTAGTTTGCTCGGAACATATCGACATTTTCAGGGGAAAAGTTGGTGTCCGCATTAATCATGTACCGGGAATTTTAGGCTGAATAAATGCTTCATGTATGAAAAAGGATCGACCAGCAAAACATAAACAAAATATACATGAAAGTGAGATCAATGATATTATGCAGCCGAAATGGTGGATGCCTTTTGCAGCAGGAATGGTTTTGTATGGCATTTTCATGATCTATCCTGCAACAAATGCAGCGATGCAGCCTGAAAATTGGGAAAGACTTGCGTACACAGCGTTGCAAGAGGAATATGAAGGCGCCGCTTTAAACGATTATCAATATATTGGGCGTACACAAGTAAATGAAGATCAGACAAAAGATGTGTTTCGTGTCACCGTGAAGGAAGGTTCAACGCTTTTTGCCGCACATGCAGAAATCTATTTTCACCCGGTGACCGGTCATTTGATTAGTATTAACGTATTCCGGCTATAAAAAAAGCACCTCTAATAAAGAGGTGCTCCAGCGTGTAGACAAACCCTCGCATTCGGTGTCAGTCCTGCATGCCGGTGCTCACGAATGTCAAATTTGCTCCGCGCCAGTACTCGTCCTTCCTAGACTGCAAAGGTTTTCTATCACGCTGAAAAGAAGACAAAGGGTTAAAATAAAGATCATTTTAACCCTTTGTCAACAATATCAGCCCCACTTTATGAAGAGGGCTCATTACGGATCAATTATTTCATGCTTCCTTGAAGGTATGAGCGAATATCCACACCAAGTGAATCGGCTAATCGTTGTCCGTAGTCTTCATCTGCACGATAGAAGTTGCAGATCGCAAGTAATTTTGTTTTGTCATTTACATCTTTCAGGTCAGCTGTTAGGTTTTTGATCAATGCTTGCTTCTCTTCTTCAGAGTAGCTTCGATATTTTTCCCCAGCTTGTTTGAAATCGTTCGGTTTTTCAATTTTTTGTCTCACCATACGGTCACCGTGAAGAACTTGCTCACTTTCTTTGTAGTGAGGATTTTCTTTTGGCTGATCATCGTAACGGTTTGGTTCATAGTTAATATGACCGCTTGGACGAGTCGTTGTCATAAAGCCATCCTGCTGATTATTGTGTACTGGTGCATAAGGACAGTTCACCGGAATGCGCATGTAGTTTGCACCAAGACGATGACGCTGCGTATCAGGATATGAGAACAGACGGCCTTGAAGCAGTTTATCTTCAGATGCTTCGATTCCTGGAACAAGTGCACTTGGCGTGAAAGCAGATTGCTCTGTTTCAGCAAAGAAGTTCTCAGGATTGCGGTTGAGTGTCATGCGTCCTACTTTTTGAAGCGGATAATCTTCCTCGCTCCATGTCTTTGTTGGATCACATGGATCATAGTCAAGGTCATCATAATCGCTAAGCGGCATCAGCTGGACATATAAGTCCCATGCTGGGTAATGGCCATTTTCAATGCGGTCATACAAGTCTCTTGTCGCATGCTGGAAATCATTCGCTTGGATTTCTGCTGCTTCTTCCATAGATAAATTGCGAATACCTTCTGAAGGTCTCCAGTGATATTTCACATATTTTGTTTCTCCATATTTGTTGACCCATCTAAATGTATGCACACCAGAACCGCGCATTTCAGCGTAACTCGCAGGGATTCCTTCATCAGAGAAGAGCCATGTGAGCATATGAGTGGATTCAGGTGTTAAGGTCATAAAATCCCAATAACGGTCAGGATCTTGGATATTGGTTACAGGATCTGGCTTGAGAGAGTGAACCATATCAGGGAATTTCAATGCATCACGTATAAAGAAGATCGGCAAGTTGTTACCAACTAGATCATAGTTACCTTCTTCTGTGTAAAATTTGACAGCAAAGCCGCGCGGGTCGCGCAATGTTTCAGGTGAACCTTTAGGATGAATAACTGTTGAGAAGCGAACAAAAACGTCTGTCTGTTTTCCTTCTTCACTTAAGAAGGCAGCTTTCGTATGTTTCTCCATGCTGTTTTCAACTTCAAACACACCATAAGCGCCGGCGCCTCTTGCATGAACGACACGCTCTGGAATACGTTCACGATCGAAGTGTGCAAGTTTTTCAATCAAATGGTAATCATCAAGAAATGTAGGTCCGCGGTGACCAGCTGTTCTTGAGTTTTGGTTATCGCCAACAGGCACGCCTTGATTCGTTGTCAAATTTTTATGATTTGAATTTGTCATTCTTTTCTCCTCCTGTAAACAAAAAAATGATTTCTAGTAATCTATATACCCTAATTATATTAAATCAAACCTGATAGTCAATATTTATTTATAATAATTTTAAATTAATTATTATTACAAGAAGGTAAAGAAAAAGACGAAAGAATAGAATTCTTTCGCCTAAAGGAGGAGCTCTCTAAGAGCATCTTTGTTTTGAGTTAAATCTTTTAATGTGTATTGATCAAGAACGCGTAAGTAAGCAGTAAGTGCTTCATGAAGTACATGCTTTAATGAACAAATCGGAGAGATGATACAGCTGTTTTTCTTTGAATCAAAGCATTCAACCATGACTAAATCATCCTCAGTATAACGGACAACTTCTCCAATATTAATGCTTTCTGGGCTTTTCCCAAGCCTAATCCCGCCATTTCTTCCACGGATCGTTTCCACATACCCGCGTTTTCCAAGATGATAAATCACCTTTGTCAGATGATTTTTAGAAATGCCATAAACATCGGCGATCTGCTGAATATTTGACAGTTCATTGTTTTCTCTTGATGCTAAATAAATGAGTACTCTTAATGAGAAATCTGTATAATTCGTTAGTTTCATTTTGACGACCTCTAAACCTGATAGAGTTTTGTATCATCGTAACACATTTTAGACAAAAACTGTTCGAGAAAGTGTTAAATGTGACAACATTTAAAACATGTATTATAAATATTGCTTTTATAAGCTGTCATCCATTACGATAAAGATGTATTTAAAATACACCTTTTTGAAAGAAGGAATGACGATGTTATCTAAAGATCAAATGAATGCCATTAAACAATCAGCCCCTCTATTAAAAGCTGAGGGAACCAAACTTGTGACTGTTTTTTATCAAAATATGATTCGGCAGCACCCAGAACTACTCAATCAATTTAATCAAACAAACCTCATGAACGGAAGTCAGCCAGAGGCGCTTGCTGCGACACTATATCAAGCAGCACTGCACATCGATCGATTAGAAGAATTACTTCCTGCGGTCAAACAGATTGCCCATAAGCATGTCAGTGTGATGGTCAAAAAAGAGCAATATCCAATCGTCGGAAATCACCTCATTGAAGCGATGAAAGAAGTGTTTGGTTTAACGGAAAAAGATGACACGCTTTTAGCTTGGAAGGCCGCATATGACATTATTGCAAATATTTTTATCACGATTGAAGCAGAAATGATGGAGGAGAATGTAAAGCAAACTGGCGGATGGGCAGATGTGAAGCCGTTTGTGATTAAGAAAAAGGTACAGGAATCTTCATCGCTGATCTCCTTTTACTTAGTACCAGAAGATGAATCAGAGCTGCCAATGTATGAAGCAGGCCAATATGTTACGGTACAGGCAGATATGCCGGGTGAAGCTTATATGTGCAGCAGACAATATAGCTTATCAGATCAGCATCATCCTTCTTATTACCGCATTACAGTAAAGCGTGATGGTCATGTGTCTACATTTTTGCATGATGGAAAGGAAGAAGGGGACGTTCTTCAAGTGAGTATGCCACAGGGAATGTTCTGTTTGCAAGAAGACACTAAAGAGCCTGTTTATTTTATTAGTGCTGGTTCTGGTGTCACACCAATGATCGGTTTAATGAAAACAGCAGCGCAAAACAGCCAGCCATTTACAATGATTCATGCAGATCGATTAGAGGATGTAACTGCTTTTGAAAATGAATTTGAACGAGTTCTAGCTGCAGCTTCTCATGGCCGCATCATCTTATGTAATGAACAATTTGCGCAGCCTGGTAAGGGTGAGCTTGTTGAGAAGGCAGCTTCCCGCATTGACCGTCCATTCCTTCAATCAGTGATTGGAGAAGGGAAAGGCCAATTTTATCTATGCGGTTCCCCGGTGTTTACACAGGAGATGATTCATATGCTAAAAGAGCTGGGAATTCCAGAACAGAATATTCATTTCGAGTCATTCGGCGGGCAATCCACGAAAGAAATGGAAGTCGTCTAAACGAATGGCGGAACATCATGTTTTTTTAGGTGCGCTCATATAGTAGGGATAAGTCCGATGAGGAGGGATGGTTTCCTTGAGCGTATCTGAAAAACGTCTTTTACAAAGAGCCATTGATGAAATTACAGAAATTGCAGAAGGATTTGGTCTAGATTTTTATCCGATGAGGTATGAAATCTGTCCCGCGGAAATTATTTATACGTTCGGTGCATACGGAATGCCAACACGATTCAGCCACTGGAGCTTTGGGAAGCAATTTCATAAAATGAAGCTTCATTATGATTTAGGGTTAAGCAAAATTTATGAGCTGGTCATCAATTCAAATCCTTGCTACGCCTTTCTACTTGATAACAACACGCTTGTTCAAAATAAATTAATTGTGGCTCATGTACTGGCACACTGTGATTTCTTCAAAAATAATTGCCGTTTCCAAAACACAAAACGAGACATGGTAGAAAGCATGTCAGCAGCGGCAGAGCGGATCAAAGAATATGAGCATCTTCATGGAACAAAAGAAGTGGAATCCTTTTTAGACGCCGTATTGGCTCTACAGGAGCATATTGATCCGTCTCTTGTTCGTTCAAAACTAAGCTGGAATATGGACGATGAAGAAGAATATGAAGATGATAAACCAAAACGTCAGACGCCGTATGATGATTTGTGGGGAATGGATGAGCCGAAGACGCATGAGAAAAAGAAAATCGTCAAACAATTTCCGCCAAAGCCGGAAAAAGATATTTTACTCTTTATTGAGGCGCACTCCCGGGAGCTAGAGCCGTGGCAGCGGGACGTCCTCACCATGCTGAGGGAGGAAATGCTCTATTTTTGGCCGCAGCTGGAAACAAAGGTTATGAATGAAGGCTGGGCTTCGTATTGGCATCAGCGGATTATGCGTGAGCTTGATTTAGATTCAAGTGAATCGATTGAGTTTGCCAAATTAAATGCAGGCGTGGTGCAGCCATCTAAAACAGGCATCAATCCTTACTATTTAGGTCTGAAGATTTTTGAAGATATCGAAGAGCGCTATGACAACCCATGTGAAGAATTAAAAAAAGCAGGGGTGACAGAAGGATCGGGCCGCAGCAAAATGTTTGAAGTCAGGGAAATTGAATCAGATATTTCCTTTATTCGAAATTACTTAACAAAAGACCTTGTGATGAGAGAAGATTTGTACTTGTTTCAAAAGCAGGGGAGAGACTATAAAGTCATCGATAAAGAATGGAAGGCTGTTCGTGATCAGCTAGTCAGCATGAGGGTCAATGGCGGCTTTCCTTATTTGACCGTGATGGATGGCGACTATTTGAAAAACAATGAACTCTATATAAAACATTGGTATGAAGGCATTGAACTTGATCTGAAATACTTAGAAAAAGTACTCCCTTATTTGCATCAGCTATGGGGAAGAAGTGTGCATATCGAGTCAGTTCTTGAAGGAAAAGAAGTGATGTTTTCATACGATGGAAAAGGGGTTCATAGGAAATATCTCGCATAATGATCAAAAGAAAAGATGTCCTAAAACGGACATCTTCTTTTATGTGACTGGGGCTGGGTTAAATAGGCACAGATCATTATAAATCCCCCAATGATCGGCCCATGTTTCTTTCCTGCCGCTGGCGACATCTAATATATAGTGAAATATATCTGTACCCACTTCCTCAATTGTTGCTTCTCCAGTTGCAATACGGCCTGCATCAAAATCAATAAGATCTGGCCACTGTGTCTGTAAGCTGGTTCTCGTAGACACTTTTACTACGGGTGCAGCTGCTAGACTGTATGGAGTCCCTCTGCCTGTTGTGAAAATTTGCAAATTCATGCCAGAGGCGAGCTGCAGTGTCCCGCAGACAAAATCGCTTGCCGGCGTAGCAGCAAATATTAATCCCTTGGTTGCTGCTTTCTCACCAGGCCCAATCACACCAGATATTGGACTTGTGCCAGATTTGACGATAGAGCCAAGCGCCTTTTCTACGACATTGGATAAACCGCCTTTTTTATTTCCTGGGGAAGGATTTGCACTTCTATCTGCCTGCCCTCTGTTTAAATAATTGTCGTACCAATTCATTTCCCGTATAAGTGCCTGCCTCGTTTTTTCATTAACAGCCCTTGGTGTTAATAGGTGAATGGCATCCCGCACTTCTGTCACTTCTGAAAAAAGAACGGTTGCGCCTGCTCTGACAAGAAGATCTGCTGCATATCCAACGGCAGGGTTTGCCGTTACACCTGAGAATGCATCGCTTCCTCCGCATTGTAAGCCCACCACTAAATCCGATACAGGACAAGGGACGCGCGTCCGTCCATTGAGTTTCATTAGTTTGTGCTCTGCAGCCTTCATAATGGAGGTAATCATTGAAGAAAAGCCTGATTCTTCTTGTAAGGTTAAAATATCTTGTTGCTGATCTTCTGAGACGATGCGTGAAGGTACGAGTTTTTCGCAGCCTAATCCAATGATCAGCACCTCTCCTCCAAAGTTTGGATGTGTGGCTAGGTTTTGGATGGTTCTGATGGGAATGAACGCATCTGGTGCATGAATGGCTACACCGCAGCCGTACTGATGGTGGAGGGGAATAACGTCATCGACATTTGGATATTTCGGCAGCAGCTCTTCCTTGATTTTTTTGACGGCGTAGTCAAGAACCCCCACGACACATTGCACGCTTGTTGTAATTCCGAGAATATTTTTAGTACCAACAGAATCATCTGAATTTCGGTAGCCCTCAAATTCATAGCCATCCAGCTTTTTAAGAGGAGAGCCGCTGTATGTTTTGCATGATAATTCTTCTAAAGGAGGAGGGGCTGGCATTTGAACAAGCTGCTCTTTCACCCAACCTCCTTGCAGGATGGTTTCGTTAGCGTACCCAATGATTTCACCATATCGGATAATTGGAGCATGCTGTTCTATAGTCTTAAGCGCTACTTTATGCCCTTGAGGGATTCGTTCGGTTAACGACAATCCACTCGAAAAGACAGTGCCAGCTGGTAATCCACCATCATTAACGATGATTGCCACATTGTCCTTTGGGCTTACTTGAATATATAGGGGTGCTTCCTGTGCCTTTTGATTCAAGAGATCACTCCTTCGAAAGCGTTATCATTTTAGAGGAGAGGAAGCATATCCGCTTCCACATCATGGCGTTTGATTTAACCCTTTTAAAATTTTATCACGTACAAACTTCAAATGTTCATGCATATGGAAGTGTGCTTGATATGGGTCTCTAAGTCGAAGCGCTTCATAAATTTTCCGATGATAATTAACGGTCACTTTTTTTTCTCGATAAGGAATTTGACTGTCAATCTTGGCATGTGATACTAAAAGCGCCTGAATCATACCTTCAACAACGGGATTGTTTGCACTTAAGGCAATAATCCGATGGAATTCTTTATCCGCTTCACCATAGTTGTTATCTGTACTTTTCTCAATCATTTCAATGGTTTTTTCTAATTTTTTTAATTCTTCTTCACTGATCTTCTCAGCAGCAATGGTGACAAGGCCTAGTTCTAGTACCATTCGAGCCTCTATAATGGCTGGTAAATTATCTTGAGCCAGTGCGAGCATTACAGAAAAAGGCTGGTTGCTAATTTTATCATTAAAGTATGTGCCGCCTCGAGTTTTCCTTGTGATGACACCTAATGTTTCAAGAGAACTTAAAGCCTCGCGCAGTACAGGACGGCTTACTGATAGAATTTCCATTAGTTCCATTTCTGTCGGCAGTTTGTCACCAGCTTTTAATTGCCCGCTAGACAATAAATGAACGATACGTTCAATGACTTGTTTTGCTAATGTTTTTCGATTAACAGTTTCAAATTTTAGTTCATCTATGCTTTCATTCACGAGTCATTCTCCCCCTTCAGTTGTTCAATTGTAAGACAAAATGAAGGGGAACACAATCATTTACAGTCAAACTACCGAATTAAACACGGTTTTTTCGGATCGAATGTCCAGCCATCGATGAGATATTGCATCTGAATGGCATCATTTCTTGCACCAAGCTGCATTTGTTCATATAAACGGTTGGCCTCCTCTAGCTTTTCTATATCAATTTGAATACCCAGCCCAGGTTCTTGAGGCACTTTTATACGACCTTCTTTGATTGAAAGTGGGTTCTTGGTTAATTGCTGTCCGTCTTGCCATATCCAGTGGGTATCAATGGCTGTTATATGACCTGGTGCGGCAGCGGCAACGTGTGTAAACATGGCTAGGGATATATCAAAATGATTGTTAGAGTGCGATCCCCAGGTCAAGCCGATATCATGACACGTTTGAGCTACTCTGACCGAACCTTCCATTGTCCAAAAATGTGGGTCCGCCAGTGGAATATCAACCGCATGTAATTGGATCGCATGTGACAACTGACGGAAATCAGTTGCGATCATATTCGTAGCCACTTGAATTCCTGTAGCTCGTTTGAATTCGGCCATAATTTCTCTGGATGAGAATCCGTCTTCTGCTCCACATGGATCTTCTGCATATGCAAGCAGATGTTGTTTTCCTTTGCAAAGCTGAATGGCCTCATCAAGAGACCAAGCTCCATTAGGGTCAAGTGTGATACGGGCATTTGGAAAACGTTTTGAAAGAGATTCTACAGCTTCCATCTCTTCTTCTCCAGAAAAGACGCCGCCTTTTAACTTAAAATCCTGAAATCCATAGCGTTCATAAGCCGCTTCAGCCAAACGGACAATGTCCATCGGTGTTAGTGCTTTTTGACGCCTAAGCCGGAACCAGCTGCAAGATGAATGATCTTCTTTCAAATAGGGGAGAGGGGTTTTCATCTGATCCCCTATGTAAAATAAATACCCAAGCATGTCAACTTCCTGTCTATGTTGACCGGTTCCTAATAAAGAAGAAACCGGTTCTTCTAAAAATTGACCTAATAAATCCAGCAAAGCAGCTTCTATCGCTGTAACTGCATGTATTGTTGTCCGAGAGTCAAAAGTTTGATTGCCTCTACCGCCTGTATCGAGGTCTTGAAATGTATGCTGTACCGATTGCAGGATGGCATGATGTTGCCCAATTGGTTTTTGGAGGACAAGTCTGGCGGCATTTTCAAGTGTTTGACGAATGTTTTCACCGCCGGGAACTTCGCCGACTCCTTGACGGCCACTGCTATCGGTTAAGATCACAACATTTCTTGTGAAAAAAGGTCCATGCGCTCCGCTTAGATTCAAAAGCATACTGTCATGGCCTGCAACAGGAATCACCTTCATGTCAGTAATGTAAGGGAGATTGGTTGTTCGTTCTTTTTTCACTTCTTTTAAGTGTTGATTCATATGCATCCTCCTTTATATAAAACGTTTTCAAATTGAACTTGATGGAACTGGGGCCGGTGGAGTGGAAGGGGGTTCTTTTAGCTTCACACGTTTAATGGGACCCACAAGGAATAAATAACTTAAGATCGCAATGACGGCATTACTTCCGACAAAGACGAGCGCACCACTGAAAGAGCCTGTCGCATTTACAATATATCCAATGATAATGGGGGTTGTAATAGACGCAATGTTGCCAAAGGTATTAAATAAACCGCCGCTTAAACCCGCACATTCCTTTGGAGAGGTATCTGATACAACGGCCCAGCCAAGTGCCCCAAATCCTTTTCCAAAGAAAGCAAGCGACATAATCGCAACAACAATCCAAGAAGATTCTGTATAGTTGCAGATAATCATACTGCATGAAAGAAACATACCTATAATAATCGGTGTCTTTCGTGCGAAAGTAAGCGAGTTCCCTCTTTTTAATAAAAAATCGGATAACAAGCCGCCAAGAATCCCGCCTAAAAAACCGAAGAGAGCTGGCAGGGAAGCAACAAAACCTGCTTCGAGAATGGACAATCCTTTTGCTTGAACAAGATACACGGGAAACCACGTTAAGAAAAAATAAGTGAGGGTGGTAATACAATATTGAGCAATGTAAACGCCGATTAACATCCGATTTGAAAGTAATTGTTTCACGTATGGCCATTTTGGTTCTTTGTTTTGCTGGCTCTTTTCATCGTCCATTGAGGTCAAAGCCCCGCCTTTTGAAATGTAGTCAAGCTCTGCTGCATTAATTTTCGGGTGCTGTTTTGGGTTATAGACCGTTTTTAACCAAAGAATAGACAACAAGATACCGAGAATGCCCATGACAATAAAAACAGAATGCCATCCTAAAGAATGTGTAAGCCAGCCCATTATAGGGGAGAAAATGACAAGCGCAAAATACTGAGCTGAGTTAAAGAAAGCAGAAGCTGTTCCACGTTCAGAACTAGGAAACCATGCAGCTACTACACGACTATTTCCTGGGAAAGAAGGAGCTTCAGCCAGACCTACTAAGAATCTCAGGGCAAAAAGAAGAATAATCGCAGTACCTGCTGTAAAAAAACCTATGGCACCTTGAAGCAATGTAAACAAAGACCAAAAGAAAATGCTGCAGGCAATGACAATTTTAGAGCCAAATTTATCTAATAAATAACCGCCAGGCAGTTGGCCAATGACATATGCCCAGCCAAAAGCAGAAAAGACATAACCCATTGAAATAGAGCTAAGACCAAGATCATGCTGAACAGAATCTCCAGCAATCGATAGGGTAGCACGATCCGCATAATTGACAGAAGTGACAAGAAACAGCATGAAGACGATAAACCAGCGGACAGAGGTTTTTTTATCAGTTTGTGAAGCATGGAAGAGTTTATTTATCATAATTTCTTCTCCTTTTCTAAATAGAGAATTGAGGAGGGCAGGTGCCCTCTCAAATGCTTCAAATTTACGATTTAATGAAAACCGTTTGAATGGCTGTGAAAAATTCCTTTGCCGCTTCTCCTTGTTCACGAGAATGAGAGCTTGATTGTTTCATTCCACCAAATGGAGCCTGTAATTCTACTCCTGCACTTTCTGCATTAATTCTAATGAGCCCTGCTTGGATATTCTGAATAAAGGTCAGCATACGGCCGATGTTTTGTGTGAAAATAGAAGCGCTTAAGCCAAATACCACATCATTGGCAATGTGAAATGCTTCATTTATATCTCCCACTTTGATTAAAGCAATGACTGGCCCAAATATTTCTTCTTGAGCGATGGTCATGTCTGAGGTGACATGTTCAAAAATGGCAGGCTCTATATAATAGCCATTCTGATAATCACCATCTGTTAATGGTTCCCCGCCAAAGAGAAGGGTAGCTCCTTCTTTTTTTCCTGTTTCAATATAGGAAAGGCATTGATCAAGCTGTTGTTTGCTTGCGATTGGACCCATCCATACGTCTTTTTTTAAACTGTCCCCAATAGTGATTTCCTGCGTCTTTTGAAGCAGCTTTTCTTTAAAGGCATCATAGATGTCTTCTTGGACAATGACTCGGCTCGTTGCTGTACATTTTTGTCCTGTTGACCGGAAAGCTCCTGTAATGGTGGCTTCCACCGCAAGATTAAGATCCGCATCATTGGCTACAATAACGGGGTTTTTCCCGCCCATTTCAAGCTGATACTTGATGCCTCGTTCAAAGGCTTTTTGACCGATAGCTTTACCAGTTGCATTGGATCCAGTAAATGTAATCCCTTGGATATTTGGATGTTCAATCATTCCTTGACCTACAACAGCTCCCGACCCTGTTACCATATTGACTACTCCCTTTGGGAGGTGAGCATCTGCAAAGCAGGCCATGATTTTTGCGCAAGTAGCCGCAGTTTCTGTCGCAGGTTTAATGACGACCGTGTTGCCATAAATGAGTGCAGGTGCCATTTTCCAAATAGGGATGGCAATAGGGAAATTCCAAGGAGAGATGACGCCTACAACACCTAATGGAACCCTTTTAGTGAACATGAGTGCTTCTCGATCAGTAGAAGGAATGACATCTCCTTCTTTTCGCATCCCTTCGCCGGCATAGTAACGCAGGATGGCCACACCGCGTGCCGCTTCTCCTTTTGCCTCCGGAAGTGTTTTACCCATTTCTTTTACAGCAGTGACTGCAATGTCATCGAGACGTTCCTCTAGCAAATCAGCTGCTCTATAAAGATATTGTCCTCGTTCTGCACCTGATAAATCTCGCCACGCTGTCTTTGCTTCATGTGCTGCAGTGATGGCTGCGTTCACATCTTCAAGGCTTGAGCGCTGTACATATCCAACGGCCTCTTCTTTGTCGGCAGGATTCTGGATGGGGATCACTTCTCCTGTCGAAGCCTTTACCCATTCACCATTGACATAATTGAAGTACGTTTTTTGTTTCACTGAAATGGACATAATATGATCTCCTTTCTATTGTTAATTCACAGCCGCTTTTTTAGGAAAGCGTTCCATTGCGTGCTGCAAAATGCTCTCTAGTTCTTGATAGTGTTCTTTCTCTACAGGGACAACAGGTGGTCTTGCTGAATTGCGGACAGCATGCCCCATGATGTTCATGCCAGCTTTAATTAATGAGACAGCATAACCCTTTCTCTGTTGACGAATCCGGTTAATCGGTAAAATTACACTTGTGTATATGTCCTTGACCATTTCCTGATCACCAGTCTTCAGTGCGTGATAAAACATTCTTGAGATGTGAGGGATATAGTTTGAAATGGCGGAGGAATAGGAATGAAAACCAATCGGTAAGTAAGCCGGCATTGTGACCTCTGCCATAGGCAATCCATTTAGATAGCTGAGCCTGTCGCCTATCGTATAGGAAAGGTTCACGTTTAAATCCATATCACCGACCCCATCTTTTACACCAACAAGCTGTTCAAAAGTAGTGAGCCGTTTGATTTGCTGCACTGAGAGAACAGCATTATCTCGTTGATACAAGATGGCATTTAAGTTTGTACTTTCCATAATGGTTTTGGCGTATTCATATAGTCCTTCTTGTTCTCCATGAATTAAATAGGGAGGGAGTAATAAGTAACCATCAACGCCTTTTTCCTCGGAAATTCTCGCCCATTCCAGGGCAGTATTTAAATTTCCGCCAACTCCTGAATAAACAGGGACTTTACCACCGGCAGCTGCCAGTGCCACATCAATCATTTGCTCGTATTCTTTTTGACTAATAGACTGGAATTCTCCCGACCCACAAGCAATAAAAATGGCATCAAGCCCTTCGTCTAGTAAGAATTGAATGTTTTGAAATAGTGCTTCCTCGGAGAGCTGTCCATTTGCTTGAAAAGGGGCAATAGGAAACCCTAATATGCCTTCTGGTGCTTTTCTATCTTGAATCATGGTTAAAAACCTCCTGTGAAGTGAATTGTTAAAAAGAAAGGTAAGCGCTACCAAAAACTCTTTTGTTTTATTGTAAGACAAATGAACAATTTGTCAATATCTTTATTTTCAGAATTTTACCTGGAAGATTGAACAATAAAAAGAGCAGGTACTTAGTGCACCTGCTCTTACAAAGATTTTTGTCTTATTGATGATTAAGTAATTTAAAGATATGTTTGGCCTGATCTGTATTTTCCATCAGCCCTTTTAGCTTTTGGCTTGTTGGGCCATACGCAAAGAATGGAACTTCATCACCCGTATGACCTGATGTTGTCCAGCCTGTATGTGATCTCATGTTGATCACTTCTTCAATCGCATCATCAATCTTAACAGCATCCTTTGTTTCAGAAGCCTTTTGAATGGAGGCTATTTCTTCTTTTGTAAATTCAAGATCGATATATTGTTTCAACGCTGACTCAACAGGCATGCCGCTGACAATTTTGTTTGCAATAAAGTCAGGCGTCTTTTTCGCTGCTTTTACCGGTTTGTAATCCCAGCTGCCCGAGCCGTCTGCTCCGAAGGAAAGTCCGCCAGTTGAATGATCGGCAGTGGTGATGACTAACGTATTTTTATCCTTTTTTGCAAAACGAATGGCTTCTTCAAATGCTTTTTCAAAATCCTTCATTTCACTCATTGCACTGACAATATCATGATCATGTCCAGCCCAGTCAATTTGGCTGCCTTCAACCATAAGGAAAAATCCTTTTTTGTTTTTAGACAGCTGTTTAATGGCTGAGGACGTCATGTCTTGCAGGGAAGGGGTCTTTTTATCACGATCAATCGCTTTATCAAGACCACCGTCAGCAAAAATGCCTAGCACCTTTTGATTTTTGTTTTTTTGTAAGGCATCTTTATTGGTGACATAATCATATCCGGCTTGCTTGAATTCTTTCGTCAAATCACGATCCTTCCGGACAAAATCGACAAGACCTCCGCCAAGCATGACATCGACTGTATGCTGTTTTCCGATTTTTTCATCGAAGAAATCATCAGCGATGGCTGCTGTGTTTTTTCTCGATACATCGTGAGCCGCATACGCAGCAGGGGTGGCATTTGTTAATTCAGATGTCACGACAAGTCCCGTAGATTTTCCCTTCCGTTTTGCTTCTTCTAGAACTGTTTTTAATTTTTTGCCGTTTTTATTTACACCGATCGCATTGTTGTAAGTCTTTTTACCAGTTGCCATAGCTGTACCAGCTGCGGCAGAATCGGTGATATTGCTTTTAGAGTCGTTAGGGTATGTTTTGTGCATGCCAGTGAGGTAAGGGTCAAACGCTGTTTGTTTTGAAAGGTCTCCGTTGTGTTTAAATGAACGGTAAGTTGAAAGATAAGGAGTTCCCATGCCATCCCCGATCAGCACGATCACATTTTGCACGTCATTTTTTGGCTTCTTTTTAGCCTCTGCTTTGTCAGCCTGTCCAAATTCAATCCCTGAAAAAATGCCAATCGATAGCACAGATGCTGCCGCCACTGCAGCTATTTTCGTTTTCGAGCTTTTCAACACACTCATTCATTTTGCCTCCTCATTGTTTATGTATCGCTCTTACGTTTACAATGGTAGAGCAGAATTGTGGATTCCCATTTACAGGATCGTAAAGTTCCCTTTAAAATTGTAAAGGTCCACTTTACATAGAATGGACCAAAAAGAGAAATGAATGTATCATTTATCCATGACAAGATGCGTTTATTTTGTCATGATTGTGTAATGAAAATGAAATATAAAGAACCCTAAAAAAAAATAAATTTTGCCGAATTAATAAGCATAATGTCGTAGGAAGTCAAGACTATTTCTTCTGGTATTTGATCCTTATAATAGTAAGTAGATAAAATTCGGATCACGATAGATACATACAGGAGGAACAAATGAAAAAACAATTGATCACAGCTGCAAGTGCAGTTCTACTTGGGACGACATTATTTGCCGGAGCTGCCTCAGCACAATCAGTAAAAGTTCAAAAAGGTGACTCTCTTTCTGTTCTAGCGAAAAAATACAAAACAAGTGTGAGCAAGATTAAATCAGACAATAAGCTGAAATCTAACACGATTTATGTTGGACAAACTTTAAAAGTAAATGGTACTTCCTCAAAAAAAACTACGAAAACATCAAAAACAACAACAAAAGTAAAAGCGGCGTCAGCGACAGCTACTCATAAAGTTGTGAAAGGTGATACATTATCTAAAATCGGCAAAAAGTACGGCATGACTGTAAAAGAGCTGAAATCGTTAAATAAACTCAAAACAAACCTTATCAAAATTGGGCAAAAGCTAAAGGTCAAAAAGACATCTAAAAAAGTGAAGACAACACCTGTTAAAGAAAAAACAGTTTCTGCTTCTTCTTTAAACACGTCTAAGCTTGTAGCAGATGCTAAAGCGCACAATGGCACACCATATAGATGGGGTGGAACGACACCAAAGGGTTTTGATTGCAGCGGGTTTATGTGGTATATCATTAACAAACAAAAAAAGATTTCAAGACAAACAACTGAAGGTTTCTGGGGATCAATGAAAAGCGTATCAACACCAAAGGTTGGCGATTTTGTGTTCTTTACAACATATAAATCGGGTCCATCTCACATGGGTGTCTACATTGGGAACAACAAGTTTATTCATGCTGCTTCTGATGGTGTGACGATCAGTAATATGAATTCAAGCTACTGGAAGCCGATTTACCTTGGAGCGAAAACATTTGTGAACTAATTTATTCTAAGAGACTGCTTATGAAGCAGTCTTTTTTTATTTGCGCTGTAGACTTACCGTTGGGTATATTTAAGAAAATACCAAAAAGCCAGTGCTGCTTGGCGTTAGTCAAGTAACACTGGCTATTCATCTAATGAGATTTAAAAACCTAATTGAAGATCGACATCGATCGATACGATGGTGTAGACACAAACAATAACAAAGATATTCAGTACGACACCAAGGAACCCTGGGCCCGTACGGCCTTTTTTAATGAACAGTTCAATAATGCCAAATGGAACTGCGGCCATTGCAAAAGGAAGCATCTGAAAAGAATAAAATGTCACGTTGCTGATAATGGCGAGGTTCAGCATGAGCAGGGATAATATCGCTGTACCGACGGAAATCCAGCCAAATACATTATGCTCTTTAAAAATTCTTACCAATTCCATAATTCCACCTCGCTCACTTTTGCCGTTTTAATGCGTTTTGTCTTCACAAATTTCTCGATTTCTTTCGAAGGACCTGTGATCACAGAGCCATAAATCGTGACACCATTTTGGTTGATATAGCGTATTCGGTTTGACAGATCCAGTTCAGGTCTGCCAGAGATCGTTTTTGCCCAGGTTGGGTGCTGATCGACATAAGCAAGGGCATCTTTAAATTGATCTACCTCTGTTTTTGATGTGTGCTGAAGCTCTTTTAAGAATTCAGAGTCTTTCCCAGGGAAGCCGATTGGCCGCTGATTCCCGCTTAATGAATCCTCTGTTTTAATCGCATTCCAGAGCACTTTCATATCATATTTTTTAGCAAAGGAATAAACGTCCTTTGGTGTATAAGCTTTGTCATAGGATACATACACTTCACTGACTGTTCCTTCAGGAAGCTTGTCTAAAGTAGTGAGTGTTTGTTTTTTTGATGCATCTGGCTGCGCCGAAGGATGGGTAAAGAAATCCTCCGTATCGCGTGCGCTGTCACCATAATAAGAGATGGTAGGCTGCTTTAATTTATCGAAAAACATCTCGATTTGTTCACTGCCAATGGCTTCTGTTTTATTGCCAATTTGTTTTTGCAGCTTCAATTCGGTGTTCATCCCAAAAAGCTTGACTTGGCCTTTTAAATCCTTCATATCAATCGCCACGTTTGGTTTCGTCAAAGCGACGGTGACAGCGGCTGTTTCCATGAAGTGATTCCCTTTGCTCTCTGCTCCGCCCACACCGTAGTATAGATAACTTCCTAATGTACAAAGCGGTAAAATAATGAGTGTCGATATGACAGCAAGCACGGAAATCCGTAAATAAGACTTTCTTTTTCCGTATTGTAAGATGGCTTTTTGCTTTTCAGGACTGATGGAAAAATCTGTCCAATCCGAGTCGTTCAGTTCCTGACTTAAGCGTTTTTCGTTTTCTTCAAGTTCTTCTTCAAACGCCATCATTTCTTCCTCGTTCATCTCACCATTATTATATTGTTCCCATCGCTTGTTAAACTCTTCATTCATCATTAACACCTCTGTTGTAAAGTGCTTTTAGGCGCTGCCTTGCACGAAATAAAACACTTTTAAAATTTGCTTCAGTAATATTCATGACCTTGGATGCTTCCTTGTAATTCAGTTCTTTTAAATAATACAATGTCAACGCTTCCTTGTAGTTATCTGGAAGCTGCTCTAAATACATGTTGAGGACTTCTTTTATTTCAACCTGTTCAGCAGGGCTTTGTACAGACGTTTGTAAAAGGCCGCCAATTAGATCATCCGATATGGTCACTTCTTTTTTATGTTTCCTGACATAATCAATAAAAGCATTTCGTGCCACCTGAAATAACCAAGGTTTCACTTTGCTATGGTCGTAGGAATGAATATGTATATAAGCACGCATAAAGGTTTCCTGCAATAAGTCTTCTGCCAAATGTTTGTCTTTTGTCATGGAGAGCAGAAACCTGTAAACATCGTTCATATACATTTGATAAATTTCATCGATCGTCACTGATTTTTCTCCCCTCTATGTTATACACGCATAAGAAAGGCATAAAGTTGCACGAAACTTCTCAATACCGTACATTACTTATCTCTTTCGCCGAATCAAAATCATTTCTCCTTATCATAGCGAAATTTACGCCATTTATAAAGCATTTTCAATAGAACAAATCAGGAAAAAACCTTAAAAAACGACAATTTTGGACACAATTCCTCTTCTATTCTCTCCTAAAACCATGGACCTGGATACAGAAAGACCGGTGATTCTTAACGAAAAATGATGTGATGGTTTGGCTGTTTCATGAAATTTTTAGTACCAGGTAATAAAAAATTTGTTATAATAGAAACAAATCCTTCATTCTTCAAACAAAGGAAGTGCACTATGTATAAATTTTCAGGCTATACCATCAAAGTATTATTTTCTCTCCGAGGCGGAATCAAAGTATATCAAAAAGAGAATCTGCCAACGGATCGGGGGTTTGTCATTGCATGTACACATGAGGGTTTTGTGGATGTTCTTGCATTAGGCGCAGGGATTCTTCCGTTTGAGATCCACTACATGTCGAAAAAAGAATTGTTTGCAAATAAATGGATCGGTGGATTTTTAAAGAAGATTCATGCCTTTCCAGTTGATCGAGAGAATCCTGGGCCAAGCAGTATTAAAACGCCCATTAAATTATTAAAAGAGGGGAAGATCGTTGGGATTTTTCCAAGCGGAACACGTACAACAGAGGATGTACCTTTAAAAAGAGGTGCGGTCACCATTGCCCAGCTCGGTAAAGCGCCAATCGTTCCAGCAGCGTACAAAGGACCGTCCAATGCGAAAAGTCTTTTCAAAAAGGGGAAAATGCGCTTAATTATCGGTGAACCGATTGAGCAGTCAGAATTTGAGCATCTGCCGCCAAAAGAACGGTTAGGTGCCATGACGGAAGTATTAAACACGAGAATTAAAGAACTTGAAGCTCAATTAATGGAAAAGGCATAAGAAAAACGACCGCTTGCTTTGGCAAGGGTCGTTTTTTTTCTTAAGAAGCGCCTTCTTCAGCGGCTTCTGCTAATTGTTCATTTAACTTTTTGACTTCGATATATACCACATGGTGTCCATCGACTTCATTAATGATAAATTCATAGCCTTGTTCACGAATGGTGTCATTTTTCTCAACTTCATATTTCTGTGTAAGGAACCATCCGCCGATCGTATCGACCTCTTCGTTATCAAGCTGCGTACCTAAGAGCAGGTTGACTTGGTCAACTAGAACCTTTCCATCAAAGATGTAATGGTCTTCTCCAAGTTTACGAACTTCGTTGATTTCATCAATATCGAATTCATCACGAATTTCACCGACGATTTCTTCAAGAATGTCTTCTACAGTCACAAGACCTGCTGTACCGCCGTATTCATCTGATAAAATCGCCATGTGTACACGTTCACGCTGCATTTTGAGCAATAAATCATGTACAGGAACTGTTTCAATCACATGAATAATCGGGTTGACAAACTTTTCGATTGTATCACTTGTAGAACACTCACCGCTAATGCAGGCAGTGAGAACCTCTTTAATGTTTAGAACACCAATCATATTATCTTTATCGCCATCTTCAATTGGATAACGTGTATATTTCTCTACCTTGGTCACCTTCAGCATTTCCTCAATGGTAATATCATGAGGGAAGCTGACAACTTCAGTACGAGGAATCATAATTTCTTTCGCCAGACGGTCATCAAATTCAAAAATTTTATTTACATATTTGAATTCAGACTGGTTAATTTCGCCGCTTTTATAGCTCTCTGATAAAATAATCCGCAATTCTTCTTCAGAGTGCGCCATGTCATGCTCAGAAACTTGCTGAAGACCGAACGCTTTTGTTAACAAACGAGCAGATCCATTTAATACCCAGATAAACGGGAACATCACTTTGTAAAAAATCATGAGCGGTCTAGCAAAAAGAAGAGATACTTGCTCCGCCTTTTGAATGGCGAGTGTTTTTGGTGCAAGTTCTCCAACCACAACGTGTAAAAACGTCATAATACTAAACGCAATAATAAAAGTGACAATAGAACTAGCTGATTGAGGAATGGACAGCTCTACAAATAGTGGAGCAAGCATGTGCGCAATTGTTTCTTCCCCTAACCAACCAATACCAAGGGCGGTAATGGTAATACCGAGCTGACAGGCCGACAGATACTCATCAAGGTGAGTCGTGACATGCTTGACAGCAACTGCTGTTTTATTACCTTCTGCGATTAACTGATCAATTCTTGAGCTTCTTAAGCGAATGATCGCAAACTCTGATGCTACGAAAAATGCGGTTAAAGCTATAAGCAAAGCAACTATAAGTAAATTAACTATGTCCAATTAAGGCCTTCGTTCTGACTTTGAGAACGAAGGTAACACCTCCTGTTTAGTAAAAATTTTAACTTAACAGCAGTAAAAATGATTGGACAGCCGTCATCTTTTCAGGTGTAAGCTGCTCTTTTAATTTTTCTCGTTGTTCTGGCTGAAGCTGCTTACAACGTACCAAAATGCGGTCCATATGCTCGTTCATCCGATCGATATCAGAGGTTAAATGGACAAGTTCATCAGGATCTTCCTTTTGAGAAGGGAATTGTTCATCTAATCTGGATTTGATGTCAGAAAGAGCCAATCTCTGCTGTTTGCAAAGAACGATTAATTGTAATCGTTTTAAAGCATGTTCATCGTAATAACGATAATTTGAGCAAGATCTAACAGGCGCAAGCAAACCTAGATTTGTATAATAATCTACAGTTCGTTTCGTCACCTGTGCAATCTGTGCTAGTTCACCAATACGATACTTTTTCTCAGCCCCATCTGAACATCTCCTCCTAACCGTCACGTTATAGTTTATGAAAATAGTTTAATATAATTCGAGTCTGAAATACAAGTTAATTGTTCATATTTCCTGCCGATATGAACATTAGAGAGGGATTTCTCAGTCTAGATTGTCCTGTCAAATTTAACATAGTGATACAGGAATTTTCAGATTATTTATGGTAAGATAAAATGAATACCGTTTCATATATATGTAGAGAAGCGGATTTATACGTGAACCGGAGGTGGTTAAGTGGGGCCCTCAATGTAGTCTTATTTAATCAGTTAACCGTTTTGCAAAATATAACATCATCAATCAGGAGGTGACTCCTTGTTCTTCTAAGAAAGAGCAAGGTTAAATGGACGATATTGTTAATCTGAGTATAGTCGGTGTTTTGATTGCTTTAACAGCTTTCTTTGTTGCATCTGAATTTGCCATAGTAAAGGTGAGAAGTTCAAGAATTAATCAACTTGTTGCCGAAGGGTCCAAAAAGGCCATCGTGGCGAAAAAGGTGACATCAAGGCTAGATGAATATTTGTCAGCCTGTCAGCTCGGTATTACAGTGACATCCCTTGGTTTAGGGTGGATTGGTAAGCCGGCTGTAAAAGAACTTTTGGTTCGAGGTTTCGGTTTGACAAACATTCCTGATTCAGCAATCAGCCTGATCTCAGCAACACTTGCGTTCTCTATTATTACCTTTTTGCATGTAGTTGTCGGTGAGCTTGCACCAAAAACGCTTGCGATTCAAAAGGCGGAAAAAATGACGCTCTGGCTGTCAGGCCCGCTGCATGCATTTTATATCCTGATGTTCCCTTTCATTTATGTGTTAAACGGGTCAGCCCGTGTTCTAACCAAAATGATGGGCATCGATATGGGGTCTGAAAAAGAACATTCCCATTCTGAAGAGGAATTGAAGATTTTATTATCTGAGAGCTTAAAAAATGGGGAAATCAACCCATCAGAATATAATTATATGAACAAGATTTTCGACTTTGATAATCGAATTGCCAGAGAGATCATGGTACCGCGGAGAGAAATTTGTGCAATTCCAGAAGATATGCCGCTAGATGATATCCTCTCCATCATGACGCAGGAAAAGTATACACGCTTTCCCGTGTTTTCAGGGGATAAAGACCATGTCATCGGCATGCTGAACAAAAAGCAGCTCTTTGCAGATCTTGTGTATCAAGGAGAAAAAGATCAACTGAAGATTCAAGATTATATATATCCAGTGATTGAGGTCATTGACACGATTCCTATTCAGGAGCTTCTCGTCAAGATGCAGCGCGATAGAATGCATTTGGCGATTTTAACCGACGAATATGGCGGAACGTCTGGACTTGTCACAACAGAAGATATTTTAGAAGAGATTGTTGGAGATATTCGAGATGAATTCGATGAAGATGAGCAGCCGGTTATTCAAAAAAGAGCCGATCATCATTATGTTTTAGATGGCAAAGTAAGATTAGATGAAGTGCAAGATTTGATCGAAATGTCATATCATGATGAAGAAATTGATACAATAGGCGGGTTAATCTTAAAAGAGAATATTGATATCCGAGAAGGACAATCCATTTATCTTGATGATATTCGGATGAAGGTCTTGGAGATGGATGGACGCTATGTGAAAAAGATCGATCTGAAGAAAGGCGTCACATCATCAGAAAAAGGAAATGCACGCACTGGGCTTGATATAAAAGAGCCGCTGTTAGTAAATGAAATGACCTTGAGCGAAAAATAAGCTCAAGGTTTTTTTAGGTATTTAGTCTCTTTTTACGAATGTGCGTTCGGGTTATAATAAGAACAAACGTTCGATAGAGGGGGATGGACATGCTTTGGTATGAAACAGCAAGTATCACAGAGAAAAAAACCTCAATGAAACGAATTGAGTTCCATTTAAAGAATTTCAAAAATTACCAGGCAGCGATTTTAAATATCGAAAGACAGCTTGAAAAAAGAAGTCCGCATCATCTGGATCACATGACACGGAAGAAGTTAGAAGAGCAAAAAAATCAGTATGAACTCATCGTTGCATGTATTGAAACAGCATTAAAAGAGCTGGATGAAATAGAGCAGCAGCTCATCGATTACAAATATTTTCGAGATTGGCGGATGGCCAAATGTGCGATGGAAATCGGCTACAGTGAAAAAACACTCTTTTTAATGAAGCGCCAGCTCATGGATCAACTGCTCATCAGCTTAGCCGCCATTACCAATATTTAAAAAAGGTGATGTCCTATTTGATAGCTCGCAGCAAAGAGACAGAAAGACCCGATGATTGTCATCAATAAGTAGACAGCAAGTTTTCCGATTTGCCGCTGTTGCAGCATGGTCGCAGACTCTACACTAAACGTAGAGAATGTTGTGAAGCCACCGAAAAAACCCGTTCCAATGATCACAAGCAGCGGATGATTGGCAGTCACGGCACCTGTCAGTATACCTAAACCGGCAGCACCTAATAAATTGATGAGAATAATACTATACGGGAAACGAGCATGAGACTTGGTTTTCTGTATCGATTGGCTAATGAAAAAACGAAGGGCGCTGCCAATCCCGCCGGCAACAGCTGTATATAAAACGATCATTTATCTGCCTCCTCTCTGCTGCTTATTTTGATGAAAGAGCCGCTGAGCAAGCATCAGTCCACATAAGGCAGCGGCTACTCCGGCAATGACTGAGAGCAGGATGTAGATCACACTTGAGGTGAATTGCCCAGTCTGTAATAAAAGAACCGTTTCTTTAGAAAAAGTGGACATTGTCGTAAAACCTCCGCAAAATCCTGTTCCGATCAAAGCGGCAAGATATTTTTTTCCCTTCTGGAACATAAAATATCCTGTTGAAAAACCAAGAAGCAGACTGCCTGTTACGTTTTCGATTAGCGTTGCATAAGGGAATGTTTGGCTGACAATCGATTGGCTTAGTTCATATCTGCAAAGTGTCCCAAGCAGTCCGCCTATAAATACAGCAAGATACGCTTTCATTTACATCATTTCTCCTTTAGAAAAAATGGCGGGTGATCCGTCACCACTCCATCAACGGGATATTTTTTGATCCGATCGGCTGTTTTTTGGTCTTTCACAGTCCATATAAACACATCCATCCCGAATGAGTGGATGCGGTCTATCCACCATCTGTTGATCATCGTTTTCTTCATATTAAGACAATCAGCAAACGAGCTGTATGCAGTTAACTTTCTTTTCGCCAGTTTAAATGCAGTAGGCTTTATAATCAAAGCTGTTCGAAGAGAAGGGGCGAAAGCTTTGATTCTTTGAAGTGCATGATCATCAAAAGATTGAATCATGATATGACGAGAATAGGCAAACCGATTGATGATGTCGACAACTGCCTTTTCAATTCCTATCTGCCGTTTTGGGTGTTTGATCTCGATCAATATCCCGATCCGCTGGCTGTATCTCTCAAGAACTTCTTGTAATGTTGGAATTCGTTCATTCGTGTACTGCTGGTCAAACCAGCTTCCTGCGTCAAGTTTTTTCAGCTGATCAAGTGTATAGCTTTTGACTAAACCGTTTCCGTTCGTCGTTCGGTCAACTGTATCATCATGGATCACGACGACGTGCTGATCCAATGTGAGCTGTACATCTAATTCAATATAATCTGCACCCTGCTGAACAGCTAAATCAAACGCGGCAATTGTATTTTCTGGGGCAGCGCTTGATGATCCTCTATGCGCAATAATATACACATGCTCCAGCTCCCTGACATAAGTTCTGGTCTTATCATATCAAATGCTTTACCGTTTTTCCTTCTTTACTATATGGAGGGAAGAAGAGCTGTATGTAATGGTGAATCGCATTGCCAAGAAAGTATGATGCTTCAAATGTGAAAAGTTGCAGGAATATCCCAAGCCATGATTGAGTAAATCTGAAGTACATCAATTTTTCTTCGATCAATTTTGTCCAAATCGTCAGCGTTCGCCAAAATATTAGTGCTTTCGTCATGTTGACTGAAAATTCTGATGTTTTATAATGATGAAAAGGAGGCGAGATGATTGGGTAAAGGGAGAATTAGAGTGGAAGAACGTATTAAGGCCGAAACGGATGCTGAAATGTTTAAAGCGACTCTCCTTGATCAGGCTCAGAAGAAAAAGTAGTTTGCTGCCCGTCGATATGTCTCTAGCCAAAATTTCATAATTGAACATCATGCCTCGGGACTGGTCCCGAGGCTTTTTATATAGAGGTCAGACATTTATGAGAGGACATAAACGAAGGTTATATTATAAACTAGAGAGGATTGTTTTAAAGGAGAGAGACAAACATGTTTACACAAAAATGGATGGATACATATTTTACAGTAGATGTTGCGATCCAAATCGGTATTAGCCTTTGTATTTTATTGCTTTTTTTATTGCTTCGGAAAGTATTTACGAAGTACTTATTTCATCTTCTCTTTAGGCTGACCAATCGGTCTAAAACGGAGGTCATTAACCAAATTGTTGTGGCTTTCGAAAAGCCAGCCAGACTGTTTTTTGTCGCACTTGGGTTATATTTTGCGTTAAGACAGGCACCATACTTTGAGCATCATATGGATGTCATCGTCAAATTATATAGATCCTCCATTATATTGATGCTGACATGGGGGCTTTGTAATTTAACCGCAGCTTCTTCTTTCTTATTTCAAAAAGTAAATTCTAAATTTGAATTGGAAATGGATGATATTTTAGCGCCGTTTTTATCAAAGGTACTTCGCTTCATTATCATTGCACTAAGTATTAGTGTCATTGCACAAGAATTTAATTATGATGTAAATGGACTTGTGGCAGGTCTTGGTCTAGGTGGTCTAGCCTTTGCGCTTGCTGCACAGGATACGGTGGCGAACTTTTTTGGAGGAATCGTCATCATTACAGAGAAGCCTTTTACAATGGGCGACTTTGTGGAGACGCCTAGTGTTCTTGGGACTGTCGAGGACATTACATTTCGAAGTACAAAGTTTAGAACACCTGCTGAAGCTGTCGTGACAGTTCCGAATTCTACGCTTTCAAAGGAACCTATCACGAACTGGACGAGAATGAATAAACGCCAAATTACGTTTTCCGTACGTGTATCCTATAATACACCAAAGGAAAATCTTGACCGATGCATCAAACGTCTCAAACAAATGCTTTATGAACATGATGGGGTGCACAAGGAGACGATCATGGTAAATCTCGATGTACTGGCGGACAGTTATTTGAATTTATTTTTCAACTTTTACACAAACACGACGGCCTGGGCTGAAAACCTTGATATTAAACAGGACATTAACTACCGTATCATGGATATCTTCCATCAAGAAGGTGTAGAATTTGCCTTCCCTGGACAGACCATTTATATGAAACAAAAAGGCGAAAAACAGCTGGGTGAATAAAGGAGGAATGGTGAGTGGATCAAACAAAGGTGGCAGCGCTAAGAGAGAAATTAATGCAGGCTTCACATATTATGGTACTTTCAGGTGCGGGTATGAGCACAGAATCGGGTATCCCCGATTTTAGATCAACGGGCGGCTTATGGACTGAAGACACCGCCCGCATGAAGGCGATGAGCCGGTCCTACTTTTTATCAAACCCTCAGCATTTCTGGCCGAAATTCAAGGAATTGTTTCAGATGAAAATGAGCGGAGAGTACGAGCCCAATAGTGGACATACCTTTTTAGCCAGCCTTGAGAAACAAGGAAAACATGTGGATATTTTCACCCAAAATATTGATGGCCTGCATAAAAAAGCAGGAAGCCAGCATGTATATGAACTCCACGGCTCCATTCAAACAGCTACTTGCCCATCGTGCCAAGCGACATATGAACTGCCTTATTTATTACAAGAAGAAGTGCCTGTATGTCTAAAGGTTTCCTCAGACGGACGGACATGTGGGCGTGTGCTGAAAACAGATGTTGTCCTTTTTGGAGACAGGGTTAAACATTTTGATCAAGTAGAGAAATCACTTCAGCGAGCGGACCTTCTGCTCGTCATGGGGACTTCCCTAGAAGTGGCGCCAGCAAGATATATTCCAGAAGATGCCGCTCAAAATCCTTCCATCTTCAAGGTGATGATGAATTTGAGTGAAACAGAATACGATCCACTGTTTGATCTTGTCTTTCATGAGCGAATTGGCGATCTCGTGAAAGCTTTATAAATCATCAAAGACCCCGCATCCAAAAAAGGTGCGGGGTCTTTCTTTATTGTTGCAGCGGCTTCATCGATTCATCAAGGACTTCAAATGTATAGCCCTTCGCTTTTAGCTGTGTGATTAAACTGTTTAAGTATTTTGCTGTCGCTGGCTGATCGTGCATTAAGATGATTTTTGGTTCTTTTGGATGTTTTGTCTCAAGCACTTGCAGCTGATTTAATACCTCTGGTACATATTTTGAGCTTTTATATTTCCAGTCAAGACTGTCAATTGTCCAATCCCAGTATACAAAGCCTTTTTGTTTTAAACGTGCCTTTTGCTGATCCGTTAAATTTGGGGCGCTGCCATAAGGTGTTCTCACAAGATGTGTATACTCACCTGTGACAGAAGCCAAAATGCGCTGATCTTCCTTCATCTCATTGACGGGAGAATCACTTTTTTGATAAAAGCGTTTCACATCATGTGTGATACCATGAAGCCCTAACTGATGACCTTCTTGATGAAGTCTTTTCACAGCTGCCGGGTGTTCCTTAATCTGCGGCCCAAGCATAAAGAATGTGGCCTTTACTTGATGCGCTTTGAGCACATCTAAAAGCTGATTTGATGTCGCTGACGGACCATCATCAAAGGTTAAAAAGATCGTTTGATCCGTTACATGTTTGTTTGGGTTGATCTTAAAATGTGCATCTAATGTTTTCGTAGAATCATCTTTTGCTTTCAGACTTGTGCTTGTGTTTCGGAATTGACTGCTCGCAGACATTTTAGCCGGCTGATCTGCTGCCTGCATATTGGTTTTAGATATATCCCATATAAAAAAGAGGATCAGTGACAGAATCACTAAACCAATCGCTTTTGAGAGCAGCATCGTGTTTGAAGGTGTCTGTTTTTTCGTAACCCGTTGCATTACAATCGCTCCAATAAATCAAAAATTTGTGTCGAATCATGTAGTAGATTCTGTCTTTTTTCGCTGTTTTTTGTCGTGCTCATATGGATTAAGTATACAGGAAAAAAGAGCCTATGAATATAGAAGATGCTAAAAAATTGGAATCTTTTTGGTTATGAGTCTATGTTTGTTACAATAGAAAGTTGACCATTTATCATGATGTGAAATAATTCTGAATAATCATTGAAACGTACTCATTTATCCGCTAAGATAGCATCAGACTCAACCATTAATGCGAAGCGAAGGGGAGATTCCGTATGAAAGTATTGTATAATGGCGATTTCATTGAAAAAAAGGATGCACATGTTGATATTGAAGACAGAGGCTATCAATTTGGTGACGGCGTCTATGAGGTCATCCGTGTATACAATGGGACTTTGTTTACATTAAAAGAGCATACAGAGCGTCTGTTCAAGAGTGCAAAAGAAATCGGCATTCATCTTCAAGGGGCAGTATCAGATATGGAAGAAAAGTTAAAACAGCTCGTCGCCCACAACCAATTAACAGATGGAGGTGTGTATATTCAAGTCACGCGGGGCGTCGCACCTCGTAAACATCAATATGGCGATTCTCTCACTCCTCAAATCACAGCATATACGTTCCAGGTGAAAAAGCCTGTTCATGAGCAGACAGCTGGTGCAAAGGCCATATTATCTGAGGACCTTCGCTGGTTAAGATGTGATATTAAAAGCTTAAATCTCTTATATAACGTCATGGAAAAGCAGAAGGCATCTGAAGCTGGTGCATTTGAAGCCATTCTCATTAGAGATGGTTTTGTGACTGAGGGAACCTCCTCGAATGTATATGCCGTCATTGATGGCGTGATTCGCACACATCCAGCAAACAATCTTATTCTAAACGGTATTACCCGTAGAAAGCTTCTTGAGGTATGTGAAGAAGAGGGATGCAGTGTTGAAGAAACTCGTATAAGTAAAGAAGAGCTGCTGCGCGCGCAGGAAATCTTCATCAGCTCGACGACGGCTGAAGTCATTCCGATTGTTGAAATTGATGGCCAGCCAGTAGGGGAAGGCGTTCCAGGAGAGTTGACAAAGCGTGTACAGGAAGGCTTCCAGCAAAAAATTAAACATGAAAGTGAAGCATCTATTTCTTCATAAATAAAGAGAGGCTGTAAACCAATGTTTACAGCCTTTTGTGATTCTTTTATTTTACAATAAGCACAGGTATATCTGATTTTGATGATAACTTTTCACTTACACTGCCAAAGAGCATTTTTTTCAATCTGCTTTGGTCACGTGCTCCCATGACGATGAGGTCTGCTGATATGTCTTCAGCATATTCGATAATCGCTTCCGCTGGTTCCCCCTCAACAATTTCAATGGCAGCTTCAAACTGCTCCTCATTTAAAAGCATTCTTGCTTCTGCAACGACCTCTTCTGTATGATCTTCAAAAATCAAGGGACTTTGCTGTTCATCATGAGGTACATACACAGGGGGTGTTTGAAGGTCTGCCATGCCGCCGCCGATATAAGCTCCGCCAGTCATTGGGCGTGGTGCATCAAACACCTGTCTGCTTGATTTGCCATCATGTGCATAGGCAACAGTCAGCTTGGCATTCAAGGTTTTGGCTAGAGCGATTGCCTTTTTTAATGCTTTCTTACTGTCTTCATGTCCATCAAACGCAACGACCATCCGATCAGCTTGAAACAATGTCCTCATTCCTTTCAAAAGGAGTCTTTACACTCATGGTATACCCGTTATCTGAAAAAGATACACATGAAGGCGGTGAACTTTTTGTTAGAAAATTTCATTTATTGAAAAATATTTATTGACAAAATGGTGACAGCCGCTATAAGATAAAAAAAGATTCAAGAGCCAAAAGGAGGAAATGTCATGTGCAACATTGGAAGAATGAAATCAAACTGCATGAATGGGTTGATTCACGTGACAATTACACCTTCATTGGTCATTGAAAAGGGACTCGTATGTTCCAATTGATCGGATGAATCAAGGCGTATGTTGCGTATTTGTCAACATGCGCCTTTTTACATGACTAAAAGAGGCGTACCAGACAGCTGGTTGCCTCTTTTTTTGTTGTATTCATTTCGCATTTCGAAATAAAGGGATGGAGATCAACAAGTAAATGAAGAGGAGTGAAAGCATGTGAACATGCCAAAAGCAAGACAAATGACAAAAACCAAAAAAACGAAACAAGGTGACAGCCAGGAAAATCTAGAAAGCGGCTAGCTTTAAAAGGAGAGACAAACATGTTTTCAGTATTTGCGAAATTAGGCTGGTTCTTCAAACAAGAGTGGAGGCGTTATACGATCGCCATTACGCTTCTGCTCATTGTGAATGTGCTTGAAATGCTGCCGCCAAGATATCTTGGGCAGGCAGTTGATGACATTCGTTCTGGTCAATTTACAACATCCAGTATTGTGTTTTATGTAACCATTTTTTGCTTGCTAGGTGTCGTCGTCTATACGCTGACATATTTTTGGATGTATCAGTTATTTGGCGGCGCAAATGTCATGGAGCGTGTGATGCGCGGGAAGCTCATGCGTCACTTACTTAAGATGACACCCACCTTTTATGAAAAGAAAAAAACCGGTAATTTAATGGCATTAGGTACAAACGATTTAAATGCTGTGGCTTTAACGACAGGTTTTGGCGTTCTGACATTGGTTGATTCCACTGCTTATATGCTGATGATCTTCTTTACGATGGGGCTGACGATTAGCTGGAAATTAACCTTAATGGCGATCATCCCTATGCCGCTGATGGCGCTCTTGATTGCGTATTATGGCAGCAAGATTCATGATCGCTTTACAGTTGCTCAAGATGCATTTGGTGATATGAACGATCGCGTCCTTGAATCAGTCGCAGGTGTCCGGGTTATTCGGTCTTTTGTACAGGAGAAACAAGATGTCGAACGCTTTCGCCAAATGACAGATGATGTATTTCAAAAAAATATGAGAGTGGCGATCATTGATTCATTGTTTGAGCCGACAGTGAAATTACTTGTCGGTGTCAGCTACTTAATTGGAATCGGCTACGGAGCCTATCTTGTGTTCCAAAGTGATTTAACCATTGGTGAGCTTGTCGCATTTAACGTCTATCTTGGAATGATGATCTGGCCAATGTTTGCGATAGGCGAATTGATTAATATTATGCAAAGGGGAAATGCGTCGTTAGACCGGTTGAATCATACACTCAGCTACAAGCCGGATGTCACAGACGCTTCTCAGCCAAAAACGTTACAAGAGCCTGGCGATATTCAGTTTGATCACGTGACATTCAGGTATCCAACTTCCCCTAAAGATAATTTAATTGATGTGTCCTTTACGGTTCGAAAAGGGCAGACAATCGGAATTACAGGCAAAACAGGAAGCGGTAAAACGACTATCGTAAAACAGCTTCTACGCCAGTATCCAACAGGTGATGGTCAAATCCTGCTATCAGGAGTCCCAATCCAAGAGATCGAATTGGATCAGCTATTTCGATGGATCGGATACGTACCGCAGGATCATATCCTTTTTTCAAAAAGTGTAGAAGAGAATATGCGCTTTGGTCTTCGGGACGCAAAACAAAATGAATTAGCACAAGCGATCAAAGATGCTTACTTTGAAAAAGATTTACGTCTTTTGCCAGAGGGTCTCGAAACCATGGTGGGGGAAAAAGGTGTGGCACTGTCAGGTGGACAAAAGCAGCGAATTTCCATTGCACGCGCTTTATTAATAGACCCCGACATTTTAATACTGGATGACTCGCTTTCTGCGGTAGATGCAAAAACAGAAACCGCTATTTTAGAAAATTTAAGGCAAAATCGTCATGGGAAAACGACGTTTATTACGACTCATCGTCTATCAGCTGTTGAGCATGCGGATCTCATACTTGTCATGGAAGAAGGATGCATAGTCCAAAAGGGCACCCACGAAGAGCTCATTCAGCAAGATGGGTGGTACAAAGAACAATTTTTGCGTCAGCAGCTGACAAACCAGCTGGAAGGAGGGGATGAGGCATGACAACAGGAAGAAGACTCCTTGCCTACGCACTCCTTTATAAGAAAGTACTGTCTGTTGCCTTGATCTTTCTCATCATTGCAGTAGGTGCTGAACTGACAGGACCATTTATTGGGAAGAAAATGATTGATGATCATATTTTAGGTGTAGAAAAACCGTATGTCGAAGTCAATGAAAAAACAGACAAAACCGTTTATTACCAGGGAAATAACTATATACGAAGCGATCGATTAGACAGTGGTATGAAATCCGGAAAACAAATCAATGTGGTGCAAGTCGGATTCGGTTACTATTTTGTAAATGAGCCGATTCGTTTTGATGGAAACCGAAAGATATCCGGAGATCAGCTTACCATTGAAAATGGGAACGAGCGCGAGACATATGAAGTACAGCGTTTATCAAAAGAGGAAATTTTCTCTTTTTATGAGCCGGAAATCAGTGGTTTGGTGCAGCTTGTTCTATTTTATCTAGGGCTTCTCGTCATTGCGATTTTCTTTCAGTATGCGCAGCATTATCTGCTACAGCGGATAGCCAATCGAATTATTCAAAAAATGAGGGTTGATGTATTTGAGCATATTCAAACGCTGCCTATCCGGTATTTTGATAATTTACCGGCTGGAAAGGTCGTAGCGAGGATTACCAATGACACAGAAACCATTCGTGATTTATATGTGACAGTCCTCGCTAATTTCGTGACGAGTGCTATTTACATGATTGGAATTTATATTGCCATGTTTTTATTAAATGTGAAGCTGGCACTCATTTGTTTGGTGGCGGTACCGATTATTTTCCTATGGTCAATGACCTACAGAAAGTTTGCATCAGTGTACAACCACCGCATTCGTTCGATCATTAGTGACATCAATGCCAAGCTAAATGAAGCCATTCAAGGGATGACCATTATTCAAGCGTTTCGTCATGAAAAAGTGACGAAAGAGGAATTTGATGAGCTGAACAACAATCACTTTCGATATCAGCGAAAGATGCTGCATTTAAATTCACTTCTGTCGCATAACTTGGTTAACCTGCTTCGGAATTTAGCATATGTGGCACTCATTTGGTATTTTGGCGGTGCGTCCTTAAGTGCGACGGGCATTGTGTCAATTGGTGTGCTCTATGCGTTTGTCGATTATTTAAATCGATTATTTCAGCCGATTACAGGCATTGTGAACCAATTCTCGAGATTGGAATTAGCAAGGGTTTCATCGGAAAGGGTTTTCCGATTATTAGATGAGCCAGGAACAACAGTGGAAGAACCTGTTCAAAAGAAAATGGAGGGACACGTTCAGTTCCAAGATGTCACCTTTGCTTATAATGAAGGAAATAATGTATTAAAGAACATTACGTTCGAGGCCAAAAAAGGCCAGACGGTTGCACTTGTGGGGCATACCGGTTCTGGGAAAAGCTCGATCATGAACTTGCTGCTGCGTTTTTATGACATTCAGCAAGGAGACATTCTCATAGATGGGGAAAGCATTTATCACCAGTCACGCCAAACGTTGCGCAAACAAATGGGCATTGTGCTTCAAGACCCGTATTTATTTTCCGGAACGATTGCATCCAATGTCAGTTTAGGAAATGAAGACATTAAAAGAGAAACGATTGAATCATCATTAAAGCAAGTAGGCGCAGTAGAGTTATTGAAGCACCTGCCAGAAGGATTTGATGAACCAGTCGTTGAAAAGGGAAGTACTCTTTCCTCAGGGGAACGTCAGTTAATCTCATTTGCCCGTGCATTAGCGTACGATCCAGCGATCTTAATTTTAGATGAAGCCACTGCAAACATTGATACAGAAACAGAAGCGATCATTCAGCGGGCGCTTGATGTCGTCAAAGAAGGACGAACGACTTTTGTCATTGCTCACCGATTATCCACCATTAAGAAAGCCGATATGATTTTGGTATTAGAAAAAGGTGAAATTGTCGAACGAGGCAGTCATGATCAACTCATGCAGCAAGAAGGGCTGTATGCGCAAATGTACGAACTGCAAAAGGGTGCTGTTGCAAACAGCTGATGAATAACAAAAAAGAGCCTATTCACTTTGAATGAGGCTCTTTTTATTTGCATAAAAAGTCGAGGATTCGTTTTTGACCTCGACCTTTACTAGTTATATCGTTTACATGAGCTGCATCATCAGTAGGCAATGCCGACGCGTTGATGTACAAATTCCTTCGAATTTAACTGCTGATATAAAAAGTGTGCGGTATCTTCAACTGAAATTTTCTTTCCATCTATAGGGAGAAAATCTTTTTCATAGCGATATGACCGTGTCACATCTCCATCTGGTAAATAGGTTGGACAAATAATGGTCCAATCTAGATCAGTCGATTGAAGGATTTCAAACGCTTTGGCATGCTCTTTAGCTGCTCGGGAAGTAGTCCGCCTTGATTCATTTGTTTCAAAACGGTAAAGTTCCGGCTGCTGCCTTGCCTTTAAAATACCTGCCGTACCAATTGTAATAATTCTTGAAGTATTTGATTGCTTCATGGCTTGTACGATATGCTCCATTGAAACAGATAATGTATCATCACCATCTGTTGATAGACAGCTCACAACAATATCTGCTCCTTTGATCGTCTCAAGCACATCTTCTCGATTTCTTGAATTGCCGGTGACTTGAAACATACCCGCAAGCATTTCTTCTCGGTTTGTCCGAATCAATGAACGAACTATGTAACGATCATCTACTTGAACGAAACGAAGAAATGCTTGTCCTACACGTCCATGAGCACCGAAAAGAGCTATTTTCATCTGTTCGATCCCTCCACTACATACTATAAGTGAAAAGAACCCAAAATGGTACAACTTTTATGTGATGCTTTTTTTATAAAGGTGAAAGGACCGAATACTATGAGCATATTCACATAATAGAGAGATCCCTACAAATTGTAGAAGTTCAAAGTTCATACCGGAAATAATGTCCATGAAGATCCGCTCCTTTCTACTACATGATATGAGCTGGAAAGGAGATTGGTGAGGGATAAAAATAAAAAAAGAAGACACCTTAAGAGAGGTGCCTTCTATGATCCAAATATGAAATTAAGCTTGTGTTCCACCCATGTGTTGTTGAGCGTAAGATACAAGACGCTTAGTGATTTCTCCACCAACTGATCCGTTAGCGCGAGATGTTGTTTCTGCACCAAGGTTTACACCGAATTCAGAAGCGATTTCGTACTTCATTTGGTCGATTGCTTGCTCTGCTCCAGGAACTAGTAATTGATTTGAACTATTAGAATTTGCCATGATGTGAATCTCCTTTTTGTATATGATTTGGTTTTTGGTTGGGTTTGCTGGAATCGCACCAGCGAAATGAGCAAGTCATTTGCCACTTGGCGAAACCCAATGCAGTAACTGCTTTGTACTAAGTATTATGGTGATTTCTGAAAAAAACATACGAGAAAAGAACATGGTAAATGTTGTTCAACATGCAAAAAAACCATCACTCAATCATGAGTGATGGTGCTGCATGTATCTCTTTATTCAGCGGAGCGAATGCGGAGCTCCGTATCCGAGTCAAAGAAGTGGGCTTTGTTCATATCGATGGCAAGAGGTATAGACTGTCCAGCCTGAACATCGGTACGAGAATCAACACGAGCAATAAACGATTGACCATCGAGAGAAGAGTAAAGCATCGTTTCAGCTCCCATTAATTCAGCAACTTCTACGTTGGCATCGATCTTTGTGCCCTCAGATGCCTCTATAAACACGGGTTCATCATGAAAATCTTCTGGCCTGATACCAAGGATGATATCTTTTCCGATATAACCTTGGCTGCGTAATACCTTCATCTTTCCTTCTGGTACACGAATATGCGTTTTTCCAACTGCAATGGCACCGTCAGAGAGCTTTCCTGTGAAAAAATTCATCGCAGGAGAGCCAATGAATCCACCTACAAATACATTCTCTGGATTTTCATATACATCCTTCGGCGCTCCAACCTGCTGAATAAAGCCATCTTTCATCACAACAAGGCGAGTAGCCATTGTCATAGCTTCAGTCTGATCATGTGTGACATAGATAAATGTCGTTTGCAGACGCTGATGAAGCTTAGATATTTCAGCACGCATCTGAACGCGAAGTTTTGCATCTAAATTAGAAAGCGGCTCATCCAAAAGAAAGACCTTTGCATCACGCACAATTGCTCTCCCAAGTGCAACACGTTGTCTTTGACCGCCAGACAGAGCTTTTGGTTTTCTGTCTAAATATTGCTCAAGCCCCAATATTTTCGCAGCATTTCGAACCCGCTCATCAATTTCTGTTTTCGGGAACTTCCGCAGCTTTAATCCAAAAGCCATATTATCGTATACATTCATGTGAGGGTACAAAGCATAGTTTTGGAAAACCATTGCGATATCCCGGTCTTTTGGTGCTACATCATTCATCCGTTTTCCGTCTAACAGAAAATCCCCTTGTGAAATCTCTTCAAGTCCTGCAATCATGCGAAGGGTTGTTGATTTTCCGCACCCAGATGGACCAACAAACACGATAAATTCTTTATCTTCTATATGTAGATTAAAGTTGTCTACTGCTGTTACCTTGTTATCATACACTTTATAAATTTGATTGAGCATCATTTCAGCCATAGATGATAACCTCCCCATCCTCTTATTGAAAACGCTTTACTTGTAAATAAAGTGTATAAAATGGGGAAGCGTCTGTAAATGGACAACGTGCACAACATCTCATTTTCACTTTTGGGCAGGATGCTCATGTCATTGATTGTTATGAAAGGTCGAGAAGATTCATCATAAAATAAACAGCAGATGCTTCTGGAAAATGCCGTATATCGATTCCTGTGCGCTCAATAAATTTATCGATTCGATATTGAAGGCTGTTTCTGTGAACATATAAAGCTTTTGCTGCCTTGGATGCATTTAAGTTACATTGCATATAGGTCATGAGGGTGCGATAAACGTCCCGATCAAGGACCGCCTCTTTAAAAGCATCTGAAATAGCATGAGAGAGCGCGGATTCATTATAACGCATGAGTGATGGCAGACATTGATAAAATGTGGAAATCCCTGATCTAAGCTTGCCTCGCTGCACATGGTCCAAGAAAAGTTTCTGTTCATTTAACAATTTCTTTTGTAAATGTCCATTTGGCAAATGGAGCTGTCCTTGTAAAAAGACTGAGTCTGTTAAAAAGTCACTTGTAATGGCTAGAGACAAATCATTTAGCAGATCTAATTGACTATTTTCTGATGTAGCGTTTGTTTGAATCAGCATCGCTGTATCAGCGCCTGTCCAAATGAAATGAGCATGTTCGAGGCTGTGAACCACAGCCTCTTTTATTTGCTGCCTTTGTTCTGCTTGATGGGACATTTTAAAATAATATACACGGACGGGGTGCTGAACAGTTAGTGGTTTGTTATCAAAAAGATAGCTGTACCATTTCTGTTCATCCTCAGTCTGCTTTGTATGAGAAAGATCAATTGGTGTAAGGAAAGTATTGAGAAGAAGTGTTTCTCTCGCTGTAAGCTCTGATTTGTCTACTCCAAATAATTCGCCTTCGTCTGTTTGATACCAAAGAATTTGATGGTCATTTGTAGGTGAACTGATGATATGCTCTCCGTAAACAAGCTTTAATTTTTCTAACATGGCGAAGCTCCTTAAACAGTTTAATCATAGACATGGAATAGCATTAATTCGTGGATTTCTTCTTTTAAGGTTGGTTCGACTTCATGAGGTGGAAGCTGGGAGCCCCATTCAATATCACCTGTTTTGTGGTAGATGCCTTCGTAGTGCGCACCATTGTGAAAAAAGGATATTTTCCAGCCTGGCAACTGTGCTTTCTTAAAGAGAGGTTTCCATTGAAAATGAGAAATCATATCATCATTGCCTCCTTGCTTTTATTGATGAAACAATAAATAAACACGACAATACGGAAACAACCTTGAACTTGATTTTATTGTATCTCATCTGATGAAAAGAGCATAGGAAAAGCATAGATTTCATAACACCATCAATTTAAAACGAAAAACAGTTAGAAGACGTTCGTGTGGTCTGTAGTTGTTGAGGTCGTTTGTGAAAGATAAGATGCATAATCCATGATTCTTTTCCCAATCAGTCTTTCTGAGTTTCGCAATGAAACCTGCTGGAAAATCTCGCGGCCAGGGCGAGAATTGGCTTCAAACATCCAGATAGCTCCTGTCTGATCAATGCCTAAATCAAAACCGATTTCACCAATATGGCCGGACATTTTTTCATCTATCACCTGACTAAGCGTGATGGCAGTATAAGAAAGCTGCTCTAAAGTTTTCAAACGCTTCTTCTTTTCTGGAAAAACATCATAAAGTGTTTTTACTAAGCCACCATGTAAATGGTGAGTCGTTACTGTGTGATTGCCAGAGACTTTTGCTGCTGCTGCCGTGACTGTCCAATGGCCGTACTTATTTTTATTCGTATGAACTCTGAAATCCATTGGTTGATTGTCTATTTGAAGAAGTGCAATGCCTTGTTGAGCCATAAAGTCTTGAATTGCGTGATCTTTTCGGAGCTTGGTCACGAAATGCTCTATTGAGTCATATGGAACAGCGCTTCCGTGATTTGAGCATACAGTGATTCCATGAGCCGTCTTCTTTAATTGATAAATACCGTCGCCGTGACTTCCATTCGATGGTTTTAAGTATATGACCTGATGTAGATGGAGGAGTGTTTCTATTTTATTTAGAGCGTCCACCGGATCCAATTGTATGGAATGTGGAAGAAAAGGACATGTTTTTTCATCTGTTAACAGTTGTTCATGAATATCCCATTTATTAAAAAAATAAGGGTTGAACCAAGGAATATCATAGTCTTGTGTGAGTTTACGCTTTGTTTCTTGAATGAATGCCGACTGAGCAGCCTTTCTATTTGGAAGACGGTCGTAAATGACTGACGGCAGAGGCATCTGTTTTTTAACCCATGTTTGCTGTTGGTGCAACAATCCTTCTACTATTCCTTTATCCCAATCAATAGAATGTGTACCAAAAAGGTAGGCAAATCCAGCATGCTGCCTGAAAGAGTGCAGCAGTTTGATAAAAAAGTCTGATCTCGTTCCTAGTGGCTGCGTGCTTTGCCCAAAACCTGCTGTGAAAATGCCAAGCAGCGGCCCTATAAACAGTGTATGATCAACGGCGATCACATCAGCTTTTGATTGATAAGGAATTAGTAAATTTCTATATAGATTTTCTGATAATAAAATTTTATTTGGATGTTGATGATAGGAAACGGTGAAGTCATCTACTAAACGGGATCCTAAAGCAAGAGAATAGATCGCATCCTGCTGTTTAAAATGGGCGGGAAGATGAACTGTTTTTTCACTTGTGAGATGAGGGGCGATGATGAAGCGATTTTTGTTCATAAGAAACCTCCTTCGGTTGAGACGTCATCGATTGAGCATGTGCAAGAATGGTACGAATCAATTGATCTTCCTTGTCAGGATAAGCTTTTAAAAAAGCGGATCGCCCTGGCTTTGATCTTATATTTGATATGAAAAGCCTGCCTTCACTTGTATGGAGTAAGTCTACAGCGAATTCAAAGCAAGGGGAGAAGGTTTTATCTATATATGCTGGGAGAGATGCTTGAATGGATGCAATATCATCTAAAAGAAGCTCTTTGATGTGCGGCTGCAATGTGTTTAGATAGTGATCAAAGCCTATCATGGGAGCTGATTTTTGTGTAATGTTTAAATGACTATTTTCTGTAGGTGATTTTGTGTGAATCCCTATGCGATTCCATTGATTTTGTGAATCTTTCATAAGGAAAATCCTTATTTCATTGAATAAAAAGTCTTTTTGATCACTCGTCTGAAAAAATTGAAGGAAATATCGGCCTACGTACTTTTTACACCAGCGCTCTATATCTGATGGACGCGAAAATGTGATGACTTGCTCGGGACTTAGCTGAACAGTGAAAGTGTTGTCTTTTAAGAAAATGAAGTAAGTAGATGCTGCATGCTGTTGAGAGAGCGGCTGCATTTTACAATAACCGTCTTTCCTTACCATGTTGAGAAGGTCTGATGGCTCTTTTAATAATGAGCAGACAGGTAAATATGGCTGTAAAGAAGGGAGGAGACGGAGCTGCTCGAATAGCATCATTTTATTTGAAATACCTGTATTTAAAAAATCTGTTTTCGGATACTTTTTCAGCCATTCCATGATTGGTTTTGCTTTTTTAGATTGTGCGTCATGCTTGTAAAGGCATCGATCGTAAATCAAGTCAGGAATCTCAAATTCTGCTGCGGCAAATCCTTGACCATTCGTATAAGTTTGACCTTGTATCAAATTTGAAGCCGGCTTTAAATCAAATGGTGTAAAACGAACAACCTTTAAACCATAAGAAGGGGCAGCTTTGGCTAACCCACGAGTGAATGCCTCTTCATACTTTGAAGAAAGGGTCACAATACCTAATGTTGATGTCATTAAAAAACACCTTCTTTTCAACTTCTTTTTTTACCAGCACAAAAACACTTTTTCATGATTTTACATAAAGATTGCGCTCCTTTATCATTACGACAGATCGATTGATCATATGTCTAGCAACATGCTTCATTTGCTTGGGGACTTGACAACAACTATAATACGTATAGATTAAACCAATAAACATCGGGTGTTGTTTGAAAGGTAGATGACGACTTTGAATATATTCACAACGTTTATCTTTATGATTGTTATAGGCGCAGTCATAGGAGCAGCGACAAACCATCTTGCAATTAAAATGCTTTTTCGGCCTTATAAGCCATACTATTTATTTGGGAAACAGCTTCCATTTACACCAGGGCTCATTCCTAAAAGAAGAGATGAAGTAGCCAAGCAGGTTGGTGTCATGGTTATGGAGCATTTGCTCACGCCAGAAGGAATTCAAAAGCGATTTGAATCATCGGAGGCAAAGCAGGAGATCTTGCATACAGTCCATCGATATATTGACAAAGGCGCTGTAATGGAGATAACAGTGCTATCTTTGCTTGAAAGATTCGGCGTATCACAGGCTGACGTCAAAGCAGATGAATGGATCCATCAGTGGTCTGATCAAAAGCTCAATTCACTGCTTGAAAAATATAATGAGCAAACTTTATCTGAATTGCTTCCGCTAGATGTGGAAAACAAAATATCTTCAAAAATTCCAGATGCAGCAGATTATATTTTAAAGAGAGGGATTCATTATTTTGAAAGCGAGGAAGGTAAAGCAAGACTTGGCAATATGATTGATGATTTCTTAAAGGAACGAGGCATGCTTGGCAGTATGGTTCAAATGTTTCTAGGGAATTCAAGCTTAATTGATCGGGTACATCCTGAAATCATCAAATTTTTAAGAAACGCAGAAACAAAAAGATTTTTATCAGATTTGCTTGTTCAAGAATGGGACAAGGTGAAGCAGTTTTCTCTTCAGGAGCTAGATGAAAAATGGAATGTGAAGGAGCTTGCTTATAGTGTGAAAAAGCAATTGCTTTCACACTTCTCTACAAAGCTGATATTAGACAAGCCAGTTGGATATTATGTCAGTGCAGTAGCGCTTGATCTCAAAACACACTTTGCACCAGTGCTTGTCGACAAGGGGATTAAAGCAGCATCGAATGCTTTAGAGGGACTGCTCGCAAAGCTCAAATTTGAAGATATCATTCGTGAGCAGATTGAACATTTTCCGCTTAAAAAAATGGAGGAGCTTGTGATTAGCATTTCCAACAATGAACTTAAAATGATCACGTTTTTAGGCGGTTTTTTAGGCGGATTAATCGGCGCAATTCAAGCAATCTTTGTCACGCTATTTTAAGACAAGCTAGAGAAATTTTGATGAATTCATTGTATATATGTGAAACGAAAGCCATAGTTTGTTATAGTGGAGTGGTGTCCGCCGATCATATCGGTGATAACGGATAGAAAGGAGACATAACATGTCTGTAAATGTTTATGATGTTGCATATGACCTTGAAAAAGCTCTGCGTCATAGCGAAGAATATTCAACTTTAAAAAATCTTTATGATGAGGTAAACGCGGATGAGTCCTCTAAAAGAATGTTCGAGAACTTCCGGGACATTCAAGTAAACCTTCAACAAAAACAAATGACTGGTCAAGAGATCACACAAGAAGAAGTGGAGCAAGCTCAAAAAACAGTGGCACTTGTTCAACAGCACGATAAAATCTCTCAGTTGATGGAAGCAGAACAACGTGTGAGTGTTCTCATCGGAGAATTAAATAAAGTGATCATGAAGCCTCTTGAAGAGCTTTATGGGAATCCAGAAGAAAATGAATGAAAAGGGCGATGATATTCGCCCTTTTTTTATTTCACATGTTCCCTGTCCAACTTTTCAAAAAAAGGTTGTCGAAGCTCATAAATTCTGCGATAATACTTATATTGAAAGTGCTTTCAAATGAGCGCTCTCATGGGACAATTGGGTGCGTTTCACTTGGGATTTAAGGCGATTAGCCAAACGAGAGAGAAGCGCTTCTGGGAGAAACGCAAAGCATAAGGGGATCTGATATAAGCAATGCTTTGGTGTGTGAAAGATAAGGGGATCATGGGGAGCTTCATCACCTCATTGTGACGCATCCAAACCATACATAAAAAAAAGCCTAGGGGTAGGCTTTTTTTATTTGCAAAAGATTCATAACACAGGGCTCTTTTAACTGCATGTTCTAAAGCACCAAGCTAGGGCATATCCTCATCGTAAGTACAGTCATCAAGAAGGGGGATGCCTCAGTGTCAAAAAAACTACTTGCACTCAATATAGATGGAACGTTACTTCGTTCCAATGGAAAAATCCATTCCGCTACAAAAGAAGCTGTGGAATACGTGAAGAAAAAAGGGGTTTACGTGACGCTTGTCACCAACCGGCATTTTCGTTCCGCACAAAAAATAGCCAAGGCGTTGAAGATTCCAACGTCAACCCTTGTGACGCATAGTGGTGCATTTATCGCGAATAAACTCGATGAGCCGCTTCATGTGAAGAAACTAACGGAAGAAAAAACATTTAATCTTGTGCAAATTCTTGAAAGCTTTGATTGTAATGTTCGCTTACTGCATGAAAAATTCTCAATTGGCAACCGGAAAAAAACGCAGTCACAGCTGATGGGAAAGACGTTGATTCATCCGTCTGATCCAATTTTCTATCCTGTGCAATTTGTTGAATCGCTAAGTGATATGCTGATGGATGAACCGGTCAGTACACCAGTGATTGAAGTATATTCGGCCGCAGAGCTTCAGCCTGAAATTCACCGAACCATTCAACAAGCTTTTCCATCTGTCGATCTTATTCAGATCAGTGATGAGAAAATGAATATCGTATGCAAAGGCGTATCGAAAGAAGCGGGGCTTTCTCTTTTGACTTCAGCATTAGGTTTGACTTTAGAAGATACGGTGGTCATTGGGCAGGGGACAGATGACATCCCAATGCTCGAATTGGCTGGCTTAGGCGTTGCGATGGGAAATGCCCCTCATTCTGTTAAGCGTAAAGCCGATTGGGTGACACGTTCGCACGATGAACAGGGAGTCGCTTATATGATCAAAGAATACTTTAGAATGCAGCAAAGAGAAGGATTTTTACATCAATTCGATATTAAACGATAATATAGACGAAGGCCCTGTCAATCAAGAAATGGCAGGGCCTTCAACTGTTCCAGTCATTGCTTTTCCTACATAGATTTTGTAAAATGAAACAAGTTTGAAGATAAAGGTGATACGATGCGAATTTTAATTAAAGGGCTGTCAGATGAACGATTTCATCGCCCGCTTGTTAATATAGCCAATTTATTTGAAGAAGATAGTGAAGTGCTGTTTGATACAGGAGAATTAGAAGATGGCTTAACCATGGTGTTTAGCTGGAAAGAAGAAAATGGAACGGTGGAAGCATCTGGTCACATCGCTGGATCAGACATCACTAGTCGTTTTTCGCGAGACGTCCCAGAGGGCTTGAACGATAAGGAGCGCTGGAAGCAAATCAAAAACACAGTGCTGTCTGTTTATTTACATCTGCTTCAGGAGTACACAGGAATGACGCAAAAGTGGGGTATTCTCACAGGGATACGTCCTACAAAATTACTCCATAAGATGCTGAGAGAAGGCATGACAAAGGAAGACGCGCATGCCGCATTAAAGCGTGATTATTTGATTCATGATGAAAAAATCGATTTGATGCAGGAGATTGTCGACCGTCAGCTTCAAGCGATTCCTGACCTGTATGACCTTCAGCAGGAAGTAAGTATTTATATTGGTATTCCTTTCTGCCCAACCAAATGCGCTTATTGCACGTTTCCTGCTTATGCGATTAAAGGACAAGCTGGAAGAGTGGGAACGTTTTTGTTTGGTCTGCATTATGAGATGCAAAAAATCGGTACTTGGCTAAAAGAACATGGTATCAAAGTGACGACTGTTTATTTTGGCGGAGGTACGCCGACGAGTATCACTGCGGAAGAAATGGATTTGCTGTATGAAGAAATGTATCGCTCGTTCCCTGATGTGAAACATATACGGGAAGTGACTGTCGAAGCAGGACGTCCTGATACGATTTCACCTGATAAGCTAGAGGTGCTAAACCGATATCATATTGACCGGATTAGCATCAATCCACAATCGTATGAGAATGAAACACTGAAAGCCATTGGCCGGCACCATAGTGTAGAAGAAACGATTGAAAAGTATCACTTATCAAGACAGTATGGCATGAATAACATTAATATGGACTTAATTATTGGTTTGCCGGGAGAAGGGCTAAAGGAATTCCAGCATTCCTTGCAGCAGACTGAAGAACTTAAGCCTGAATCGTTAACTGTGCATACGCTCTCCTTTAAAAGAGCTTCTGAGATGACGCGCAATAAGGACAAATATCAAGTAGCAGACCGGGAAGAAATCACACGTATGATGGATGAAGCGGTCGCTTGGACGAAAGCACATGACTATCATCCCTATTATTTATATAGACAAAAAAACATCTTAGGGAACCTTGAAAATGTCGGGTATTCATTGGATGGGCAGGAAAGTTTGTATAATATCATTATTATGGAAGAAGTGCAGACAATCATTGGGATTGGATGCGGTGCTGCTAGTAAATTCATTGATCCGCGTTCAGGAAAAATTACGCAGTATGCCAATCCAAAAGATCCAAAATCGTATAATGACCGCTATGAACACTATACCGAAGAGAAAATTGAATTTCTTGAGTCATTATTTGTTCCTCACGTTTAAACACTGCGGTGACGCAGTGTTTTTTTCATTTGTAAAAGGGTATATAAGTGATAAAAAGTTAAAGCAGGTGTACATATGATTGATGTGATCGGAATTGGGATTGGGCCCGCCAATTTAGGTTTGGCGGCTTTGTTAGAGGAGTATGAAGATGTTTCATGCTGTTTTTTTGAACAGGAGTCCGAGTTTGCCTGGCATCCTGGTATGCTGATCAAAGGAACGGATTTACAAGTCTCCTTTTTAGCTGATCTTGTGACGATGGCGAATCCAAGGAGCAGGTATACATTTTTAAATTATTTACATGAATCAAATAGACTTCACCGGTTCTATACATTTGAACAGTTTGACATTCCGCGAAGAGAATTCAATGAGTATTTATCATGGGTCGCAGGTGAATTAGATAGCTGTCAATTTGGGATGAAGGTAGAGGAAGTGACGGACTGCCAAGGTGGTTATCTTGTGAAAGTCCGGCGATTGAAGGATGGATCGCTTTCTGAGTATCGTGCAAAGCATGTCGTGCTTGGAACAGGGAGCAAACCGATGATTCCTGTCGATGTGCCTGATGCTGCACTGCCATATGTGACACATAGCAGCCGTTATTTAGACCAGCAGGAAGAACTTCATGAAGCTGAGTCGGTGACGGTGATTGGCTCTGGGCAGAGTGCAGCCGAAATCTTCTTAGACCTGCTTCAGCATCAAAAGAAAGGACAGCAGCTTTCGTGGTTTACGCGATCTAGTGAATTTAGAGAGCTGGAGACGGCAGAGCTTGGCCAGGAGCTATTTACACCGAAGTACGTCGAATATTTCCATTCGCTTCCTTATGAAGAACGAATGAACACATTGCCTAGGCTGACTGGATTAAGAAATGGTATAGATGCATCGACGCTCTCGCGTATTTATCAGGAATTGTATCATCGGTCTGTTACAGGTGAAGAGCCATCTGTGGTGATTCAGCCAATGACCGAGCTTGAAGCGATTCAGGTGGAGGAGAATCAGTCCCTGAAGCTGCACCTAAAGCAGTGGCAGCTAAAGAAAGAAAAGAGTATAACAGCTGATCGTGCCGTATTGGCTACAGGGTACACTCCGAATATCCCGGCGTGGTTTAGTGCGTATGAACCTTTGATTGAATGGGAAAGTGAAGAGCATTTTAAAGTGACAGAAGACTTCAGGCTTGTGTTCAAAGACAAGCGCCCTCATCATTTCTTTACATTCACGCATCTTGATCACTCTCATGGAACAGCGGCGACCAATTTAAAACTATCCATCTACCGCAACCAGAAAGTGATTCAAACGATTCGCGGGATGAAAGAAGCGTCAGTCAAGCAAGAAACAGCATTTCAGCAATTTGAATAAGATGAAAAAGGGCCCAAGCATAGGGCCCTTTTTCATTAGATCGTTGTTTCCTTTTTCACTTTTGGTTTTTCTGTTTTCCATTTGAAGATTTTGTTTAGGATTTGATAAATTCGCTTAGATTCCTTCGTCACAAGCGGTCCTAAAATCGCAAGGATTAAGACGTACAATGCAGCAAATGGCTTCAAGGTAGCGGCAAGTCCGCCCGCAATACCGAGCTCGGCTACAATGATTGAAAACTCTCCTCGTGATACGATGGTTAATCCAATATTAGAAGAGGCTTTATGAGAAAATCCAGCTCTTCTTCCAGCGAACATTCCAGCAGTGAAGTTCCCAATGAAGGTGAGAATCACAGCGCCGATCGCAAGCCAGAAGGCATCACCTAATGTAAATGGATCAATGCTGAGACCGAAGCTGAAGAAGAACATGGCCCCGAAGAAATCTCTAAATGGAACCACAAGATGTTCGATGCGGTCAGAGTGCTCTGTTTCTGAGAAAACAAGACCAAGTAAGAGTGCCCCAATGGCCTCTGCTACATGGATTGTCTCTGAGAAACCAGCGACAAAGAATAAAGCCGCAAAAATCACAATGATGAACACTTCGTTCGAACGGATATCGAACAACTTGTTTAATAGTTTTGGCAGCTTACGTGCGATGATAAAGAAAAGCATCATATAACCAAAAGCAATGAAAATGGATAATAAGGCACCGCTAACCGTTGTGGCATCTCCAAGGACAAGACCAGATACGACGGATAAATAAACAGCGAGGAAAATATCCTCAAACATAATGATCCCAAGAATTAACTCAGTTTCAGGGTTCGCAGTCCGTTTCAAATCAACAAGGACTTTGGCCACAATGGCACTGGATGAAATCGTGATAACCCCTGCCATAATGAGAACCTCAAGGAACCCAAACCCTGTGATAAAACCGTAAAGCAGTCCTAAGCTGAAGTTAATCAAAATATAAATAGATCCGCCGACAGCAATGGATTTGCCCGATTTAATAAGCTTTCCGACAGAGAACTCAAGTCCAAGATAGAAAAGAAGGAACAAGACGCCCATTCTGCCAAAAAACGAAATAATTTCGGTGCTTTCGATAAATTTTAGATCAATGATCCCGATGGTTGGAGCATGCGGCCCAACGATCATACCGAGGACAATGAGAAAAGGGATGATAGAGAATTTTATTTTATTGGCGATTAAGCTGGCGATGGCGATGAGAATCAGCGCCGTCCCAACTTCAAAGACTAAATGATCCATTCATCACTCTCCCCCTCTAGAAAGAAAATCACGAATCAATCGCTTTAAGTGTTTTCTTTCGCCTGAAATGACCATCGTATCATTTGCTTCAATAATCGAATCGGCACCAGGGTTCAGTAATTTTTCATTTGTATGTTTAATGATCGCAATGACGGTGACTTCATAGTTTTGCCGCACATCTAAATCACCGAGTGTATGTCCAACCGCTTTTGCGCCTTTTTCCACCTTAAACCATTCAATCATTAAGTCATTGAAGGCCATTTCAATGGTTTCAAGTGCCTGCGGTTTATACACCATGCCGCCGATAATCGCAGCGATTTGCCTTGATTCAGCATCATCGAGAGAAATGGTGGACAGCACTTCATCTGGATCATCATCGTCAAAACGATAAATCTCCCGTCTGCCATCATCATGAATCACTATCGTCATTTTTTCTCTATTTCTCGTTTCAATTTCAAATTTCTTTCCGATCCCAGGAAGATCATTTTCTTTAATATTCATTTTATCCCTCCGAATATGATAGGTTGTGTTTTTCATATAGTAATACGGATGAAATAAAATGAATCAGTAGAGGTAATTTGATTGACACATAATGGGGATCGCACACTTCATTTCCAAAAAACATAGATCAATGGATAATGCAGCTGCTGGAGCAGGCTTGAGAAGAAAAACCTTTGAATCAGCCAGTGATAATCTGTTCTTTAACAGAATAGAGGAGGCATGTTTTTTTGAAAATGGAGGTGTCTTCACAGCTTGAATTTCTTCATCGTAGATGGATGGAGAAATAAGACTAGGTGCACTCGCTTCTGCCTGTGGAGCAAAAACGACATTTGAAAAAGGAGAAAACATGACGATGAAACTAACCAATATGAATATGGAACACCTTATCAATCATCCTCCCCCTTTCAAAATCATTTTCTTTCTTCATTTACTATATAAAAATATATTTCTTGTTTCAACAATTATGCTTGTTTTGGTATCAATTGATCTTGAAATTTTTTATGAAGAGGAAAAGGGATTATTCGGGTTGAAATGGAATTAAGTCATGAGTTTAAAAGAAAAGGGGGATGGATGATGACATATATCAATTGTCAGTTAGACGGGGATATTTTTGAAATCGTTTTCAACAGGCCTGATGCTTATAATTCATTTCATGTGGACATGTTTGCTGAATTCAAAGAGGCGTGTGATGCAGCGGAAGAAAGCAGTGCAAAAGTCGTTGTGATCAAGGGAGCGGGGAAAGGGTTTTCAGCAGGCGGAGATATTGGCATGATGCTTAAGCAGGAAAGTGAAGAAGATTTCCATCGTGTGATGGATTTGATCGAGGGAATTACACTTTCTCTAGCCGGTATGAAAAAAGTGACGATTGCCCTTGTCCACGGGTCAGCGGCAGGCCTTGCTTTTAGCTTTGCTTTAAGCTGTGACTACTTGTTTATGCATCAGGATGCACAGCTCGCCATGAATTTTAATGGAGTAGGGTTAATTCCAGATGGCGGAGGGCATTTTTTTCTCACAAAAAGAGTCAGTGAACAAACCGCGAAACAATTGATTTGGAGCGGACAAAAGCTGCCGGCTGAAGAAGCGTTAAAACTGCGCCTTGCAGACGGGGTGTTTCAGGATGAAGTCGATGCGTATCAAAAAGTATGTGTGAAGCCGTTTATGAACATGCCGCTTCAAGCATTTATTGAAACAAAGCTGATCTATTTTCAGCAGTCAGAACCTGAGCTGCTAGCCGTTCTTCAAAAGGAGAGGGCAGCACAGGCAAGACTGAGGCAAAGTCATGATCATAAGGAAGGCATTCAGGCCTTTTTAGAAAAAAGACGACCTGTGTTTCAGAACGTATAAACGAATGTGAGGCCGGCGAATGCCGGTTTTTTTAACGTTCAAATAAAAGAAGCTTGCCTGCATCATCAACGAGCCGGTGGGAATGCTTCGTGTATTGCTGTTCGATTAAGCGATGGCGCCCTAATTCCTTTGCCTTTTCATCACTATCCGTTGTGATTTTTTCATTTAATAAGGTCTCACCCGACCGGTCAAATACAGTTAAAAAGTATGTCTTCTCCATTCCTCATCTCCCTTTCCTCTGCTTTTCTATGTAATTAAACAATGAATAAGGCAAAACCTCTTTTTTAGCTCTTAAAACTGTGTTTTTTAGAATGAGAGCGATAGAACGTGCATTCGTAAAAATGGCATGATAAAATATGGACAATGACAGTATCGGACAAGGAGATAGACGTTTGACTAAGCTCACCTTTATTCATGCCGCAGATTTACATTTAGACAGTCCATTTGCAGGAATGTCGAATATCCCTAGCTTACCATTTAAGCGGCTCAAAGAAAGTACATTTCAAAGTGCGAAGAATATGTTTGATCTCGCCATTGCTCGAGCAGTAGACTTTGTGCTGCTGAGCGGAGATTTATTTGACGAATCCAATCGCAGTCTGAAAGCACAGCTGTTTTTAAGAAATCAGTTTCTAAGACTGCAAACTCAAGGGATTGACGTCTTTATTATTTATGGTAATCATGATCATTTAGGCGGTGAATGGACACCGATTGAGTGGCCTGAGAATGTGCACGTTTTTTCAAGCAGTACACCAAGTGAGCAATCCTACTATAGAGGGGGGCAGCTTGTTGCAAGTATTTATGGGTTTAGCTACAAAGAGCGGGCTGTCTATGAAAATATGACATCTCATTATGTCAAAACGACAGATGCTGCCTATCACATTGCGATGCTTCACGGTACATTAGCCGGACAAGAAGGGCATGATGCGTATGCACCATTTCAGCTTGAGCAGCTTCTTTCACGGGATTTCGATTATTGGGCGCTTGGACATATACATAAGAGAGCCCTTCTGCATGAAGACCCGTTGATTATTTACCCTGGTAACATGCAGGGCAGACATATTAAAGAAACAGGAGAGAAAGGCTGTTACGTTATTCAACTCTCCGAGGATTCTGAGACAGCGGAATTTATTAGCTGTGCGGATGTGATGTTTGAGACACTTGCAATAGACATGACAGAAACGGTTCATATGACGGATCTTGTGACACTTGTGGATAGCAAAATCAGTGAGCTGAAAGAGGAGGGCGTCCCTCATTTTGTGAAAATTGAATTGACGGGTGATGCTCCTCCTTACTTTGAGCGTACTCAGCTTGAGGTACTTGAGGAGCTGTTGACCGTTCTTCATGAACAGGAAGAAGATGAAGAGGTATTCGTTTGGGTGATATCGATTGACTGCCGAACAAACGAGGATGTCGTCTATCCAGAAGATTCTTTTTTGAAGGAACTCACTGCTGAAATTTCACAGTTTGAGGCATATGAAGAGCTTCTATCACCGATCAAGCGTCACCCAACCTATAGAAAGTCAGGAAAAGCTCTCACAAAAGAGGATGAAGTGGATATAAAAGAAGAAGCACAAAGGCTGCTGACAGAACAGCTAAAGCAATTATGAGAAAAGGAGAGGCACAATGAAAATACGTTCACTCCATATCGCCCATTTCGGGAAATTTTCAAATCGGACCTTTCACTTTTCTGATGACGGTTTTCAGCTAGTTTACGGCCTGAATGAATCGGGGAAAACGACATTGAAAACGTTTATTGAATCGATGTTATTTGGTTTTCCGAAAAACAAGATGTACAAGACGAAACAGGGTTCTTTTTATGGTGGTTCCCTTACTTGCCAAGATGATGAGTTAGGCGTTATTCATATTGAGAGAACGTCCGATCGCGGTGGGCAAGCACAGGTATTTTTACCGAATGGTGAAGTGAAAGACGAAGCTTTTCTACAGACACTTTTAAAGGGAACGGATCGCAGATTATATCAATCAATCTATTCATTTGATGTGTTTGGACTGCAAAATGTCCAAGCCTTAAACCAGGACCAAATAGGCGAATTTCTACTTTTCTCAAGTTTATTTGGCTCGGATGCAGCCACCAAGATGGATAGCAGGCTGCTAAAGCAGCAGGAGCAGCTGTTTAAACCAAATGGACGCAAGCCTGAATTAAACCAGCAGCTTGATCGTTTAAAAGAGCTGACAGGTCAGCTGAAACAAGCGAGATTGGTAGAAGGCAGCTATACCGAAAAGAAACGGGAGCAATCTGAATTAACAGAGACGATCGAAAAGCTTCAAAGTGAAATGAAGCAAGCTGAGGAACACATTCAGAAACTGGCTGAATCCATTCAAGTTTATCCCATGATTGAGAAAAAAGTGGAATTAAAAAAGGAATTAGCCCGCTATCCAGACCGAGTCAAACGTTTTAGAGCAGAAACAGAGCATGAGCTGGATAAACTAGAATCACACCTTCACCCGAAAAAGGCTCAATTGACTGCACTGAAGCAGAAGTTAGACCATTTGCAAACCTCACTCGTACAAGTTCAACCGCTCTATGACAAGGATACCATAATGGAGATGAAACGAGTCGTAGATGAAGCAGCTGATGCTGAGCTTGTGAAAAAGCACATAGCAGAGTGTCGAGCAAACCGTGATTCATTGAAACAAAAAATAGACGAAGCGGTAGCAAAGCTAAAGTGGGAGCGCCCGATAAAGCTCGAACAAATTGACGATTCGCTTGAATTTGAGTGGGAATTAAAGGAGACTGTCACTCAATACGTTCGTCTCATGGATAGAAAAGCGCAGTTAGATGAACGATTTGATCACGCAAGACATGAGCTGGACGAAGCAGAAGCCGCTCTAAAAGGATTAAAGGAACAGCAAGTCAGACAGCACGGAGCAGAAGATGATGCGAAGGGGACAAGATCGAAAAAGAAACCGATTCATTCCCGGGCGTCGTTATTCCGAGGCTTGATCGCATTTGATGTGGTGCTTCTGCTTGTTCTATTCTTTTTAACAGAGTGGTGGATCACGCTCTTGTTTGCGGGATTTTCTGTTTTTCTCTTCTTTCTCATTTACCCATTAAGTCAAATGAGCCCTATGAAACAAAGAAGCGGCGAAGGGGCCTTTGATTCATTTCAAGTGCAGGCAGCTTCAGCTGAAACACTTATGAGGCAGAAGGAGCTTCTGTACGAAAGAATCATTCGGCAATATGAAGACTGGGAGCTAGAGCTGGAACCTGTCCAGCAGCAAGTAGAGGAAAAGAAGAGACAGCTTGGCTTGTCGTCTGAGCTTTCTTTCCTAGTAGAGGCCTTCCATATCCTAAAACAATTAAAAATGAATACAGCGGCATATGAGGAGCTTCATCGTGAAATAGGCATGCTTTCCGATCAGCAATCGATTTATGAGGGCAGGGTTTCAGCGTTAAGCAGTATCCTTCAAAAAAAGGAAGGAACCATTCAGGAGAATATCTCAGCTTTTCAAGAGATATTGAAAGATGAGGCGAGAAGAGAAAAAGAACGCCAGACATTGCACGTATCTATTCAACATGCGATCCAGCAGCTCACGACACTAGAAGGGGAAATTCAATATTACGAAAAACAAACTGGCGAGCTTTTTCGTCAAGTAGAAGCAGAGTCCAAAGAAGATTACCAAGTGCTTTCTCATCTATCTAAAGAATACCGGGAACGGCTTTCCCATTTGCAGCAGCTAAATCAAGAGCTTCATAGAAGCGGTTGTTTTGATGAGGAGGAATGGATTGTTCGCAAAGGATTACCTCTCCTTGAAGAGGAGTGTGCAGAAGCAAGGCAGCACCTTCATGACGTTCAATTGAATGCGGAGAATATGGAAAAACGTTTAGCAGAACTAGCGGTGGAAATCCGGCAAATAGAAGCTTCTGGAACGGTGTCTGATTTGACTCATCAGCTTGCCGCAGAGCAGGAGCATGCGAAGCACCTCGCAAAAAAATGGGCGGCAATTCAGCTTGTCCGCTCCGTCATACGAGAAAAATTGAATGAGCATAAAGAAACAAGGCTGCCTGCATTGCTTCAAACAGCCTCAAGTTTTATTCAACCGTTAACAAATGATCGTTATGAAGCGATTTTATTTTCACCTGAAGATGACTTGCTGATGGTGAAAAGAATGGATGGACGAATATTCCGTCCAGAGGAGCTTTCACAGGCAACGTGTGAACAGATCTATCTGGCGATTCGTTTTGCGCTCGCTTTGTCTCATCAGCAAGATTGTCAGCTTCCGTTTATGATGGATGACAGCTTCGTTCATTTCGATCACGTTCGTCTAGGAAGAGTGCTGGAGATGATGAACGAGCTCACACGTTTTGAAACACAGCTGTTTTATTTCACCTGTCATGAGCATATGAAGCAAGCAGCAGAAGATGGACAGATTACGAGTTTAGCAGTTGAATGATTGACAAATAATGACTTATGTTATACTTATATGAGCAGAAACATGGAAGGAGCTTTTATTGAATGGCTAAAGGGATCATGACCTATGATGTCGGCGAACAAGTTGACCTGCATTTATTAATTAAATCATCTACTAAAGGGATTGCGAGTAATGGCAAACCATTTTTAACGTTAATTCTTCAAGATCAAAGTGGAGATATTGAGGCGAAACTATGGGATGCAAAGCAGAATGATGAACAAACCTATGCCGCGCAAACCATTGTGAAGGTAGTAGGCGATATTCATCATTATCGCGGGAGGAATCAGCTGAAACTTAGGAATATACGCCCTGTTGCTGAAAATGAGCAAATTCGAATTGATGATTTTCTCGAAACAGCTCCTATTCCAAAACATGATATGATGGATACGATTATGCAATATATCTTTGATATGAAAAACCCTAATATACAGCGTGTTACAAGGCATTTGCTGAAAAAATATGGACAGGAATTCGCTGACTATCCAGCAGCGACAAAAAACCATCACGAATTTGTCTCTGGTCTTGCTTATCACGTGGTGTCCATGCTGCATTTGGCTAAATCAATTGTTGACCTATATCCATCATTAGATCGAGATCTTTTATATTCAGGCATCATTCTTCATGATTTAGGAAAAGTCAAAGAGCTTTCGGGCCCAGTCTCAACCACCTATACGGTGGAAGGGAATTTAATCGGTCATATTTCGATTATGGTGACAGAAATTGCGAAAGCTGCAGAAGAGCTTGGCATTGATTCAGAAGAAATTCTGATTTTACAGCACTTAGTACTGAGTCATCACGGAAAAGGAGAGTGGGGCAGCCCGAAACCACCAATGGTGAAGGAAGCCGAAATACTCCACTATATTGATAATTTAGATGCGAAGATGAATATGATGGATCGTGCGCTTGAGCATGTGAAGCCAGGAGAATATACAGAACGTATTTTTGCGCTAGAGAATCGTTCATTTTATAAACCAACCTTTCATCACGAATAACCATGTCAAAACGTCCGTTTATTGCGGGCGTTTTTTTCATAACTTGTCTTCTTTTCGCATAAGCATGTAACACAAAGGAAGAGAGAGCTGTTCTGAAAAAAGGAGGCGATGAAAAAATGTTGTTTTTTCCATGGTGGGTGTATGCATGTATCATTGGCATTATTTTCTGTGCGTATAAATTAATGACAACGGCCAAAGAGGAGCAAGAGATTGATCAATCCTTTATTGAAAAGGAAGGAGAAATTTTTATCGAGCGAATGGAACAAGAAAGAGAGCGTAGACGTCAGGATCAGCAAGTGAAAAGATCACATGATACGGCGGCACATGAAGACTCGATTGCTTAATCACAAAAAACCCCTCTGCACGATCACGGCAGAGGGGTTTTTTGTGATTACTGGTTTTGTTGAGGTTGTTGATTTTGTGCGGGTTGTTGAGACTTTTCTTTGAATGTGTTTTCAAGTTCTTTATCTTTTACTTTCACATCGGCATCTTTCACCAATTTGTTTAAGATCGTTTGGATTTCATTTGTGTCTGCTTGTTTTTGGTTAAGCAGTTCTTTTTTCAAGTCTGCTTTCATGTCATCGTATTTACCGCGTTCTTCGGTCTTTTTAATGATATGGTAGCCGAATTGTGATTTCACTGGTTTGCTGATTTCATTCACTTTTAGTTTGAAAGCAGCTTTACTGAAGTTCTCGTCCATTTGGCCTTCTTTTGCGAACCAGCCTACATCGCCGCCTTGTGCTGCTGAAGCGGTATCAGTTGAATATTCAGACACAACGGCATCCCATTTTTCACCTTTATCTAATTTCTTTTCCACTTCGTCAGCTGTTTTCTTATCAGCTACTAAAATGTGGCTTGCGCGGATTTTCCCTTTTAGGTCATCGTAATACGCTTTTACTTCTTTATCAGTGATTTTGATGTTAGCTTTGGCAGCCTTTTGAGTCAGCAGCTCATATTTCACTTGATCTTTGATGTAATCTTTTCCGAATTCATCTTGAAGTTGTTTTAAACGATCTTCACCAAGTGTCTTTTTATATTCTTCCATTTTCTTATCAATTTCTTTATCTGATACTTTGTATTTGTCAGCAAGAACCTTTTGTTGAACAAGTAGATTTAAAGCATCTCCACCTGCTTGTTTCTTAAGAGTTGTATAAAGCTCTTCTTTTGTGACATCTCCTGATTTTGTTGTTGCGATGACATCTTTATCACCGCTACTGCATGCGCCAAGAGTTAAAACACTAACTGCTGTTACAGCTGCTAAAGCCATTTTTTTCATTCAAAAAACACTCCTAATCTTTCCAATTTATTTATCATTGCTTGTATCATAACATATTGTGACACGCTGTAAAAAGAAATGCAAATGGGAGGGCATTCGTCTAGTCAAAAATTTGCGCGCGGCATACACATATAGTGATCACAAAAAGGAGGCTGAATTATATGGGAGCAGGATATTCTAATGGGTTTGCTTTATTGGTCGTGCTATTCATTTTGCTGATCATCGTTGGTGCAGCATATCTTTACTAATTAAATCGCTGTGACAGAAAGGAGCCGTCCTGCCATGCGTGCGGGCGGTTCTTTTTTCAAACGATGACAGGCGCCTAAACGTTTTCATTTTTTTTGCATACACTGAGCTTAGAACAGAGCAAGAACTGGCAGGAGGTGTTTTTACATGGGAGGAGAAGTCTTTGCTGGCGGTTTTGCACTAGTCGTCGTGTTATTCATCTTATTGATCATTATCGGTGCATCTTGGATTTGCTAATCAATCAATATACACAAAAAGCTGCCCTCAAACTGGCAGCTTTTGCTTTGATCTTAAATAGAAATGGTAATTTCAACAAATGATGAGATCAGTAAGATCAGTATCGATACATTGATAAAGCGAAACACCTTATCTTGCCGTTCTTCAGGAATCTCTCTGACAAGGCATAATGTATTAGTAAGCCTGTTTATTGAATACACAATAAACGCGGCAAAGACGATGAAGTAAAATAAAACTATCGGAGATCCCCCCTCTCTATGCTATTCCCATACTACATTACCAAATTTTTTATGAAAAAGATAGAAGTTGGCTTTAAAAACCTTATGATGAGGAAGTTTGGTCAACTAAAATATCAAACTCGTCTTGGGCTTGATCGATGATGCAGGATTTAGGTGCTTTGAGCAGTTTCCATGCAAATAAAAAGTCAGGCAAACAATAGCCTGCATGAATACTTGCGATGATGATAAAATAGTGTGCATACATTGGAAACGCCACGCCTAACACAAAGTAAAGCGTTGAAATCACACAAAATGGACTGAGAAGTGAATAAAGCATTACTTTCTTTGGCACACGCTTCCAGCAATTTCGTTTAAATAGCGTCATTTTTTTCTTGTTTTTCATCACTGGGATCAAGTGAACCACACGGTGGACAAGCAATGTCATAAGTAAAAGTACAGCAAAAAGCGGTGCGTTGTGGCTGCTTAGTCTCGTTTCAGGATGAGTCAGTTGAAAACATAAAAAAGCCATAATGAAAAAAAGTATAGCAAGACTTATGGCTGAAATCAGCAGTCTCGTATAACCATAATCCTTTTCAAGATTAATGGTTTTCCAACAATTCATTTTCATCCTTCCAATCTTAAAAAACTAATTGAATATCTCAAGATAATTTACTCTTCCTGAGGATAAAAATCAATGGTTTTGTTGAAAAAAAATAAAATGTTGCCTTCATATGGAATAAAGAGAGGAAACTTTGGGTTTTTCAAGAAAAAAAGACAGAAGAGGGAGGTTCGTCTCTTTCGTCAATGAGTAATTTCGGCTAAAATAGAAAGACTAAGAGAAAGAGGGAACGTACATGAGTATTGAGGAACGAATGAGCCAGCTCGAATATTATATGGAACTTTTGCTGACGGCGACCGATATGAGCCGTTATCCATATTATGCATTATTGATCAGGCAGCGGGTATCGAAAGAAGAGGCGAAGGAAATTGAGCGTATTTGTGCTGAGCTTTCAGAGGAAATGGACAAGCAAAAAGCACAAGGCTACGTCATGTTTGACGATATGCTTGCGCTTTTTGCAGGACAGTTAATTGAAAAGCTGGATGTGCATGAGACGATATTTGCATTGCATGATCAAGGGCTGTTTCAGCCGTTAATGAATGAATTTATAAAGATCATTAAACAATTTGATTTGCTTTAGCCGCTTTTTCTGCTGCATCAGCTGAGTCTTCAAGTTCCTCAGGCTTTTTCGTGACTTTTCCTCGCTCATTCAAAAAGTCCTTCTCAATGTTTGAAAACGATTTCTCAAAAATCTCCATGAAATCCTCACCATAGATGTTTCGGATAATACACATCATTTCTAAAATCTCAGGGAACTTTCCGTAAATGTCATGAAGCGGCTGTGCGCCTTTGACAATACCAGTTCGTGCCGGGTCATAATCTTCAAGTAGTTTATGGAATGTCTCTTCGCCTTTTGGCGTTAGCTCAATATACGTATTGCGTTTATCGTTTAACTTTTTAGAAAATTTTAAAAATCCTCGTTCCTCCAGTTTCTTGGAGAAGTTAAACGCCGTTGATACATGCATGACGCCAAACTTTGCAATTTCTGATATTGAAGCTCCTTTTAATTGATACGCAATCCACAAAATATGATGTTCATTGATATTTAGGTTATACGGTTTGATCCACTGCTGCCAGTCCTTTTCAATGGATTTCCAAAGAGCTTTGCTCAATTGGGCCATTCTTTGACTGAATAAAAGTGCTTCTTTTACATCGAAAGGCTGTTCCGAATGATTCATCCATTTCACCTACTTCTCTTTTTCTTGTAATTCTATTATGCCAATAAAATAAAGATTAATAAAGCTGAAAATTCAAGAATTTTTAAAACTCATGAAAAACATTGACAAAATAACCTTTTTTCAACAAAAAAAGTGCGGGATACGCACCCCGCACACTTTTGTAAACGAATATTTTTTCGTGAGTATATTAGTTTTGTAAGGTTTTCTCCAGTTGTTTGAGCTTTTCCTCAATTTCCTGAATTTCCTTTTGCAAGTCCTGCTGGTGAGGTTTGATTTCTTCGCGCCATTGCTGAATCGATGCTTGTAATTCAGTTCCGACTTCTTTAATGACCTCTGCGCTTTCTTTTGCTGTTTCAACAATTTGCTCTTTTAAAGCTTGTCCATCTCTTTTTAATCTTGTCAGCGTATCTTCGAATTTGTCATAGCCGTCTTTCATCTTTCCGCGCACATCTCTGCCAGAAGAGGGAGTCGTCAGGAGCACTGCCGCACCTCCGAGGAGACCGCCTACAAATAATCCTGTTAATAAAGAACGTCCACTAGCCATTCAAATCACCTCTAGTCAAATTTTACACATTCGCATGTTCTCTCTGAGCTGACGATCAGCTTCATTGAACTTCCATACATAGCTTGCTTTATTTTAGCATACTTTTGAAGAAAAGGGAGGGGAGAAGGTTGTCTGTCTTTCTGTTCGTTTTTACGTGTATCGGTGTCGTTTTTACAGGTGGTTCTATTCATTATGCAAGACAGCTGGGGTATGCAGGGTCTTATCCGCCAAAACATGTATTAAAGCAAAAAGCACTTGTGTGTGCGGCAGGTGCAGGGATTTCGCTCCTCATTTTGCTGCTGACCCTTTTTCTTTTATAAAAGCATGAAAAAAACCTCTTCATCTATTATGAAGAGGTTCGATTATTCGTTAAGCAACTTCTATCATTCTTGCACGCCTTAGAATGGACTGAGCAATTGGGAAGACAAATACCATGGCAATGGTATTAATCACGGCTGCTGGAAGGACAACGCCCACAAGAAGTGCCGGTAATGCAGCTGGCAGTCCAGTAATTAGTAAAGCGGCAGATAGGAAAATCACGCCGGATACGATGGTTCCAATCGCAGTTAACACAGCGGTCAGCACCACTTTGTTCTTTATCTTCAAGCAAGATAAGAAAAGGGCTAGGAAGATAAAGGCTGTCACTGGTTTATCAATCATATTTGGAATTTGTCCGCCTGGGAAACCCGTTGTTAATGCAGAAATGACGCCAGTTACTAGGGCAATAACCACTACATGCTGTACCTTTGGGAAAAGGATGATGCTTAAAAACATCATGACCAGCATCATATCAGGTTTCATTCCGAAAAAGATGGGCGGGAAAATCGTATGCAAAACAGCTCCCATTGCTGCAAGCAATGACATAATCACTAATTCTTTTGTTTTCATTTCTATGCTCTCCTCTGCTAAGCTCTTAGGACTCTCCAATAATATGGCTCATCATTTATTGCAAGAGTCATCACTTTATATTTCTCGTTATTATAACAAATTTATTTCTCTATAGAAAAGCTTTTTTACTCATTTTCTTGCTGGAACTTTTTCATAAAGTCCGCAAGCTTTTGGCAGTCTTCAATCGATACCGCATTGTAAATAGATGCTCTGCATCCACCGACAGAACGATGGCCGGCAAGTCCAACCATTTGTTCCTGCTTTGCTTTCTCTACAAAGGAAGCAGTGAGCGAATCATCACGAAGGGTAAACGTGACATTCATATGCGAACGGCTGTCAGTGCGTGCGTGTCCTTTGTAAAAACCACCGCTTTGATCAATTGTGTCGTAGAGAATGCCTGCTTTTTGTTCATTGCGTTTTTCCGCTGCTTCTACGCCGCCAGCCTGTTTGACATGCTCAAGGACAAGAGACAGCATATAAATCGCAAAAGTCGGTGGTGTGTGATAAAGAGAGTTGGCTTTTGCGTGTGTTGAATATTTTAATATTTTCGGTGTGCTGCTTTTCTCTTTCTCTAATAAACGTTTGCGCGCGATCACAATCGTGATACCAGAAGGCCCTAAGTTTTTTTGTGCCCCAGCATAAATGAAATCAAATTGAGAAACATCGATTTTTTTGCTGAGAATATCACTGGACATATCTGCAACGAGCGGCAATGACGTGTCTGGGAACGTTATCCATTGAGTGCCGAAAATCGTATTGTTTGATGTGATGTGTAAGTAAGCGCCATCTGTTAAACCGGAGGCATCTACTTCTGGAATATACGAGTAGTTGTCGTCTTCACTTGAAGCAAACACAGATGTTTCACCAAACCCTTTTGCTTCTGATAATGCTTTTTCTGACCAAGCGCCTGTTTGAATGAAATGAGCCGTTTCGCCTTCATGTAAGAAGTTCATAGGAATCATCGCAAATTGAAGACTAGCTCCGCCCTGTAAAAAGAGGACTTCGTAATCTTCAGGAATATCCATCAGTTCCACCAACAGTGCTTTTGCCTTATTGTGGACTTCTTCATATTCACAGCTGCGATGAGACAGCTCCATCACAGACATCCCAGTTTGTTTAAAATCAACAAGTTCTTCCTGTGCTTTTTGAAGCACTTCTAGCGGCAGTGCCGCCGGACCAGCATTAAAATTCGTCGTTCGCTTCATCACAATCTCTCCCTATTTCTCGCGTTAATGGATCAAAAGATAAAACCATCCTATCACAAATTTGAAGCAATTGGACAAAAAATTTGAATCGTTCTAAATATCATACTATTAAGAGATGGAGGGGATAAAAAGGGGGTAGAAATAAGAAAAACCTCATCTATTAAGATGAGGTAAGCCGCGTGTGGATGGCAGAAGAAATATCTTTTAAATCCTCTGACGTGTATTGCTCTTGATGTGATTTCCATACGGCACCAAAGCCATCGCCTTTTCCGTAGCGCGGAATGATATGCATATGGTAATGGAACACAGATTGTCCGGCTTTTTCGCCGTTGTTGTTCAGAAGGTTTAACCCAATTGGTTCAAATTCCTGTTTGATTGCTCTTGCAATTTTCGGAATCGCTTGGAAGTAGTGATTAGACACTTCTGGTGTCATCTCGTAGATATTTTCTTTATGTATTTTCGGGATTACAAGGGTATGTCCTTTTGTTACTTGGCTAATATCTAGAAAAGCCAATACATGCTCGTCTTCATATACTTTTGCACATGGAATGTCTCCATCAATGATCTTGCAAAAAATACAATCGCTCACGTCATGTCACTCCTCATTCATTTTCCTTCATCGTATCACAAAAAGAAGCAAAAAAGAAAACAGGACAAGCGAACTCCTTTGGTCGCTCATCCTGCTCCTGCAGAAGAAATGCTGATGCTTTCATTCGATATGCCTTTTGAATTCTCTATTTACTGAAATAAAGAATTCATATGCCTGCTATTTCTGCCGTAAACACCTCATTTGACGTTTTGGTTTGTCGTATACATATTGTATAGGACACAAAAATCAAGAATCAGTGAAGCAAAACAGAAGCTAAGGTTTTTAGATGAAAAACCAACTTGTCATGCGGTTCTTTGCCTTTAACAAACACCTCATTTACTTATTGGTCATCAAGTTCATTTCTTCTACATACATTATGATGACCAAAGCGCCTATTTTTTATTCATGCCGCGGTTATAGGTAAACATTTCAAATTACCTTTCGTTTTTGTTACTATAAAGGAAAAAAGAAAGAAAGGAACGAATTCATGTCCCTTCTCACTGTAAAAGATGTAACGGGTGGATATACGAAGAATCCCGTTCTAAAAAATATCTCATTTGAATTAGAAAGAAATCAAATCGTCGGTCTCATCGGCTTAAACGGGGCGGGGAAAAGCACAACCATTCGCCATATCATCGGGCTCATGAAACCGCATAAAGGTGTCATTGAATTGAATGGACGAACTCTTCAAGACGATCAAGAGGCGTATCGTTCGCAATTTACGTTTATTCCAGAAACACCTGTATTATATGAAGAATTAACCTTAAAAGAGCATTTAGAGCTGACAGCGATGGCTTACGGTCTGTCAAAGGAACAATTAGATGAACGTCTGCCGTCATTGCTGAAAGAATTTCGAATGGAGAAACGTTTGAAATGGTTTCCTGCTCATTTTTCAAAAGGAATGAAGCAGAAGGTCATGATTATGTGTGCATTCCTTGTTGAACCAGAACTGTATATCATTGATGAACCGTTTTTAGGGCTTGATCCTCTTGCGATTAATGCACTTCTTGAACGGATGAATGCTGCGAAGAAAAACGGCGCAAGTGTCCTGATGTCGACGCATATTTTGGCGACAGCTGAGCGCTATTGTGATTCCTTTATTATTTTGCACGAAGGGGAAATCAGAGCGAAAGGAACACTGACAGAGCTGAGAGAACAGTTCAATATGAGAGATGCGACACTCGATGATCTTTATTTGGAATTAACAAAGGAAGAAAGCTATGAGTAAAATGACGCAAACCATTTGGAAATCCCGATTAGAGGAACACATGCAAGATACAAGAAAATATTTAAAATACATGTTCAATGATCATCTTGTCATTGTGCTCATTTTTTTCCTTGCAGGCGGAGCGAGCTGGTATAGTAACTGGCTCAAACAGATTCCGGCTCACTTCCCATCCTACTGGGTCATGGCAGTTGTTTTTTCATTGGTGCTGACAAGCTCTTACGTGCGTACGTTGATCAAAGAAGCAGATCTCGTGTTTTTGCTTCCCTTGGAAGGGAAGATGGAGCCTTATTTAAAACAAGCTTTTAATTTTAGCTTCATTTCTCAGCTGTTTCCTCTTATTGCCGTATCCATTGTTGCACTTCCGCTTTATTCTGCGGTGTCTTCAGGCGGCCTCAAGATGTATGTGCTGATATTGGCGCAAATGATTTTGATCAAGGGTGTGAATACAGCAATTCAATGGAGGATCACTTATTTTCAAGGAAAACAGATCAGATGGCTTGATGCAGTCCTTCGTTTTCTATTGAATATGATTTTGATCTATACCGTTTTACAGGCATCCTATGCAATCGCAATCGTTTTTTATCTGATCTATAGTGTCTATCTTGTTTACTTAACCAATGCAGTAAAAAAACAGCCTTTTCAATGGGAATTGCATATTTCTGACGAATTAAAACGAAAACAGCGTTTTTATCGTCTGGCAAACTTATTTACAGATGTGCCTCATTTAAAGAAACAGGTGAAAAGAAGAGCATACATGGACTGGCTTTTGCAGTTTGTTCCGTATGACCAGCGTAAAACTTTTTCTTACATGTATGTGAGGGCGTTTTTACGTTCAAATGACTATTTTGGTCTCGTGTTTAGGCTAACCGCCGTGTTTGTGCTGATTATTTTGTATACAGGTGCAGCAGGCTGGGTGGGTGCGCTGCTTGTCTTGTTCACCGTGTTTATCACAGGTGTACAGCTTGTGCCGTTAACGAAGCACTTTGCCCATCTTTCATTACAGGCACTTTATCCAGTTGCTCATCAAGAAAAGGATCGGAGCTTTTTTGTTCTCGTTCGTAATGTGCTTATTATTCAATCGATATTGCTGAGCTGTGCAGTACTCCCGGCAGGAGGATGGCAGGGAAGTGGACTTGCCCTTCTGATTTCGCTGGCATTTGTGCTTGTCCTCTTCAAGCCTTACGTACTCAGTCGATTAAAAAAGATGAGATAAGCGGAGATATGTTTCTGACAGCGAGCGTATGATGACATTAAGGAGGGATCCGGATGAATGCAGCTGAACGGGAGTTATATGAAGAAGCCATTCTTTTTCAAACGCGTTTTTTAAGAAAACCTTCAAAGATCGAACGGTTTTCAAAAGGAGTTCAGCAGCAGGTGAACCGCAAAATCCCTGCTCGATTTCATCAAGTCATCACAAGTGCGGTAAAACAATGGTTGAATCCACCGTATCAGGATCGCACTTCACTTCATTTTCGGTGATTGATGAGCAATTATCTATCATCGAGCGAAATGAACTGGCAAAGGAGAAAGTGAAGTACTATCAAAAGGCAGCTGCGATCGAAGGAATTGGAACAGGCGCTGGTGGTATATTGCTAGGTATGGCAGACTTTCCGCTGCTGCTTAGCATTAAGATGAAATGTCTTTATGAGCTGGCATGTATTTATGGCTTTGATTTGTCTCAAAAAGAGGAAAGACTCTTTTTGCTCTGTATATTTCAACTCGCCTTTTCCGGCAGTGCACATCGTCAAAAAATGATGAACATCATAGATGATTGGGAAACGAGCCGCGAGGAAATGAATTGGTACAGCTTTCAGCAGGAGTATCGAGATTACGTTGACCTAGTGAAGCTATTTCAATTAATGCCGATCGTCGGAGCCGCTGTTGGCGGTGTGGCAAATCATCAGCTGACAGGACAGCTCGGAGATGTCGCTCGTCATGTGTTTCACTTACGAGTGTTGAAAGAAGTGAAATAGAAAAGCCGCTGGTGACAGCGGCATCAGCGTGTAGACAAACCCTCGCATTCGTTGTCAGGTCTGCGTTCCGGTACTCACGAATGTTCAATTCGCTCCGCTCCGGTACTCGTCCTTCCTAGACTTCAAAGGTTTTCTATCACACTGAAAAGAAGACAAAGGGCTAAAATAAAAATCATTTTAGCCCTTTGTCAATAATCTAAAACCGCTGGCGACAGCGGCTTTTTTTCATTCATCGTAGGAAAGGACGGCACGGGCGAGTACCTTTGCTGCGACAGGCATTGCTTTTTCGTTGATATCAAATTTTGGGTGATGATGGGGATACACGTCTTGGCTGTTTTCAGGCATGGCGCCTGTGTAAAAGAAGGTACCAGGGACATGCTGAAGGTAGTAAGCAAAATCTTCTCCACCCATTTGGGTTTCCGCTTCTTTTACTTCTGTGACACCTTCTGTCTGTTTTGCGATGTCAGCAATATATTCAGTCGGCTTTGGATGATTTTTGACAGCAGGATATCCTCTCACATATTCATATGTGTAGTCGGCATCATGCATGTCGCACACCCCTTTCACGACCTGTTCAATTTCTCGTTCGATGGTGTGTCGTGCACTTTCTTCAAAGGATCGTGCAGTACCAGTTAAAACAGCTGAATCTGCAATGACGTTAAAAGCATTCTCTGCCACAAAACCTCCAACAGATACAACAGCAGAATCAACTGGATTGACTTTACGGGCAACGACTTGCTGCAGGTTTGCGACGATTTGTGAACCGATGAGTACAGCATCTTTCGTTAAGTGAGGCTGGGCGCCGTGTCCGCCTTTCCCCTGAACTCGAATAGAGAAGCGGTCGGCGGCTGCCATAAAGTTCCCGCTTTTATAAAGAACGGTGCCACAAGGCTCTGGAGACCAAAGGTGCGTACCGAATATGACATCGACACCGTCTAAGCAGCCGTCTTCAATCATTGGTTTTGCACCGCCTGGCGCATATTCTTCTGCGTGCTGATGAATGAGGACGATTTTCCCTTTTAATTGATCGCGGTGCTCATTCAAGATTTTCGCTAAGACAAGTAGTGTCGCTGTGTGCCCATCGTGCCCGCATGCATGCATCACACCTGGCTTTGTTGATTTGTAAGGCACTTCCTTTTCATCATGGATGGGAAGTGCATCAAAATCAGCCCTGAGGGCAATCGTCGGCCCCGGAGAAGCTCCTTCGATAAAGGCGAGTACACCATGGCCGCCCACCTGTGTACGTGTTGGTATATGTAATGTGTCATAGTAGTTGGCGATGAAAGCGGCTGTTTCTTCTTCCTGGAAAGAAAGTTCAGGATTCATGTGGAGATGGCGTCTAATTTCAACCATTTCCTCATAATGTTCATCAAGACGTTCATTAATGCTTTTTTGTAAAGTGGATATTGTCATTGAGTCGAAAACCTCCTTCATGCTCTTTTACTGATTGTATGGTAATTGTTAGAATCTTTCAACAGAAGAGGATTTCGCATGCTGCATCAAAAGGTCATTTTACATAAAAGTCGAAGTTGATATGAAGCGGGGAAAGGGAGGAATCGTGTTGGGAAGCTGTCCAAATTGTTCAAAAGCATTTTCTTTCGTTGAAAAGTTTCATCTATCACATACGAAAATGATGATGTGTCCAAGCTGTCGTCATCAAGTCAAAGAAACCTTTGTCTCCAAGATGAGTTTTTTCATGATCTGCTTGATTCCGCTATTGGTGATGCTCATTCAATTGAAAGGTGCTTCACCTATGTTGAAGTGGCCGATCTTATTAGGATGGATACTATTGAATTTCTATGTGCTTCAGCCGATCATTCATCGGTACGAGCTGACATCACGACGATAAAATGAAAAGCCCAGCTATTGGGCTTTTTTTCATGAAAAAAAGAAGTGCTGCTTTCAGCACTTCCTTAATTGTCTGTAACGGCATGATAGGATGTGAGAAAAGCAGGACGAGAGAAGATGGAGCCAGTATCCTCATTTGGCTGAAAGAACGCTTCTGATTCTTGAAAGTCTTCAAATAAGTCCTCTGATTCCCAAAGTGTCATAATCAAATACACTTCTTCATCTTTTTTCGGTCTTAACACTCGAAGAGCCTGGAAGCCCCACTGATGTTCTGAGATGTTCGTCTTCTTCTGAAAAGTAGATTCAAAAAGTGCTCTGCTTTCAAGCTTCACAGGGATATGATTCAAGGTGACGAAGCCAGATTGGACTAGCTCACCTTTCGCATAAATCACATCATAGGCATGAGGGGCTTTAAAAACAGTCTCGCCCTCCGTCTCATGGAAAAGAGCTGCTTGTTCTTTTCCGACCATATAAAGCAGATTCTCCTGATCGTGTTTCTTTGCGATTTTATGCAAGAAATCTGCTGTTCCATATGTGATATAGACATTCATCTAAACCGCCTCCTGCTTGATAGTATAACAAAAGAATGATATATAATTCTTTGGTAGTCAATCCATAAAACATATTATGAAGCAATACATCCCATACTATCCTTATAAAGGAATGAGGTGACCTAATTTGAAGAAAAAGAAGATAATCATTCCATTAGTCATTGCAGGAAGTACCATCGTACTTTCATTTATTGGCTATCTGACCATTTTATTTTTAGGACATTATGTCATAGATGAAAAGAAGCTTGTTTTTCACGCTTCATCCCAAATCATTGATCAGAATGGAAAAGAACTTACAAGTATGTATTCAGAAAATCGGGACCCTGTCTCATTAAAGGATGTACCTGATAAAGTAGCGAAAGCTTTTGTGGCTGTCGAGGACAAACGATTTTATGAGCATCATGGTATTGATGCACAGTCAATTTCAAGGGCGGTTTATCGAGATATATTAGCAGGAGGAAAGGTAGAGGGCGGCAGTACAATCACTCAGCAGCTCGCAAAAAATATTTTTCTCACAAATGACAAAACCTTTCTTCGAAAAACAAAAGAAGTCATTATTGCCATTAATTTAGAAAGAGATTATTCAAAGGATAAACTGCTCGAGATGTATCTGAATCAGCTTTACTTCGGTCATGGCGTCTACGGTATTCAGGCAGCAGCCAATTATTACTTTAGTAAAGATGTGAAAGATTTAACTGTCAGTGAAGGGGCTACACTCGCTGCGATGCCAAAAGCGCCGTCTACTTACTCGCCTGTTTTACACCCTGATAAAAATAAACAAAGGCGGGACACCATCCTTAATTTAATGAATGAGCAAGGATATTTATCATCAACAGAAACAGTAGAAGCAAAAGGGAGAACACTAGGCATTCATTTGAAAAAGAAATCAGAAACACCTTGGGTGGACAGCTATGTCGATCTCATCATTAAGGAAGCAGAATCAGAGTATGCCATTTCACATGAACAATTGCTTCAAGGCGGTTATACCATTACAGTTCCGATCGATATGAATCTGCAAAAGATCGCCTACGATGCGATGAAAAACAACCGTTATTTCCCGGGAAAAAGCGGTTCTCCTGAAAGCAGTGCCGTCTTTATTGATAACGAGTCTGGCGGAGTAAAAGCAGCGATTGGAGGACGAGAATATCAAGCAAGGGGCTATAACAGGGTTACCGCTGTTAGACAGCCTGGATCTGTTTTCAAGCCGATCGCGGTATATGGTCCGGCAATGCAGGAGAAAAAACTCCGGCCTTATTCCCTGCTTGAAGACAAAGAAAAAAGCTATGACGGCTATTCACCAAAGAATTACGATGGGCAGTATGAAGGCAAGGTCACGATGGTGGAGGCCCTCATGAAAAGTAAGAATACAGCTGCGGTGTGGACATTAAGCCAGCTTGGCATTGATACCTCGAAATCATATCTCGAGAAAATGGGAATAGATATTTCGGATCAAGGACTTGCCATGGCGCTTGGCGGTTTAGAAAAAGGGGTTTCTCCACTTCAAATCGCTGGAGCTTTCCACACATTTGCAAATGAAGGCGTATATAAAAAGCCTTTCTTCATTCAGAAAATCACCAATGATGAAGGAGAAACGGTAGAGAAGAATCACAGTAAGTCAGAACGAGTGTTTAGCGTTCAGAATGCTTGGAATATGACAAGAATGCTGCAACAAGTCGTCAAAGGCGGAACAGCTCAGAGCGGTTCATATGCTGGAGATTTAGCAGGTAAAACAGGCACGACCACATATTCAGGTGTGAAAGGTGCAACAAAAGATGCTTGGTTTGCCGGCTATACGCCAAGTACAACAGGTGCCATCTGGATGGGGTATGACAAAACCGATAACAGTCACTATTTAACTGGCGGCAGTCAATACCCGGTTCAGCTGTTTAAGGATATTTTAACGGCAGGCCAAATCACCAATGAAACGTTTGAAAAACCAGAGGGGATTAAAGAACTTCAAGCGCCAATCCATTTAGAGGGACTTTCAGGATTTGAAGCCCGCTATGCGTTTAAAATCAAAGGGTTGTTTACATTAGAGCTGTCTTGGGACAAGCAAGAGGATAAACGGGTTGAATACCGTATTTATGAAAAGAGAAATGGAAACGAGACGATGATCGATTCAGTGACAGGCGTGGGCAGCTACACAATGCCGTATGCCAATGTGTTTTCAGATGCGGAGTATAAGGTGGTTCCATATAATACCCAAACGCAAGAAGAAGGAGAAGGCAGTCCATATGTCAAGCCAGAGGCTTTTGGACGTTAATATTCGGCGATTTTTTGAACAATGAGCCGGTTTAGTATACCGTGCCTTGAAAAAGCGGTATAGTAAAAGCAGTGTTTGAGCCTTATACAAAGAGAGTGTAAGGCGAAAGGTGGAATGAAAGGTAATGGGAAAAACGAAGGCTTTTAATGACACGTTCTTAAAGGCGTGCAAAGGGGAAAAAACAGACCATGTACCAGTTTGGTATATGAGGCAGGCAGGACGCTCACAGCCTGAATATCGTGCCCTTAAAGAAAAATACGGGCTATTTGAAATTACGCATCAGCCAGAATTATGCGCTTATGTAACACGACTTCCTGTAGAACAATATGGTGTAGATGCCGCGATTTTATATAAAGATATTATGACCCCGCTTCCGGCTATTGGAGTGGACGTTGAAATTAAAAATGGAATTGGACCTGTGATTGATTCACCGATACGGACAAAAGCAGATATCGAACGTCTTGGGGCACTTCATCCTGAAGAAGACCTGCCATATGTGCTTGACACCATTCAGCTTTTAACGAAGGAGCAGCTGAATGTACCGCTCATCGGTTTTGCTGGTGCACCATTTACGATGGCTAGCTATATGATTGAAGGCGGCCCATCTAAAAACTATCATAAAACAAAAGCGCTAATGTACAGTGAGCCTGAGACATGGATGCTGCTCATGAACAAATTAGCTGATATGACGATCACGTACATACGCGCGCAGGTAAAAGCAGGGGTCAGTGCGTTTCAAATCTTTGACTCATGGGTTGGTGCTTTAAATGCAGCAGATTACCGGACATTCATTAAACCTGTCATGCAGCGAATTTTCACAGAGTTGAAGAGTGAAAATGTACCAATGATCATGTACGGAGTTGGGGCAAGCCATCTGGTGAAAGATTGGCATGACCTGCCGCTAGATGTCGTTGGACTGGATTGGCGTATGAGTGTAGACGAAGCTCGAAAAGAAGGGCTCGCAAAAACGTTACAAGGGAATCTTGATCCAACGATCTTACTTTCTCCTTGGGAAGTCATTGAAGAGAGAGCAAAAGATATTTTAGATCAAGGGATGAAATCAGATCACTTCATCTTTAACTTAGGTCATGGGGTATTTCCAGATGTTTCACCAGATACGTTAAAGAAGCTGACCGATTTTATTCACGACTATTCAGCTAAACATAAAAAAACATCCATCTAAACTATTTCAAATGATCTGAAGGAGTGTTGGTTGTGGAGAAAAAGAAAATGGGGCTTCTTGTCATGGCATATGGCACCCCATATAAAGAAGAAGACATTGAGCGTTATTATACACATATTCGTAGAGGCAGAAAGCCGGAGCCAGAAATGCTGCAAGATTTAAAGGATCGCTACAAGGCAATCGGCGGTATTTCTCCTTTATCAAAAATTACAGAGCAGCAGGCAAATGGTTTGTGTGAGCACTTGAATGACATTCAAGACGACATTGAATTTCATGTCTACATTGGCTTAAAACATATCGAGCCTTTCATTGAGGATGCAGTTGCTGAAATGCACAAGGACGGCATTACAGAAGCCGTGAGTATCGTTCTTGCGCCGCATTTCTCAACCTTTAGTGTGAAATCGTATAACAAACGTGCACAAGATGAGGCAGACAAGCTGGGCAATTTACAGATTACGTCGGTTGAAAGCTGGTACGATGAGCCGAAGTTTGTGGACTATTGGGTGAAACAAGTGAAGGATACGTATGCATCAATGAGTCAAGAGGAACGAGATTCCGCGGTACTTATTGTGTCTGCACACAGTCTGCCTGAAAAAATTATTGCAGCAGGAGATCCATATCCTGATCAGCTCGCACAATCGGCCAAAATGATTGCGGAAGGTGCGGGAATTGAACACTATGAAATTGGCTGGCAAAGTGAAGGCAACACGCCGGATCCATGGCTTGGACCAGACGTGCAAGACTTAACGCGGGATTTATTTGAACAAAAAGGCTATCAAACATTCGTGTATGTGCCTGTTGGTTTTGTCGCTGATCATCTTGAAGTGTTATACGACAACGATTATGAATGTAAAGTCGTGACAGATGAAATTGGTGCAGCCTACTATCGTCCAGAAATGCCAAATGCGAAACCAGCATTTATTGATGCTCTGGCAACAGTCGTATTAAAGAAGCTTGACGAAAGCAAGTAATCATATAAAAGAAGGCGATCCTATGCATGACAATCAAAAACACCTTGTCATCATTGGCGGTGGCATCACTGGTTTAGCCGCCGCCTTCTATTTGGAAAAGGAAGTCGAAGAAAAAGGTCTTCCGATTCAAATATCTCTTATTGAAGCGAGCCCTAGGCTAGGTGGAAAAATACAAACATTATATAAAGACGGCTACATCATCGAACGTGGACCTGATTCATTTTTAGAAAGAAAGGTCAGTGGACCGCAGCTGGCTAAGGATGTCGGTTTGTCCGATCAGCTCGTCAATAATGAAACTGGGCAAGCGTATGTACTAGTCAACGAAACCCTTCATCCGATGCCAAAGGGTGCTGTGATGGGTATTCCAACTCAAATCAGCCCATTTATTACAACTGGTCTTTTTTCAGTTGCGGGAAAAGCGAGAGCGGCGATGGATTTCGTGTTGCCAAAAAGCAAGGAGACCGAAGATCAGTCGCTTGGTGAATTTTTTAGAAGACGTGTGGGTGATGAGGTCGTTGAGAATTTAATCGAGCCGCTTCTATCAGGCATTTACGCAGGGGATATTGACCGCCTGAGCTTAATGTCCACCTTCCCGCAATTTTATCAAACAGAACAGCAGCATCGCAGTTTGATTCTTGGGATGAAAAAATCACAGCAGCATGCGAAAGCACAGCAAGTGACTGCGAAAAAACAAGGACAGTTCCAAACGATCAATCAAGGACTGCAGTCGCTTGTGGAAGCAGTAGAAAGTAAGCTCAAGCTGACAACGGTGTATAAAGGGACAAAAGTGAAGCAGATTGAAAAAACAGAGGGAGGCTATGGTGTGCAATTAGACAGCGGTCAAACGCTTTTTGCCGATTCAGCCATTGTCACGACTCCGCATCAATCGATCTATTCCATGTTTCCTCAAGAAGCAGGGCTTGAGTATTTGCATGACATGACTTCTACTTCTGTTGCAACGGTAGCACTTGGTTTTAAAGAAGAGGATGTTCATAATGAATATGACGGCACTGGTTTTGTCATCTCAAGAAACAGTGATTTCTCTATTACGGCCTGTACATGGACAAACAAAAAATGGCCGCATACAGCTCCGAAAGGAAAAACGCTATTGCGTGCGTACGTCGGAAAAGCTGGCGACGAATCGATTGTCGAGCAGTCAGACAGTCAAATCGTCAGCATCGTGCTTGAAGATTTAAAGAGAATCATGGATATTAAAGCAGATCCAGAATTGACGACAGTGACTCGCTGGAAGACCAGTATGCCGCAATATCACGTCGGTCATCAAAAAGCTATTTCGAACATGCGAGAAACGTTTAAGCAATCATATCCTGGTGTTTATATCACAGGTGCTGCTTTTGAAGGTGTTGGAATCCCTGATTGTATTGATCAAGGAAAAGCCGCCATCTCAGAAGCTGTATCGTATCTATTTTCATAAAAAACAACTCCCTTTTCTGTCATGGAAAGGGAGTTTTTCATGTTCGAATCATTCGAAAAGAGTTGGGAATCATAAATGTGAACAAAGTTGTTGCATCCGGGGAAAAGGATATGGTATATTACTTTCTGTACTTAATGACCAAAACGTTCAAATAGTCATTTCGGGAGTGAGATCATGAGTGTTGATAGGAGACAAATGATTTTAGATGGTGCGACGAAGGCATTTACTCAATTCGGGTATAAAGCGACCACAATGGACCTCGTGGCGAAGCTTGCCAACGTCGGGAAAGGTACCATTTATACATTTTTCAAAAACAAAGAAGAGTTGTTCGATGAAATTTTCACATCCCTTTTACTAGAGATGAGGAAAATTGCGGATGAGGCGATTGATGAGAAGAATAGTTTCTCTGAAAACCTTCACTTAGCACTCTTTGCAATTTTAGAATTTCGAAAAAACCACCAGCTCACAATTAAGATTTTTCAGGAAAATGCGGAGCTTGGCACGTCAGCGGTCAAGGAAATGATCGAAAAGATGGAGCAGATGATCATTCGCTATATCAAAATGAAAGTACAAGAAGCGATGGATAAAGGCGACATTAAGCCTTGTGATCCTGAATTGACTGCATTTGTGATGGTGAAACTATATATTGCACTGATTTTTGATTGGGAAAAGCGATACGAGCCTTTAACAAAAGAAGAGGTAGCCGAATCGCTGGAGCTTTATGTCTTAAAAGGACTATCTGCAACAACATAATTTTTTTTTGAGTTCATATGACCAAATTTTATATTTAGTCATTCATCTATGGGAGGAAAACAGCAATGAATTTAATTCGGAATCAATGGAAAGACATTGTAACGAGCAAAAAACTACTGATCCCGATTTTAGCTGTCTTATTTATTCCGCTGATTTACAGTGGTGTATTTTTAAAAGCATATTGGGATCCATATGGTACAGTTGATCAACTGCCTGTAGCGGTTGTCAACTTGGATGAAGGCAGTCATTATGACGGGAAAACCCTTCATGTCGGCGATGATTTAGTGAAGGAATTAAAGAAAAACGATAATTTCAAATGGAATTTTGTCGATAGTGAAGAAAAGGCCGTAAAGGGATTAAATAACGAGGATTATTATCTCGTTGTGGAAATACCAAAAGACTTCTCGAAAAATGCAAGTACAGTGTTAGATAAACATCCGAAAAAATCGAATCTGAAATATTATACGAATCCAGGCGCAAACTATGCGGCGTCACAAATTGCGAATAATGCCATTATCAAATTAAAAGATTCGGTTTCAAAGGAAGTCACAAAAAATTACGCCGAGGTCATCTTTGATAACTTCAAAACGATTGCAAAAGGATTAGATCAAGCAAGCGATGGCGCGAAGAAAATTGATGACGGAACAAAAAGCGCAAAAGATGGCAGTACAAAGTTAAAAGACAACTTAGCCAAATTGGCTGAAGGTACGTTAACCTATAGCGAAGGTGTTCATCAGTTCGCAGGGAAAATGGGTGAACTGAACACAGGCATACACTCTCTAGACAGTGGGCTCGGTCAGCTCTTAACAGGCTATCAAACCATTGATCAGAAATTTGGAGATCTTGGTACAGGAATTGATACATTAACCGAAGGATTAAACACAAGCCGTGAAGGACATCAGCAGCTCGCTTCTAAAATGCCGCAATTCACAGCGGGCATTGAGCAGCTAAACAATAAAGCACAATCCTTTTCAGAAAAAATTGCAGCAGTAGAAAAAGTCTTATCGTCACCAGAATTAGCGAATCTTGAAAAGATGGCGCCTAAACTCGATCAGGTGAAAAAAGACGCAAAAACGTTCAGTACAAAACTTGCTTCATTAAAAGAAGCACTATCAAATCGAGATGCTAAAGTAAAAAGCATTATCCAAAACAGCTCTATGACAGATGAAGAGAAAAAGGCGGCAATGGATCAGCTGAACAGTCTGCCTAAAATCGAACTGCCTGATCTGTCTGGACTCGAACAAAGCTTAGCGGCCTTGCAGGAACTGCCTGATGCAAGTGAGGTTCAATCAGCAGTTGCATCTGCAAAAGCGCAGCTGCAGCAAGTCAAACAGCTGCCAAAGAAAACAGAACAGCTGTACACGTCTACCGTCGCGATACAAAACGCGATCGACCAAATGACATCAGGTACGAATAAATTGTATCAAGGTGCACTGAAGCTTCAAACAGGTCAAGACCAATTACAAGATGGTCTGCAAACAGCAAATGGAAAGCTTGATACGGCGAAAAGCGGAGCGGATAAGCTTGCAAGTGGATCAAGTCAGCTTAGCGCAGCGTTAAATAAGCTAGAAAGTGGTTCAACAAATATCCAAAGCAATACATCTAAGCTTGCCGAAGGCTCAAAATCGCTTGATAAAGGATTGGGAGATTTAAAGAGCGGTACAGGTAAACTGTCCAATAAATTGAAAAGCGCTGCTGATGAAACAGGTGAAATTGATGCAAATCAAGACAATTACAATATGATTGCAAGCCCTGTTAAAACAGAAAACGATACAGCGAAAAAGATTGATAATTATGGAACAGGGCTCACGCCTTATATTTTATCCATGGGACTCTTTGTTGGGGCTCTAATGCTCACCGTTGTATTCCCAATGAAAGACCCTGCTGGACGCCCTAGAAATGCGTTTGAATGGTTTGTCAGCAAATATAGCGTGCTTTTGCTTGTCGGTATCCTGCAAGCAGTCATTGCAAGTACTATGCTCATCTTTGGGCTTGGTCTTGAGGTGGAAAGTCTCTGGCGCTTCTATCTCTTTGCGATCGTCGTCAGTCTGACATTCTTAGCGATTATTCAGCTGCTAGCCACAACAATGGGGAACCCAGGACGCTTCATTGCCGTCATTATCTTAGTTCTTCAGCTCGCAGCAAGTGCTGGTACATTCCCGCTTGAGCTTGTGCCGAAATTCTTCCAAGTCATTCATAGTCTGCTTCCAATGACATATACAATCAATGGATTTAGAACGATCATTGCAAGCGGTGATGACAGCTATTTATGGCACCAAGCAGCGATTCTTGGAACAGTTGCGATCATCATGATGGCGGCAACAACCGTATACTTTGCTTGGAACGTAAGAAAAATGAAACAAGACGAAGCTTAATCAATGAATCCTTTCTCTTGATAGAGGAAGGATTTTTGATTTGAAATTAGACATCTTGAACCCGAAGCGATATATTTTAAGAAGAGATGCTATAAAAGGCATACATGGAAGGAATTGCTTTCAGACAAAGGAGGAAATGCCGAATGACAACTGAAGTAAACGAAACCGTTCAGCTGATTCAAAAGCTCGTATCGATCCCAAGTCCGTCAGGGAATACAGAAAAGGTGATTGGCTTTGTTGAACGCTTTTTACAGGATGTAAATATTGAGACAAAACGAAATCGAAAGGGCGGCTTAATTGCCACTATTAAAGGAACCGATGATAAGGAACACCGCATGCTGACAGCACATGTCGATACGCTTGGTGCGATGGTAAAGGAGATTAAATCAAATGGACGGCTTCGTCTTGCACTCATTGGAGGCTTTCAGTATAACTCAATCGAAGGTGAATACTGTGAAATTGAAACCGCTTCAGGCCATACATACACAGGAACCATTCTCATGCATCAAACGTCAGTTCATGTCTATGCGGATGCGGGAAAAGCAAAACGAAACCAAGAGAATATGGAGATCCGACTCGATGAAAAGGTGCAAAATGCAGACGATGTCAAAGCACTTGGCATTCAAGTAGGGGACTTTATCTCATTTGATCCTAGAGTGGAAGTGACGTCTTCAGGTTTTATTAAATCAAGACACCTTGATGACAAGGCAAGTGTGGCGCTCTTGCTGCGACTCATCCACCGCATTCAAAAGGAAAACATCACATTGCCGCATACGACGCACTTCTTAATTTCCAATAATGAAGAGATTGGCTACGGTGGAAATTCCAATATTCCAGAAGAAACGGTGGAATACCTCGCTGTCGATATGGGAGCTATCGGCGATGGTCAATCAACAGATGAATACAGTGTGTCTATTTGTGTGAAGGACTCAAGCGGTCCTTATCATTATGGATTACGCAAGCATTTAGCCGCATTAGCAGAGGAGAACAATATTGATTACCGTCTAGATATTTACCCTTATTACGGCTCTGATGCATCAGCAGCCATTAGAGCAGGGTATGATATCATTCATGGACTGATTGGTCCTGGCATAGATTCCTCGCATGCATTTGAACGAACACATGAAGATTCTCTCGTCCATACAGCGAATCTCCTTTATCACTATGTTCAATCAGAATTAATCACGGCATAAAAAAAGAACCCCGATAGATGGGGTTCTTTTTCGTTAGCTTGAAAGCTGTGTCGGTTCAGGTACTTCTTGTCCAGTCATCACGCGATGTCCTTTTTCAGGGTCATATTGTCCTTCCCATTTAGACATCACAACAGCTGCAAGTGCATTTCCTGTTAAGTTAACAACTGTTCGCGCCATATCCATGATACGATCCACACCTGCAATAAATGCAAGACCTTCAGCAGGTACACCGATCGTTCCTAATGTTGCGAGTAATACAACAAAGGAAGTGCCAGGAACGGCAGCCATTCCTTTAGATGTCACCATCAGTACAAGAACAAGTGTGAGCTGCTGGACGATCGTGAGGTCAATGCCATATACCTGTGCAAGGAAAAGCGCAGCAATAGCTTGATACAGTACGGAGCCGTCTAGGTTAAACGTATAACCGATTGGGATAACGAAAGAAACAATTCCCTTCGGACATCCAATGCGCTCCATTTTATCCATGACTCTTGGTAAAACTGTTTCAGAGCTGGATGTACTAAAGGCAAGAAGCATTTCGTCTTTCATGTAAGCAAGAAATCTGAAAATATTGACGCCAATCATCTTTCCAATAATTCCGAATACAACGATAAGGAAGAGAGCGAGCGCAAAATAAACAAGACCTACAAGCTTACCTAATGAAATAAGAGATTCAAGACCAAATTTTGATACAGTCACACCAATGAGTGCGAAGACACCAAATGGTGCAGCTTTCATCACAACATTGACGACATGGAACATGGCGTGTGATACACCTTCGAAGAAGGCGAGCACTGGTTTGCCGCGTTCACCAATGGCTGAAACGCCAAGAGCAAATAACACAGTGAAGAAAATAATTGCAAGCAAATCACCTTCCGCCAATGATTGGAAGAAGTTCGTTGGAACGATATGAAGGAACGTATCAGCAACTGATTTGCTGCTTTGCTCTTTTTCCGTTTCAACATACTGGCTAATATCTTGTTTTTCCGTATTTCCAAAGTCAACGCCTGCACCAGGTTGAACAAAGTTTGCAAGCGCAAGACCAAGAATAATCGCAAATGTTGTGATAATTTCAAAATAAAGAATAGTCCTAAAACCAAGTTTCCCTACTTTTTTACCATCACCGGCACCTGCAACACCTAAAATTAAGCTAGATACGACAATTGGTATAACAATCATCTTAATGAGTCTTAAGAAGAAGTCTCCAATTGGTTTTAAATAAGTCTCAACGCCTGGGTTACCGAAAAAGATTGCCCCAACAACGACACCGAGAATAAGACCGATTAGGATTTGTGTAGCTAATCCAAATTTTAATTTTTTCATAGATTTCCTCCCTAACATATTCATTAAAGGAATATTCCCATCATATTAAGTTTTAATATATGAATTAAAGTATAACTAAAATTAAAGAGGCTCGTCCACGATTAAATTATATTAAGAAAATACAAAATTGTTTGAAAAAATGAACATTTAGAACCTCCTTTATTGATTCAAGTCAATAAAAAGTGTCTTCAGAACTAAAACTCATCATATAAAAATACTAAAAAACCCTTTTATGACAAGGGTTTTACCTTTTTACCTATTTTTCAGAAAAAATAAAAAGCACTTTTGACTCCAACTGACGATGGAGGAAAAAAGTGCTTTTTATTTCAATTTTTTACCTTATTTAAGATAACTTACTTGTGAGCATTCCTCACATTCATTACCGTAACACTCGTGTTGTTCCATTAAATCATTTCCACATTTTGTGCATTTCTTTGAGGGCAAATTTCTAAAAAACTCAGTGATTTTTCCTAGCATTTGTCATCCTCCAATACGTTTTGTTGCTATTATTGTATTATAACAGATTGATAATTGTCAATCTGTTTTGTAACAATAGGCAAGAAGAATGCTTTTTTCATGAAAAATGGGTATATTGTAAGAAGGGGATTTTTAGAAAAGGAGGGGAAAATGACGATGAAATTAACTGTCATTGGATGCTACGGAGGGTTTCCGGCCGCTGGTGAAGCGACGTCAGGGTACCTTTTTGAATCAGATGGCTTTCGTCTGCTTGTAGACTGCGGGAGCGGTGTTCTTTCCAAACTGCAGCAATACATTGATATAGAAGAACTAGATGCTGTTTTCCTTTCTCATTATCACCACGATCATATTGCGGATATCGGACCTCTCCAATATGCGAAGCTAGTGGGATATCATTTAGGAAAAAGCAGCGGTCCGCTTCCGATCTATGGACATACGGGTGATCAAAAAGCATTTGGGCGACTTGCGGATGATGTACATACTAAGGCAGAGGCTTATCAGCCAGAAGAGGGTATTCAAATTGGTCCATTTCAAATTGATTTTTTGAGAACGGTTCATCCGGCAGAATGCTATGCTATGAGAATTCAGGCAGGGGATGCTGTGGTGGTGTATACAGCAGACTCAAGTTATCAGGACGCATTTATCCCATTTAGCAAGGATGCAGATCTACTGATTGCTGAAAGCAATTTTTATGCTGGACAGGACGGATCGAGTGCAGGACATATGAACAGTACAGAGGCGGGCAAGCTTGCAAAGGAAGCAAATGTTGGGGAACTCATCATCACCCATCTGCCCCATTTTGGCCGTCATAAAGACCTAGTCAATGAAGCACAGGCGTTATATACTGGCAATATACAGCTTGCCCATTCAGGGCTTAGATGGAACAAGGAAGGAAGATAGAGATGCTGTTTATCGATAACGAACAACATTATGATCCAATGATTAATTTGGCAATAGAAGAGTATTGCTTAAAATATTTAGATCCTGATGAAACGTATTTGCTGTTTTACATCAATCAGCCGTCGATTATTATTGGAAAGAACCAAAATACAATAGAAGAAATCAATACGAAGTATGTAGAAGACAACGGCATCAAAGTTGTCCGCCGCCTGTCTGGTGGTGGCGCAGTTTATCATGACAAAGGAAACTTAAACTTCAGCTTTATCACAAAAGACGATGGGGACAGCTTCCATAACTTCAAAAAGTTCACCGAGCCAGTCATCAAAGCGCTTGAAAAGCTTGGTGTCAAAGCGGAATTAAGCGGGAGAAATGACATCATGGCAGATGGGCGAAAAATTTCTGGAAATGCCCAGTTCGCTACAAGAGGACGTATTTTCAGCCATGGCACGCTGCTATTTGATTCAGAAATCGAACATGTCGTTTCGGCTTTAAATGTGAAAAAAGAAAAGATTGAATCAAAAGGCATTAAATCCATTAGAAGCAGGGTTGCCAATATTAGTGAATTGATGGATCAAAAGATGACAACAGAAGAATTTAGAAAAATTCTTCTAAGTTACATTTTCGATACGAATGGGGATGTCCCTCAATATCAGTTGACTGAGAAGGATTGGGAAAAGATTCACGAGATTTCTCGGGATCGATATCAAAAATGGGAATGGAACTACGGCCGTTCACCGAAATTTAATTTACAGCATTCTAAAAGATTCCCAGCCGGCTCCATTGATCTTCGATTAGAAGTGAAAAAAGGCATCATCCAAGACTGCAAAATCTTTGGTGATTTCTTTGGTGTAGGGGATATTGCTGATATTGAAAAAAGACTCATTGGGGAGCAATATGATCGCAAAACGATCAGCGGCGTATTAGAAGATATGGATATGCGCCACTACTTCGGCAACGTATCAAAAGAGGATTTTCTTGATTTGATTTATTAAAAGGGACAAGCACGGCTAGAGATAGCGGTGCTTTTTTGATTGAAAGAAATGAAAGCGATTCACATTTGATCTTGTGGATTTTTTCGATTGTCTATTATAATAGAAAGGAGGAATGTTTGGCCATAAAATGAATGGCTATTCATTCATTGATGACATGTAAGGGGTGGGAGAATGGATTTGATCAAAAATCTAGAGCAGACGGCGATGACGAAAGGAGAAAATATCGCATTGATCTTTGAAGGAAATAAGTGGACCTATCGAGAGCTGATGACAAGTATCGAGCGATTTGCAGATGGAATAGTCAACGAAGGGTTTCAAGCTGGGGATCATATCGCGCTTATTTTAGGAAATTCACCGCATTTTGTCATTTCTTTTTTTGGTGCCTTAAAGGCAGGACTTGTCGTAGTACCAGTCAATCCAACATACACACCTAGTGAAATTGGCTATATGCTGATTACAGGTGATGTAAAAGGGATTGTTGCCCCTGAACAGCTACTGCCAGTGTACGAGCAGGTGTACGAACAGCTTCCGTCTATTGAACGAGTGATTATTTGTGCAGAAAATGAATCTGCATGCAGATCAAGTTTTAAGGAAGTATCTGATCGTCTTGTCTTCTTTGGAAAGCTTGTGTCTGGTCATGCGAAAGAGAACGTGCATCCTTCTATTCATCAGGACGATACGGCAGTTATTCTATTTACATCTGGCACGACAGGAAAACCAAAGGGTGCGATGCTGACTCATTTCAACCTTTATTCAAATGCCAGAGACGTCGCTGAGTACCTATCCATTGATGAAAAGGACAAGGTCATTGCCGCTTTGCCGATGTTCCACGTATTTTGTTTAACGGTTTGTATGAATGCACCATTGATTCATGGCGCGACCATTTATGTCATGCCGCATTTCAGCCCATCGGAGCTTTTGCGTATGATGGAAAAAGAGAAGCCAACGTTATTTGTTGGTGTTCCGACTATGTATAACTATTTGTACCGCCAGGAAGGGCACGAGGAAGCGATGTCCTCAGTGAGGATTTGTATATCTGGCGGTGCCTCAATGCCTGTTGCCTTACTTCACGGTTTTGAGAAAAAATTTGGTGTCACGGTGCTGGAGGGCTACGGATTATCAGAGGCTTCCCCAGTAACTGCATTCAATCCTCTTGATGGAAAAAGAAAACCCGGTTCAGTTGGGACCGACATTATGAATGTGAAGAATAAGATCGTGAATGAACTGGGAGAAGAAGTCGGTCCAAATGAAGTCGGAGAGCTGACAGCAAAAGGACCAAACATTATGAAAGGCTACTATCAAATGCCAGAAGATACTGAAGCTGCACTAAGAGGCGGCTGGCTGTATACCGGTGATTTAGCGAGAAGAGATGAAGAAGGATACATTTATATTGTCGACCGGAAAAAGGATATGATTCTCGTTGGCGGGTATAATGTTTATCCAAGAGAAGTAGAAGAAGTGCTTTATCAACATGAAGCTGTAGCAGAAGCCGTCGTCATCGGTGTGCCAGATCCGAACACCGGAGAAGCTGTCGTCTGTTACATTTCCCCTAAGAAACATGCTCACATCGATCAAGAAGACATCATCACACATTGTTCACGCTTTTTAGCGAAATATAAGCAGCCCCAAACGATCCATTTCATAGATGATATTCCAAAGAACACAACAGGTAAAATTTTAAGAAGAGCACTAAAGGAAAAGTATCAAGCAGAGGAAAGTAAATAAAAAAAGGGAGTCTCTTATGAGGAGGCTCCCTCAGCATGTAGACAAACCCTCGCATTCAGGTCTGAAAAGGTTTTCTATCGCGCTGAAAAGAAGACAAAGGGCTAAAATAAAGATCATTTTAGCCCTTTTGAATCGCTTCTTTTAACTGTTTCTGAAAAGAATTAGACTGTTTTTGATTCAGTTCATAATACGTGCCATCTACTAAAAAAACGACCTGTGAACGGCTCGTCCAGAGCTGAAAGGTGGTGCCGTTTGTTCGGCCGTACATCACCTTGGCGATATAATCTGGTTCCTTTAAATTTTTCTTAAGATGATTGCTTGTTTGTTTGCCTTTGTTTAATTCTTCTATTAAATCTTCTGCTGTGTCCTTATCATCTATTTCATAAGATATGGACTCGTTTACAGGTGAAAGCAGCAATTTTTCTGCTCGATTCTCATCAAAGATTTCGCTCGTCCGGCTGAACACATAAAAGAAGGTAATGAGTAAAAGTCCAAAGATCACAACTCCTGCAAGGATTTTCTTCATTTTAATCCTCCAACTCTCTGTTTTATATGTAGCATCTCCGATTTTCGAGTAGCATAATCATTTTTTTCGCGAAAGCTTTTTCAGATGGGGCATGCTATGATGGAGCCACATGAGACAGGTTCTAAACAAAAAAATGGTTGATTAGAATAGAGAGAGGGATGGAAAGGAGGCTGACCAGTGCGAGTACGTAAATGGGTAGCTCTTGCAACGGTAGCTTACATATTGTACGGTCTTTTTATTTATTCTTATTTGTTTCTATTTGGGGATTCATCGGTTCCTGAAAGTGTAAAAGGAACAAGTGCAGATCCGCATACCTTTATGACAAGCCATGAACTTGTCATCAGCGAGAATTTCTCGAACATACGTAATCTGCTGTATTTCATGACAATTCCATTAGATTGGTATGTTTTTTTTCTTCTGCTCATTTCAGGGTTTTCACGAAAAATAGCAGACTGGAGCCTGGCAGCAGCTCGTTTCACATTTTTAAGCAAACTTGTATATGTGTTTGTGTTGTCGCTTTTGACAATGCTGATTTCATTGCCCATTAAGTGGATTGGCTATCAGCTGTCTTTGCACTACGGAGTATCTGCTCAAAGTACGGCAAGCTGGTTTAAAGATCAAATACTGGATTTCTGGATTCAATATCCACTTCTTGCCCTATGTGCTATTGTATTCTTTTGGCTCATTCAAAAAAGAAGAAAGCGTTGGTGGCTGTATGCTTGGTGTTTGACAGTCCCCTTCACGCTATTTCTCTTCTTTATACAGCCGGTCGTCATTGATCCGTTATATAACAATTTTTATCCACTAAAGGATCAAGCTCTTGAGAACAAGATCTTAACGCTTGCAGACAAAGCACATATCCCGGCAGATCATGTATATGAGGTCAATATGTCTGAGAAAACGAATACAATGAATGCTTATGTCACAGGGATTGGTGAAAATAAGCGTATTGTGTTATGGGATACGACACTGCAAAAGCTGAAAGATCGCGAAATTTTATTTATTATGGCACATGAAATGGGACATTACGTCATGAAGCATGTCTATATAGGATTAGCAGGATATCTAGTGCTGTCACTTGCCGGATTTTTTGCGATCGACCGTCTCTATTTTTATTTTTATCAAAAGGGAGCAGTTCCATTTCGGCTGAGGGTGTCAAACGACATCGCTGCTCTTCCGCTTCTTCTCATTATCGTATCGATGCTGTCATTTGCAGCTTCACCTTTTACAAATGCAGTTTCAAGACATCAAGAACGAGCAGCTGACGAATATGCGGTAAACCTGACAAAAGACGGAGAGGCAGGGGTGACGTCTTTTCAAAAGCTTGCAAAATCAGGGCTGTCTCAGGTGAATCCACCGCTTTTAGTGAAGGTCTTCCGCTATGGACACCCAACCATGATGGAGAGAATCATGGAGATGGAAAATGCAGCGGAAAAAGAGGAAACGTCGAGGAAGCAATAAACAAATAAAATCCGGCTGGATCAGCCGGATTTTTTTCGCGCTTGTTTAGTTAGAAGCCGCTTGAGCGTTGATTAACCCTTTGCCGTAATAGAAGGAGTTACCAAGCGGTGTTGCCGTGTTTTCTAAGCGCTGGCGAACCTGTGAATTTGATAGGTTCGGATTTTTAGAAAGAATAAGCGCTGCTGCTCCTGCTACATGAGGAGACGCCATAGAAGTTCCAGTATAAGATGTGTATCCACTGCTTGGTACTGTACTTAAAATAGAAGTACCAGGTGCAGAAACATCTAATTCAGGACCTGCGCTGGAAGACGAGTTTCTGACATTGCTGCTGTTTACATTGGCAACGGCAATTGTAGAATCATATTTTGCTGGATAGCCAACTGTACTTGTAGAGCCAGTGGAACCTGAATTACCTGCGGCCGCCACAACAACGACTCCGCGGTTATTTGCTGTATCAACGGCATTTTTAAGCGCTGTTGAACCGTTTGGTCCACCTAAGCTCATATTGATGACATCCATGTTATTGGCTACAGCCCATTCAATACCGCTAATGATCCAGCTGTATTGTCCGTCGCCATTGCGGTCTAATACTTTAACAGCATATAGGGAAGCACTTGGAGCGACCCCAAGAACACCAATTGTGTTATCAAGGGCAGCAATGGTTCCGGCTACGTGAGTTCCATGTGATTGAAAGTCTTGGGTGGCATTTGGCTCTGAAGGGACGAAGCTGGCACCGCCTGCAACATTTAAGTCAGGATGTGCAGCGTGGATTCCAGTATCAAGGACAGCTACTTTGACATTAGCACCTTTATAACCTTGAGCGTGTACAGCTGGAGCTTTGATTTGAGGGATTCCATAAGGGACGGTTTGTGCATATGCTTCTGCTTTGTGGTCTTCTTCTACGTAAGCAATGCTAGGGTCATGTTCAAGTTTTTTTGCGGCTTGTTCGGACATCTTTACTTGTGCGGCATTAATAAGACGATATTGCTTTTCTAGTTTTCCGCCATTTTGAGTGACGGCTTGTTTCTTAGAGCTGTTTGTGGTGGCAGAGGCTTTAAAGCCAACAATATAGCTCTTTTCACTAGCTGACTTTGAGACCGTCTCGGCATTTGCCATGGAGCCTCCAAACCCTGCTGAAAACAGAAGAGGGACAGCCAATAAAACACTTGTCATCACATTTTTCTTTTTCACGCACAATCCACATCCCTTTTTTCTTATTTCAGAATAATCATTCGTAGTCTATAAGAATGATTCGTTTGATTATTCTGTATATTCAGTTTAAGGGAAGTAGGCAAATAAGAGTAGACCCGAATTTTTGTGAAAGTCCTAGCGGAAATTGGGGAATTAAGTCACTTGGAAACGTTGGGAAAATATGTTTGTTCTGCTGTTTCAGCGGTTATCTATTAAAAAGGAAGTGTGCTTTTTTTCTTATGATCCATTTTCGGACAAATATTCGATACCCGAAAAGCCTTAAAATAGGTAGAAACGTCTAGCATCTATTTCGAATTTCGATATAAAAAAATATTATTTTTTTGTTTTTGTCATTTAAAAAGAACCTGTTACAATAACAGGTTCTTTAAGAAGGGGAGGATTGAGTTAAATGGCTGACCACGTTGTAATCAAGGACCTTCCATTCACCATCTTTCCATTCCACATAATTTAAGCAAGCATTGACAAGTCTCGAGTTCTCTAGACCCAGATGTTCATCCGCTAAGGTGGTAAGTAAAGCATGGATAGCAGCGCCGTGTGCCACGATCAGGACTTGTTGATTTGGATAGGCTGCTCTGACTTTCTCAATGCCTTCTACCATTCGATCTTGAATCGCCTCAAGCGGCTCCATGTTTGGATACTGTTTATCTGGAAACAGCTTTTGGCGCTCCTCAAACGACATGCCTTCAGCGTCACCATAATCACGTTCAATGAAATCATCCATGATGACAAGAGGCGCATCTACATGTTTTAAAATCAAGTGAGCCGTTTCTTTTGCCCTTGTGAGTGGACTGGAAATGACAACATCCCAATGGGCATTCTTTAAGTAAAGTCCCGTTTGTTCAGCCTGCCATTTACCAGTGTCGTTTAAAGGGATATCTGTTCGCCCTTGAATTCGTTTCGCTGCATTCCAATCTGTTTCCCCGTGTCTGACTAGGCAAATTGTTGTCAAGCAAATCCCGCCTTTTCTATCTTTTCTTCTATTATACTAAAGCAGAAGAAAAAAGACTGGATCAGCGATTTGTGAGACTTGTTAAGGATTCGACTGAGCTGGCAACTTGGGACACCGTTTGTTTGACTTCCTTCAATTCGTTAAGGAAGGTTTGAAGGTCGATTTCAATTTTTCCATTTTGGTTTTTACTTAAGTTCATGCTGCTGACGATATCATCGAAGAGCGAATTGATTTGAGTCATTTTTTCTTTACTGTCTGTCACGAGTAAATTCACGTCCCCAATGTGCTGAGACACAATGGAGATTTGTGAATTGGTATTGTTGACGAGTTCAGACACGGTTGAAACCGTTTTCTTTGTGTCCTCTGACAATTTACGAACCTCGTTTGCGACGACAGCAAAGCCTTTACCATGTTCACCAGCTCGTGCAGATTCGATTGAGGCATTTAAAGATAACAAATTCGTCTGCTCTGCAATGCCTGTGACAATCCCAAAGATTTGTTCAATCTGTTTGGCGATTTCTTCTAAACGCTTAATTTCTGTTTCAATCTTTGTCATGCTGCCATCAATTTGGTTCATTTGTGTTTGTTGAATTTCTAATTCTTTTTTACCGCCGATCGATTTTTCCTCGACCTGTGCTGAAATTTGCGTTCCAGCTTGCGACATGTCCGCCATCTCATCAGATTTTGATACAAGCTTGTCCACTGCATTTGTTGTGTTTGAGAAGAGAGAAGCAAGCGAATTTGATGTTTCTGTGATTTTTGTATGAAGCTCCTGCTGCTGCTGTTCTGCTTCATCACGAATTTTAGAATATTCATTTTGGAATGTATCCAGGACAAGCTGCTGCTCTAAATTTAAGATTTTCGTCGTCGCTTTGACTGCTGTCTGATATTCTTTGAAATCTTGGATATGCTGAGCAAATAAATCCATAATCGATAGCAGAAGATCCTGGAATGCTGCCATATACCATTTAGGCTGGAGGCCAATCCGTAAATGAACTTGCGCAATTTTAATTCGTTTTGCCACATAGGCTTCATCAACCACACCTGCAAACATTTCACTAATATGAATGCGGAGTGTTTTTTTCAAACGTTCGACAGAACTATTATCTTGAATGATATGCATCAAGGAAGATTCGACTTCTAAATTTTTATAAAATTTATCAACGATATGTGCAATATCCTCCTGAACAATTGGATTGAGCTGTTTTAGAATAAAGAGGTCATGCTGCGTCAGGTCTATCATTTTGATTTGTTTCGCGATATCCGTATTGTTTAAAAAGTTGATTCGTTTTATTCCATCATCCTGCTGTGTGAAAAAAGCAGTGTTTTTTCTTTTCGTCTCTTTTTTAAATAACAATGTTTTGGTCCCCCCATAATCATCACAAATTATCAGACTTTATATTATTTATCGGATAATATTGGATTTTTTAAAGGGAATCAGTAAAATTTTACTGTTCTTTATAAGACCTTTTTAGTGGTTTCTTTGCTGGGCCTTCTACTACCTCTCCAGTAATGGAAAAACGTGAGCCGTGACACGGGCAATCCCAAGTGCGGTCGCTATTATTCCAAGCGACTTCACAGCCTAGGTGAGTACACGTTGTATCCACAAGAAAGATATTCCCGTCCTCTGATTTAAAGGCGCCGCATTTTTTATGTTCGTAAGATACAATGCCGCCTTCGCCTGGCTTTAAATCATCAATTGTTTGATCGGTTCGTTTTAATTTACCACTGATCAGCTTGGCAGCGACATTGCTGTTTTCTTTAATAAAATCTTTGACGAAAGAGTCAGAAACAGGTCTTGATGGCGTAAAAATCGATTCGTATGGATTCGATTTTCCCTCAATTAAATCACTGATAAGAGTGGCTGCGACATGGCTTGTCGTCATGCCCCATTTTCTAAAACCGGTCGCAACGAAGATATTTTGGTGGTGTTTGGTCAGGCGGCCAATGTAAGGGATTTGATCCATTGTGACCATATCGTGTGTCGACCAGCGATACAGCACCTCTTCAATTCCAAGGGTGGCGTCTCCAAACCTTTCTAATCCTTCATAGTGAGCAGATTCATCCCCGCCTTGTCCAGTTTTATGGCCTTCTCCTCCGATGAGAACCACTTCCTCACCATGCCATTCTGCGGTTCTTAAAGAATGAGCAGGCTGGTCGATTCCTAAATACATCCCGTCTGGGAGCGGCTTCGTTGTTTTGGCTGCTACCACATAAGATTGCTCTGGGTGAATTCGCGTGAAATAAAGTCCTTTCCCATCATAAAAAGGAAAGTGCGAACAGGAAATGATATAGCGTCCTGTCAGGTGATGGCCGTCTTTTGTGACGACAGCAGGGCGGTTTCCTTCTTTCACGTCAACAGCGGTAGTCTGTTCAAAAATACGTACACCTCGCTCTAGGAGCTGGTCGATTAGTGCATTTAGATAATGAAGGGGATGAAACTGTGCCTGCTGCGTCATTGCTAGGGCAGCTTTGATGTCAGCATCAAAAGGAAGCGCTGTTTTCCATTCTCGGTCAATTCCAAGCTGTTTGTAGGCATCTAATTCCTTCTTTAACTTTTTTACACCGCTTTCTTCCTTTGTATAAAGGTAAGCATCTTTTATCTCTAGCTGACAATCGATGTCGTACTCTTTGACACGAGTTTGAATCAGCTCTTTTGCTTTCTCGTTTGCTTCTACATACAATCGAGCTTTGGGCATGCCAATTTGCTGAATCAGCTCATGGTAGTACATATCGTGCTGTGAGGTAATCTTAGCTGTCGTATGTCCGGTCGTACCTTGCAGCAGTTGATCGGCATCAATGAGGATGACATCCAGCCCGCGCTCTGTCATTTCAAACGCAGTAGCGATACCGGTAATACCGCCGCCAACAATGATGACATCTGCTGTGAGATCCTCATGTACAGCAGGAAAAGAATGCTTCTGACTTTCTGCTATCCATAACGATTTTGCCTGTTCCGATCCTTTATGTTCTTGTTTCATGTTGTCGCCTCCAGTTAGTGACTTGTTGTGTATAATTTTTCCACAATAATGAAAATCATACATTTGAAAGGAAACAAGTTCGACATACATAAAAAAATAACCAACACATAAAAATAAACAAGATAAAAGGAAGGAGTGGACAGACGTGTCAACAAAGCAGCCGAAGAAAACATTGCCGCCTCAGCATCAAAATGAACGTCCAGGTCTGGAATATAAAATGAACCCTAGACCTGTTTTTGATCGAGAGGTGCCGGATAAAAAGTTAGCAGGGAAAACAGCCATTGTGACAGGTGGAGACAGCGGGATCGGAAGAGCAGTCTCGGTCTTATTTGCGAAGGAAGGAGCCAATGTCGCCATTGTTTACTTGAGTGAACACCGCGATGCAGAGGAAACGAAGGACTATATTGAAAAGGCGGGAGGCCGCGCCATTTTAATTGCAGGTGATTTAGGAGATGAGGCGTTTTCAAACGAGGTCGTCAAAAAAACGAAGGATGCTTTCGGTTCCATCGATATTTTGGTGAACAACGCCGGGGAACAGCATCCGCAAAAAAGCATTGAACAGATTACCTCGCATCAGCTTCTTCGAACATTTCAAACGAATATTTTTGCCATGTTTTATTTAACAAAAGCGGTTCTTCCTCATTTAAAGAAAGGAAGCAGTATCATTAATACCACATCTGTTACAGCCTATAAAGGGCATGAAACCTTGATCGACTATTCATCTACAAAAGGGGCAGTCGTGACATTTACGAGATCATTATCTTTATCGCTCATTAAACAGGGGATTAGAGTGAATGGGGTAGCCCCAGGGCCTATTTGGACACCGCTCATTCCATCGACCTTTACGGAAAATGAAGTCTCAGAATTTGGCGGAGATGTTCCAATGGAACGTCCTGGTGAGCCAGTAGAGCTTGCGCCGAGCTATTTATTTTTAGCGAGCGAAGACTCCTCTTATATGAATGGACAAATCCTGCATGTAAATGGCGGAACCATTTTAAATGGATAAACAAAAAACTTGCGGTAAAGAGACGAGTTGCTGTCTCTTTGCCGCAAGTAAAATCATCATGATTGATGTAAGCAGTGTTCTGCATATTGAGCTGACAGGTCGTTGAATCGCTTTTCATCACGCTGATCCAGTGCCTTATCAATCTCTTCTCTAAGGAAGGTTAAGCGCTGTTTATAAAGCGCCTCATCTAAAACCATTTGAATATAGATGTCTAAAATAGTGACGCCGTTTTCTTCGGTTTTTTGGGTGTTGCGGGACTTCATGAGCTCAGCATACGTTTTTTTCTCTTTCATAAAGAATCCCCCCGATGCCTTTTTTATAGTATATGGATTGGCGGAGAAAAAATCAACAAGAATTTATAATTTTTAGACAATTTATTTTTGAGCGAAATCGACATCTCTTGTCCGATCGACAGGATGTGATATATCATTAAAAAAGGCTTTTCGATAGATCGAATGGACTAAAAAATACGATAAAAAGATGATTTTTAATAAATTTTGAAAAAATCCTGTCGTTTCTTATATGTTGGTGATAGATTAATAGTATCTAAAATAACCAAAAATTAACACAGGAGGAAATGAAGTGTCAGGAATTAGTGAAACACCTTTAGATTCATACGTCATTAATCAAACAACAATGGCGGTCCTTCCGGTTGAAGAAGGAAAAAGAGTATATTCAAAAGTCATAGAAAGAGAGACAAGCTTTTACGTTGAATTAAAGCCCCTGCAAATTATTGAACGGAGCTGCAGATTCTTCGGCTCAAGCTATGCGGGCAGAAAAGCGGGAACATATGAAGTAATAGGAATTTCTCACAAGCCTCCAATTGTGATTGACTCATCCAATCATCTGTATTTCTTCCCAACCTATTCATCCAACCGTCCTCAGTGCGGCTGGATCTCCCACAAATACATTCATACCTTCCAGGAATCATCCCTCGGAGACACGGTGGTCATCTTTACAAATGAGCAAACCGTCAAACTCGATGTCTCATATAAATCATTTGAGAGTCAGGTGCACAGAACAGCGTATCTCCGAACGAAATTTCAAGATCGCCTTGATGGAGGTCTTCCTAAAAAACAAGAATTTATGCTGTATCCAAAGGAACAACAGCTCAACCTTGTATACGATTTTATATTAAGGGAGCTTCGGAACAGATATTAACTAAAACCAGCGGCAGGACAGCCGCTGGACTCCTTATGAAGCGAGGGTTTAGCATATCGTCTTTCTTTCTCGAAGAAAAAAACATTGATAATTATATAAAAAATTATATAATTTAACTATAACGTATAAAATTTTATATAACGAGCAGCAGTGAAAGGGGATATGATGATGACTTATGATGAACTAGATACACCGGCGCTATTAATTGATAAACGGGTAATGATGGAGAATCTAGCTGCTATGCAGCAATATGCGGATCGTCAGCAAGTCAAACTGCGTCCTCATACGAAAACACATAAAACACCTAGTCTTGCGAAGGTGCAGGAGGAGATGGGCGCATCTGGCTTAACTGTAGCGAAAGTAGGAGAAGCGGAAGTAATGGCGGCGCATGGGCTGACAGATATCTTTATCGCCAATCAAATTGTAGGCGAGACAAAGCTCAAGCGAATTCGAAAGCTGGCAGAGTCGATACAAATTTCATTTGGAATAGATTGTGTAGAGCATGTGCATCAAATTGAACATGTCTTTCGTGGAGCAGAGAAAAAAGCGGAGGTTCTAATTGAGATAGAAGTTGGAGAAGAAAGATCTGGTGTCATTGAAGAGAGTGATTTCCGTCAAATCTTGCAGGCGATTCAAACATGTGACTTCGTTCATTTAAAGGGGATTTTTTCTCATGATGGACATACATATAAGGCGGAAAGTAAAGCGCATTGTCAGACATTATACGAAGACGCTGTGAATCGCACGCTTCAGTTTACACAGATTGCGAAAGAAGCAGGCATGCTGCTAGAGGTGGTGAGCATTGGATCAACACCGCCGTTCTTATTTCAATTTGATATTCCAAAGGGAGTCACCGAAATCAGACCAGGCACTTACATCTTCATGGATGCCTCTCAATCCAATGTGATCGGCACTTTTTCACATTGTGCGGCAGCTGTGCTGACGACGGTGATCAGTAAGCCAACAAAGGCTCGTGTCATTACAGATGTTGGAGCCAAAGGGCTCACGGCTCAAACCCGTACAAAAGGGCTGACGAAAACAAAAGGACTAGGCAAAGTAAAAGACTATGATGATGTATTTGTTTCAAGTGTATTTGATGAGCATGCCATCATCTATCACGAAGGCTTCCGTCAGACTGTCCAGATCGGTGAGAAGGTGCAAATCATTCCAAATCATATTTGTCCCGCTGTCAATCTCCATGAAAAAGCATATCTCATTCAGGATGGTGAAGTAGTCGAAGAGCTTGAGATTGCTTGTAAAGGTAAACTTCAATAAATCAACAGGATGTATAATTTAAGACTTGGAAAATACAAGGCGACTTCGTTTGGCATCATCATGATGACACGAACGAAGTATTTCTTTTCATTAGAAAATATCCACCATGAACTTATTGAAACCAAATCCATATATCCAGTCGTCTATTAAGTGTATCGGTAGACTGTCAACCAAATGACAGGAAAATGTGGATCCTTAGACGTATTTTCATCCATTTACTCATAAATCGCAGAAGTGACACGAGCCGTCTGTTACAATAAAAGAAATCATTTCTTGCAAAGTGTTCGTATGTGGTAAAGGATACTCCTATTTTGACCGATATGAACGAATGGGAATAAGAAATGGAGGCTCTGTATGAAAAAACAATCGCAATTGATGCTGCTATTCACATTGACAGTGACATTACTAGCAGCCTGTCAGCAAGCAGGTCAATCGCCTTCAAAACAAGACACAAAAGAAGCTGCGTATGAACAATGGGTTCAGCGTTATATGGATGAGTTAAATGAAGCTTATGAAAACATGACCGACCAATTTATTTCAGATGGACATGGAAAGATCCAAGTAAATAAAAAATTGAAAAAAGCGACGAAAGCCTTTGATCGTGTGATTCAAAAGGGGCTTGCTCATCAAGAAGTTCCAGCCGCTTATCAAAAGGCGGATCAACAATTAAAGACAGGTCTTCATTCATTTGAAAAAGGAATCGGTCAGGTGGAGCAGCTATTAAAGCACCCAGGTCAAGAAAAGCTGTTTATTTCCGCTACCCATCATCTGCAAGATGGATTGCAGCAGACAGCTGCATTTATTGAAGAAGTAGGCCGCATTCAGCAATCAACGTAAAAAAGCTTGGAAGGCGGACTTCCAGGCTTTTTTTACATATAAAGTATTTGCTTTAAGCGGCGGACACCCTCTTGAATCATGTTTTCGTCCGTACAGGCGAAGCCTAGCAGTAATCCCTTTCGATTGCTCTCAAAACAATAAGGACTTAATGGATAAATGCCAACGCCCGCTGCTTTGGCTGCTTCAATACTGCCTTTTTCGTCAAAGTCTGGCGCTCCTTCTAAAAAGACATGAAGACCCGTATCGGTTCCATAGATATGAAAGTGCTTGTCAAAGTGTTGTGTCAAAAGGGCATCCATCATGGCAGCCTGTCTTTTTTTATACAGCTGTCTCATTCGCCTGACATATCGCGTGAATTCTCCTTCTCTGAAAAAAGAAGCGAGCGTGATCTGTTCCATAATGGGCAGCTGTCTTTGAATGAGTGATTGCAGGGAAGCGATTTCTTTTATGACCGCTTTGGAGCCGATAATGGCAGCAAGGCGGATGCCGGGTGTCAGCACCTTGGAGAAGCTTAAGATGTAAATCACATGGTCGGGTGCTTCTGAAAATAATGAAGGAAGCGGTCCGCCATGATAACGATAATCTCCATCAAAATCATCCTCTAGTATATAAGACTGATGGCTGACAGCAAATTTCAGCAGCTGCTGCCTTCTGTTGACACTCATACATACACCGGTTGGACGCTGATGGGAGGGCGTCACCGCAATCAGCTTTGTTTGCCGTGGCACTGTATTCACCATGATTCCTTCTTCATCGACGGGTGCGGGATAAATGTTCATTTCACGATACATAAATGAAAGCCTTGCCCCAGGAAAGCCTGGATCTTCAACAGCTACTGTATCGCCTTTTTTAAGCAATACCTGTGAAATCAAATCAATGGCTTGCTGCGTGCCACCTGTTAACACCATTTGATTTTCTTCTACATCGATTCCGCGTTCTACAGATAAGTATTGGCGTATTTCTGAACGTACTTCCCATAATCCGTGCGGGGAGGAATAGCCCCAATCTTTCATATCTAATCGCTGTAATGCTTTCGTGAGCGACCGTTTCCATATATTTTGAAAATGTTCATCGATGGCTGGCTCCTGATGTCGAAAATCAATATCGAGTTTCTCATGAAATTGATTGGCCGACAGCCAGTGGTCCATTTGTTTCTCCGCCTCTTGAAAGTGTGGTCTTACAGGAAGAGGGAAAGGCGGCTCACTTTGATGGGGAGTGGAGGCTGCATAGTGGTCACTCGAAATGACCTTTGTACCGCCTCTTCTAGATGTGCTGACATATCCTCTTGCCAGCAGTTCATCATAGGCAAGCTGTATAGTTGATCTTGATACATTGAGCTCCTGTGCTAATACCCGTGTTGGTGTTAACTGATCGTCAGGATTCAGTTTTTGTGAATGAATTTGTTGAATGATTCCAGTCACGATTTGCTGCCAGAGCGGGGTTGTACTTGAGCGGTCTAAATAAATATACATCGGACACCTTCTCTCATTGTCACATATAACTTGATGATGACACGGAATTATGGAGTGGTCAATAGCATCATTTTTGGATATAGGAAGTAACCCAAAAGGTGTGTACACTGTTCTCATATGCTTATGACATAGAGGAGAGAGTCAAATGATCCCTGCTTCTAAAGAAGAAACAGCACACCTATCCATCATTCCATTTATATTCGTTTTATTTGGTCTTTTTATGATTACGACCGCAGTGAATCTGCAAGTGCCCCTTTATACGTTGTATGCCGAGAACAAGCAGGGTACGGAAAGGCGGCTACAGCACTTGTATTTGCTGCATATGTCTTCGGACTGATTCCAGTCTTGCTTTTTCTTGGCGGCATATCTGATCGGGCTGGACGCAAACCGGTTTTATTGGTCGCGCTAAGCTTTTCGTTATGTGCTACCCTATTGATGATCGTGCACCCTACCATACAAATGCTCTTTGCAGCCCGGCTGCTGCAAGGGGTGGGGCTTGGTCTGAGTGTTGGCACATGCACCGCTTATTTGATTGCTTTATATCCAGAAAAATCAAGCTGGATTCCAACTTTTATTGCGTTATGCAGTTCGGTTGGCTTTGGGGGCGGTGCTCTTTTTACGGCACTGCTTTCTTTTCAGCGTATGTCGCTTGCGCCTCTTAGCTATTGGATTGTGCTGGGCCTTTTAATCCTAACCATCGTGGGTGTCTTCTTTTTCGTTCCGCCTGTACAAGGAGATTCAGGTAAACCGATGATGAACATGCCAACATTTCCAAAAGGAACAATGCCGGCGAATGCAGCGATTGCCATCGCGTGGTCGGTGTGCGGCCTCGTCATTTCGGTTTTGCCAGCACAGCTTAAATTGAATGGATATGAATTATGGGTAGGGCCGGCACTCTTTTTGATTAATATGGCAGGTGTCCTGATGCAGCCTTTTGTTCGCAAGATGAATAGCACAGTAGCGCTCTTTGCCGGGTTTATCTGTCTTCCATGCGGATACGGCCTTTTGCTATTTGGAGCAAATAGCGGGTCCATCCTTCTTGTGCTTGCCGGAACGATGCTTGCGGGTACTGCCTGCTATGGATTTACTTATTTAGGTGGTCTTCAGCTTATTGTCGAACGGGGGAAAAAGGAGTCAGCTAGAGCCGTTGCAGGGTTTTACTTGTTTGCCTATTTAGGTCTGGGTATTCCGAGTGTTTTTATCGGTCTTTTTGCTGATCTGTACGGGACCCAGATGGTGTTAACCGTCTTTTTCTTGGTCGTTTTGGCTGCTTGTCTCATCCTTTTGATCTCAAGTGTCAGACAGAAACAAAAGTGAGGAGTCCCGCTTTCTCTTTTTCCTTCTGTTCGTTTAAAATAAAGGCATGAGAGGGGAAGATGACATGAAAAAAGTGCAGCTGGACGGCGCATCGTGCAGGTCGCAAGAAGAGCTTCATGACCAACTAAAAACAGTTTTACACCTTCCTGACTATTACGGGAAAAATCTTGATGCCCTATGGGACTGTTTGACAGGAGAAGTAAATCTTCCAATAGAGCTGACATGGGTAAATTTTGAAACGAGCAAAGACGCTCTTGGCGAGTATGCAGAAAGCGTAAGGCAGTTATTTCAAGAAGCAGAAGAGGAATTGAAAGGACAATTTCAAGTGAGCATTCAATAATGGTGAAAAAGCAGCCGCTGCCGCAGGCTGTTTTTTCATGAGTTTCCGTCTTTCTCAATCTGCTATTGAATATTTTACTAGATGTGATAATATATGAACTGTCGCTTAATTGATAATGATAATCATTTTTAGCGGAAAGAGCTTGATAGAAAGAGAGAAACCAGTATGAAGTTGTATCAATTAAGTTTATTATTTGTATGTTTGGCATGTGTATCACTGTTTGTCGGTGTACAGGATCTGTCCATTTTACAGATGTTTCATTTAACAGATGAACAATTACATACGTTAGTTTCAAGTCGCATCCCGCGTCTCATGAGTATTGTGCTTGCTGGCATGAGCCTTAGTTTATGCGGCTTTATTATGCAAAGCATGACGAGGAATAAATTTGTTTCACCAACCACTGCAGGAACGATGGATTGGGCGAAGCTTGGTATTTTAGCAGCAATGCTTGTTTTTACACATGCGAGCCCGCTCATGAAAATGGGAATCGCGTTTCTATTTACTTTAGCTGGGAATCTTCTTTTCTTAAAAATCCTGCGGCATATTAAGGTGAACGATACGATCTATGTACCGTTAGTCGGCTTAATGTTTGGCGGGATTGTCAGTTCAATATCTACGTTTATAGCCTATAAATATGATCTGATCCAAAACGTATCTGCATGGCTTCAAGGGGATTTTTCTCTTATTGTTCAGGGGCGTTATGAACTGCTCTATGTGAGTGTTCCACTATTGATCATCGCGTATTTATATGCTGACCGCTTTACAGTGGCGGGTATGGGTGAGAGCTTTGCCATCAACTTAGGTTTAACGTATAAACGTGTGATGGCGGTTGGTTTGGTGATCGTTTCGATGATTACATCTGTCACCATATTAACTGTCGGAATGTTGCCATTCCTAGGCTTAATCATTCCGAATATTGTATCGATCTACCGCGGCGATCACTTGAAAAAGAGCCTTCCGCATACAGCCTTACTAGGAGCCATTTTTGTTCTGATTTGTGATGTGCTCGGAAGGGTGATCATTTATCCATATGAAATTTCAGTTGGGCTCATGGTAGGCATCGTCGGAAGTGCGATCTTCCTGTACATGTTATTAAGGAGGAAACGCTATGCATAAGAAACGTACATTATGCCTGATTGCAGCCATTGCAGCCGTGCTGATCGTGATTTTCATTACCTTTCAAATGGGGTACTGGCCGTACACAGTGCCAAGTCGTTTAAAGAAAGTGCTGGCGATGACATTGACGGGAGGCGCGATTGCCTTTTCATCTGTTGTCTTCCAAACCTTGACCAACAATCGAATCTTAACGCCGAGCATACTGGGTTTAGACGCACTGTACTTGTTTTTGCAAACAGCGATTATTTATCTGTTTGGCTCGGCCAATTTTATGATCGTCAATAAAAACCTGAATTTTTTCCTTTGCGTTGGGCTGATGATTCTATTTTCTGTGCTGTTATATACGGTGATGTTCAAACGCAAAAATAAACACATTTTCTTGCTTCTGCTTGTTGGTATTGTCTTTGGGACATTGTTCAAAAGCCTTTCTTCTTTTATGGAAATGCTGATTGATCCAAATGAATACCAGGTCGTACAAGATAAATCCTTTGCAAGCTTTAATCACATGAACACAGATATCTTACTCATTGCTTCTGTTTTATTTGCGGCGCTGTGCCTTTACATTTGGACATTCCGCTCCAAATTAGATGTCATGTCACTTGGGAAGGAGCATGCGGTGAATCTGGGAATTGACTATGACAGCATCACAAAAAAGATGCTGATCGTGATAGCCGTTCTTGTGTCCATCGCAACAGCACTTGTCGGACCGATTACGTTCCTTGGCTTACTCGTCGTGAACGTGGCAAGAGAGCTATTTCGTACATACCGGCATACGTACTTGCTGCTAGGCTCTTTTTTCATCAGTGTGATTGCCCTTGTAGGCGGGGAGTTTCTTGTCGAAAAGGTATTTACTTTTCAAACGCCGCTGAGTGTCCTGATTGATTTAGTAGGCGGATTGTATTTTATTTACTTACTTTTAAAGGAGAGTCGTTCATGGTCGTGATGAAGGGAGTCAGTAAGACATATAATGGAAAAACAGTGCTTCACAAAACAACTGTCAGTGTGAAAAAAGGACAGCTGACCTCTCTCATTGGTCCAAATGGTGCGGGTAAGAGCACGCTTTTGTCCATCATGAGCCGCTTGATTCAGCCAGACACAGGTGCAGCTTATTTACAGGACAAACCATATAGCGCGTATCCTCCGCAGGAGCTAGCGAAAAAGATGAGCATTTTAAAGCAGGCCAATCACATGAGTGTGCGCCTGACCGTACGGGAGCTTGTCAGCTTTGGCCGTTTTCCTTACTCACAGGGCCATCTGACAAAAGAAGATGAGAAGATGATCGATGTGTCCCTCCAATACATGAGGCTTGCCGATATCCAGCATCAATATGTAGATGAACTGAGCGGCGGACAAAGGCAAAGAGCCTTTATTGCGATGGTGCTGGCTCAGGATACGGATTATATTTTCTTAGATGAGCCTTTAAACAACTTGGATATGAATCATTCTGTTGAGATGATGAAGCTATTTCAGCAGCTCGTCAAAGATCTTGGGAAAACAATTGTTGTGGTTCTCCATGATATTAACTTTGCATCTGTGTATTCCGATCATATCGTCGCTTTAAAAGATGGACAGGTGATCAAAGAAGGTGGAGTAGAAGAAGTGATTCAAACAGATGCACTTGAACAAATTTATGACATGCGCATACCGATTGAAGTCATTCACGGTGAGCGTATTTGCTTATATTTTTCTTAAAAAAATGAAGAGGTGATCAAGTATGAAAAAATGGATTTGGATGATGACTGTATTAACAGCGATTGTTGTACTCGCTGCCTGCGGGAACCAAGGAAAAACAGAAGGAACAAAAGAGGAAACCGTCACGGTAAAAGACATGCTGAATAAAGATGGCGTGAAGATCAAGAAAAACCCGAAAAAAGTCGTCGTGTTTGATATGGGAAGTCTTGATACGCTGGACAAACTAGGTGTGGATGTGACAGCTTTACCAAAACAAGTCGTGCCTAAATATTTATCCAAATATGAAGGTGACAAATATGAGAATGTCGGCGGTTTAAAAGAGCCGAACTTCGAAAAAATTGCAGAGATTAAGCCCGATTTGATTATTATTCAGTCTCGTCAATCAGATGCATTCGATGAATTTTCTGAAATTGCTCCTACGATTTTGATGGATGTAGACACTGCCAACTATATGGAATCATTTAAAAAGAATGCCACGACGTTAGGGGAAATTTTTGATAAGGAAGATGAAGTCAAAAAAGAATTAGCAGCCATTGATCAAAAAGTAGATGCATTAAAGAAACAGGCAAAAGAGTTGAAACAGAATGGTTTAATGATCATGGCCAACGACAGTAAAATGACAGCCTTTGGTGCTAAGTCAAGATACGGACTCATCCATGATGTGTTTGGTATCACGCCGGCAGATCAAAAGCTTGAGCCATCTGACAAACACGGACAAAGCATTTCATATGAGTACATGGTCAAAACGAATCCGGATTACTTATTTGTCATTGATCGAGGCGCAGCGATCGGAGAAGAAACTTCTGCGAAACAGCTTGTTGAAAATGATTATGTGAAATCAGTCAAAGCGGTCAAAAACAACCATGTGGTGTATTTGAACTCTGACATGTGGTATTTATCTGGCGGCGGCCTTGAATCATTGACTGCCATGATTGATGAAGTAAAACAAGGAATTGACCAAAAATAATGGAAGAAAAGCTGCTCATACTGAGCGGCTTTTTTTATTGTGGATTCATAAAAATATGTTGCGTGCAGGAAACTTTCATCAAAATATGTTATAGTGGAACCTACATTGATAGACTAAGATAGAGTGAGGGTTCGGAAAGGATGAAGGAAAAAACAAGATCAAAAAGAAGGCTGAGACCTTGGGTGAAAGCCGTGCTGTTTATCATGGCTTTTGTCATGGTGATGGCAGTGTCCGTGACAGGATATGCTTACTATAAAATTTCAAAAGCGTCGGATAAGGCACAAGTGTCATTAGAAAGAGGAGACACCTCGCAAAAGCGTGTGAAAGCTTTTGATCCAGGAAAAGACAGCTTCTCGGTGCTGCTGCTTGGAATTGACAGCCGTCCAGGTGAAACGGTAGACGAAGCAAGAAGTGATGCGGTCTTACTGGCGGCGGTGAACCGAACAGAGAAAACCATCAAGCTCCTCAGTATTCCTCGTGATTCTTATGTTGATATACCGGGAAGAGGATATGATAAAATCGCCCACGCCCATGCGTTTGGGAGTGCAGATTTGTCAGTCAAAACGGTCGAAAACCTGCTGAACATTCCTGTAGATTATGTGATTTCAGGGAACTTTAAGGCGTTTCAAGACATTGTGGATGAGTTAAACGGAATTGACGTCACGATTGAAGATGAAGGTATCGCAAAACAAATGGAAAAGGATTCAAAGGGAAAAGTTCATGTGCAGACAGGCGCCCATACATTAAATGGTGAAGAAGCATTAGCCTTTGTGAGAACGAGAAAGGCAGACAGTGACCTCATGCGCGGAAAGCGCCAAATGGAAGCACTTCAAGCCATCTTTGAAAAATCTAAATCCATTTCTTCGATCCCGTCATATGATAACATCATTGATACACTTAGTGATAACGTCTCAACCAATCTGACTATGAAGCAGTTTATCGGTCTTTTCCCGTTATTGAGCTCATTGAAATCAGTGGATACCATTCAGCTAAAGGGCCATGATTATCAGCCTGGGAATGTGTATTACTTTGAGTTAGATGGCGCTGGATTAGACGAAGTGAGAACAGAGCTGAGAGAACAGCTTGAATTATCATAAACAAGAAGGAGCCTGCCGCTGTGGCAGGCTTTTTGCTTTGAATGGGTAAGCGCGACAATGAAGCAAATTCAGTTCGCTTGATGAAGAAAATACTGAGTCAGCAGTTCCTCTACCCGGTGGCGTATACGTGGATTAAAGTATTTATGCTTTTCTTCATAGCCATTCATGATAAATAGGTACGTTGTAAATCCTTCATCGTGTTCAATTTGCTGTACCTTCATTTTTTCTTTACGTAAATGCTGCTTCAGTTCATAAAGTGCTTTCTGTGCTTCCTTTAAGGCAGAGGTTACAAGCTGAATGTATGGTTCATTTAGTTTAAATGTTTGATGTTGTTTTAAGTGAGTCAAATCACGATTGAGGATGGAGATGACCATTGGAAGAAAGATGGCCTGTTCCATCATCTGAAGCTGTATTCTTGATAGTCTCGTCATGTCCAAGCCTGCTTTCTTTATATATATAGAACACTTGTTCTTATTTATTATATCGAATGAGTCAACCAATCTCAAGGGGGCAGGGGGGATTCATTTGTATATTTTTATGTTTTCCATGTAAAATGAAAAGTAGACAAACCTTGAAGGAGTCAAAGAAGTTGACATCATTTCTTTCCCTATTTACTCATGAAAATATCACATCATTTTTTGAAAGCTACAAGGCCTTTGGACCAATTGTGGCCATATTGCTACCCTTAATAGAAGCATTTCTTCCGTTTTTACCACTCGTTGCGTTTGCTGTAGCGAATGCAAATGCATTTGGCCTTTGGGAAGGCTTTTTATTGACCTGGATTGGCGCAAGTGCAGGGTCTATTCTTGTCTTTTTGCTGATCAGAAAATTTGGACAGATGAGAATGCTCAACTTTATCAGTAGGCATCCTTCCATTAAAAAATTGATGCTTTGGGTGGAGAAGCGGGGGTTTGGTCCGTTATTTATTTTACTTTGCTTTCCTTTCACGCCCTCTGCTGCCGTCAATGTTGTAGCGGGTTTATCAAGAATTAGCTTTTGGCAATTCTCATTAGCTGCTTTATCTGGCAAGTGTGTCATGCTCTTTATCATTAGTTTTATTGGCTATGATCTTTCTGCTTTAGTTAAGAATCCGTTAAGAAGTGTTTTTGCGGTTCTAGTTATCGCGTTATTATGGTATGTTGGAAAGAGAGTAGAAAATAGGTTGAACATTCGAATGAGCAAGCGTGAGGACAAAGGAGGCTCTTAATGAAAAAGAAGCCATTGCTATGGTTGATGATTATTACAGGCATCGTCTTATTGTTCCAAGTAAAGAATTTCATGTTTGTCACGTACAAAGTAGAAGGGGTTAGTATGGACCCAACTTTTACAGATGGAACAGAATTATTAATCAATAAGTTCTCGCCAAAACTCACGAAAATTAGCCGGTTTGATTATGTGTTATTTCACGGACCTAAAAATCAAATCTTGATCAAACGGGTCATTGGACTCCCAGGAGAAACGATCAAGTATGAAGATGATCAGTTATTTGTCGATGGTGAAAAAAAGAAGGAACCTTATTTAAAAGAGCAGAAAAAACATAAAATGGGGAACGTCCTGACAGGAGATTTTCAGCTGAAAGCCATCACAGGAGACGATAAAATCAAAAACAATCATTACTTTGTGGTTGGAGATAACCGAATACATAGCTTTGACAGCCGGCATTTTGGCACCATTTCAAAGGATCAAGTCGTCGGTGTCAAAAGGAATACCAGCGAATAAAAAAGGCGCTCTGCATATGCAAAGCGTCTCTTTTTTATTTTGCGGCTTTATAATCAGGCTGCCTTTTTGCCCAGACATGATGTAAGAACCGGAAAAACGGTGGCAGCATTGCAATGACGAGAATAATTCTGACGACTTGTACAGCCAGAACAAAGGTAGAATCCTCGTGAAGTGTGACCGCTGTTGTTGCCATCTCTGCAATACCGCCAGGCGAAAAGGCAAGAATGGCTGTAATGACAGAAATGCCTGTGATCTCAGCAATGGCAATAGAGCTGAGGACAGTCGCAGCAATTAGCCCGGCTGAGCTGACAACAGCCACAATGAGAGTGTTTTTTAGTCCAACAAACATCTGTTTATTCATTTTTGATCCGATGGTTGCACCTAGAAATATTTGAGACGCAATGTTCGCTTGTGCCGGCCAATAAGGAATCAAATCATAACCTATGAGTGCGCCCGTACCAACTTGAAGAGCTGCGACGCCTAGCATGCTGCCGATCAGCCAAGGGGCAGGGAAATGAAGACGAACTGCCAGGCGTGACATGAGCCAGGCACCTAAAATAAGCGCAGCGGTCCAAGAGATGTTTGACAGGGTGAAAACGCCCGAAGAAAAGGCGCTCCCTTGCGTAGCTACAGCCGCATCCGCTTCGTTTTTTGTATTTAAATAAAACACTGTAAAAGGGATAGTGAGTACAACCATTAATACACGTATCGTTTGCACGAGACTCACAACAGCTGTATTTGCTCCCACCTCTTGGGCAATCCCAGGCATAGCGGATAAACCGCCGGGGGCAGTTCCGACAAAGCTTGTCAGCATATCTGTTTTGCTCAGCTTCCATAAGGCAAAGCCTGAGAGCATCGCCAGTAGAATAGAAAAGACGAGCATGAAACTCACAGGGAGCCAATTTTCAGCGAAAATGTGAAGGACCTTCATATTCATTTTCTGTCCGAGTTCGATTCCGAGAATGAATTGACCAAGGAGCAGCCATCTGCTGTGAATACGTAAGGTGCTGGTTCCTTTACGCTGAAACAGGGTGGGGCGGCGCATGGCAATAAAAGCTGCTGTGATTAATGTACCAACCATCCAGCCAATAGACATTCCTGTTAAAGACAAAAGAAATCCACCTAAACCGCTTATCGCAATCAGAATGAGATCGGTTCGAAGGCTGTTTCCTTGTTTCATCACATGTAAACCTTCTTCCTATATGTTTGTTCAGTAAGTGAAATGTTGTTATCTTCACTATAATACAAAAGTCTCTATAAATAAAATACGATTTTTTTTACCATTTTCATAAGATTATCTTATCAATAAATGGTTAGCAAATTCTTATAAAGAAAGAAATAATTTTTACCAAAAGCAAAGTCAATATACAACGATTTTCCCCTATTTATCTTATCAGTTGACTATCATTTTCAATTACACTACAATGCTTAGTGTGGGGTGATAACATGAAAATTCCTTCTTTTAAATATAATGAAAAGGGATTGAATCGTTTTTTTGGTCCTTTAGAGGGAAGAATTATGGAGATCCTTTATCAAGGTGAGGATATGCCGATTAAAGAGGTGCAGCAGAAGCTGTCAGATGAAAAGCCGATTAATTTCAACACGGTGATGACTGTGCTGAACCGCTTAACCGAAAAAGGAATTGTGGAGAAGAAAACAAAAGGGCGCTCATCTATTTATAATCCCATTTTAACAAAAGAAGAATTTCTAAATGAGCAAACAAAATGGATTACGCAAGGATTGATGGACGATTTTGGTCCATTGGCAGTGAATCATATGGTGGATGCGATTGAAAGTGCTGATCCTGAATTACTCAAAGTTCTAGAAGCAAGGCTAGCATCTAAAAAAGAGGAGCAGCAAAATGAATAAAATGAAGTCGAGTCTGCTGTTTTTAGGCGGTATATTGATTGGTTTAGCCATTTTTTATCAGATGGGGTATTACGTGCTTTCAAGCTTTTTTGGCTGGAACCAAGCATATAACCTGATCCATGTATGCCAGTCCGTGCTCGAATTTTATGGATTCACTCCTTTAAAGTATTTTCTAGATGCCTTAGTCCTCTACACATTGGGATTTGCAATTTTCTATATGGCAAAGCAAATTAGAAAGTACATTCAATTCAAACGACATATGATGTTGGCAGTCGAACAACAGTCAACCGAATCTCTGTCAGAGAAATATCAAAACGATATCATTGTGTTTCGCTGTCAAGAACCGCTTGCCTTTGCAATGGGGATGCTTCACCCAAAGGTTTATTTATCAACAGCTCTCATGGACATGCTGGATAAAGAGGAGATTGACGCTGTTGTTCATCATGAATTGCATCACAAATACAGCTATGATCCCTTAAAAGCTTTCATGTTCTCAATGCTCACAAAAGTCATTTGGTACATTCCAGTGTTAAAGCATATGAGACAAAGCTACTCTGTTTTTCGCGAAGTGATTGCAGATGACTATGCCATTCAGCAGACAGGTACAGAGCTTGGAGTAGGGCAGGCCCTTTTGAAACTGATTAAAAAGAAAACCCAGTTTCAAAAACAAACAAAGTTTGCGGTGTCCTTTGGAGATCGGGCATTGAATTTAAGAATACAAAAAATCTTAAATCCAACTTACAATATTCCTTTTAATGTACCAATTATTCCAATTGTCACATCAGCCATTCTGATGGTGGTCTTAATGATTATGCTCAACTTAAATTACTAATTTTTTTACTTATTAACATTACATTATGTAGTGTAAAAACAGGAGGAATTCACTATATGAAAACGAATCAAGAAATAGGAACACTTTTTGTACGCGTTATTTTAGGTATTATTTTCTTTTTACATGGACTTCAGGCATATCAAGGAGGACTGGGAGGAACAGCAGCATTCTTTGGGCAAATCGGTTTACCCGAATTTATGGCCTATATTGTCAAGACAATTGAGCTAGTCGGGGGTATCGCTTTGATTTTAGGTCTAGGAACACGTATTTTCGCAGCATTATTTGTACCAATTATGGCTGTAGCGATTATTACTGTTGGTTTTTCTAAAGGATTTGTTGGCGGTTATGAATTTGAACTTTCGCTGCTCGTCATGGCGCTTTATTTAACACTTAGCGGCAGTAAGCTGCTGTCAATTGATGGGGTTCTCAAGCATCAGCAGCAAAGCAATGAAGCAAAATTTCATTAAAAGATCATGAAAAAACTCCTTCTGCATTTGTGGCAGAGGAGTTTTTTTAATGGTCAAATTCTCATTTTCTCGTTTGAAAATGAGGAAGGGATGTGAGATTTTGCTACATTTAGCGCTAACTTTGACATATTGAAGGAACGAAAAATCGATTTCATTTTTTGACGGAACTTACGATCTCCTATTAAAATAGGACTATCTAAGACACATGGTGCGTTAAAAGGTATAAAAACCATACAGCATGCTGCTGTTCATCTTGAGCGATACGTTTCATTAGCTCTTTTGTTCCTTGGTCACGGACATAGTCTGATACGCTTAAGTAAAAATCGACCGTTTTTTGTTCATCTTTAAAGGCAAACATAAGTCCTTCTCTGAATTGTTCTGGACAAGGTTCTGTTACGCTTGGTTTGTGGTTTCTACCTGTTAAAGAATAATATAGCTTTGAAAATAGTTGATAGTGTCTGACTTCATCCTGACGTATTTCTTGAATGACCTTTTTCGCCTCAGGGTTTTTTGCTTTTTGGGCAAGTTTTTCGTAGCATTGGATCGCAGAATATTCACCATTGATCGCCTTCTCAAGGTCTGAAATGATCCTTGTGTTTTGGCGCATGTCATATGGCGAGTAGTCATAGTAATCGTAATACATGATATTGCCAGCCTCCTTTTTGTTCATGATGGTTTATGATATGAAAAGAGTGAGGAAAGGTGCCTATGTTATTTCAATCAGATAGGAGAACGGGAACGTGATAGGAAAATAGCTATTTCCCTTTATTTTCGCTAGAATATGAGTACATAAGAAAGGTGTTGTGGAACGTGGAGATTCAGTTTTTAGCAGGCAGATCGGGGAGTGGAAAAACGACTGCAATCTTAGAGGAAATCAAAGAACAGCTTCGGCTTGATCCGTTGGGTCCGCCAATCATTTTTTTAGTCCCGGATCAAATGACTTTTTTAATGGAATATGAGCTTGCAAAAACGTCTGAAGCTGGCGGAATGATCAGGGCCAAAGTATTTAGTTTCACACGTCTTGCTTGGTCTATTTTACAGCAGACTGGCGGAGCGAACCGGCAATTTGTGACAAGCACAGGAATTCAAATGCTTTTAAGAAAAGTGATTGAAGAGCAGAAAGAAAAGTTTAAAGTATTCAAAAAAGCGAGTGATAAGCCGGGATTTGTGGAGCAAATTGAAAAGACGATGGCTGAATTCAAAAGGTATTGTATGTTGCCGGAGGATATTGAAAAAATTTCAATGTCGAGCATGTATTCAGAGTATACAGAAGAAAGACGGGCAGCCGAAAAATTGCATGATCTGCATGTTCTTTATCAGCAGATGGAGCAGCATTTACAAGATGAATATGTGCACTCAGAAGACTATTTGACACTTCTCACGCAGCAAATTCCTTCATCTGAAGAAATAAAAGGAGCACACATTTATATAGATGGTTTTTATCAATTTACACCGCAGCAGCTTCTTGTCATTGAACAGCTCCTGCTGCATGCAGCAAAAATAACTGCTGCTTTCACAGTGGATCGCTCCTATCATGATAGGCAGCCAAATGAACTTGATTTATTTCGTATGACAGGGAAAACGTATTTCCAGCTCTATCAGCTTGCTAGAGAGTGCGGAGCTGACATTTCTGAAAACGTTTTGGAAAGAAATAAACGGCACATTTATACACCAGATCTTGCTTATTTAGAACACCAATATGAGCAGAGACCAGTGCAGCCATATCAGGAAAACACCCCTCATCTCACAGTGTCTAAAAGTGCAAATAAACGAGCTGAAATTGAGGGAGTAGCCAGAGATATACTTGATTTAGTGAGAGAAAAAGGACTTAGATTGAGAGATATCTCGATTGTTGCACGACATGTAGACGACTATAAAGATACATTAAAAGAGGTTTTTCGAGATTACGATATTCCTTTTTTTATTGATGGAAATGAATCGATGCAGTATCATCCGCTCATTGAATTGATTCGTTCGAGCTTGGATGTCATAAAGGGAAACTGGCGGTATGAAGCGGTATTTCGCTGCGTGAAAACAGAGTTCTTATTTCCGCTTGAACTCGCTAAGAACAAAGCGAGAGAGCAGGCAGATCAGCTCGAAAACTATTGTATTGCTTATGGTGTAAAAGGAGAACGCTGGACAAACGGTTCCCGGTTTCATTACAGGCGCTTCCAATCATTAGATGAGGATTTTGGACAAACAGATCAAGAAATTGAAATGGAACAAATGCTAAATGACGTCAAAGAATGGATCGTGCCCCCGCTTTACCAGTTGCAGATTAGGCTCAAAAAAGCGCAAAAGGTAAGAGACATGGTAGAGGCTGTCTATGTCTTTTTAGAAGAGATACAAGTACCAGATAAGCTTGAAAAAGCGAGGCTTGAGGCTGAAGAAGCAGGTAGATTAGCTGAAGCAATGCAGCACGGACAAGTATGGGATGCGGTTATTCAATTAATGGATGAATTTGTTGAAATGCTAGGTGAAGAAGAGCTCTCATTTCCTTTATTCCAACAAATGATGGATACAGGATTAGCTTCTCTAAAATTCGCTTTGATTCCGCCTTCACTCGACCAAGTATTTATTGGAAGTATGGATTTATCGAGAATGTATCAAGTGAAATGTACGTTTATCGTTGGTGTAAATGATGGCGTTATTCCCGCACGCCCCTCTGATGAGAGTGTATTGTCTGAGGATGACCGTGAATGGTTAAAACGAGCAGGAGCAGAGCTGGCAGAGACAGGAAAGGAACGGCTGCTAGATGAGCAATTTTTAATTTACCAAGCGTTATCGAGTCCATCACGTCATTTGTATCTATCCTATTCGGCTGCTGATGCAGAAGGACGTTCTCTTTTGCCTTCGACACTCATCAAGTATTGTCAAGAGCTTATGCCAAATCATCAGCAGGCTCTTTATGTGTTAGATCCAGAACAACTGGATGACGAGGAGCAATTAAAATTTGTAGCGAATGAGCATGTTTCGTTATCGTATACCGTCTCACAGCTGCAGCAATGGCTCAATCAATATCCCATTAGTGGTGTATGGTGGAGTGTCTATAACTACTTAATGACATCTCCTAATCGGGATGTATCAAAAAACATCATGTCAAGTTTGTTTTTTACAAATCGAGCGAAGCCATTAAAGCCTAATGTCACAAAAGAGCTTTATGGTGATCATATTCAGGGCAGTGTTTCAAGAATGGAGAAATTCAATGCGTGTGCATTTTCTCACTTTGCTTCCCATGGGTTAAAACTAAAGGATCGACAATTTTACAAATTGGAAGCACCTGATATCGGCCAGTTGTTTCACTCGGCTTTAAAACATATTTCAGATACGCTTGTTGAACAAAAAAAGGATTGGAAAAACCTAACGAAGGAAGATTGTGTCACTTATTCAAAACATGCGATTGAACAGCTTGCTCCGCGTCTTCAAAAGGAAATTCTATTAAGCTCTAATCGGCATGCTTATATTAAAGAAAAGCTCCAGAAAATCTTGATTCGAGTCTCTTCTATATTAAGTGAACATGCCAAAGTGAGTGGATTTTCTCCAGTAGGGCTAGAGTTAGGTTTTGGGGGGCAAGGGCCATTGCCGCCGTTTACTTTTCAATTAAAGAATGGCTGCACGATGGAGCTTGTCGGAAGAATTGACCGGGTAGATAAAGCAGAAGGTTCAAAAGGGCTGCTCTTGAGAATAGTCGACTACAAATCCAGTGAGAAAGGTCTTGACTTAGCAGAAGTATACTATGGGCTGGCCTTGCAAATGCTCACTTACTTAGACCTGACCATTACGTATTCGAAAGAGTGGCTCGGGGTTGAAGCGACGCCTGCTGGCATTTTATATTTCCATATCCATGATCCGCTCATTCAAGCACCTATTCCGCTTGCAGAGGATGACATTGAGCAGGAAATATTCAAGAAATTTAAAATGAAGGGTTTATTGCTTGAAGATATAGAAGCAGTAAAGCTCATGGATCAAACGCTTGATTCAGGTAGATCACAAGTCATTCAAGCCGGCTTGAAAAAGGATGGGTCTTTCCGTTCTGATTCTGCAGTTTTAAGTGAAGATCATTTCCATATACTCACACAACACGTTCGGCGCACATTTGAAGAAGCAGGCGAAAGAATTACAAATGGAGAGGTCGCAATTAATCCATATAAATTGAAGGATCAAACACCTTGCCGCTTTTGTTCATTCAAGTCTATTTGCCAATTCGATGAATCAATAGAGGATAATGATTTTAGGGTGCTCACCTCTGAGAAAGATGATGTTGTGATAGACCGGATCAAAAAAGAAGGGGATCAGTATGCAAATACCAAAACCGAATAACAGTACGTGGACGGATGACCAATGGGAAGCCATCGTTTCAGAAGGACAAGATATCTTGGTTGCGGCGGCGGCAGGGTCAGGAAAAACAGCTGTTTTGGTTGAACGGCTGATTCGAAAAATGACCCGGCCTGAACATCCAGTTGATGTGGACCGTCTGCTCGTTGTGACTTTCACAAATGCATCTGCGGCAGAGATGAAGCATCGGATTACAGAAGCACTTGAAAAAGAATTAGCCAAAAACCCTGGGTCCCTTCATATGAGAAGGCAGCTGTCCCTCATGAATCGTGCTAATATTTCTACCTTGCACTCCTTTTGCTTGCAGGTTTTGCGCACCTTTTACTATGAAATTGATCTTGACCCAGGCTTTCGTTTGGCAGATCAAACAGAAGGAGAATTATTAGGAGATGAAGTGTTAGATGAACTGTTCGAGGATGAATATAAGGCTGGAAAGCCATCATTCTTTGAACTGGTTGATCGTTACACTTCTGACCGCCATGACTTAGATTTGCAATGGCTTGTGAAGAGAATTTATGAGTTTTCTAGGTCTCATCCTTTACCTGAGCAATGGATGAGGGCATTCCTTTCACTTTATGATGTAGATGCACAAACAAAAGTAGAAGAATTACCGTTTTATCCATATATCAAAGAAGATCTTTCTCTCGTTCTCCGGAGCTGCCAGGAGCTGCTTGAACGAGCTCTTTCGCTATCAAAAGAGCCGGGCGGCCCAGCACCGAGAGCAGAGAATTTTATAGATGATTTAGAGCAAGTCAATGAATTAATCCATCATCAAGATGATTTTGAGGAGCTTTACGAACTTTTGCCGAACGTCAATTTTAAAAGGCTCAAAACGTGCAAAGGGGATGAATATGACCCTGTTTTGTTAGAAAAGGCCACAGATGCACGTAATCAAGCAAAAAAACAACTAGAAAAGCTAAAAGATGAATACTTTATGCGCAGTCCTTCCCAGCATTTAAAAAGCTTAGCTGAAATGAAGCCAGTTGTGGAGACGCTTGTAGAGCTTGTGATCAAATTTGGTGAGCGTTTCGAAAGAGCGAAGCAGGAAAAGTCAATCGTCGACTTTTCGGATTTAGAGCACTATTGCTTACGCATTTTAGCGGAGCAGGATGCAGAAGGACATTTGATCGAAACAGAAGCTGCTAAGTACTATCAACAGCAGTTTGAAGAAGTGCTCGTTGATGAATACCAGGATACAAACCTCGTACAAGAAACGATTTTAAAGCTTGTGTCTAAAGGGGAACATTCTGCAGAGGGCAATCTGTTTATGGTTGGTGATGTAAAGCAGTCCATTTATCGTTTTAGACTGGCTGAGCCCATGCTCTTTTTAAACAAATATAAACACTTTCAACCAGACGGCAAAGAAACAGGGAAGAGAATTGATTTAAATAAAAACTTCCGAAGCCGTTCAGATGTTTTAGATAGTACGAACTTTTTGTTCAAGCAGCTGATGGGGCAAACAGTTGGAGAAATTGAATATGATGAACAAGCTGAATTAAAGCTTGGAGCGAGTTATCCAGAAAGCAAAGATACAACGACAGAAATGCTCCTTGTCCACTTAGATCAGCAGGAAGCGGAAAGCGACGAAGAGCGAGAAGAACTTGAGACCGTCCAATTTGAAGCGAGAATCATTGCTAAAAAAATAAGAGAATTGGTGGAGCAGCCATTTCAAGTGTACGATGCAAAACAGCAAATGACCCGTAACTTGCAGTATCGTGACATTGTCATTTTGCTTCGGTCTATGCCGTGGGCTCCGCAAATGATGGAAGAATTAAAGAAGCAGGGAATCCCTGTATATGCGAATCTTTCCTCTGGTTATTTTGAAGCAACAGAGGTGTCTGTCATTCTTTCTTTGTTAAAAGTCATCGATAATCCGTATCAGGATATTCCGCTTGCAGCTGTTTTAAGATCACCTATTGTTCATTTAGATGAAAATGAAATGGCACTTATTCGAACGAGTGATAAAAAAGGCACTTATTATGATGCTGTAAAGGCATTCATGAGTGTGACGCATTCAGATCACCCTACATGCAAAAAATTAGAGCGATTTTTCCAATTGCTGCATAAGTGGCGTGATTTCTCCATCAATCATTCGGTGGCAGAATTAATTTGGGAAGTCTACCGAGATACGCAGTATCTTGATTATGTTGGCGGGATGCCTGGAGGTAAGCAGCGGCAGGCGAATCTTCGTGCCCTTTATGATCGAGCCAAGCAATATGAAAAAGCTGCCTTTAGAGGGCTATTTCGATTCCTTCGTTTTATTGAAAGAATGCAGGAGCGTGGAGATGATCTTGGTGCGGCAAAAACGTTCAGTGAAACAGAGGACGTTGTGCGCATGATGACGATCCACAGCAGTAAAGGATTAGAATTTCCAGTCGTCTTTACTGCAGGACTCGGCAGGAACTTTAATATGATGGACTTAAACCAGTCCTACTTACTTGATAAAGAGCTAGGCTTTGGAAGCAAGTATATCCATCCTGAGCTGAGAATTAGTTATGCGACATTACCGCTTGTGGCGATGAAAAAAAAGATGAGAAAAGAGTTATTATCTGAAGAGCTGAGGGTCCTATATGTGGCGCTCACAAGGGCTAAGGAAAAATTATTTCTGGTCGGCTCTGTCAAAAATCAGGTGAAAGCATTAAGCAAATGGCAAAATGCCGCGACTGGAGAAGAGTGGCTGCTCCCTGATTTTGAACGTTATCAATCGAAAACATACTTAGATTTTATTGGTCCTGCTCTCATCCGTCATCAAGCGATGTCATCTATTTTAGAAGAAACAGGCGATGTCGTTCTTTCGCATCCGTCCACATTCACCATCTCATTTACTCAAGCTTCTGATCTTCTAAAGGAAGATATGTCACTTGAAAAGAAGCAGCAAGACGAGGTAGTACAAGCATTGATGGATGGTCTGCCTGTTGAAGGATATGGTGATGCTGATGAGAAGGTGGCAGAGAGACTTTCATGGAAATATCCATATCTAGCGGCCTCGCAAGTCGGCACAAAGCAGTCTGTTTCCGAGATAAAAAGGATGAAAGAAATACAGGATGAGTACAGTGTTCCTTCTTCTATTCGAAAAGCTCGTGCAACATTGTATGACCGGCCGGCTTTCATGAAGAAAAAAACACTCACTGCCGCAGAACAAGGCACCGCAATGCATACAGTCATGCAGCATATCACGCTTCCTTCTGAGGAGCCCTATGATGAATCACGTATAAGGCACCTGCTCGAATCCTTACAGCAGCGAGACTTGCTAACAGATGAGCAAGTCCGGTCAATTGATCAAGAAGGAATTGCTGCTTTCTTCTCTACTTCAATTGGTCAAAAACTGCTGAAAGCGGACTGGGTAAAACGAGAAGTATCATTTAGTATGGTGTTACCTGTTAAAGAGGTATACAGTCATATTGATACTGAGGGAGAGCCTGTTCTGATTCAAGGAATGATTGACTGTTTATTTGAAACAGATGGAAAGCTATATTTACTAGATTATAAAACGGATAGAGTGCAAGGCAGATATACAGGTGGACTTGACGCTGCTGAATCTATCTTGAAAAAGCGCTATGAAACCCAAATAGCGTTATATGCAAAAGCAGTAGAGCGTTTGACAAACAGAACATTAGAGGAGAAAATTCTCTATTTCTTCGATGGGAATTTAGAAATCTCTTTATAAATGTATCGGAATGAGAGGTGAAACACATGAGGATTCTGCATACAGCGGATTGGCATTTAGGGAAAACCCTTGAAGGTCGAAGCCGGCTTGATGAGCAAGCACAGTTTTTAGATGAACTGTATCAAATCGTGAAAGACGAACACATTGATGTCATTGTGATGGCCGGTGATGCCTTTGATACAGTGAATCCGCCTGCTAGAGCAGAGCAGCTTTTTTATGAAAGTCTATCTGCCTTATCTGATAAAGGAAAACGGCAGGTAGTGGTCATCTCAGGCAATCACGATAATCCGGATCGCTTATCAGCCGCATCTCCTTTAACAAATGATCAGGGTATTCATTTAATTGGATATCCGACAAATGACATCATCCGTGTCGATGTTCCTTCTTCGAGTGAACGTTTATCCATTGCAGCACTCGCTTATCCGTCTGAGGCGAGACTAAATGAGGTGCTGGCTGAAACATTTGAAGAGAAAGTGCTTCGTGATCATTACAATTTAAAAATTCAACAAGCGTTTCAACATTTAAGTACTCAATTCCAGCTGGATACAGTTAATATTGCAACAAGCCACATTTATGTGGCAGGAGGAAGTCAAACAGATTCAGAAAGACCGATTGAAGTAGGCGGCGCATATACCGTTGCGGCTGAAAGCCTGCCAGAAGCAGCTTGCTATGTTGCACTTGGTCATTTGCACCGCCCGCAAACGATCAAACGTGCCAAAACGATTGCCCGGTATTCTGGATCACCTCTTGCTTATAGCTTTTCTGAATCAGGCTATGCCAAATCAGTCACAATTGTAGAGGCAAAACCTAATGAAAAGGCAAGCTGGAAAGAAGTGTTTTTATCAAGCGGAAAACCACTTGTGAAATGGAAGGCGACTGAGGGACTGAGTCAAGTGCACGAGTGGCTGGATGAAAAACGTGATCTTCAGGCGTGGATTGATTTAGAGGTTCATTTAACAGACCAGCTCTCTATTGAAGAGATTCATCAGCTCCGTAAGCAGCATAGTGGGTTTGTTCACATTCGACCAAAGTTCAAAGAACTACAGCAAATAGAAGAGCAAAAGCAAGTGGAAAAGCTCTCGATCGAAGAGCGGTTCGTGAAATTTTATGAGCGCCAGACAGGTGGCGGTTTACCCGATGAAAAAACAGTCAAACTGTTTTTAGAGCTAGCCAATGAAATGCAAGAGGAGGAAGCGACTTGAAGCCGATTACGCTGACCATTAAAGGACTTCATAGCTTCAGAGAAGAACAAACAATTGACTTTAGCTCATTATGTGATGCAGGTGTGTTTGGCATATTTGGACCGACAGGAAGTGGAAAGTCGTCCATATTAGACGCCATGACCCTGGCACTCTATGGCAAAGTGGAACGTGCGTTAAATAATACACATGGTATTTTGAACCAAGCGGAAGAAAAGCTGTCGGTTTCCTTTACATTTGCTTTGCAAAAGGAACATCATATTTCTTATAAAGTTGAACGTGCTTTCAAACGAGCGGATGAAATGAAAGTCAGAACGACATTATGCCGCCTGATTGAAATCGGTGATACGCAGACCGTTCTCGCAGATAAAGCGAGTGAGGTCAATCGTAAAGTAGAAGAATTACTCGGATTAACCATTGATGATTTTACACGAGCGGTTGTCTTACCTCAAGGGAAATTTGCAGAATTTCTCTCCCTAAAAGGGGCAGACAGACGTCAAATGCTTCAGCGGTTGTTTAACTTGGAAAAGTATGGGGACCAGCTCGTCAAGCGTTTGCGTGCAAAAGCTCAGAATCAATATGGGCAAAAAAATGAACTGCTGGCTGAACTGAATGGTTTAGGGGAAGCTGGCCCAGAGGCGCTGGCAAAAGCAAAGGAAGCAGCAGAGCAGGCAAAAGCCATTTTTCATGAGAAAAAACAAGCGCGGGACGAAGCGTTCACTGCTTTTACAAAGGCGCAAGCGATCTGGCAGTATCAAAAGGAACAAGAAGCTTATGAGACTGAACAAAACAAACTGAATCTACTGGCACCATCAATGGAAGAGAAAAAGGCCAAGCTCAATATCGCAGAGCAGGCAGAGGCGCTAAAGCCCTATGCGGATGCATTAACAAAGGCTGAAAAACAGCTTTCTCAAGCATCAAAGGAGAAGCAGGAAGCAGAAAAGCAGCTGCTGCATCAACGAACGATCTATGATCAAATGACGCAGGAGTATGAGCAAGCCCGGCAAAAGAAAATAGAGACTGAGCCAGAACTTCTCCAAAAGAAAGAGCAGCTGATTCATCTAAAGGAAATTGAACGAAAAAAAGAGACAGCTCTTCAGGAAAAGACAGGAATAGAACAGCAAAAAAATGAAAAAACGCAGCAATTCATACAAAAGAAAAAAGAAGCGGACAATCTTCAATCTCTATTAGAGCGTGCACTGACGAAACAAACACAGCTGAAGCATGAGCTGGAGCAGTTACAAGTCTCAGTAAAAGAACGGAAAAGTGTACAGGATGCTTTACGTTTAAGTGAAAATGTTGAAAGAATAAACCGCAGCATTCAAAAAGAAAAGCAAAAGATGGAGGAGGTCAAAAAGCGAGCCACACAGACTTCAGAAGCATATGAAAAGCTTCAAAAACAGCAAAACGACCATCATGAAAAAATAGACCAATCGTTTCAAGCAATTGAACACCTCTATTTTTATGTATGTGAATTCGAACGAGCTCTAACAGAATGGAGTAAAAAAGAACAACATCAGAAGCTCGAAAAATTAAAACAGCGTGATGTTGTAAGGGCGGCTGAATTAAGAAAAGAATTAGCGGCAGAGCTAGTAGATGGTGAACCATGTCCGGTTTGTGGATCAATTCATCATGATCCAAAGGCTTTGGAATACAATGACCATGAAGAAACCGTGGCACAAGTCGATGAAGTCATTCAACGGATGGACAAAGAGCTCAAGCAGGCAGAGGAGTATGCGAGAGACATGTATGCCGCAAAGCAGCTCCTCGAAACGAATGCCAATCAATTAGTGAAACAATTTGCTTTCTTATCTCAGAAAGCCCCGGGAGCGGAAGTAGCTGCAGCAGTAGAAACCGTACAAAATCCGCAGTCTTTGCAGGATCTGATGCAAGAATGGAAAGGCATAAAGCAGGATATTCAAGAAGTTGAACGTAAACGAGCTCGTTTAATGGATGAAACGCATAATCAAGCAGCAGAGATGAGCAAGATGAAAGAGCAAATGACTTTTGAACAGCAGCGCATCGAAGAATTAGAGGTGCTGATCAAAGAGCTTCAATCTGAGCTTTCAGTGCAAACGACTCAATTTGAACAGGCCTTCCCTCATTTTACATTGAATCAAGTACAAGAGCTGCAAAAGCAAATCGATGAAAAGGACCAACAAGCGGAAGGCTATAAAGAACGTATTGAGAAAAGCATTTCGTTTTTGGAAGAAAAACAGCTAGCAAAAGAGCAGCTGCAGACAGCGATATACAATGTCGAGAAAGAACTTGATAAACTAGCGCATCAGCTAGAAAGTCAGCATCAGCTTATCCATCAATATGAAACAGATTTAGGCCGATATCCATTAAAAGCTGCCTCTATTTCTGATGAACTTATTGAGGTTGAACATTCTCTTGCTCTTCTTAATGAAAAAGAACAGCAATCGTACAAGCAATTGCAGCACGCGCAGCAGTTGTTTAGTGAGGCGCAAAGCCATTTTTCAAGCAGTGAGCGTCAGCTTCAAGAGGCGAACCGGCGAAAACAAGAAGCAGAAGCAGCATGGGAAAAAGAAACAGAATTCTCTCCTTTTCATATGCCGCAGGAAATTGAGTCTGCTTCAATGGAACAGGCAGTACGTCAATCGGTCAAACAGGAAATTGAGGAATTTGAGGATAAAAGAAAGGAATGTGCCGCAAACTTAAAGCGAATTTCTGAATTACTGAAAGAAGAGTCACTGGATGAAAAGCAGTGGACTGACATTCAGCACAGAAAAGATGCAGCTGAAAAAGCATTGGAAGAAGCGACAGCAATGAGTGGGTCCGCACATGAACACCTGCGTGTGGTTGAAGAAAATCATCAGCGCTTTGCAAGTATTCACGAACGCTTGGAAGCACTGCAGCAAGAAATTGATCGCCTCGATAAACTGCAAACCGTTTTTAAAGGGAATACGTTTGTTGAATTTTTAGCAGAAGAACAGCTGGAAAGTGTCAGTCGTGATGCATCCGCCCGCTTGGGTATGTTGACGAGACAAAGATATGCGATTGAGGTCGACTCAGAAGGCGGCTTTGTTATGCGTGATGATGCAAATGGTGGTGTCAGGCGTCCTGTGTCCAGCTTGTCCGGCGGGGAAACCTTCCTGACATCGCTGGCGCTTGCCCTTGCTCTTTCTGCACAAATTCAGCTGAGAGGTGAATTCCCGCTGCAATTCTTTTTCCTTGATGAAGGATTCGGTACGCTCGATCAAGACTTGCTTGATACGGTCATTACCGCATTAGAGAAACTGCAGTCTCACAATTTAGCAGTTGGTGTGATTAGCCACGTGGAAGAATTGAAAATGAGACTGCCGAAAAAACTGATTGTCCATCCAGCAGATCCAAGCGGGAAAGGGACAACGGTCTCAATGGAATTAATGTAAATGTTGAGGTGATGACAGGGTGGCAAAGCAAACCATTGGATTATGTGAGCTGTGCGGAAGACAAAATGTCCTGCTCACAGAACACCACTTAACACCAAGAGAAGAAGGTGGGGCTTTTTTACCGACTGCCTTCCTGTGTATCCCCTGCCATAAACAAGTGCATGCACTCTTTACAAACCAGGAGCTTGCCGCACGCTTGAACACACTTGATGCACTAAGGCAGGATGAAAAGCTTGCTTCGTACATCAAATGGATTCGAAACAGCCGGCAAGCAAGCTGGTTAAAACAAAAAAATCGAGACAACGCAGAAAAAAATAAGCATAAAAAGCGCTCCTCTAAATGAAATGACTGTAGAGGAGCTGCTTTATGCATTGCCTACCATATTCTGATCATTTAAGTCAGGATCCACATAGTTGGTGGCGCTAATGCCATTATTTAATATCAAGAAATCTCCGGTATTTCCCGCTCCAGAGCCTAAAGCAGATTTTGACGAACTTTTAGGCGACAGGTAGAATGAGTCACCGACGTTTACGACGCCTCCAGAAATAGAGTTAATGTAAATGGGTCCGACAATTGCTGGCATAATCGACATCCTTTATTCGAAGTCATATCACCATCATATGCGCAGGTAGGTCCATTTGTGAGTTTGGCGGACTTTCGTCGTTGCTAAATAACTCTCGAATATGCTTCACTCTTGCAACGCCATTCACTCCACACGTAGAGCCAATTTGATAAATAGAAGAGGACGAAACCCCTTCGACAATGACGGAAGACACTTTAATCACAGGCTTTTCATGGTAAAAAGCTGTTCTGACGAATCGTTCCGGCAGCATCAATGGAATAGGCTCATAATACACTTCAAATTCTTTCGCATCTAAGTTTTCTGCTTCATTGCCATAAAACAAACTAATGGTTCTTTGAACAGCTAACACCTTGACCTTCGGGCATAGCTCCTGTGTATCACCGATTTGAACAACACTTGAAATCCCGACAGAATTCACCTTCGTGAACTTCACTTGAGATGTGCGCTTTATCATTATCGAGGTGCCAGAGGAACAAACGGGCCAATGATAAGAGATTCTGGCGGTGTATCAAAAATGGAAGATAATTGTACATGATCTGTGTCCCCGATGATAAATAGGGAAGAGGACGAAACCCCAACTACTTTAATGCTTCCGGTCTCGATGTTGCGGTTGACGACTGTGAAATTCATCCGTTTTCCTCTCCTTTCGTTTCATTTGGAATATGGGCTAAGAAGTGCTCAATCGCCCGTTTGACATCATGCTTTACATATTCAGCAATTTGCTCTGAACGCTGCAGCGGGGTCATATCTTCCCGGTGCGGGAGCTGTCCTGCATAGTATTTGATTCTGCTGTCAATTTGCTTGCGAATGTCCTCAATGATGTGGTGTTTGTTGCTCTCATCAAGAGACCCTTCATATCGCTGCTCTAGCTCTTCAAGAAGTTCTGGCGCTTCTTCGTTTAAGAATGCGTCGACAAGCTGGCGTGTTTGATTGAAAAATTGATCAGCCATTTCTTGCTGCATCATTCCAATGCCCGGGGTTGTTGTTTGGCCCACTTCAAAGTTTTGAACACTGTTTGGATCAGATGGATTGAGGCCGATGTTCAGTGTGCCTTCAAGCCGCTCGATTTTCAGTTGATCAAATTGATAATCAATCCGTTCAATCGTCGTTGTCGGTTTATCTTTGATCATTTGCATTTCCTGCTGAAGTTCGTTAAGCCTTTTTTCAAGCATCATAATTTTTTGTGTTTGCTTTTGAATGATGCCATGCACCTGTGAAGCGTTGCTTTGATAATCATACATTGACATACACCTCCGGGGATTGCAGATGAACTTAAGTTGTTGGTGACTGGAGCGGTACAAAAGGTGTTGTGCTTGCGCCTTGGGATTCTTCAATTCCTTGTGTGCCTGCTGCGGCAGGTGCTGCTTCTACGTAGCTGCCCGTGTTATACAGATTAGAAAGAGCTTTAATTGAACCAGCGCTCCCAATTTGCAGCACAGAGGAGTTACTTACAGACTCTACACGCAAATAATTAATTTGTATCGCTTGATTAATATAGAAGTTCAACTGATTTTCACTCCTTACAAGTTACCAACAAGCGGTTGATCAATGACATCACTGTCGTACGTATTTGTCACACTTTTATAGTTGCTAATGCGCAATTGATCACCAGTGTTAAAACTGCCTGCGCCAGCAAACGTTTTAACCTGACTATTTGGAGAAATGGTGATGCAGTCTCCAACATGAACGACTCCGCTCGTTCCGACGGCATTTACTTTAAAGGCTCCAACAATAGCCGGCATAGCGGTGCACATCCTTTATAAAAATAAGGCACTTTGTTTTTGGGCGTTTCACCATAGCTTATGATGGGTCTTTTAATGTGTGATTGTCTTTTTGAAAGCTTTTGATGAGAGGAATTAGGTGTATGGTTTACCCTTTTTTAGAGCATTCATTCGAGGTGTATTTGATGCCTTTATTTAAGAGTGTATCAAGCTCTTGACTGCACCTGATGGTTTCTTCGGCATTCATCCCGAATTTTTTTGCTGTCTCAATTAAATGTAATCTTTTTTGTTCAATTTCATAATTGATCATAACGGACGCCAACTCTCACATTTTTTATATAATAGAAGGATATGGTTAGTATACCCTATTTTTCTATAAAAAAAGCTGTTTCGTCAATATGAGTAATAAAGTGACAAAATTCGAAAGCGTCCTTACTTGCCATCTATCTCTTTTCTTATTTCAGCCTGTAAATAACGTCGTCTTTTGTTGATATACTGCCGGATGACCTCTCGTTCTGATTGTAGGATGTCTTTTCGATCTCTCGTATAAGGATCATCTCCAATTCGGTTCTCGATAGAGGCATGCCATTTCTCGATGATTGGACAAAGCCGGTCTTCTAAAAAATGTGTATCGAGTACATGCTGAAAAAGCGTGTAATAGGATCTCTTAAAAGAAGGGATATCTAGTAACCTAGCAGTTAAAGTATTAAAGCCGTTTACTGGAATATAATCAAATGCCATTTCTTCTCCATGAATGTCACGGCCCCATGTCGCATCATAATCCCAAGGAAGTACTTGAAATTTTCCTTGTTCATTCACATAAAGAGCGTAGTTATGGACAAAGCCGTCAAAGTTTTGTGTGCACACGACACCAATGAGCCAGCGGAAATACTGTGTTACATCTAGGTATTGCTCAATTTTTTCTGCAAATATGTCATCTTTCGCTGTGTTGAGAAAGTAAATAAATTCACTCAGCTGCTGATCGTGTTGAGAAGTCCCCATTTTTTTCTCGTACCCGAGGAGGAGGTGTTTTTTTGGCTTTTTATCAAACGAACTCAAAAGGGAGAAGTTGGCATCGTCATCGACTGCATAATAAATGCCGCCTCCTGAAAGCTGCCTTTTCTGAAAAAAGTGCTCATCAACAGATTCTATTTTTAAATAAATGCCTTCTTTTCTTCCGTTTATAGTGAGAAACACATGAGACGCAGCCGGGCTTAGCACCCCTATCTGCTCGAAGAAATAAAAGGACAGTCTGTTTCGGATAAACGAGGGGTCATTGTATTCTGCATTTAAATGAAAGATAGATTCGCCTTGTCTTTGCTTTGGCTTTCGATATTCAATTTGATAGGACTTTTTTTTCAGCTTTCTAATGTGAGACCCGCGGTATGAAGCATAAATGTGTGATTTGGTCTGGCCGGTTTTCAAAATGGCCTCAACAGGTTCATCGTTCCATATGTCTTTTCTTAATTCAATCAAGTCCTTTGGATGAATCCAAATATCTATTTGCTTTAAAGGTTCTGTGGTCATGCGTTCATCAGCCTCCTATGCTCTTCTTTACGATATGAAAGTGAAGGAATGTCCTGTACCCGCTTGTTAGGTATTCATGGAGTTTTAAAAGAAAGGGGCATCCGCCAAGAACACTTGTCTACCAAGTCTCGTAACATAAAGCAGAGAAGATAAACAGCTTGATCTGTTTGTTTTGTCAAAGTATAGACTGGGAGGGGAATCGTTCGTGAGCACATTTGATCATTCACATATTGAACATGCAGTGGATTCACTTCGAAGTGAAGGACGTGATCATCACTTAGATCGTGAACCAGAATCGAGACGCTCGCACAAGTCAGCTCGTTCTCGCCATTCAAATCGCCGTCATTGGTTCTTTGGTGGAGGCGGATGCCGTAAATCACATCGCAGTAAAAAAAGCTGTAAGAGCTATCGTTCGAAAAAAAGTCGCTGTTCAAAGAAAAGCGTGAAAAGTGAGAAACCATGCAAGAGCAAAAAGTCGTGTAAAAGCAAGAAATCTTGCAGAAGCAAAAAGAGTGAGCCGAAAAAATCATGCCGCAGCAAACACAGATCCCATCATAAGAAAAGCTGCCGCAAGTCACATCGCAGCCATCGTTCTAAAAGATCTCATCACCACAGAAGCTGCCATCGATCTAAACGTTCTCATCACCATAGACGCAGCCGCTCTTGCAAAAGATGTGGAAAGAAAAAGCATCATTCCCACAGCAGAGGAAATGTTGATCGCAAATGGGACCAAGGGAACATGTGGGAGTATCGCCGCTACCGCTAAACATCAGATCATCTTTTTTGAAACCCTTTTTAAAAGAGAGTATGATAAAAAAGGGTTTTTTTTATTTCATAGAGAAATAAAATGAGACATCATCACTTAGCGAAATGAAGATTGTGAGGGGAAGACATGAAGTTTTTTACAGGTGAGATACATAGCAGAATGTTTATTGGGGTAGTCATTGATGATGAATGGGTCATGGACGTCAAAAAGGCAGAAGCCAAATTATTTGAGCTTGAGACACTGCCAAACTCTTTAGCTGAATGTATTCATATGGGGGACAAGTTTGTTGAGCATGTCAAACAGCTCCTTGACTGGGCTGAGAAAAAAGAAGAAGACCGCGGTTCTTATGTATATCCGCTTTCGGAAGTGAAACTCCATGCGCCGATTCCAAAGCCAGCTAAAAACATCATGTGTGTTGGAAAGAATTATCAAGATCATGTCATGGAGATGGGAAGTGCAGCGGATCTTCCTAAAGATGTGATGATCTTTACAAAGGCACCTACTTCAGTCGTTGGACATGAAGCGGATATTCTCCTTCATGAAGATGTGACCAGTGAGCTGGACTATGAAGGGGAGCTTGCGATCGTGATGGGCAAATCAGGGAAGAATATTGCACCTGAAGAGGTCCGCGATTATCTATTCGGTTACACCATTTTAAATGACGTAACGGCAAGAGATTTGCAGAAAAAACACAAACAATTTTTCATAGGTAAAAGCTTAGATACAACCTGCCCGATAGGACCTTATATTGTGCATAAGTCAGTGGTCGAGGATCATGGTGCGCTCCATGTGGAAACAAAGGTAAACGGAGAGGTTCGCCAGTCTGCCAGTACAGAATTAATGATTTTCTCCATCGAGAATATTGTTTCTACTCTTTCAAAAGGGATGACACTAGAAGCTGGTGACATCATTGCAACGGGAACACCTTCTGGGGTTGGCAAAGGCTTTGAACCGCCTAAGTTCTTAGCTTCAGGGGATCGAATTGACATCACGATTGAGCCGATTGGAACGCTATCGAATCGCGTCAAATAAAGAGTGCGATGACACAGGATTGTCGCTTTGTGTTCGACTTATTTCGTGGTACGATGAGAAGGTAATTGTTCTGATAAAGGGGGAAATAACAGATGGGAACGCATTTACATATTACAGCATGGGTGCTAGGGATTATTTTATTCTTCGTTGCCTTTGCTCTAGCAGGTAAAAACGACAAAGGTGCTAAAATTGTGCACATGATTGTCAGACTATTGTACTTGATCATTATCGCAACAGGCGTAGAGCTGTATGTTCGCACAGGAATGAAAATTCCAGGTTTCGGTGGCGAGTATATCGGTAAAATGATTCTCGGTATCCTTGTGATCGGCTTCATGGAAATGGTTCTTGTACGCAAGAAAAAAGGAAAATCGGTGACTGGTGTATTGATTGGTTTTATCGTGTTCGCGATTGTGACCATTCTTCTCGGTTTACGTCTGCCGATCGGTTTCCATATCTTTTAACATAAAAAGGGCATTGCTTATACGAAGCAGTGTCCTTTTTATATGCCATCAAATTGCGAAACCGACCGGTAACCGTCAGAAGTGGTCCATTCAAAACGAATTTGACCTGCGACGGAGTCATGGTGACATTGAAGGGCAAGTGATTGTGAATCTGTCGAAAACTGAAAGAAAGAAACTCGTTGAAAAGAATGAAAGGAGGAGAAAACACAATCGTAGACGGAAAAACCAAGCTGCTCTACCTGTGCAATGATTTCATAAAAAACGTTTTCAGGAACGAACATCAGTAGGTCAAGCCATCCTTTCGCAAGTGATGCCGTATATTGAATCACTTCACCGCCTTGTACTTCTACTAGCTGCCCACTTTCATGAAGTATCATGGACCCGAGCAGTTCCCCTTTGGTCCACCTGCCATTTTCCTTCAAACAGATCATCGTGCTTTGAAGACTTTCTGGCAGCATGATGTCTCCTTCTTCATCTTCAATCAGACAATACCCGTTTTCAATCAGTAAATACCCGCTGCACCATCTTCGACTGCAGCGTTCAAGCTGCTTCATTCGTTTTTCCATTTGCAAAAGCTCCTTTCCTCTTTCTTTTCTTACCAAATCATGCTTGTCCTATACGCCCGAGAAAAAAAGGACAAATCAACTATCAAGGAGACGATGCATAAACTAAGAAAGGCTGAATGAGAACACTTGAGGAAAAACGGATGGGAGCTGATGATGATGTGTGGAATAACAGGCTGGGCAGACTTTAAAAAGCAGCTCATCCAACAGGATCATGTAATCAATCAAATGACAGATACATTATCTAAAAGAGGGCCAGACGATACAAATACGTGGAAAAGTGAGCACGTTCTATTTGGGCATAAAAGGTTAGCGGTTGTAGATGTAGAAGGCGGAAAACAGCCGATGACATATACACATCAAAACCATGCTTATACCGTTGTATACAATGGAGAGCTCTATAACACAGAAGATATAAGAAAAGAATTGTTAAAAAGGGGCCATCGCTTTCTTGGACATTCTGATACAGAGGTTCTTCTTCACGCCTACACAGAATGGAAGGAAGAGTGTGTGACCCATTTTAATGGTATTTTTGCATTTGTGATCTGGGATAGTGAGCGTGAATTATTATTTGCAGGGAGAGACCGGCTCGGCGTCAAGCCATTTTTCTATACAGAACGTCATCATTCCTTTTTATTTGGTTCGGAAATCAAAGCGCTACTTGCTCACCCTGATATTAAAGCAAAAGTCGATCATGAAGGATTATCGGAGATCTTTGGTTTAGGACCGTCTAGAACACCAGGGCAAGGAGTGTTTAAAGGGGTAAAAGAGCTGAGACCTGCTCATGCTTTGACTTTTTCAAAAGACGGACTGCGTGTGTGGAGATACTGGAATGTCAAAAGCAAGGCGCATACGGACTCACTTGATGACACCGCCCAGCACGTCAAGCATCTCTTTACAGATGCCGTCACAAGACAGCTCGTTTCTGATGTGCCTGTTTGTACATTTTTATCGGGTGGCGTCGATTCGAGTGCCATTACCGCCATTGCCGCTAAGCACTTTGAGAAAATAGGGAAAGCACCGCTTCATACGTATTCGGTTGACTACGAAGGAAATGATCAATTCTTTGAAGCAAGTCAATTCCAGCCGAATGCTGACGGTCCATGGATTGACCGCATGACCAAGGCGTTTCAAACGAATCATCACAGCTGCGTCATTGGACAAAAGGAGCTGGCTGCTTATTTGAAGGAAGCGGTTGAGGTCCGAGACTTACCGGGTATGGCAGATATTGATTCTTCTTTGCTTTGGTTCTGCCGAGAAATTAAAAAGGACTTTGTTGTCGGTTTGTCAGGTGAATGTGCGGATGAAATTTTTGGAGGTTATCCTTGGTTCCATGCGGCAAATGAAACGAATGGTTTTCCTTGGATGAGATCGACGGAAGCCAGAACGCAGCTCTTACAAGATTCGTGGCAAAAGAAGCTGTCACTAAGAGAATATGCACAAAGCAAATATGAAGAAACCGTGGCTGAAACGCCTCTTTTAGATGGAGAAACTGGAGTGGATAAAGCCCGAAGAGAACTTTTTTACTTAAATATGGTCTGGTTTATGACAACGCTGCTAGATCGAAAAGACCGAATGAGTATGGGGGCGAGTCTTGAGGTACGTGTGCCATTTGCAGACCATCGCCTTGTCGAATATGTGTGGAATATTCCTTGGGAAATGAAAATGCATGGAAATCGTGAAAAAGGGGTTTTACGAAAAGCGTTAGAGGGAATTTTACCGAATGAAGTGCTTTATCGCAAGAAGAGTCCTTATCCGAAAACACATCATCCAGCCTATACCCAGGCTGTGAAAGAGATGTTAACAGATTGCCTTGCGCAAAAAGATTCTGTCCTTCACGAATTTCTAGATGCACATCAATTAAACCAGCTGATTGAAACGGAAGGAGCCTCCTTTCAAGTGCCTTGGTATGGCCAGCTCATGAAGGGCCCGCAGTTAATCGCTCATCTGGCGCAGATTCATCATTGGTTTGAAACGTATCGAATTGATATAGAAGCGTAATAAAGGGTCGGCTTTCTTACATTTGTTGAAGGGAAGCCGGCTTTTTTAATACATAACATGAGACGAATAGAGCACATCAAAAGTTGATCTAATCTTTCTAATTTATATAATTAACTTAAAGTGAATTAATTTGGAGGAAAAAGGATAATGAAAATCATTGTGATCGGAGCAGGACCAGGGGGACTTGCGGCAGCTATGATGCTTCAAAGCAAAGGACATGATGTTCAGGTATACGAAAAACAGCCCTTTGTTGGCGGACGTAACTCTAAGTTTCAACTCGGTGATTTCACGTTTGATACGGGTCCTACCTTTCTCAGCATGATTCATATTGCAGAGGAGCTGTTCACCTTTGCTGGTAAAAATCTTTATGACTATATTGATGTGATCGAATTAAAAGAAATGTATAGATTGATTTTTCAAGACGATCAGCTAGATATGATTCGAGATCGTGATGAAATGTATAGACGGTTAGAAGCCTTTGCACCTGGTGAGGGCGAAGGGTATTTACGATTTATGAACGATACAAAGCGCAAAATGGATCAGCTTACACCTATTTTACAAAGTAAAATGGATCGTTTTCATCACTATTTGCGTCCAAAGGTGCTCAAAGCACTTCCGCAGCTTTCATTGAATAAGAGTTTATATGATGTGCTGTCAGATTATTTCTCAAATGAATCAGTGAAATATGCGTTTACATTTCAATCAAAGTATTTAGGCATGTCACCGTGGGAGTGCCCTGGTGCTTTCTCCATTCTATCGTTTATGGAACATGACACAGGTGTTTTCCATCCGAAGGGCGGGGTCAATCAGCTGTCAGAAACGATGGCAAAAGCAGCGGCTGAAGCTGGAGCGACGATTCATCTGTCAGCTGGCGTCGAAAAATTGCTGACGGAAGGCAGGAAAGTAAAAGGCATTCGCTTAGAATCTGGGGAAGAATTACAGGCAGATGAGGTTGTCGTAAATGGAGACTTTGCACATGTGATGACAAAGCTTGTAGAACCAGGACTTTTAAAGAAATATAGCGAGAAAAAATTAAAAAAGAAAAAATTCTCATGCTCCACCTTTATGCTTTATTTAGGATTAGATATCATGTATGAGGAGCCGCATCATACCATCGTATTTTCCGATGATTATGCTCAATTTGTCAAAGGCATAACGAAAACGTATGAGCTGCCAGATGATCCTTCTATTTATATTCAAAATGCAAGTGTCACAGATGACTCGCTTGCGCCAAAAGGAAAGTCAGCTCTTTATGTGCTGGCACCTGTTGCCAACAATCAAAGCGGTATTGACTGGGAAGCGCATCAAGATGAATTTAGAGAACTTGTGCTGGACACACTTGAGCGAAAAACCGGTTTTAAGAATGTGAGACAGCATATAGAAGTCGAACGGATGATCACACCGAAGCAATGGGAGGAAGACCTTTACGTATACGAAGGAGCTACATTTAACCTTGGCCACCAGCTGACGCAGATGATGGTCCTAAGGCCGCACAATGAATTTGATGAATTGGACCATTGCTGGCTCGTAGGAGGAGGGACGCACCCAGGAAGCGGGCTGCCGACCATTTTAGAATCAGCACGTATCACGACAAATGCGATTCTTTCAAAAGAGAAACATACGCACAAAACATTGCCGCACCAAGAAAAGGGGAGCGCCTCATGAAAAAACATATATTGATTGCAGGTGGCGGGATTGGCGGGATAATCTCAGCACTTTATTTAAAAAAGGCTGGACATGATGTCACGCTTGTCGAAAAAAATGAGCGACTTGGCGGAAGACTTGCTTTTGTACGTGAGAAAGGATATAAAGTAGATGAAGGTCCGACCATTGTCCTACTTCCTGATATGTTAAAAGGTATTTTACATGAGGTTGGAATGGACGAAGCGTCTCTTGATCTTTTGCAGCTTGATCCGCTGTATACGATTCAATATCAAGATGGAACCTCCTACACGAAGTACTCTGATGCATTTCGTCAGCTAGAGGAAATCAGACGTGTATTTCCAAAAGAAGATCAAGGATTTCTAAGGTTTATGGAAGAAATGACAGACCGTTTTCAAGAAGGGCAGCAAGCCTTTCTAGAGAAATCATTTCATGAAAAACGTACATTTTTTACAAAAGCAAACATGAAGATTTTAATGAAATTAAAGGCGTATCGAACGGTTCAAAGTGCTCTGAAAAAGTATTTCTCAGACGAACGCCTGCGAGATGCATACGCACTGCAAACCCTCTATGTCGGAGGGAACCCGTATGAAGCATCTGCTATTTATTCGCTCGTTTCATATAGTGAGCACGCACATGGAATCTACTATTTAAAAGGCGGCTATGCGAGCTTAGTAGATATACTGGAGAGGCAGCTCATAAAAATGGGTGTGCATATAAGAAAAAATGAAGAAGTCACAGAGCTAGAGTTTGAGGGAAAGCGCGTGGTTACAGCAAAAGTCAGTGACGACCGTATAGCAGCTGATGCATTTGTGATCAACGGAGATTATCCAGCTGCGTTAAAACAGCTTGGTTTAGACGAACAAGATCGGCGTAAATACGTGCCGTCTTCTGGCTGTGTGATGGTGTATCTAGGGTTAAACAAGATGTACCATGATGCGCCTGTTCACCAATTTTTTATGGGCGAACACTTTGATCAGCATATGAAAGAGGTTTTTCAAACGAAGACAATCCCTCAAGATCCGTCGTTTTATACATTTAATCCATCGATCATTGATCCATCTCTTGCCCCGGCAGGCTGTAGTGTTTTATATATGCTGATTCCCGTTCCCTCAGGAGATCATATCAACTGGGAAGAGGAAACAGATTTTGTAGAGAAAATGGTCGATCGTCTTGAGAAAAGAGGCTTTCCAAGATTGCGAGAGTCGATTGTCTGGGAAAAAATCAGAACACCAAATGATTCCTTGCGAGAAGGATTGTTTGAAGGCGGCAGCTTTGGACTTGCGCCTAACTTGTTTCAATCAGGTGTGTTCCGCCCGCAAGTGAAGGTTGCTGAGACGGGCAATCTTTATGCGGTAGGTGCTTCCATCCATCCTGGCGGCGGGGTGCCGATCGTCATGCAAAGTGCAAAGCTGATGGCTTCTGTGCTGTTAAAAGATTTGAATGACAGGAAGGAAGTGAAACTAAGTGGTTGATGTACAAACAGCATTGAAATTGTGTGAGGAGACCATTCAAACCCATTCCAAAACGTTTTACCGTGCCTTTTCCATGCTGCCTAAAAAGAAAAGACAGGCCGTCTGGGCTGTGTATTCCTTTTGCCGGAGAGCAGATGATATTGTAGATGAGTCCCCCTCACCAAAAGAGGAGCTTGCCTCCTTTCGAGAGACGTTTGATCGATTTTTACATGGTGAGGTAGATCGGAATGATCCAATGTGGGTAGCGCTAGAACATACATTTCAAGAGTTTCGTATGGATGAAGCCCCGTTCCGTGACTTGCTCCAAGGTCAGGAGATGGATTTAGAGCAGCACCGGTATGAAACGTTAGATGAACTGCTCATCTATTCCTACCATGTGGCTAGTACCGTTGGACTCATGCTGCTTCCCATTATTGCACCGCGTAAAAAAGAGCAGCTGAAAGAAGCAGCGATTTCATTAGGGATTGGCATGCAGCTGACCAATATCCTTCGTGACATCGGCGAGGATAAGGCTGAAAGAGACCGCATTTATTTGCCAAAGCAAGTCATGGATCAATTCGGATATACAGAGCAAGAATTGCAAGAAGGCATTGTCAATCAAGCATTTCAGCACGTATGGGAGTACATTGCCTTTGAGGCAGAGGCATACTACGAGGAGTTTTTTGACCATCTTCATGAATTCCCGCTTTATTCACGTATATCGGTGAAAGCAGCTGCTCACTTTTATAAAGCCATTTTAGATAAAACAAGAGAAAATGAATACCGCGTGTTTACACAGCGATTATTTATTTCAAATCAGGAAAAAGCACTTATTTTAGAAGATATTACGTAAAAAAGGACTGCACCCGCAGTCCTTTTTATGTGGAAGAAAAGCGATACTCTGTCCATACCCTTGAACGCCACCGCCTATACATAAAGATGCCTCTTACCCATTCATCCACGATAAAAGAAATCCAAACCCCAATGAGACCCATCTCAAGCTGAATGCCTAACAAGTAGGCGATCGGAAGCCCGATGCCCCACATTGAAATCATCGCCATATACACTGGAAACTTCGCGTCACCAGCAGCCCGCAAGGAATTAATAATGACCATATTAAAAGAACGGCCAGGTTCCAAAATAATTGTCAATAGGAGGAGTGTGGCGGCAATTTGGATAATCTCGCTGTTGCTAGTAAAGAAAGCAAGCAAATGCGTCGATGATAAAGATAAAGCAGTGGAAGAAAGAAGGGAGATGCCAATGGCCCAGTATAAGCTTTTCATGCATCTGTGATAGGCAGCATCGAATTCTTTCGCCCCAATATGGCGCCCGATTAAAATTTGTGTCCCTTGGCTAATGGCTGCACCAAACAGCATAATGAACATCATTAAATTTTGAGTATAGACCTTTGCTGCTAATGCCTGCGTCCCCATAAACGTAATAAACAGTGTAATGATCATTTGAGAGCCGTTATAAGAAAGCTGCTCTCCAGCAGAAGGAATCCCGATTTTCAGAAGCTTTTTTAAATGTGTCCGCTGGATGTGAAACATCTTCTTCAGTGAAAAGCGTAATCCAATTCGGCGGCGTACAATGAGGATCATTGCCATTAATCCGATCAACCGAGCAAGTGAGGTAGAAAAAGCGACCCCCATCACACCTAATACGGGGAAGCCAAACGGACCGAAAATGACCAGATAGTTACCGGCAACGTTTAGCAAGTTCATTCCGATGGTGACATACATCGTATCTCTTGTATATCCGTAGCTTTTTAAAATAGCACTATACGTCATAATGAGCGCTTGAATAAAAGAAAGCAGTCCGACAATTTGTAAAAATACCGCCGCATCCGGCATGAGCTCACTTGATAGGCCCATCAGATGTAAAATGGGAACAGCTAATACAAACATGAGAAGACTAATGACAAAGCTAATCAAGAAGTTGGTTCCTAGTGAGACATAGGCGACTTGAGTCGCTTCCTGTCTGCGGCTTGCTCCTAAAAGCTGCGCAATCACAATCGTCGTTCCAGTTGTAATGAAACTGAACATGACAATCAATAAATTCAGGAGCTGGTTGCTTACACCAACTGCGGCAACACTATTATCGGAATATTGGCTGAGCATGAGGGTATCCGCGCTTCCCATGAGCATATATAAAGAGATTTCAATAAAAATAGGCCAAGTTAATGTAAATAATGAAGGATGGGTTTTCTTCCCCCTAGCTTGAATCTTTTGAATTGGCAGTGATTGAGGTTTCATCAATCAACCTCCTTTCGTATAAATCCGATTTATAGTGTACCTTGCATCGACTATAATAAGAAGAGATGAAACCGAAACTTATTGGAGAAATCCGACTTCATAAGGGGATGAATATGAATCGATTTATTACATTTACTGTACCGCCGTTCCCGGTTTATATTGCTTCAGGCAAAGGTGTATTTCATCAAGGAGAAAGACATATCTCTAGAACCTTCACTGTGTTTGATCTTCTTTATGTCACAAAGGGGGAACTATGGATCACAGAAGACAGAGAGGCTCATCACGTAAAAGAAGGAGAATATATCATTCTCTCACCTGGCTTGTCTCATGGGGGACACCTGCCATGCGAAGAAGAAACTCACTATGAGTGGCTGCATTTTTCAATTGATCCATTTGAGTTGACGAATCGGCTGAGAGAACACTGGTTTGATATGAAACAAAATCAAGCCACCTTTGAAAATCCGGCAACATATGAATTTAGCCTGCCTCGTATAGGAAAAGTGAAAGGAAGAAATGTGTTCGAAAAACATCTTTCAGCAATGCGGGCACTAAATGATGACGCGTCTGAACTGCCGCTGAAAAAACAGCTTCAGTTTGAGGAAATGCTCATTCATTTACAAAAAGAAGCATTTCATATTCCAAGTGCAAAGGAGAATGTCGCCTCAGAAGTGGTTCATTATCTTGAGCGTCACTTTATGAAGAAACTGCAAATGGAGGAGCTTGCAGAGAAGCTGCATTATCATCCTGATTACATGACAAGGTGCATGCAGACTGTATATGGACTGACGCCAAACCAATACATCAATCGTCTCAAGGTCGAAAAAGCCAAAAGCATGCTTGCCTCAACGAATGATAAAATCGCAGCTATTGCTGATCACGTAGGCATTGACGACCCTACTTATTTTTCTAAACTGTTTCGGCAAAACGAAGGCATGACGCCTATCGAGTACCGTCATCTAGCAAAAAGAACGACAAAGTAAAGGAACGTGAACAGATGAAAAGGGAAAAGGAAGAGCATGTGAGCATATAAGCATTAAACGAAGCCGATTTAGAGATGGTATGGCATTTAAAATTCAAAGCACCAGATCAGTCCTATCGAAAGTGGAATGCCCCATATTTTTATGAACACGAAATCCCGCTTGCTGCATTTAAAAAACGATACTTACAGGATACATCCATTCCGCCAAAGCTATATGGCATTGAAATAGACGGCGAAATCAAAGGCACCGTGTCATATTATTGGGAGAATGAACGTACACGGTGGCTTGAATGCGGCATTCTCATTTATGACTCGCGCTTTTGGAGCGGTGGCGTTGGGACAAAGGCGTTAAGTCTATGGACTGATGAGTTATTTGCCTATATTGATATCCCTCGAATTGGTCTTACCACATGGTCGGGAAATGCACGGATGATGCGGTGCGCAGAGAAATGCGGATTTGTCCTTGAGGGGAGACTGAGAAAGGTTCGTTACTATCAAGGAGAATATTATGATTCGATGCGCTATGGGATGCTGAGAGAGGAATGGAAAAGCCTCCCGCGACAAGCTACTTAACAATGATGAATCATTTTAGGACAAAAGGATCGAATGTTTGAATAAACTGAAGAAGAAGGGGGGCTAAAAAGCATAATAGAGAACATGTAATTACATAAGGAGGAGTTTGAACGTGAGAATTACGGGGTTATTCGTTTCACTTGCTGTTGCCATTTATTTATGGTTTGATGCGCCAAAGCATGATAAAGACAAATGGCTGTGGGCCATTTTAGGTGTCCTATTTAGTACCATCGTTCTCGGTATTTATTTGATCAAGACAGAGAGGAAGGGACTTGGCTGGACAATTCTCATTTTAACGACCTTGTTTTATCTCATGCTGCTCATCTCTGTTTTGATCGGTATCATTCTTTTTTATCAGGTGAGTCCTTCATGAAGAAGGGCTTTTTTCTTTTACCTTTTGCGCAGGCACACCTGCAATAACAATCTTCTCCTCGTGAAAAGAACGGTTTACAACAGCATTTGCTCCGATTGAAATATGATTTGCAATATAGATGTCCCCAAACAGCTTAGCACCAGGGCCAATCCATACATGATCCCCAATGGTTGGCACATCCTTTTCATGATGGTTCTGACCAATATTCACCCCTTGATGAATATCACAAAATGCCCCAATTTTTGCATGCTTGTTCACAATTAAGAGACCCGTATGATTGATTCTAAGGCCAGGGCCGAAGACACCAATCGGAATATCAAAGCCAAGCTGCATGCCTTTCTTTTTATGTAAATAGCGATAAAACCATTTGCGAAGTGTAGCGCCGCTATTAGAATAGTATTCATATTTTCGTAAAATCCTTTGATATTTCCATATATCATCCCCAAACCACTTAGGTCTTTTGCGCTTAATGGCTAATGCTTTCTTATCCTGTGCCAAGTAGTGGTGAAGATCGTGCTTCGTTAAAATCATCAGATCCCTCTCCATTCTCTTTTGTTTCAGAGAAATTATACCATTATAACCATTTATATCAATATAGAAAGGCGTTTATTTCTTTCTTTTTCTACATCACTTTCATCCAGTTTCCTGTATAAAATAAGAGCTTCGTCATGAGTAGAACAAAAGAACCAGGAAGAATGATTTGTAATTTTTTTCTACATCATTCCGTCTCATCCATTTGATCTCCTTATGGCAGTAGAGGTTTGTAAAAATTACACGAAAATACTCGCTAAAAAGAGAATATAGCATTCATATGCTTTTCGAATCATCTTTTTGAATACAATTGACTTTCATATCTCACATCCTCTAGGCTAGTAAATGAAAATGATAATCTTTATCAATTGGAGGAGTGTTTTATTATGTCCATCAAAACCGTTTCTAAAAATCAGCAATTTTTAGAGCAGCAAAGTCAAAGAGAATCTAATGCAAGGTCTTACCCGAGACGGTTCCCATTAGCCATGCAAAAAGCCGAGGGTATGATCGTGACAGATGCGGATGGCAGAGAGTTTTATGACTGCCTGGCAGGCGCAGGAACACTTGCACTTGGTCACAATCATCCAGTTGTTATAGAAGCTATTGAACGTATGCTTCATGAAAAAAGACCGTTGCATACGCTGGACATAACCTCAGAAATTAAAGAAGAATTTGTGAATGAAATTTTTTCTCACTTGCCAGAAGAGTTTGCAAAAAGAGCCAAAATTCAATTTTGTGGGCCAACTGGTGGTGACGCCATAGAAGCAGCTATTAAATTAGTCAAGACAGCGACAGGTAATCGTTCCATTCTTTCATTCCACGGTGCGTATCACGGTGCGACACATGGCACGATGTCATTAAGCGGGAATTTATCTCCAAAGGAAAGAGTGCAAGGGTTAATACCTGATGTTCATTTTATGCCTTACCCATATGAATATCGCTGCCCATTTGGAATTGGAGGGAAGGATTCGCACCGCATTTCAAGTTCGTATATTGAGCGCGTATTAAATGATCCTGAAAGTGGTATTCTTCCGCCAGCAGGTATGATCTTTGAAGCAGTGCAGGGCGAGGGAGGCTCCATTCCAGCATCTATTGAATGGATGAAGGAAATGAGAAGAATCACAAAAGAAAAAGGGATTCCGCTCATTATTGATGAGGTTCAATCAGGCATCGGCCGAACAGGTAAGATGTTTGCCTTTGAACATGCAGGAATTGTACCTGACGTCATTGTGCTGTCAAAAGCCATTGGTGGAAGTCTGCCGCTTTCAGTTGTGATTTATGATAAAGATTTAGATCAATGGAATCCAGGTGCACACATCGGGACATTTAGAGGGAATCAAATGGCGATGGCTGCAGGAACCGCTACGCTTAAATTTATAAAAGAAACCAACCTGCTTGATCATGTAGAACAATTAGGAAATCGTATGCAGGCTCACTTAAAAGACATCCAAAAACAAGTACCTGCTCTCGGTGATGTTCGAGGAAGAGGTTTAATGATTGGCGTTGAAGTAGTCAATCCAAATGAGAAACAGGATGTGGACGGAAGCTATCCAGCGAATCCAGAGCTGGCCAGTCTTATTCAAAAGAATTGCTTCGATAAAGGCTTAATTGTGGAGACAGGAGGCCGTTTCGGAAGTGTGATTCGTTTCCTGCCGCCACTCATTATGACAGAAGAACAGCTTGAAAAAGTCATCGCTATTTTTAAAGAGGCCGTGTACGATGCAATCAACTAAAGCTTCTGTAGATTCATTATTTATGAATCAAAGCCAGCTTGGAAGAGAGTCCTTCCAAGCGGCTCTTCATACATCTATCGACAGCTTACTGGAGCAGTGGCAAAAAGACACAGGACCATACAGCGGAATATTGCCTGGGAAATTAGCGGCTAGTGTCGAATCGTTATTCCGATTTCAACCGTCTGGAGAATCAATTGAATCTGTCTTTCAAGATATAAAAGAACATCTTTTGCCGCATTTGATTGATGTATCGCATCCTAAATGCTTGGCACATCTGCATTGTCCTCCGCTCATTCCTGCACTTGCCGCAGAGGTGATGGTGAGTTCCTTTAACCAATCAATGGATTCCTTTGATCAAAGCGGTATTGCTTCTTTGGTTGAGGAGGAAATCCTCAAGTGGCTATGTGCAAAGTTTTCTTATGGCGGCTTAGCAGATGGGACATTTACAAGCGGTGGAACCCAATCTAACTATATGGGGCTGCTTCTGGCGAGAGATGCCTTTTGTGAAAATACATGGCAGTGGAATGTTCAGCAGAAAGGCTTACCAAGTGAAGCTCACCGCATGAGAATTCTTTGCTCTAAAAATGCTCATTTCACGGTGAAAAAATCTGCATCCCAGCTCGGTTTAGGGGAGCAGGCTGTTGTACTGGTCGAGACGGATGAGCATCACCGAATGGACCTCAATGATTTGAAGAAGAAGATGGTTGAATTAAAGGATCAGAACTTGCTTCCTTTTGCGGTAGTAGCGACTTGCGGGACAACTGATTTTGGAAGTATTGACCCGGTTCGAGATGTGTATGACATTGTCAAACCAGACGGTCTGTGGATTCACGCAGATGCTGCCTACGGCGGAGTACTTGTATTAAGCAAAACCTACCGAAGTAAATTAGCCGGTATGGAGCTTGCTGATTCAATCACGATCGACTTTCATAAGCAATTTTATCAGCCGATTTCCTGCGGGGCATTTTTGCTGAAGGATAAAAGACATTTTGGTTTGATCGATTATCATGCAGATTATCTTAATCCAAAGGAAGATGAATTAGATGGTATTCTACATCTCGTCAATAAATCTATCCAAACGACGCGCCGGTTTGATGCTCTGAAGTTACTTCTCTCTCTTCGTCTAATTGGAGAAGAAGGATTTGGTGACATCATTGACCATACCATTCATTTTGCGAAGGATGTGGCCGCGCTTATTGAGAGAAATGATCACCTTGAAGTAATCAATCCTGAGCCAGAAATCAATGCGATTGTGTTCCGATTTAAGGATGAGCACCGAACAGATGACATCAATAAAATCATTCATCGGACATTGTTCAAAACGGGAACTGCTGTCATTGCGAAAACAGTGGTTGATGGCCGAACATGCTTAAAATTCACTTTGTTAAATCCGAGAACGACAATCACACATATTGAGGAAATCCTTTCTGACATCGTTGATATCGGGATCGCTCATATTCAATCCGGGAGGGTACTACGTTGAGTCAATATAAACAAATGGCTGAAAATGCAACTATGCAAAGCTTTTTAAACTGTTTTTTACGTGAAACAGGAATCGATCGATCTGCAAAAAAAGAGACGAGAGCAGATGGCTCGCTTGTATTCATCGCAAAACTAGCAAAGCAAGATCTAGAGCTTGTGATTCCGATCCGATATGTTTCATCTGTTGGCCGCCATCTCTTTGATTTTCCGATTCGCTTCCGTCCGCAAGGCAGTGAACAAGAGGGCGCAATCGCCGATTACACGACACTGGTTGCTCTATGTTCAAAGGAGCTTCTCATTGAATATGGCCGCACAGATGCAGAGGATGAATTCATGCTTCGCATCATTTTAAGCTGCCGAAATATTGAACGATTCTTAAAGGAGCGAGAAAGTGATCGAGCAGCTCTTTCTGAAGCCGATTTTGAGTATATCGAGGCTGAGCAGTCACTTCTTCTTGGACATTTAACGCACCCCACTCCAAAAAGCAGACAAGGGATGACGGAGGAGGAAGAAGCGGTCTATTCTCCTGAGCTGAAAGGGGCTTTCCAGCTTCATTACTTTAAAGCGCACCATTCGATTGTGCTTCAGGATTCGTCTATTGCACAGTCTGCGGCAAGCCTCATGTTAGAAGAGCTCTTGCGCCAGGTACCAGAAGAAACAGAGAGACTGAATACGTTAACAGAAAACGGAGAATATGTGCTCATTCCGATTCACCCGCTGCAAGTCAAAGTGGTCATGGAGAAAGCGTTCGTCCAGCGTTATATAGAGGAAGGGAAACTGACTTATTTAGGACCGCTGGGGTCTGAATACACAGCGACCTCATCCTTTAGAACTGTCTATCAAAAAGATTCTGCTTACATGCTCAAATTCTCTGTTCCTGTGAAAATTACAAACTCCTTACGTGTCAATAAACAAAAGGAACTGGATCGCGGAGTTGAGATGTCTCGCATTTTAAAAACAGAATTAGGCATTTCTTTATACGATAAATTCTCTGGATTCCGGGTCATTGAAGATCCTGCCTATTTATCCATTCAAGGAGAAGAGGCGGAATCTGGCTTTGAAGTAGTCATTCGTCAAAATCCATTTTTGCATCGTGAAAAAGGGGCAAGCTTAATTGCTGGATTATGTCAGGATCATGCGTATGGTGGAAAATCGCGATTAGCAGGGATCATTCATAACCTTGCAGACGCAGAAGGCCGATCAACAGATGCTGTGAGCCAAGATTGGTTTAAGCAATATTTAACCATTTCGTTAGAACCGATGCTCTGGCTGTTTGAAACATATGGTCTTGCACTGGAAGCCCATCAGCAAAATGCTGTTGTGCAAATGAAGGCTGGTTACCCGGACACCTTCTATTATCGTGACAACCAAGGCTACTATTATAGTGAATCGAAAAAGGATAAACTCGCAAACCTTGTCCAAAACTTGAGCGTGAGAAGTGAAACCATTTGTGCAGATGATGTAGCCGTTGAGAGACTGCGTTATTATTTCTTCTTTAATCATTTATTTGGTCTCATTAACGGCTTTGGCACAGAAGGACTGGCAAAGGAAGAAGACTTGCTGGCACTCGTGAGAGACACATTGCTCGCTCATGAGGAAACATACGGGGCATCTGAACTGACAAACAGCCTTCTCCGCTCAAAGGAACTGCCTTCAAAAGCGAATTTGCTGACACGGTTTGAAGATATGGATGAGCTGACTGGATCTCTGGAAACACAGTCTCGTTACACAGCTGTCTTGAATCCGCTCTTTTTACATAAGGAGGCGCTGATTGGATGAGGCATCGTATTAGGTTTATTCGCGCTGAATATGAAAGGGATGTCCGGCTTGTCCACAAGTGGATGCAAGAAGAGTATGTTCACCCATTTTGGCATTTGAATATTCCGTTTCCTGCTTTTGAAAAGCATTTTTATCAGGCGATTCATGATCCGCATCAAACCCTTTATTTAGGAACAATTGATGGGACGCCAATGAGTTATTTTGAGGCATACAACGTCAAAGGTGACATTATTGAATCCTACTATCAGCCTTCTCCGCATGATCAAGGAATCCATCTATTAATAGGGGAGCCGGATTATGTGGGAAAAGGATTTGCGGCCCCGCTGCTTCAGGCAATGACAGCCTTTCAATTTGAGCAGAACAAACGAACAGAAAAAATCGTCGCTGAGCCGGATATTCGCAATGAAAAAATGATCCATGTATTTGAAAAATGCGGATTTGAACGTGTAAAACCAGTCAATTTACCCGATAAAACAGGTCTTTTGATGTTTTGTGATCGAGAACGATTCGAAAGGAAGTATAACCATGACGCGGTTCAACAAGCAAAATAATGTAGTGGATGTAATTGGAATCGGCATTGGTCCGTTTAACCTGGGACTTGCCGCATTATCTGAAGAGGTAAATAATATCGACGCTTTGTTTTTTGAAAGAAGTGAAGCCTTTCATTGGCACCCAGGTATGCTCATTGAAGGGACGACACTGCAAGTCCCCTTTTTAGCGGACCTTGTCAGCATGGCAGATGTGAAAAGCAAATATAGCTTTCTTAACTATTTGCAGGAGCAAAACCGTTTGTATTCATTTTACTTTCTAGAGGATTTTCATATCCCGCGCAAGGAATATAGTCATTATTGCCGCTGGGTCGCAGATCAGTTAGACTCTTGCCGATTTGGCATGAACGTCGAATCTGTCTCATTGATTGAGAAAGCAGGAGAAAAGCGATATGAAGTGCATGTCCGTCATGTGAATGATCAAACCGTAGAGGTATTTGAAAGTAAGCATCTCGTCTTAGGAATTGGTACACAGCCGGCGATACCAGCATCGCTCCAGCCAGCTTTAGGAGAGAAAGTTTTTCACTCTGCTGACTATTTAAAACGAAAGAAAGAAGGCTGTTTTAAAGGGAAATCTGTGACAGTTATCGGCTCTGGCCAAAGTGCGGCAGAAGTGTTTTATGATATTTTATCAGATGATGAGGCAAAGGATATTCACTGGTTCACACGCTCTAAAGGATTTTTCCCAATGGAATATTCAAACCTTGGTCTTGAATATTTCTCTCCAGATTATATTGATTTCTTTTATGAGCTTCCGCAAACAAAAAAGGATGCTTTGTTAAAGCAGCAAGACTTGCTGTATAAAGGCATCAGCTCTGCAATGATCCGTGATATTTACCATTTGCTTTATGAACGTTCTGCCTGCGGAGAGCAGTTGAACACAGTGCTTCAAGCGATGACAGAGGTCAACTTGATTGAGGAAACAGCGGACGGCTTGTCCCTTTCATGCATGCAATGGGTCAAAGAGGACACCTTTACCCATGAGACCGATATTGTTGTGCTGGCGACTGGCTATCAATCGGTACTGCCGCCGTTTATCAACCCAATTTCTCATCACATTCAATGGGACGATCAAGGACGGTTCCAGGTCGAACGTGAATATCGCTTGAAAACTAATACAATGGGTGAAAATGATATTTTTGTGCAAAATGCTGAGCTTCATACACATGGGGTCGGCGCTCCGGATTTAGGGCTTGGCGCTTACCGAAACAGTGTGATTATCAATGAACTTGCTCGTCAAACCGTGTATCCACTTTATCAAAAGCACGTCTTCCAGACATTTGGTACACACAAGAACGTCAACACATTTGAAGAAATCAAAGGTTAAGGAGGATGAAGCGATGAGTGTACAAGATGAATTGAAAAAAGCGGTGAATCCTGCTGCTTGGAAAAAGGCAAACCAGCGAATGGTGGCAAAAATGCTGTCTGAATACATGTATGAGGACATGCTTCATCCCGTGCAGCTAGATCGTAAGGATGGCATCGCTCAGTATGAATTAATCATTCACGAACATAAGAAATATCGCTATCTCGCAAAACCTCGTTTGTTTGATAGTTTTGATACAATCGCTGAATCAATCGAGTGCTGTCAAGACGGAAAATGGTCAAAGGATGTCAGTGCGATTGTGTTTTTACTAGACATTCAGCCGCTCATTCCAATGTCTTCTGATACAACAGGCCATCTTATCAAAGAGCTTCATCATACCCTGTTAGCAGATGTACATTTGCTGTCGAAAAAAGCACTTCGTGCGGATGAACTGACAGATACAGATTACGCGTGGATTGAAGGAGAAATGACAGGCCATCCTTGGATTGTGTATAACAAAGGACGCATTGGGTTCAGTTACGATGACTACCTAGCCTATGCACCTGAAAGGCAAGAAAGTGTGCAGCTGTCTTGGATTGCTGTTCACCGGGACCTTGCGACATTCCATGCGGTCGATCATGAAAATTATGAGCAGGTGATCGCCAAAGAATTAGATGAAGTCACGATCCGTCAATTTCACCGCGTGTTAAAGGATGAAGGATTGAATGCAGCTGATTATTATTTGATGCCTGTTCATAAGTGGCAGTGGACGCATATGATTATTCAGCATTTCCCGGAAGATTTGGCCTTGCGCCGGATTGTGTATGTAGGAGAGGGACTGGATCAATATATCCCGCAGCAGTCCATCAGAACCTTTACAAACATCTCAAATAAAGGCAAGCATCATATTAAACTGCCAATGAGTATTTTAAATACACTCGTGTACCGGGGACTTCCGTCAGAACGGACAGTCATTGCCCCTCGTATTACAGCGCATATTAAAGGGATTGCGGATCAAGACTCATTTTTATCGGATGTCTGCCGCGTGATTTTACCTGGTGAGAATGCAAGTATCAATGTCGATCATCCTTACTACAGCAAACTGCCTGGTGCGCCGTATCAATATCTTGAGATGCTCGGTGTGATTTTTAGAGAAAGCATTTACACGTATTTAGATGAAGGAGAGAGCCCTGTTACACTTGCAGCACTCACTTATGAGGATCATGAAGGTGAGCCATATGTGAAACAGCTGATTGAAAAATCTGGTCTCTCAGCAAAGGAATGGATGGCGAAATTTTTCCATGTTGTGATGCCGCCGCTGCTGCACTTCATGTATCAATATGGCACCGTCTTTTCACCACACGGGCAAAATACGATTCTTGTGTTAAAAGATCATCAGCCGCATCGTTTGGCGATCAAAGATTTCGTTGATGATGTGAATATTAGTGATCAGCCGCTGCCTGAATTGGCTTCACTAGGAGAAGATTTAAAAGAAGTGCTGCGGAGTGAGCCGCCGGAAGGGTTAGTGCAGTTTATCTTTACAGGACTGTTTATTTGTAACCTGCGTTACGTTTCAAACGTGTTAGACAATCATCAGCTGTTAGATGAAACGACACTTTGGCGCTTGCTTGCAGAAGAAATTCAGCATTATCAAAAGCAATTCCCGCAGCTGAAGGACCGTTTTGAACTATTTGATCTATTCCAGCCGAAGCTGACAAAGCTGTGCTTAAATCGTAATCGAATGATTGATTATGGGTACGGAGATGGAGATGACCGCCCGCATGCGTCAGAGCATGGGAAGGTCAAAAATGCACTCGCTCATGTTCTTTCGTCCGCCTGTGAGAAGTAATAGAAAAGCTGTAGACATCAACTGTCTACAGCTTTTTATTTTTTTACGAAAATGCTTGAGAGGCAAGGAAATAAAGAAGTGCGGGATCATTCTGCTTTTCTTTTCCGCGAATCATCATAAAATGCGCTTTGTTTGTTTTCGTAAAACCTGCTTCAACAAGTGATTCATGGAGGCGCTCAGCTGTTTCCTTCTGCATATCTAAACGAATCGCACCAGAATAAGACGAGATGAGCGAACGGATCATAGAGAGAGCTGTAAGTTCATCATTTGCTGTAAGCGGTCCAATCATTAAATTGGCAGGCGTTTCAACGCCAAATGCAAAGCCAGTTGTTTCGTGATGTTCATTCTTTGCAATGATACGCCGTGCTGCCCGGTTCATCCGGTTTTTTAAAAAGCTTGATCGATTTGTACCTGCGCCTTTTTCATCAAGTGCTTCAATGGACGGAAGGTGCGTTTCATCGGCAGGAGACAGGTGAATGTCATCTGACACACGAAGCGCCTCTGGGTTCGGTTTTTGCGCTTTGTAAGTATGAATGTAACCAGCCGTGTGAAACCCGATTTTTTCGTAAACAGGCCGCCCTTGGACAGTAGCGGTTAAAACGACAGGAATGCTTTGGCTTTGATCTAGCAGGGTGTCAATCATTTTCCGTGCAAGACCTAATCCGCGATGTGTCTCAGATACAATGACTGCCCCAATTGACGCCGCTTGATCATATTGGAAAAGTCCTGCACATGAGATGACTTGTCCGTCCGTTGTTGAAAAACCTGTGAAATATCCATTTGTTAAAAGAGATGTGAGTTCTTCCGCATTGTAATCAGGCCAGTGTACCTCTTGAGACAATGCGATGAGATCTGGTATGTCATCAATTGTTAATGCTCGTTGAACAACGTTTGTCATGACACGCAACTCCTTCTTAGCTGAATTCATTTATATGTATCGTACCATAAGAAGCATAGTGTAAAAATTGGTGTTTTCAATCAAAAAAGAACCTCCAATTCCGGAGGTCCTGCATTAATGAACATTAAAATATCGAGCTTCAGGATGAGAAACGACGATCGCTGAAACAGATGCTTCAGGTTCCATCATGAACCCTTCTGTCAGATGGATGCCAATTTTTTCAGGCTGAAGCAGCTTGAACAGCTTTTCTTGGTCTTCAAGATTTGGACAAGCGGGATAACCAAAGGAATAGCGCTGCCCTTGATATTTTGCCTGAAATCGTTTTTCCATTGTGAAATCGACTGGGTCAGGGAAGCCCCATTTGTCACGAATCACTTGGTGGGTTCTTTCGGCTAATCCTTCTGCAAGCTCAAGCGCCAGAGCTTGGACCGCATGCATTTTTAAATAATCTCCTTCTTGCTTAAATTGCTGCGCAACTTCACGTATACGCGCACCAGCTGTGACGGCAAATAAGGCAATATAATCCTTCTCGTTTTCGCCGCTTTTCCGCACATAATCAGAAATAGAGCGGTACGGAAGCTTCTCCTGTCTTGGGAATTGGAACGTTTCAAGGATGCGGTCAGGCGCTGCGGGATCATAAATACGCAGATCATTTCCGTTTGAACTGGCAGGGAAAAATTGATAAACAAATGCAGGCGCAAACCAGTTTTTCTCTCTGCCTTCGTTTAGAAGGTCTGTGACAAGCTGCTTTAATTCCAATGCTTTTTGATGCTGGTTAGCTAACAATGTTTTGACCTTTCCTTTTAATCCAAGGTGGTGACCAATGAGCATTTGTTCATTCACATAAGGCATAATGTGATGCAAATCGATGTCCCGCACATAATGACGTGCCGTATTCTCTGGTGTGAAAATAGGTGCCTGCGGGAGCGCCGCACGTTTTTCTAGTAATTCAATGACAGCTTGTGGCTGCTTTGCTTCTTTCTCTTTAAAAGGAGCCGCTGGCTCTTCTCCGGACATTGTTTGAAACTGAAGAGGATTCGCTTTTAATTCATTGGCTAAAGATAAGCCGTCCATCGCATCTTTTGCATAAAGAACCGGTCCGTCATAATGAGGCGAAATCTTCATTTTCGTAAATTTCCGAGAAAGTGCAGCGCCGCCGACCAAAATGGGAACGGAAATATTCGCTTTTTGTAAATCCTGAGCGGTGAGTACCATTTGCTGAGCTGATTTCACAAGCAATCCTGATAATCCAATCATATCTGGTTTTTCCTTTTGCACAGCTTCGATCAATGTTTGAGGTGTCACCTTGATGCCGAGATCGACCACTTGAAAGCCATTATTGCTCAAAATGATGTCGACAAGGTTTTTCCCGATATCATGGACATCTCCTTTTACAGTTGCAAGTAGAATCTTACCTTTCCCGCTTGCATGCTGCTTTTCCATATATTGCTCGAGATACGATACAGATGCCTTCATGACCTCTGCCGATTGAAGCACTTCCGCCACAATCAGCTCGTTTTGATTAAAAAGACGTCCAACCTCAGCCATTCCCTGCATTAACGGACCATTGATGATATGAAGTGGTGATTCAAATTGCTCTAGAGCAAGGGATAAATCATCGATAAGTCCTTCTTTTGTTCCTTCGACGACGTAGAGTGCCAGCCTTTCATCAAGTGATAAAGAGACCTTTGGTTTTTTCTCCGTTTTCTTTTTGCCTCGGTAAAATTGGGTGAATTCAGCAAGGGTTTGATCATTTGTTTCATAGAGCAGCGTTTCAGCCAGCTTGATTTCTTCCTTTGGAATAGAAGCGAAACGTTCAAGCTTTTCCGTATTCACGATGGCGTAGTCAAGTCCTGCTTGGACGCAGTGATACAAGTAGACGGCATTCAAGATTTCTCTGCCAAGAGGCGGGAGTCCGAAAGACACGTTGCTGATGCCTAAAATCGTCAGGCACTCAGGCAGATTTTCCTTGATCATTTTGATGCCTTTGATCGTTTCTTCGGCAGCGCCAATATACTGCTCATCTCCAGTGCCTACTGGAAAGACAAGTGGATCAAAAATGATGTCACTTGCGGGAATTCCATATTTCTTCGTTAATAGATCATGAGAGCGTACGGCAATCTCGAGCTTTCGTTCTGCTGTTACGGCCATCCCTGTTTCATCGATCGTGCCGACAACAAGTGCGCCGCCGTACAGCTTTACAAGTGGAAGAATTTCTTCAAAGCGTTCTTCGCCATCCTCGAGGTTAATGGAATTGATAATGGCTTTCCCTTGGGAATACGTGAGCGCCTTTTCAATCACGTGTTTATCTGTTGAATCAATGACAAAAGGGGCTTTGACTTTTTTCATGGCCTCTTGTAAAAAGCCTTCCATGTCAGCTGCCTCGTCACGGTCTGGATCAGCGAGACACACATCAATCACGTGAGCGCCGTTTTTTACCTGTGCGCGAGCAATTTCTGACGCTTCTTCAAATTTTTGTTCCGCAATGAGTCGTTTGAACTTGCGTGAACCAATAACATTGGTCCGTTCTCCTACAAAAAGAGGACGCATTGATTCCTCATACATAAGGGGCTCAATTCCTGATACGGTATGCTGAGACGATTCATGCGCGATGTGACGCGGCTGAATCGTGCGTACTTCATCTGACAAAGCTTGAATATGTGCAGGTGTTGTTCCGCAGCAGCCGCCAACAATATTTAACCAGCCCTCCTTCGCAAAAGCGGCGATTTTTTTAGCAAGAGAAACAGGGGATTCGTGATATTGACCTTCTTCATCTGGAAGACCAGCATTTGGATAGCAGCTAACCGCTGACTTGGCGATGGAGGAGAGCGTGCGGATATGGTCTGTCATAAATTCAGGACCAGTTGCACAGTTAAGGCCGACACTAATTGGTTTCATATGCTCAAGAGAGATATAAAAGGCTTCAATGTCTTGACCAGCTAGGGTAGTGCCCATTGGTTCAATTGTACCTGATACCATGAGTGGTAATTGAATGCCTGCCTGCTGAAAGGCTTCCTGAATGCCTTTGAATCCAGCTTTTACATTCAGCATGTCTTGGCTTGTTTCTAAAAGAAGGGCATCACATTTGCCATCAATCAGGGCGCGGGCCTGCTCTTTGTAGTTGGCGACGAGTTCATCGAAGGTTGTGCCGCCTGTCACAGATAATGTTTTTGTTGTGGGTCCCATTGCGCCTACAACAAATCGAGGCTGCTCCGGCGTGGAGTAACGGTCAGCTTCGTCCTTTGCCAGCTGGGCAGCCCGTACATTGAGTTCATAGGCAAGGTGGCCAAGCCCGTATTCATCAAGGACGAGCTTTGTAGCCCCGAATGTATTTGTTTCAATGAGATCGGCACTTGCTTCAAGGTATTCCCTATGAATCGCGCGGATGATGTGAGGGGCTGTTACATTCAAATACTCGTTACAGCCCTCATACTCTTCTCCGCCAAAGTCTTCTGCTGTGAGATTGGCATTTTGAATCATGGTCCCCATTGCACCATCAAGGACGAGGATGCGTTTCTTTAGCTGTTCAGTGATAGTTGACATGGATGTTTGACTCCTTTTCTTTCTGATGAATGTAGGTGGTCAGTTCTGCTGTTAAATCTGATCGAAGGAAAGGGGTAATTAAATAAATGCCATTAAACAATTCACAGGCTGTATCTAATAAAGAGCGGGCAATCGCTAAGCCTTCTGCTCGCTGCTTTTCCTTATCCTCGCCAGCCTTGGCCATAATGTCACGAATGGAATCAGATAATTTGATGCCTGGAATTTCATGATGAATAAACTCTGCATTTCGGCTGCTTGTTAACGGCATAATGCCAATATAAATCGGTTTATCCAAATGACGGCTCTCCTCATGAATTTTCACAAGCTGTTCCTCAGAATAAACAGGCTGTGAAACAAAATAATCAGCGCCGTATTCGATTTTTTTCTCAAGACGTTTGACCGCTTTATCAATGTGACGAACATTCGGGTTAAACGCGCCAGCTACTGAAAAATTGGTCTTTTTACCAAGCGGCTTCCCTGAGAAAGAAAGACCTTCGTTAAACTGCTTGATCAGCCGGATCAAATCAAAGGAGGTTAAATCGTAAACCGACGTTGCACCTGGGAAATCTCCAATCTTAGATGGATCGCCTGTAATGGCTAAAATATCAGTTAAACCAAGCGTGTCGAGACCCATCAAATGGGATTGAAGCCCAATCAAATTACGATCACGGCACGTAATATGGACAAGTGAACGCATATCAAGCTGCTGTTTCAATAATGCGCCGCAAGCCACATTGCTAATGCGCGGGGTCGCAAGAGAATTATCAGCTAATGTCAAGGCATCAATGCCTGCATTCTTTAATTCATTTGCAGCGACGAGAAATTTTTCGAAGTTCAGCTTCTTCGGCGGATCAAGTTCTACAATAATCGTCCGTTTTTCCGCAGCGAGCTCATCAAGACCTGGTTCAGTCCGCTGATCTTGAATCGAAATGATTTCTTCTTTTAATACTTTCACTTCTTTTTCAGTGATCGGCGCTAAATCCTTGACCGCTTCAGCCATTGCGTGAATATGCTGAGGTGTTGTTCCGCAGCAGCCGCCGATAATACGTGCGCCTTGATTTCTAAACTCAAGTGCACTTTTTCGAAAATAATCGTTATCTGTATCATAGACGAGTCTGCCTTCTTCAAGAGAGGGAAGACTGCTGTTAGGATAGACTGACAAATGGGAATTTTCTAAAATCGGTACGCCTTCGAGTGCCTGAATCATATGATAAGGGCCCAGTCTGCAGTTGATGCCGACGACATCTGCGCCAAGAGAGGACAATTCAGATAAACCATCCTTGAGCGGGGTTCCATCCTGCAAAACACCTTGTTCATGCATGGAGACGTTCATGACAATCGGGAGAGGCGTTTCTTTGCGTGCAATTTGGAGAACGGCCTTCGCTTCTTCCATGTCATAGTACGTTTCTAGCAATAATCCGTCAGGCTGTTCATTTAATAGAATGTACAGCTGCTCTCTAAAGCTTCGTTTAATTTCTTCAATAGAGTAGGCATTTTTGTTAAATGTTCGAATGCCGCCGATCGTTCCGAGTACATAAGCGGAGCCTGCGGCTGCTTTTGCGATTTGTACGGCCTTTGTATTGATGCGCTTTGTTTCTTCCTCTAAGCCGTAGCGGGATAGTTTAATATAATTCGCACCGTACGTATTTGTTTGGATGATGTCAGCACCAGCCTGCACATATGCCTCATGCACGCGCTTTACTTCCTCTTCTTTCGATAAATTTAATTCTTCAAAGCAGCGGTCAATGCCGTAAGAGTATAAAAGTGTTCCCATTGCACCGTCAGCAATCAGTACGCGGTTTTGTAAGTCTTGTAATAGGCCCATTGGTTTCCTCCTTATTTCTATGTAACAAAAAAAGCCTTCTGATAAGAAGAAGACTTTTTGGCTGTATCGTAATTCTTCTCCTTATCTTCCAAGCAGTTGCTTGCTGGATTTAGCACCTTGGTTATAGAAAATATATTTCTACTACACCGGTTGCTGAGGCTTCACAGGGCCAGTCCCTCTGCCTCTCTTGATAAGAAAGTGATATGAACATGTCAATGAATTGAACTTCCATCAACTGTATCGAAAAAATCGAAAATAATCAATGGAAAATTTGAAATTTATCGAAAATTTATAAATTGAACATCAATTGGCAAATCTGCCTTGCGCATAAGAGAAATAACCTCTTGTAAATCATCTTTATTTTTCCCTGTTACACGCACTTGGTCATCTTGAAACTGTGACTTCACTTTGATGCCGGATTGCTTAATGAGTGCATTGATCTTTTTGGCGTTGTCTTGATCAATCCCGCTGATCAGCTTCGCGCGCTGGCGTACTGTTCCGCCAAGGGCATGCTCGGTTTTTCCGTAGTCGATGTTTTTAGTTGGAACATCTCGTTTGATCAGCTTTGTCACAAGCACATCTTTTAGCTGCTCCAGCTTGAAGTCATCATCAGAGATGAGAACGAGCTCTTCTTTTTCAAGAGAAATATCACTTTTACTTCCTTTAAAATCATAACGGTTTTTAATTTCTTTCAGCGCTGCTTGAACAGCGTTTTGCACCTCTGGCAGTTCAACCTTCGATACAATGTCAAATGAGCTTTCTTTTGCCATAACACATGACCTCCATGTATAGATATTGCGTCTATTTTATCATGCAAATAGGAGAAGAAGAAACTTTATCGAAGAGACGAGACAAAGAGTTCAGCCGGCAGCAGTATAAATCGTATCCGGTTTGTCCACTTTAGCTAACAGAACTAGAGATGTTCATGCGGGGAGAAGTATAGTAGAATAAAGTGAATCAAAAGATGAACGAACGCTCTTTTATGGGCAGATAGGAAGGAAGAGAACATGAGACCAGGTGAGCAACTGACCTTGCAAATAGAGAACGAGATGGAATACGGCTACTTTTTGACAGATGGTGAAGATTCGGTCCTCTTGCACCGCAGTGAGATGACAGAGGATATTGGTGACCGAGATGAAGTAGAGGTCTACTTATATGTAGATCATGAAGAAAGACTGGCTGCCACGATGAAAATACCTACAATCAATGCGCATACATATGGCTGGGTAGAAGTCGTAGACGTGGTAGAAGACATGGGCGCATTTGTCGATGTCGGGCTGTCAAAGGATGCACTTGTTGCAACAGAACACCTCCCGCCTTTTGAGGAAGCATGGCCAAAAAAAGGAGACAAACTCTACTGTATGCTGAAAGTCACAAGCTACGGCAGAATGTTCGCAAAGCCAGCCACTGAAGATGTGATCAGTGAATTGTTTACTGAGGCACCTGAAACCTTAATGAACAAAGAAATCACTGGAACCATTTATCGCTTAATTGCGACAGGCTCCTTTATGCTGACAGATACAGGCGTGCGAGGGTTTATCCACCGCACGGAACGAAAGGAAGAACCAAGATTAGGATCGACCGTGACAGGACGCGTCATTGCCGTGAAAGAGGATGGAACCGTGAACGTTTCTCTGCTCCCTAGAAAACAGGAAGCGTTATCTGTCGATGCAGAAGAAATCTTAACCTATATGAGAACGAGAAATGGTGCTATGCCTTATGGGGACAAAAGTGATCCAGAAGACATCCGTGAACGATTCCAAATGAGCAAGGCAGCCTTTAAACGAGCATTAGGCCATTTGATGAAAAATGACTTAGTTTACCAAAAAGAGGGCTGGACATACGAGAAAAAATGAGCAGCGTGAAATCCAAACCCTGACTTCAAGGGTTTTCATATCACACTGAAATGAAGACAAAGGGATAAAATCATCATGATTTTATCCCTTTTTTTATATTTGTTATAAATAATGGGTTTTTTCAGTGAAAAAAGTCATGAAAAAAGCTGAAAAACCTTCACTTAATCATTGAAACAACGCCTCTCAAATCCGATAAGAAAGGAGTAAGGATGATAAAAGGAGTGTGTGTGTGGATGAAAGTGAAAATTTCATTGCTTCTGGTGGCAGCCCTGCTTATGGTGCTCGCCGCATGCAGCAATCAGCAAGGTAAACCACCGGCATCAAATGCGAAGCATATTGGCGTTATGCTCACAGATGATGGTCTTGGTGATCAATCATTTAATGATTCATCATTTAAAGGATTAGAAAAAGCACGTGATGACCTTGGGATTGAATTTGATTATAGAGAAATTGCAGAAACCGATACATATGAAAAAGGACTGACCGAGCTTGTAAAAGATGGCAATGACCTCGTCATCGGAGTAGGCTTCAGTATGCAAGAAGATTTAGAAAAAGTCGCAAAGAAATATCCGAAGAAGCAGTTCCTTCTCATCGATGCCGTATCTGAGCTGAAAAATGTGACCTCCGTGACGTTTAAAGAAGAGCAAGGCAGCTATTTAGCGGGCGCACTTGCTGCCATGACAACGAAAAGTGATGTCATTGGATTTGTTGGCGGTGTCGATGCGGATTTGATCCATCGTTTTGAAAAAGGGTTCCAAAAAGGCGCCAAATCAGTAAATCCGAACATCAAGATCTTATCCACCTATGCTAATACGTTTAGTGATGCGGGCAAAGGCAGTAAAATAGCCAAAGGCATGATCAAAAAGAAAGCAGACGTTTTATATGCCGCAGCTGGCTATACAGGTGTCGGTTTATTAAAAGAAGCGCAAGCGCAGGGCAAATATGCCATTGGTGTAGATAGTGATCAGTACTACACCGCTGAAAAAGCGGTAATTTCGTCCATGGTAAAAAAAGTCGATGAAGTGGTCTATCAATTCAGCGAACAGCTCGTCAAGAACAATCAAATCAAAAATGGGCATGTTATCTACGACTTAAGCAATGACGGAATCGATATGGCAAGAATTCGGGTGATGAAGAATGCTGAGACATTGACCAAAAAAGTAAATGAACTGAAGCAGAAACTTCTAAAAGAAGAGGGGGACGCATCATGAGCTTGCGCATCAAAATTTTACTCAACTCACTCGTCTCACTTCTTTTAGCAGTTGGCGTAATCGCCTTTATCATTGTCAGTATGACAAAGATCCAATCATCAAATGAAACAGAAGTTCAAACCTTATTAAACGTTCAAAAAACAAAAGCAAGCTTTGAAAGCGTCGAACAAGCCATGACCAATTATTCAATGACACTTTCTGATGAACAGCTAGAGGTTGTTCAAACCGATATTTCTACAGCAAAAAAACAGCTGCAAACGTTAAACAAACATGCAGGAAATATCAACAAAGATGCATTAACAAGGTTAAATGCAAAATATGACACGTGGACCAAGGAAGCAAATAATGCCATTGGTGAAAAAAACGCATCGGATGCAAGACGGGTCGCTGCAAGAATTGATGGTGTTTTAAACGACGTCCATACAATGAATAAAAGAGCAGAAGAAGCGTATAAACAAAATCAAGAGAATACATCTGATAATGTGCAATGGATCATCACCAGTGCACTCGTTGCAGCCCTCACGCTGATTGTCATTGCTGTCTTTTTAAATATTGGGTTAACAAGATCCATCGTGACCCCTATCAAATCACTATCCTACCGAGCGAAGCAGATCGCAGAAGGCAACCTTGCTGTCGAGCGGATGCACATTCAGCGCAAGGATGAAATCGGCGGCTTGAATGAATCCTTTAATCAAATGACAGATCAGCTGATTAGTCTGATTAAAGAAATCAGCAATGTCTCAAGTCAAGTAGAGACATTCTCGATCCAGTTAGATGATGAAAACAAAAAGCTGATGGAATCTGCAAATCAAGTATCTGTCTCGACAGACGAAATGGCAAATGGGTCACAAGCCATTTCAGAGGATCTCCAGCATGGCGTCAGTTTGATTGAAAAGATGGATCAGCATGGACGTAAAAATTCCGAACGTTCACAAACAGTCATCCAAAGTACTGAGGATGCCATAGAAGCAGTGGAAAGTGGAAAGCACACGTTAACAGAAACAAAAACGGCGATTGAAAAAAATACACATGCCACAAGGCAAATCGAGCAGTCAGCAGGAGAATTCACGCAATACGCCAGCGGCATCTCGGCCATGGCCAAAACTGTTTCTGACATTGCGGATCAGACAAACTTACTTTCGCTAAATGCGGCGATTGAAGCGGCAAGAGCAGGTGAAGCTGGAAAAGGCTTTGCTGTTGTTGCAGATGAAATTCGTAAGCTTGCCGATGAATCATCTAACGCTACAAGACAAATCTTTGATATGGTCAGTCATATTGAAAGAGGCATTCAATCCATTAGTCAAACTGTCAAAGAAGGAGTCAAGCTTTCACTTCAACAGCAGGATGCGATGGACAAAACCTCACACTCCTTTGAAGATATAGAAACAAAAGCGCAGCACATTAAACAAGAAATGGCTGTCTTAAATGACCAAATTGTTCAATCAACAGAGCTTGGCGGACAAGTGCTGAACTCGATTGAAAATATTAGTGCGGTTGTAGAAGAAACAGCAGCTGGCAGCGAAGAAATTTCTGCCTCTGCCAATGAACAGCTGCAATCATTCCATCAAATGAACAAACAGGTAGAAGAACTGATGAGTATGACGGCAAGGTTAAATGAAACCGTCCATCGGTTTAAACTTTCATAAGTCATAAGAAAAGCACCCTTCCCGTGATGTGTCAGGGAAGGGTGCTTTTTATGATGGTTTGCCTGTAAAGAAGATTGCAAGCGTGCCTGGGCCTGAATGGGACCCAACAGCCGCGCCGACAATCTGAATATCAATTTCTTTTGGATGAAATTCGGCTTCAATCAATTGTCTCATGTCTTCTGCAAGTGCAGGATCATCACCATGACTAATGCCCACAGTTTGATTTGGCCAATCCGTTCCACGTTCTTTCATCAGTTCAATAATGCGTTTCAACAGCTTTTTACGTCCGCGGATTTTCTCAAGTGGTATGAGCTTTCCATCCTCGACGTGTAAAATGGGCTTAATGCTTAATAAACCGCCAACAAATGCGGACGCTTTACTGATTCTTCCGCCTCTTGCTAAATACGATAAATCGTCTACAGTAAAAATATGTTGTAAAGATTCGCAAAAATGCTTTACAGACGTTTCAATTTCTTGTATTGTATTTCCGTCAATGGCAAGTGATTGAGCGTGTTTGACTGCAAGCCCATAGCCAAGTGAAGCACATTTAGAATCAATGATTCGCAAATCAAAATCAGGGTATTCTTCCTTCACTTCGTTTGCCATCATCACAGCTGTTTGGTATGTACCGGAAAGCTCTGATGAAAAGGCAACATAGATTGCAGATGTATGGGTTTGTGCGAGAGAAACAAAGGCTTCTTTGATTCGGTTTGGGGAAGCTTGTGACGTCTTTGGGCTGGCACCTTGTCTCATCGCATCAAATACTTGTTTTGGTTCAATGGTGATCAAATCTTCAAATTCCTGCTCGCCAAGTAACACACGCAGCGGAATGAGCGTCATGTTATGTTCATCATAATAAGAAAGAGGCAGATCAGCAGCACTGTCTGCTATGATATGAACAGTCATCAAAATCCCTTCTTTCTAAAAATATCAGCCATATTTTACATCTTTTTAGCCTAACTATATCACAGAAATCATCTTTTCGTGTTCAAATTCTAAATTTTAGGGAAAACCATAGAGAGAATGGTAAGTGGAGGAATGACAATATGTTCATTGGAGAAGCAAAAAAACTCATTGTCGTCGTCATTGGTGCACTGCTCAATGCGATTGGACTGAACTTATTCTTAATCCCAGCTGATGTATACGCGAGCGGGTTTACAGGGGTGGCCCAGCTGTTATCCAGCTTAATGGATCAATATGCGCCATTTTATATATCAACAGGGATCCTATTATTTATTTTAAATATTCCAGTCGGCATTTTAGGCTGGATGAAAGTTGGCCGTTCCTTTACGTTATACAGCATCATCAGTGTTGCACTGACGACCATTTTCCTCGGCATCTTACCGGAAACGAGTGTTTCACAGGATATATTACTAAATGCTGTGTTTGGCGGCGTCATATCTGCACTCGGGATTGGGATCACCCTCAAATACGGGGCATCAACAGGCGGGCTCGACATCCTTGCCATGATCTTAGCGAAGTGGAAGGATAAACCAGTCGGCACATATTTCTTCATTTTAAATGGAATCATCATCTTTACAGCAGGATTATTACAAGGTTGGGAGAAAGCATTATATACCCTTGTCACATTATATGTGACCACAAGGGTCATTGATGCCATCCATACAAGACATGAGAAGCTGACCGCGATGATTGTGACGAAGAAAGCTGATGAAATCAAAGAAGCCATTTATGGAAAAATGGTTAGGGGCATTACGACTGTACCTGCAAAAGGAGCTTTTACCAACGAGCAAAAAGAAATGATGGTGATCGTCATTACAAGGTATGAGCTGTATGAACTTGAACAAATTATTAAAGAAGTCGATCCAAAAGCCTTTACAAATATTGTGCAAACAACCAATATTCTTGGATTTTTCAGACGAGATTAAAAGGTGGGTAGTAAATGAAAAAAGGGTTGGTGCTTCTTCTCGTTTTATTGATTTTAGCCGCTTGTGGACAACAAAAAAAGGATGAACCAGACAAGGAGGTATCCGGTCAAATGGGAGAAAAAACAGTTGTACTCACAGTAGACCCCGTCCAGAAAGGTTCTTCGGTTCAATTTAACATGTCGCTGAAAAATGAATCAGATCGAGATATTGAATTTACTTTTAACACAAGCCAGAAATTCGAGCTCAGTGTGTATGACGAAAACGGAAATGAACAATACCGCTATTCGAAAGACCGTATGTTCACACAGGCCATCCAATCATTTGTGCTGAAGAAAGGCGAAGCCTATGATTTTCAAGATACGTGGTCAAACGGTGTCAAGCCGGGAACGTATGAAGCGGTCGTCACATTTAAAGGAAAAGCAGAAGGGCTGAAGCAAATCACGGAAAAGAAAACGTTCCAAGTAAAATAAGTGCTTCCTGCTTCATGAGAATCAGAAAAAGCTGTCCAATGGTGGACAGCTTTTTTTATGTTAGAGATCATCGAGCAAGTCTTGGAAGGTATGCAGCTGGTTTCTTTCTGCATCTGTCGAATTGGCAAATGCAGAAGATACGGCATTTTTGGCTCGTTTGACCGCCTGTTGACGCTCTAACCCAGATGAAAATGAAGAAGTAAGGGCTTCTTCAGTAAATGATTTGGCTTGATCAAAAAGTTCGTTTCTCACAATGAACCTCCAGAAGCATCAGTCTTCATATTTCCCCTGTCCGCCGCCGCTTCTTCAAGTGTCGAACGATAAGGAAAACGTGCGTCATGCAGACTGACTGAATCTTTACCTTGTTGTATAAAGCGTTTCGATTTGCTTCTTTTACCCATTCGGAATCCGCCCCTTTACACAAGCTGACAGGACAACCTGTCTAACGGTAGTATGCCCGCTTCCTTCGGTTATGTATGAATGGAAAAATTAAAGCGAGAAGTAATTCGTTAGAAACTTTGCAATCCCATCTTGTTCGTTCGTATCAGTGACTTCATTTGAAACACGTTTCACCGCATCGATTCCATTGCCCATTGCCACGCCGCATCCAGCAAATTCAAGCATTTCTAAATCATTGTCTTCATCTCCGAATGCCACAATCCGCTCCTGTGGAACGCCGTAATAATCACTGATCTTTTGCAGTCCAACGGCCTTGTTCATGCCTGTTTTAATGATTTCAATCACGTGCCACGGTGCAGCCCATCGCCGGTGATCAATCACTTCTGCATGAACATCTGATAAATAGCTTCGAATGGCTCCAACGTCCTCTTCTTTTGCATGGATTAACACGCTCGTCACATTTTCTCCAAGGTTGTCCCGAAGGTCTCCCACGGTGACTTTATTTGCATTCATATTAAATATATCAATGAGCTTCTCATCATGGTAATGGAAATACAAATCGTCTAACACTTCAGCTAGCACATTGTGCACTTTGTACTCCTCACTAATGTCTACAAGCTGTTTAACGACTTGGAGATCAAGTGACGTATGAAATCTGCCCCATTTTTCATCAAGAGGATGATGGACAAACGCGCCATTAAAATTCACAATGGGTGAATCAAGCTGTAATTGCTGATAATAAGGAGAGCTGGAACGAAATGGCCGGCCGGTTGAAATACAGACATGATGCCCGCTGTCTTTCACTTTTTGAATGACGTCAAGCGTGTGTGTAGAGATGGTTTTATCATCTTTTAATAACGTGCCATCCAGGTCAAGTGCGATTAGGTAAGGTTTAGTCTCCATAAAATCTCCTTTGATCTGTAAGTGATAGGAGGCAGTTCGTGCGGCGCCTCTACCTATAGTGTATCTTTATCACATCTTTGTTGTCTACATGTTAAAATAAACAAAGACGGGAATGATAAAGGAGGATTCATAGGCTGTGATCACCATTGATGAGCAAACTGAACACGATATTCCATTTTTACATATCGTAAAAGCTGAAAATAAAGACAAACCGCTTCCGCTTGTATTTTTCATACACGGATTTACAAGTGCACGTGAGCACAATTTACACTTCGCCTTTCATTTGGCGGAAAAAGGCATGAGAGTGATTTTGCCTGACTGTGCTTATCATGGTGTAAGATCAGAAAACCTCAGCTTAGAGGAACTGGCATCAAAGTTCTGGGAAATTGTCCTGAACGAAATACGTGAAATCGATATACTCAAAACATACTTTCAAGAAAAACAATTGATTGAAGCCGATCTGATAGGTGTTGCGGGTACTTCCATGGGCGGCATCACCACCTTTGGTGCACTGGCCAAGCATGATTGGATTAAAGCGGCAGTCAGCTTGATGGGCAGTCCGAAATATACGACATTTCTACAAGCACAAATCATGGACATGCGGCACAAAGGGTTGATGAAAGAGATTACAGACGAAGAGGTTCATCAGCAGTTAGACGCCCTGCGCCCTTATGATTTAACGCTGCAAACAGATCGATTAAACAAAAGACCGCTGTTATTCTGGCATGCAGAAAACGATCCTGTTGTCCCTTACCGGCATGCAAAGGCTCTTTATGACGAGTTAGCCGCAACCCAATATAAAGAAGACCCGCACCTGATTCGTTTTATCACAGACGGACAAGCTGGCCATAAGGTCTCAAGACAAGCAATGTTTGAAACGATTGACTGGTTTGTGACACATCTGAAAAGCACAAACGTTTAGTCAAAGGAAAAAGTACGTTATACTAATGGAAAAGGAGTGGATATCATGGATGAAGCATTGAAAGAAAATATTTTAGGCGCCCTAGAACAGGTGATTGACCCTGAGCTAAATGTCGACATCGTCAACCTTGGACTTGTCTATGATGTCGATCTTGATGAGAATGGAAAAGCGGATATCACGATGACCTTAACATCAATGGGTTGTCCTCTTGCACCAATTATCGTGGATGAAGTCAAAAAAGCATTAAGTGATCTTCCAGAAGTGAAAGAAACAGAAGTTCACATCGTATGGAATCCGCCTTGGACACGAGACAAAATGTCAAGATACGCAAAAATTGCGCTCGGTATTCAATAAGCACATGAAAAATGCCTGGTATGAGTTGAACTCATGCCAGGTTTTTTTTATGAAAAAATAAGGTGGAGGAAGAGAACGTATTGATATAATGGGTGTAATATAACAGATCGGAGCCTCATAATGAAACGAAAATGGTTATGGATTGTTCTTTTAGTGGGATACGCTGCTGCATTTTTTGCATCAATCACCATTCGTGAGGAGCAAGCACACAAAAGCCAAGATCTTGAAGCCTTTACAGATGTCAGTCATCTTATGCCTGTCAAAATAAAAAAAGTCGTTCAAGGAAAAGAAATAGACACTTTAAAAGAAGTATTAAAAGAAGCGAAAGCAAAAAACCTGCCGATATCCATTGCAGGGAAACAGCATAGCATGGGTGGCCACACGTATTATGAAAATGGCATCGTGCTTGATATGACCAAATTCCGTCAGATTTTAGCATTTGATGAAAAAAAGAAAACGATTCGGGTCCAAAGCGGCGTTACATGGGATGATATACAAACATATGTGAACCCATATGGTCTTGCCGTGAAGGTCATGCAATCACAGAATATCTTCACGATTGGCGGTTCTCTCAGTGCAAACGCACATGGACGTGACATTCGCTACGGATCACTCATTAACACGGTTCGTTCCTTTAGGCTGCTAAAGGCAGATGGGGAGATCGTTACAGTGAAGCCAGGCGATGATTTGTTTACAGCCGTGATTGGCGGATATGGTTTGTTCGGCGTGATTTTAGATGTTGAGCTTTCGCTAACGAGAGATGAATTATACAAAATGGAGACAACCTCTCTTGATTATCGTGAATACACCGATTATTTTCAAAAGCATGTCAAACACAATAAAGAAGTACGCATGCATCTCGCAAGAATCTCAACAGCGAAAACAAACTTTTTGAAGGAGATGTATGTAACGAACTATTCCCTCTCAACTCATCAAGAGCTCGAACCATACCGAGAGCTAAAGGAAGATCAGCTCGTCATGCCATTGAAATTTATGCTCGGCCTTTCAAGAAGATTTGATATGGGAAAAGATCTGCTCTGGAATTTGCAAAAAAAGTATTTCCAAAGTCAAAATGATCAGCTGATCACAAGAAACAATGTGATGCGTTCAGATTCTGCTTTTTTAGAATATGAAAATGAGTCAGACACAGATGTGCTTCAGGAATATTTCGTCCCAGTTGACCGCTTTCGTGCGTATATCGATGAAATGAGAGACTTTTTACAACAGGAAGAATTGAATTTAATGAACATCACGATACGCTACGTACAAAAAAATGAAAAAGCGGATCTCTCATATGCGAAAGAAGATATGTTTGCCCTTGTTCTTTTAGTGAATTATGGTTTTGAGAAAGAAGAGAAGGCAGAAGCAGAGCGGATCATCCGGCAAATGACAGATATCACGCTGCGGCACCATGGAAGCTATTACTTACCGTACATGCCTTATCAAACGAAGGCACAAATGAAGCGGGCGTATCCTAAAACCGATATATTCTTCCAAAAGAAAAAGAAAGCAGATCCAGATGGCAGGTTTATCAATTACTTTTATGAAAGGTACAATACACAATGAATGCAAAAGCAATGAAATGGTTCGTCTACTCACAAAGCCTGCTGTTTTTCGCCAGCAGTTTGATTTTCCCTTTTTACATTCTTTTTATTAAAAATGTTGGTTCAAGCTATTCACAGTTTGGTCTTGCCTATGGCTTGTTTGGTTTAAGCGGAGCGTTTATTCATTTACTCTTAGGGAAACTACCCGAAACTACTGACAGGCGTCTCTTTTTAATCATTCATTCGTTCGGTATGGCGTTTCTTTTACTGCTATTTCCGCATATAACAGAAGTGGAGCAAGTGTATATGATTCAGCTTGCACTTGGTGCGTTAGGCGGCTTTCAAAAACACGGGGAGAAACTGCTCGTCACGGAACTGACAACAGGTAATAAAAGAATGAAGGAGGTTGGCCACTATCATTTTTGGACAGCTCTTTTTTCATCCATCGCGATTATGCTTGGCGGCCTGTTTGCTGATTTCTTTACCGTTCATTTCATTTTTTATGCAAGCTCCATATTATATTTATGCAGTGCGCTCATGGTCATCTATATCAAAAACGAAAGATAAATCCGCATGTCTCATGAAGATATGCGGATTTTTTGTTGAAAAAAAATGAAAACAAATATTAAATATACAATTGAATTAATTTTTATACATGTTATAATGTTAAATAATTTCACAAAGATCAAGAGGGTGTATTGACGTTGAAAATAGGTATTATAGGTGCTACAGGGTACGGTGGTGCGGAATTGGTTCGTATCTTCAAGCATCATCCACATGTGGAGGAATGTATATTGTATTCATCAAGTGGTGATGGGCAATTATACAGTCAATCTTATCCGCATCTGACAACTATTACTGATCAAACATTAAAAGCCATTGATCCAGCTTCCATTGTGCGAGAAACAGATGCTGTGTTTTTAGCGACACCAGCAGGCGTATCAAGTGAACTTTCGCCGAAGCTCATGAATCAAGGAGTGCCCATTATTGATTTATCAGGTGATTTGCGCATTCAAGATGGCGCAACCTATGAAGCTTGGTATAAACGAAGAGCAGCTGATCAAGCATCTGTTCAACAAGCTGTGTACGGATTATCTGAATTAAATCGTGAAACAATTGAGCGGGCTGAAGTTATTGCAAACCCAGGGTGCTTTCCTACCGCAGTTCTTCTCGGTTTAGCACCGCTGATGAAACAGAATCTAATCGATGAATCTATGATCATAATAGATGCAAAAACAGGCGTGTCCGGTGCAGGACGATCTGCCTCACTTGGAACACATTTTTCAGAGCTAAACGACAATTTCAAAATTTATAAGGTAAATGAACATCAACATACACCTGAAATAGAGCAAATATTAAGAGAATGGAATCCGCAAACGGCGAACATCACATTTTCAACGCATCTTGTCCCGATGACAAGGGGGATTATGGCGACGATGTATACACAGCTGAAATCAGATATCACAAAAGAGGAATTGATGAAGCATATGAAAGGCTTTTATGAAGATTCCTATTTTGTCAGAGTGAGAGATCACGGGGTGTATCCGCAAACAAGGGAAGTATACGGCAGTAATTTCTGTGACATTGGCTTTCATTTAGATGAACGTACAGGCAGACTCACGATTGTGTCTGTGATCGACAATCTCATGAAAGGCGCAGCCGGCCAAGCGGTTCAAAACTTCAACATCATCAAAGGCTTAGATGAAGAGGCGGGCCTCACAATGACACCTCTCTATCCATAAGAACAGGGGAGACAACAAACATGATCGAATTGAATGAAAAAAGCATTGTAAAAATAGACGGTGACGTATCATCACCAAAAGGCTTTGAAGCAAAGGGGATTCATATTGGATTACGCTATTCAAAAAAAGACCTTGGACTGATTGTCAGTGAGGTGCCGGCAGCGAGTGCAGCGGTATATACACAAAGTCACTTTCAAGCTGCACCTCTACAAGTCACTCAGAAAAGCTTAAAAAAGACAGGGCAATTAAAAGGTGTCATTGTCAATAGTGCCATCGCCAATGCATGTACCGGTGAGCAAGGTTTGAAGGACGCATACGAAATGCAGGCAGCCTGCGCAGATATGTTAGGGATAGAACCTGATTACATTGCTGTTTCTTCTACTGGTGTCATTGGAGAGTGTCTCGATATGGATAAAGTCAAAAAAGGCATCTCGCAGCTGAAAGAAGCAAAAGCAGGAAATGGTCATTTTGAAGAGGCAATCTTAACGACAGATACAGTCATTAAAAATACAACATACACCCTGACGATAAACGGCAAAGAGATTCTAATTGCAGGTGCAGCAAAGGGCTCTGGCATGATTCATCCGAACATGGCAACGATGCTTGGCTTCGTGACAACGGATGCAAATGTTGAACAGGAAGCCCTGCAAAACGCACTTCGTGACATTACCGATGTGACCTTTAATCAAATTACCGTCGATGGGGAAACATCGACAAACGATATGGTACTCGTAATGGCAAATGGCATGGCAGAAAATGAAGCACTCAATGAAATGCATCCAGAATGGCCATTGTTCAAAGAAGGATTAAAGCTAGCTTGTGAGGATCTTGCCAAAGAGATTGCAAGAGACGGAGAAGGTGCAACGAAATTAATTGAAGCGCAAGTTGCTGGCGCTAAAAATAATTTAGAAGCCGGCATCATAGCGAAGAAAATCGTCGGTTCAAGTCTTGTGAAAACAGCCGTCTACGGCACCGACGCCAACTGGGGGCGAATCGTCGGAGCCATTGGTCATAGTGCAGCTTCCGTCACACCACAAGAGGTAGAAGTTTATTTAGGCGGACAATGTCTGTTTAAACATAATGAACCGCAGCCATTCTCAGAAGAGGAAGCAAAAGCGTATCTAGAGCAGGATGAGATCACGATTTTGATTCAAATGAATGAGGGAAATGGTAAAGCAGCAGCATGGGGCTGTGACCTTACCTATGATTATGTGAAAATTAACGCGAGCTATCGCACATAATGAAGGAGATAGACATGGATAAAACGATCGTATTTAAGTGTGGAGGCAGTGTCATTCGAGAACTTTCAGATACCTTTTATGAAAATGTCCGCTCACTTCAAGCTGCTGGATTTAAGCTGGCTATCGTCCATGGTGGAGGTCCTGAAATCACTAGCATGCTGCAAAAATTAGAAGTGAAAACAGAATTTGTTGACGGGCAGCGTAAAACAACGAAGCCTGTATTAGAAGTAGCTGAAATGGTCCTCTCGGGAACGGTGAATAAATACTTTGTGTCAGAGCTCGCAAAGCATGATATTTCATCTGTCGGCGTATCTGGAAAAGATGGGCAGATGCTTGTCGCCGATTTCCTCGATCAAGACGTGTACGGATACGTTGGCGAAATCAAAGAAGTCCATCCAGAGATGGCAGAAGCATTAATGGAAAAACAATTTATTCCTGTTATTGCACCGCTGTCTATGACAGAAGAATGCCAAACGTTAAACGTAAATGCTGATTTAGCAGCATCAGCTGTCGCAGGAGCGATGAAAGCTGATAAGCTCATGTTTGTTACAGATGTGGAAGGCATTTTAAAAAATGGTGAATTATTAGATGTCGTCACCGAACAAGAAGCTCTTTCACTCATTGATGAAGGCATTATTTCCGGGGGAATGATTCCAAAAGTGCAATCCGCTTTAAGTGCTTTATCAGGAGATGTGGATGAAGTCATGATCGTGAATGGCAAAGGCAGTATCTTTACAGGGGAAACCTTTAAAGGAACAAGAATTGTGAAACAAAAGGAGGCGGTCCTGTGAGTCATCTCTTTCAAACGTATGGACGGTGGAATGTTGAAATTAAAGAGGCAGCAGGTTCTTGGGCAGTCGATACAAATGGAAAAAAATACTTAGACTTTATACAAGGCATTGCGGTTACAAATCTAGGCCACAATCACCCAAAGGTCAATCAAGCCATCAAGAAGCAGCTTGATCACGTCTGGCATGTATCGAATCTATTTGAAAATGGACTGCAGGAAAAAGCAGCAGAAAAGCTTGCGGCAAACAGTTCAGGAGACCTCGTGTTTTTCTGCAATAGCGGAGCTGAGGCAAATGAAGGCGCGATCAAATTAGCACGTAAAGCAACAGGGAAAACAAATATCGTGACATTTTTGCACTCTTTTCATGGGCGCACGTATGCTGGTATGGCTGCTACAGGTCAAGATAAAATCAAAACTGGCTTTGGCCCTATGCTGGAAGGCTTTCATTATGTACCGTTTAATGACCCAGACGCTATTGCGGCGTGTGAAGTCGATGATGTGGCAGCGGTAATGCTCGAGGTTGTGCAAGGAGAAGGTGGAGTAAATCCAGCAACAGCAGAATTTCTAGAAGCCGTTCAAGCGTTTTGCAAAAAGCATGAAGCACTGCTGATCGTAGACGAAATTCAAACGGGTATTGGACGTACAGGAACAGCGTTTGCATACGAACAAACGGGACTTGATCCTGATATTATCTCTTCTGCTAAAGGCTTAGGAAACGGCTTCCCAGTCGGTGCGGTCATCGGGAAAAAGGCTTTAGGAGATGCATTCTCACCAGGTTCACACGGAACAACCTTTGGTGGCAACATGCTTGCCATGGCCGCAGTGAATGCAACACTAGATGTCATTTTCAAAGAAGAGTTTCTTTCAGAAGTCAAAGAAAAAGGTGCTTATCTGTTAGAAAAGCTGCAAGATCTGAAACAACTGAATATCGTAAAAGAAGTACGCGGAAAAGGATTGATGGCAGGGATTGAATGTCATCAGCCAGTCGGTGATTATATCACAGCTCTTAGAGAACAAGGGTTGCTGGTACTTCCAGCTGGTCCAAATGTGATTCGGTTATTACCTCCGCTGAATGTAGAAAAAGCAGAAATAGATCATGCAATAGAAGCGATTACTCAGGTTTTAGCAAATGAAGCAGTGACGGTTTAAATTTTTTTACACCAAAACGCATAAAAATGCATTTATATTACTAATTATTCAATTTGGGGTGACACAAGCATGAAAGGTTATTTAAATTTAGAAGATGGAGCCTCTTTTGAAGGAAATCTGACAGGAGAAGCTGGCATGACAGGTGAAGTGGTTTTCTTTACAGGGATGACAGGTTACCAAGAGGTGCTCACAGATCCTTCCTATAAGGGACAAATCATTGTTTTCACATATCCACTCATCGGAAATTACGGCATTAATCATGAAGACTTTGAGAGCAAAAAACCACAAGTGAAAGCTGTTGTTGTGTATGAAGCAGCTGATCATTTCTCTCATCATCTTGCAGCGGTTAGCTTAAAAGATTATTTACAGAAGTGGAACATTCCGCTTCTGACGCATACAGATACACGTGCAGTCGTGCAAAACATCCGGGCAAATGGGACGATGAACGCTGTGATCAGTGTAGACGAAAACGAAACACCCCCGGCCATGAAACAAGACAATGTGGTCGCACAAGTGACAGAGGACGAGATCTACACACAAGGCAGCGGCGAGGAACATGTAGCGCTCATTGATTTTGGCTTTAAAAAATCAATTGCAGATTCGCTTGAAGCGCGCGGCTGTAAAGTAACCGTCATTCCGTACAAACAGCTGGAAAAGGTGTTTGAGATCAAGCCAGATGCGATTCTGCTGTCAAATGGACCTGGTGATCCCAAAACAATGAAGCCATATTTAAAAACCATTCATGACATCATGATGACCTTCCCGACACTTGGAATCTGCTTAGGTCATCAATTAATCGCTCTCGCACTTGGCGGGGATACGTATAAGCTTCCATTTGGCCACCGCGGGGCGAATCACCCTGTACAAGATACAGAATCCAAACGTGTTTTCATGACAAGTCAGAACCACAGCTATGTGGTGAATGAAAAAAGCATGAATGACAAAGAAGTGGACGTGAAATTCCTTCATGTCAATGATGGATCTGTAGAAGGTTTCATTCATAAAGAGAAGCTAATTATGTCAGTTCAATTTCATCCAGAAGCACACCCAGGTCCTGCTGAAAGTGAATGGGTATTCGATGATTTTATTGAGAAAGTGAAACAAGCAAGGAGAGAAGTTGCACATGCCTAAAGATCAAAGCATACAAACCATTCTAGTCATCGGGTCTGGTCCAATCATCATTGGTCAGGCAGCAGAATTTGATTACTCAGGAACACAAGGATGTATGGCCTTAAAAGAAGAGGGCTACAAAGTCATTTTAGTGAATAACAACCCAGCAACCATTATGACAGACGAATCATTTGCTGATGAAATCTATTTTGAACCGCTTTCAGTTGATTCAGTGACAAGAATCATCGAAAAGGAAAAACCAGATGGTCTTTTAGCCAACCTTGGCGGACAGACCGCTTTAAACCTTGCTGTCGAGCTAGAAAAAGCCGGTGTGCTGAAGAAGCATGGGGTAACCCTGCTCGGAACGTCAGTTGAAACAATTGAAAACGGTGAAGATCGAGAGAAATTCCGTGCTCTCATGAAGCAGTTGAACGAACCTGTGCCAGATAGTGAAATTGTGGATAATGCGAAAGATGCCCTTCAATTTGCAAAAGAAGTAGGCTTCCCAGTCATCCTAAGACCAGCATACACACTTGGCGGAAAGGGCGGCGGAATTGCCTTAACAGAAGAAGCGTTTAAACCGCTCATTGAAGGAGCCCTTTTAGCGAGCCCGATTCATCAGTGTTTAGTTGAAAAAAGCATCGCTGGCTTTAAAGAAGTCGAATATGAGGTCATGAGAGACCGTCAAAATACGTGTATTACGGTTTGTAATATGGAAAATATCGATCCAGTTGGTGTGCATACAGGAGACTCGATTGTCGTTGCACCTTCCCAAACATTAACAGACCAGGATTATCAAATGCTTCGTTCAGCGAGCCTGAAAATCATTTCAGCACTGGATGTAGTCGGCGGATGCAACATCCAATTCGCCCTTGATCCACTCAGTAAAGAATACTTTGTCATTGAGGTGAATCCACGGGTCAGCCGTTCATCTGCTCTTGCCTCAAAAGCAACAGGCTATCCAATTGCTAAAATGGCGGCAAAGCTTGCGGTAGGCTATACACTAGACGAACTCAAAAACCCGCTCACAGGCACAACTTATGCTAGTTTCGAGCCGGCACTCGATTATGTCGTCGTGAAATTCCCACGCTGGCCGTTTGATAAATTTAAACAGGCAGATCGTCAATTAGGAACAAAAATGAAGGCGACTGGCGAAGTCATGGCGATTGACCGTAATTTAGAGTCAGCCATTCAAAAAGCCGTCGCCTCCCTTGAAATCAAAACAAAGGGCTTCCACCTGCCAGAATTGAAAGACCAATCGACTGAACAACTATTTGAACTGATCAAAACACCAGACGATCGACGTTTCTTCGCTGTCATGGAGCTTCTTTCAAGACAAGAAACGGTCGAAACGATTCATCAAGCGACGAAAATTGATCTATTCTTCTTACATGTGTTCAAGAATATGATCATTCTCGAACAGGAATTGAAGAACCATGAGGGAACGCTCTCAAAAGACACCTTGAAAAAGGTAAAGGAAAAGGGCTTCCTTGATGAAACGATTGCTCTTCTTACAGGCCACAGTGAAGAGGCCATTAGACAGCTTCGTCAAGAATATGACATTACGGCTTCATTTAAAATTGTCGACACATGTGCGGCAGAATTTGATGCAAAAACGAACTACTTCTATTCCACATACTTTGGCAAAAGTGATGGAGAGCATCAGGAGAAAACAAAGCAGCGTGCACTCATCATTGGCTCTGGTCCGATTCGAATTGGGCAGGGAGTCGAGTTTGACTATAGTGCAGTTCATGGCGTTCTTACCCTGCAAAAGCTTGGCTTTGAAACCATCATGATGAACAACAATCCAGAGACGGTCAGTACGGATTATGAGATCGCAGATCGTTTATATTTTGAACCCATTACATTAGAGCACATCTTAAACGTTGTCGAAGCAGAAAAAATTGATTTCGTCATCGTCCAATTTGGCGGACAGACTGCCATCAATGTAGCAGAAGGCTTAGAAAAAGCCGGCGTCACGTTGTTAGGTACATCCTTTGACACGCTAGATGCGCTCGAAGATCGTGATTTGTTCTATCAGCTTCTTGATGAACTGAATCTTCCTCATGCAGAAGGAAATACGGCTGACTCAAAAGAAGAAGCACTCGCACATGCCAGAATCATTGGTTACCCTGTGTTAATTCGCCCATCGTATGTCATTGGCGGAATGGGGATGATCGTTGTCCAGTCAGAAGCACATTTGACATCATTGCTTAATCAGCCAGATCATTTGCCGTACCCGATCTTAATTGATGAGTATGTCACTGGAAAAGAAGTTGAAGTGGATCTGATTTCTGACGGAAAAACGACCTTCATTCCAACGATCGTGGAGCATATAGAGAAAGCAGGCGTCCACTCAGGTGACAGCTTTGCCATTTTACCAAGTGTCTCCATCAGCGAAGACATCAAACAGCAGGTGCATACTGCGTCCGAACAAATAGCGAAGAAATTAGCGTTTAAGGGCATTATGAATATCCAATTTGTGATCAAAGGGGATCAGGCGCTTGTACTAGAGGTAAATCCGCGGGCAAGCCGGACGGTTCCAGTCGTCAGCAAAGTAATGGGCATTGACATGATTCCGCTTGCGACTCAATTATTAGCGGGTGCGACGCTTGAAGAACTGAACCCTGCAACGAAAAACAAAGGGGGAACAGCGATCAAATTCCCAGTCTTCTCATCACATGCCATTCAAGATATTGACTTAAAGCTGACACCTGAAATGAAAGCGACAGGAGAAGGAATGTGTGTAGGCAAGAACGCCGAAAGCGCCTTGAAAAAAGTGTTTGCGTCAATCTGGCATCAGAAAGGCAGCCTCTTTATAAAAGGCAGTGAACAATTGGTAGATAAAGCGAAACATGCAGGCTTTGACGTCTGGACAGACAGCTTTGAAACTTGGCTGCAAAACGAAGATAAGTCGCTTCATATCCATTTAGGGGAAGATGAAGAGGCAAAAGAGCAGCGTGTAAAAGCACTCACACATGGCGTCCAAGTTCTAACCGAATATGAAACAGCTCAAGCATTCCTGCAAGGGAAAAATGGAGATGTATCACCAGTATCGCTCAAAGAATTATATAAAAAGGAAGTGACGGCATGAGTCAAGTCGACGTGCAACCGGCATTATACGGAAAAGACTTTTTATCGTTAAAAGATTTCTCAATCAATGACATTACTTATTTAATTGAAAAAGCGGAAGAAATGAAACAAAATCCCTATCAGGATTTATTCAAAGGGAAAACGTTAGCGATGATCTTTGAAAAATCGTCAACTAGAACCCGTGTATCGTTTGAAGCGGGAATGACGCAGCTAGGAGGACATGCGCTCTTCCTCAGCTCAAATGATTTGCAAATTGGCAGAGGAGAAACGATCAGTGATACTGCACAAGTGCTGTCTGGCTATGTGGATGGCATTATGATTCGGACCTTTGAACATGAGAAGGTCGAGGAGCTAGCACAATACGCGTCTATTCCTGTCATCAATGGACTGACTGACTACTCCCATCCATGTCAGGCACTTGCTGATTTATTGACAATCAAAGAAGTAAAAGGAACATTAAAAGGAATCAAAGTAGCCTATATTGGTGACGGAAATAACGTGGCTCACTCCTTGATGGTTGGCTGTGCGCAGCTAGGCTGTGACATTGCTGTTGCATCACCAGAAGGCTATGAACCGCTCCAAGAAGTAACAGACACGGCACGTGAGTTTGCAAAACAATCAGGCGCAGAAGTCATCGTTACGACAGACCCTGTCGCTGCTGTCCAAGATGCAGATGTCATTTATTCCGATGTGTTTACAAGCATGGGGCAGGAAGCAGAAACAGAGAAACGCCTTGCTGAATTTAAAGAATATCAAGTCAATGACGAACTAATGAGTTATGCAGCAAAGGATTATATTTTCCTTCATTGTCTCCCGGCACACCGCGGAGAAGAAGTGACAGCGGACATTATTGACGGACCGCACTCAAAAGTTTTTCAGCAGGCAGAAAACCGTTTGCATGTACAAAAAGCGTTAATCAAAGAGCTCATGTATCAACAAACCAATTAAATGAAAAGTGTCCCTGACTCGTAGGAGCAGGGACTTTTTGCATAAAGGATTGGAGAGGCAAGTGACGGGACATAATAACATCATCGAGAAAGGAGGATGGGAATGGGTCAGAAGCATCAATTTAAATCAGGGAATAAAGCACCGAATAATGGTGTGTATATCGAGATCGGTGAAACCGGCAGTATGGTGAAAGATCCTTTAAAGATTAAGCTTCAAGCAGGCGACGTCTTTCCGGATAACTCGAACCATAATCGTGTTTGGACCTATCAAAGAAAGCCATAAGCAATTGACTAAGAGTCAGAAGGAATAAGTCTTTAGAGGCATGTGTCATGCCTCTTTTTTCTTTATAATAAAAATCAATTAAGTTCCAATTTTCAAAAAATAGTATGAAAAATAGAGAATTCAAGGTAAAATATGTAATTGGAATATATTGTTGAAAGGATTTGTGTGATGGAAAAGACGAATCTCAGTGAAAGTGTTTGGAATAAACGCTTCACCTCATTATTCATATCAAGACTGATTAAAAACACAGGAGAAAGTTTTGCTTTTACATCCGTCCTTTGGCTATTGATTTTGAGAGGGGATGGAGCACTCGGTACAGGACTTCTCCTAGCAGTAACCGTTCTTCCTTCATCTTTGTTAGCCCCAATACTAGGACCTCTTATGAAAAAGCACCATTTGTCTAAATGGATGTTCGCTTCAGACGTCGTTCGAGCAACAATTGTACTCATTATTCCGCTTCTGCATTTTTCGCATCTATTGCCTTTATGGTTATTGATCTCATTAATGGTTATTCAATCGGCAACAGGTGCAGCATATAATCCAGCCTCTGTGGCCATTTTACCGCAGATTGTTCCGAAGCATCTGATTCAAAAAGCAAATGCCATCCTGCAATCTTCTTTTGAGATTGTCGCACTTGCAGCAGTCATGGTGGCTGGTCTCTTGGTCAAATTAATCGGACCTGCAGATACCCTGCTCATCACCACTGCCTTATTCATCATATCCGGCCTGTTTATTATCGGCGTCAAACTAAAGAAAACCGATGAAGAAAAAGCAGCAGGCATTAAACAAGCAAAGAATACATATTTGTATAACTTAAAAAGAGGTTTTCTCGTCGTCAAAAATCATCACATTTTATTTGCACTGACGCTGTATTGTATTTTAATGAATGTCGCCGCAGCACCGTGGCAGGCACTATCTGCTGTATACGTAGCAGAAGCACTGCAAAGCGATTCCATGGTGTATTCCATTTTAAGAGGTGTTGCCGCAGTCGGCGCGTTTATGATGGGCTTTGCTCTAGCGAAAGTGAAAATTAAGAGATTTGGTTTGTTCTTTATTGTCGCTGGTATGATTGAAGGAGCTGCGTTCTTTATCACAGGGATGAGTACATGGCTGCCGGTCGTTCTACTTGCATCCTTTATATTCGGTGCCGCCGTTAGTGCGATCAATGTACCGGAAATGGTCATTATTCAAACGTCTGTCGACCAAGACGATCAGCCGCAAGTATACGCCGTGATCAATGCTTCATCAAATGTTTTTCTCCCGCTTGCAGCTGTCGTATCAGGTGTTCTGGCAGAAAGGTTTGGAGCAGGACCTGTCATTGCTGGCGGTGGGGTCCTTGAAATTTTATCTGGTATCGCGATCTTCCTGTTTACAGGGCTTGCGAAAAGCCATTTGACAGCAGACAAACAGAAGTCCGAAACCGTCGAGGTGTAATCGATAAAAAAACCCCCTGTGGCTGCAGGGGGTTTTAGCGTACCGCTTTTCAATCAAAAAGAAAAAGAGCTAAAATCAACATCATTTTAGCTCTTCCTCAGCAATCAAGTCTTACGTATTAAGAGTGTTTTGTTGAACTTTCCGTTTCTTTCATTGGACTTACTTCAGCAAAGATGAATAAAATAACCGTAAACACCACTGCAAGAATAGAAGTCAAAGTAAAGTCATAAGCAGCGCCATTCATCGAGGCAACGATGTAGCCAGCCATATGTGTCAGCAGAAAAGTCCAAATGAGGGTGATAATATAATGCATAATCCCACCGTCCTTTATGTAACAATCTATTGATTATCATACCATAGATACGAGTGGGGGGAAAAGACTGTTTTAGCCTTTATGTGACCATTTTGAGACCTTCTGCTATAAAAATAAAAAGAATTCTTCTCTCTTTAGGGGATTTCCTTATTCCTACAAGAGTTGTTGTTCATATCATAGAAAGCAGAATCACTGAAAGGAGGCTGGCCATATGGGTGTAAGCGAACGGTTTTTCCAGCTTGGTTCCCAGTGGAACGTCATTCACCTTCCTCAAAAACCAAATGGCTTTGGCATTCTTATCCTCGGTGACCGAAATCACTTTGTGCAGGAAAATACATCATTCTGGCTTCAGCACTATGGAAGAAACCAGCTTTTAACTGCCTTAAAGGATGAAGGATATACATTGTTTAATAGTCATCTTCATGGGAATCACTGGGGATGCGAAGATGCTGTTTTTAGTGCAAAGCAGCTCGTTCATCACACATTAAAACAAGAAATATTAAACCGGGAAATTCATGTGCTGGCAGAGGGGATGGGCGCACTCGTTGCCATGAGCCTTGCTGAAGAGATGCCAGAAGTGCTAAGGTCCATTGCGCTCGTGAATCCATGTCTGCATCTCTATGCACAACGAGAAAGAGAAAAGGAACACAAATTCTTTTATAAACAGATGATCAAAGAATTAGCGAAGAGCTACGGCTGCTCTGAAAAGGAAGCGGAAACGTACCCGCTCCCTGCTTGCCCTGTTCATTCTGCTCATGTACCGATTCACATATGGCAAAGACTAAACGGCGCACCGTATGCATATGAACTGCATGCAAAGCCTTTTATAGATCAGCATATGAAGAATCCAGAGCATTGTCAGATCGATCTCACCTTGCATATGTTTGATCATCCGAGAAGAATCTTTCAATCCATTCACAAGTTTTATAAATCGCATGAAAGAGAATTGTGATGAATAGGATGATAACAGCCCTTCATGGAAAGGGCTCTTCTTTTTATTCGATAAGCTAAAAAAGGGGACATGAACATGGAAACAGGACTGATCATAGGGGCAGATGAATTTTTTGGTCTAGCGCTGTGTGAATATATGATGAAAGAGGGCATTCAAGTGGATATCACATGTCCTCATGATCATACAGAAGAGCAAAAGATGTTATTAGAAGAGCGAATGATGTGGCTCGGCAGAAATGATCTCTTCCGTGTCATTGACCTTCAGGATGGAAAAGACACGTATGACCTCATCTTTATTCAATCAGAGGAATCAGATAAACGACACAAAGACATGAAAGCGAAACATGGCATGTACCGGGTTCTTTACGAAAAACCCGAAGACGAATCGTCCAATCAGAATGTGCCGGCTGTTATTCTCCCTCGCATGTTCGGACCATGGGCACTTAATAAAGAAAGAACTAAGCGTGATGAAGCATTTTTTGTAGAAGATGTGGTAAGGGATTTGTTCAAGTGGGCATCGGGCACTGAACAAAGACAGGAAATGATATATGAATTGAAGGTAGAAAGACAAACGGATGACAAACAAGCAGAAGAAATGATGGTAGAATGGAAAAGACAAAACTCAACATTTTTCGACAAAAAGCAAGAATGATCTTCCATCTTATCTTTTTTCATTATAAAATAAACCTATATTTAACATACAGGTTCATGCCTGCATGTGGCAAAGGGAGTTGAACATGGCATGAAGTATCAGCGGCTTGTCATGATCTTTTCGTTCCTTCTCCTATTATCTGCCTGCTCACAGGCACCTTTAAAAGGACAGATTGAGAAGGTGGGTTTACTCGTCCCCGATACAATTAATGATCAAGTTTGGGGAACGAAAGGTTATAAAGGCTTATTAAATATTCAATCAACACTTGGTGTAGATGTTTATTATAAGGAAGGAATGGTCGACAAAGAGAAAATCGTTGATGCCATTGAAGAATTTCACAAAAAAGGAGTCAATTTGATTATTGGCCATGGCAATGAATACAGCGAAATTTTCAACTTAATTAGTGAAGATTATCCGAAAACACAATTTATCACGGTAAATGGAAACAAGCCTCAGGCGGATAATGTCGCGAATGTGACGTTTAAAGGTGAAGCGATGGGCTTTTTCGGAGGCATGACAGCAGCACATATGTCAAAATCAAAAAAGATTGGTATTCTTGCTACATATGATTGGCAAAGCGAAGTAGATGGCTTTATCAAAGGTGCAAAATATCAAGATGAACATGTACAAGTGCTTGCCGAGTTTGTCGAAAACTGGGATGATGCTGACAAAGCCGTGGAGCTCTATCAAAAATTGAAAAAGCAGGGCGTAGATGTTGTATATCCAGCAGGCGATGGTTATAATATCCCTGTCATTGAACAAATCAAAGCCGATAATTTATCAGCGATCGGATATGTCACTGATCAATCCAACCTCGGCAGTCATACCGTCTTAACAAGCACAGTCCAGCATGTGGATAAAGCGTACACTATTATTGCGAAGAAATTTAATGAAGGCAAGCTAAACGAACAAGGTGACTACTCCTTTGATTTTAAAGAAGGAGTGATCGAAATGGGGAAATTTAGTTCCACCATTGACCGTGCTTTTGTGAAAGATATTGAAAGTGATATTGCGACTTACAAAAAAACTGGCAAACTGCCAAATGAAAAGTGAGGATACGACGATGCAGCACGAAAAATCGATGGAGTTTTTACAAATTGCCATGAAGTATTTTCCGCAGGCAAAAGAAGAATTAGATAAAGCGGGTATTCAGCTTGAGCCCGAAGCTCTTCAGCCGCTTTTATCATTGTTTACATCTGTCATGCAAGAGGCATATGAGCTGGGGAAAGCAGATGCAGAATCAGAAAAAGCCACAGAATAGTGGCTTTTTTTATGATAATTTTTTCTTGAAGGCACTAATCATAGGGCCAACATCTTTAAACACAGGCTTCAGTTCATCGATGGAGTTCATAATGTTCCCAATTTGATTCATGACATGCATGTAATCAATTGAGTCTTCACTTGGAGATGTCTCCTCACGTTCCTCCTTTGCTTCTGTCTTGCTTTTCTCCTTTTCAAGCGGCTGGCCAAACATCATAGCCGAAAAAATATCTTTTTGCGCCATATCACATGCTCCTTTCTACTATCGGTATATCAATAATCTATGAAAAAAGTGAGAGGAAAGGTTAGACGTTTGTATTGCCAAGGAGAAAAAAATAAGGTAAAATTAGTACCAGATACTAATATAAGATCACAATATTACATGCTCGTATGAGTAAAAGGAGTCTTATTCAATGAATGCTGGAATTATTGGCCTTGGCCGCTATATACCTGAAAAAGTGTTAACAAATCTTGATTTAGAAAAAATGGTTGAAACTTCTGACGAATGGATTCGTACTAGAACAGGTATAGAAGAAAGAAGAATTGCTTCTGATGATGTCAATACATCTCATATGGCGCTTGCTGCTGCAAAAAAAGCATTAGCTGACGCAGATGTGGCTGCAGAAGATATCGATATGATTCTTGTGGCGACAGTCACGCCAGATCAAGCATTTCCGACAGTCGCTTGTATGATTCAAGAGCAGCTCGGTGCACATAAAGCATGTGCAATGGATATTAGCGCTGCGTGTGCTGGCTTTATGTATGGGCTTGTTACTGGAAAACAATTTATTGAATCAGGTACGTTCAAGCACGTGCTCGTCGTTGGCGTTGAAAAGCTTTCTCGCATTACCGACTGGGATGACCGCAATACAGCTGTTCTGTTTGGAGATGGAGCAGGCGCTGCTGTGTTAGGAGAAGTCAGCGAAGGTAAAGGAATTCTCTCATTTGAGCTTGGAGCCGATGGAAGAGGCGGGAAGCACTTGTACTTAGATGAAAAAGATCATACAATCATGAATGGACGAGAAGTATTTAAATTTGCTGTAAGACAAATGGGCGAGTCAAGCGTAAACGTCATCGAAAAAGCTGGACTATCAAAAGAAGACGTTGACTTCTTGATTCCGCATCAAGCAAATATTCGCATTATGGAAGCAGCCCGCGAACGCCTAGAGCTGCCAGTTGAAAAAATGTCGAAGACAGTCCATAAATATGGAAACACATCAGCAGCATCTATTCCAATTTCACTATGTGAAGAAATCGAAGCCGGAAAAATTCATGACGGCGATGTGATTGTAATGGTTGGTTTTGGTGGCGGATTAACGTGGGGCGCAATCGCTATGCGATGGGGCCGATAAAAGAGTGAGGTGCACAAATTAATGGATAAAAAACGAGTAGTTGTTACAGGATTAGGTGCTTTGACACCTCTTGGCAACGATGTAGAGTCAACATGGAAAAATGCTGTAGCAGGTGTATCAGGAGTTGGACCAATCACACGTGTCGATTCAAGTGAATATACCGCAAAAGTAGCAGCAGAACTAAAAGATTTTAACATTGAAGATTACATGGAGAAAAAAGAAGCGCGAAAAATGGCACGCTTCACGCAATATGCAGTCGTTGCTGCTCAAAAGGCGCTAGAAGATTCACGTCTTGAAATCACAGATGAAATCGCACCGCGTGTTGGTGTATGGGTTGGGTCTGGTATTGGCGGACTTGAAACATTTGAAGAGCAGTTTGAAGTGTATTCAAATAAAGGGGCAAGACGCGTAAGCCCATTCTTCGTTCCAATGATGATTCCAGATATGGCAACAGGCCAAATTTCAATTGCACTTGGCGCAAAAGGGGTTAACTCTTGTACAGTGACAGCATGTGCAACAGGGACAAACTCAATTGGTGATGCATTTAAAGTCATTCAGCGCGGAGATGCAGATGCGATGATCACAGGCGGAACAGAAGCGCCGTTAACAAAAATGTCGTTTGCAGGTTTCTGTGCGAACAAAGCCCTTTCGACAAATCCTGATCCAGAGACAGCAAGCCGTCCATTTGACAAAAACCGTGACGGATTTGTTATGGGTGAGGGTGCAGGGATTATTGTTCTTGAAGAACTCGAGCATGCGTTAAAACGCGGGGCGACGATTTATGCAGAAATTGTTGGATATGGTTCAACTGGAGATGCGTATCATATTACAGCACCGGCTCCAAACGGAGAAGGCGGCGTCCGCGCAATGAAAGAAGCGATTCGAGATGCTGGTTTGTCTGTGGAAGAAATTGATTATATCAATGCCCACGGAACAAGCACACCTTACAATGATAAATTTGAAACAATGGCCATTAAAGAAGTGTTCGGAGAGCATGCGAATCAGCTTGCAATCAGTTCGACAAAATCAATGACAGGTCACTTACTTGGCGCAGCAGGCGGAGTAGAAGCTATTTTCTCTGTTCTTGCGATTAAAGACAGCGTCATTCCTCCAACCATTAACCTTGAAACACCGGATGAAGAATGTGATCTTGATTATGTGGCAAATGAAGCACGTTCAAAAGAAGTACAAGTGGCTCTAAGTAACTCACTTGGCTTTGGCGGACATAATGCGACAATTATCTTTAAAAAATACGAAGCGTAATATTTCCTAAGAAGGCGGCGATCTATAAACAGATCGCCGCTTTTTTGCATATGATGAAAATGGAGGTGTTTTGCGGTATGGGTCTAGTCAATACACAATATCTCATTCATCAATCATCATCATTTCAGGAGCTGGCATCGCGCTTTATTCCTTATTTTAAAGGGGCAGAGGAAAAAGAATGGTCCTCTATTCTCTCCCACCTGCAGCATCACGGAATGATTCGGTCTTTTAGATCATGCAAAGACATGATCGACAAGCTCAAAGAAAAAGGATACTTCCAGCTCGTCATGAAAGAATACCAAACGCTGCAAAAGCAGTGGAAAGGCCCTGACATTCCTGTCTTTATTTTGCCAGTTAATGAGAGCAGCAAAGAAATTAGAGAACAATTTTATTATCAATCCGGCATGGCATTTGACGACAAGGTCTTTCTCTTTTTGTCGCCAAATACTCCGAAAGAACGTATCGGTACATTGCTGACTCATGAATATCACCATGTATGCAGGTTGCATTTTCTCACGAAAGAAGAAAAAGATTTTACATTCCTTGATACAATCATGATGGAGGGGCTCGCTGAATATGCTGTGTATCATAGATACGGAGAAAGCTATACAGCCAAATGGACCACTCTCTATGACGAAACGCAGCTTCAGCACTTGTATAAGAAATGGGTATCCAGTCATCTTGATCAAAAAGTGCAGGACGACGAAAGACTGATACAGAACCTCCTTTATGGAAAAGGGAACTACCCCAAAATGCTTGGTTACGCCACCGGGTTTTATATCGTGAAAAAGTATTTCAGTGAGCACCGAATCAGCGAGGAGTCTATGATTGCAGAGCCGTCCGAAACTTTTTTAAAGGCGGTAGACTCATAAAGTGAATGATTAACATAAAAAGAGACATATTACAAATTTACTAAATTCTTCTTGATTTCGTCATAAAAATGTAATAATATACAAATATAAATTTTGATAATTCTTTTTATTCAAAAAAGACAGAATTTTTTATTCGTTTCTATTGTCTATGGAGAAAGGGGCGAATGAATGACCAAGCTGCTTGAAGTGCAAAACTTAAAAACATATTTTTTTCGAAAAAAAGAACCGATACCTGCTGTTGATGGCGTTGATTTCAGCATCAACAGAGGAGAAACTGTCGCATTAGTCGGTGAGTCTGGATCTGGTAAAAGCATTACGTCCTTATCCATTATGGGGTTGATAAACGGCACTGGTGGAAAAATTATGGACGGTTCCATCAAGCTTGATGGAAAGGACCTAGTTACATATGGAGAAAAGGAATTATGCAGCATTCGTGGTAATGACGTATCTATGATCTTTCAGGAACCCATGACCTCACTTAATCCCGTCCTAACCATCGGGGAACAAATAACAGAAATCCTCATCTATCACAAAAAACTTTCAAAAAAAGAAGCGACGAAAAAAGCGATTGATCTGCTGAAGATTGTTGGTTTTTCCAGACCGGAACAAATCATCAAAGATTACCCGCACCGTTTATCAGGCGGCATGCGGCAAAGAGTGATGATTGCCATTGCGCTAAGCTGCGATCCGAAGCTTCTCATTGCAGATGAACCGACAACTGCCCTAGATGTAACGATTCAAGCCCAGGTGCTCACATTGATGAAAGATTTATGCACGACATTTGGTACATCTATTCTTCTCATTACTCATGATCTAGGTGTCGTGTCTGAAGTGGCAGATCGAGTCATTGTCATGTACTGCGGACAGGTTGTTGAAAATGGGACCGTCGAAGAATTATTTGATCAGCCGCTTCATCCTTACACAGAAGGGCTGCTTGAATCGATTCCTGTCATTGACGGAGACATACAGCCGTTAACGGCGATCAAAGGGAATGTCCCTGCGCCAGATCAGCTTCCGGCTGGCTGCCGCTTTGCTCCTAGATGCCCGCAAGTGAAGGAGCGCTGCCTAGGAGAGCTGCCTAAGCTGAGGACATTTGAGAATGGCAGAAGCGTCAGATGCTTCTTATATGAGGAGGCAGACCATACATGACCCTTGCTCAAAATCAACCACAGCCAACAGATCTAACAGAGAAAGAAACCATCCTTGAACTGAAACAGATCCGAAAACATTTTCCGATTAAAGCGGGCGTCTTTCAGAAGAAAGTCGGTGCAGTTAAAGCTGTTGACGGCATAGACTTGAAGATTTATAAAGGTGAAACGTTAGGCATTGTTGGGGAGTCAGGGTGCGGTAAATCTACACTAGGCCGGACAATGATTCGCTTATATCAGCCAACTGACGGTCAAATCTTTTTTAAAGGGCAAGATATCTCCCGCGTATCAGAATCAAAGCTAAGACAATCAACACGAAAAAACATCCAAATGGTTTTTCAAGATCCCTTTGCATCACTCAACCCTAGAAAAACACTTCGAAGCATCATCAAAGAACCCTACAAAACACATCACTTATATTCCTTAAAAGAAAGAAATGAAAAAGTAGAACAGCTTTTATCAAAGGTGGGCCTTCATCCAAGCTTTGCAAATCGCTACCCTCACGAATTTTCTGGCGGGCAGAGGCAGCGAATCGGCATCGCTCGTGCGCTTGCCATGAATCCCGAAATGATCATCGCAGATGAGCCGGTATCAGCACTTGATGTATCCATTCAGGCGCAGGTGATTAATCTGATGGAGGAGCTTCAGGAGGAATTTGACCTGACATATCTATTTATCTCTCACGATTTAAGTGTGGTCAGGCACATTAGTGATAGAGTCGGCGTGATGTATCTGGGCAAAATGATGGAGCTTGCCGATAAGCACAGCCTGTATGATGAACCGCTCCATCCATATACACAGGCACTGCTTTCTTCTGTTCCTGTTACCCGTAAAAAGGGTCAGATCAAAAGAGAACGTATCATGCTTCAAGGCGATTTGCCAAGTCCTGCGAATCCGCCAAAAGGCTGCGTATTTCACACAAGATGCCCGCATGCAAAGGGAATCTGTAAAGAAAAAATACCAGCATTTCAGGAATTAAAAACAAACCACTTCGTTGCCTGCCACCTCTACGACGCTTAATCAGCTTGGAAGATCTCATCTTTGAGAGGGGGGATGAAGCGGCATCTGTCGTCATTTCTAAAAAAGGATAGGGGGAATTGTATATGGAAGGTAGAAATAGAAAACCCATTTTGGTCAGTTTACTGCTGATCTTTACACTCATGCTTGCGGCTTGCTCTAGTGGAAATAAAACATCTGGAGACAGTGAAAAGAAATCAACTGGAAAACCTGTACAAGGCGGAGACCTTGTCATCGGTTCAATTGCAGAGCCTACGTTATTTAACTCGCTGTATTCAACAGACGTGGCAAGCTCTGATATTGAGGAAAGAATCTACAGCTTCTTACTTCAAACTGACGGAAAGCTGAACCCTCAGCTATCGCTGGCAGAGGATATTAAAGAATCTGATGACGGCAAGCAGTTTGATGTGACCATTAAAAAAGGCGTAAAGTTTCATGATGGTGAAGAACTGACGGCTGATGATGTTGTGTTTACATACAGCATTCCGATCAATAAGGACTACAATGGAGAGCGCGGATCAGGCTTTGAAGTATTAGATTCCGTTAAAAAGACAGGGGATTACTCAATCGAATTCAAGCTCAATAAAAAAGATCCCTATTTCTATAATGTCACACTAGGAAGCTATGGCATTTTGCCTAAGCATATTTTAGGTGATGTGCCTGTAAAGGATCTCGGTGAAAATGAATTTAACCGAAAAAATCCAATTGGTTCAGGTCCATTTAAATTTGCCGAGTGGAAAGAAGGAGACTACGTTAAACTAGAAGCCTTTGACGATTATTGGGATGGACGTCCATACCTTGATACCGTCACGATTAAAACCATTCCTGATCAGAATGCAGCGATTGCCCAGCTGTCAGCAGGCGATATTGATTTCTTTGCTGTACCGGGAGCAGAGCTGCAAACAGCTGAAAAAGTCAGCAACATTAAAATTGAATCTGATCTAGGGCTCAATTATTCATACATTGGCTGGAACCAAAAAAATGATCTCTTTAAAAGTAAAAAGATCCGCCAAGCGCTGACACATGCCATTGATCGCCAAACGATTGTCGATCAAGTGTTAGATGGAGACGGCAAAGTAGCCAACATTCCAGAAAGTCCGCTGTCATGGAACTATCCGAAGAATGATCGTGTTCCAGTATTTGAGTTTGATCAAGAAAAAGCGAAAAAGATGCTGAAAGAAGAGGGCTGGGAGGATACAGATGGAGATGGCTATCTTGATAAGAACGGCAAAAAATTCTCCTTTGTCTTAAAGACCAACCAAGGAAACAAAGTCCGTGAAGACATCGCTGTCGTTGTCCAGCAGCAGCTCAAAGAAATTGGTGTTGAAGCGAAGCCGCAAATTGTGGAATTCAGTGCACTCATTGAGCAGACGACACCGCCTAAATGGGATTACGATGCGCTGCTGCTCGGCTGGAGCCTTGCCACATTCCCTGATCAATTCAGCATCTTCCACTCAAGCCAGTCAGAAAAAGGCTTGAATAACATCTGGTATAAAAATGAAGAGGTCGATAAGCTGTTAGTGGATGCTAAGAACTTAAGCGATCGAAAAGAATATTCAAAGGCATATGAAAAAATTTATGAACTGATCGCAGAAGATCAGCCATATACGTTCCTTTATTATGCCAACTCACATCGCGCGATGCCATCTAATCTCCAAGGCTACTCTTACCACCCGAAAGATGAGTATTACAAAATCGAGAAATGGTGGATTGAACAGTAGGCTGCTATTGAAGAAGGGGAGGGTTCTCCCCTTTCAGTGTGAAGACAAACCTTTCTATTCGGTGTCAGTCCGGCGCGCTGGTGCTCACGGTGATTTCATTCACCAAGCACCAGTTAGATTTAAAGGGTTCTCATATCACGCTGCAAAGAAGACAGAGGGCTAAAATAAAGACTATTTTAGCCCTTTTTCATCACAGTATGGCGATCCGATGAAAAAGGAGTTGTGCATATGGTTACATATATCATTAGAAGGACACTGCTTTCCATTCCCATCTTATTTGGGATTACCATTTTGTCCTTCGCCATTATGAAAGCAGCACCAGGCGATCCGATGTCACTCATGATGGACCCGACCATTAGTGCTGCAGACCGGGAAGCCTTTATTGATAAGTACGGCTTGAACGATCCTGAATATGTGCAATATATGAAATGGCTTGGCAATATGCTTCAAGGTGACTTTGGCACCTCCATTGTTAAAAAGGGAACGCCCGTGGCTGATTTGATTTTTGCCCGGCTGCCAAATACCCTCATCCTCATGATCTTTTCTACATTAGTCGCACTGATTATCGCCATCCCATTTGGTGTTCTTTCAGCAAAACGTCCATATACAAAGCTTGACTATGGCATTACGGTTACATCTTTTATCGGACTGGCTATTCCGAACTTTTGGTTTGGACTCATTCTGATTATGGTTTTATCTGTGAATCTAGGATGGTTCCCGACAGGCGGTGTTTCTACCTTAAATGCCGATTTTAATGTGTTTGACCGGCTCCATCACATCATTTTACCAGCCTTTGTTTTAGCAACTGCTGATATGGCAGGGCTCACCCGGTACACAAGGTCGAGTATGCTTGATGTCATGAGGCAGGATTATATTCGCACCGCAAGAGCGAAAGGCTTTCGAGAAAACAAAGTCATTTTCAAGCACGGGTTAAGAAACGGTCTTATGCCTGTCATTACGATTTTCGGATTGATGGTTCCATCCTTTATTGGCGGCGCAGTCGTGGTGGAACAAATTTTCACTTGGCCAGGGCTTGGAAAGCTGTTCATCGATTCTGCCTTTTCGAGAGATTATCCGGTCATTATGGCGATGACTGTTATTTCCGCAGTGCTCGTGGTGGTTGGAAATTTAATAGCGGATATTCTATATGCGATCGTTGATCCGCGTATTGAATATTAGAAGGGAGCTGAAGCACAATTGGCACAGCCTAATATGGGAACACCTCCTGTTGATCTCAAATTAAAAGAGGGTCTTCCGCCAAAGCCAGAGACGATGCTGCGTTTATTTTGTGAGAAATTTTTCAAAAATAAACTGGCGGTTGCCGGCTCCGTGATCTTATTGGTCATTATCTTTTCAGCCATTTTCGCTCCAGTGATTGCCCCTTATGCACCAGAGCAGCAAGATTTATTGAAGCGGCTCCAGCCGCCAAGTGCTGAGCATTTGATGGGAACTGACAAGTTTGGCCGAGATATTTTCTCAAGGGTGCTTTATGGAGCGAGGGTCTCTCTGCTAGTTGGCTTCGTCTCAGTGGTCGGGGCGATCACCATTGGCACCGTCGTTGGAGCGGTAGCAGGGTATTTCAAAGGATTTGTTGATTCTATCTTAATGAGATTTGTTGATGTGGTATTGTCGATTCCTGACATTTTTCTATTGATCACGCTTGTCACCATTTTCAAACCGGGCATTGATAAATTGATATTAATCTTTGCTTTGACCGGCTGGACCACAACCGCGAGACTGATCCGCAGTGAATTCTTATCACTACGAACAAGAGAATTCGTACTTGCGGCAAGAACCATTGGAACGAAAAACCATGTCATCATCTTTTCGCATATTTTACCGAACTGTATCGGTCCTATTATCGTGTCAGCTACACTTAAAGTAGGTTCCGTCATTTTAGCCGAATCAACGCTGAGCTATCTAGGGTTTGGTATACAGCCGCCAACAGCAAGCTGGGGCAACATGCTGCAAGATGCACAAAACTTCTCGATTATGGTGCAAGCGTGGTGGTATCCGCTCTTCCCAGGTTTACTGATATTGCTGACCGTTTTATGCTTTAATTTCTTAGGAGATGGGCTGAGAGATGCGCTTGATCCTAAAAAGCTAAAGTAATGCCTCATTTTTTATGACAAGATGAAAGGGACTCTGCGACACGCACTTTGTTTTCTTTATAAAAATAAAAAAATGCACGCCATCATTCGCTCCGCTTGAAGTTTTGATAAAGTTGGAATAATTTCTCTATCCCTTGCCCATACTGTGGACAACAGTTTTTAAAAAGTGAGGGATTGGTTATGTTATTTCTTCATGACGTATGGGTGAATTGGTTTGAAGGGGAAGAAAATGGCTACAATGTGTGTCATTTTCATGAGTGGCGCAAGGAGGACAGCGTTGAGCTGTTAGATCAAGTGCCTTTACTCAAGGTGCAGAGTCCTTTGTTTGATTACATAGAGAATGATCTTTCAGAGCTGCCGAAGACGCTGCTAGAATCTGTATTTGAGAAATCATATATTCGAAAAAATCATGAACGGCGTAAATTAGAGTATTGCTTTGTGGTCACGGACGGCATTCGAATCATTGCTGTGGATACGATTGGGTATTCCATTCCTGTGAGGAAAAGCCGCTTAATCCCAAGGCAGGAGCAATTGGTGTATGAGATGGTGAAAGATGTAAAGGCTGAGGAATATGAATTCTCTCAGGGCAGCCTTGAGTCGGCGAAGGAGTATCATATTTTGTCTTTGCCGCCGCAGCACATCAGTGGATTAACGAGAAAAGAAAGACAGCTGAAGCAGCTAATGTTTATGGCGCTCGATCAATTAAAAGGTCTTCAAAACAGGGCGGAGATTGCGTATTGGTATACGGAATGGAACCCGCACATGTACAACCAAATCAAACGAATGTCATTCGAAGAGATTTGGAACATGCTTTACAATGAAACCATTGATGGATGGTCAGAGAATCATTTAGCTTTCTGTGAAAAAATGATTAAAGGACAGCCGTTTTTTGAAAAGCTTTGGGAAATGGAAAACGAATCAAAGGTGAATTAGAAAAAGCTTGCAGCGTGATGTGCTGCAAGCTTTTTTTATTTGCGTTTTCTGCCAAGACCCATCGCATTCTCCATTTTTTTCAGCATTTTGTTTGCTGCGCGGTTTGCTTTTTCAGCACCTTCGTCAAGAATGCGGTCAAGCTCGTCTGACTCAATGAGTTCATAGTACCGATCTTGTATTGGTTTTAAAGCATCAACGACTACGTTCGCAAGATCTCCTTTAAACTCACCATACCCTTTGCCTTCGTACTTTTGTTCCAGCTCTGAAATCGATACGTTACTTAATACAGAATAAATCGTCAGCAAGTTGGCAATACCAGGCTTGTTCTCTTTGTCGTATTTGACGATGCCTTCTGAATCCGTCACAGCACTTTTGATTTTCTTTTCTAGCTGCTTTGGTTCATCTAATAAGGTAATGAAGGATTTTTGGTTCGGATCGGATTTGCTCATCTTTTTCGTTGGATCTGTTAAAGACATAATCCGAGCGCCTTCTTTTGGAATTTTCACTTCAGGTACAGTGAAGATGTCATTGTATTTTCGATTAAAACGTTCAGCAAGCGTTCTAGTCAATTCAAGATGCTGCTTTTGATCTTCTCCAACAGGGACTAAATCAGTACCGTATAATAAAATATCGCCAGCCATTAATGGGGGATACGTTAATAGGCCTGAAACAACCGCTTCCTTACCAGCGGATTTGTCCTTAAATTGGGTCATTCTTTCTAATTCCCCAATATAAGCAACACATTGCAGCATCCATCCTGCCTGGGCGTGAGCAGGTACCTCTGATTGGATAAACAATGTTGCCTTCTCTGGATCAAGTCCAACTGCTAAATAAAGAGCTGCTAAGCTTCTAATATTTTGGCGAAGAGCTAGCCGGTCCTGACTCACCGTAATCGCATGTTGATCGACTACACAAAAATAGCCATGATAATCATGCTGCAAATCGACAAATTGCTTCATTGCTCCAATATAGTTCCCTAAAGTCACAGAACCGCTCGGCTGAATGCCTGAAAAAATTGTCTTCTTTGTCATACTAAAACCTCTTTTCTTCAATATAAAAAGGCCCACCCGTCACTTTTCAACAGAAAAGGGACGAATGAACCGTGGTACCACCCTTGTTATTTCACATAGAAATCACTCAAGACGTTGATATCGGAGACTGCTCCGTCTAAGCCTACTAACTTTCAAAAGTGTTCGGTTAGCTGCTCCAAAGCCCATTCCATACATGCCATTATCTGCTCGCACCAGCCGCAGACTCTCTGTAAATGGTGAATATATGTACTCTTCTTTTTCATCGCAACAGTATGTCTATCTATTATAAAGGATGACCATAAAAAAGTCACGAAGCCCTCATGTGACCTTCTCATCATGCCGTTTGACACTTAAAATTTTAGATAAAAAACCAACTATCTGTCAGAATTTTTTAAAAAATGAGGATTAATTATATGTATAAAACATTATTCCTGCTGAATTTGTTAAATTATTTTAATCAATTTACGCTTTAATTTGTTGAAGTGATTGAGACTTTAGTTTATAAAAATCCCTCTTTATCCCCATTTACGTTTTTTAAAAATATATGAAATTGATATTGCAATAAATTATTCTATTCATTATAATTAATTTGTTCACACGTTTGTGCTAGGCTCTATACATAGTGAAAATTCAGAAAAAACAAAAGAAATAGAAAGTAAGCTATTTAGGGACTTTTTTACGCTATTTCTTAAATCTGAATCTCATCTTCTATCGAGACCTTTGAACTAAAACATATTATAAGGGGGAATACAGTTGAAAAAGCGTTGGTCTGTTGTTACTTTAATGCTTATTTTCACACTTGTATTAAGCGCTTGTGGTTTCAGCGGAAACAAATCAGGCGACAGCACGAGCAGTTCTGGAGAGGCTAAAACAACATTAAATGTGAATATCTCCACTGAGCCTTTTTCTCTACATCCGGGATTGGCAAATGATTCAACTTCAGGAAGTGTCATCCGTCAGACTTTTGAGGGATTAACAAGAATTAACGCTGAAGGAAAGCCAGAAAATGCAATGGCTTCTGATATCAAAACAAGTGCTGATGGTAAAACATACACATTCACACTTCGTGATGCAAAATGGTCTAATGGTGACCCTGTCACAGCTAAAGATTTCGAATATGCTTGGAAATGGGCATTAGATCCTAAAAATGAATCTCAATATGCTTACCAGCTTTACTATATTAAAGGTGCTGAAGCAGCAAACAAAGGGAAAGCGAAAGTTGCTGATGTTGGCATTAAAGCTAAAGACGACAAAACGCTTGTAGTTGAGCTAGAGAACCCAACACCGTTCTTTACTGAACTAACTGCATTCTATACGTATATGCCAGTCAACAAAAAAGTGGCTGAAAAGAATAAAAACTGGTTCACAAATGCTGGTGAAAACTACGTATCTAACGGACCATTCGTTCTTTCTAAATGGAAACATGGCGGTTCTATCACGCTTGAAAAGAACAATGAATACTGGGATAAAGATACTGTGAAATTGAAAAAGATTAACATGTCTATGATCAAAGATACAAACACTGAGCTTAGCATGTTCAAAAAAGGCGAGCTTGACTGGGCTGGTTCACCAACTGGAAGCCTTCCAACTGAGTCTTTAAAAACATTGAAAAAAGAAGGCGGTCTTAAAATCCAAACGATCGCTGGTATCTATAACTACAAATTCAACACAGAAGTAAAACCTTTAAACAATGCAAACATCCGTAAGGCCCTTGCATACTCAATCAACCGTCAAGCGATCGTTGACAAAATTACGCAAGGTGAGCAAGTGCCAGCTATGGCAATCGTTCCTCCAACAATGGAAGGATTCACTGATAACAAAACGGGCTACTTCAAAGATCACGATGTAGCAACTGCTAAAGAATTTCTTGAAAAAGGTGTGAAAGAATTAGGTTATAAGTCAGTTTCTGATCTTCCAGCATTGAAACTTTCTTACAACACAGATGAAGGCCACCAAAAGATTGCACAAGCAATTCAAGAAATGTGGAAGAAAGACTTAGGCGTGAAAGTTGAACTTGATAACTCTGAGTGGAACGTATACATCGACAAGATCCACAGCGGAGATTACCAAATCGGACGTATGGGCTGGTTAGGTGACTTCAACGATCCAGTGAACTTCCTTGAGCTTTACAAAGATAAAGACGGTGGAAACAACGACACTGGTTGGGAAAGCAAAGAATACAAACAATTGTTGAATGATTCTGCTAAAGAAACAGATAAAACGAAACGTGAAGAAATGCTGAAAAAAGCAGAAGAAATCATCATCAACGATATGCCTATAGCACCAATTTACTTCTACACTCAGCTTTGGGTACAAGATCCAAAACTAAAAGGTGTGGTTGTATCTGGACTAGGTGATGTTCAATACAAATGGGCACATTTCGAAAAGTAAGAATTATAGTGTAAGAGATCTACGGCAAGGATCTTAAGGTATATGGAGGATGTCTCTCCATATACCTTTCTTGCTGATTAGAGAAAATGTTGTAAAATCATGGAGGTGCAATTCCGTTGCTTAAATATATCGGTAAGCGATTAATATATATTTTAATCACACTGTTTGTTATTGTAACTGCAACTTTCTTTCTCATGCAGGCAGCACCGGGTGGTCCATTCTCTGGTGAGAAGAAACTTCCTGCTGAAATTGAAGCAAACCTAAACGAGCACTACGGGTTGGACAAGCCCTTATTTGTTCAATATGTAAACTACTTAGGTTCAGTTGCAAAATTAGATTTTGGTCCCTCATTTAAATATAAAGGACAAACTGTAAATGACTTAATCAGTTCTGGATTCCCCGTTTCCTTTACCCTCGGAATTGAGGCAATTCTCCTCGCATTAGCATTTGGTGTATTGTTTGGGGTCCTTGCAGCGCTCTATCATAACAAGTGGCAGGACTATACGATTGCCATTTTAACGATCTTTGGAATTTCAGTTCCAAGTTTCATTTTAGCTGCGCTGCTACAATATGTATTTGCATCTGAGGCAAGCGTTATAGCGATTTTCCCAGTTGCAGGATGGGAGTCTTGGGCCAGCACCGTACTACCTTCTATTGCACTTTCCTTCATGCCTATGGCATTTATCGCTAGACTTGCACGGTCAAGTATGCTTGAAGTTCTAAACAGTGATTACATTAGAACGGCTAGAGCGAAAGGATTAACGAAATCAGCTGTGACGATTAAACACGCAATTCGAAACGCATTGTTACCTGTCATTACATATATGGGACCAATGGCTGCTTCAGTGTTAACAGGTAGTTTTGTCGTGGAGAAGATTTTCGGTATTCCTGGATTAGGCTCTCACTTTGTCACAAGTATTACAAACCGTGATTACACCGTCATCATGGGTGTCACAGTCTTCTACAGTATTATTCTATTAATCAGTATTCTAGTCGTTGACGTCCTCTACGGTATTATCGATCCTAGAATTAAACTGACGAAGGCGAAGAAAGGGGTCTAACACATGGAAGAGATGAGAAAAGATTTATTTGTTCCTGCGACAGCTGACGCAGCAGAATCTGAAAAAATTTCTAAACCTAGTCTATCTTTATGGAAGGATGCTATGCTTCGCTTCCGTGCAAATAAACTTGCAATGGTTGGTCTTTCAATCATTTTTATTATTGTGATGCTGGCCATCTTTGTTCCGATTTTTTCTAAATATGATTACTCGACGACCGATTTACTGAATGCAGACCAGCCACCTTCAAAAGAGCACTGGTTCGGTACAGATGATTTAGGACGTGACATGTTTGTCCGTACATGGGTCGGGGCAAGAATTTCGATCTTCATCGGTCTTGCTGCAGCGGTCCTTGACGTGATCATCGGTATTATCTGGGGAAGTATTGCTGCGTTCAAAGGCGGCCGTACAGATGAAGTCATGATGCGTATCGCAGACGTTTTATGGGCAATTCCAACACTATTAATGGTTATCTTAATGATGGTTGTTCTGCCAAAAGGATTATTAACAATTATCCTCGCCATGACAGTCGTAGGCTGGATAAACATGGCACGTATCGTTCGGGGACAGGTTCTACAATTAAAGAGTCAAGAGTACGTTCTTGCTGCACAAACATTAGGTGCGAAAACATCTAGACTTTTATTTAAACACTTAATTCCAAACTCAATGGGACCAATTCTTGTCACAATGACACTCACCATTCCTTCAGCTATTTTCACGGAGGCATTCTTAAGCTATCTAGGACTTGGTGTACCGGCTCCATTAGCGAGCTGGGGAACAATGGCGTCTGACGGAATTCCGGCCATGACGTACTATCCTTGGAGATTATGGTTCCCAGCCGCATTTATCTGTATAACAATGTTTGGTTTTAACGTGGTTGGAGACGGACTAAGAGACGCTTTAGATCCGAAGTTGCGTAAATAAGGAGTGATTAGGATGGAACGTGAACGTATTCTAGAGGTGAAAGACCTTGCAATCTCATTTAAAACATATGGTGGAGAGGTTCAAGCCATTCGTGGTGTGAACTTCCACTTAAATAAAGGCGAGACACTTGCTATTGTAGGTGAATCTGGCTCTGGTAAAAGTGTGACATCACAGGCCATCATGAGATTAATACCGATGCCGCCGGGTTATTTCAAGCGCGGACAGATCCTGTTTGATGGGCAAGATATCGTCAAGAAAACAGAAAAACAAATGCAAACCATTCGAGGAAAAGACATCTCAATGATCTTCCAGGATCCGATGACTTCTTTGAATCCAACGATGAAAGTCGGGAAGCAAATTACAGAAGTACTGTTCAAGCACGAACAAATTTCAAAAGAAGCGGCTGAAAAAAGAGCCATTGAATTACTGGAGCTTGTTGGAATTGCAATGCCTGAAAAAAGAATCAAGCAATACCCGCACGAATTTAGTGGCGGGATGAGACAAAGGGTTGTCATCGCGATGGCGCTCGCAGCAGATCCAAAGCTATTGATTGCCGATGAGCCGACGACAGCACTAGATGTAACGATTCAGGCGCAAATTTTAGAATTAATGAAAGAAATTCAGCAAAAGGTGGAAACATCTATTATCTTTATTACGCATGATCTAGGTGTTGTCGCCAACGTCGCTGATCGTGTAGCCGTTATGTATGCAGGACAGATTGTGGAGACAGGGACTGTTGATGAAATTTTCTACAATCCAAAACATCCATATACGTGGGGGCTTTTAGCATCAATGCCGAGCCTTGACACAGATGGCGGAGATGAAGGAAAGCTGACTGCAATCCCAGGAACACCGCCAGATCTGACAAACCCGCCGAAAGGAGATGCATTTGCACTCCGAAGCGATTATGCAATGAAAATTGACTTTGAACAAGAACCGCCAATGTTCAAAGTATCAGATACGCATTATGTGAAATCATGGCTACTTCATCCAAATGCACCTAAAGTTGAACCGCCTGCTTCTGTAAAGGCGAGAATGCGTGAACTAGAAGGTAGCTACGAAAAACCTGTATTAGTAAAAGAGGGTGAATAGCATGGCAGAAAAACTGTTAGAAATCAAAAATTTGAAGCAGCATTTCCATACAGCAAGAGGGACTGTGAAAGCAGTTGACGGAGTTTCATTTGATATTTATAAAGGTGAAACACTTGGCCTTGTAGGGGAGTCTGGTTGTGGTAAATCCACTACGGGCCGCTCCATCATTAGACTTTATGATGCGACAGATGGTGAGGTTCTTTATAAAGGGGAAAGTGTACACGGGAAGAAATCAAGACAAAAAATGCTTGAGTTCAACCGTCAAATGCAGATGATCTTCCAAGATCCATATGCCTCACTCAACCCTAGAATGACAGTGCTTGATATCATTGCAGAAGGCATCGACATTCATGGCCTTGCAAAAACAAAGCAAGCACGTAAAGAGCGTGTATACCAATTGCTTGAAACCGTTGGATTGAACAAAGAGCATGCAAACAGATACCCGCATGAATTCTCAGGTGGTCAAAGGCAGCGTATCGGAATTGCCCGTGCATTAGCAGTTGAACCAGATTTCATCATTGCCGATGAACCAATCTCTGCATTAGATGTGTCGATCCAAGCACAGGTTGTCAACTTAATGAAAGAACTTCAAGAAGAAAAAGGCTTAACGTACTTATTCATTGCCCATGACCTGTCTATGGTAAAATACATCAGCGATCGTATTGGTGTGATGTATTTCGGAAAATTGGTAGAGCTGGCACCAGCGAATGAATTATACGAAAATCCGCTTCATCCATATACAAAATCATTACTATCTGCGATTCCGCTCCCAGATCCAGATTATGAGCGTAACCGCAAACGAATCAAGTATGATCCATCTGTTCACAAAGGAACGAACACCGAGTTCCGTGAAGTGAAGCCAGGTCACTTTGTGAGCTGCACAGAGGAAGAATTCAAAGAGCTTCAAGCTAAACAATCATAAGAAAAAAGAAGCGCTGCTATGTCAGTGCTTCTTTTTTTATTTTACAAAAAATAAGATGATGGTAATTTCTAGATAACAACAAGCGGTTTCTAGGAGGAAATCAGATGTCGATATGGAAGACATTTCGCTGCTCATTGGCATCGTGTCTTTTTCCGTGGAATATATGCTAAACCGAAAGATAAGCAATCAGAAGCAAGAATCACGGCGCATGAAGTATCTTTATTTCATTATGTTTCAAACTGGGATGACACTCATCCTCTTTGTTTGTTTTCAATTACTCATGGACCGTACGATATAAAACTTTTTTCTGTTGTTTGAAAAAAAGTGAAACTAGTGAAGTCTTTACTGCGTCTTACTAGTACAGGCGTTTAAATAGCAGAAAATCGGGAATATCTAAGGAAGTGGTTCTTAACGATATCATAAGGAGCGGATCCATGAATTGGTATGAAAAGCTCAGTGAATACTTCCCGATAGAAGAAATGAAGTCAAAAGAGCATATGGAAGCTTTATTAAAGGAAAGAAGTGATATTTATCATAAGGAGGAAGGACCTCATCATGTGATGATGTACGCCGAATTTGATTCTTTCATCTTTATTGATTATTTATTTGTTTCCAGAGATGCAAGAGGTGAAGGCCTCGGATCAAAGCTCATTCATAAGCTGAAGGAAAAAAAGAAACCGATCTTGCTTGAGGTCGAGCCTGTAGATGAAGATGATGCAGATACTGCAAAACGCCTAAAGTTTTACCAAAGAGAGCACTTCAAGCACGCAGAATCAATCGGTTATAAACGCAGGTCACTTGCAACAAATGAAGTGAACCGCATGGAAATCCTTTATTGGTCGCCTCTTACAGATAATGAGGAAGAAATGATGGAGGCTATGAGGAAGACCTATGAACGAATCCATACGTATAAAGATGAAGAATGGTATGGGCAGTCGTATGAGGATGTTGATGATGTATTGAAGGTCATTGAAAATAGAAAACAAAAAAATATTTTCGATCATCTCGACTAAATGAGAATGTTCAGACATCAAACGGCACCACAAAATGAATGAAATTGTCTAGTTTTTGTCACAAAAATTGCAAGAAAATCTGTTCACACTTACTTTTTTATAGTATAATCACTATAAAGATTACTTATTTAGAACAATTTTAATTTAAGAATACAGATCAATATTCATTCTACAAATTGAGGAGTGAAGATTTATGGTAACATTATACACATCACCAAGCTGTACATCATGTAGAAAAGCAAGAGCGTGGTTAGAAGAGCACAATATCCCGTATCAAGAGAGAAACATCTTTTCTGAGCCTCTTTCAATCGATGAAATCAAAGAAATTCTTCGAATGACTGAAGACGGTACAGATGAAATTATCTCAACACGTTCAAAAGTATTTCAAAAGCTAAATGTGAATGTTGAGACAATGCCGCTTCAACAATTGTATAAACTGATCAATGAGCATCCAGGTCTTTTAAGACGTCCAATCATCTTGGATGAAAAAAGACTACAAGTTGGCTACAATGAAGATGAAATTAGACGTTTCCTTCCAAGAACGGTTCGTACATTCCAACTAAGAGAAGCTCAGCGACTTGCTAACTAATAGAAAATTGAAAAGCTGCCGATCATTTGGCAGCTTTTTTTATTTGTTTTCAGCTGTTTGTTCGTAAAATAGGCTGGCTAAAATGACCATTACGACCGTTAAAAACGGAAGCATAAATTCGAGAGTCGCATGCTGAGCCATAAATTCATTCAATTTCACATCACGAACAATCATTTCACCGCCAGTAAAAGCCAAAAGAGCACTTCCTCCGTATAAAAGAAACGGGAATTTGGTTAAAGCGGCATGAATCAGTTTACTTCCCCAAATAATAATCGGTACTGAAATCATAAGGCCGAAAGCGGTCAGCAGCATGCTGCCTTTTGCCGCACCTGCAACTGCAATCACATTATCAAGTGACATAAAGAGATCTGCAATCACAATGGTCTGAACCGCACGCCAAAGGGAGCCGCTGCTTTTAATGCGAATCGATTCTTTCTTTTGTTCAATTAACAAATTGTATCCTATATAAAGGAGAAAAAGCCCGCCGATAAATTGCAAATAAGGGATGGTCAATAAATAAACTGCGGCACCCGTCATCATAATTCTCATCAGCACTGCCAAAAGTGTGCCGATCCATATGGCTTTATTGCGTTTGTCATTTGACAAGCTGCGGCTAGCCATCGCAATGATCAACGCGTTATCCCCGCCTAAAATCAGATCTATGCCAATAATCATTAGTAAGGATACGATCCACTCTGTTTCCATCCATTTCACCTCATGTCTAATAGAGCTCGTACAACCAATATATGAAGACAATTCAAATATATGTTTCTGCAAGTTTTCTCTGCAAAAAATGCGTTTTTATTTCTTTTATTCATGTTTTATCATAAAATAGACAGTACGAAGTAATACCTCAATTCTTTAAACGGTTAACATGTAGACGGAACGGGTAAAGTGTAGTAAAGTACTATTAATTGGGAGCTTGTATGTCCCTTCAACATCTTATATAGAAGGGAAGGTTGGCAAAATGGAAATTGAAAGAATTAATGAACATACAGTGAAATTTTATATTTCCTACGGTGATATTGAAGATCGCGGATTTGACCGTGAAGAGATTTGGTATAATCGTGAACGCAGTGAAGAGCTGTTTTGGGAAGTAATGGACGAAGTGCACGAAGAAGAAGAATTTGCAGTAGAGGGACCGCTTTGGATTCAAGTGCAGGCACTTGACAAAGGTCTTGAAATTGTCGTGACGAAAGCCCAACTTTCTAAAGATGGACAAAAGCTCGAATTGCCGATTCCAGAAGATAAAAAAGATCAAACAGATGAAGAAAGTCTAGACGCACTGCTTGATGATTTTCAAAAAGAAGAGCAGGATCAAGAAGACCATAATGAGAAAGACAAAAAACTTCAACTTCAATTTGTGTTGAAAATGGATGACTTTGAAGATTTGATTGCACTTTCTCAATTAAATATGCAGGATTTTACCACAAGTTTATATTCGTTTGAAAACCGTTATTATCTATATGTTGACTTCCACGAGGATTTGTCAGATGAGCAAGTGGAGAATAAGCTCAGCATTTTGCTTGAATATGCTCATGAATCAGTGGTCAGCATTTACAGACTGAAAGAATACGGTCAGCTGATTATCGAAGGAAACGCCCTTGAAACGATTCAACAGCACTTCTCGTAACCAACAAAAGTCGATTTCTATAGAGGAATCGGCTTTTTTATCTGAATGAATAGGTAAATAAAGAGATCGGCAAGGAGAAAATGAAATGAGAAATTTAGTCAAAGTTCTATTTTTTCTTATCATTACGATAGGTGCTTATTTAGTCATTCAAATAATTGCCGGTGATTTAGCGGTAAGTGTATTAAGCTCTGTCAGTGTTCTATTCACTTTATCGATTATCTTCATCGGGTTTGTCATATTCTTGGAGAACCGGAATCCATCTCAAACGATTACGTGGCTTGTCCTGCTTGGCAGCTTTCCGTTATTCGGCTTTTTGTTCTACATTTTCTTTGGACGCAATATCAAAAAGCGCCGGCTGTTTGAAAAGAAAGCCATCCTGGACGAACAGTTAATCCAGGAAGATGAACATATTCATAGAGAAGCGATTGAGAAAATGACGCATATGGGTGATCATCAGCAGCTCTTATTTAAGCTGGCCCACAGACTTGGACATACCCCTATTACGTATCGCACGTCCTCTAAAGTCCTGACCAATGGAGAAGAAACATTCTCTCATATTTTTGAAGAAATCAAAAAAGCGACACATCACATTCATCTAGAATATTATATTCTCCGCCACGATGACCTTGGGCAAGAATTAAAGGATATTCTAATTGATAAAGCGAAAAATGGCGTGATTGTCCGCTTTTTATATGACGATGTAGGAAGCTTAAAGCTCTCTCGTCAATATATTGCTGACCTCGAAAAGGCTGGCGTTCAGATCGTTCCGTTTTTACCAGTCAGGCTCCCCCTGTTAAATAATAAAATCAATTTCCGAAATCACCGAAAAATTGTCGTGATTGATGGAGAAGCCGGATTTGTCGGCGGGCTGAACATTGGAGACGAATATATGGGCAGAAGCAGACAATATGGATTTTGGCGTGACACGCATTTGATGATTAAGGGGGAAGCTGTTCGTGACCTGCAGCAGATTTTCATGCAGGATTGGTACTATATGACGAATGAGAGATGCGCAGGTGTGGACTACTTCAAAGATTTCAGCCACCTTGAGAGCACAACAGAAGGCGTACAAATGATTGCTGGCGGTCCCGATAAACAGTGGGAGGTCATTAAAAATCTCTTTTTCTCCATGATTATCTCTGCCAAAAAGTCTATTTGGATCGCTTCACCGTATTTTGTGCCGGATGATGATATTTTGTCTGCATTGAAAATTGCTGCATTAAGCGGAGTAGACGTACGGATTATTGCTCCGAAGAATCCAGATAAACGGATCGTCTTCCATGCGTCCCGTTCATACTTCCCAGAGCTTTTAGAAGCAGGAGCAAAGGTGTATGAGTATGATCAAGGCTTTATGCATAGTAAATTTATCATTGTGGACAGCGAGCTGGCTTCGATAGGAACGGCCAACATGGATATGAGAAGCTTTCATTTGAATTTTGAAGTGAATGCCTTCCTATATAAAACGAAAAGCACAGAGAAGCTCGTGAACGACTTCTTAGGTGATTTAGAGCAGTCGCATGAAATTGTCCCAGAAGAATTTGCAAAGAGACCGTTAAGGGTAAGACTGTTTGAATCCACAGCAAGATTATTATCACCATTACTATAAAGATTGTATTTTCCCCCTTTTTATCAGGGGGTTTTTTCATTTTCCTCAGGAAAACATCAGTAAAATCATGTTTTGATACGATAAAAGTTCATTTTGCCTATTCGCTTCATAATAGACGAACAAGCTATAATACGGTCATCAAAGAGTAAGGGGCGAGCTGAATGAATACAGCGATCATGGATAATGGAAAGCTTATTCGAATTACACATCATTTATCGAAAAACCGGCTGGAGCATGTAAGAACGACATGCAAATTTTATTGTCCTGATTGCAGGGAGGAGGTGCAATTAAAGCTTGGTGAACAACGTGTCTATCATTTTGCACATAAACAGCTGACAGCATGTCCACTAGCCTCAGGCGAAACGGCTTATCATCAGGCGGGGAAAGAAGCCATCATGAATTGGCTTCAGCAGCTGGGACATAAACCGGTGCTTGAAAAGTATGTGTCAAAAGTTCATCAGCGTCCTGACGTGGCCGTCTCTATTGGAGGAACAAGCTATGCAATTGAATATCAATGTTCAAATATTTCCCGGCAAGAGCTGCGTAAAAGAACGGCAGGACTCCGTGAAGCGGCGCTCATCCCTATATGGGTAATAGGGGCAAATCGTTTAAAGCGAATATCTGCCCAGCTCTTTTCCTTCTCCTCCATTCATTGGGGAATGTTAAGGGAATCACAGAAAGGGAGTCTGATTTTTTACTGTCCGCTCCAGAATAGATTCATCCATCTTGCTCAACTTCTCGTATTTCAACCAACGAAAATATGTGCCGCCATGACTGTCAGACCGCCAACAGCATACCGCGAACTTTCGGCGCTCCTATCTCAGCCCTCAAGCAAGCGTCCAGTCTACAAGCAATGGCTTAGATGTATACAGCAATTTAGGCAGCGGCCTCCCCGCATTTTATCAAATGAAAGCAAACGGTTGAGAGACATTTTCTATGAGCATCATCAAATGACTTTCCCTTTTCTGCCAACTGAATTATTTATCCCGCTGAAAGAAACGTATATTTTTACAAGTCCTGTTTATGTCTGGCAGGGGTGTCTGTATGATTGGATGATGAGGAAAAAAGGAAGCAGTCCAGTAACGGTTCAACTGCTGATGAAAGAAATCAAGCGGTGTGTCCAGATGAAAGAAGTAAAGCTCCGATACAGTGATGTTTCTATAGAAGAAATACAAGAGGTCATCACTGCATATGTTAAGGCGCTTGTCAGACAAGGGTTTTTACACATGACGAAAGAGGGTAATTATGAAGTAGCGTCGAATCAAATGCCGATACGAACAGTAGATGAAGCGTTCAAACGAGATGCTTTCTTATTTCATTAGCATGTTTCATGCCCACTTTGATCATGATAAGAAAAAGGTGGTGCTGCGATTGAATAGAAAGAAACGCTTTTTTCTCATTTTTTTAGTCTGTTTGGTATTTATTTCTGCATATGATTTGACAAATATAGTTCAAAACAAAGAAGATAAATACAACACCAATTTCTTTCACTTTCCGAAAGGTTGGTTCAACACAACTTATGCAAGGGGGATTCATATGACTTCACAAAGCAAAAATAACCATTTACCAGACAGAAGCGAAGTAAAAGAAGAAAACAAATGGCGTCTTGAAGATATTTTCGAAAGCGTTGATGCATGGAACAAGGAATTCGAAGCTGTCAAAAAAGAAATTCCTAAGCTAGCCCAATTTAAAGGCAAGCTGGCCCATTCTGCTGATGTGCTGTATGAAGCCCTAACCTTTCAGGATCAGCTTTCTGAAAAGCTTGGTAAGCTTTATACATATGCGCACATGAAATACGATGAGGATACAACTAACTCATCATTTCAAGCGCTGAATGATAAAGCATCGAATTTATTTACACAGCTCTCTAGTACTTCTGCTTATATTGTTCCAGAGATTTTATCGATTCAAGAAGATAAGTTGCAGCAGTTTATTCTGGAAAAAGAAGAATTAAAACTGTATTCCCATGCTCTCGAAGAAATTAATAAAGAGCGTCCACATATTTTAAGTGAGGAGCAAGAAGCTTTATTAGCTGAGGCCTCTGAACCACTCTCAACTTCATCTACTACTTTTAGTATGTTTAACAATGCTGATATTTCGTTCCCTTCTGTAAAGGATGAAAATGGGGAAGAAAAGAAGATTACCCACGGCAACTTTATCACATTTTTAAACAGTGATGACCGTGAAGTGAGAAAGAATGCCTTTAAAGCTGTGTATAAAACGTATGATCAGTATAAAAACACGCTTGCTTCGACACTGAGCGGTTCGATTAAAAAGGATAATTTTTATGCAAAAGTACGAAATTATAACTCAGCAAGAGAAGCGGCACTATCTCGGAACAGTATTCCAGAAGAAGTATATGACAATCTGATTGATACAGTTCATCAATATTTACCGTTATTACACCGTTATATTGAATTGCGTAAAAAGGTATTAAAGCTTGATGAAGTGCACAATTATGACTTATATACACCACTTGTAAAAGATGCTGGTATGAAGCTAACCTACGATGAAGCAAAGGATTATATGCTAAAAGGGTTAGCGCCATTAGGAGAAGAATATGTGTCCGTGTTAAAAGAGGGACTGAGCAATCGCTGGGTAGACGTTTATGAGAATAAAGGGAAACGCAGCGGTGCGTATTCATCTGGAAGCTATGGCACAAATCCATATATCCTCATGAACTGGCAAAATAATATTGATAATTTATTTACTCTGGCTCATGAATTTGGGCACTCTGTCCACAGCTACTATACAAGAAAGCACCAGCCATATCCGTATGGAAACTATAGCATCTTTGTAGCTGAAGTGGCTTCTACGACAAATGAAGCGTTACTAGGCGAATACCTGCTGAATCACCTAGATGATAAAAAGCAGCGTTTGTATGTGTTAAATCACTTGTTAGAAGGATTTAGAGGAACGGTATTCAGACAGACGATGTTTGCTGAGTTTGAGCATCTTATTCATGTGAAAGCGCAAGAAGGAGAGGCTTTAACGCCGGAATTTATGACGAACCTTTATTACGACCTGAATAAGAAGTATTTTGGAGACGGCATGGTTGTGGATAAAGAAATCGGATTAGAATGGACGAGAATTCCTCACTTCTATTACAACTATTATGTATATCAATATGCAACAGGCTATAGTGCTGCTCAGGCATTAAGCAAGCAAATATTAGAAGAAGGAAATCCTGCGGTGGAGCGCTACACAGACTTCCTTAAAGCAGGAAGCTCTGATTATCCAATCAATGTGTTGAAAAAAGCAGGTGTTGATATGGCTTCCAAAGAACCAATCAAAGCAGCATGTCAATTGTTCGAAGAAAAGCTGAAAGAAATGGAAGAGCTCATCTCTAAAACGGGTGAGTGATGAAAAGACTTCTGTCAGACGCGTGAGTGCAAACTCATCTTTTGACAGGAGTTTTTTTCTCATAAAAAAAGACCTCTTCGCATGTAGAGGCCGTTCCTTATCATCACCCTTTAAATCCCTTAAAGGTCTTCCGGTGGTTCATTCGATAAAGTGTAAAAAGGATAGAAGCAAATAAGAGTGGGGATGTTAGATAAAGAGGAAGCATTTTCATTAAGCCTAATATATTTAAAAAGAAACATAAGCCAATGGAAACAAGTCCAATGGTTGTGCTGCGCATGCAGATCCCTCCATTTTTTCGTTACTTTCACTATATGAAAGTGACAACCCTCTTATGTTTTGTGACAAAAATATGAACATATAGTATATCTGTTGTCATAAGTCGACAAAATTTGATATACTACAGATGTGAAATTAATCACATACAAACATTACCCCTTTGTTTGACCGTGAAAAATTTCTCCCATCCCCTTTGTTGTCGTTAAGACATAGTGAAACCGCGCTTATCCCGGCGCGGTTTCTTCGTGCTTAAAAATAGAATGTATGTTCCTTTTTAGGGTAAAGAAAAAACATGGGTCAGCACCCATGTTCATTCTCACAGCGGTAGAGATCAAGATCTGAATGATGATCATCTACTTTATAGCGCCAAAACATTTCTTGATGTACTTGTACACGTTCTACCTTTTTAGCGAAAGCCAGCTTTTTCATTTCTCGTTCAACTTCTTCAAGTGTCAGGTCATAAACGACAGCAATCTCTTTTGCAGATGCAAATTGAAAGTAAGCAATAAACCATTCAATTGGAGGCCGTTCTGAAGGTGTTGGTTTTTCACCAATCATTTCAAAAAGGATTTCCTCGTATACATCATAAGAGTACGCACCTGAAATTTTTAATCCTTCATCCCCGTTTACTGTATTAAAAAAGGCAAAGGTCGGAAGCTCAGATACGTCCATTTCAGCTGCAATTTTCATATCACATTGTAGTGCTTTAACAGCACTTTGAGAATGAATATCGCGCTGGAATTCCTCGATGTCCAGTCCAGCACTTTTTGCATTTTCTAGCAGCACATGTTCACTTGTCACATCTTGCTGATGGCAAAAAAGTGATTCTTGAATGAGACGCAGAAACTTCATTCCGCATTTTCTGCCTTGAAGCTCAGCCGCTTTTAATGCAAGCGAGGCGAGGTAGGGAGAAGTCACAATTTGTTCGGACAGCATTTGTTCTTTTTTGGTCTGAGTTTTGGTAGCAAATTTCCCCCATGCTTCGGTCAGTAAATGCTTTTTTCGTTTTCGATTCAATGCATTAATACTAGAACTTGTCACCGTTCGTAAAGTGAAAAAACGGCCGTACTTCATTTTCAATTTTTTAATGGATGGCTCTAATAACCAGCAGTCTGGACTTAGAGGGTCAATGAATACATAGATTTCAATCGGCTTTTGAGGATGTCCGTGACAGTGTGAGAAATATTGATCGTGCGTATTGCAGCTCAAGATCGTCCATCCTTTTCAGGTGTTTGATTGACCATATGACGAGCCGTTAGAGAAAGCCGCTCAAATAAAAAGTCACGAATATCGCCGGTTAATCCTACTTGATCCATCGCATCCTCCATGCATTCAAGCCATGCGTCAGCCCGCTCCTCAGTAATCGGAAAAGGGAGATGTCTCGCCCGCAGCATAGGGTGGCCATGCTCCTCTGTATAAAGCGGGGGTCCGCCTAAATATTGAGTTAAAAACTGTTTTTGTTTTCTTGCTGTTTCTTTTAAGTCATCCGGGAAAATAGGATGAAGCAAAGGATGACACTTTACATTTTCATAAAAAGTATCAACAAGTTGCGATAGAAGTTCCTCTCCAACCGCTTCGTAAGGTGCGTTAAACGATTGTACCATGTTGACTACTCCTTTTACTCGTAGTTAATAGGATGAAGCGCCCTATTGTGAATTCATTTATTTCAAAAGTGATATTCAGTTTGTTCTATTTTATTGTTTCTATTCTTGTATACTTATTTTAACAACCTCAACTCAATTCCACAAACAAACCGCTTTGGTCTATTGGAAATAAGGGGAGAGGCGGGTTCCGTGATCAATTGACCATATCATAACACATTCAGTCAAAAAAGGGTGAAAAGCGACATACAAAAAACCGAAGAGGTTATTCTCTTCGGTTTAAGCGAAATATTGCGCTGTGATTTTCTTTACATAATTTTGTGTTTCTTTAAATGGTGGTATGCCACCGTATTTATCAACATTTCCTGAGCCTGCATTATATGCAGCCAAGGCGAGTGAGACATTTCCATTATATTTCTGAAGCATTTGTTTTATATACTTCGTGCCGCCTTCGATGTTTTGGGCCGCATCAAAGGCATTATTCACACCAAGTGACTTAGCAGTAGATGGCATGAGCTGCATGAGGCCAAGCGCGCCTGCATGACTGACCGCATTCGTACGATAGCCGGATTCTTGCTTGATGACCGCATGAATCAGCTTCTCTGGAACGCCATGCTTTTGAGCCATTTGTGACACGATTTGATTAATTTCTTTTGATGAAGAGCCGTTTGAAACAGCCTTTTGAAGCGGCGGCGTGTAGCTGTTGTTTAAGACATTCCCAATGCCGTTCGCTGTATTCAATTGAGCGTCATTCGCATATGAAGATGGAGATTGAAGCTGCTCACTGCCAGCGATAGCAGACAAGTATGGGTTTGTACGCGCGTATTGCGTGTTCGGAGCCGTTGATGGGTCCGTTCCCATAAACGCAGAAATAGAAAGCGGCAGGCGTGATAATTCTGATCCGCCTAAAAAATCTTGCAGCAGCGACTGAAATGAAGCTTGTGCATTCGATTCTTGGCCGGCCGGTATTTGTGTTTGTCCAGGGTCTGATTGTAACGTTTTAAGCGCTTGAAGCTGCATAAAGGATTGAAGTTGATTGACGTTCATCATGTTCCTCCTTCAAGGAATTCATCTATTCTGTGTTTTCATTTTCTCTTCATAAAAACGTACGACTTTGTTTTTCGTGTTTCGTACAGGGATTTGGAATTTTTGGAGCAATGCGGAGAATGCGGCTTGTCCGATTTCCAGGTCGCTCACTTCAAATTCAAGTTCATAGTCCTCTACTGTTAAATATCGGCTGTGATCCAAAACAATTAAGCCTTCTTTGATCATTTTTTCAGCTCTTGATGTTTCAAGTGAACCAAAATACACAATTTGATCCTTTTGAATGTTCAGATGGTCTAATCTGTCAGCTACTTCACCTTCTGGCAGCTGAAAATCATCAAGGCTTGAAGGAGGAGCGATCGTTTGGTGGGTTTCGAGCAAGCCTATTTCGTGTGGTTCCTTTAACGTGAGAACCCACTGACCGTCTTTTTCTCTCATTCTTAGTGCAGCGAATTGAGATTTTATATCAAATTGAGGTGTATCAAAGTAATAGTTGGTTTGTGTGTGAAAATCCGAATCCTTCAATTGAAAATGTTGTTTCAGCTGTTCAAATTCTTCTTTCATTAACAATTGCTTTAGCTCTATTTCAATTTCCTGTGCCATTTTGACATCAACCTTTCATTTAGAGGAAATATGATTATTGTACATGAAGTGTGTTCATCATGTAAAAGGCTGTTTTTATCTCTTATTTCTCTTTCCACATGTGCCAAAATAAATGGAGAATCATGTGAAAGGATCATTTATAAGAAGAAAATAGGATTTTCTCAAAAAGTTCGGTTTATCAATATTGAACTTGATATGATAAAATAAAGCTGTACTTTGTTGTAAAGGAGATCATGATGCAAAACCGAATTGAAATCACAGAAGCAACTTTAAAAGAAGACAGGCTAATTTTGACGACCATGTCAGAAGAGCAAATCCAAAAAGCAAAAGCATCAGGACAAATGCTTGTTGATTCTGATCACTTTGCGTTCGTTTACATACTTGAAAACGAGGAGTCCTTTTCGTATCTTATCTTAGGGGAACATACATGGGCTCCATTAAAAGAAGCAATGAATCTTGACATCCCTGTCTATTTGGCAGCGGGAGAACATTCGTTAGAACTCATTCAGCTTCATCAAGAATTACATTATTTAATCGACAATATTAAAGACAAACCAATTACGGAGATATGGAAGAGAAAGTGAAGAGCACATTCCTCTGAAATAATTAGGTATATGGAATTGGGGGAAGTTTCATGGACAAAAAACAATGGGATCAATTCCTCGCACCGTATAAACAAGCAGTCGAAGAATTAAAAGTGAAACTAAAAGGCATTCGAAAGCTGTATGAATTCGAGGATGACCATTCACCAGTAGAATTTGTCACAGGCCGAGTGAAACCTGTTGCCAGCATATTAGAAAAGGCAAAGCGTAAAAACATCCCGATGCATGAAATCGAAACGATGCAGGATATTGCTGGGCTTCGCATTATGTGCCAGTTTGTAGAAGACATACAAGTCGTGAAAAAAATGCTCCAGTCACGAAAAGACTTTGTGGTTGTTGATAAACGCGACTATATTGCAGAACATAAAGAAAGCGGATACCGTTCGTACCACCTTGTTGTGTTATATCCGCTGCAAACGATCAGCGGAGAGAAGCAGCTCCTCGTCGAAATCCAAATTCGTACACTTGCGATGAACTTTTGGGCGACCATTGAGCATTCTCTGAATTATAAATATAGCGGGAATATCCCGGAGAAAGTCAAGCTGCGCCTTCAAAGAGCTTCTGAGGCAGCATCTCTTCTTGATGATGAGATGTCTGAAATTAGAGGGGAAATTCAAGAAGCACAAGTGGCATTTTCCCGGAAAAAGAAAAACGACAGCTGAGCCTGAGCTTGATCAAATATGATGCTGCCCTCTCATAGCAGCAAGGTGGAAAAGGAGAAGAATTCATGAAATTTGCAGTTTCTTCGAAAGGGAATTCTGTATCTGACACACTCAAAAATAAAATTCAGACCTACTTATTGGATTTTGGGATGGAACTCAATGAAGAGGAACCGGATCTTGTCATTACGGTTGGTGGAGACGGCACCCTTCTTTATGCGTTTCACCGCTATAGCAACCGTCTGAATGAAACAGCTTTTGTCGGTGTTCATACAGGTCATCTTGGTTTTTATGCTGACTGGGTGCCAAGTGAAATTGAAAAACTCGTCTTAGCTATTGCGAAAACGCCTTATCACATTGTGGAATATCCGATCTTAGAAGTCATTGTCAGATACAACGACGGCGGCAGAGAAGAGAAATATTTAGCGATGAATGAATGTACGATTAAAAGTATGGAAGGGACGCTTGTGGCAGATGTTGAAATTAGGGGTCAGCTGTTTGAAACATTCAGAGGTGACGGTCTTTGTCTGTCTACACCGTCTGGCAGTACAGCCTATAATAAAGCACTTGGAGGCGCCATTATTCATCCTTCCATTAGAGCCATTCAGCTGGCAGAAATGGCTTCAATCAACAACAGAGTGTTTCGAACGGTCGGTTCACCGCTTATTTTGCCAGACCACCATACTTGTGTCATTAAACCGATGAATGATGTCGATTTTCAAGTAACCATTGATCATTTGACGCTGCTTCATAAGGACGTCAAATCCATTCAATGCCGGGTAGCCGATGAGAATGTCCGTTTTGCCCGATTTAGACCATTTCCGTTTTGGAAAAGGGTGCAAGATTCCTTTATCGGAAAAGGAGAATAAGAAAGAGGTCGTTCTCGCTGGAATACTTTACGCTAAACAAAACCATGACAGCCAAAGAAGAAGGGCTGCTTTTAAAGAATTATTTAATAGATCTTGGCATTTCAAAAAGAATGCTGGCGGATATTAAATTTGATGGCGGTGATCTCCTCATTAATGGAGAGCATGTGACTGTGAGATACAAGCTGCATAACGGAGACAGGCTCACCATTTTATTCCCAGAGGAAAAAGTGAGTGAAGGGCTGAAGCCTGCTCCGATTCCGCTTGATATTTTATTTGAGGATGAGCATGTCCTTGTGCTGAATAAAAAGCCATATATCCCGTCCATTCCTTCTCGGGAGCACCCAGAGCACAGTATTGCGAATGGATTGCTGCACCATTATACAGAGCATTCTGTTCGGCTGACGGTTCATTTGGTGAACCGCCTTGATCGTGATACATCGGGCGTCATGCTCGTGGCCAAGCATCGCTTTGCCCACAGCCTTTTATCAAAGGCGCAAAAAAGTGGAGCGGTCAAACGAACATACAGAGCGTTTACACATGGCATGATCTCGGAAAAGTATGGAACCATTCGTGCAAAAATTGCCCGAAAAGGAGATAGTATCATCGAGCGAATGGTCGATGATACTGGACAGGAAGCAGTGACGCATTTTACAGTGCGAGCGGTGGACGCTGAGTTGAACATGTCAGATGTGGCTCTATCACTTGAAACTGGGAGAACACATCAAATTCGTGTTCATATGAAGTATCTTGGTCACCCCCTCATCGGAGATACGCTATATGGCGGAACGAGTGAGCGGATGAACCGACAGGCACTGCATAGTGAGACTCTTGTCTTTCCTCATCCGATGACTGGGGAGGAAATGACATTCTCGGCTCCGCTTCCTGAAGACATGAAATCATTGCTGCTTTAAATAGAGAAACCCGGCTACCTGCAAGCGCAGGACCGGGTTTTTTTATGATGTGAAATGCTGAAACCTTGAATCGTCATAAGGCATAGAGGAAGGAACAGAGACCGTTTCAAGCTCAGGATATGTGAGGGCAGACAGCCGGTGGCCAAATACGCAGCCTGTATCAATATTGACGGTTCTGCCAACGAATCGGGGTTCTTTCACTGGTGTATGTCCGTATACAATCCACGGTTTTCCGCGATATTCCTTTGCCCAATCCTTCCGCACAGGTCGTCCATCTGGCCATGTTTCTCCTGTGACCGCGCCAAATAATAGATAGGATCGCATCTGTTTGTTCGGCTTTCTTCCAATGTCCTTTTCCTTCATCGCTGCGTGAGCAATAATCAGTTCATCAGGAATGAGTACATCGTAAAGCGGAGCCTTCTCAAATAGCTGCTTAAATTCATGTGACAATTTGGTTTGTTCATGAAGGGGCAGCTTTTTTATTTCGTTCACTGTGGTTTCGATGCCATGAAGTAATTTCACGGGATTTCCTTTCAAATAGCGATAAAGCTTAAAGCAATGGTTGCCAGGTACGTAGCGGATCGCGCCATGTGCGTAGGCATGAATGACAAATCGCATCACATCTACTGACTGAGGGCCTCGATCTGTTAAATCACCGACAAGGGCTAGCGTTCTCTTATCAGGATGGACGGGTAATCCATGTTTGAGTTCGTATCCTAGTTTGTGTATGAGGGTAAGCAGCTCTTCGTAGCAGCCGTGGATATCTCCAATGATATCAAATTTCATAAGATTTCCTCCTGATCTTTCTCATCCATTCATCGGGGTTAAAGAAGTTTGAATTTTAGAACATATAACGAATGGCTTTCTTTTCATTTAGGCAATTGTTAGAATCAATGCTTTAACGTAAAACTTAAAAGATTAAACATCAATGTTAGGAGGCTTTAGCCAATGGAGCATACATCTGTTTCATCACTCGTTGTCGTTATTATTGTCGCCTTTTTCACCCCACTTTTATTGCACCGATTTAAGCTGACCATTCCGGTCGTTGTTGCTGAAATCATCATGGGGCTCATCATTGGAAAAAGCGGTCTTCAACTGGTAGTTGAACATGATGCATGGTTAGACACGTTATCCATGCTCGGTTTTATTTTTCTGATGTTTTTAAGTGGACTTGAAATAGATTTTTCTTCTTTTGAGTCAAAGAAGAAAGTACGAGAATTGCCAAATGGTCTAAAAGAACCAAATACGTTTAAGGCAGCCACGATTATTTTTGTTGGCGTATTTAGTATTTCTTTTATCCTGTCCTATGCGTTTGTACTTGCAGGGTTTATCCAAAATGCCTTTTTAATGACGCTCATTATATCGACCATCTCATTAGGGGTCGTGGTTCCCACCTTAAAAGAGGAAAAGTTAATGCAGACGAATATCGGTCAAATCATCTTGCTTGTCGCCGTCATTGCTGATTTGGTGACGATGATTTTACTTGCTGTGTTTTCCTCCATTTATGGCGATGGTACAGGGAATATGTGGCTTCTGCTCTTATTATTTGCTGCGGGCATTCTGCTTTATTTATTTGGCCGCGTATTTAAGACAAAGTCGATTTTTCAGTCCATGTCAAAAGGGACCGTGCAAATTGGGACAAGGGCGATCTTTACTCTCATTATAGTCTTAGTTGCCTTATCTGAATCACTCGGTGCTGAAAATATTCTTGGGGCGTTTTTAGCGGGCGTACTTGTGTCCCTTCTTTCGCCGAATAAAGAGCTTGTCCAGCAGCTGGATTCATTTGGCTACGGATTTTTGATCCCCATCTTCTTTGTGATGGTCGGAGTGGATTTAAATATATGGGCACTGTTCAAGGACCCAACCATTATGATCATGATCCCGCTGCTGTTTATTGCATTACTGGTTAGTAAGCTCATCCCGATTCTTTATTTGAAAAAATGGTATGACATGAAAAAAGTGATCGGTTCTGGCTTTTTATTAACATCGACGTTATCACTCGTCATTGCAGCTGCGACGATCGGGGAGCGGCTCGGAGTCATTGACCATAAAATGTCTGGAGCGCTGATTCTAGTCGCGGTACTGACGAGTATTTTAACGCCTGTTTGGTTTAAAGCGCTGTTTAAAAAAGAACAAGCTGCGAGCCATAAAAAACGTGTGACCTTTATTGGTGCAAATCAGCTGACCTTACCTGTCACACTTGATTTACATCAGGATGAATATGATATTCGGATTTTGCATGTCTTTCAAGAAAATAAAGAAGCGCTGCTTGCTGACTCCATCTTTGAAGTCGAATCGATTGAAAAGTACGACGATGAGACGCTGCGAAAGGTAGGCGTTGGCCAGGAGGATGTCCTCGTCGTCGCAACAGGCAGTGAGACGAAAAATAAGGAAATTGCTTTATTTGCAAAGGAAGAAGGAGCGAAACAAGTCATTGCTAGTGTCAACAAAGCTGAGACAGAGCTGACATTGAAGGAAGCAGGCATTGATACGTTTTCTAATTTCCTATCATCTAAAACGGTGCTAAGAGCCTTGATTGAAGCACCTGATGCGATTCGATTATTAACAAATGAGGATACTTCCTTGTATCAAATTCAAATGAACAATCATCGTTATCACAATGTCATGCTGAGGGAATTTCCGTTTACCGGTGATTTGGTCTTTGTCCGTATTTTCAGAGGGGTAGACAGCTTAGTACCACATGGAGATACCACGCTTAGAAGCGGCGACCGTGTGCTTGTGTCAGGCTCTCGTGAGTATGTGGCAGGACTAAGAGCCCAATTAGAGTAAGAATGAACCCTTGACCAATGAACAATTCCTGATTAAGATAGAAGTACAACATCATATATTTGATCCACTAGGGGAGTCCTTTAAAAGGGCTGAGATAAAAGTGTCGACTTTTAGACCCTCATTACCTGAACAGGTTCATACCTGCGTAGGGAAGTGGTGCGGTTTTTGACTATGCTTTTTACAAATTCCAAGCCACTTTCCACGAGGAAAGTGGCTTTTTTATATGGAAAAACAGGAGGAGAGAAACATGACGTTTTCAACTGAATGTAAAGAAGCAGCAGCAACATGGTGGAATGGAAGCTTCACACACCCATTTGTCAAAGGGATTGGAGATGGCACGCTTTCACTCGATCGTTTCACGTATTATGTGATGCAGGATTCATATTATTTAACTCATTTTGCAAAGGTGCAAGCATATGGCGCAGCGATTAGTGAGGACTTACATACGACGGGCAGAATGGCGTATCATGCGCAGGGTACGTATGAAGCAGAGCTGTCGCTGCATAGAAAGTTCACAGAGCTTTTGCAGATTTCAGATGAAGCCATCGAGAACTTTAAGCCTTCTCCGACTGCTTATGCGTATACCTCTCATATGTACCGATCTGTGAAAAGCGGACGATTTGAAGAGATTTTAGCCGCATTATTGCCGTGCTACTGGCTATATTATGAGGTGGGTGAAAAGCTGAAACAAACCACACCTGACCATCCGATTTATCAGGAATGGATTTTGACATATGGAGGGGATTGGTTTAAGGAGCTCGTCTTTGAACAGGTCAACCGCTTTGATGAACTAGCTGAGAAAGCACCAGAACATGTACGGGCTAATATGAAAGAAAATTTTGTGATTTCAAGCTATTACGAGTACCATTTCTGGGAAATGGCGTATCAAAAAGAAACATGGCAAACAGCATGCTTAGATGGGGTTGGTGCAAATGGAACTCCACGCAGTGACAAATGATTCGCTTCCTGTGGATGAACTGATCAAACAAATAAAAGCCATCGCACCTGAAGTGGATTTTATTCATATCCGGGAACGGTCTAAAACAGCAAGTGAGCTTGTTGATCTCGTGAAAAGACTCTTTTTAGAAGGTGTACCGAAAGAGAAGCTCATCATCAACGACAGAGTAGACGTTGCACTGCTCACCAATATTCACCGGGTACATCTCCCAGGCCATAGCTTTTCGCCAAAAGAGCTGCGGCAAAAATTCCCTCACCTTCATGCGGGTGTCTCTGTTCATTCGATAGAAGAAGCGAAAGCAGCGGAGAAAAATGGAGCAGAGTATGTCATGTTTGGGCACGTATATGACACTACTTGTAAACCAGGACTTCAGGCAAGAGGCGTACAGCTTGTGAAAGAACTGACATCTGCACTGTCTATTCCAGTGGTGGCGATCGGTGGATTGACACCTGACCGCATTCCAGAATTGAAACACGCGAATGTGAAAGGGATTGCTGTCATGTCTGGGATTTTTACTCATCATCAGCCGCGCATGATGGCACAAGCATTTTCTAAACAGGTAAAGGAGCATCCTTATGAAGAAGCATTATGACGTTGCAATCATTGGTGGTGGAATCATAGGAATGTCCATTGCCTATCACCTTGCAAAAGCAGGAAAGCATGTCGTCTTACTTGAGGCGAATGAGGTAGGGAAGCAAACGACAAGTGCGGCTGCTGGGATGCTCGGTGCACATGCTGAAGGAGAGGGTCATGAGGATATTTTTTTTCAAGCAGGCAGAGCAAGCCAGGCATTGTACGAGAAGTTAAAAGTCGATCTACAGCATGAATCTGGCATTGATATTCGGACATCAGCGGGCGGTATCATGAAGGTAGCCTTTACAGAAGAAGAGAAACAAGCACTTTGCCGGATGCAGTATTTGTCTACATTTGATTGGCTTGACGCAAGCAGCGTAAAAAAATGCATGCCTCAAATGGCAGATAACATCTTAGGGGCAGGTTTGATTAAAGAGGATGTTCATGTCGAACCTTATGCGGTATGCCGGGCATTTTGGCAGGCGGCGGTAAGGTTCGGGGCAGATGTGAAAGAATGTACACCCGTGATCGAAGTGAAGCGGGAGAAAGAAGCGTTAGCAATTAGAACAACGAAGGGAACATTCACATGTGATGATCTGACTGTAGCGAGTGGTGTATGGTCTGGCCGTTTTTTTGAAGAGCTTGGATTATCTCATTCTCTTTATCCAGTAAAAGGGGAGTGTGTGTCTGTATGGAATAATGGTCCAGCACTCGCGCACACCATTTACCATGATCATTGTTATATCGTTCAACGAGATAGCGGCAAACTGGTCGTTGGCGCAACGATGAAGCCAAACGAATGGCAGGCTGTTCCAACGCTTGGCGGCATCGAAGCTGTGATTCAAAAGGCGTCTCAGCTTATGCCTTCGATCAAGGAGATGCCGATTGATCAGTGCTGGGCTGGTCTTCGTCCGGCTACAACTGACCGGCATCCCTACATTGGAAGACATCCAGAAGATCAGCGTATTCTTTTTGCTGCAGGGCATTACAGAAATGGCATTTTACTTGCCCCGATTACTGGAGAGATCATTCGCGACCTGATATTAGGTGAACCGGTCAAAAAGGAATGGCTTCACGCGTTTCGTATTGGCCGAAAGGAGGCACTGTTTGTATGAAAATTCAATTGAATGGCAGAATCGTTGATTTCGATCAAGAGAATGGAACGATCTATGATCTGCTATCAGCCTATCAGCTTGAAAATCGAGTAGTGATCGTGGAAAAGAACCAAGAAATTATTGACAAAGAAGCGTTTCAACAAGTGAAAATTCAATCTAATGACACGATTGAAATCGTTCACTTTGTAGGAGGAGGATGACAACATGCTGCACATTGGCGGAAAAACATTCACATCAAGATTATTACTTGGTACAGGGAAGTATCCATCATTTGAAGTTCAAAAAGAAGCCGTGAACGTATCAGAAGCAGAAATTTTAACCTTTGCTGTGAGAAGAATGAACATTTTTGAAGCATCTCAGCCTAATTTTTTGGAGCAGCTTGATTTATCAAAATATACGCTGCTTCCGAATACAGCTGGTGCAAGTACTGCGGAAGAGGCAGTTCGTATTGCTCGTTTAGCGAAGGCTTCTGGACTGTGTGACATGATCAAGGTAGAAGTCATTGGCTGCTCAAGGTCTCTTCTGCCAGATCCAGTCGAAACGTTAAAAGCAGCGGAAATGCTACTCGAAGAAGGGTTTATCGTGCTGCCCTATACATCTGATGATGTGGTGCTGGCGAGAAAATTAGAAGAGCTCGGTGTCCATGCTATCATGCCAGGGGCTTCTCCGATTGGTTCAGGTCAAGGCTTACTAAACCCTCTGAATCTCTCATTTATTATCGAGCAGGCGAAGGTACCGGTGATTATTGATGCTGGTGTAGGCTCTCCAAAGGATGCAGCTTATGCGATGGAGCTAGGGGCTGACGCTGTATTACTGAACACAGCTGTGTCTGGTGCAAAGGACCCTGTGAAAATGGCAAAAGCCATGAAACTGGCGATTGAATCAGGAAGACTAGGCTTCGAGGCAGGACGGATTCCTTTGAAAAACTATGGGACAGCAAGCAGTCCGCAGGAAGGAATGCCGGCATTTTGAGCACACGTTATTCGCGCCAAGAGCTATTTCAGCCAATCGGCACAGAGGGGCAAAAGCGGTTAAAAGACTCAAAGGCTGTCATTATTGGCGCAGGGGCACTTGGAACAGCCAGTGCTGAAATGCTCGTTCGTGCTGGCGTTGGATCTGTCACCATTTTGGATCGAGATTATATTGAATGGAGCAACCTTCAGCGACAGCAGCTTTACACGGAGCAAGATGTGCATGATCGGCTGCCAAAGGCTGTGGCGGCTGAAAAAAGACTCAAGCAGGTGAACAGTGACGTGCATGTCAAAGGAATTGTCATCGATGTGACCGCTCAACATATTGATGAACTTGTCAGCGGGGCTTCGATTATCGTGGATGCAGCGGATAATTTTGAGGTGAGGATGATTGCAAATGATGCTGCTGTCAAACATCAAATTCCGTTCCTTTACGGAGCCTGTGTAGCCAGCTATGGTATTCAATTCACTGTGATTCCTGGTGAGACGCCATGTTTACACTGCCTGCTTGAACATTTACCCGCACAAGGCATGACCTGTGATACAGCCGGTATCATTAGTCCAGTGGTGCAGCAGGTGGCGGCATATCAAGTGGCAGATGCCCTTAAATATTTAACAGGCCATCAAGTGACGCCAATTTTAAGATCCTTTGATTTATGGACCAATGAACGATCTGACATCCGATCAGCCATTTCCTTAAAGAAGAAGCAATGTCCAAGCTGTGGGCTGAAGACATATCCTTTTCTCTCCTATGACAAGAGAGCGAAGGCAGATGTACTATGCGGCCGCAATACGGTACAAATCCGCAGTGCTGCTGAAATCCCGCCGCCATTACACGAAGTGGCTATTCGCTTAAAGAAAGCAGGAATGGATGTGCTTGAAAATCCGTATTTACTTTCTTGTCAAAAGGATGAATATAAGCTTGTTTTATTTAAAGATGGCAGAGCACTTGTACATGGTACAAATGATATGGCCAAAGCAAGAACCATTTATCATCAATGGATTGGCTAATGAGAGGTGTGATGAAATGACGATCAAAAAAGCATTCACCATCGCGGGTTCTGATTCTGGCGGCGGAGCTGGCATTCAGGCAGATTTGAAAACCTTTCAGGAGCTCGGTGTATATGGAATGTCTGCGATTACAGCGATTACAGCGCAAAACACACTTGGCGTTCACGGGATATATCCACTTTCAATCGAGGCGTTAGAGCGCCAAATAGATGCAGTGGCAGAAGATTTACGGCCAGATGCCGTCAAAACAGGAATGCTGTGGAGTGCCGAAATGATCAATACGGTTGCTGAAAAAACGGTTCAATATGAGATGAAGCTGATTGTCGATCCAGTCATGATCGCAAAGGGAGGGGCTTCTTTATTAAATGAAGATGCGGTCTCTGCGTTGAAAACACACTTGCTGCCTGTCAGCTATGCCGTAACGCCGAATCTTCCTGAGGCAGAAGTGCTGACAGGCATGCGCATTCAGACAAAAGAGGATCGCTATCTAGCAGCGGAACGTCTATATGAGCTTGGTACGAAACATGTCGTGATCAAAGGGGGACACGGCCCCTCTGGCGGTATGATAACAGATCTGTTGTATGATGGAAAAGGCTTTATAGAAGTCACAAACGAACATATTGATACCCCACATACACATGGCACAGGCTGCACGTTTGCAGCGGCATTAACAGCTGAAATTGCGAAAGGATACTCCATGAGAGAGGCTTTTGAAACAGCAGAAACCTTTGTCCATGAAGCCATCAAATTCCCTTTGAATATTGGCGCTGGACATGGACCTACCAATCATTTTGCTTATCAGCAAAACAGGCTCAAACGATAAGAGAATCGAACCGTCTTCACTTGCGAGGACGGTTTTTTGATGAAAAAGAAACTTTCTTTCAGCGGAAATTGTCATTCTCTCATGATCTGTGATAATATTATGATCAGGTACTAATACTATGTCTTGAAAAAATAGGAGGCTTTATTACATATGAACTTTTCTTTAGAAGGCCGTAATATCGTGGTGATGGGTGTTGCCAATAAACGAAGCATCGCTTGGGGAATTGCCCGCTCACTTCACGAAGCTGGAGCTCGTTTGATTTTTACTTATGTTGGAGATCGTCTTGCTGAATCTGTAAAAGAACTTGCAAGCACACTTGAGCGCAATGATTCAATCATTCTTCCATGTGACGTGACAAGTGACGAAGAGATTGAAAAATGTTTCGCTACAATTAAAGAAAAAGTACAAGTCATTCATGGCGTTGCGCATGCGATTGCATTTGCAAACAAGGAAGAGCTTGTCGGTGAATACTTAAACACGAACCGTGAAGGTTTCCTTTTGGCGCACAACATTAGTGCATACTCATTAACAGCTGTAGCAAAAGCAGCACGTCCATTGATGACAGAAGGTGGAAGCATCGTCACGCTTACATACCTAGGCGGAGAGCGTGTGGTATCTAACTACAACGTAATGGGTGTAGCGAAAGCAGCACTTGAAGCAAGTGTGAAATACTTAGCAGCTGATTTAGGCGCAGAAGGTATCCGTGTGAACAGTATTTCTGCTGGCCCAATTCGTACGCTGTCTGCAAAAGGCATCAGCGGCTTTAATACAATCCTGAAGGATATTGAAGAACGTGCACCGCTTCGCCGTACAACGACTCCTGAAGAAGTTGGCGATACAGCTCTATTCTTATTCAGTGATCTATCACGCGGCATGACAGGTGAGAATCTGCATGTTGATTCTGGCTTCCATATCATTGCCCGCTAAACGAATTATTGACTTGCAGCATACCAATGATGGTATGCTGATTTTTTATTTTTCTTCTGATTTGAGACATCCGCTCATATATATAAGGAATGAATCATTCGGGAGGGATTAGTATGTCAAATAAAGGTGATGAGAACCAGAAGCCGCTTATGTATATTGTTCAGCCGAGCTATGATGAATCAATGCCGGCCATGCAAAATATCGTGAGAAAACGAAAGAAATCAGAAAAACCGCAAGAAAGTCATCAGAGTGCAAAAGACGTGATCGAAGAAAGCACGCACGAGGAACCCGTGGCTCAAGAAATAGAGAAGAAAAAAGAAGTCGGGCCGCCTGAACTTCAGCAAGAACAAGACATGATGCAAGAAGCAGAACTTGCACAAGAACAAGACTTCACACAAGAAGCAGAGCTTACACAAGAACAAGACATCACGCAAGAAGCAGAGCTTACACAAGAACAAGACATCACACAAGAACCAGAACTTATACAAGAACGAAAACCCCAGCGAGAAGAGGAAAAGCCGCCAGAAGGTGTATTTCATGAAACAAAAGAAGAACGTAGAAGAAAACGAGTGAAAAAGCCTTTAAGTCAGATGAGTATTGACGAAAAAGTCGATTTTCTCACAAGCCTGCCTCATAATATGCCAAGAGCCCTTTGCCTGATTGAAGCTGATGGTAAAACATATAGAGGGATTATCATGGATCGAAAAGAAGATCTAGTGGTCATTCGAACAGCGGGCGGGGGAAATCCAGTTGAATTAGCAATAGATGAAATTTCCTCGATTCATCCGCTTGGCTTTTAACGAATAAAAAAAGTCCCATAGAGGGACTTTTTTTGTTAGCAGTTACGGTTGATGAGTCGTGGATTTAAGCACTCGATTGCGCAGAAGCAGTCAAGATCTACTTCAATGCAATACTTCGATTTTTCTAATCGGAACACATCACATAAGGAATCTTTATCTGTAAAATCTAAAATATGACGGTCTTTGTCAAATGCAATAAGCAAGCTGAGTGTTGCGCAGTGATCACAGATGTGTTCGACTCTGAAAAATGCAGTGCTGAAGCAAGGACCTGCATCTACTTCTCCGACGTTTCCGAATGCGACGAATGGTTTTGATTTGGATGTAAAGAGAACAAACGGGACAGTGTCACCTAATGAATGGGATGTAGAAAGGAGATTGCTGTAACAGCTGGTCGGGCAATCTTCTTCGACGGCACTTTGTAAGTCGTTAATATTTTCAACAGCCTCTGCTACACAGCTCCATGAATGTTTGCGGCTCATATTCAACCCTCCTATACTAGGAAATTTGTTTGAGTGTTTGAGCACTGTCATCATCTACAAGCTTTTTTGTTTTGCCAGTTGATACTTCTACTTTCAATCAATGCGGAAGCGGCAGCTCTTATGCTGACTGCTCCGCATGATTGGCTGTCATTCGTAAGGAAGGGGATGCTTTGACTAATGACAAGTTAGGTCAACGGACGATTGGTTTAGCCGTGGTGATGATGCTTTTTATCTTTCGATGGCATGACTCTGTCGACAAGCTCTGGGTTTAAACATTGGATCGCGCAGAAGCAGTTTAGATCAACCTCAATACAAAAGTCCGTTTTTTCTAGACCAAAGAAGTCAGGGTCACAAGGGTGACACACGCTTAGCGTATGTCCGTGTACATCAACAGGTCTTAATACAGATAACGTAGCACAGCAGTCGTGTAATTTTTCAACCCGGAAGAAAATGGATTCGAAGCATTGGCAATCGTCAACAAATCCTCCAATGTTTCCGAAAGTAGAAAACAATCCGCCCTTTTTATCAAAAATTAAAAACGGAATTGTATCTTTTCCAGAAACTGTCGGGCTTAATAAATTACTGTAGCAGCTCGTAGGACACTTATCTTCTACAGCTTCCTGCTCTGCTAAAATCTTATCAACCGCATCGCATACACAGTTTTCATCATGTCGGCCATGGTGTTTTCCGCAGCTCATGGATTTCAGCTCCTTTAACAAGGTATTTGACTTTAGTCCTTAACAACATATGTATGCGCCCTCTAGTTGGTGTGGGTAAATGACTATTTATATTTGTTGTATTTTTATAAAAGGAAAAGCAGAGCTTTTCGCTCTGCTTTTGGACATTAGAGGATACCAATTGCAACGATTGTCGCAACAAGTGTTTGAGTAAGTGTTTGAATCGCGATCGAGATATCCGCATCGATTGTCGATACTGTAACGTTTCTAGAGTTTTCGATGACAAGTTTCTGGCGGTTTGTTTGTTTGTGAGTAGCGGCTTGTAAAAGATCTTGTGTGACGCGGTCAGCCAGATCACCGTCTGCGATTGAGATATTTGTAATGGTGATGATCGCTGTTTGAACAGCTACTTGGATAGATGCTGCAACCTGTGCATCAACAGAAGAGACGTTAATGTCACAAGAGTCTCTGACGATAATGACTTCCTCAGATGTCTGCTTTGTAAAACTCAATTGATCAAAGTCTTGCAAGACATCTTCATCATCATAATAGTGGCCATCACAAACTGCTTTTCTTTCATAGTTGTAATCGCCGTGGTGTCCGTGGTGTCCGTGGTGTGTACAGTTACGATCTAGAGCGACCCAAGAATATGGTTTAGAATCCATTTCTATTCCTCCTTCCGTTTACTTTATTAAATGCTGGAATGCGTGGTTTTGTCTCGGGCATTTACCCTAGGAGGCAACCCATTTTTATTTAATCGTTATTACGCTGCGCATCACGGCGCTGCTGAATACGATCTCGAAGTGAATTTCGTTTTGGACGTACTTTTGGTTCAGGCTGTACTTCTTCCGCATGTTTTGCTGCCTCAGCCTGCCTTTTTTTCTCCTGCTGCTGTTCTACGAAATCATTTGCTTTCTTTTGTAAGTCCTCGACTAATTTCAAAATCATTCTTCTTTGATCATCTGAGATATTTGCTTTCTGATCATCTGTGATATTGTTTTTGTTTAACACATCACTTACAAGAAGACTCGTTAATGGATCAACATCAGTATTGATTTGAAACTCCTTTTTTTCGTTCTCTTCAGCCACGATGATTTCACCTCTTTCATACGTCATGTTAGAAAAGAAAGGGTCAAAGAATGCCGGCTTCAACTAAGAGTACATTCAATGTTTGAGTGAGAATTTGGACGGAGTTCATAATGGATGCATCTGATAATGTAATCGTAATGTTATAGCAGTTGATGATTTGAATCACAGTTTTCTTTTGGACTGTCACTTGTTGTGTGGATAAAAGCTGATCTGTGATGTCTGCAGCCAATTCATCGTCTGGTACAAGAAGTTGAATTAAAAGAGTAATGATTGTCGTTACGGTCGCTTGAAGGGAGAGTGCAGCTGTTACATCTGTTTTATGAATTGTGACATTTTCGGAATCTTTGATCTCAATGAAATCATCATAATTGCTGATTAATTCGTTTAACAGTTGTGTGTATAATAAATCAGCACTTTCTTCAATAGACAATACTTTCACTCCTTTCTTATCTATACATTATTTAATGCAGCAGAGGCTCAAGGTGGAATCGGAAAGCGTGAAAAAGTACAACCCAATTTTATTTCCGCTCGATTCATCATGGCGGTCTTTCTTTTTGCATATATAAAGAAAGGACGCAAAAAAGAAGAAAGAAGGAGGTGGAGGCTCCTGAGCGGTGCTTTGTCATTTGTCGTGTTTGCCCTCGCATCCTTTAGACTGACGAGGCTGATTGTGTTTGATACCATTACTGCTCCTTTCCGCCGTTTATTTCATGAAGAACAGGAAGAGGTCAATGAACAAGGTGAAGTGGAGACATATATCATCATTAAAGGTAAAGGGCTGCGGTCTTGGGTAGGAGAGCTGTTAAGCTGTTATTGGTGTACTGGCATGTGGTGCACTGCTGCTTTACTTCTGATATACATACTATTTCCTGTCTTTAGCATGTGGCTTAATTTACTATTAGCAATTGCCGCAGCAGCAGGCATTATTGAAGCGATCGTCTCAAAGCTGGTGAAATAAACAGGCATACTGATCAGACACGCTTTCAAAAAATGCATATACTATCATGGAATAGGAAAGGAAGGGTTGCGATGAAACCAACTGAAACACCGTCACATATGCTTCAAGGTTATCCAGCGCAGTCAAATCAACAATCTGTTTATACGAAGAAAATCAAAAAAGCAGATTGCGGCTGTGGAAAGAAAAAGAAACCTCAATAGAACAAAAAACAAAAGCCGGATTTATCCGGTTTTTTTGTTGCCCTTTTTTTGAGTGATGCATATGTAAGAGAGAAGGGGTGACCAGAATGGATGCATTCGAACAATTAATCGGCTCCTTGTTCACTAAACCTCATGATGGAAAAGAACAAGCGCACGAAAAGAGTGAAATGGATCTAGCGGATAAAGCGAATGATCTTGAGCAGCACTTAAAGGTATTTGGCGAGAAGATGGATGCTTTTGCGAAAGAAACAGAAGCATTCATGATGCGTCATGGAGAGGCAGATTACGTCTTTAAACAGCAGAAATAAAAATTCCGCACTTTTTTATGTGATCGTCCAAACCATTTGTAGTATTTTTCATATTTTGTAAGGGAGAAGAGGAGGTGCTTATATATGAGTTGTTACGGTTACGGTGGCGGTTCTTGCGGCGGCTACGGCGGAGGTTATGGCGGCGGATATGGATCAACATTTGTTCTTGTCGTCGTGCTTTTCATCCTTCTAATCATCGTTGGTGCTTCTTTCTTTAACTAAACAGTAAGAAGGTGAGGGAAGCAATGGGGGAGCCTTTTGCTTTCCTTTCTCTTTGGGCAAACAAGGCTTTAGGATAGGCACATATCTCGCCTATTTTCATATAGTAAGGTGATTACTCCACAAAGAGGAGGCAAATGAATGGATAATAAATTCTTTAAAAGCGTTGAAAATAAAACGGGTGTGAATATGAATGATGTTTTTAAGCTTGCAGGTTCTTTGCAAAATGCCAACTTTAAAGATGAAGCAACGGTTCGAGGCGTCATTAAAAAAGTAGCGCAGCTTGCGAATAAGCGTGTACCTAAAGAAATGGAAGACAAAATCGTTCAATCGATTACAAGTGGAAAAGAAAAGCTTGATTTCAATACAATCGCTAAAATGATGAACAACAAAAAATAAACAACAGGCTCTCCGCTTAAAGGGGGGCCTGTTGTTTTTCTGTGAATAATTCTCGGTTTTTCTTTAGTAGGGGATACAAAAAGCGCGAGCGATGAGCGGTTTTTCCTCGTCTAAATGATGGAACAGATAGATAAAGAGATTGTTCAGCTCTTGTCATGGCCACGTATAATAAACGGCGTTCTTCTTCTAGGGCTTCTTCATCACCGTTTCTTAGTTCATCGAGTGAGAAATCATGAGGCAGTGCTCCGTCGACCACGCAAGTGATGTACACCGTTTGGAATTCAAGTCCCTTTGCGCGGTGAATCGTCATGAGCTGAACACCTGGTTCATCTGTTTTTTCCTTTTCGGCAGATTTCATATGTTCGGCATGTGCGAGAAAGGCTTCAATCGTTTCAAAGCGTTTGGCGGCGGTTTTTACATCTCGTACATCATCCGCCCCTTTTTCAAGCACATTCGTATCGTTCACTCGTTTTTTTAAGTAATCACCAAGTCCCATCTTTTGTTCAATAAACGCCACAGCGTCAGACGGCTTTAACGTTCGTAACGTGCGGAACAGAGGAACAATGGATTGCAGCTTTTTCCGTTGAAACGGCTGAATATCTGTTAGTTTTCCGAGTGCGTCTACCATTGAACAATCTTCCGTGATGGTCAGTGCCTTCATCGTGTTCAAGGTCTGCTGCTTTAAAAAGAAAACCGGAAGCAGCTGTTTCATAGCAGCCACATCATCGGCATCCTGACTTAAAGAGAGAAAGGCGAGAAGAACCCGAACAATTCGTCTGCTGTAGAAGGCTTTGACACCAGCCTCCGTCTCATACGGAATCGCGGATTGATGCAGACGCTCATAAATCGCGCGGCCTCCTGTATTGGTGCGAAAGAGCACGCAGATATCATTCGGCTTTGTGCCGTTTTTAATTTTCTCCTGAATATCTGCCACGATCATGGTCGCTTCCTCTTCCTCGTCATATGGATAAAAGAGCGTAGGCGGGATTGTCTCCGCACGGACGGCTTTTAACGTTTTTTCATAACGATGCTGATTTTTCTTAATAATGGCATCCGCACTTGCGACAATCGTATGATGCGACCGGTAATTCGCATGTAAATGGACGATTTGAGCCGAAGGATAGTCACGTTTGAATTCAAGAATGAAAGCAGGATTGCTGCCCCTAAAGGCATAAATGGCTTGATCATCATCACCTACACAAAATAGCTGCTCAGATTCTCCAGCTAAAAGCTGAATCAATTGATATTGAACTGGATTAATATCCTGAAATTCATCCACTAAAATATACTTGAACCGTTCTTGATATCGTTTCAGCAGTTCAGGCTGTTCTGTCAGCATGTGCAAGCAGGCAATCGCCATGTCATCAAAGTCAAATTGCTGATTGTCTCGTTTTTGTTGTTCATAAGATTGATAAATCGTCCACATATGCTTTTCCTTTTCATCTTTCAAATCAGGAAGCTCGCCTGGTAAAAAAGCATTTTTCCAAAAGCCGATCGATTGCAGTACTTGATCGGTAGGGTAGTCTTTCTCATCAAGTCCTTCATTCATGATGGCTTTTCGAATGTACTGTTCCTTCTGCCAGTCAAACTTGATCAGGTGCTGGCCGTTCCATTTGCTTGCGTCATCGTGAAGCAGCATTTTATAAAAAAGACTGTGGAAGGTGCCTGTCACCACTTGGCTTGCTTGTGATGGGTGCAGCTGGTATTGCTTGCGCAGTCTTTCTTTCATTTCACTGCTGGCTTTTGTGGTGAAAGTCACGAGTAGGATATGGTGAGCAGGAATATGATGATGTGACATGAGATATGCCGCTCTTGCTGTCAGGACTCTTGTTTTCCCGCTGCCAGCGCCAGCCAGCACAAGCATCGGACCGTCTTTATGTGTGACAGCTTGAAGCTGCGGTGTGCTAAAGGTAATATGCGGAAAGAGATCGATGGTATGTGCTTGTTCATTCTCTTCTAAATGTAACGCATCGCTAAATTGAATCGACCTTGGTTCCTGCCAGTCATATGATTCATTCGTTTGCGAGATGATTTGTTTACCTGTTGGAAAACGGAAGCCCCCAAGTTCTTTATAGGAAGCACTTTCCTCTTGCTCTGCATTTTTTTTCTGATCTTCTTGTTCTTCTGCTTGTTCACACATCTCTTGCTGAGTCATATGTTTATGAATAAAGGCAGGTTTTTCATGTATATTTAATCTGAAAAAGACTGGTTGTCCGCAATATGGGCAGGATAAGTGCCCTTTTTTTCCCTCGTCATGGAGGAATTGATAATGTTCTCTCGAATACGTATGTAATGAGATCGTTCGATCATGTCGTCGTGCGCATTTCAAAGCTAGTCCTCCAATAGTTAATCAATCTTAAAAAGAAACACATCTAATCATATCAAATGAGACGTGTTTCAAACAGTCATAATTAGGGAATAGTAGAGTAGAAGAGAAGCAAAGGAGGCGTTCTTGATGGGATATATAGCCCCGATTCAGCCGGATCTGTATTTTCAATATATCAATCGTCCTGCTCCTCAGGATAAAGAAGACTACGCGAAAGTAACAAAGGTTACTCGCACCTTTCATGACAAGGTATACAGAGAGCTGGAGAAAAAAGAGGACTTAGTGACAGAAGCAGAAACGAAAGTACAGCAAAAAAAGCGGGAACGCTTTGTACGAGATATGTTTATGGAAGAAGGCAAAGGCGTTCATATTAATGCGTATATATAAATGATTACGCTTTCTTCCCTTGACGAACGATGATAAAGAAAAGCGAGGGCATCATGGATGCTCTCGCTTTTTCTTTTGGTCAAACAGATAGTGTTTTTGTCATTTTGACATGTGTGATCCCTGCTTCTTCAAACGGTTCAGAAACGGCTTTGTAGCCTTTCTTTTCGTAGAAAGGAAGAGCTTGGACTTGTGCGTGCATAACCGCTTCCTTCGCTCCATTAGCAATGGCTTCTGTTTCCAGCGCTTCTAATAGTTTGTGGCCAAGGCCGAAAGCGCGCGCCTCTTTTAACACACAAATTCGTTCCAGCTTTGCCTTTGGCCCTTCAATGATCCGCAGTCTAGCGGCTGCCTGAGGCTTCATTTCATCATTATAAATGACAAAATGAATGGCCTCGTCCTCTAGTTCATCTATTTCAATCTCTAACGGGACTTCTTGTTCTTTTACGAACACTTCTTTTCGAACGTAGTATGCATCTTCTCGTTGTGTTTGTGCTGTTGCGATGACTGTTTTCAAATGTCCTTAACCCTCTTCTCCTAAAATAAATGTTTCATAGACGGTCCAAGATCCGTTCTCTAACTGATATAAAAGGTGGAAGCGATCCACGGTTTCTTCATGGTCAATCTTTCTCAGCTTTAATGTACCAAGTACGTCTGAATGCTCATCATCTGATAGTTTTTGAGCTACTGTCACATGCGGAACAAAAGCATATTCAGGTGTGCCAGCAAGTGGATCTGCGTACAATCTTTCATTGAGCGCCATGATTTCCTCGTTCGGTTCTACTTTCATATAAATGACGTTGTTTACAGGAGCGAATGAACTGAATTTTTTAATACGTAACGTAATAGGAGAAGCATTTTTTGCATACTCTCTTAACGTTGAGACGACCTCAGCCGCTTCTAGATCCGTTAATTCAAAAGGTGTTCTTAATGTTAAATGAGGCGGTATGAGTGCATAGTTCGGATCATAACGCTTCCGGTAAGAGTTCGCAATATCTTGCAATTTTTTTGATGGAAATATAACAACTCCGTATTTCATCGTGTTCCCTCCTGATTAAGAAAGTATTTATTATTGTTTATTATAACAAAATTCAGTTGATTAACGAATATGGGAGCATTCTTTTTAACGAAGGCGCAATGAGCGGCTGCCAAAACGTCCATTTATGATCCCCTTCGAATGTCTCAAATAAATAATCCGCACCTGACTGTTCAAGAAGGGCTTTTAAATCTTCGTTCGGCTGAATAAAATCAAGCACTTGGCCATCTGTCGTTTTCACAGCCGTTTCTTCCAGCCCAATTTGATGGATAATGGCATAAGGAGAAAGGGCTGTCGACTGTTTAACGGCTTCTAGGACTGAATCATCAACGTAAGGAGACTGCAAAATCAGCCCGCCAAATAAAGAAGGATAATCAATCGCTGTCATAAGGGAAATCGTAGCACCTAGCGAATCACCAATAAACGTGCGTCCTGGGCCAATTTGATAGGTTGGATAGTGCGTATCAATATAAGGGACAAGTTCATTTGCTAAAAAGCGTTTATACGCTTCAAACTTTGTGCCATCTGGATGATACGTATTCCGTCTTTCCGAGACATTTTCATAAGGGACACCAATGATAATCGAGCGTTCCATTTCTTTGTTTTGCATCAATTCTTCCGCCTGTCTGCCTATTTTGCCTAAGCGGAAATAATCATGACCATCTTGGGCAATGATGACATGATATGTATAAAGGGGGGAGTAATTGACTGGCAAATAGATCAAAAGGGTCATATCCGCCCCAAGTTCTTTTGAATGTAAGGTTTCTTCTTGAATAATGCCTGTTTTCTTCACCATAATCCATTCCTCCAGCTAACCAATTTCATCACAAAGTCAAACGTTTCCATTCATTGTAACATGAAAAACAGCGTTGTTCCTATATGCTAACATGCAATCCATTCAGTTGACATCGAATCTGTTATAAAATACAGAAAATTTTAATTAATTGGTCCGATTCCTCTTGAAAAATGAGATTTAATGCGTTACAGTATTAAGAATTAGAACAGACAGACAACACATTCTTATCGTGAGAGGTGGAGGGACTGGCCCTTTGAAACCTCAGCAACCGGTATGCATCACTTCATGTGATGTACCAAGGTGCTAAATCCAGCAAGCAGCTTTTTTGCTTGGAAGATAAGAGGAAGCGATTAAAACCCCTTCTTCTTATGAAGAAGGGGTTTTCTGTTTTGAAATCAGATTTTTACTTAGGATGGTGTCAAATGACAGAACATGTGGAAACGACATTAGCTCAAATTGGAAACCGCAGCGAAGAGGCGACTGGCACGGTCAGTCCCCCCGTTTATCTTTCAACAGCATACAGACATAGAGGCATAGGGGAATCAACCGGATTTGATTACATTCGAACGAAAAACCCAACAAGGCAGCTTGTAGAGGATGCGATTGCTTCACTCGAAGAAGGGACGGCCGGCTTTGCCTTCAGTTCGGGAATGGCTGCGATCCAAACGATCATGGCATTATTTGAAAGCGGAGATGAACTCATCGTCTCATCAGACCTATATGGCGGTACATACCGTTTGTTTGAAAACGAATGGAAAAAGTACGGCTTACGTTTTCTTTACAATGATTTTTCAGATGAAGACTGTTTACGTTCTAAAATCACGCCAAACACAAAAGCGGTCTTTATTGAAACGCCGACAAATCCACTTATGCAGGAAGCAGATATTCAAAAAATAGCAAAGATTGCAAAAGAATATGGCGCTTTGGTCATTGTCGATAACACCTTTTACACACCCGTTTTGCAAAAGCCGATTACACTTGGAGCGGACATTGTCATCCATAGCGCAACCAAATATTTAGGCGGACACAATGACGTCCTTGCCGGTCTTGTGGTGACAAAAGGGGAGCAGCTGTCTGAAGACATGTTCCAGCATCAAAACGCAATTGGAGCCGTTTTATCTCCGTTTGACTCATGGCTTTTAATGAGAGGAATGAAAACACTGGCTCTTAGAATGCGCCAGCACGAGGCAAATGCGAAGGAGCTGGCAGAGTTTTTAAAGAAACAGCCAGAAATTCAAGATGTCCTTTACCCAGGCAAGGGAGGAATGCTGTCATTCCGTGTAGCCAAGGAGGACTGGGTCAATCCATTTTTGAAGCAGCTGAAAACGATCTGTTTTGCTGAAAGTCTTGGCGGAATCGAAAGCTTTATTACGTATCCTGCAACGCAAACGCATATGGATATCCCAGAGGAGATTCGCATTGCAAATGGCGTTTGTAACAAACTGCTCCGTTTCTCCGTTGGAATTGAGCACGTGGATGACCTGAAAGCAGACCTGAAACAGGCACTATCACAAGTGAAAGAGGAGGTACACGCCAAATGACCACACACGATTGGACACTCGAAACCCAACTCGTTCATAATGCGTTTAAAACAGATCGTTCAACAGGTGCAGTCAGTGTGCCAATTCAGCATGCATCCACCTTTCATCAAAGCAGCTTCGATGATTTTGGCCAATATGACTACTCAAGATCGGGGACTCCTACACGTCAAGCGTTAGAGGATACGATTGCGGCGCTAGAAGGAGGAACAAGAGGGCTTGCTTTTGCATCAGGCATGGCAGCCATTTCAACTGCTTTTCTACTATTATCAAAGGGAGATCATGTCCTTGTCACAAGAGATGTGTACGGTGGTACATTTCGAATGATCACCCAAGTTCTTTCGCGATTTGGCATCGAGCATACCTTTGTGGACATGACCGATTTGAATGAAGTCAAAAGAGGCATTCAATCGAATACAAAGGTCATTTACATGGAAACACCGTCAAACCCTACGCTAGGAATTACGGATATTGAGGGCGTCGTCCAGCTTGCGAAAGAACATGACTGTCTGACTTTTTTAGATAATACATTTTTAACACCCGCTCTTCAGCGTCCGCTTGACCTTGGCGTTGACGTAGTCCTGCACAGCGCAACGAAATTTTTGAGCGGTCACAGTGATGTACTGTCAGGCTTAGCTGTCGTGAAAGACGAGAAGCTGGGAGAAGAACTCTATTCGCTGCAAAACTCCTTCGGTGCGGTGCTTGGCGTGCAGGATTGCTGGCTCGTGTTAAGAGGGTTAAAAACCCTTCAGGTCAGATTAGAAAAAGCAAGCCAAACGGCCTTCGAACTGGCCTCATTTCTCAAAGAGCATCCTGCGGTGAAAAAAGTGTACTATCCAGGCTTAGATGACCATCCAGGGGCGGACATTCAGCGAAAGCAGGCAAGCGGAGCAGGAGCTGTTCTTTCATTTGAATTAGAAAACCAAGCAGCTGTCAAAGAATTGGTGGATGCTGTCACATTACCTGTATTCGCCGTCAGCCTTGGCGCCGTCGAATCCATTCTGTCATACCCAGCCAAAATGTCACATGCTGCTATGCCAAAAGAAGAAAGAGAAAAAAGAGGGATTACGGACGGCCTGCTTCGATTAAGTGTAGGGGTCGAAAACGGAGAAGACCTCAAACGCGACTTCAAACAAGCACTAGATCAACTTAAGCCTGTTCTTGTAAACCAATCATAAAAGAGAGAAAAAAGCCGGTCCGGTTACCGGCTTTTTGACCTTTTTTGAACAAAACCATTGACGACTGATCATGATGGTTATATAATAGAGAATGTCAGTAACAGAAAGCCCAGAACTGATACATAACCCGATTCCGTAGCTCAGCTGGGAGAGCGCTACCTTGACAGGGTAGAGGTCGCTGGTTCGAGCCCAGTCGGAATCATCGTTGAAACCCTTGCACAGCAAGGGTTTTTTGTTTTTTTGACAACGAATATTTGTTCTGTTTCTCTTGATTGGGGACGAATTGGGGACGAACTTTATCCACCAGATTTTGTTTCTGAGTATTTTTAGGATTAAAACGATTAAAGTGTTCAACTTACCATCTGGCATCGTTAAAGTGACCGAATTGACAAGGGGCGCTAGAGTAAAAGCCCTACAGGGAGCACTGGCTGCTGTATTTTTTTATCCTGAAAAGGAAGTCAAAAACAATGGGAAAGATGGCTACTTTGGAACAAAACAGAAAATGCGGTCAAACGATTCCAGCTCATGCATGGGCTTAGCGCTGAAGGTATCTATGGTCCGAAGACAAAAGCAGCTCTTCAAAAAGCATCGAAATAAGTAAATCCTGTCCTTTATTGGATATGGGTTTTTTGTGTTTTAATTGGGAAAAGTTGGTTATAAGGGTAGGTAAAACGTGATATGATTGTAAAAAGGAGGTAATATGATGACATTTAAAAGAGCGTTCAATATAGGTTATTTTGTTTTGCTTTTATTTTTTATTGTCGTATATTTCTTGCTTCCAGTCGATCAAATATTTACTGCAATCATCATCCTAACCGTACTATTTGGAGTATATCAATTTGTGATTTTCAAAAAACTAAAAGAACAAAAACAGCAATAAAAGACGCCCTAGTGCATTAGACTGGGGCGATTTTTTTCAACCAGTTCCACACATATACACTTTTCCTGGAGAACTTATTTCGTCCAGTTTTTTATTTTTACGTTTACTGTCTGAGAACATTTTCAAATGGCTCTTTCTTCATAAGTAACAAATGTCAGTGTCTGCACGTGTTCCCCAACGTACGGAGAAGTAACCTGTTTTCATTTTCAATTGGATCATTACTTGAGCAGCAGCAATCCAGCCAACATAAGGAATACGGTTTAAAATTGCTGCTGCAATTACTCCTACAGCTGCCTTTCCCTCTACTGTAACACGGTAATGATCATATTTGGACCACGCCCATTTTCCCTTTTGTTTTTGTGTTGTGAAATTATTATTCGCTAACTGTTCAAGAGAATTACTAACTTTATTCATATGATTTTCTAATACAATGCTATTTGCAATCTTATTTACTTGTTCTTCAATTGCGGCTATTTCGTAAGATTTTAGTTAGTTACTAGAAACAGAAATATTACCTGTCTCTTTGTTAGAGGTATAGGTGGTTGTTCCAAGTTCAGTTTTAAAAATTGTAGATTAATAGCTTTATGCACTTTTCGAATAAATTAAAAGAAGCCCTAATCTAGAAATAACAGAGGAAAGATAAACTGATAACGTTCAGGAGAATACACATTTGATAAAATATTTAGTGGAGGAGAGAAAGATATGAAGTCACTTTTACTAATTGGACAATCAAATATGGCGGGGCGCGGCTTCAAGCATGAAGTGCCTCCGATTTATAATGAAAGAATCATGATGTTGCGAAATGGTAGATGGCAAATGATGACTGAACCCATTCATTTTGATAGGCCGGTAGCTGGTGTAGGACTGGCGGCTTCCTTTGCGGAGGCTTGGTGCAAGGATCATGAAGGAGAGAAGATTGGTCTTATTCCATGTGCAGAAGGTGGCAGTTCCATTGATGAGTGGTCGCTAGACGGAGCATTATTTCATCATGCAATAAATGAAGCTAAATTTGCAAAGGAAAATAGCGAATTGGTCGGGATATTATGGCATCAAGGAGAAAGTGACAGCCAAGATGGGAAATACAAAGCATACTATGAAAAAATACTAAGATTATTTCATGAACTAAGAACTGAATTATCTGTACCTAACATTCCGCTTTTAATAGGAGGTTTGGGCGATTACTTGGGAAAAGTGGCATTTGGTGCAGGGTATGTGGAATATCAACGTATTAATGAGGAACTACAAAAATATGCACATCATAATGAAAATTGTTATTATGTTACTGCGAAAGGTCTTATATCTAACCCAGACGGAATTCACATCAATGCGATGTCCCAGAGAATATTTGGTATAAGATACTATGAAGCTTTTCGAAAAAAAGAACATATACATGAGCCATTACCAAATGAAAATGAGTTAGTCAATGAATGTCATAATAGAATGAATACCTCAGCGGAGAAAAAATACATAGCACTAGAAAAGTTCACGTTGGGCAAGATTACTTACGAAGAGTTGCTGGAGGCTTTATCGTAGGTTAAGCTTATGGTAGCCTTTGAATGAAACCGTTATAACTCATAGTTGTGATAGACAGAAACATTACATATCTCTTGAAAGGATGATTGTGGTGGTGAAATCAGATAAAGTCTCCTCCTGAATACATGAAATCACATTCAGGAGGAGATAAAAAATGTTTAAACAAATAGACGAAAATTACCCGCGAAAAGAGCACTTTCATCATTATATGACGTTAACCCGATGCTCATATAGCCTGGTGATCGATTTAGACATTACGACTTTGTATTCCATATTGAAAGAAAAAAAGCTAAAAGTATATCCTGTGCAAATTTATTTGTTAGCAAGAGCTGTGCAAAAAATACGAGAGTTTCGAATGGATCAAGTGAACGATGAACTTGGCTACTGGGAACTTCTCCATCCTAGTTATACGATTTTAAATAAAGAAACGAAGACATTTTCAAGTATTTGGACGCCTTATGACGAAAACTTTGCTCAGTTTTATAAAAGCTGTGCAGCGGACATTGAAACATTTAGCGAAAGCAGCAAACTATTTCCAAAACCTTATATGCCAAAAAACATGTTCAATATTTCAAGTCTGCCGTGGATTGATTTCACTTCTTTTCATCTTAATATATCTACAGATGAAACTTATTTACTGCCAATATTTACGTTAGGTCAATTTAAGATGAAAGAAGAAAAAATCATCCTGCCAGTCGCCATTCAAGTACATCATGCTGTTTGTGATGGCTATCATGTAGGTCAATATGTGGAATATTTGAGATGGCTTATAAAACATTGTGAAGAGTGGTTAAATGATTCATTGCAGATTACCTGAAGACAAAAGGTGTTCTCATGGAAATCTAGAAGATGAAGGCAGACTGAAATGAGTCTGCCTTTTTGTTTTGTGATGAATGTACAAGTACTTGTGCTAAAGGTTATTGGTGTGCAAAATAGCAATCAAGTTATGTTTCTCGGAAGTTCTTTATTGCGGTTTTTTTGCGGTGCTTTATAAATCCCTTTATGTGATAATAAATGTAATATAAGGTAATTTAATGGAAGTGAGTAGGAGGTGTGGGGAATTCTAGTTTAAACTGTCTTAAAGAGTATGCCTGTAAACTTGATTGTTACGATTCTGAGTGTTTGTTATATATGTTTTTTATCAAATATTATAGGTGATGAACTACGGAATTAAGAATAATCTTTCCTTTTAGTAAGAAGGGTGGGTAGACTCTAAATAAAGAATAACAGTTATTTGTTAAATATACAAAACTTAATACTCACTGAAACTTCATACCGTTATATTGCACTATCAGTATATATTTTACTGAAAATTGACTAAAGGTGGTTTAAATTATGAAAAAAAGCAATACATTATTACTTTCTTCAATACTTTTAGCTGGAACGATATTCCCAGCAACTGTTTCAGCAACAAATGTTGATAAAAATGAAAATGAATGGATAACGATTGCAGAGGATTCTGCAAGGGATTCTGTATCGCATTCAATTAACAAAAAATCGGCTAAATCTGACTATGTTACTAATTGGAAACTAAGAAAAACTGGTGGAGCGATTGGTGAGATATTTCAATGTAAATACAGCATGTTAACTACAGCGAAGTCAAAGGGGAAAATTGATTATATTGAAGCAAAATCTCGACTATATGGAGGAGATGGAGGACTTTCTAAAAGCAAAACTGATTCTGCAAAGAAATCTAATTATGCTGGAGCAAATGCTGCCGGTGGTGTAAGTGGGGGTTGGGGATGTAAAGGTAAAGCGATAGGAAACTCATTATATAAAGATAGTGGTTATAAAACTGTTAGTCGCCAAAAGACTTTTAAAATATAATATTAGTGATGAGACATAGAACAATTTTATTCATAACAATTTTCATAGTGTTACTAGTGACACTTATTTTATTTCTCAGACAAGAAAAAGTCTCTAGTGATAAAGAGTATAATGATGAAATGATGGATGTTACTGGTCCAGGAACAGATACCGTTTCATATGGTATGTATGAACCTGAGGGGAAATTGCTTGATACACTAGATATCGGTTTCATTAAAAATAACCAAATTAACAAAGTTCTTTCCTTCTCACATTACATAGATGCAGATAGAAAGTACACGTTACTCTTACTAGCAAATTTTAAACAAATAGAATTCTCTGCAGATAATCATAAGCCATCTAAATCATACACATTTGAGATGACTAAAGATCAGGTGATCGCATTACCAATTAAAGCTAAATTACCGAAAGATGTTGGAGAAATCGCGTTTATTATCGTTCCTGAGGCAAAGTATCATTTAAAAGACAATGATATAGAAATAGCCACTGGCTTACAAGAAAACTATATTATGCGCTACATTACAAAAAAAGCTTCATCTAATAAGTTTGGAAGTGAACTTCACCCCACATATAAAACGGATGAATTAACTGGAGAAGAAATTTTCATGGCTTCAGGAAAAATGTCAAATAAGGTTCTATATACTTCCAAAAGTCAAATGCCTGTCTATCTCCAATTGTATAATAACGGTAAAGAAAAAATGAATTATGCTTTAGTGGCTTTCTCGGAAAACAATCAACAAAAATTTAATGGGAAACATGTGATGTATGTATCTGTAGAGAATGAAAAAACAAATGTTTATAAAATAAAATTGCCAAAAGTTAAAAAGGAAAATAATTTTCAAATAATTGCTTTTCCTGCACCTTTTGATAATAGTACTAAATTTGAGGAAGTTAATTTTAGAGGCTATTCTTCAATTAGAACGTTAATTCAACCATAGGGGGCAATTTTATGTGGATTATCATTATTTTGTTAATCATATTGATAGGATTTACAGGAAACATTGTGTCGATTTTAAGGAATATAAAACAATCTAATGAAAAAATTATAAAATTATTAGAAGAAAATCAGCCACCAAAATAGTTCATCAGTTCATAGTAACAAGCATAGAGCTAAAGTTTTATTACAGCTCAAAGAGAATAACAAATTAAGTATCAGCTAAAGAAAAGGTTATCTGACAACCTATGTATAGTTACACTACTATTCGTGTATTTTTTACATTGCTCCTTTGAAGGAGCTCTTTTTTATTTTTTAGTTGGTTTTCGGTGATTTGTAAATTATTGTATGTGATAATAAATGTAATATAAGGGGGTTTAGTGGAAGGGGAATAAGGGATGGAGAAAGTTCTTTCTTCACATGTAGGTGTGAAAATAAATGAATGGTATAAAATGATTCGGCAATTCAGTGTACCTGATGCAGAGATTTTGAAAGCTGAAGTAGAAAAAGAAATTGAACGGATGGAAGAGGATCAAGATTTACTCATTTATTATCAATTGATGTGCTTTCGACATCAGCTTATGCTTGATTATATCAAACCTTCAGAAAAAAGATCACCTTCTGTTTCTGATTTGGTTGATAAAATTGAGCATTCTAATCATCAACTTTCCGGTATGTTGCAATATTACAATGCCTTTTTTAGAGGAATGCATGAATTTAGTAAGAAAGAATATGTACAGGCCATTCAATATTACAAGATCGCTGAGAGGCAGCTCGCACTGGTTGTAGATGATATTGAGCAAGCGGAGTTTCACTTCAAGGTGGCTGAAGCCTACTATATTATGAAACAAACCCATGTTTCCATGCATCACATTATTAAGGCACTTGAAATTTACGATCAGTATGAGTTATACAAGATTAGAAAAGTTCAATGTTTATTTGTAATAGCAGGAAATTATGATGATTTTAAGCAGTATGAAAAATCATTAATACACCTGAATAAAGCCTGTTCCATCGCTGAAAAAATAGCGGATAAAAGGTTGATTGCCAAGGTGCTTTTAAATATAGGAAACAATTATGAAAAAAAACAAGATTATGCAAAGGCTATCCAATATTATCAAGAGTCCCTTGAAATATTAGAAAATGGTATGGACGATGTAAAATCGGTCATATATGTTAACCTTTGTTGGGCGCTATATAAGACAGGAGAAACTGATGAAGCATCCAAATTAGTGGATAAAGCTTTGAAACTGATCTCTCATAAAGAGAACCCGCACGAAATTCTATTAATACGTTCTATAAGAACTACATATGAAAGTAATGATGAGGATAAGATTCAAGCTATGCTTCAGACATTTGAAGAAAAGCAATTGTTTGTTTTCGTAGAAGAATTCACTAAAAATCTTGCAGTTATTCATGAAAAAAGAGGAAAGTTTGAGAAAGCAACAGAATATTACAGGATGGCATTTCAAGCCCAACAAAATATTCAAAAAGGAGAGTGTCTTTATGAGTATTAAAAAAATAATTATTATAAGCTCTATAATCTTTCTTGGTGCAGGTGTGTATGAAGCATCTAGTACGATAAAACCAGCATCAAATCGAAATACAACAATGGAGGATTCGAATAGAAATACAACTTTCATTCCACACAAAATCGATCGAAACACAGCCTCTCAAAACGTATAGATGAAAAGAAAACAGACCTTAAGGAGGTCTGTTTTCTTTTTGGGAAACATGTTAAAACAGCAAGGCTTATCATAAAACCTTCACAGATATCCTCTACCTTTATTAACCAAAGCTTCGGATGTATATGTCAGTAAAGAAGAGCTTGAACACATATTTGAGAGGCAAGACCTTCGTCAGCAGAATCTCTTCAAAATGGCACATTATCCGATGGAAGAAACGGAAGAGATCGAATGGTTTTTCGATCGTATGAAACAATACATCCAACAAATAAAAGATCAACATGTCTTGTATGAAACAGCCACAACGATTCACTCCACCCTTCTGTTAAACCCAGATATGCCAAGAAATGACCGTATCAATCAAGAGCTGCAAGAAATGGCTGAGTTTTTAGAAAAGAGTGGTGATCCTAATAACGCTTTTTTGGGAGAAGACATTCATCCAGTGGAAAAGCGATAGTGAAAGAAGAAAAGCCCCTGTAAAGGGCTTTTTAAATGTAGTTTAAGACCTCTTTTTATTTAAAGTTTTCATGATGAATAATGCGATATATGAAGCAATAATTGAGCCTAAAGTGTAGACAACTACCCAGCCTAAGAAAGAAATGTTAAAAAGTGTAAATGCCAGGATGAGTAAAATGATAAAGCTCACAACTGGCATGAAATAAATCTTTTGTACAATCAATGTGACGATAAAAGAAGCGATGATCATACTGACTGGAAGCAAGCCGAATGCGAATTCTAAATGAGTCATACCAATTCTCCCTTTAAATGACTTAGCTACATTTGAGTTTAATAAATTATTAGACAAAAGAATTAATAACCATATCATAACATGAATAAATACAATTATATCATTTTATGTAATTTAATAGGATGAGTGATGATTTTAAATCCTGCTTTTTGTAATCTTATTGAAAGTCATATTAAAATAAAGTATAGTAACTTTATATTACAAAGAGGAGGATGGTTAAAGATGATGCATGCAGGAAGATTACGCCAGCAAACTTTGAACAATCAGTAATTTCATATGTTCAAAGGCTCTGTTTTCATCAAGCGAGTAAACGGGGGAGTCTGCACATTTTTAATGATCTTCAGCGGAAAAGTATGCAATTTCACTAGAAGACAGGCAGATAATCGTTCTGTCTTTTTTTGTATGTTTTTTTATGATACAAAGAAAGACATAAGTCTAGCTTTGTTTACTCTGACCACATAAAGTAGCCTGTTTGTGGTTTTTTGTGATGATATTCTTGATGTCTATTGATCATGACTAAATGAGCAATTGGAGGAATGAATATGAATAGACTGGAATTAAAGCAGTTAGCCAATCATCACGGATTAGAAATTTTAGAGAATACCTTCAAAATAAATGAACAAGGTGTTGATTTCCGTGTCGCACATGTCGAAGATTTACATGGTGATCAATGGATATTAAGAATGCCTCGCAGACCTGAATCAATGAAACATGCCTTACAAGAAAAAAAGACATTAGATCACATTAGTAAGCAGGTTCACTTTCAGGTCCCTAAGTGGTCTATTTTTACAGAAAGTCTGATTGCTTATAAACAATTAGAGGGTGTACCGGCGGCTAGTATTGATGTGGAACAGCAATCTTATGTGTGGAGTTTTGATCAAACGAATGTACCGCAAGCTTATTATGAATCATTAGGAAGCGTTTTAGCGAATGTACATTCCTTAGATCAACAGCCTTTTAAAACGATCGGAGTGGAGATGCTCAGTGCTCATGAATTAAGAGCATCAATGAAACAGCGAATGGAACGTGTCAAATCGCAATACACCATTAACAGCGGTTTATGGGAGCGCTGGCAAGCATGGCTAGCTAAAGATTCTTTATGGCCGCCTTTCGTGGGGGTGAAGCATGGAGATTTACATCCTGGCCACATTCTGATTGATGAAAATCAATGTGTTACGGGTGTTATTGATTGGTCTGAAGTGGGGGTTGGTGATGTATCTGCAGACTTTTTGTCGCATCAACTTCTCTTTGGGAAAGAAGGATTAACAAAACTTATCCATGCGTATGAAAAAGCAGGCGGGAGAACTTGGTCAAGAATGGATGAACATATAAAAGAGCTTCTGACTACAAGTGCGATCACTGTGGCCGAGTACGCACAGAGATCAGGATTGAAAGATATGCATGAAACTGCAGCAGACATGTTGGCAAACGAAAGATAATCAATCAGAACGTATCCAAAAAAAGCCCTGAAAAGGGCTTTTTTTAATCTAATTCATGAAAAAACTGTTTGAGCTGATCAATGAAAACTGATTTGGATTTTCCCTTTTTATAAATGAACTCGATATTGATGTTGAAATTGATGGATGGATCGATTGAAATTTGTTTTAATGTTCCTTGTTCTACCTCATTTCTTACGCAATGATGAGGTAGAAACGATAGCCCCATTCCTTGCAGCACTAAATTTTTTGCGGTTTCCATATGATCAACCTCAATGGAAATGTTCGGTGTGATGTTGTTCTTTTGAAATAATCGGTGGAGCATCAGCCAATCAAATGACCCATAGTCAAAGAAAATAAAAGGCTGTTCTTCTAGTTCTTTCATATTGATGTTGTCAAGGCTGGCAAGCGGGTGATGAGTTGGGACGAACAGCCCGATAGGATCACTGAAAATAGGGATCGATTCAATTTGAGGATGTGTTTCAGTCCTGACAATCCCAAAGTCCACTTGATTGTTGATGACTTTTTGAACAACATCCTTTGAATGTCCTGTTACAATTTTCACTTTCAGGTTTTCGTATTTTTCTTTCAGGGCAGGCAATATGTTAGGCAATAGATTATTGGAAATAGAGGATGCGCATCCAATCGTCAATTCATAAGGGATCATCGTTTGCTTGAGACTATGCTTTGCTTCTTGATAAGAATGGAGGATCTTTTTGGCATGCGGGTAAAACTGTTCACCTTTTTCCGTCAGAGACAGCTTATTTCTCTGCCTATCAAATAATTTCAGGTCTAATTCTTTTTCTAACGATTGAATACGTGCCGAAACAGAAGGCTGGGTTAAATACAGTGCTTCCGCAGCTTTATTGATACTGCCTAGCTGGCATACATAAATAAACGCTTCTATATTCTCAATATTCATTTTATCCCCTTATGTTGCGTTCTTTAAATGTTTAGCTTTTCAAGCTCATACACTAATTTTACAGCTTCTTTCGCCAAAATGACAGTAGGGTCAATCATTTTCACATCTTTAGTTGACCTTAGGACTAAGGGGATTTCTGTACAGCCGGCTATGATGGCTTCTGCCCCTTGATTGATTAAAATTTCTGCAGCTAACGCCAATTCACTTTCGCCTTTACTTAATTTTCCTGCTTTCACCGCATATATCCCATTCATAACGTTTTTCTGAAGATTTTCACTAGGAGTCATGACGTCAATATTGTGATGAGCACAAGCCTTTTGATAGAGCTGGGTTTTTAATGTTCCATCAGTACATAGTAAGCCCACAGATGTATAGTGATGTTTGTTCAGGTAATTTGCGGTTTCTAATGGCATATTCATGATAGGGATATGAGTGGAATGTCGTACGTTTTCTAAAAAGAAGTGAGCGGTATTGCATGCAATGAGAATAAAGTCCGCTCCTGCACGTTCTAATCTCTTAGCTGATGCAATCATATCATCTGTAGGATCTTCGCCTTTCCCAAATATGGCATTGGTTCTATCAGGGATTTGAGGATAATTATCAGCAATCACATGGAGATGATCCTGATCTTTTATCGCTGGAGTATGTGAAATGATTTTTTTCATCAGATCTATCGTTGCTAAAGGACCCATCCCGCCCATAATTCCGATCGTTATAGACATATACGCCACCACATTTCTTTTTTTTCTATTATAAAAAAAGAAAGCATGGTGATCGTTATAGAAAAGTTCTATATGTATATAGAAGGTTTATCAAAAGCGTCTTTTAATGGCGCTTAGCGGCCCACTCCGATTGAAGAATCGCATATTGATATTCATCAATTCAATGTCCTTTTGACATATAATTTTGAAGTAAATGTCCTTCGCGTCTCATCTTTAAACGTTCCAGCACTTGAATAGATTTTTCATTGCGCACATCAGTAAAGGCAATGATTTTATACTTGTCCAGTGTAGTGAAATATATTCGATCATTGAACTCAAGGCTTCGTGAATATAGCCCTTTCCAATTTCAGGTGCGAGTGTAAATCCGATTTCAACAACGATTCTAGGCTCACTGTCAAGTGTATGAATTGCGCAATTTCCTATCAGTTGATTGGATTCAGGTAAGGCAATAGCGTATTGAAACCATGTCCCCGGTTGATTAGGTTTTTTTGATGTTGAACAAATGATTCAGCTTCTTCGTACGTATAGTTTTCCCAAGATTGATATGTTGCAATAGAGGGATTTGCTCGGTACTGATAAAATGCTTCAATATCTTGCAGATCAAATTGACGAATAACTACCCGGTTTGTCCTTGTGAATATGCTGTTTGCATTCTTCATGTTTTACCCTCATTTTTTAGTTTGTTTTTGATTTGAAAAAGTCTATCAGCCATTCAGATAGCTGCTGCTGTGCTTTACTGACAAATCGATCTGCATAATAAGTTAATTCTAAGTGACGAACAGGTGCCGGATCAGCAATAGGAATCGAAACAATATTGGGCCACGTCGAATGATGTTGCAGTAACCCTCGCGGCTGAATGGTTGCACCGATGCCGGCTTCAACCAGCTGCAATAATGAAGATGCGGACCCAACCTCCATGACAGTGTCTAGTTCAACACCTTGTTCTCTACATACGTCATCTACTAAATCCCTTCCTAGATATCCCTTCGGATACATGACCAAAGCATGCTGCGTCAGCTCTTCCAATGTCACTTCACTCTTTTGGGCTAGATCACTTTCTGAATGAACAAATAATTCGTAGGGCTCACTTCCAAGCGGAATTTGAACGAGACGCTTATCCGCTTGCCCTCGCAGCCCGATGCCGAGATCCACTTTATGAGACAGTACTTCTTCACGAACGAAGATCGTTGAATATGCTTTCAGATTGGTTTCGGGATAAAGTGTTTTAAATTCTACAAATAGCGGAACAAGCTGAAAGTCAAGATCGGAGGGGAGAACTGCAAGTCGAACGTTTCCCCGTTTTTCAGATAACAGTTCTTTCATCGCATTTTTCGCATCTCTTTCAGCTTGAAGCATTTTCATACCATATTGATAAAGCAGAGAACCCGCTTCAGTTGCAACGACTTTTTTACCGATTCGATCAAAGAGCGGCATCCCAACTTCAGCTTCAAGCAGCCGGATCTGCTGGCTTAATGTAGGCTGTGATATCCCTAATTGCTCAGCAGCTTTTGTGAAATGTAAATGGTCGAATACAGCCATGAAATATGTAATATGACGAGTATCCATTTGTCATCCTTTCATAAATAATAGTTTTTTACTATCATCATAATACGAATTATTGTATTGATCAATGAATGCGGCAGATTTATACTCAAAGTAACTTCAACAAGATGAGAGAGGAAGAAGAGCATTGATGAAAAAAATATTTTATTTAGCCGCTTTATTTTTAGCTGCATTAAACTTGCGCCCAATCATTACGTCCGTGGCTTCTATGATGAGCATGATCCAAACAGACCTTGGAGTCAGTGCGCTGACAGCAAGTCTTCTAACCACTTTACCGGTCTTGTGCATGGGGGTGTTTGCACCTGTAGCAACTAAACTAAGCCGCCGTTTTGGTTTAGAGAGAACGCTTTTTTTCTCGATTCTTCTCATCACAATCGCTACTGGACTACGTGGGACGAGTCAAACGGTTGCCGTCCTTCTCATCACTGCATTTGCAGGAGGCGTTGGGATTAGCTTTGCAGGACCTTTATTGTCTAGTTTTATCAAAAAGTATTTTCCGAAAAGCCCGGGGATTGTGAGTGTCTATTCTATTTCGATGACGATTGGGGCAGCACTTGCTTCTGGCTTCACCATTCCGATATATCTTCGCAGTGAGCATAACCTTCCGCTCGCCTTGTCTTGCTGGGCGGTTTTAGGGATGATCGCATTAATCTTATGGCTAGGGCTGGCTCGGAAAAAACAACAGGCTGATCATACGGCCTTGCCGCTAAGGCTGCCGCTGCGAAACAAAAAAGCCATTCAATTCACCTTGTTCTTTGGCTTTATGTCCAGCATGTTCTATTCGTTAACAGCATGGATTTCACCCATCGCCCTTAGTTTTGGAAATAGTCCACAGTATGCCGCCATGCTGCTGACGATATTTACACTGATTCAGATTCCGGTGGCACTACTCGTTCCAGGAGTCGTCACTCGCTTAGGAAAACCGAAATTATTTCTGATTTTATGCAGCGTGTCAGAGCTGATCGGCCTTATTTTCCTTCTACTTCCAATGCCTATTTTGCCAGCCGTCATTTTTCTAGGGATTGGGGCAGGTGGATTATTTCCCTTAGCACTTATGCTGCCCATTATTGAGACGCGTACACCGGAGGAGGCTGGTACATGGTCCGCTATGTCGCAGATGGGCGGATACATCATGGGCGGGTTTGGTCCGTTTTTCATTGGCTTGGTTTTCGATCTAAGCGGACATTTTCAAGCTTCCATTGTTGCAATGCTCGTCATTGTCTCATTGATGATTGGCGTTCAGTTATCAATGAAATTAGGTAGAAAAGAGGAAGAAGTGTCGAGTTAAATCATGCAGCTTCACATTTCAATCAAAACGGGGAGGTTTTATTGCTTAAGAAGGGGAGCCTGGGGAGAGATACTGGGTGCTTGTTTATGATGGAACGTAAGGAATGTCTTCATTTTTCGCAGCCGCTTTTATAGCTTTTCTTTATTGAGTTTGCGCAATAATGGAATATTTCACAAAATAATAGAGTCACCTAAAGGAGGCAAGTATTGTCTCTCTTTTGTTGTTTTAGGAGTAAACACCAGTGATACTTTCATTTAACCAGAAATGCTATTGCTTTTTTGCTCGATTAAGAGTTTGATTATAATAGAGACTGTAAAACAGAAGACGATAGAATAATTCAGTATCGTGAGCTCCAGTGAATTTTTTTGTACTTTTGCAAGATATGTTCCGAGAAAAATTTGCACAAAAAGAACTAGAGGTGAATAATATGACAACCTATGAGTCGAAAGACATTTTAAAGCAAGCAATCATGAAGACGTACAATCAATACGATGAAGAATTCAATATGATTCGAGAAGAAATGAAAGATGATCGAATAGAGGATGTAAGCCGAACTCCTGCAGAAAATTTGGCCTATCAAGTTGGTTGGACAACCCTGCTGCTTCAATGGGAGCAAGACGAAACTGAAGGAAAGGTTGTCCATACGCCAGCAGAAGGTTATAAATGGAATCAGCTTGGCATATTATATTCTCTTTTTAATGAGAAGTATGCCTGCCAATCACTAGTCTCATTAAGAGCTCAGCTCAAACAGAATGTTTTAACTATTTGTGATATGTTGGATCGTATGAGTGAAGAGGAATTGTTTGAACCTCATCAACGAAAATGGGCGGATGATGCGACAGCAAAGGCTGTTTGGCCAGTTTATAAATTTATTCATGTGAATACCGTTGCCCCTTTTAAAAATTTCCGTACTCAAATTCGTAAATGGAAACGATTAAAACAAGTATGACGTGAAGGATATACTAGATGTACATATTTCGTTAGAACTAAACCTGATTGTATCATCTTATTTCAGAGAGAACAGGGGGGCGCTGATTCGAGCCCAGTTATTCCTCCTTATCAAAATTACGATCACTCACATGGCTTCTTTACAGGAGCTTTTTTTCTTATTTTTGCGGTTTCTTTTCGGTGTCGGACGATTCACAAAATGATAATATATGTCATTATAGGGAAAATAGAGGAAGGGGTAAGGACTGATGGAGAAAGTGCTTTCTTCTCACGTCGGCTTGAAAATCAATGAATGGTATTATCATATTCAAAGATTTAACGTACCGGACGCCGAGGCATATAAAGAAGAAATCAAATCAATGCTTGATCATATGGAAGAGAATCAGGATTTATTATTGTATTTCTCACTTATGGAGTTCAGACATAAATTAATGCTTGATTACTTGAATCCTTTAGAAAATGGGAAAGAGCGGGCGAACTTTAGGGAACTCGCAATGAAGATCAAAAGGGATCAAGAGAAATTAACAGGATTGCTCGAGTATTACTTCAATTTTTTCTACGGCATGTACGAATTTGAAAACTACGAATACCTCAATGCGATTACCTTCTATAAGCGGGCAGAAAAAAAGCTGTCTCTTGTCAGCGACGATATTGAACGTGCCGAGTTCAATTACAAGATGGCAGAAATCTATTACCACATGAAACAAACCCACATGTCGATGCACCATATCGCACAGGCAATAGAATGTTATCGAGAAAAAGATACATACACAGTAAGAGAAATCCAATGTTCTTTTGTCATTGGGTTAAACTATATAGATATGGGCTGCCCCGAAAAAGCAATACCTCATTTTCAACACGCACTAGAAAAAGCCGCCGACAACTCAACAAAACGATTAAAAGGATCAGCACTTTATAATTTAGGGTTGAGTTATTTTCATAACAAAGAATTAGCACAAGCGATTATTCACTTTAATGACTCGATTAGAGCATTTAGAGAGCAGGGATACGAGCATTTAAATAGAATCTTAGATCCGCTCATTATGTTGTCAAAAGCCTACTTCAAAATGAAAGAACAGGATTTAGGTACATACGCTTTAAATAACGGAATAGAACTATCTGAAAAGCTGAAAGATCATGTTCTATTATTGATATTCAAGTTTTTAAGATCCCTATACATTGACAACAATTTTGAGCAGTTGGAAAAAATAATGGAATTGTTAGAAATAAAGTCAATGTATCCTGACCTGGAAGATTTAGCAAAAGATGCTGCAAAATATTATAATGAGATGGGAGATAAAGACAATGCGATGCATTTCTATGAAAAGATTCTTTATTTCCAAACTCAAGTGAAGCGGGGGGACTGTCAGTATGAAATTTAAAACGTTATCAGTAGTATTCGTGATGATTAGTGTCATAAGTGTTGTTAGTTATTTTACGTCAGAAGTGACAGCAAGTCATGATGAAGCTAGGAGAGGTCATACTGCAAGTATTGGTTATACTGCTTAAGTAAAAAGCCCTTTAAGGGCTTTTTACTATAAAACGGAATATATGCTATGAATAAAGAATATTTTTTCCATAGAAAACATACTGAGGAGGAAGTAAAATGACAATGTTAAAATCAACATTATTTCGAAGGATTTTCATTATATTTTTTGCTTTAACCTTTATGATTAGTCTGTTCAATATGGCTGTGTTTCCAGGGACGCCAGCGTCTTATTATGTTGGCCTGATTTGTAAGATGTTGTTTATCAGTTTGTTAAATGGTCTATTTTTCGGAACAATTATCTATTTGATTGTCACCCTTCTCTTTGCTAAATCTTCAAAGGAAAATCAATAAACAAGTGAGCGGCTAAAGACCGTTCTTTTTTATTTTTAAAAATTGGACATGCTATTTTAAGAGAAAATGAGATGACTTAATTTATGATCTAAATCGCAATTCCTGTAAATGTTTTTCCATCATACATTCAATTATTTTTAATAACTTACTGCATTATATTTTAAAGGATGTTACCGTTGTATGTAAGGAATGATTGGCCAATCTTCCAATAAGAGTTGGAGGGAAATCATGAATTGCAAAATTGAAATATTAAGCAATATGAAGATGGTGTATATGAGAAATATAGGACCATATGGAAGCAAAAAGAATATAGAGATGATGAAGCATTTTAAAAAATGGATCAACCAACATCAATTAAATGATGAATTAAAGAAACATGGCATATACGGTGTTCCTCAAGATGATCCTGCAAGGACTTTACCTGGAAAATGCAGATATGACCTCATGATCATGACAAATAGAGATTTCTCAAATAATCAAATGGTTCAGACTGGTTATTTTGAAGGAGGAAAGTATGCTGTTTTTACAGTGACGCATACAACTGAAAAAGTGAATTTGTTTTGGTGTCAATTACCTGACTATATTCAGAACAATCAATTGAACATGCGTCAAGCCCCTATTATAGAGCGATATAGAGAAGAGGAAGGCGAAGATAAGGTGTGTGAATTCTTACTGCCTATCTTTTAGACAATTTATCGAACGTCAATGAAAACAGACCTTTATGGTCTGTTTTTATGGTTAAATCATCTAGGACTCGTTGCTTCAAATGCTATACTAAGGCTAAACTATAAATGAAGGGTCATGATAGGAGGAGCATTGTGTGATATTCATCATAGGCATTGTCATTGCTTTTATGATTGCTATTTTAGGTTTTACTGTTTTCGTAGAAGTAGGAAATGGACTGGGGACGGCTCTCAGCATCATCGGAGGACTGGTCATTTTATTCATAGCCGGTAGATTACAAAGACGAAAAGAACAGAATGATCCCAACATATTATTAGATAAGATGATGATGTTTTTTCACGAAGATGGATTTCAGGCATCTGCATATATCTTTTCAGAGCAGGTTGATAAGGGATTTGCGATTGATGATGAGCTAGAGAAAATGCGCTTTATTGAACATCAACCTGGCGGGTCATCTAGAAAATATAGATTTGCAGTCACTGAGCTTTCCTTGAAAGATTTGAAACAAGTTGAGATATTAGAAGATGGTGTGCCGATTGATTATTCAGCTGAGAGTGATGATAAAGAAGAGGTCTCGACGCTTGAATTAAGATTAACTATGAATGATCAAGAATCATCAACGATCACGATCAACTTCTTGCAATTTGATGGACCTGTTCGTAAAAGCAACGCTCAATACTTAACTGAACGGGAAAATTTGCAGGAGATTTATCATGATATTGATGCAATGATGAAATCTGCGGATGAAATTGAATATCATCGCTCATAGAGAAGAAATCACAGTTTGATGTGGTTTCTTTTTTTTATGTGTACCCAAGAAAAGCTGGTCCGGTCATTGTAGTTGAATGTTTTTCTCAAAAATGAATAAAGATAGACTAGACGCGAAAGCGAACATGAAGATAGAAAGAACTCTCATGTGATGAGGAGGAAAAATAAATGAAAAAGCTTTGCAGGGAAGTTTGGATCGAAGTCAACCTTGACGCGATTAAAAGAAATATCCAAGCCATTCAAGCGCATATTCCGAGGAAAAGTAAGATCATGGCTGTCGTGAAGGCGAATGCTTATGGACACGGTTCAGTGGAGGTAGCGCGGCAGGCACTGGAAAGCGGTGCGACGGAGCTCGCAGTTGCTAGTTTGGAGGAAGGCATTGTATTGCGAAGAGCAAAAATTGAAGCGCCGATTTTGGTTCTTGGATTTACCCCGCTAGATTGTGTGAAAAGGGCTGCGGCCTGGAGAATTGACCTCTCCGGCCTTCGAGAAGACTGGATTGTTGAAGCAAATGAGATCTTAGCGGAAGAAGATAGTCAGCGCCGGCTTGGGATTCATGTCAATGTCGACACAGGGATGGGGCGATTAGGTGTACGAACGAAGGAAGAGCTGTTAGGAGTGGTGGAAGCACTTGAAAAGAGTGGAAATCTTAGATGGGACGGGATTTTTACGCATTTCTCCACTGCAGATGAGCCTGACCCTGATTTCACGCTGCTGCAGCACAGCATTTTTATTGATTTTCTTCGGTTTTTGAAAAAACAAGGAATTAAGCTGCCGACCGTACATATGAACAATACAGCGGCTGCCATCGCGTTCCCTGAATTTAGCGCCGATATGATTCGGCTGGGCATCGGGCTATATGGGCTGTATCCCTCGCAATACATTGAAAGCTTAGACGCTGTTCAGCTAGAGCCCGCTCTCAGTTTAAAAGCAAGGATTGCGTTCGTGAAGGAAATGGTGACAGAGCCAAGGACCGTCAGCTATGGTGCAACTTATGTAGCAAAACCTGATGAAATCATTGCCACCATACCGATCGGTTACGCAGATGGGTACTCACGTGCTTTATCAAATCGGGGATTTATGCTTTTCCGCGGCAAACGAATGCCGATTGCTGGCCGAGTCACAATGGATATGACGATGATCAGTTTAGGAGAAATGAAAGCAAAGCAAGGCGAGGAAGTCGTCATATATGGTCGTCAAAAAGACGGAGAAATTTCTGTTGATGAAATTGCTGAAATGCTCAATACAATCAACTACGAAGTCATCGCCACCTTAAGCCGCCGCGTCCCAAGGTTTTATCGTCGAGGCGGAAAGATTATTAAAATATCGACGCCGGTGATGTATGTGTGAGGGGAAATAGAGGGAAATGCTTATTATGATAAAAATTAAATTTTATTACAAATATGTCGATAAAAGGAGGGAAATTCAAGATATGGGGGAAAGAAACGATGAAAAAAGGATTATTGTTAGTGCTTTTGACCATTTTTATGATGGTTACAATTCATCCGTTAAAAGCTCATGCAGCAGAGACAAATGGCTGGACGAAGCGAGCGGACTTACCAGAAGAGAGACTTCATTCTAGTTCCGCAGTAGTAGATGGAAAGATTTTTGTTTTTGGGGGAAGTAGTGAAAAATCACATAGTAATAAAAATACCTACATGTATGATCCTCACAAAAATGAGTGGATCTCAAAAGCTGATATGCCAAGAGAAAGAACAGATAGCGCGGCAGTGGCGATAGGTAAAAAAGTATATGTCATTGGAGGAGCATATCAAGATAGCACAAAAACGATTGATATTTATGATACAGAATCCGATACATGGTCGGAAAAACCAATCCTAATACCAACTTTTGCTGTGACAAATGGAGATATTATTGCGACTGGAGAAAACGGAAAAATTTATATTCTTGCAACGAGTAAAAGTCCTCATCAAGAACATAATTTTTACAGTTATGATACAAAAACGGATAAATGGCAACAATTAAAAATGTTTCCTCAGAGTTTTACTGGGATGTCTATGTCAGAAGTCATTAACAATAAAATTTATGCTACAGGCGGATATAGAGGAACCCAAAATACCCAAATATATGAATATAACATTGAAACAAATCAGTGGGTACGAACAAAATCAAAGTTGGAGTTTTATCAAGTAGGAGCAGCGTTTACAACATATCAGGGAAAATTATTTATGGTAGGCGGTCAGCATAGCGTTGACAGATCCAGCCCAATATTACCATATACACAGTATTATGATGTGAATTCTAATTCTGTAAAAAAAAGTATAAATGAATTGCCTGAAGCTAGAGTTGGATCAAGTGCTGTAACACTTGATGGGATGATATATATCATAGGTGGAAGGAATTTCAAAGAATATTATAATTTTAAATACGTTAAAAGCAACTTCAAATCAGTAATCTCTATCTCATTAAAAGACTTGCAAATTGCTGAAGGTGAAACAAAGCCAGACGATGGTTCAGCAGAAGAACCGAAAGATCAGGACGGAACAAAGCCTGATGACGGAACAACAGAAGAACCGAAAGATCAGGACGGAACAAAGCCTGATGACGGAACAACAGAAGAACCGAAAGATCAGGACGGAACAAAGCCTGATGACGGAACAACAGAAGAACCGAAAGATCAGGACGGGACAAAGCCAGGTGATGGTACAACAGAAGAACCAAAAGATCAAGATGGAACAAAACCAGATGATGGAACAAGCGAAGAACCGAAAGATCAAGACGGAACAAAACCAGATGATGGAACAAGCGAAGAACCGAAAGATCAAGACGGAACAAAACCTGGTGAAGAAGCAACAAAAGGTATACTTTCAATTACCATGATAAACGGACTGCAAAAGGATTATTTGCTATCAACGAAAGAAATCAACGATTTTCTTAACTGGTATAAAGAAAGAAGCTTTGGAATTGGTATGAACTTCTATGAAATCAATGATGAACACAATAAAGGTCCTTTCGCAAGTAAGAAGGATTATGTGGTGTATCCAAATATCTTAATGTTTGATATCAAGCAATACTGATATCATAAAACGATAGAGCTGCTGATTATAGATCAGCAGCTTTTGTTTTTATAGGATTGTTAAAATTAGGATTAACGTCATGAGAAAAATGCGATATTTTTTTAAAAATCTGCTAAACATCCTATAACAACATCCGATAATAGAATTGTCAGGGTTGATAAGCCCTAGAATAAAGGACTTTTTTCAGACAAGGACGTCTGTCAGGTCCCACATACATGGAGGTAATAGGAAATGAGAATTAACCACAATATCGCAGCACTTAACACATTGAACCGTTTGTCTGCAAACAACGGTGCGAGCCAAAAGAACATGGAGAAGCTTTCTTCTGGTCTTAAAATTAACCGTGCAGGAGATGACGCAGCTGGTCTTGCAATCTCTGAGAAAATGCGTGGACAAATCCGCGGATTAGAAATGGCTTCTAAAAACGCACAAGACGGTATCTCTCTTATTCAAACAGCTGAAGGTGCATTGACTGAAACTCACTCAATCCTTCAACGTGTTCGTGAACTAGTGGTTCAAGCTGGAAACACTGGTACACAGCAAGATGAAGACTTAACTGCAATTAAAGATGAAATGGATGCTTTAATTGAAGAGATTGATGGTGTGTCTGATCGTACAGAGTTCAACGGTAAAAAACTGTTAAATGGTGACTATAAAGCTTCAACTCCACCAGCAGCAGCTGATCCATCTTTAGTTTTCCAGATTGGCGCAAATGGTACGCAACAAATCAAAGTTAACATTCAAGATATGGGTGCGGATGCATTAGGCGTTGATGATGGTGCTGGTGGCATCACTGCAAACCAATCGATTAAAGATTTGGATGTAACAGCTTTTGCAACTAATGCAGCAGACGCAGCAGATGTTGGATTTGATACTCAACTTAAGATTGTTGATTCAGCTATCAATCAAGTTTCATCTCAACGTGCTAAACTTGGTGCGGTCCAAAACCGTCTAGAGCACACAATTAACAACCTTGGTGCATCTTCTGAAAACTTAACAGCTGCTGAGTCTCGTATCCGTGACGTTGACATGGCGAAAGAAATGAGTGAGTTCACAAAGAACAACATTCTTTCTCAAGCTTCACAAGCAATGCTTGCACAAGCGAACCAACAGCCACAAAACGTACTTCAATTACTACGTTAATGAAGAGCCCCTTTTATGGGGCTTTTTTTATGCTGTTTTTTTCTTCGCATTTTCTCCAGTCTTATGATCCTTAAATCCCTCTGATAAATTATGAAAAATAACCTTTAAATTTGGCATACTCTAGCGAAACGATCATAACCAATGAGACTTTTACCTTATTTATTCCTTTTTTATTAAACAAATTCCATACAGGTTCGATAAATGGATTGTAAGGCTTACAAAAAAATTCTAATTTAGAACTTTTGGGCAAGGATGTTCAATTGGTTCAAACACATGGAGGTAATAGGAAATGAGAATTAACCACAATATCGCAGCACTTAACACACTGAACCGTTTGTCTGCAAACAATGGAGCAGGGCAAAAGAACATGGAGAAGCTGTCTTCTGGTCTTCGCATCAACCGTGCAGGAGATGACGCAGCAGGTCTAGCAATCTCTGAAAAAATGCGTGGACAAATCCGCGGATTAGAAATGGCATCTAAAAACGCACAAGATGGTATTTCTCTTATTCAAACAGCTGAAGGTGCATTAACTGAAACACATGCGATCCTTCAACGTATGCGTGAATTAACAGTTCAAGCGGGTAACGTTGGGACTCAACAAACAGAAGATTTAACAGCGATTCAAGAAGAGCTCACTGCTTTGGTAGATGAAATTGATGGGATTTCTCAGCGTACAGCATTCAACGGAAAGAATCTGTTGGATGGTAGCGTTGAAGATGGATTCCAATTTCAAATTGGCGCAAACATTGAACAAAATATCAACGTACAGATCGGCAAAATGGACGCTGAAACCTTGACTGTCAAAGATATTAAAGTGAATGAAGATGGTTTTGACTTTGACGTCGAAGTAGCAAAAATTGATGAAGCAATCGGCGCAGTATCTAAACAACGTTCAGCACTTGGTGCAGTACAAAACCGTCTAGAGCACACAATCAACAACCTTGGTGCTTCTGCTGAAAACTTAACAGCCGCTGAGTCTCGTATTCGTGACGTGGACATGGCGAAAGAAATGAGTGAGTTCACAAAGAACAACATTCTTTCTCAAGCGTCTCAAGCGATGCTAGCACAAGCAAACCAACAGCCGCAAAACGTACTTCAATTATTACGTTAATGAAAAAGCCCCATGAAGGGGCTTTTTTTGTTTCAATCTAATGAAAGCAGGTGCTGCAGGAACCGCTTCATGGAAAAAAGCTCGATTGCCTTCATCATCCTCTTTATCCCACTGACTCCACCATTCAGCAGTTTCTCCAGAGGCGTTGGATTGAATCATGTCATGCAGCTGTTCTAAGTTGAGGATGTCTCTCGGTTCTGTTAAGAAAGAATGCATCCGGTGATACGCTTCAAGACGTTCAGGCTGTTTTGTGACAATGGCGTATTGCACGTAGCGATTTAAAAATCCTTGTACGAACGTCAAGTGGGGAATGGCTGTTTCTCCTTTTAACTCGACGCCGTTCCACGCCAGATCAGCAATCGCGCAAAGCCACCAGCCAAGTTCATTCGCGTGCTGCATTTTTTGTAATGTGTCCTTTTCAAAAGATAGCTGCTTCTTTTTTTGTGCTTGTTTGAGCATACGCTCAAGAATTTGTGCTTCGAGCGCGGCCTTTGTCATTCCTTGCCCATGAATAGGATCTGACGTACACAAGGCAGCGCCCATCACCAATAATTCACTTGGCCAATCGTGCATTTGTTCATAGTGATGTTTCACGCAAGAAGGGACTCTAAATCCTTTTGGTTTTGTATAGGGCGTTAAATGGGTGATGGCTTTCTGCTCAAGTGAGGAAATGACCTTACAAACGCAGCAAACACTTGAAAGCTCATTACAAGGAATTTCCTCCAATATACATACATTACTTGAAAGTATGGACCACATGAAAGGTTCTTCATCGGAACAGGCTTTACTTGTAACAGAGTTTAGCGGAATTGTGGAACGATTGACGATCGTAAGTAAAGAAATGAAAGAATTCATGCAGCATGTGATGTCAACGTAAAAAACGAATCCAAGAGGGATTCGTTTTTTTGATGCGCTATTTTCTCTTGTTCTGATCAAAGCGATAATCATACGTGTCGCCCTTCACCACATTTAAAAACTCATGTCCAATTTGAACAAGCTGTCCGTTTTTCCATTTGATGAGAGGGTCTTTGTCAGGGTATTTCCAGTAAATCGTCTTCTTACGGTGGGTCAGTTTGTTTTCAATTTCTGCTCTAACTGCGTTTTCCTTTAGCTTTCCTCCGCTATGCTGATAGGTGTTGATGATGTACATTCCGTCAGGTGATGACATCGAGCGGATGAATGTTCCGTGAGACACGCCTTGAAGAGAGAAGCATTTCCAATAAATAATGCCAGCGAAGCTAAGGAGTAAGATGATAAGGATGAGGGTGGTTTTCTTTTTTAACATGAAAAATTCCTCCAGATGTAGATCACAATATTTCTAATTTATGAGAGAGAATACAAAAAGATTCATATAGTCCAAAAGTTCTATTCATTTCAATTATCGGTCATTTTTTCTCAAAATTCAACAGAAAGCCGTAAATGTAAGGAAAATTTAAGGAAGAATTCAAGTGGTGTATTTGATTCGAAACCTCTTTACAAAAGAATAAGGGATCAGTAGACTTATGCTCATATAGAGAAATGGGGCAGATGACATGAGACAAATCATCGATACGTATCAAAGTTATGAAGAGCTTTCCGCTCATGAAAGAATAGGAATTGATTATCGAATTCTTCACGAGCGGAAAGGTGACCAGCTTCTGGTTTTGTCGCCTCATGCCGGAGGAATTGAATCCGGCGTGAGTGAGCTCATTCATGAAATATCTAGTGATTATTCTATGTATTTATTTGAAGGCCTTAAAGTAAAAGGCAATCATGTTCTTCATATTACAAGTACACGTTTTGATGAGCCGGTTTGCCTTTCACAGGTGCATACCCATCATTATACGTTTGCACTCCATGGTTACGGAGAAACAGAGGTGCTTCAAACGTTAGTGGGAGGTACGGATAGAGAAAGAGCGGCAGAAACTGTGAAACGTTTAACGCTAAATGGCTTTCACGCATTGCTGCTATCTGAATCTGATCGTTTTTCTGGAACACATCCTGATAATATTAATAACCAATGTCTGACGGGAAAAAGTGTACAACTTGAAATTAGTCAGGCGCAAAGAAGAGCATTTTTTCAAGACTTTAGGCGTCGCTATCGGCGTGATACACAAACTGAACAATTTTATCGATACACAAATGTACTCAAACAAGTATTAGCTCTTTATGAATAAACTTTTATCGTTTTATGTCCGAGTATTTACGTTTGATAAACGGCTTCTTTTTCTGCGACCCTTTCTGCTTTCATTAAATAAGACGTAAACTCCTGTTGAAAGCGAATGCCTGCTTTTCGCTGTTCGAATAAGGCAAGCCGCTTTTCAGCAAAAGCTCTGGTGACGTGAAACGTTTGAGCAATATGCAAAATGGCTTGCTGCCGAAGGGTTGGAAGCTTCATTTGCAGCAGCATAAAGGTTGGAACACAAAAGTGATACATGAATTGTTTTGCCTGAAACTCCTGCAGTTCTCGAAAAAGTTTGTTCATTTTGAAATGATTGCCTGTATGCTTTAGCACATGACAAAGCTCGTGGGCAAAATCCTGCCATTGTTCTTCAGGTGATAGGGATCTGTTTAATATAATACTGTAAAGACCTTGATGTTGGATCATCATGCTGCCAGTCTCCTCGTAGTGGACCCATACATGAAATTCAGAAGCGATCCTTTGCATCTCTCTATAAGCAGGACCGCTTATTTGTAATTGAGCATATAACCGCTTAATATCTTCTTCTAAATGGGTTAAAAAACCAGTCATTTAAAAAACCTCCATACAAACGTATGTTCTATTTTTGGCGTAAAAGAAAAGTCCATATAGGACTAAATATCTAATTGAGCTATTACTTACTTTTTATATCGGTTTATTTTTAACAATTTTAACATAAATTCAAGGAAAAATGGAAGTAATTCCTGTTTTTTTCTGTATTTTTGCACTTTCCACTACTAAAAAGAGTGATTGAATTCAAATTTTACCATAGTCTTCTCATGAAAACAAACAAGTATTGTCTTACGAACGCCACCGATTGATGAGAAAGATCAATTCAATCTAGCAAAAGGGAGTGCAGAACATGGTACAAATTTATCAAGATTTTATTCCAGTTGGAAACGGAAACCGCCCAGGATATGCGATGACACCGGAGTATGTGACGGTGCATAACACAGCAAACACGTCAAAGGGAGCGGATGCGAAAAGTCATGCGGCCTATGTAAAACGCCCAGCGACAGAGGTGAGCTGGCATTTTACAGTGGATGATCATGAAATCTTTCAGCATCTGCCGTTAAATGAAAATGGCTGGCATGCAGGGGATGGACATGGGAATGGTAACCGGAAGTCGATCGGAATTGAAATTTGTGAGAATGAAGATGGAAATTTTCAGCAAGCGGTCAAACATGCACAATGGCTTATTCAAAAGCTATTAAAAGAACATCACATGCCGCTAGCAAACGTGGTCACACATCAGTACTGGTCTGGAAAAGCATGTCCACGCCAGCTTCTTTCTACATGGGATGAATTTAAAAAAGGGATTGAAACGGCAGAAGATCCGGAGCCGGTCATCACGTATGTCGTTAAAAGCGGAGATACGTTAACGAGTATTGCGAAAGCTCATGGGGTCACAGTTCAAGATTTACAGAAGTGGAATGACATTAGTGATCCGAATAAGATTCAAATTGGACAGGTTCTCAAAATTTATCGTAACGATGCAAAGAGCATGTATGAGCTGCCAGATGGGGTTTTAAAGGTGACGTCTCCATTGACAAAGGGAGAGCACGTACGCCTCGTTCAACAAGCGCTTGCTGCTGTTTATTTTTATCCTGATAAAGCAGCTGCAAATAAAGGGATCGACGGAGTTTTCGGAGAAAAAACGGCGAACGCCGTAGCGCGTTTTCAGCTGATGAATGGTCTGACAAGTGATGGGGTATACGGCCCTAAAACGAAGGAGAAGCTTCTGGAGCTGTTAAATAAGTGAGTGTTTCTGTTTGTATGATTGGATGACTGTTTCACTTTGTTCATTTAATCGACGAATATAAGGCGACGACTTATATTCAGCAAACTGAACATATCTCAATTGTTTGATTTTCTTTTTCATTTATTGGCACCTCAATCGTTGCAGCGTATAGATTATTGTATGCAAATTTATGTAAAAATGGAAGCAGGACGCGGATTTTGTTCCGCGTCCTTTAGTGTAATCAAGCCCTTTTATTTTTATACTCATCCAAGAGCTGTTCATTCTTTTTGAAAATACGCTCTGTATGGGGGCTTACTTTGTAATCCGCCATACTGATATGGTGCTTTTTCTTTAAAATCTTAAAAGGGTTTTTCTTGCGATTGTTGTTATTCCCTTGAAGTGCGTGGTCCATCTTCATCACCTTCCTCTTCGTCAGGCAAGATTAGGTCATAAATTGTTGTAAGTGACGTCATTAATAAATAGTCGAACTCAGTGACAATCTCATCAGAGGTGAGCTTAATGACAAAGTGATCATCTGCTACAGAAAACGGGATGAGCACCAATTTGCCGAAATCATCGTAATAGACTTCCTGCCTGTCAAGCTTCGCCTGAATAAGAGCTCGCTGGTCAAGAGTCCGCAGCAGGTCATCTTTTTGTTCCTGCGTATCGTATGGACAAAGAACCGCTTGAATATTCATCTTGTCGGCAAAAGAATAAATGAGCCGTTCAATTCCCTCTATATATGCCTCTACACTTCCATAATATACATGGATCGGTTCGTTTTTCAATAGGTATTGGTACGTTTTTAGTTTGTTGAGGTAAGAATGAAGTAGATCGTTATTTTGTTCTAGGAGTTGGTGGGTGTCGGTTTCCAGTTCGTGATTTCCGAGTTTTTTAATATAGGAGCTGAGAAAGATGAATGCATCGGTTAATGCAAAAAAAACAGCAATAATCAAGTAGTGCATCCAATCGGTGAAGATTGAAGAAGGGTCATTTGTCCAGTACACAACAGCACCAGCTACATAAATCCAATACCACGTTTTTCGAATGGCAAACATCTTTTCTTTTACTTTTTGTTCAAAACGCCATACGGCAAATACATATACAGCAAGGGCACCTAGCAATAACCACACGGTCAATTGAAAAAATAGTAGCATGTTCTTCTCTCCCATAGACAGATGGATACTTATTTATTTCTATGGATATGATTGGAAACCCTGCTTCATGAAAAAATGGCTTGTAGGAACAAGGTGTTGAAGTGTGCGGGCAAATAAAAAAAGACCTGTCAGACAGGTCTTTGATATTAGATAATCGCATTTAACACAAAGTATATAAGAGCCCCTAGAGTTCCTGAAATCGGTAATGTGATCACCCAAGTGACAAGCATGCGTTTTGCCGTACCCCAGTTTACTCCTTTTACTCTGTGTGCAGAACCTACACCTAGAATAGAAGATGAGATCACGTGAGTGGTACTAACAGGTAAGTGAATAAATGTCGCACCGAAGATAATCGCTGCACCCGTTAAATCGGCAGATACTCCGTTTACTGGACGAATTTTCATAATTTTACCGCCGACTGTTTTAATAATCTTCCAGCCGCCAATAGAAGTACCTAGTCCCATTGCAAGCGCACAAGAGAATTGTACCCAGAATGGAATGTCGTCTGTTGTATGCAAATTACCTGCAATTAAAGCCATCGTAATAATTCCCATCGCTTTTTGCGCATCGTTTGTTCCGTGGGTATACGATTGCAGTGCAGCAGTTAAAATTTGAACACGTCGGAATTGTTTATTTGTTTTTGCGAGATTGTTGTTTCTGAATACAAATTTGATAATGGTATACACGATATATCCCAATACGAAAGCTAGGATAGGTGAAAGCAATAGTGCTTGAATGATTTTAATGAATCCCGAATAGTTTAAAGCGCCAAAACCAGCAGAGGCAATAACAGCACCTGCAATTGATCCGATCAGTGCATGTGAAGAACTACTCGGAATCCCGTAATACCAAGTAAGCAAGTTCCAAGTAATGGCCGCAATTAAAGCAGCCAAAATGACAACAGAACCGTTTTGAAGTGTAAAAGGATCTGCGATGTCTTTTGTGATGGACTTTGCCACACCTGTAAATGTCATTGCTCCTAAGAAGTTCATGAACGCTGCCATAATAATAGCATGTCTAGGCTTTAACGCCTTTGTTGAAACCGAAGTGGCAATGGCATTTGCTGTATCGTGAAATCCGTTGATGAAATCAAAAGCAAGTGCACAAATGACAATAAATATGGTAAGGATGAGTAATGTGTCCATGTTTAACTAACCCCGTTACGCATTCTTCATAATGATTGTTTCTAGATTGTTGGCAACACTTTGACAGGAATCAGCGATTTCTTCAAGTGTTTCGTAAATTTCTTTGTATTGAATGACCTTGATTGGATCAGTTTCTTTTCCAAACAAGTTCTTTAGTGATTTACGATAAAGATTGTCACAATTATGCTCGATCTCTTTGATTTTGATTGCGTGTGGTTGAATATCTTTTAAGCGATTTTCAGCCAGTAAATCAATTGTAATTAAAATTTCCTTTGCACATTCTCTGATGTAGTGGCTGAATTTGTCGATATGTTCGTCAGAGCTTGTCATTGAATAAATTTCCATTGTCGCTGAAAAATGCTCAATTCCATCTAAAACATCGTCGAGGCTATTCGTCAATTGAAGAATGTCTTCACGTTCAATCGGTGTAATAAAGGCTTTGTTCAGCTCTTTAATCATAGTATGAACATGATTATCACCTTTTGTCTCATATTCCTTCAATGTGTCAGAAAATTCTTTCAGAGTGGTTTGATTTGTTACTTTATAGCTAACAAAATACTCAGCAGTTTCATCTAAATTTTTAGCAATTTCCGTTAACAAGACGGAAAACTTGTCTTTTTTCCTTTTTAACATGTAAAAACCCTCCATTGTATAAATGAGACAATGCACACATCAAATAATTATATATTCTTTTGTCGAAAAAAAACAGGTGTAGTCGAAAATTTCTTCACTTTTTCTATTTGATCTTATTCTGACCTAAAGATGTGTTCTCAACACACCTTTTTCAGAAAGGAGAAAAGAAATGAAAAAAGCGGTCCATTTTTGGCGCCGCTTAAAGCTTAAGAAGCTGAATAAACAAGTTTAAATCGCTCGCAAACAAGGAGCATGTCTTCTTTAAATTCTAATCCGTACGGTTTGAGTGCTTCTGTAAAAAATTCTTGATGGGCTCTGTACCAATAGTTATATGAAAGATCGCCTTCACCTTCTGCTTGTGCAAATGATTCTGGAACCTCATTCATTGGCATGACATCTACATGCGTGATCTCTATGATGGCTTTTGGTTCGTCATGGCTGTCCAAAATGACCGCATATTGTCCTGCCTTTGGAAGCGGCTCCTGTTCCTTTTCGTAAAAAAGGTGTCCAGAACAAGTCGCTGTTTTTTTCCCTCGCAGAACAAGGTCAAGCAAATGATCTGGGTCTGCTCCAAATGCCCAAGCGGAAACAGACGCGTCAATTGGTGCACTTTCTGATTTTTCTTCCCAATATGTTTCCCAAAATAAGGTGCTTTTCTGATTCATCATTCTTCCCCCTTTGTGATGTGTTTATTATACCGTGAAATCAAATACATGGAAGTATAGTGTCTTTATCCCTACTGAGTAAGTATGTCATATGTTTTGAAAATCCGCTTTATATTTGATGAATATAGGATGATAGAATGAAAATTTTAGAAATTTTAGAATAATCTATTGTATTCTGGTCAAGAAGTCGGTATGGTCAAAGTAAGAATATGGAAGGGGTGTTGTGTATGAAACGCATTTCTTTAACTATTTTGTCCATATGTCTGCTGGTTTTCTCGTTTTTTCTGCCTGTCAGTCAGGTCACTGCAACCGAAACTCATGGGAATAAAGTAGCTGTTGGGAAAGATGGCATGGTGGCTACTGCCCATCCGCTCGCATCAGAAGTGGGGGCAGATGTTTTAAAGAAAGGTGGAAACGCTGTTGACGCTGCTGTTGCCATCCAGTACGCACTGAATGTGACAGAGCCAATGATGTCTGGAATTGGCGGCGGAGGATTTATGATGGTTTATGATGGGAAGACTAAAGAAACATCCATCATCAATAGTCGAGAAAGAGCACCACAAGGCGCAACACCAGACATGTTTTTAACAGATGAGGGGAAAGTCATCCCGTTCGCTGAGCGATCCACACACGGTAATGCTGTTGGTGTTCCAGGGACTGTAAAAGGTCTTGAGGCGGCATTAGATAAGTGGGGGACCCGCTCGATGAAGGAATTGATTAAGCCTTCCATTCAGCTTGCAGAGGATGGATTTGAAATCGATTCTGTCCTGGCAAAAGCCATTGATGATCATCAAGGAAAATTGAAAAAAACGGCCGCAGCGCCAATCTTTCTTCCAGATGATCAGCCGCTCAAAGAAGGGGACCTCCTAGTTCAGCCAGGTCTTGCAAAAACATTTAAGCTCATTGCGAAAAAAGGAAGCAAAGCATTTTATGAAGGAAAAGTAGCAAAGGCACTTGCAAATACAGTCCAAGATTTTGGCGGAACGATGACAACTGATGACATTGATCGTTATGAGGTCAAGACTGACAAGCCTATCTGGGGAGACTATAAAGGATATCAGCTTGCAAGTATGCCTCCACCAAGCTCAGGCGGGGTGTTTATGCTGCAAATGCTCAAAATACTTGATCACTTTAACCTATCTCAATATGACCCCAAATCATTCGAAAAATATCAGCTGCTTGCTGAAACGATGCATCTCTCCTATGCTGACCGTGCTGCATATGCCGGCGACCCCGAATTCGTAGATGTTCCACTAAAAGGACTATTAGACGATGATTACATTTCAGAAAGAGCCTCTCTTATTGAATTAGATCAAATGAATCGTAACCCGAAAGAAGGAGATCCATGGGCGTATGAGGATGAAAAAACCCCATCCCCTATTGTCCCGCAGCCAGAAGATAAAACCATTGGTGAGACCACACATTTTACTGTTGCCGATCAGTGGGGAAATGTTGTGTCATTCACAACAACCATTGAACAGTTATTTGGTACAGGGATTCTCGTCCCGGAATATGGATTTTTCTTAAACAATGAACTAACAGATTTTGATGCAAGACCTGGCGGAGCAAATGAAGTTCAGCCGAATAAACGTCCATTATCCAGTATGACACCGACCATCATATTTAAAGATAACGAGCCTGTCATGACAGTAGGTTCACCGGGAGGAACGACCATCATTGCTTCTGTTTCACAAACCATATTGAATTTGCTTGAATATGACATGGAGCTTCAGGATGCAGTTGAAGAACCAAGGATTTATACAAACAGCCCAACTTCTTATCGTTATGAAGTAGGTGTCCCTCTCGATGTGAGAACAAAGCTTAATGATATGGGGCATCGTTTTGGCAGCTCGCCTATTGATATAGGAAATGTTCAAGCTCTACTCATTGATCGAAAAGCAGGAACCTTTACTGGAGTGGCTGACTCCTCGAGAAACGGGACTGCTGTTGGCGTCAATTTAAAACTCTCTGCCGATTAAGAACATTTCCCGGGAAAAGAAGCGCCTCTTGAGGATGGCGTTTCTTTTTTGTCTAAATATAAGGAAAACAGAGTAGAAAACTGAGAATAGTTTGAATCATACATAGTTGATCAGACAACCGAAGGCTCTTGGCCATTTGAAGTACAGGACTGTGATGTATTTCAATGGCTAAGGGCTTTTTTTGCGTATGAATGACAAGGTTGTTGCTGACATCAAAGAGCAAGTACATGAGCTTTTAGAGAGAGGAAGTCACATTTAATAAGAAGTAGAGCAGATTTGAAGAAAGATGAAGCAAAGACATCATCTTTTTTTATAAGATTTTTCTTAGGAACATTGACTTATAATTTCGAATATTATAATATCTTTACAAAGGTAACAACATTGAACATTTTTTAGGATGTGTAATTGTAAGCGCTTTATATAAGGTTTTATTCCAAAATGTTCTTTCTTTTTGTTACATGTGTTCATATTTATGCCAAATGAAAGGGGTGGTTGTTTGAACAACTTGTTTGAGTTAGATGAACAGCTGATCAAGCTGCAGTACGATGCATCTTCGAGAGAGGAGGTGACCACATATTTAGCAGAACGATTAGAAGCGGGAGGATACATTAAATCGAGCTTTTTACCTGCCGTGCTTGAAAGAGAAAAAACATATCCTACAGGCCTTCCACTGGCGACCTTTGGGGTAGCGATTCCACATACAGATCCTGAGCATGTGAACAAACCTGCGATTAGTGTAGCCACTTTAAAGGAACCTGTTATGTTTCACAAGATGGGGAGCCCTGATGAAACTGTGCTAGCCAAAATTGTGTTCGTCCTAGCAATCTCTGAACCTAGTAAGCAGCTCGTGATGTTAGAGAAGCTCATGACACTTTTTAGAAAAGAAGAAGTGATGACGAGGCTGTCTCACATGACATCGTATGAAGAAGCGGTTGACGTGCTTGAGCAAGAATTAAACCAATAGCCTTTCACAAAAAAATGTAAGCGTTTTATCTGAAAAATCCAGGAGGTGGATGTATGATCAAGCAAGCTGTCGATTTTATATTAGACCTTGGGCCAACTATTATGCTCCCGATTATTATGACGATTTTCGGTATGATTTTAAGGCAAGGCTTTAAGAAATCCTTCCGAGCCGGTATTACGATCGGCATTGGCTTTGTCGGTGTCAATCTTGTCATTAATTTGCTTGTGAGCGGCCTTGGGCCAGCAGCAAAAGCCATGGTTAATTCCCTTGGGCTAAAGCTCGATATTTTGGATGTTGGATGGCCGATTGGAGCTGCTATATCCTTTGGTACACCCGTTGCCCCTTTGATGATTCCTCTTGTGCTTTTGTTAAATGTCATCTTATTGTCCGTTAACTTTACGAAAACGCTGAATGTGGATATTTGGAACTTCTGGCATTTGATTTTCGCAGCCTCTGTGACTTACTACGCTTATCATAATATGTTCTTGGCCCTTGCTGTTGGTTTAATCGTCTCTGCTATCACGCTTAAATTAGCCGATTGGACGGCACCGACAATCGAACACCATTTTGGATTAAAAGGCGTATCGATGGCTCATGCTGAAACGGTCAACTTCGCGCCGCTTATGTATGCGTCCAACCGTATCATTGACAAGATCCCTGGCTTAAACAAAATTCATGCTGATCCAGAAACATTGAAGAAACGTTTTGGCATTTTTGGCGAACCGCTTGTGATGGGTCTCATACTTGGTATCATTATTGGTCTTCTAGGCGGCTATGATGCGAAAGGCGTCATGACGCTTGGTATTCAAATGGCAGCAGTTCTTGTACTAATGCCAAGAATGGTTGCGTTATTAATGGAAGGTCTTATTCCAATCTCTGAGGGCGCTCGTTCTTATATTCAAAAGCGTTTCCCTGGGAAAAATGTCTATATTGGTTTAGATACAGCGATTGTGATTGGTCATCCGGCGAATATGGCGGTAGCCCTTCTCATGGTGCCGATTACGATTTTACTTGCTGTCGTTCTGCCTTACAATGGTATGCTCCCGTTTGCAGACTTATCGGTTCTTCCATTTACAGTTGTTTGGGCAGTAGCAGCCGCTCGTGGAAATATTATTCGCGGTCTTATTAACAGCATTTTTACATTGATGATTGTCTTCTTTATCGCAACGAATCTCGCACCGCTTGCGACAACAATGGGGAAAGCAGTCGGCTTTGATTTCCCAGAAGGGGCCAACATGATTTCAGGTATTGACCTTGGTTCCCACGTCATTCCTTGGATCATGGTGAGACTTCTTGATCCGAGCAACCCGTACTTTATTGCAGCCATCATCTGTGCTCTGGCTTATGCGCTTCTATGGTACTGGGTGCGAAATGATATTAAAAAGCAGTATGCGAAAGAAATGGGCTTAGATCAGAAAGAACAATAAACGAGCTGGAGGGATTCTTATGGCAAAGAAAATATTGGTTTCATGCGGAACGGCGGTTGCAACTTCAACGGTTGTTGCAAAAAAGGTTGAAGAGACGTTAAAGGAAAAAGGATATGATGTTGTGGTGGAACAGTGTAAGGCATCTGAAGTCCCGCAAAAAGCGGAGGGCGCCGATTTAATCGTGACGACCACGCCAGTGAGTGATACGAAAGGAACGCCTGTGATTCAAACATTATCCTTTTTAACCGGATTTGGCATTGAAGATGATATTGAAAAAATCATCGATCATATTAAGTAAACACTCATTCCATTGAGGAGCTTTCGCGGCTCCTTCCATTTACCTGAAAGGAGGACGTCTCATGCAGCATCATGCTTATAGCCGAACGTCTGCAGTGTTGTCTATTTTTCTTCCAGCCGTGCTCATCTGTCTGTTTTTCCTCTGGTCTCTTTATACGTTAATGTCAGCAGGACCTGAGCCGTTAGCTGTGTTAGGCGTTTATACGCTGCCTATCCTCATGCTTTCTAGTTTTACTGGACTGAACCAGCCGACAAACGTCATCATTAGTGAAGATAAGCTGAAAATCGGCGCTTTTGGCAGATGGCACACATATGCGGTCTCTGATATTAAAGGAAAGCTTTTTATCAAGCCATATCCTCATATCGGGAAAGTCTATGTCAGGGTGGGCCCATCGCGCATATTCGGAGGACGTTACTGGATATCCAGTGAGATGAGTGAGTACAAGCAGCTTGTGCAAACGTTGCAGGATTTTGCGAAGGGTGATGAAAAGGAGGATGCAGCTACATGAAATCAGCTGTCTTTTATTCTTCAGAGAACATTCGGTATGAGGAGCGGAACCGGCCTGCGATTGGTGATGATGAAGTGCTATTAAGAATGCGTGCCTGCGGCTTATGTGGAACGGATATTTACAAGGCAACACATGAGACGGTACCCTCTGGAACGGTGCTAGGGCACGAAATAGCTGGTGATATTGTTGAAACCGGAAAGCATGTGACAAATATCCGAACGGGAGACAGGGTTTATGTTGCGCACCATGTGCCTTGCTTTACCTGTGACTTTTGTCAAAAGGGATTTTATACAATGTGTCCGCAGTTTGCAGCCACTAATGTAGAGCCAGGCGGGTTTTCAGAGTATATCCGCGTACCTGCATTGCATGTCAAGCACACAATGGGCAAGCTCCCGAAGGACGTCTCATATGAGCAAGGGGCAATGGTGGAGCCAGTCGCCTGCTGCCTCCACGGGTTTGAACGAGCACCTGTTCATCCAGGAGATTCTGTGCTGATCCTTGGAGCAGGGCAAATTGGCTGTATCCAACTACAGCTCGCCAAACATTACTTGGCTGGGAAAGTGATGATAACGGATGTGAATGAGAACCGGCTGCTGCAAGCGAGAAATTTAGGTGCAGATGTTGCTTTTCATCCAGCCTCTGAGCCGGTGGAAGACCGGGTCATGAGAGAAACAAATGGAAAGGGAGCAGACCTCGTCATGATATCTGTTGGGAGCAGTGCGCTTTTAAAAGAAGCGTTTCAAGCGGTAGCGAGAGGTGGAACGATTTTAGTGTTTGCTCATTTTCCAAAGGGAGACGTCTCCATTCCGGCTGATCGGTTTTTCCATGATGAAGTGAAAGTCGTAGGAGCCTATTCCTCGCATCCTTATCACTATCGTGAAGCCCTTGAACTTCTAAGGGCAAAAGTAGTCAACACAGAAAAGATGGTGACGCACCGTTATCCGTTAAGTCAGCTCCTTCAGGCGATAGAATGCGCAAGGCACCCTGAAGGTGAGAGTGTCAAAATCATGATGTATCCAGATGAATGAGAACGTAAGAGATTGGAAGAGAAAGAGAAGTTCTTTAGAAAAGGGCTTTGCCTTTCTCTTTTTTTCTGATAAAAGATGAAAACGCTTAAAAATGAAAGAGAAATGCTTGACTTCAATGATACTTAAACGTATGATAATTACAAATGTAACACATAAGAACAAATGTAAAGGGGAGAGAATAAATGCAAAAACAAATCACTTTGCCTGGACAGATTAGTCATGAGAGATTAGCAGATTTATATAAACAAATGTGGTTGGTGAGATATTTTGATGAAAAGGTCGATCAATTCTTTGCCAAAGGACTTATCCATGGAACCACTCACTTATGTGTCGGACAGGAAGCGTCAGCTGTTGGATCGATTGCCGTATTAAAGAATGAAGATAAGATCGTCAGCACACACCGTGGACATGGTCACTGTATTGCAAAAGGTGCAGAGGTCAATAAAATGATGGCAGAACTATTCGGACGTGAGACTGGCTATTGCAAAGGAAAAGGCGGCTCGATGCATATCGCTGATTTAGAAAAAGGGAACCTTGGCGCAAATGGAATCGTTGGCGGCGGTATCCCGCTGGCAACAGGTGCAGCGCTCACATCTAAAATGAAACAGGAAGGCTTTGTCGTTCTTTGTTTCTTCGGAGATGGAGCGACAAATGAAGGCAGCTTTCACGAAGCGCTAAATCTTGCATCCATTTGGGATCTGCCTGTTGTATTCATTTGTGAAAACAACCAGTACGGTATGTCTGGCCCTGTAAAAGAAATGATCAACATTGAAGACATTTCAACAAGAGCAGAAAGCTACGGAATACCAGGGAAATCGATTGATGGAAATGACATGGTCGAGATTATGAACACAGTAGATGAAGCAGTCAGCCGCGCAAGAGCTGGAGAAGGTCCATCACTTATTGAAATGAAAACGTATCGCTGGAAGGGCCACTCTAAGAGTGATGCGAAAAAATACCGTACACGTGAAGAAGAAACAGAGTGGAGACAAAAAGATGGAATCAAACGCTTTAAGTCTCTCTTGATTGAACTGAATGTTTTGACAGAAGAGCAGGCAGCGGTTTTACAGGAAGAAGCGAAACAGGAAATTGAAGCGTCTGTTGAATTCGCCAAAAACAGTAAAGAACCGTCAATCGATACACTATTAGAGGATGTATACGCCTAATTAGGAGGGGAATCACGTGACAAAAACAACAGTGAGAGAGATTTCATATTTAGAAGCCGTTCGAGAGGCTATGAGTCAGGAAATGAGAGAGAACCAAGATGTATTCATTTTAGGTGAGGATATCGGCGTATACGGCGGCGCTTTTGGGGTTACGCGCGGCATGATTGAAGAATTCGGTCCAGAGCGTGTACGTAATACACCGATCTCAGAGGCAGCCATCGCAGGAGGCGCAGTCGGAGCGGCTTTGACCGGTATGCGTCCGATTTTAGAACTTCAATTCTCTGACTTTATTACAATCGCGATGGATCAGCTTGTAAACCAAGCAGCCAAAACACGATACATGTTTGGCGGAAAAGGAAAAGTGCCGCTCGTTGTGAGAACACCAGCAGGATCAGGGACGGGTGCCGCAGCGCAGCATTCACAAAGCTTAGAAGCGTGGATGGCTCATATTCCGGGATTAAAGGTGGTTCAGCCTTCAACAGCTTATGATGCCAAAGGACTTTTAAAAGCAGCAATGGATGATGACAACCCTGTCATTTTCTACGAGCATAAGCTTTTATATAAAACAATCGGCGAAGTGCCTGAAGAGCCTTATTCGATTCCTTTAGGGAAAGCTGATGTGAAAAGAAGCGGGAAGGACGTCACGATTGTAGCAACAGCGATTATGGTACACAAAGCGTTAGAAGCGGCGAAGGAACTAGAAGCAGAGGGAATCGATGTTGAAATCATTGATCCAAGAACACTCGTCCCATTAGATGAAGAAACCATAATCGAATCTGTGAAGAAAACAGGTAAATGTATCGTGGTTCATGAGGCGGTCAAACGAGGCGGCTACGGTGGAGAGATTGCAAGTATGATAGCGGAAAGTGAAGCGTTTGACTACTTAGATGCGCCGATTAAACGACTTGGCGGTCTTGCAGTCCCAATACCATACAACCCGACACTGGAAAAAGCGGTCATTCCACAAGTACCAGATATTATTGAAGCAGCAAAAGAGCTTGTGCGCTCTTAAATAAAGGGGAGAAGATCATGCCAAAAGAGATATTTATGCCGAAGTTAAGCAGTACGATGGAGATCGGAACCTTGCTTCAATGGTTTAAAGAAGAAGGAGATTCGGTTGAAATCGGTGAGCCTCTTTTTGAAATTATGACAGACAAGATCAACATCGAGGTGGAAGCCTATGATGACGGCATTTTTCTAAAGAAATACTACGAAGCTGATGATCAAATTCCAGTCAATGCTGTCATTGGATATATCGGAGAGGCAAATGAACAGGTACCAAGCGAGCCGCCAGCACAGGCAGATGAAGATTCCTCAGAAAGCGGCGAATCGTCTTCACCAGACACGGCTTCATCCAGTTCTACTGAAGCCCCAAAAACATCTGATGAAAAAGTACGTGCCACGCCCGCAGCGAGAAAAACGGCAAAGGATCATCATGTGGCGATTCATGAGGTATCTGGCACAGGGCCAAAAGGCAGAGTCCAAAAGCGGGATGTCGAGGCGGTCGTTCATTCTAGCGAGAAAGATCAGCGCGTCTCACCGCTTGCAGAAAAAATCGCTGCCCGTGAAGGAATTGATTTAGCAGCAGTTTCTGGATCTGGCGCTCATGGCAAAATCATGAAGAGTGATGTAAAAGCAGCAGCACAAACAGCAGAGGCTTCGCCTGTGAAAACACAAAAACTAGCTGGCATGAGAAAAGTGATTGCTGATCGCATGTCACAAAGTGCCTTTACAGCACCGCACGTCACATTAACAAGTGAAATTGATATGACGAAAGCAAAAGAAGTGCGTCAGCAGCTACTGCCAGCGATTGAAAAAGAGACAGGCTACCGATTGTCGTTTACAGAAATCATCATTCTTGCGGTCAGCCATGTACTCACGCGCCACCCGCAGATCAATATGACATTTGAACAAAATGAGCTCCATTTCCATGAGGATGTACACATTGGTCTTGCTGTTGCAGTGAAAGACGGCTTGATGGTACCAGTCATTTCTCATGCGAATCAAAAAGGATTAAAACAACTGACAAAAGAAGCGAAAGAAATTGGCCGAAACGCACGCGATCAAAAACTGCTTCCTGACCAGTTGAAAGGGTCCACTTTTACGATTAGTAACTTAGGCATGTATGCCATTGATACCTTTACCCCGATCATTAATCAGCCGGAAGCGGCGATTTTAGGTGTAGGACGGATTCAAGATAAACCTGTTGCAGTGGATGGAGAAATTCAGGTGCGGCCAATGATGGGGGTCAGTTTATCGTTTGATCACCGAGTCGTAGATGGCGCACCAGCGGCTGCCTTTTTAACAGACCTTAAGAAAGTGCTTGAACAACCATTTGAATTGCTAATGTAGGAGATGAATCGGATGACGAAAACGTATGATCTGACAGTCATTGGCGGAGGGCCTGGCGGGTATACTGCCGCCCTTCAAGCAGCTGAGCGCGGACAGAAGGTTGCTTTGATTGAAGAGGATTTTTTAGGCGGTACTTGTTTAAATCGAGGCTGTATCCCTTCAAAGACCCTGCTGAAACATGCAGAAGTGATTGAATCCATTGAAAAGGCGAAAAGCTGGGGAATCGAAACAGGTGACATGATCCTTTCCTTCGATAAAATGAGAAAGCGCAAAGATGACGTCATTGAAAAGCTCAGAGGCGGAATCGCCTTTTTATTAAAGCAAGGAAAGATTGATGTGTATAACGGCAGAGGCACAGCTGTGACAAAGCATCGGATTGAGATTGAAAAACAAGATGGATCAGAATGGATTGAAACGAAAGAACTGATCATTGCCACCGGATCTACACCGGCCATTCCGCCAATACCGGGGCTTAGAGACATTCAATTTGATACAAGTGATACGATCTTTGACATCTCAGATATCCCAGCTTCTGTCGTCATTATTGGCGGAGGTGTCATTGGGCTTGAGCTGGCTTGTATTTTCCAGAGTCTTCAATCAAAAGTCACCATTATTGAAGCAGCACCGTCCATTATTCCGCAAGAGGATGAAGAAGCATCTAAGCTGCTAGAAAGAGAATTGAAGAAAAAGGGCATCCATATCGCGAAGAAAACCACTGTGACAGAGTTGACGGAAAGCGAAGGAGTCAAAGCGGTTCATGCAACAGATGATAAAGGGGAGACACACATCTTTACGGCGGAAAGACTGCTTGTCTGCGTTGGAAGAAGACCGAATGTATCAGCTGTTAGCCAGCTTGATCTTCAACTGGATGGTCTGTTTATCAAGGTGAATGATCAGATGCAGACAAGTGCTGAGGGTGTATATGCAGTTGGGGATGTCGCTGGCGGCTATCAGCTGGCTCATGCGGCGATGGCAGAGGCTGCTGTTGCGGTCAGCAATATTTGCGGCGTGCCTGAAAAAATGAATGCTGATATTATGCCTAGATGTATTTATACATTACCAGAGGTAGCAAGTGTCGGTCTTACAGAGAAAGAGGCAAAAGCCAAAGGGCTCAGCGTACAAACAGAACGATTTGATTTAGCGGCAAGCGGTAAAGCGTTAGCGGCAGGTGTTCAATCAGGCTTTATTAAATTGGTGTACGATACAGCATATGGTGAAGTGATCGGTGCAACGATGGTTGGTCCGCACGTCACAGAGATGATTTCAGAAGCTTCCTCCTTTATGTATTTAGAAGGAACAGCAGAAGAGATGGCGAAAATGATTCATCCGCATCCGACCATCTCAGAAGGTTTTTATGAAGCAGCTCTTGATATCGTGAGTAAGCTGAGAAAATAAATGCCAAACAAGGGATAGGGAGGAGATGCATGTGCACGTCCAGCTTCATCAGAAAGCGGCACTTGTGACAGGTAGCACAGATGGATTTGGAGAAGCCATCTGCCTGGCTTTAGCCCGGGCAGGTGCACATGTTTTTTTACACACATTTTATGATGAATCAAAGGCTAGATCCATTTATGAAGACATTCAAAAAATGGGCGGTCAGGCGAGTATCATCATGAACCCGCTAGAAACGCCGCGTGATGCCGTGCGTATGCTGAGGCAAGTGATCGATACAAGCGGGAAACTAGATATTTTGGTCAATCAAGCAGCGCAAGGAGCAGAAGCGGAGCTTGATGCCGCTCATCCTGATAAATGGGTGGACGAAGTGGAATCAGCTGTGAATACTGTCTTTCTTTCCAGTCAAGCCGCCGTATGGCACATGGTGGACCAGAAGCAAGGCTGTATTATTAATATATCATCATCAGGCAGTATCACAGGTGATGGCGGGATCTCACATGCTACATCGAATTCTATGCTGAATGCCATGACAAAAGGGCTGGCGCGAGAATTTAAAGACAAAGGTATCCGTGTGCTCGCCCTATTGCCGCCTCCTCTCCATTTGGTTCCTGACACAGAGCAAATCAAGGAGACTGTGGCCCATATGACGGTCTTTTTAAGTACATCATATGGCGCTTTTACAGATGGTGCAGCGATTATGCTTGATGGGGGTGAGAGTGCTGGCTAATGATCAAAAACCAGTTCTCATCGTTGGTGGTGCCCAAGGGATTGGAAAGGAAATTGCCGAGCATTTTTTAAAAGAAGGGCACAGAGTCGCTGTGTCCGATATAGATGAACAGGGACTTTCGCTTTTAAAAAAACAGCATTCTCAGCTGCTGACATTTCAAGCTGACGTTTCATCGTGGGAAAGTGTTCAGCAGATGATCTCAGCAGCTGAAAGGGAGCTCGGCGGCATTGCTCATCTTGTGTATTCAGCAGGGATGACAAAATCACTTCCTTTTTTAGAAGTTGATTTTTCACTTTGGAAAAAGACACTTTCTGTGAACTTGTATGGTCTTTACTATTGCATCAAAGCGTCGGCACCTTATATATGTGAGCGGCAAGAAGGAAGCATTGTCATGATTGGATCAGGATCTGCTATAACTGGCTCAGGCGGCGGTATTCAGTATTACGCCTCAAAAGCAGGTGCTTTTGGCCTGATGCGTTCGCTTGTAAAGGAATTAGGGGCACACCAAGTGCGTATCAATGTGATTGCACCCCGTGTGATTGAATCTCAAATGCTTGATACGCTCTATCCTACTGAGGAGGAGAAAAAGCAGCTGCAATCGCTCATTCCTGTCGGGAGATTAGGAAGACCAGACGATATCGCAGGACTCACTTTATTTCTTACAAGTGACGAGGGAAGCTATTTGCACGGACAAATTATCCTGCTAGACGGCGGGAGAACGTATCAGCCAAAATATACGGAGGGAAAAAGAGCGGAGAGGTAATCGCTCTTTTTGTCATTTTCGTAACAATTGTTCCAATTAGAAACGAATGTTTGGTATACTGGGAATCATAGTATATTAAAAGGATGATGTCACATGCTGAATTGGGAAGAAAGACGACAGCTCGTCAAAGTTGCTCATCTTTATTATACAGACGGGTGGACGCAGCAGGAAATCGCAAAAAAGCTCAATGTCTCAAGACCAGTCATTTCAAAGCTCTTACAAAAAGCAAAAGATGTGGGAATCGTTGAGGTGTACATTAAAGACGAAAGTATTCATACGGTGGAGCTGGAAAAGCAGCTAGAAACAACATTTCAATTAACAGATGCTGTCGTTGTCCCAAGTGTCGGGACAATGTCTGAGATGGTGAAACGGGCAGTCGGTCAAGCAGGCGCCTATTATCTATCTAAAAACATGAAAGATGCGGAGAAAATCGGCATTTCATGGGGAACCACACTGGCTGAGCTTGTAAAGGAATACCCGTTTGAGCGAAGAAACGATGTGAAGGTCATTCCATTAGAGGGCGGAATGGGCAGGCAGGCAGTCGACATTCATGCCAATCAGCTGGCATATGAGCTGGCAAAGAAAATGAATGGCACGTGTTCCTATTTATATGCCCCGGCGATTTTAGAAACAGAAGAATTAAAAGAACGGCTTATGGCAATGCAGGATATAGAAGCTGTGCTTGAAGAAGGTAGAAATGTAGATATTGCCCTCATCGGTATTGGCAACCCGCATAAAGGTTCAACGTTAAAAACAGTTGGTTACTTAAAAGAAGAGGATTTATCTGGTTTAAGGCAATCAGGGGCTGTTGGTGATATTGGCTTTCGTTTCTTTGACGGTCAAGGCAAACCTGTCCAAGATGAACTGAACCAAAAGGTCATTGGTTTATCACTGGAGCAGTTAAAGAGTGTCAAAACGGTCATCGCTGTTGTAGAAGGAACCCATAAAGCTGAAAGTATTTTAGGGGCTTTAAATGGCGGCTTCATTCAAGTGCTGGTGACAGACGAACTAACGGCGGCAGCCATTTTAAAGGAAGCTTCCGTCCAATAAACGGCTGCTAGCAATCGAATTGTATAAAAAGAGCAACATCAAACGAGAAAGGAGCTGTGTATCTTGAAGAAAACCGAAATGGAAGCAAACCTACATTGTACTCGGTGCCAAGAAGAGACCCTCCACAGCATCGTTTATGTGAATGATCAGATGAAAAGCGTTGAGTGTACAGAGTGTCATCAGAAGATCAGTGTGCAAGTCGACATCATGAAGGAATTTTACAAAGAAGTATACGAAAAAATTGCGACAAAGCCGAAGCGGATGACGCAGGAATATAAGGCGAATTTGAATGGATTTATCTCAAGACTCCCAATCCGCGTGCTTAGTAAGCCATACCGGCTCATGAGATATTTAAACGAATCATACAAAGTGATCAAGCAATATAAAAAATAGCAGAGCGCTGTTTAGCGCTCTGCTTTTTTTTGTGCTTTTTTCATATAATAATAAATAGGCAGTCCAGCAATCCCGATCAGCATGGAGATTAGACAGCTTTTCCAGTCGGTGATCATGGTGCTGATTAAGACGAATAAAGAACCGATAATCGCAACGATCGGTGTGAGCGGGTAAAGTGGTACGCTATAAGCACGCTCCATTCCGCTATTTTGTTTTCTCAGCTTAAAGACTGCGAAAAAGGCCATGACATAAAAGATGTAGATCATGAAGATCGAAACCTCTGACAGTTTTTCTGGATTACTGACGATCATAAACACAATGGCGATCAAAATTTGCACAAATACAGCAATCCAAGGTGTTTTGAAGGTAGGGTGAATACGCGAAATCGCGTTTGCGAAAGGAATTTGCTTTCGTTCAGCCATCGCGAAAATCACACGTGGGAATGAAAGAACCTTTCCGTTCAAACAGCCAAAGATACTAATGATGATTCCGATACTAATGATCTTACCGCCGATTGGTCCAAAGAGCATTGTCGCAGCAGTACTTGTCGCATTTTCACCTAGCTGGACGATTTGATCTGCTGGTAACACGTGCAAAAGAGCGACATTAATAAAGAGATAACAAGCCGTGACGATTAAAATCCCGCCTGCCATTGCACGAGGAAGCAGCTTCTCTGGGTTTTTCATTTCACCGCCAAGTGCTGCAAGCAATATCCAGCCATCATAGGCAAACAACGTAGCCAAAATCGCTGCACCGAAGTTCATTTGAGCGATGCTCTCGTTGACAGCCATAAAGATATTTTCGTTTCCTTTCCATAAGCCAAACACAATAATAGCGGCAATCGGGACAAGCTTTCCGATGGTGGTCAGCCCTTGTACAAAACCGCCGTATTTCGTTCCCATAATATTGATCAAACATAAAAATAAAACAGTGATAATGCCAATTGTTGTCGACCATAAAGAAGAAAAAGAAAATAAATTGGCTAATAATGAACCAAAATAAAGACCGAGCGCTCCAATGATGGCAGGTCCGTAAATGATAATCTGCACCCAGCCGCATAAGTAGCCCCAAAATTCACCATACACTTCTTCAAGATAGGCATACAATCCGCCAGTCCGAGGGATTTGTGTACCAATTTCAGCAACAGTCAGTCCGCCTGCAAGGGTTAAAATTCCACCTAGCAGCCAAGCAAATAAGGCGATGTCTGAGCTTCCTGAATAGGAAAGGACGTTGCCTGGCTTCATAAAGACGCCGGACCCGATAATGGTCCCGATGACAAGAGATAGGGCAAAAAATAAGCCGATGTCCTGTTTTAACGCTGGTTGTTCTTTGTTCATTACACACGACCTCCTGCATCACTTTCGTACGTTACTGTGACATGTATTTTGTTCATTGTAATACGATTTTAGGAAAACAAGAATTAAAAAAATTTTCTGATTTTCGTATTTGTATTTAAAAGTGTTCGTTTATTGGAGATATCAGGGTGAATGTTGCGTTAAAAACGAACAATAAAAGAATATTTACGATTTAATGTTAATTTAATCGCCAGAAACCGAACGTCCAGTAAACGTGCAGCCAAATGGTTGACTTTTCTTGAAAAATGACCTATTTTATTCATAAGGATATTATCTTGATTTCGAGATATTTTGAAATAGGAGTGAACGTAATGAAAATCAATGGGATTCACCACGTATCTGCATTAACAGCCAATGCTCAAAAAAATGTTGATTTCTACCGCCAGATTCTTGGCTTAAAACTTGTAAAGAAAACTGTCAATCAGGATGACCCATCTATGTATCATTTGTTTTATGGAGATGAGGTTGCTTCACCGGGTACGGAGCTCACCTTCTTTGAAATTCCAATGCTTGCCCGTCGTTTGAAAGGAACAAACGCCATCACAAGCACAGGCCTTCTCGTTTCTTCTGAGGAAGCACTTTCATTTTGGGAAAAGCGGTTTGATGAGACAGGTGTGCAGCAAGAAACGGCTTCCTTGAGAGGCGGAAGACCTGCCTTGCGTTTTCAAGATCCAGAAGGGCAGCAGCTATTTTTAACAGTAGAACCGAACGCACAAGAAGCGGGCTCACCGCCAGTGCATGACGATATTCCGGCAGAGTTTGCAATTAGAGGTTTGGGTCCAGTTGAATTAACCGTTGCAGAAGCGGACAAAACGATCCGTGTTTTAACAGACATCCTTGGCTTCACTGAAAGAGCGCGTGAACAATCAAATGACGGTGAGATCGTGACCATTTTTGAGTCAGGAAATGGCGGTGCTGGAACAGAAATTCATGTGATCGAAAAAGCTGAAGGACCTTCTGAGCGTTCCGGCAGAGGAAGTGTGCATCACGTAGCTTTTCGCGTGGAAGATGCAGAGGAGCTGGAAAAATGGTATGACAAAATATCAAAAGCAGGCTTCACGAACTCTGGTGTTGTGGAACGTTTCTACTTTAAAGCCCTTTACTTTAGAGAACCGAATGGTATTTTATTTGAAATTTCAACAGACGGCCCTGGGTTTACAGTCGATGAAGGGGTAGATGAGCTTGGTGATCAATTAGCCCTTCCGCCATTTCTAGAGCACAAACGAGCAGAAATAGAACAAAGATTAACGCCAATTCAGTCATCATAAAAAAAGCAGCTCATTCATGAGCTGCTCAGCGTGTAGACAAACCCTCGCATTCTTTGTCAGGGCTGTGCTCCGGTACTCACGAATGTTCAATTCGCTCCGTTCCGGTGCTCGCCTTTCCTAGACTGCAAAGGTTTTCTATCACGCTGAAAAGAAGACAAAGGGCTAAAATCAAGATGATTTTAGCCCTTTGTCAACAATCTGGGCAGCTCATGATGAGCTGCTTTTTGCTTTAGGAACTTACCTGCTTAGATTCAGATTGTATTAATGTAACCTTCTTTGTTTCTTCTTTTCCGTTTCGAATGAGTGTGATGCTCACGGTGTCTCCTACTTTTGTATTCGTGTATAGCTCATGACGTAATTCACTTCCGGTTTTGATTTGTTTCCCATCGATGGCGGTAATGACATCCTCTGACTTAAATCCAGCTTTAGCGGCAGGTGAGCCTGCGGCGATTTCTTTGACGTACACACCTTTATCGAGCTGACTATTTTTGAGCCCGAGTGTTTCTTTCTGATACACGTCCGGGACTTGTTCGAGATCCAGCATGCTGATGCCGATATATGGACGCTCAATCTTTCCTTTTGCGAGAAGCTGATCGGCGATTGGTTTGACATCATTGATTGGAAGCGCGAATCCAATGCCTTCAACACCTGTTTCAGAAATTTTCATACTCGTGATCCCCACAACCTTTCCATTTGTCGTAAGAAGCGGGCCGCCGCTGTTTCCTGGGTTAATAGCTGCATCTGTTTGAATGACATTAATGCTGCTTTCGCCTGCTGATGTGTTCATAGAGACTGTTCGGTCGACACCGCTGACAATTCCTTGTGTCACGGTTCTTGATAGATCTTCACCAAACGGGTTTCCAATTGCGATGACGGTTTCCCCAGCACGCAGCGAGGAGGAATCGCCTAATGCTGCGACCTTCGTTACATGATTGCTGCTAATTTCTACAACTGCTAGGTCAGTCAGCGGGTCAGCTCCGACTAATTTACCTTCAACGGTTTTGCCATCGTGCAAGGAGACCGTTAGTTTATTTGCCCCTTCAATGACGTGGTTGTTTGTTAAGACATAGGCTTTACTTCCGGATTGTTTGAAAATCACTCCTGAGCCTGTACCTGTTTTTTCCTCTTGACTGCTTTTATTTTGCTGTGACTCATCAAAAGGTGTATTGAAATCGCCAAAGCTCATGTCTGTTTGACTTTGCGCTTGATAGTTTGTAATGCCGACAATGGCTGGCGATACATCTTCGACCATGCTTGAGATGCTGCTTGATGAATGTGATGTTTGGACGGCGGTTGTTTTTGACGATTTGGCACTTGTATCATTTGTCGATACAGCTTCTGTTTTTGCTGCTGAATTGTTTGCTGTGTTGTCTGATGCGTGCTGGGCATATGGCGTAAGGATGTAGACACCTAATGCTAGCGTACCACCCACAATGCCGCTGACGAATGGCTTAAACCAGCCACTGGGCTTCTTCTTTTGTTTTTGTGGCTGTTCAATTGTTTGAAGTTCATGAGAAGGGTGTTTTTCATTTTTGTGATGTGTCATTCGAATCACTCTCTTTCTTCAATTTTTCATGTATGGTTCGATGGGGTTTACCTTATGTGGTGGATACTGACTATATCGTAAGAAAAAAGTGTGGGATAAAAATGAAAACAATGTGGGAAATTGTTAAAATAAGTAGTGAATCTAAGCAAAATAGAGGAGATTAAACTGTGGAGACAATTGGAATGATTGGATATGGAAGCATGGCTGATATGATGGTGCAAAAATGGCTGGAAAAAGAGGTACTCAATGCCCATCAAATCATGATCCATACAAGAAGTGAAACGGACCGCCTGCATCAGCTCAAAGACAAGCATCAAGAAATAAATATCTGCTCATTAGACGAACTTTCTGCCTCATGTGATGTACTTTTTGTCTGCGTGCCGCCGCTTGCTGTACTTGATGTGCTCGATCAACTGCCTTCAGCAGCCAAATCGGTACATATTGTGTCAGTAGCCGCGGCTGTGACATTAGACAAGTTATCAAAGCATACGACTCAACCAGTTTCCAGATACATCCCAACGCTCACGTCAGCTGTTGGAACGGGCGTATCCCTCGTTGCGCATGGTGAAACCGCAGGTCAGGAAGAAAAGGCGCGTTTGCACCGTCTCCTTTCAGCTTTTAGCATCGTCCGTGAAGTAGAGGAAGACCGGTTTGATGCGGCGAGTAACTTGACGAGCTCCTCTCCTGGTTTTATCGCTGCTCTTTTTGAAGAAATGGCGAGAGCGGCTGTGAGAAATAGTGAGCTTTCCTTAGAGGAAGCGTATGAATTTTTAACGTATGCCCTCTTAGGCACAGGTCAAGTCCTTGTAGAACGCGGCCTCACCTTTGCTGAAACCGTCGATAGAGTGGCGACAAAAGGGGGCATTACAGGTGAAGGTGCTGAGGTCATTCAAAAGCAGGCACCTCAGATGTTTGATGATCTATTTACACAAACCATGAAGAAATATGAACAGCTGAAATCACAGATTAACGAAGCTGACAAACACCACTAAAGACATAGTTAGTGGTGTTTTATTTGTTAAAAAAACCCTTTGTCATACAGTCTTTTGACCTGTATTATCTGAGTCTAATTTCCTTATTTTCAGACATTGTATTGAAAAATCAATCAAGTAATCATATAATTTTTTAGAAAATTTAGAAAAATATACACAAATTTTAAGTTTAATTAAAGGGGGATGGGGATGAAGCTCTATGTATCTGTCGATATGGAGGGGATTACTGGTCTAGCTGATCATACATTTGTCGATGCCCGTCAGCACAATTATGAACGGGGCAGAAAGATCATGACGGGTGAAGTGAATGCCTGTGTAGAGGCACTTCTTCAGCATGGCGCAACCGATATTTTGGTCAATGACAGTCATTCTAAAATGAATAATCTGTTGATCGAAGAGCTGCATGAAGAGGCTGCTCTTATATCTGGTGACGTCAAGCCTTATTCCATGGTGCAAGGATTAGATCAAACCTATGACGCTGCTGTTTTTTTAGGCTATCATGCGAGGGCATCTATGAAAGGCGTGATGTCTCACAGTATGATTTTTGGTGTCAGACATTTTTACATAAATGATCACCCAATTGGTGAAATGGGCTTTAATGCGTATGTTGCAGGCTACTATGGTGTGCCGGTGATTCTTGTTTGCGGAGATGATCAAGCAGCACTTGAAGCGGAAAAGCTGATGCCTGGTGTGAAAACAGTAGCAGTGAAAGAGACCATATCAAGGTCTGCTGTGAAATGTTTCACGCCTGCCAAAGTCAATCAACAAATCTCGCAGCAAGTGGAAGCCGCAATGAAACAGATTCATCACATCAAGCCGCTGACGCCTCCTGATCAGCCGCTGCTGAAGATTGAGTTTGCCAATTATGGACAAGCTGAATGGGCGAATTTAATGCCGGGTACTGCCTTCATAGAAGGAACAACAACGGTGACGTATCAAGCAGAGAATATATTAGAAGCCTACCAAGCGATGCTTGTCATGACAGAGCTTGCCGCACGTACAACATTTTGTTAAGCGAGGGGGAGACGGCAGATGACCAGCTTTTTGCTCAAGCGTTTTATTGCGATGATTGCCACGATTTTAACGATTACGACTTTAACGTTTATTTTAATGAAGGTCATCCCAGGATCGCCCTTCAATGAAGAACGAAATACAAACGAAACCGTCCAGCGAAACCTCGAAAGCTACTATCACTTAGATGAACCACTGTATGTTCAATATGTCATCTATTTAAAATCCATCGTTACCTTTGATTTTGGTCCTTCCATTAAAAAGCCTTCAGAAAGTGTCAATGATCTATTGGCAAGAGGCTTCCCAGTCTCATTAGAACTTGGTCTTATCTCAATATTGATTGCTGTCATCTCCGGCATCCTGCTCGGGGTCATGGCTGCCCTCCGGCATAATGGCTTGATTGATTATATCGCCATGACCATTGCTGTTTTCGGTATATCCATTCCAAACTTTATCTTTGCTACCTTATTAATTCAGCAGCTTGCTGTGAATTTGAAACTCTTTCCTACAGCGATGTGGACAAGTCCGATGCATATGGTGCTGCCAACCATCGCTCTTGCTGTCGGTCCAATGGCTATTATTGCCCGTTTAACAAGATCGAGCATGATTGAAGTGCTGTCTCAGGACTATATTCGCACCGCCAAGGCAAAAGGACTTTCTCCCTTTAAAATTGTATTTAAACATGCGCTTCGGAATGCGCTTTTGCCTGTTGTGACCATTCTTGGGACACTTGTCGCAAGCATTTTAACTGGAAGTTTTGTCATTGAAAAAATATTTGCGATTCCTGGAATGGGAAAATACTTTGTCGAGAGTATTAACAACCGTGATTATCCTGTCATCATGGGGACCACTGTTTTTTACAGCATTATTTTAATCACACTTCTTTTCATTGTCGATGTGGCGTATCGCCTGCTTGATCCAAGGATTCAGCTGCATCAGAAAGGAGGAAAGGCATGAGTATACACCTACAGCAGGATCAACCGAATCCGCATCATGAAGTGCCAGACGAATGGTTTTCTCCGAGAGAGCAAAAGAAAACGGAGGCCCATGGCATTAAAAGACCCTCTCTTTCGTATTGGGCAGACACGTGGAGACGGCTGAAGCAAAATAAGCTTGCGATGTTTAGCCTATCGGTACTGATTTTTCTTTTTATCATGGCGCTATTAGGCCCATTGCTTGCGCCTAATAGTGTGACAGAGCAACGTCTCTCGATGCAAAATCTGCCTCCATCAGCTGCTCACTGGTTCGGAACGGATGAGCTTGGACGAGATGTGTTTACGCGTACATGGTACGGGGCGCGTATTTCGTTATTCGTAGGCGTCATGGCAGCCCTTATTGATTTTGCCATCGGCGTGATTTATGGAGGGATTGCCGGTTATAAGGGCGGGAGATATGACCATGTCATGATGCGAATTGTCGAGGTGCTCTACGGTCTTCCTTATTTACTCGTTGTCATTTTATTAATGGTCCTGATGGGGCCAGGGCTTGTCACCATTATTGTAGCGCTCACTGTCACCGGATGGATTGGAATGGCAAGAATCGTAAGAGGTCAAGTTCTTCAGCTGAAAAGCCAGGAATATGTCCTTGCCTCAAAAACCTTTGGTGCAAAGAGCCTGCGTATCATTCGCCGCAACCTGCTGCCGAATACGATGGGGCCGATTATCGTTCAGATGACCTTGACTGTGCCGACCGCGATATTTGCTGAAGCGTTCTTAAGCTTTCTTGGTTTAGGCATCCAAGCACCGTTTGCAAGCTGGGGCGTGATGGCCAATGATGCGCTGCCGACAGTGCTGTCAGATAACGGACATTGGTGGCGTTTATTTTTCCCTGCGTTTTTTATTTCACTCACGATGTTTTGCTTTAACAATTTAGGTGATGGCTTGCAAGATGCGCTTGATCCAAAGATGAAGAGGTGATGGCGCTTTGAAAAAAATTCTACAAATCATCGATCTGCACGTCAGCTTTCGGACATATGGCGGTTCAGTTCGAGCGGTACGCGGAGTGAATGTGGATGTATATGAAAAAGAAACCCTTGCCATTGTGGGAGAATCAGGCTGCGGGAAAAGTGTGACTTCACAAAGCATTATGAGACTGCTGCCGGCATACAGCGCTCATGTCGATCAGGGAGAAATCTGGTTCGAAGACCGCAATTTGCTGTCATTATCTGAAAAAGAAATGCGCGCCATACGAGGTGTCGATATCTCGATGATTTTCCAAGATCCAATGACCGCACTGAACCCAACCTTGACAATAGGCGACCAGCTCATGGAGGCGGCAAAGGAGCATCAAAAGCTGACGAAAAAAGAAGTGAAAGAAGCCGCCATTCGGATGCTTGATTTGGTCGGCATTCCGCAGCCGAAGGAAAGGTTAAAGCAATACCCTCACCAGTTCAGCGGGGGAATGAGGCAGCGGCTCATGATTGCCATGGCACTGATTTGCGAGCCCAAAGTGCTGATTGCAGATGAACCGACGACCGCGCTGGATGTGACCATACAGGCACAAATATTAGAGCTGTTTAAAGAGATTCAGAGAAAAACAGGTGTCACCATTATTTTAATCACACATGATTTAGGGGTCGTCGCCCAAGTCGCAGACCGAGTGGCGGTCATGTACGGGGGGAAAATGGTGGAGGTCGGAACGAGGCGAGATATTTTTTACAGTCCGCAGCATCCTTATACAAAAGGACTTCTACAATCCGTTCCAAGACTTGATATGAAAGATGAACTCATTCCAATTGAAGGAAGCCCGCCTGATCTATTTGCTCCACCAAAGGGCTGTCCTTATACAGATCGCTGCCCGGCCGCCATGAAGGTGTGTGATCATATCATGCCGCATGAAACGCAGCGGTCACCTACCCATACAGTGCATTGCTGGCTCCAAGATGAGCGAGCGAATCAAACGGTTTTATCTTCAACACAAAGGGGGAGTTTTTGATGAGAAAAAAAGGGTGGATCATCAGTGTATGTTTGTTCACGATCATGCTGCTCGCAGGATGTACAGCCAATGAGCAAGCAGGGAAAGGATCATCAAGCAATAAAGGTGAAAAGAAAGTGTTAACCTTAAATAACGAAAATGAACCGACGTCGTTTGATCCGCCGATTGGTTTTAATAATGTATCGTGGCAAGGACTCAATAACTTAATGGAGGGGTTAACAAGACTGAATGAAAAGCACGAACCATCTCCTGCAATGGCGGAAAAATGGGAGATATCAGAGGATGGAAAAACGTACACGTTTCATTTAAGAGATGGCATCAAGTGGTCAAATGGTGATCCAGTGAAAGCGAGTGACTTTGAATATGCGTGGAAGCGGCTGCTTGATCCGAAAACAGGCTCTTCTGCATCGTTCTTAGCGTACATGATTGAAGGCGGAGAGGCATTTAACAGTGGAAAAGGCAAGAAAGAAGGCGTGAAAGTCAGCGCTGTAAATGACAAAACGCTTAAGGTCACACTGGCTTATCCGCAGAAATCGTTCTTAAATATGACCGCAAACCCTGCCTTTTTCCCAGTCAATGAACAGGTAGCTAAGAAGGACCCAAATTGGGCAAAAGACGCCAAAACCTTTGTCGGAAATGGACCGTTCAAGCTGACAGAGTGGAAGCATGATGAGAGCTTCACAATGGAAAAAAGTGAGACGTATTGGGACAAAAAAACAGTCAAGCTGGATCAAGTGAAGTGGCTGATGATCAGTGATCGAAACACAGACTATCAAATGTATCAATCAGGAGATTTAGATACTGCCTTTGTTCCAGCAGAGCAAAGTGAAAATCTGCTGAAAAATAAAGATGTACAAATTGAAGACCAGGCTGGATTGTTCTTTTATCGTCTGAATGTGAACATAGAACCATTTCAAAATAAGAACATTCGCAAAGCTTTTCAAATGGCGATCAACCCGCAAGATATTGTGGATTATGTGACGAAAAATGAAGAGAAGCCAGCACGCGCTTTCGTCTCGCCAGGCATCCTAGATTCAAAGGGTGAGGATTTCAGAGAAGCTGGCGGGGATCTTGTGAAGAATGATAAGAGTGAAGCTGCGAAGCTATTAGAAAAAGGGCTGAAAGAAGAGAACTATTCGAAACTGCCAGCCGTCACATTAACATATAGTACAAAGCCTGAGAACAAGAAAAAAGCGGAAGCCATCCAGCAGCAGCTGAAAGAAGCGTTAGGTGTAGATGTGAAGCTTGCAAACATGGAAGCCAATGTATTTGCAGAAGATCAAAAGGCGCTGAAATTCCAATTCTCACAAAGTTCATTTTTAGCAGACTATGCAGATCCGATCAACTTCCTAGAGAGCTTCCAAACAGGGAATGCCATGAACCGGACAGGATGGTCTAATGATACCTATGATCAGCTGATCAAAAAAGCGAGCCAGGAAGCAGACGAACAAAAGAGAAACAGCTTCCTTCATGATGCAGAGGCACTTCTCATTGAAGAAGCACCGATCATTCCGATTCATTTTTATAACCAAGTCCATTTACAAAAAGAAGGCGTGAAGGGAATTGTCCGCCACCCCGTTGGGTATATCGATTTGAAATGGGCACAGGTAGATGGAGAGTGATATTAGGATCAAAAGACGCTTTTAGATAAAAGCGTCTGTTCCTTTATTCGTTCATGTTATGAAGAAGAAGCCCATAGATTGAAAGAAACAAAGAGAAAGAGGGGATATGGCATGAGCCAGCTGCCAGTGGCACTTCAAACAGGGGATACGGTGGGGATTATTGCACCAGCAAGCCCGCCTGATGAGCTGAAATTAGCAAAAGGGATTGCCTTTTTAGAAAGCCTCGGGCTAAAGGTGAAAAAAGGAAAGTATATCGACTGCCGGTATGGGTATTTAGCAGGCTATGATCATGAAAGAGTGGAGGATCTTCATCGCATGTTTCAAGATCCAGAAGTGAAGGCGGTTATTTGTGCTTGCGGAGGATACGGGACTGGAAGACTTGCGGAAGTCATTGACTATGACCTGATTCGCCGGAATCCAAAAATCTTTTGGGGCTATAGTGATATTACGTTTTTACATACAGCCATCCAGCAGCAGACTGGTCTTGTGACGTTTCATGGGCCAATGCTTTCCTCTGATGTGGGACTTGAGGAGGTTCATCCTTATACGAAAGATACCTTTTTACAGCTGTTTGCACCGAAAGTCTTTACGTATGCGCACCACTTGTCACCCCTTCATACTTTCTATCCGGGCACCGCTTCAGGTGAGATTGTAGGAGGAAATCTTGCCCTCATCGTGACAACACTTGGTACACCTTTTGAAATCGATACGAAGGGAAAGCTTTTGTTCATTGAAGATATTGACGAAGAGCCCTATAAAATTGATCGAATGATGCAGCACCTCACATCTGCTGGGAAATTGGATGATGCGGCTGGATTCATCATTGGAGATTTTCATCAATGTGAGCCAAAAAAGAAAGATCAGTCCCTTACATTGAATCAAGTATGGGGCACCTATATTGTGCCGCAAAAGAAACCTGCACTTGGGGGCTTCCGGATCGGTCATTCTTCGCCGAACTTTGCTATTCCAATGGGCACGCAGGCTGCATTAGATGCGACAGGAAAAAAACTGCACATTTCTCCAGGCGTTGCAGCGAAAGAGGCGATCAAATGAAAATCGTCGATGTTCGTACATGCAGAATGAGTGTACCGCTAAAAAAGCCTTTCAAAACCGCTTTACGAACGGTGTATGACGCAGCATCTCTGATCGTTATCATCACATATGATCAAGGTGACGTCAGCTACGGAGAAGCAGTCCCGACAACGGTGATTACAGGTGAAACGCTGGAAAGCATCGACTATGCCATATGCGAAGTGATCAGACCGATTTTGCTTGGAGCTTCCTTGTCAGAATATGAACAAATTTTTTCTCATATGAACCGAGTGCTCGCTTGCAACACAAGCGCAAAGGCAGCGGTTGACATGGCCATTTATGATGGCTTAGCGAAGCAGGCAGGACTTCCGCTTTATCAATACCTTGGCGGATATCGCAGTCAGCTTGAAACCGATTATACGGTCAGTGTAAACCGTCCGCTTGAGATGGCGGAAGATGCGAAGCAATACGCAGCTGAAGGCTTTCAGACGTTAAAGATCAAGGTAGGAAAAGATGACATAGATACGGATATTCAGCGTATCAAGCGAATTCGAGAAAAGGTCGGGCCGGATATTCAGATCAGGCTCGATGCGAACCAAGGATGGACGTGGAAGGAAGCGGTCATAGCCATTCGGAAAATGGAGGCGCTGAATATCGAACTAGTAGAGCAGCCGGTTCCGAAAGAAGATATCGAAGGCCTGCGCCGTGTGACAGAAGCAACAGATACATTGATTATGGCAGACGAAAGCATTTTCAGTTTTCATGATGCGATCAAGGTGCTTGAAACGAGAAGCTGTGATCTGATCAATTTAAAATTAATGAAATCAGGCGGCATAAAAGAAGCCCTAAAAATCAATGCTCTAGCAGAAGCATACGGCGTAAAGTGCATGGTTGGCAGTATGATTGAGTCAAAACTTGGAATTACAGCAGCCGCTCATCTCGCCGCCAGCCAGCCGAATATCACCCGCTATGATTTTGATGCCCCGCTGATGCTAAAAGAGGACATGGTAGACGGAGGAATCGTGTACAAAGGAAAAGATATCTTTTTCCCACCGCATCATGGGTTAGGCATTCAAGGGGTGAAAGGAGTCTCATGATGGTATTTGAATCAAAGGTTCCAGTTGCGAACGTATGGACAGCGCCGCAGTCACCGAGAGAAATCGATCAAAAGGTACTTCAGGGTTCCTTTAAGATCCAAGAGTGGATTGACCAGCAGACATATGAAGAAAAACTGGCTTTATGTGAAGAAAATCTGATCCAATCGCAAGTACTGCTCGGCGAACGAGTCATTGGATTAGAAGAGACAGACGGCTGGATGAAAGTCGTCATTCCGCAGCAGGCCAGCCGGAAACATCCGCAAGGCTATCCTGGCTATATACCTACGAACCATCTAAAGCAAGTGACAGAAGGAAGTGCGCCAGCTATATCTCATATCGTTTGTCAGAAAAAAGCCATGCTCTATCGAAATGGGCAAGCGGACATGAAAATTAGTTTTTTAACAGAGCTCGCAGCTGTAGAAGAAACGAGTGATTGCTTTCGCGTTGTCACACCAGCAGGGACGAGAGAAATCAATAAAGTAGATGTGCAGTCAGTTTCATCCATTTCTTCTATGACCGGCAAAGATGTTGTAGAGAAGGGAAAACAATTTATTGGTCTTTCGTATTTATGGGGCGGCATGAGCAGCTTTGGCTATGACTGTTCAGGCTTTGCTTACAGCATGTATAAAGCGTGCGGATATCTTTTGCCGAGGGACGCAAGTGACCAAGCAGTGCAAGGAACACCGGTCGCATCAAGCCATTTAGAACAAGGCGACTTATTGTTTTTTGCCAATGACAACGGAAAGGGAGCTGTCCGCCATGTTGGGATCTACGCAGGTGACGGTATGATGCTTCATTCGCCTAAAACCGGCAGGGAAATTGAGCTGCTTTCCCTTTCTGGCACTTCATATGAAAAGGAATGGGCAGGTGCAAGACGATATTTGCCAAGCGAGAGGAGGAATGGTCATGGCAGTTGAACCACTTTTACAAGTAAACAATCTCAAAAAACATTTTCATCTATCGAAAGGAAGAACGTTAAAAGCGCTAGACGGTGTCTCTTTTCAGCTGAAACAAGGCGAAACGTTTGGTCTCGTTGGCGAGTCTGGCTGCGGAAAATCCACACTTGGAAAAGTGCTCATGCGTCTTTATGAACCGACAGATGGGGAAGCCTTATATGAAGGGAAAAGCCTTCATCACCTTTCTAAAAAAGAATCATTTGATTTTAATCGGCAAATTCAAATGGTGTTTCAAGATCCGTATTCCTCCTTAAATCCGCGGCTGTCTGTAAAAGATATTATGCTGGAGCCAATGGAGATTCACAACCTTTACGGGAGTCAAAAGAAAAGAGTTGCCCGGGTGAAAGAACTACTTGAAGCAGTAGGACTTAGCTATGATTTTGCCACTCGCTATCCCCACGAATTCAGCGGAGGACAGAGGCAGAGAATCGGTATTGCGAGAGCACTCGCCTTAGCGCCGAAATTTATTGTGGCAGATGAGCCAATTTCTGCACTAGATGTCTCCGTTCAAGCGCAGGTTGTGAATTTGCTGAAGAAACTACAAAAGGAGGAAGGGCTGACATTTCTCTTTATTGCGCATGACTTGTCGATGGTCAAATACATCAGCGACCGAATCGGTGTCATGTATTTAGGTCATCTCGTCGAATTGACCAGCAGTGATGCATTATATCAAACACCGCTGCACCCATATACACAAGCCTTGCTGTCAGCGATCCCCATTCCAGATCCTGACGTGGAGGACAAGCGCAAAAGATTCATTTTAAAAGGAGAAATTCCAAGTCCAGTGAACCCGCCAAGCGGCTGTGTATTTCGAACAAGGTGTCCTGCAGCGATGGATGTGTGTGCTGAAAAAAAGCCAACATTACAAGCAGTAGAAGAAGGACATGATGTCGCCTGTCATTTATACGATCGAACATAAAAATAGACAGAAAAAAAGCCAGCAAGTAGACAAGCTGTTCTACACGCTGGCTTTTTTAGTGGATGAACGCCGAATCGGCAATGTGCAGCATCTAAAAGAGCCGCCAGATTTAATGATTTCTGAAAAATCCACTTCAATGACAGTGTACCCGTGAGCGGTTAATGCAGCATTTGTTTGTTGATTGATAGGCAAACTGATCACTTTTTTCTGCCCAATGGATAAAACGTTTGGTCCGAGTGTGAATTGCTCTTGTTCGCTTATTTCAATCAGATCATAATGCATTTTGAGCAGGTGAAGATCCTCTTTTTTGAACGCTTCAGGATAAATTAATATCTCATCATGAGACAGAATATTCATCACACAATCGAGATGCAAAATGTGAGGAGGAAGATGAATGGGAATGATGTCATGATCAGGCAGTTCTTTTTTGAGCTGATGGATAGCGGATGGGTTTGTTCTTTTGCTCGTTCCGACAAATACGCGTGTTTGATCCACAAGCACATCGCCGCCTTCAATCGTTCCATTTGTCAGGGTAACAGTTTTCAATCCATTTCCCTGTGCCCACTCTTTTAACAATTGTTCTTCCCCTTGCCGGACCGGGGCGGCCATGCTTGAAACAAATAGTGTATGTCCAATCGTAAACCCAATATCCCGAGTAAAGACTTGCTCAGGAAAGCGGTCATTTGCCGGAAGCATGATGGGGCGTACTTGATGGTTCTTTAGGGTTTGGATCAATTGCTTATGCTGAGCAACGGCTTTCATTTGAGAAATATTTTCTCTCGCAAAATGTTTCTGGGTTTCGTTGATGATCTGTTTGATTTCCATATAGATGGGACTGCATAAAAGGACTTCTTGTAAATCGTCATATTCACTCATGCATTGCGGCATTTTGTGTATTTGTTCTGCTCTCATAGAATCCATCAAATGGCCTCCTTGTTTGTTCATAGTTCTATTATTCCTCGTTCTAGTCATGGTTGAAACATTTCCGAAAGAAAATCTCTCACAAGAGACTAAAGCAAAAAGTTTAGACAAACCTAAAAGAATAGTGTTTAATAAAAGTCGTTCCGCATTCACGAAAACAGCAAGAAGGAGCTATGATGATGAGTGAAGAAAATTTCAAATACTGCAAGGAATCGAAAGTTGTTAAAACCAGCAGGGTATTCCCTCTCGATACGAATAACCACCAAACCTTATTTGGCGGGAAATTAATGAGTTATATAGATGACATTGCTTCCATCTCGGCAGCAAGACACAGCCGCAGTGAAACGGTCACGGCGTCGATGGATTCTGTTGACTTTTTAGAGCCGATTGGACAAAAAGAGTCAGTATGCTTGGAATCCTATGTGACGTGGGTCGGCACGTCTTCCATGGAAGTGTTTGTCAAAGTCATGAAAGAAAACTTGATGTCTGGAGAGCGCAGACTTGCAGCGACTTCATTTCTGACTTTTGTCTCGCTAGATGAAAACGGAAAGCCAAAACGAGTTCCACAAGTCGTACCGGAAACAGAGGAAGAAATCATGCTGCATCAAACAGCGAAGCAGCGGGCAGAGGAAAGAAAAAGCCGCCGAAAGCATAGCAAGGCACTGGCTGACGCACTTGGAACAGATAAACCATGGGCGTAAAAATCACCCTTTCAGCGGTGATTTTTTTCTAGGATAGTATCTTGCATGACAAGATAGTGTGTGGTAAGATGATGCTATCTTGTGATGCAAGGTACTGGAATCGGAGGAACAAAGATGACAACATCCACACAAATGCTAAAAGGAATTTTAGAAGGCTGCCTGCTGTCGATTATTTCTGAGGGTGAGATTTATGGGTATGAAATGACAAAGAAGCTCGCGCATTACGGGTTTGATCAAATTAGTGAAGGAAGTATCTATCCGATCCTGCTGCGTATGCAAAAGGAACAGCTCGTGACCACTGTCACAAAAGCATCAGCGAGCGGACCGAAAAGGAAATACTATACGCTCACACAAGCTGGAGAACAAGCGCTCACAGAGTTTATTACCCGCTGGAGTGAGCTTTCAAAAAATGTAAACCGCTTATTACAAAAAGGGAAGTGAGATTATGGTATCAAAAGAAACAAGACACGTTCTACTAGAGCTGAAACTCTATCTCATCTCAAAGGGGAAAAATGAGGACGAAATTGATGAGCTGATGGATGAACTGACGACACATGCGGTTGAGGCTGAAAAAGATGGTAAAACAGGGGAGGCTTTGTTTGGCGGAGATCCGCGGGGCTATGCTGATGAACTCGCAAAAGAGCTGTCAGGACACCATAAAGACTGGGTTCCCTTCATCAGTGCCTTCTTAATCGGGTCTCTCTTCTACATGATTTTATCAGATGCGATCAGTCAAAGTTTATCGTATTCTTGGTATGCTTTGATTGGCTATCCGCTCGTTTTAGTGGCCAATGTCATTATGATCATTCTGATGTTTAGAGCGTCTGCCTTTCAGACAAGCCGCCGGGCATTTCTTTACTTTTGGATCTTAGGGATCTTTCAGCTGACCGCGATGGTCACAATCAAACTATTGGATCAAAAACTCGGCACACCATTACTTGTCCTGACCTCAGGTCAAAGATGGGGCGTCATCCTGCTCATGCTGCTATGTATCATTGTCTTTAATGCAATCTTAAAGGCGAATGTCGTTTCATTGATTCCGATCATCTTTTTCGGACCGCAGCTCCTATTTGAATGGATTGGCTGGACATCACCAAGCGTGCTTCTCTTGCAAAGTCTACTATCGGTTGTGATCTTAATAGGGCTTATGCTCATTGTCTTACGCCGGACGAATAAGAAAAATGAAAATACGTTGTAAAAAACAGAGCACATCTATAATCCTATAAGATGTGCTTTTCTTTTTCTAAAAAAATGTAGAAATGGTATCGTGTTTTTCATTACAATGGGAAGAGGACAAAAATGAAAAGGGGTTCTGTGCTTGGATATTTTATGGGGATATGTACTTGTGTTTGTATTGGCTGCTTTGCCTTTTTTTGAAGTGGTAGGTGTCGTTCCGTTGGCCATTTTAAGTGGCATGCATCCTGTACCGACTGCGGTCATTGGATTCATCGGCAATTTTTTTACCGTTTTACTTCTCATTGTTTTCGTAGACCGCTTCAAAGCATGGCGGTTGAAGAGAAAAGAGGACAAAAGTGATGAAAAAGGAGAGAAAAAGCAGCTGCGGGCCAGAAGAATTTGGGAACGATATGGTCTCCCGGGATTAGCACTCGTCGGTCCTTTTATCATCGGCAGTCATCTAGCGGCATTTATGTGCATGAGCTTCGGGACGAAAAGAAAGCAAGTCGCAGTGTGGATGACAGTCAGTTTAATGATGTGGACAGCGCTGGCAGCTAGTTTAACCGGTGCGGGAATCCATTACTTTGCCCCAGATTCAAATGGATTGTTCGGAGATATTTTTAGTCAGTAAGTGAGGGGAGGATCATAAATGAAACTTCAAACACGGACAGTGCTTGAAACAGAGCGCCTTAGACTGAGAACGATGAATGAACATGATGCGCCATTTTTATATGATATGTTGTTCCAAGATGAAGAAGTGATGAAGTATTATCCTTCTTTGAAGGATGAGCAGCAGACGAAAGAGTGGATTGCATGGAATCAAAAGAATGACCGCATGTATCATACTTCCCTCTGGATCATTGAAGACAAAAAAACGAATGAACCACTTGGACAAAGCGGGATTGTTCTGCAAAACATTGAAGGACAAACAGAACTTGAAATCGGCTATATGCTAAAGAAAGCAGCATGGGGGAATGGCTATGCTGCTGAAGCCGCAAAAGGCTGTCTCACCTATGGCTTTGAAGAAATGAAGGTCAGACGAATGGTCAGCTTAATACGCCCAGAGAATGAATCGTCTGTAAAGGTCGCTTTAAAAATGGGTATGAAAAAAGAAAAAACCATTTCAAAATGGGATCAGATCATCGATGTATACAGCATCACCCGTAACGAAGAAAACGGCTCGCTTACCGAATAAGCAGAGCCGTTTTTTCTTTTATATACGCTGTTCTAGCTGAAGCAAATATTTCTTCCGTTCAACTCCGCCGCCGTAGCCCCCGAGTTCACCACTTGTTTGAATGACGCGGTGGCATGGAATGATAATCGCTAATTGGTTGGCACCATTTGCATTACCAACCGCCCGGACCAAATGAGGATCGCCCAGCATCATAGCAAGCTCGCGGTAAGAACTTGTTTCGCCTGATGGAATACGCGTGAGCAGGTCCCACACCTTCATTTGAAAAGGGGTGCCATGTAAGGAAAGTGGTACCGAGAACTGCGTGAGTTTTTTCTCAAAATATAAGGTCAATTCCTTTGCTAATTGCTGATGGACGTTTGTTTCCCCGACTAAAATACGGGCTTGATGCTTTTTTCTCATGTTCTCAATTTCCTTTTCGAGTCCCCGCCTGTCCACAAATTCCAGTAAATACACATGCGTCGCATCTGTCACGCTGATCATCCGCCCGATCGGTGTAGAAATAAAATTAGCGTGGAGAATCTTGGTTTGCGTCTTTTTAGGGGGATTTCCCATAATTTTCGTAAATGCATCATTGAAGGCACTCGAAGATTCATAGCCCAAGGCGACCTGCTGATCAATCACTTTTTTTCCATTCAGAATTTCTTTAAAGGCAAGTCCCATTCGGCGTGATCTCGCATATTGAACAAAGGTCATACCATAGATTTCTTTGAATTTCCGCCGTGCCGTTGCAGAGTGAATCCCTAATTGATGAAAGTCTTCTTCTTTCCAGCGTTTTTCAGGATGTGTTTCAACTGCAGAAACGAGTGTTTTGACTTCTTCCGGAATGCTGTTAGGGTATGTTAATGGTGTGCAGCGCTTGCACGGACGATATCCTGCTAGCAGTGCTTCCTCTGCTGTAAAGAAAAACTCACAGTTCTCATATTTTGGTTTTCTAGCGGTACATGTGGCATGGCAGAAGATACCAGTGGTCTTAATGCCGGCAAAGAATGTGCCGTCATATTGCGGGTTCTTGTCAACCAGTGCTTGATAAAATTCATGTTTCTGTTCGTCGGTTATCATCATACGATCCACCTCTTGGTTTCCTATAAAATGTGATTCAGCGTACTTTGTGCTGGTAAACAAAGCGTCATCTTGGATCGTTCATCACATCAATCTTATTTCATTATATCAGCGATGTGATCATTTCTCTGTCTATCATTTAGTATACGCCGGTCTCATATCATTTCTTTCGAAAAATGAACAAGTATATTTGAAGAGGGAGAGCAAACTGGTAGACCGGCATATCGGGGTGTGATAAGATTTTTAATACAGAATCTGCTCTAAGTCAGGTCTGTATATCATGAATTGGTTTTCTAGGGTTCCGTGCGCTGGTGCAGTCTGGTCCGAGAGAAAACACATAGGGTCTTAGAAGAGGCCATATGGACACGGAGGGATAAAAGCCCGGGAGATTTGATCAAACGATCGATTTCCAGGCTTTTTTTGTTGGTTGGAATCGTTCAGAAAGGAGAAGATCAGATGAAATGGGGAAATGTCTTTATTGCGGCCATATTTGAAGTCGGCTGGGTGATGGGGCTGAAATATGCTCACTCGCTCATAGAATGGGGCGCAACCATCGTTTGTATTATCGTGAGCTTTTATTTACTCATGAAAGCAACAAGTGTACTGCCAGTTGGCACACTTTATGCCGTTTTTACCGGGCTTGGGACAGCAGGTACCGTCCTCATAGGCATGGTGCTTGGTGAGCCGGTTCAGCTTGTCAAACTGCTTTTGATTGTCATGCTTTTGTGCGGTGTATTAGGGCTGAAGCTGACAACAGGTGAAAAGAAGGGAGAGGCTGAATCATGAGCTGGCTTTTACTCATTGGAGCAGGCATCTTAGAAATGCTTTGTGTGACCATGATGAATCAATTCCAAAAAGACCGGCATGTCAAATGGATTTTATTCATTGCAGCTGGCTTTTCGATGTCCTTTCTGATGCTGTCTCTTGCGATGAATACGATTCCGATGGGAACGGCGTACGCCATTTGGACTGGAATCGGAGCTGCTGGAGGCGCCATGGTCGGTATGCTGTTTTACGGAGAGTCGAAAGACGCAAAACGTATTTTCTTCATCGCCTTGATTTTATCTGCGGCAGTAGGATTGAAAATCATTGAATAAGAAAAGGCTGGCAGATAGATGCCAGCCTTTTGTTACATTGAATGATGATTGGAATCGTTTTCATTTTTGCGGTAAAGCTGGCTCACAAGCAGAAAACACACACCAAATGTGAGAAAAGGAATGAGTCTTTCACCGGCTATAAAAAGGGAAATACCTGTGATCAGACAAACGATGCCGAGCCAAAAGCTCACTTTACCAAACAAAGTCATACTTTTCATCTCCATCACTCCTTTTATGATAAAAGGTCTATTCACATTATATCACGCCAGGTGCAGAATTGAATGAATATTCAATAAAAAATAGGACTCTACATTGCTTTTTCTCTTTCCAGTCCAGTATAATATTTCATTAGAATGAAAACGTAAATGAGGTCATGATACATGAGAACTTTGATAACAGAGAAACTTGAATTACACAGACAAAAGCATGAGCAAAAGGGAAGGTTGCTTGTCAGCTGTCCGGATCAGCCTGGAATTGTATCAGCTGTTTCTTCCTTTTTATTTGAGCACGGAGCGAATATCATTGAATCCAGCCAATACACAACAGATCATGAAAGCGGCCGGTTCTTTTTAAGAATTGAATTTGATTGGAAAGACATCTCGGCAAATATGGATCAGCTGAAACATCAGTTTGAGCCAATTGCAGCATCATTTCAAATGACGTGGAGCATGTCGCGTGCAAGTGAGCTTAAAAAGCTGGCGATCTTTGTGTCAAAAGAGCTTCATTGTTTACATGAGCTGCTATGGGAATGGCAAAGCGGAAATGTCATGGCTGAAATTGCGGTCGTGATCAGCAATCATGAAACGGCAAAAGATACAGTAGAATCGCTTGGAATCCCGTTCCATTTTGTGAAGGCGAACAAAGACATTCGCAAAGAAGCGGAAAAACAGCAGCTCGCATTATTAGAAGAGTATGATATTGATGCCATTGTGCTTGCTAGATACATGCAAATTTTAACGCCTGAATTTATTGAACAGCACCCGAACAAAATCATTAATATTCATCATTCTTTTCTGCCAGCGTTTATTGGTGCAAATCCATATAAGCGGGCATATGAGCGGGGAGTCAAATTAATTGGCGCGACTTCTCATTATGTGACCAATGATTTAGACGAAGGACCGATCATTGAACAGGATATTGAGCGTGTAGATCACCGGGATGATGCAGAAGCATTAAAAAATATTGGCCGAACAATTGAGCGGAGTGTGCTTGCACGTGCCGTCAAATGGCATCTAGAAGATCGAATAATTGTGCATGAGAATAAAACGATTGTATTTAATTGACGGCTTGACTTTTCCTGAGCAATTGGTGATAATATAAAAAAATTAACGAGCGTTGAAAAGGAATAGTAAGCAGGAACTGATGCGTAAAGAGAGCAAATGATATGCTGAAACATTTGCCGCAGACAGCTGCTGAACCTGCCCTTTGAGCCTTAGAGGAAAAATCTAAGCGCGTGCCTGGCGTTACAGGAGTTGAGTGGAATAAGCTAGATGTATGCTTATTCAATGAAGGTGGTACCACGGAAAATCCCTTTTCGTCCTTTACATAAGGAGAAAAAGGGATTTTTTTGTGCCTAAAGGTATAGCGGAGGGAATCAATAATGAAAAAGCAAAGGATCGTCATCAAAATTGGCAGCAGTTCATTAACAGAGCAAAAAGGAGCCATTGATGAACAAAAAATGCAGGATCATGTGAAAGCGATAGCAAAGCTGAAAGAGGCTGGGCATGAAATCATTTTAATTTCGTCAGGAGCCGTTGCAGCAGGGTTTGGCAGCTTAGGGTATCCATCAAGACCTGTGACTTTAAAGGGGAAACAGGCAGCAGCAGCGGTTGGACAGGGCTTGTTAATGCAGAAATATACAGAGCTATTTTCACAGTTTCACATGACACCTGCACAAATGCTTTTAACCCGTAATGACTTTTCAGATCGAACAAGATATCGAAATGCTTACGCTACGATGATGGAGCTGCTGGAAAGAAAAATTTTACCGATCATTAATGAAAATGATTCTGTTTCCATTGAGGAGCTTACCTTTGGGGATAATGACATGCTGTCAGCTCTTGTCAGTGGATTAATCCATGCAGACCAATTGATCATCTTAACGGACATCAACGGAATATATGATGCAAATCCAAATGAGCATCCTGAGGCGAAGCGTTTTGATGTACTGACACACATTTCAGAAGAATTGTTTTCATATGCGAAGAGCACAGGCTCAAAAGTGGGAACAGGCGGGATGAAATCAAAGCTGTCTGCTGCACAAACGGCACTTTCACTAGGCGTTAAAGTCTTCATTGGCACAGGTACTGGAGAAGACAAGCTGCTTCACATTCTAGCGGGTCAAGGAGACGGAACGTATATCGGAGAACAGGACTTATCAGCCGTCAACAACCGCCGTCAATGGATTCAATTCCACTCACCCGTCTCTGGGAAAATCATGATAGATGCAGGAGCGGAAGCGGCGATTTTGCATAACGGCAGAAGCCTTCTTCCGGCTGGAGTCATTGATGTCGCTGGTGACTTTTCTAAAGGAGAGGTCGTTGAAGTGGTCGGTCCGAACGGATTAGTGGGTAAGGGACAAACCTTGTACGCATCCGATGAGCTTCTCGGCATTAAAGGGATGCGAAGTGATGAGCTTTCAAATGAGAAGCCTGAGGTTATACACAGAGATCACTGGGTACAGCATGTACAAAACTGAGGAGGGAATACGATGAATGAAGTTCTTGAAAAAGCAAAAAAAGCAAGTACAGCCAAAGATCAGCTGCTGCTAAAAACGACGGAGCAAAAAAATGCAGCTTTACATGCCATCGCAACTGCACTTAAAGCATCTTCCGCTTATTTATTGGGGGAGAATAAAAAGGATGTTCAGGCTGCTGAGGACAAGCAGTTCACGCCTTCTGTCATTGACCGGATTACACTCACAGAAGAGAGAATTGACGCCATTGCAGACGCTACTCTTCAGCTGATTCACCTAAAAGACCCAATTGGTGAAACATTAGAAACCATTCAAAAAGAAAACGGTCTGTTCATCGAAAAGGTGCGTGTGCCTCTTGGAACGGTTGGAATGATTTATGAAGCAAGACCAAACGTGACAGTAGATGCTGCCACCCTTTGCCTCAAAACTGGGAATGCTGTTATTCTTCGCGGGAGCTCCTCTGCCATTCATAGTAATAAAGCGATTGTCAAGGTGATCCATGAAGCGCTTCAGACAACGGATATTCCAGTAGACAGTGTGCAATTGATTGAAGATACAGGCCGTGAAACGGCGAAAACGCTGTTCACTTTAAATGAATATCTGGATGTCCTTATTCCGCGCGGCGGGAAAAATTTAATTGATCTTGTGGTGAGAGAGTCTACCGTGCCAGTGCTTGAGACAGGTGCAGGGAACTGTCATATCTACATTGATGAAACAGCGAAAAACGAAATGGCTGAGCAGATTGTGCTGAATGCTAAAACCCAAAGGCCATCTGTTTGCAATGCGATCGAGAGCATTGTCATTCATGAAACATGGGCAAAAACATATGGCGCTTCGTTATTTGAAGCCCTTCATGCAAATGGGGTAGAGATACGGGGCGATGAAGCCGTATGTGCCCTTGCGCCTAGTGCTTCATTAGCGACAAAAGAGGACTATGAAACAGAGTTTTTAGCGCCGATTGTCAGTATTAAAATCGTAGAGAGCATAGAAGAAGCGATTCAGCATATTCAAACGTATAGCTCCAAGCACTCTGAAGCGATCATTACGGAAAATGATCAGCATGCTTCACTTTTCTTAACAGCTGTCGATGCTGCCGCTGTCTATCACAACGCTTCTACTCGGTTCACAGATGGCTTTGAATTTGGCTACGGAGCAGAAATAGGGATTAGCACACAAAAACTGCATGCAAGAGGGCCGATGGGTCTGCCGGCTTTAACCTCTGAAAAATTTGTCATTCGTGGTCAAGGACAAATAAGAGAATAACGAATTCAAAAGAGAGTCTTGTGACAGCAGGCTCTCTTTTTCCTTTCATTTCATTTTTGTATTTCTTCGGTCAAGTATGATAAAATATGGTAATGTTTTATATTTTGAGAAGATTGGAGAAGGCAACGTATGGCGAAAATCATTCCCTCTTCGGATATTGGAGTGAAAATCAACAAGTGGTATGAATTAATCCGCAGATTTGATTCAGAACAAGCAGAACAATTAAAGCAGGAAATTCGCACCTCTCTTGATTCAATGGAAGAAGATCAGAATTTGCTTCTCTATTTTTCTTTAATGGAATTCAGGCATGAGGTCATGCTCGATTACTTAAAGCCATTAAAGGAAGGAAAGCTTCGCGCCAACTTTTCCGAGCTTTCGAAAGAAATAGATGAGCATCAAACACATGTCACAGGCATGCTTGAATACTACTATCATTTTTTCAGAGGCATGTATGAATTTGGCCGTAGGCAGTATATTGCTGCCATCTCGTCTTATCAAAAGGCAGAGCACAAGCTTTCTTTTGTGTCAGATGATATTGAACGTGCGGAATTTCATTTTAAAATGTCAGAAATATATTATCACATGAAACAAACACATATTTCGATGCACCATGCCAAACTGGCGCTGGATGTCTATATTCAGCATGAGCTATATGCGCTTCGCACGATCCAATGCGAATTTATTGTGGCCGGTAACTATGATGATATGAGAAGGCATGAAAAGGCATTACCACATCTCGAGAGAGCGCTTGCGAGATCAAGAGACTTTCAGAATGTGCGTTTTATTGCTTCCTCTTTGTTTAATATGGGCAACAGTTATTACCATATGGGAGATCTTGACCGCGCATTCGAACTAATGAAAGAATCCATCTCGTTATTTGACCAAAATCAATCCGATCACCTTCGTCGATCTATAGACCCTCTTTATACCGCCGCTCAGATATTATACAAACAAGGTAAACACGAAGAAGCCTTACACTACAGAGAAGAATGTATGAAGCGAGCAGAAGCACTTCAGGATGACATCCATATTCAGAAGACGATATTTTTAGAAGCATTGTACTTAAAGCAAGATGCGGAGCATATTAAACGAATTTTTCATTTTTTAGAGTCCGCCTATGCATATCCAGATATAGAGGAACTGGCATTAGACACCGCAAAGTATTATAATGAAATGGAGGATTATGAAAAATCTTCCATGTTCTACGGAGAAGCGGAACATGCTCGAATCTATATTCAGAGAGGGGATTGTTTATATGAATTTTAAAAAATGGGCAGTCGTCTGTACAAGCATCACCATCCTGGCGTTATGGCTGGCAGCAGCAAATGCCGACCCGGATAACAGAAACCACACGCTAGAACAACCAAATGCGCAGCATGACATCATCTAAAAGCTCTTGTCAACAATCTGAAAAGCCCTTATTAAAGGGCTTTTTTTACTGTCTAAAAATGAATCTGCGTGACATGCTCATAAAATAGAGGTGAGAAGGAAATCTTAAAAAAGAGTGTTTATTCATTGACTCTTGAATTTAAATTGTGTACAATTCAATTGTAGAAAATATTATTAGAGAGAAAGAGGGTTATATTCATGTCAGACGTTTTATTTACTGCAACGGTATCAGCTGTCGGAGGAAGAGAAGGAAAGGTTGTTTCAACCGATGGTGTGCTTGAGCATGATGTAGCAATGCCTGGAACACCAAGAGCGAAAAAACTTGAAAAAGCAACAAATCCAGAGCAATTATTCGCAGCAGGCTACTCTGCATGTTTTGATTCAGCCCTTCAAATGGTCGCGAGACAAGAGCGTATCCGTTTTGAAAGTGAAGTAACAGCACATGTGAGCTTAGTGAAAGATAGTTCAGATGACGGTTTCAAACTAGGCGTTAAGCTAGAAGTAAAAGGAACTGGAATCGAGCAATCAGCATTAGATGAGCTTGTTCATAAAGCACATGGCGTATGCCCATATTCAAAAGCAACTCAAGGAAATATCGAAGTAGAACTAGTAGCTGTCGCACAATAATTGACATCATAAAAGGCTGAGGGAATGTTCCCTCAGCCTTTTGGTTGTGTTAATTTTTGCAAAAGCTCATGTAAAGAGGCGCGCAGTGTTTTTAACTCTTCTTCCGATCTGCCTGTCCCAGACAGCATATGAAATGGAATCGCAGTAGCCTTCTCTTTTAGCTGTTCGCCATATTCCGTTAAACGAATTTGCACAGAACGTTCATCCTCTTTCGAGCGCTCGCGGATGATGAGTCCGTTTTGCTCCATCCGTTTCAGCATAGGTGTGAGTGTACCGGAGTCTAAATATAAAAGCTCTCCCATCGTTTTCACATTTAATGTCCCATGCTCCCACAATAAAAGCAGTGCCAAATATTGCGGATACGTAATGTCTAACTCTTCTAATAACGGTTTATATTGCTTCGTCATCTCTCTTGAACTTGCATATAACAAGAAACAAAGCTGATTTTCCAGCTTCATATGCTCGAATTCATTTGTCATTGTCAGTCACCAACTATTTTTTGTCATACTTATTATTGTATAAGATTTTCTTCCTTTTTAAAATAAATACAGCCCAAAAATGAAAAATTCTTTAATGTGCGATAAATGTTTGAGAAATGGATAGAACGTGAAAAGAATAAATAGATAAAGGAGGAGATGAAGATGAAACCATTATTCACAGCAAAAGTAAAGGCGCAGCATGGAAGAGCAGGACATGTTCGTTCAGAAGATGGTGTACTCGATCATAACATTGTCATGCCTAATGCAAAGAAAGACGGAGAGACTGGTACGAATCCAGAGCAATTATTTGCAGCCGGCTATGCAGCTTGTTTCGGAGGGGCACTTGAACAAGTAGCGAAGAAGCAAGGGATAGACATTGAATCAGAAGTAGAGGGACATGTCAGTCTTTTAAAAGATGAAAGTGATGGCGGCTTTAAGCTTGGTGTCAAGCTGATTGTGTCTGCAAAAGGCCTTGACCATGACAAAGCGAGAGAGCTTGTCGAGGCTGCGCATGAATTCTGTCCATATTCAAAAGCAACAAGAGGGAACATCGAAGTAGAGCTTGAAGTGGCTGAATAAAAAAGGTTTTCTATCACGCTGAAAATCAGAAACACCTGCTTACCAGCTGGTGTCTTTTTTTAATATTCTTTCTTTTGTTCGTATGTTTCCCAAGCTTCAAACGGTGCAAGGGTTTTTTGAAGTGTCAGCTGGTAAAATGGAATATTTCTTGATTCGTAATCCTTGTTGATTTCTTCATAAATAAACGAGTCATCAAAACCAGAAGTCGCTGCATCCTGATGTCCAGCAGCAAAATACACCGCTTTTGGTCTAGCCCAGTAAATAGCGCCAAGGCACATCGGGCAAGGCTCACAGCTTGTATATAAAATACAATCTTCTAATTGGTATGTATGTAGCGTCTGGCACGCCTTTCGAATGGCTGTGACTTCTGCATGTGCGGTTGGATCATTTGTTGTTGTCACATTGTTGCTTCCCTCGGCAATAATCTGTCCATCCTTGACAATGACTGCTCCAAAAGGGCCGCCAGTACCACTATTGACTCCTTCTACTGCAAGATCAATTGCGCGTTGTAAAAAATCTTCGTGATTCATTGTCTTCCTCCCTTTGTTCGACTGACTTCTCTAGTATAAACGAATCATGCTAGAAAAGGAAACATCCTAGTAGATGGTCAAACAGGACAATCTGCGCATAAAAACCCCCGCCATGTTCGGCAGGGGAGAGGGAATCAATTATGCATGCTGCGCCAGCTTTTTACGAGCGACTTCAGCAGCCGTCACCATGTTTTTCAAAGCAGCAATGGTTTCAGGCTCTTGTCTCGTTTTTAGACCACAGTCAGGATTCACCCAGAAGCGATCTGTCGGACATACGTTCAGCGCATCATCAATGATTTGACTCATTTCTTCGACAGATGGAACGCGCGGGCTATGAATGTCATATACACCAAGTCCAAGTCCTTTCAAATACGGATGCTTTTCTAAGTAATCGAGGAATCCGCCATGACTGCGTGAATGTTCAATCGTAATTACGTCGGCATCAAGGTCTTCGATCGTATCGACAATATCCTCGAAGTTACTGTAGCACATATGTGTATGAATTTGCGTTTCATTTTGAACAGATGATGTTGATAGTCGGAACGACTCTGCTGCCCAGTTTAAATATTCTGCCCAATCACTTTCTTTGAGTGGAAGACCTTCTCTTAGCGCAGGTTCATCCACTTGAATAACTTGAATCCCTGCTTCTTCTAACGCTTCTACCTCTTTACGTAATGCGAAAGCGATTTGGAAGGCAATGTCTTTCCGGGAAATATCTGTTCTTGGGAAAGACCAGTTTAAAATGGTGACAGGTCCTGTCAGCATTCCTTTGACCTTTTTCTCCGTTAAGCTTTGTGCGTAAACCGTCTCTTTCACGGTCATTGGCGCTGTAAACTCGACATCTCCATAAATGATTGGCGGCTTCACGCAGCGTGATCCGTAGGATTGTACCCAAGCAAATTTCGTAAAGGCAAATCCGGCTAGCTTCTCACCGAAGTATTCAACCATGTCTGTACGTTCGAATTCTCCATGTACGAGAACGTCCAGACCGATTTCCTCCTGAATATCAATCCATCTTTTTGTTTCTTTCATAATAAATTCATCATATTCTGCATCTGTCCATTCATTTTTACGCCATTTTTGACGAGCACTGCGCACTTCAGCAGACTGCGGGAAGCTGCCAATAGTTGTTGTTGGCAAGAGCGGCAGTTCAAGAGATTCGTTTTGGATACGAAGGCGCTCTTCAAAGGCAGCTGGACGCTTAAAGTCTTTCGATGAAAGATTGTTGCGTTCTGCTGTGAAATCCGCATTGGTTCCTTTTGCAAATTCTTTTAAAGTAAGAAGTGCTTGCTTGGCTTCATTGATGGCGGCTTCAATCGCTGCGGCTCCTTTTGTTAAGCCTTCTTTTAATGTTGTTAATTCATCCAGCTTTTCAGTGGCATAAGACAGTCCGTTTAATAGTTTTTCTTCAAGCTGTTCGCTTGGGTGTTTTGCAACTGGTACATGCAGCAAACTGCTTGATGGCTGCAGCCATACTTCCTTCGGCTGAGCGTCAGCAATGACCTCAGAAATGAATGACAATCTTTCTCCAAGATCTGATCTCCAAATATTTCTTCCATCAATGACGCCTGCTGCTAAAATTTTATCTTTCGGGAAGCCATGCTTTTTCACTTGATCAAGATTGCGTCCTTGATCATGGACAAAATCAAGACCGATGGCTTCAACAGGATATGTGACAAGCTCTTCATAGGCATCTACTGAATCAAAGTATGTTTGAAGAAGAATGTTTAAGGCAGGTACGGCTTCTTTAATCGTTTGATAGATTTCTTTTACGGCTTTCACGTCTTCATATGAAGCGGTGACAAGTGCTGGTTCATCAATTTGAACCCATTTGACGCCAGCTTCTTCAAGTTCTTTTAAAACCTGAGTATAAAGCGGCACGAGACGCTGCTGAATCTCTTTTACTTCATTTGGTTCATAGCCTTTAGAAAGTGAGACAAATGTATAAAGACCAAGTACAACAGGTTTTGTTTCAACACCAAACGCCGTTTTCACCTTTTCGTAAGCTTCAAGCGGTTTGTTATGTGTGAGTTTGAATTCGGTGCTTTTTTCGTATTCTGGAACGATGTAGTGATAGTTTGTATTAAACCATTTTGTCATTTCACTTGAGACAGCATCTTTTGTTCCTCTTGCCATCGCAAAGTATGTATCTAGTGGGTCTTTCAAGCTGCGGAAGCGCTCTGGAATCCAATTGAACATGACAGCAGTATCGAGCACGTGATCGTAGAAGGTAAAATCTCCAGAAGGAACAACATCAATTTGTTGATCAATTTGCTTTTTAATGGCTGTTAAAAATTGTTCATCCAGTGTGCTTAAGAGGGTTTCGCGGTCTGTTTGACCCTTCCAATAAGACTCAAGTGCTTTTTTCCATTCTCTGTTTAAACCAATTCGCGGAAAACCTAGATTACTTGTTTTAACAATTGTCAATTCCAATTCCTCCTCTAAATATAAAAAGACATTTACACTCATGGCGAAGATTGATGAGGGCAAATGTCTGGTTTAAAAAGACAAAATGTGTGTGCGAAATAAGGCGTGAGCATAACTGACGCTTTTTCCGACATCTCCTATCAACCGTAGGGGGTTTGATGTGATAGAGCGGCTGGTATCCTGGCTGGTGAATCTGCAAGCTTTTCATCCTTCCCATCCTTATGACAGTGGATTCATGAGAAAAGCTCTCCTCACTCACAGTGGCGGGACCGCGCCGGATTTTCACCGGTCTTCCCAATTAAAATTCGACGTATGATCGAATTACCGACTCTCAAACTATGAATTTATTGTGTTCGATTATATAACGTCCACTTCATTTCGTCAAAGTAAATTTTGAATAATTTTAATTAAAAAAATCCTGAGAAAATTCAATCTATTCTCAGGACCTCTATTCAAGCTATAGAGATAAAAGATCTGCTTCCAATGTTTTTTCTAAAAGGACATCAGGCGCAGTTAAATATAAAAATCCATTTCCTACGAGGGCTTTCGACTGCTTCAGTGGAAGGGTTCTTCTGACAAGCTGAGCATAGACCTCAGGCTCTGTCAGCTTGCGCTGGAACGCTTCTTCCTCGGCATTTTTAATAATGGCTAGTGCACCGCTTACGTGAGGGGCTGCCATTGAGGTGCCTGTGAGTCTGCCGTATTTATGGTTTGGGAGAGTGGATAAAATATCTTCTCCTGGAGCGACGAGGTCGATTTCTTTATTGGCATTAGAAAATTCTGAGGATTCTCTTGCAAGGGAAACAGAGCCGACGGCAATGACTTCATTGTATGCTGCTGGGTAGGAGAACTCTTCCGTACGCTCGTCCCCGTCCCCTTCATTTCCTGCTGCGCACACAACAAGTACACCGCTTTTCACCGCGTTTTGAATGGCTTCCTGCAAGGCGGGCTCATTGCTTGGACCACCGAGAGACATGGAGATAATATCCACCTTCTGCTCAGCGGCATAGTTGATGCCATTAATGATCCATTCGTATTTCCCGCTGCCATTTTCACCGCCAAGAACTTTCACGATCAGCAGCTTAGCTTCAGGGGCAACCCCTAAAATTCCACCATTTTGATCTGTTGCAGCAATCGTTCCTGCTACATGGGTGCCATGCCCGTTGTAGTCTTTCACATTTTCAGCATCTCCGTTGTCATCATCGGTAAAGTTCTTGCCTCCGATAATCTGATCTTTTAAGTCGGGATGCTCCGTGTCGCAACCTGTATCAAGGACAGCAATGGTTATGCCTTTTCCTTTGAAGCCACTTGACCAAAGTTCGGGTGCTTTAATCTCCTGAATACTTTCCGGCGTCTCTTTCGCTTCCATCACATTGGCTTTTACTTCATACGGAATTAAGCGAATTTCACCTTTCATAAGAAAGCCCTCCTTATTTTGTTTTCAAAGTAGATTCAGGCTGCGTAATGTTATTGTATAAAAGAAACTTTTGATCGGAAAGGGTCAATTGTAATAATTTTTCAAATAATCAATCTATTATCAAAAGCGCAGTTCTCCTCACTTCTTGACGAAAGAACTCAGCTTTTGAGGAAAACTCTTGATATCATATGAAAAAGGAGGATATGCTGCATAGTGAGCTTGCACCTGTCCAGATGAAAATGGGTGAAAAGGACTAAAAGAGGCAAACTAAAAAACAAGGAAATCAAGCATTAAATGCGATATAAAAAGTTTTTGTTCAAAAATAAATGTTTCTTTCATAAAAAATAGACGTGAAGATTGTGACTGTTCCAAATGCGAAAGGCAACATATAATAATGGAAAGACAAGCTTGCCTTTCAGATAGGAGAGATAGAGATGAACAAAGGGAAGATACTCGTAGTCGAAGATGAAAAGAAAATTGCAAGGGTGCTGTCACTAGAGCTTGAATATGAAGGATATGAGGTGACAGTCAAAGAGACAGGAATGGATGGACTCCAGGCTCTTGAAGAGGAAAGCTTCGATTTGGTGCTGCTTGACGTCATGCTTCCAGAATTAAGCGGTCTTGAAGTGCTGAGAAGGGTTCGAAAGACAAATACAGCGACACCTATTATTTTGATAACAGCAAGAGGGAGTGTGCCTGATAAAGTAAGCGGCCTCGATCTTGGGGCGAATGATTATATTACAAAGCCCTTTGACATAGAAGAATTATTAGCGCGAATTCGTGCGCAGCTAAGGTTGAATATAAAGGCGCAAGAAGAAAAGGAAACAGAGCTTAGCATAGCAGATTTGACCGTCAACGAGAAAACAAGAGACATACAAAGGGCCGGGCAAATGCTTGAGCTCACACCGAGAGAATATGACCTGCTTGTCCACTTGCTGAAGCATCAGCAGCAAGTGCTCACAAGAGATCAGCTTTTAACAGCCGTTTGGGGCTTTGATTACTTCGGTGACACAAACGTAGTGGATGTCTATATTCGTTATTTAAGGAAAAAAGTCGATTACCCATTCGAAAAACAGCTGATTCACACAGTGAGAGGTGTGGGTTATGTGATGAAAGGATAAAGAATGAGATTAAAAAATAAAATCCAGCTTTATACATCGTTGTCCTTGTTTTTAATGGTGCTTCTGTTTCATACAGCCATTTATTTTATTTTTTCGATAACCTTGACGCAAAAAGATATGTCCCGGCTGTCTGAGGTCGCTGAAAATATTGCCATTGCTTTAAAAAAATCAGAAGAAGAGGGTCTTCCATCCTCGGAGCTGCTGAAAGCGTACTTGCCCCAAAATGGCATGATCCGTGTCGTGACAGAAACGGGTGAATCAAAGCTGACTGTCACAAAGGAGTCAACGTTTAGTTCACTGCCTTTTACATATGAATCTGGGCAGACAGCAGAAATCAAAGAATACAACAAGCATATGACTGCGTTCGCTGCAATTCCGGTCATTTGGACAAATGGAGAGATTGTGTCGCTTCAAGTATATGAAGAAATCGAAAATACGGAAGAAAATTTGGCGTTATTAAGAATGATTTTAATCGCTGCTGGCGTTTTAATTATAGTGCTTTCCTATTTTGCTGGCCACATTTTAACAAAACAAATCGTACGCCCTATTAGTAGAATGACGAGCACCATGAAGGCAAGTATGAAGGAGAAGGCGTTTAAGCGAATCAAACTAGCAGGCGATTCAAAGGATGAATTGTATCAAATGGGACAAACCTTTAATGAAATGTCAGAAATCCTCGAGAAGCATTATGAGAAAGAGCAGCAATTCTTGCATGATGCCTCTCATGAATTGAAGACACCGATTACCGTCATTATGAGCTACAGCAATTTACTAAAACGCTGGGGACAGACACGTCCAGAAGTGATAGAAGAATCCTCTCAAGCGATTCATGATGAAGCGAAAAAAATGAAAAGGCTGACAGATCAATTATTAACACTTGCGAAAAATGGTCAGCCGCTTTACTTGGACATGAAGCCAGTTGATCTTGGTCATTTATGCAAGCAGGTATGTCATACACTTGAAGTCGCAACCAATCGAACCATTCAATCTCTTGTGCAAACAGATCAGCCGCTCGTCGCTGAGGGGGATGAAGAGAAAATCAAACAGCTTTTGACCATCTTGATTGATAATGCAGTTAAATATAGTACAGAGCCAGTTGATGTGACATGCGGATGGGCGGGAGAGAAACCGTTTATTTCAGTCGTTGACCATGGGATTGGCATAAAAGAAAAGGATTTGCCGAAAATCTTTGACCGCTTTTTTCGTGTGGATGAAGCAAGAAACAGTGAGACGGGCGGAACCGGACTTGGTCTTTCAATTGCGAAGCAAATTGCGGAAGAGCACGGGGCCGACCTGAAGGTGGACAGTCATATCGGCGAAGGGACAACCATGACCATTCTTTTTCAGAAATAAAATAGGTCTTTTCTCATCAATTTCTCATTTCCTCCTTATAAAATAGGAAATAGGAAGGAGGCGCTGCATGTCTAGAAAAACGAAAATGGTGCTTGCGCTCGCAGGATGTCTCGTCGTTCTTGCTGCCTTTGCAATGCTCATGATTCAAACCATTGATCAAAAAATATTAAGTGAAGCAGAAATCAAAAAAATCATCGCAAAAGACTACAATGGAAACATTACAAATATTGATTTAATCAATCATAAACAGGACTATACATTGACGCTGGAAAATGCAAATGGCATCTATCAAATCATTGCATCTTCTGCAAGCGGTCAAATGAAAGAAATCAGACAGATCAAAAGCTATCAAAAGCCAAATGAAAAAAATGCTGAGCTCCAGGCAGAGGAAGCGGCTGTTAAAAAAGTAAGCGGTACTGTCATCCAAAAGAAAGAAAAGTCAGATCGTTTTATCTTTACGATCCAATCAAAAAAAGAATTATATCAAGTCGATGTCGACAAGCAAACGTTTAAGGTGCTTGTAGCAGAAAAGAAAAGCCCAACCTCTAAAGAAAAGAAAATGACAAAAATCACGGTCGAAGAAGCCATCCGAATTGCGGTAAAAGAAGTCGGAGGGACAGTGGATGATGCAGATCTTGAAACATTTAGCGGTATGCTTGTCTTTGAGGTGGAGCTGGATTTGCCTGACGGGCGAGAGGCAGAGGTGCTTGTGAACGCATATACAGGAGACATTGAAGGTATTACGTACGAAAACTAATCCTTTTCTCATGATTTTCTCATGTTTCTTTCCTTCCTTTATCATCTTCTTTCTTTAAGATAAAGGAGAAATCAAATAGAGGAGGACATGAACATGATGAAAAAAGTACTAGTAGCTACAGCATTAACAGGAACTCTTGTCGCAGGTGGTTTCACACTTCAAGCGCAAAATACAAATCAAACAGCACACGCCGAGCAGGTGGTGCAAAAGAAATCATCGTTTGTCTCAAAGAAACAAGCTGAAAAAGCAGCCCTAAAAGTGGTGAAAGGGTATGTGGACGATGTCGATCTTGAGCGTAAAAAAGGAAAATGGGTGTATGAGGTCGAGATTAAAAAAGGCGGCTTTGAATATAAAGTATATGTCGATGCCAAAACAGGAAAAGCGCTGAATGATCCAGTCAAAGAAAAGAAACAGAATGTGAAAATCACTAAAAAGCAGGCTGAAAAAATTGCCCTTGCAAAAGTAAAAGGAACAGTCACAGATTCTGATTTAGATAAAGAAAATGGTGTGTACTTGTATGAAGTCGAAATCACCACACCAAACGGCGAGGAAGTTGATTTTGAGATTTCCGCTAAAACAGGCAAAATCCTGAAGCAAGAATGGGATGATTAAGCCGCCAGCAATCCTAAGATAAATTTGTATGCGGTCTGAACCATTTATCCATCATGGATAGCTGGTTCAGACCGCTATTTTTGCTTAAATGATTGTATACAAGTACAAATGAATATCATCTTTTAAACTGAATAGGGTACTTCCATGTATCTGTACACCAAGCATGTTAATGCTTTTTATGTTGATTGCTTATCATTTCAGTTGTTCTTAAAAATGTCTCAATATCTTGAATATTATGACAATGGAGAGGTGATATTCTAATAGCCCCTTTAATTCCAAAGGAATCCAGCATCCTTTTAGAATAAATGCTTGTATTCAACCTTTCATATACGATCACACCGTGCTGTTCATATTCTCTTACTGCATCTTCATGGTTTGTTCCTTCTAACGATATGGCCACGATGAAATCTCTTTTTGATAAATCACGGTAATCAAGATGCACGGTCACTCCTTCGATCTCTCTTAGCCCTTTTACGTTGGGTGTCCCGTCTAGCATTATTTTTAATAAAGCCCTTTCTTGTTTTCCGATAGCTTCCATACCTGCTGCGAATAACTGTCGTCTGGCATTCACTGTTGTAAAATGACTTCCAAGCCAGCACACATAATCAACAATTGCGCTAATAGCCGCATAATGCGCAGGTGCTGGAGTTCCTAGACCCCATTCAGTTTCTTTCTTTCCTTTTAACTTATGATGAGGGAGAAGAGCAGCTCTTTCCGATAAATAAGCAACCCCGCAGCCTCTAACACCAAAAAATTTATATGGGGCAAAATTTATCACATCAACAGGGTTTTTTTCAATATCAATTAAACCATGAGGTGCATGTTGAACGGCATCAACCATGATAAATAAGTTTGGCTTCTTTTTTCTTGCCTCTTGTACAATTTGTTCAATGTCTAAAATAGCACCAGAGATATTCGAAGCATAGATGACGCTTAGTAGAACAGTATCTTGATCGATTAATGCCAAGATGTCTTCTACGTTCACTCCACCTGTTAAAGGATTAGACTTGGCCACTCTCAGCTCCTTGTTTAATTTATTTGCATAAAAACTAGCTGCGTCATAAGCTGCTGGATGTTCTAAGGATGTTGTGACAATATTTGTTCCTTTAATATGTTCTGCAATGATACCCGTAGTCTCAAAGATAGCTTGTGACGCTGTCAGATATGTAGCGAAGCTTCCTTGTTTCACGTTAAAAATGGTTTGAAGATCAACAATCCCCTTTTTCTGGATATCAATCAAGTGTTTTGCTGTTTTATGATTTCTTTCAGAACAATCTGGGATGCCATCAATGATTGAAAATATATGATTTGCCTGTTTTAAACGAAGAGAACCACCTGCATTATCAAAAAAAAGTCGTTCCTTTTTTAGGATAGGGTCCTCATCAATATATAAAAATTGTTCTCTTACTTCTTTTAATAAATCATTTGAAATGTGCATGTTCAGGTTAGTTTGGTTCATCATCTTATCCCCCAATATTCAATTCTTATACTTAGTATTATACATTGTGTTATCAATCAATGGTTGTACCCTAATCAGAGAGATCCTTTTTTTCTGTAAACAACATTTCATTTTTAGCTAAAGCGACAGTTGTCAGCGCATTGTCAATGTGACATTCGCCGCACCTTTATGAGTTCAGCTGTTTTATACTAATCACTCCTTACACTTTCATGTGTAAGGTTTTTTCATTGGGACAAACTACGGGAAAGGAGGCGAGAGAATATGAAGAAAAAAGAAGAAGAGCAGACAATGGACCATGCGGAATATGTTCCGCATCCTGATGGAGAAGGATATGCTTTGTTTTTGCATGATTCCTTTCATCTCCTCTCCCAAGAGGATATGAATCAGCCAGAAGAGGAATAAAAGACATGAAAGGGCGATGGTTTACTTTGTCTATCGCTCTTTTTTTCAAAAGTAAGCGAATACATGAGGAAACTTGGCATCTTGCTTATTGACATCACTGCGCTTTTTCTGTAATCTCAGTGTGTCAACAATATGAGACTTCGTTAGGTGAGGCTCCTGTATGGAGATACGCTGCTGCCCAAAAATGTCCAAAGACGCCAATGGGTCAACAGAAATCATCGACATAAGGTGATTTTTAATGCAGCTGGATTTTTCCTATGCCATACAGTGCTAAAGCTCTACGATTGAAGGAGCAAGTGTTTATTTTGTTATGCTTACAAAGCGCCTTCATTCGGTTGAAGGTGCTTTTTTATGGGAAAAGGAGGTGTGGGGATGGATCATCCCGATTCGAGACACATAGAGAATATGTCAAAAGATCAGATTGAGACATCAGATAGAGGAGATCCTGACCCCCGCACATTCTAAGGGATTCGGGTATCTCCTGACTTTGGGGAGGTAACAGCGATGATACAAAATATTACGTATGATGAACTCATTTTACGCATCATTATTTTACTAAGAGATGGAAAACGCAAAGAATTTAAAAACATCATGGAAGAACTTCAGCCATATGATATGGCCTACTTATTTAAAGAGCTTCCAGAAAAACACCGAGGCCGCTTCCTTAGCTTTTTACCAGTCGATGACGTGACAGAAATGATGGGTGAGCTGGAGCGGGAATACCAAGAAATCGTTCTTGAAAAAGTAGGGAAAGACAAAGCTACGTTCGTCACAAACAAAATGGATAACGATGATCTAGCCAACTTATTTGATGAGATGGAGGATGAGCTAAAGGATCAGCTTTTATCTAACATGGAAGCAGAGGAATCAAAGGCCGTCCAGCTTCTTATGAATTACCCTGCTGAGACAGCGGGACGGATCATGACCAACCGGTACGTTTGGATTCCTCAGCATTATACGGTGCAGGATGCCGTTGTGAAGCTGAAAAGCTTTGCTGAAATTGCAGAATCAATCAACTATTTATATGTGATTAATGATCAAAAACAGCTTGTAGGCGTTCTCTCATACCGTGACCTTATTTTAGGTGAACCGGATGAAAAGGTGCAGGATCTCATGTTTACAAGAGTCATTGCTGTTGGAGCCTTTCAAGATCAGGAGGAAATCGCAAAGCTGATTGAACGGTATGATTTTCTTGCCATTCCTGTTGTGGAAGAGAACAATGTCCTAGTCGGAATCGTTACAGTCGATGATATCATTGATGTTGTCATTCAAGAGGCAGGCGAAGACTATGAGAAGTTTGCTGCCTCTGGTAAAGATATTACGTTCGACACGCCGGCATTTGTGGCGGCATACCGCCGTCTTCCATGGCTCATTTTGCTCTTGTTCATTGGGCTGATTTCAGGCAGTATTTTAAATTATTTTGAAGATACCCTTCAGCAAGTCGTTGCTTTAGCGTTCTTCATGCCGATGATTGCCGGGATGACAGGGAATACAGGCACACAGTCTCTTGCCGTCGTGATTAGAGGGCTTTCAAAAGAAGAATTAACGAAAAAAACCATTATGCGTCTTATTTTTAGAGAGCTGAGAACAAGTATTTACATTGGGATCGTCTGTTCCATTATTATTACAGTCGTCGCAATGGTGTGGCAGGGCAATATGATTTTAGGTTTTGTTGTCGGCTCCTCACTGCTTGCAACACTGATTATTGGGACAATGGCAGGTACGGTCGTGCCGATTATTTTACACAGATTAAACGTGGACCCAGCCATTGCATCTGGCCCGCTGATCACAACATTGAATGATATTCTATCCTTACTGATCTATTTTGGAATTGCAACAGCATTCCTTCATACACTGATGTAGCAAGAAGACTGTAAAACGTTACGTTTTACAGTCTTTTTTGAATAAAGATTGCATATAGCGCTTCCATCCTTTACATTTTAAGGAGAAGGTGGGAGAGAAAAATGAAGAAGTTTTTATTCATTTTAATGTGCATTGTTTTGCTAGGTGCATGTTCAAGGGAAGACGAGGGGAAAGACAGAAGACTTGTGGCAGCAGAGCATATGATTGAAGCGATTACCGAAGGAAATAAACGAAAAATAGAAAACATCTATGTTGAAGGCGCTGTCCCAAGCCCAAATGACATTCTAAAGCTGAAAAAGGAATGGGGCATAGAGACGCTTTCTTATGAAGATTTTCAATTAGAAGAAGCCAGCATTCATGTCTTTCATGCGAATTACGAAGATGAAAAAACAGGGAAGAAAAAGGCACTTGCCCTGCGGGTAATAGAAGATCCTGAAAAAGGCGGTGTACGGATTGACTTTGTAGGGGTCGTTGAAGGAACTGATGCTTCCTCTCAATGAAAAATTTTATTAAAAGACAAGGTATAAGCTAAAATGATTTTATTTAAAAGGATAGAAGAGCTGAAAGAACTTCGCTCTATCTATCCTCTTTTTTACCACAAATGACCTGATCACATATGAGTTATGCCCATTAACTCCATAAATCGTGAGAGGGCACTGGTCATGTACGAATCGCGGCGCCTTATAAACACAGTGGGCACGATTCTATGTGGTTCCGGTAATGGATGACAGGTAAATCTGCCTTGCATCCGAGCTTCAACCATAGATTTTGGTAATACGGTGACTCCTAGCCCGTTTTCAACGCATTTAAGCACGCCCTCTAAAGTGCCATATTCCATTACCTTCATCGGAGCAAAGCCATTGCTCTCTAACCATCGCTGCCAACGCCCCAAATAGATGCAATGCGCGAATGACGAAAGCAATGGTTCATGTAAAATTGATTCTACCTGGAATTCCTCCCGGGAGTAGCTTGTAATCAGAACAAGTGATTCTTCCAATACAGGGTACTCAATAATGTCCGGATGAAGAATTGGCCCATCAACCAATGCACCGTCTACCTTGTAGTTAAGAATAGCACTAACCTGATCTACAGTAGGTGCCATATACATGCTCAATTCTACTTGTGGAAATGTCTTATGATATTCTGTAAAAATGATTGGCAATCTTGTAGAAGCGGTTGACTCTATAGATCCGATGTGTAAAGTTCCCCGCGGAGTAGAGGAAAGCTTTACTGCCTCTATCGCTTCTTCAAAATCGTAGAGTAATTTGTTTACATATGGCAACAGTTCACGTCCTGCAGGCGTTAAGGATATCTTCTTGTGATATCGATAGAGAAGAGGAACACCTAATTCTTGTTCAAGACGTTGGATTCGTGCAGTGACATTCGACTGCACATAATTTAATTTCTCAGCAGCTTTTGTAATGCTTTGTTCAATAGCTACTGCTTTAAATATTTCCAAAGATTTAATATCCAAAATAACGCTCCTTTTGCATCGCAAATTGTGATGAACTATACACTATTTTTTGATTTTACGTGATCCAATAGAATAAGTAAACTTAATGATATAAGAGATTTATCATGAGGAGGAGAATTGAGAGATAGGAAATTTTAGCTAGGAAAAGATAAAACAGGCGTTTCCAATTAAATGAGGAGGGAATTTATTGATTTCAAAGATTAATATCCAAGAGAAATTTTTGCAAATAAATGATTATTGGAATCCTAGAATAAGTGGAGAGTTGAACGACTCATACATTAAAATGGTAAAAATTAAGGGTGAATTCATTTGGCATCACCATGATGACGAGGATGAAATGTTCTTTGTATGTAAAGGGAATCTAGTCATCCGTTTTAGGGATAGAGAAATAGCTCTTAATGAAGGGGAGTTTCTTGTGATTCCTAAAGGAATTGAACATCAGCCAATTGCTGAAGAAGAAGTTCATTTGCTATTAATTGAACCAAAAACGACTCTAAACACGGGGAATGTGGTCAATGAACGAACTGTTTCGATTCCTGAACGAATGGATGAACACTAGATCGTGCACTTAACAGGTGCTTTAGTTGAAAAAGAGGCAGCAATCGCTGTCTCTTTTTACTACGTTATCATACATTCACTTGTCTTTAATTTTAAAGAGTAAGCGAATCTTTATTTGTTTATCGATTTTTGTACCGGAAGTGTGCGTTAATCTGGCCTTCCAGCATTTTTTTCTTATATTGTCCGCTTTTTAATGCCTGTTCTTTTTTCTTCATGTCTTTCAAAATCTCGGCTGTTTGCACACCGTCTTCTCGTTTGTTGGCGATGTCCATTAAACGTTCTACATCAGAAAAAGAATATTTACGCGTGCCTCTTGTTGAGCGCTGGGGGTAGATGAGTCTGCGTTCCTCATAATATCGGATTTGCCTGACGGATAGCCCTGTTAATTCACTGACAATCCCGATTGAAATGACTTTTTTATCTTTATAAGATACATCTTCCTGCGTCATATACTCACCCCTGCAAGTCTTTTCTTCATATTATACAGAACGAGAAGGAAAAAAACCTATCATTTGTCAGAAAATATAACACAAAAACGAAAAAATGAAAAAACAATGGAAGGAAAGATAACAACAAATGTGAAATGAGTGTTGCGCGTGCATATAATGATGATGAGTTGAACTAGGAGGAGGAGCAAATGATGGAGCAAACACAGATCATCTGTATGGCAAAAGAAATCATCGCATTAGATATGAAGAGGGATGAATTACTGGAGCGATTCATGCAGGCGGCAGGTCAGAATGCACATGCTCTTCTAAGAGCCGTACAAAATGATTTGTATAAAAGCTCTTCATAAGCACCTGGTCCAGATCACTTGATAGGAGGGGATAATCGGTGCGGCGTATCTTAACAGAAGCTTTAGCAAAGGAAAGACATTATTATACGAAGCAGCTCTGTTCATTAGGAGTTTACAGCCCTGATGCGGCCAAGAACATGACAATTAGTGACTTAAAAAAAGAGTATCACTTCTTTTTCAACAAAACAGAGCGTAATTTGTGAAAATCCCTTGAAATGTGCGTATGTCACATAAAGGGTTCTTTTTTTGCGTGCTTAATATTATAGCAATATTGAATTTTGTAGAAATTTGACGAATACAATGTAAGGAAACGCAGTTCCTTTACAGATTATGTTAAACTATGTCGCATCTTGATGGTTTGCTAAAAAAGCTTTTTTTCGAGATGATTGTGAAAAATAAGAAGGATTTTAAAAGTTTATATCGAAATCTTATATATAACACGAATGGAGTCACTTATGTGGTTGAAAGGGTTTTCAAAAACGTACTTCTATTTTTTACGAAAGGCTCCAACTGCACCGCAAGAAAGCCTTGAAGTTAAAAAAATATTATAAGAGGTAGATATGTGATGAGACTATCGTTTAATGAAGAAGAAGTAGAACGTTCAATGACACTTTACAAGGTATTTGCAAGAGCATTTAAAAGCGTTTCAGAACACAGTATTAGAGACAGCAAAGAGCATGGATTTAATCCAACTGAATTTGCCGTTCTTGAATTGCTGTACACAAGAGGTGCTCAAAAACTTCAGCAAATCGGCTCAAGACTCCTGCTTGTCAGCGGGAATGTGACGTACGTAATTGACAAATTAGAACGAAATGGTTTCATTGAAAGAGAGCAGGACCCAAAGGATAAACGGTCGGTTTATGCCCATTTAACAGATAAAGGGCGCAGTTATCTTGATAAGATTTACCCGATTCATTCTCTCCGGATTGCGCGAGCGTTCTCTGGCCTCTCGCGTGAAGAACAAGAACAATTGATTAGTCTATTGAAAAAAGCAGGCATTCACAGTCAACATTTATTATTTAGATAGAACGAAAAGGTGCCATGATTGGCACCTCTCAGATTGTTGACAAAGGGCTAAAATGATCTTTATTTTAGCCCTTTGTCTTCTTTTCAGCGTGACCTGAAAACCTTTGAAGTCTAGGAAGGACGAGCACCGAAGCAGAGCGAATTTGACATTCGTGAGCATCGGAGCGCAGAACTGACAACGAATGCGAGGGTTTGTCTACACGCTGAAAGGTGCCATGATTGGCACCTTTTTTATGTGTCCAGCTGATGCGCCGGATAGGCAATGAATTTTTCGATATCGGTTGCTGGAAGGGGCTTTGCATAATAAAAACCTTGCAGGTCGTCACATCCTTGCGCAGATAAAAGCTGCGCCTGCGCAAAGGTTTCAACACCTTCTGCTATGACTTCGAGAGATAATTGATGTCCCATCGCGATAATGGCACCTGTAATCTGTTCAGACTTCGAATCATTTAAAATATCTTCAATGAAGGATTTGTCGATTTTCAGTCGATGAATGGGCAAATCCTTTAAATAGCTTAAGGAGCTATGACCTGTACCAAAGTCATCAATACTAATGCGAACGCCCAGATGTTTCAGCGACGTCAGCACCTGTTTTGATTGCTTGATATTGTCCATTGTCATACTTTCTGTCACTTCAAGCTCGAGCAGTGACGATGTCAGGTTGTATTTTTTCAGTGTCAGCTTAATCAAATCAATTAAGTCTTCAGAATTGAATTGTTTCGCAGATAAATTGACAGCCACAGGAATTTTCAGCCCGTTGTCATACCACGTTTTAGCCTGCCTGCATGCGGTATCAATGACCCATCTGCCAATATCAATGATCAGCCCTGATTCCTCTGCCAGCTCAATAAAAGCCTCAGGTGATTTTAAGGAACCATCTGGTGCCTTCATTCTTAGAAGAGCTTCTACGCCAGTCATCTTTCTTGTTTTCGCACTGACTTGCGGCTGGTAATGAAGCACAAACTGTTCTCTCTGAATGGCATCCCGCAACTCAAGCTCTCGATTTAACCTGTCTTCACTTGATCTTTCCATTGATTCGGTAAAGAACTCATACCGGCTTTGCTTATGTTTTTTGGATAAATACATCGCCATATCGGCTTTCCTCATCAATTCCATCCCATCTTTGCCATTTTGAGGTGAGATGGCGATCCCAATGCTGATAGATGTAATGAGCTGATGATTCTGGATGAAAAAAGGACGTTCAAATTGACGAATGATATTTTGAGAAAGCTGCTCAATTTTGTGTGTGTCATGTCCCATGTGAGGGAAGATCATTAAAAATTCATCCCCGCCTAGTCTTGCAATAAAGCCATTGTCCGGTAAACATTGTGTCAGTCTGTTTGCAGCTGCTTTAAGTAGTAAGTCTCCTATGTTATGACCAAGTGCATCATTAATAATTTTAAAACGATTCAAGTCAAGAAACAGAACAGCCGTCGATGTTCCTGTCTCTTCTTGAGCGGAGAGAACATCATTTAAATGGTTGATGGCGTGGCGCCGATTAGGAAGCTCAGTTAACGCATCATAATGTGCCATGACATGAATTTCTTTTTCTGCAATCCGCTGCTGCGTTAAATCTTTTAAGACAAGATAAATACTGTCAAGAGTATTGTTGACATGAACAGGTATGTAAGTGACATGATAATAATAAAAACGATCTGCTGCTTTCAGTTCTGCTTCACGTGTGATGGCTTTTTTTGACCGGGAAATAAATTCTTCCCACATCTCAGTCGACATCACGTATTGACTGACATCATCACCAATCCAAGAATTGCACATTTTTAAGATTTGTTTACCTGAGTCGTTCGCAGAAAGCACCTTTCGATCGACAGATAACACGATAATGCCATCGATATTATGTTTAATGAGCGATTGAAACCGCTGTTCATTTTCCTTTAACTGATCTGACTGCTTCATGATTCGGTGATCTATATAGGCACCAAAGATCATCAGTGTTTGGACAATCAGTGTCATCAAGCCGATGAAAATCGACAGACTGAATGGCGACATTTCAAGAGAGCCGCCTGCAGCGGACTGTCCATCTGAATGAACAAACATAGTAGAAGCAGCCATACCAGTATAATGCATGCCAGAAATAGCCCCACCCATCACGAGTGCACCAGCTATTTTTAACAGATGATCCTCCTTTTTTTTCTCGGATCGATGGAGCCGAAAAAAGAGATGCAGTGAAAAGAAAGATGCCAGCGCAGCAATGAAAAACGAAAGAAAAAAGAGGACTGGATCATAGCTGATTGAGACATTGGCCATTGATTCCATTCCAAGATAATGCATGCTGCAAATAGCTGAGCCCATGGTGATTGAACTAATGAGCAGCCGTCTTATGGAAAGCTGCTCTTGAATGCATATCGAGAATGCGATCAAAGAACCGACAAAAGACGCCAAAATCGATAAAATCAGTAAGGGAGTTTCATGTGTGATGCCGGTTTGCATGTGAAATGCCATCATGCCAATAAAATGCATCGACCATATGCCCATCCCCATGATCATTGCACCAATGACCAGCCATACCTTTTTCTTTGCACCGCTTGACTGTATCACTCGGCTGGCTAACTGAAGAGCTGAGTAGGAGGCCACAGCGGCGACAGCGACTGACAGAAAGACAAGCCATCCGTTGTAGCTTCCTGTTAATTGGGTCATGTGAGAAAACCTCCAGTATCTTAAAACAGACATATACTTAATATATCGGATCGCATGGCTTCTGTGTTCACTTTTCCTTCACTTAAATACCACAATCAACGTTTTTTTCACGTGTCTTTTATAGTAAAATCAAATTTAATGTAAAAAAACGACGAAAAGTGAATCGTTTCTTCGGTTTTATTCGTTTAATATATGGTGTGATTCTAAAAGAGATAGAATCATTCAAACGATTATGTGTGAAAGGGATTGATAAACATCGAAGATTTTATTATTTCTTTAGCTGATGCTTTTAAGAACTTGTCGTACTTTGGCATCTTCCTCGCATTATGCATTGAATTTGTTCCTGCTGAAGTGGTTCTGCCTCTTGCGGGTTACTGGGTCTCAGAAGGGGACATGGCCTTCATCGGTGTTGTGGCTGCCGGCTCCATTGGCGGCGTGGCTGGCCCTTTGACCTTGTACTGGTTAGGACGTTATGGCGGCAGACCCTTTTTAAATAAATATGGGAAGTACTTTTTTGTCAAACCTGAGTCGCTTGATAAATCGGATGCTTTCTTTGAAAAGCATGGTGGTTTCGTCGCCTTTAGCGGCCGGTTTATTCCAGGGGTCAGAACGCTTATTTCCATCCCGTGCGGTATTGCCAAGATGAATGTGTGGGTCTTTTGCTTGTATACGTTTTTGGCGATTACGCCCATTACATTTGTGTATGTGTATCTTGGGTTTGTGCTCGGGGAGAACTGGAAAGAGGTTGGCGCTATGTTAGATCCATATCTTTTACCGATTGGGATCGGGGTTGTGTTGTTGTTCGTTGTTTATATATGGCTGAAACGTAGAAAAAGAAAAACAGAAACACCCACTGCCTAATCACTGAATCGAAGTGAAAGTCACCTGTTGACAATCCAGTGTCTATTGATTATGATATAAGTAATCTAAATATTCTTAAATCCCACCAAAGGGGAGTAGCGTCCGGTTTTTACCGGAAACAAAGTCGTCATTACATGGACTTAAGTTCCATCGGCTTTGTTGGCATGATTCTACATATCACATGTCTAGCAAGACCTTTGCCATTACAGGCAAAGGTCTTTTTTGTATTCATAAGCCTTTGTCTGTTGTGGGACAATAGATAAAAACAAGGAGGAATGATGATGGATGCAGCAACTATTTTAGAGTACGGGTGGGTTCTTCTCGTACTGATTGGATTAGAAGGGATTTTAGCAGCTGATAACGCGCTGGTCATGGCTGTGATGGTTAAACACCTTCCTGAAAAGCAAAGAAAAAAGGCATTGTTTTACGGACTTGCGGGTGCGTTTGTCATGCGATTTGGTTCCCTGTTTCTTATTTCGTTTTTAGTGGATGTGTGGCAAGTTCAAGCCATTGGCGCAATTTATCTTCTTTATATTTCCATTCACCATATTTTAAAATCGCACGTATTTAAGAAAAAGGAATCAGACACAAACATGAAGCAAAGCGGCTTCTGGGCAACAGTCGTAAAAGTCGAGCTTGCCGACATCGCTTTTGCTGTAGATTCCATCTTAGCGGCCGTCGCATTAGCCGTGACATTGCCGAAAACGAGTCTTCCGCAAATCGGCGGACTCGATGGCGGTCAATTTATTGTCATTCTTTTAGGTGGTATCATCGGTCTTATCATCATGCGATTTGCAGCTACTGTCTTTGTGAAACTGCTCAAAACAAGACCGAGCCTAGAAACAGCAGCCTTTGTCATTGTCGGATGGGTTGGTGTGAAGCTCACGCTTTATACATTGTCACATCCAGCCATTGGTATCGTGTCCTCTCATTTTATTCATTCAGCATTATGGAAAGTGATTTTCTGGACAGTGCTTCTCGCAATTGCAGCATTTGGCTGGTTTTTATCAAGCCCATCAAGAAAAGGCGGGCAAGAAAACAAGGAAAAACAAGAGGGACGCCTAGAAGAGTAGGTTTTTTGAAAGAAATATCATTTCATTTTCATAACACGTATATTACAAATAAGGGGGAGATACCCCCTTATTTCTTTGCTTTTAGACGAAACATTGTAAAGTAGAAGATGATATACATGTCATAATTGAGTAACAGGAAATGAATTCCTCATTTCTTCCTTTGCGCTTCCCTCATAAATTAGCTATCATAAATGAGTAATATAGGGAGAACTGAGGTGAAACCATTGCTTAGCCTTTTGTTTAAAAAAGGAAAGAAAAAGCAAACATTAGAGCAGTCGGCTATCAGTATTCAACAAGGTGATATCGAGCTGCAAAATGCATTAATAGAGCAATACAAACCATTTGTCGCTAAGACGGTTTCATCCGTTTGTAAACGATATATAGATGAAAAAGATGATGAATTCAGCATAGGCTTAATTGCCTTTAATGAAGCGATAGAAAAATACTCCGCCGAAAAAGGAAATTCACTCCTTGCTTTCGCGGAATTAATTATTAAAAGAAAAGTGATCGACTATATTCGAAAAGAAGCGAGAAATGCGCCAACGGTTCAAATGGACCTGCAAGAAAGTGAAAATGGCGAGTACTCTCAAAGCATGATTGAAGCAGAGCTGTCTACAAATGAATATAGACGTTTAATTGAACAAGAACATAGAAGAGAAGAAATAGAACATTTTAAAGAACGATTAAAAGTATACGGTCTCACGTTTCAAGAGCTGCTTGAACATTCACCAAAGCATGCAGATGCCAGGCAAAATGCTATTAAAGTAGCCCACACACTCGTTGAACACGATGAGCTCAGAACCATTTTATTTCAAAAAAAACAATTACCAGTCAAACAGCTTGAAAAGCTAGTGGAAGTCAGCCGCAAAACGATTGAGAGAAATAGAAAATACATCATTGCGATGGCGATCATTATGACGGGTGATTATGTGTATTTGAAAGATTACCTTAAAGGGGTGCTTAATTCATGAGAAGAGGCATTATAGTAGAGAAAAACAAAAAATATGTCACGCTGCTGACCCCTGATGGACAATTTCTGCGGACAAAATATGAACAGCAAGACTATGAAATCGGTCAAGAAGTGACATTTCCGAATGAATCACGTCTCGAAAGAAAAAGAGCCGGTTTTTTTGACCTGCTTCGTTTACGTCCGTTAAATGCAGGAATCCTATCAATCGCAGCGATTATTGTCGTGATTTTTACTATGATGCCATCTTTCTCAAGTCAAAAAGCATATGCATATATGACAATTGACATTAACCCAAGCTTTGAACTGAAGCTTGATCACGATTATCAAGTGATCGGTGTCACACCACTGAATAAAGATGCGAAACAAGTACTGGCCAGTATGAATGATTTGGAAAAAAACGACATGACCAAAGTCGTGCAGGAAATCATAGATGACTGTGACAAAAAAGGTTACGTGAACCACTCTAAGAGCATTTATATTTCAACGGTTTATGAAAACAAGCAGGACCATACATATAAAACCAACGTCAAAAGTAAAATTAACACCATCTCTGGTGAATATCAAAAGCGCGATTACAAGCTAGAAACTGTAGAAAGTGACCTGGAAACAAGAGAAAAAGCTCAAAAGGCAGGCATTTCAACAGGCACATATATCAGAAATCAAGAAATGCAAGACAAAGAACAAGAAGACATTCAAAAGGATGAAGACGCAGCAGAGAGTGATGCTGTCAAAGAAGAAGAGCCTAACAAAGATGATGAAGATCAAACAGACAAAGACAAACAAGAAGACGTCAAGACAGACGATAGCGAAGAGATGAAGCCAGATCAAGAGGCTCCTGAAGCTGAAGACAAAGAGCAGAAGGATCAAGAGAGGGAAGAGCAAGGATCTATTCAAAAGCCTCACCAAACAAAACCTGATGAGGAAAGCAAAGACAATCAAATAAAGGAAGAAAAGGATCGTTCTATCGATAAAGAACAAAAAAAAAATCACTCAACGGAACCTGATGACAAAAGAAATCCAAACGGCACATCACGTGGTGGCGCTGAAAAGCACACAAAAAAAAACGACAGGGATCAGAAACGGCCGTCCGCTGAACGAAAAAGAGAACATATGAAGCAAGGAAAAGGTGTACCGTCCCCTTATCGTGAGAACCGGGATGAGCACACATATGAACAATAAAAAAACGCCAGAATAGCTCCGGCGTATTTCACCATGTTTTTATTTAGATTGATTGCCCATTTGTGATTGAGCCTGTTGAACGAGTCTTTTTGTAATTTCACCGCCAACAGAACCGTTTGCACGTGCGACTGTATCTGAACCGAGAGTCACGCCAAATTCTTGAGCGATCTCGTATTTAAATTGATCTAATGCTTGTTCTACTCCAGGAACAAGAAGTTGATTTCGGTTTGCCATGTCCATATTCCTCCTTTCACCTCATGTTTGTTGCGCCTTCTTATTTTGAAGAAAACAGCGTACAATTATGCTGGCAATTGCTGCACAAAAAACCGAGGTGATGATTCACCTCGGTTCTTCTGTATCCTGATGCTGCAGTGTATGAAACATCATTTCTTGTGCCGTACTTTGCAAGTGTGAAGTAAAGACAGAAAAAACGGTTGAACTGATAATGCCTTTGATCAAATGCCATTGGTGCTGTGTCAATTCAGAAAATTCTTCACGGAGCTTATCTGTCTGTTCCTCTGTGATTTCCCGTAAGTTTGTTTCTTTTAACGGAAAAAGAGTATGATGATAAATAAAATCAAGGACATGCGCATATGCTTCATAAAAGCGCAGTGGACTAATAATATCATCAGTTCGATCCGTAATTGTGTTAAATAAGGCAGATAAGATGGTACGGATGGCATCAAAGTCAAAAACTGATTTTAAATCTCTAACAATTAATAAAATAACGACCTGATCAATTGAGTACTTCTTTCCAAGCTCAGGGTGGCCAATCATATCTTTAATATCACGTTTGATCCAGTTTTGAATCGCTGTCGATTTAAGAGAAGTCAGTTCGCATAGGTTTCCTAATTCTACAATTTCATTTGTGGAGAGTCCATGCTCTGATTTGTGTTTCCGCCGTTCAAGCCTCTCAAAAAAAGAAGGGATTTTTAGCTCGTCATGTTCGTGATGTTTGTCTTTTTTTACAGATAAATTTAATAGCTGAAGCGGAGTCAGATCTCCCTCTCCTTTTAGAGAATAGAGAAGACTTATCATGTCAATTCTCGTTAATTTAAAAGCACCCATTATTCCACCTCGTTTGTACGTCAAAAACGTCATAATTGATCTAATTCAACATCATAATCTCTTTTTGATGAAAATGCAAAATAAACTAAAATCCAGAAAGCGGCGTCACAATTTGTTCACTTTTCAGCTGTAGCAAATGTCGTAAATATTGAAGTGACGGGGCTTAAGCCGTTATGATAAACATAGGAAATGAGTCCTTTTTCCTTGCAATTTGAGACGTTTATTTTTATAATTTTATTAATAAGTTCAAATGAACTTAATATGACAGCGGAGGTTATGTATGGGTAAAAGAATATTTCTGTTTATATTAACGAACATTCTTGTTATCACTACGATTGGTATTGTACTATCGGTTATTAGTGCAGCAACTGGTGTTGGTTCTTATATAGGAGCAGATGGTGGAATTAATTTTGTGGCATTGCTAGTATTCAGTGCAGTTGTTGGTTTTGTTGGCTCGTTCATGTCACTTGCAATGTCTCGCTGGATGGCAAAAATGATGATGGGTGTGCGTGTGTTAAACCCTGAAAAGGATTCATTAACATATGATGAGCAGCAGCTTGTTGACCGCGTGCACAGATTATCAAGAGCAGCAGGCCTTTCTAAAATGCCTGAGGTTGGTATTTATCAATCATCTGAAGTAAATGCTTTTGCGACAGGTCCTTCTAAGAGAAGATCACTTGTTGCGGTTTCCACTGGATTGCTTCATGAAATGGATGATGCAGCAGTTGAAGGTGTAATCGCTCACGAAGTTGCTCACGTTGCGAACGGTGATATGGTGACAATGACGCTGCTTCAAGGGATCGTCAACACGTTCGTTGTCTTCCTTTCAAGAATTGCGGCATGGATCGCAAGCCGCTTTGTTCCGCGTGAAGAGCTTGTGCCGATTGTTCATTTTATCGCAGTGATTGTTTTCCAAATCATTTTCTCTATCTTAGGAAGCCTTGTCGTGTTTGCATATTCTAGACACCGTGAATTCCATGCAGACCGCGGCGGAGCTGACCTTGCCGGTAAAGATAAAATGATTCATGCGCTTCGCTCACTTGAGGCGTATACGTCAAGAATCAAAGATGATGATCAAACAGCAGTTGCTACGCTTAAAATCAGTGGTAAACGAAAAGCTTCTCTTTTCTCAACACACCCTGATTTAAACGAAAGAATCAGAAGACTAGAAGCAAAATAAGAGAGACGAAAAGACATTCTGTTACAGGATGTCTTTTCTTTTTTGATGAAAAAGTAAATAAAGCATAAAATACCTTTAAAATCATGTCTCTTTTCATTAAAATGATAAGTATTGAAAATTGAAAGTTAAAAGAAGGAATGACAATGAACCCAATTAAAAAGCTAATTGACCGGCTATCGGCTTTCCAGCTGATTGCCCTTTATTATTTTCTTGCTGTGACCGTCTCATTTATTCTTCTAAGTTTGCCAGTCGCTCATCAAGATGGGGTGGTGAAGTGGACATTTATCGATGCATTATTTACGGCAGTGAGTGCGGTAAGTGTCACAGGACTCACCGTTGTTGATACCTCCCAAACATTTAGTGTGGCAGGTATGTGGATCCTTGCGTTTGTCCTGCAAATCGGAGGTATCGGCATTATGACGCTCGGTACCTTTGTGTGGATTGTCATGCGAAAAAGGATCGGGATTAAAGAAAGAAAGCTCATCATGGCAGATCAAAACCAGAGCAATTTATCAGGAATTGTGAAATTAATGAAGCAGGTCTTATATTTAATTTTGCTCATTGAGTTTGTAGGCGGTCTGATTTTAAGCATGTATTTTCTCAAATATTACGATGTGCAGGCAGCATTCTTACATGGCTTCTTCTCAAGTATTAGTGCGACCACCAATGGGGGCTTTGATATTACAGGGAACTCGCTCATCCCTTACAAAGATGATTATTTTGTCCAATTTATTACGATGCTGCTGATCATCTTTGGAGCCATTGGCTTTCCTGTCCTCGTAGAAGTAAAGGATTACTTATTTAATCAAGACCGAAAGCACGCATCGTTCTCATTGTTTACAAAAATCACAACGATTACGTTTGGCAGCTTAGTCATTGTTGGCGCTATTGGGATTTATGCCCTTGAAGCCCGGTTTACGTTTTTAGGGAAGAGCTGGCACGAAGTTTTGTTTTATTCATTGTTCCAATCGACCGCCACAAGAAGTGGTGGACTTTCCACATTAGATATTACTCAATTGACAGAACCGACGCTGTTATTTTTATGTCTGCTCATGTTTATCGGGGCATCTCCAAGCTCGGTTGGGGGCGGAATTCGGACAACCACCTTTGCCCTTAATTTACTCGCACTGTTTCATTTTGCTCGGGGAAATAAGTCCATTAAAATCTTCAAAAGAGAGCTGCATCAAGCGGATATAAACAAATCTCTAATGGTGACGATGATGGCCTTTATATTGGTGTTTGGCGCTACATTCTTATTAACCTTATCCGAGCAAAATACGCTTCTTCAAAATTTATTTGAAGTCTGTTCTGCATTCGGAACAACAGGGCTATCACTAGGGATTACTTCTGAGCTCTCTGTTTTCGGTAAGTGTATCATTATGATGGTCATGTTTATTGGACGGATCGGCATTCCAAGCTTCTTGTACTTAATTGGCCGAAGAGAAAGCGAAGCGAATTATCATTATCCGAAAGAGCGTGTCATCATCGGCTAAACAGCATTCCGAGCGAATGCTGTTTTTTTATTTCCATTATCTAACTGGCTAAATCACGCGAGATGTTCGCAATCTATAGGTAAGAGGTGAACGAGACGTGCTGGATGTAATATGGAAAGCAATTGTCATGCTGCTAGTTGGTACCTTGCTGCTGAGAATAGCAGGGCCTAAATCCATTAGTCAATTAACTGTTCAACAAACAGTGATCATGATTTCAATCGGATCGATTATTATCCAACCCTTTATTGAGCACAATTTACTTGAAACGATTTATGCCGCTGCTACATTTATCATTGCACTCGTCATCATGGAAAAATTGTCTATCCAATCTGATTTCTTTGAAAAATTGGTTTCAGGGAAATCTGTGGTCATTTTGCAGGATGGAGAAATGCTTGATCACAAGCTGAAGAAAACGAGGCTCACTAGGGATGAATTCAAAATGCGCTTAAAGCAGCAAGGCATCACAGACATCAGCTGTCTCAAAAAAGCCACCCTAGAAGCCAATGGACAAATTGGCTATGAGTTAAAGCCAGAAGAAAAGCCCGTGACGGTCAAACAAATGAAGGAACTCCTAGACCAATTAAGAGAAGAACTAAATATGTTAAAAAAGGACTGATTTCAGATGAAAAGAAAAGCAGCGAAAAATGAAGCACTGACAAATAATATGACACCGACAGAAAGCATGGCACATGATCAAGGACAAACCCAATTTGATGAACAATCAAGAGATCGTCAGGCAAACCGAAATTCTCACAAAGGGAAACAAGGAGGAGGATCTCATGACTAAAAAGCATGTGAAGAGCAAGGACATGAAAGATCATAAGAGGCCAATGGACCCAGATATCTTAGAAGAGGAATTTGGCAGTGAGCTTGGAGATATCAACAGCAGCAAATGGATTGATACTCTTGTAAAACCTAAGAAAGATGCTGAATGTCACAATGGACACATGGATGAAAAATAGAAAAAACGATCCTTGCGGGATCGTTTTTTATTTGATATAACTGCCTTGTCTGCCGGTGATTGTACGCAAAAGATTGTTCATTTTGAGCTCAATCACTGGCTGTGCAACGTTTTTAACAAAGGTGCTAGACAGGGTAAAGGTTAACAGAATGGTCAGCAGCAATAACATCAGTACACTTGCTGTATTCAGGGCCCAGTCGTCAAACCAAGTCGTTCTAAGCAGCTTGATCACAAAGCCATGTAGTAAATACACATATAACGTTCTTGTGCCCCATTTTGTAAAGAAGAAACGGCGTGTTGGCACTAATGCAAAGAAGCTGAATGTAGCGCCAAATGCAAGCATGTACCATGCCATTCGTTTCATTGCCGCAATCAATCCCTCATCTCCAAGAGAAGCATATGACTGTGATCCAAATAAGAAGGAATAATCAAATTCATAGAAATAGCAAAATAAGAATACAGCCATTAATACAAGAAGTGCTGCCAGCTTTCCTTTGCTTGTACGGATGAATTCAAAATGCTGCTTTTTTAAATAGAAGCCAGCTAAAAACATCGGCAAAAAGACAAACGTACGCGATAAGCTGAGCGTATTGCTGATGCTGTCCACGTAACCGACAAGTAACGCAATCGACAAACTGACGATCATCGCCCAGTGAAACGGAAGTTTAGAAAAAGGAATGAGCAGCAAATTCCAAAAAAATAAACTAATTAAAAACCATAAAGACCATTGCGGATCAATTGGATTTAAATTGGCCATGCTTTGATCCTGCAAGAGATAATAGTAAACTGAATAGATCACCTGAAAAATTAAATATGGGATGATCAGCTTAACGGCGACTTTTTTCATAAAACCTGGCTTTCTAAAGCCTTTTGCAAAGAAGCCGGAAACCAAGATAAAGGCGGGCATATGAAAAGTATAAATAAACTTGTATAAATAGAGCATCCAATCATTATCATGAATGAATGATCGTAACAAATGACCAAAAACAACTAGAAAAATCAGAAGAAATTTCGCATTATCAAAATAACTATCTCGTGAAGATGCCATAACATCACCTTTCCTGCTTGATTTCAAACATAAATGTTCTATGTGCACTATTCCCGTATTTGCCCCATTTTAAAATACATTTTGGCTCATTTCGCTATTTGATGTGAAATTGTAGAACGGTTGTAAAAGAAGCGTAAGAAAAGAGAATCGCAGTTCGATCCTGTCATCCAAATGAAATAAAAGAGACAGTCTTCGTGTAAAAAGTTATTTTTTTTATGAGTCGAATGAAGGAACAATGAAAATATTGTAGAAATATTGTAGAGGAATGAGGCTGGAAAAGGAGTGTAAGAGAATGACTGAAACGCTCGATGGCGCAGAAGATATCAGAAAATTAGAAAAAGAGAACGAATATTTGCGAACAGAGTTGATGCAGCAAAAGAGGCTGTTAAATAAGACGTTAGATGCCATTTTCATATTTGATCAGCACCTCAATATTATCCAAGCCAACGAAGCGACATGCAGGCTTGTACAGACATCGAAAGAAGACCTCCTCAATAAATCCGTTCTAGATTTCCTATACGGCATCCCGAAAGACAAAATTGAATGCTCCCTTGATTTATTTTTTCGAAAAGGAAAGTTAAGAAGAGAAATCTCCATTCAGCTTGAAAACGGGGAAACAAAATACATTGAATTTGTTGCAGAGAATGACGTCGTGAATCAGCAATATATCGTGGTCATGCGAGATATTTCCTCAAAGAAAATACTAGAACGAGAACGCTCCATGAATGAGCAGCTGTTCAAAGATTTGTTTGACCGAGCCATTGACGGGATGGTCATTTTTGATCAGGATGGCTGCATGATCGACGCCAATCACTCTTTTTGTCAGAGCTTTGAGCTACAAAAGACCGATTTAACCGATCGTTATTTAAATGAATTTGTCGAAGATGAAAATCTTCCAGCCTTGCAGCACCTTTTAACGTCACTTAAAGAAACAGGGAAAGCCAAGGGAGAGCTTCCCGTTACCCTTCAATCTGGCCAGCAAAAATTATTCGAGCTCACGATTACATCAAATGTCATGAGCGGTTTTTATATGTCCATCATGCGGGATATTACAGAAAAAAGGTTAATGGAAGAAAAGCTGTTAAAAAGTGAGGAACGCTTTAGAGAAATTTTCGAAAATGCAATGGATGCGATCATCATATGGGCAGATGATGGAGAGATTGTGAGAGCAAATGAATCAGCCTGTCGAATTTTTGAATTGCCTATGCACTCACTGATTGGCAAGAAACTCACAGACTTTCTCGTGAAATCTGATCAGAGATATAGGCCGACTAGAAGACGTTATATTCGGAATCATGAAATAAGGGAAGAGCTGTTGTTCAGAATGGCAAATGGTCAGTTTAAAGAGCTCGAGTTTACATCAAAGCATGCGGTATTAGAAGGACAGCACTTAACCATTTTACGTAATGTGAGTGATCGAAAAAGAATGGAAGAGGAGCTGCGCGAAAGTGAGCTCAAATTCCGTAAAGTATTTAATGGATCAATGGACGGCATTGTTCTTTTTGATAACCAGTACCGCATTATCGAAGTCAATCCATCCGCAAGCGAGCTGCTCGGATTGAAAGACGATCATTTAACGGAAATGAACCTTTTCCATATCCTTGCGCCTTATCAAATTGAACATTTGGCACAGCCTGCTCAGGCGATGTCGTTAGATGAAATGGACAATGAAGTTCCGTTTGTGCTGAACCATCCAGATCAGCGTATATTGGAATTCTCTTTTAAACGCAACATTATTCATAATATGAATTTGGCGATCTTTAGAGATGTGACAGAGCGGAAGGAATTAGAAGAGCGGGTGAGAAAATCAGATACCCTTCATGTGGTCGGAGAGCTTGCCGCTGGAATTGCTCATGAAATTAGAAACCCGATGACAGCATTAAAAGGCTTCATACAGCTGTTAAAAGGAAATATTGAAGGGGAGTATTCGCTCTATTTCAATGTCATCACTTCAGAGCTGAAAAGAATTGAATCCATCATCACCGAATTTTTGATTTTAGCGAAACCGCAAGCCATCGTATATGAAGAAAAAAATGTTGTGCAAATTATGAAAGACACGATGGATCTTTTGCACGCACAGGCGAACCTCGGCAACGTTCAAATGCATCTCAATGTGTTGGATGAGATTCCGCTCATTTATTGTGAACAAAACCAATTAAAACAGGTCTTTATTAACATTTTGAAAAATGCAATTGAAGTCATGCCGAGAAAAGGAAATGTCTATGTGAGCATTCAGCGGAAGGGCGAAGAGCATATTGTCATTTCACTGCGGGATGAAGGCTGCGGAATGGCAGAGGACAAGCTCAAGCGTCTAGGGGAACCATTTTATACGACAAAAGAAAGAGGAACTGGACTTGGCTTAATGGTTAGTTATAAAATTATTGAAGAGCATCAAGGAACGATTGAGGTAGAAAGTGAGGAAGGGGTAGGAACCGTCTTCCATCTCACGCTTCCACTGAGGCAGAAGAAACAAGAAGGAGAGCACTAACGTGTATTATACCGTCTATCACGCACCAATTGGGGCATTATACATACTAGAAAAAGACGATGCCATCATCGAGGTGATGTTTGATGATGAGCCATTTTTAGTAAAAAAGCAGAAAGCCGATCTAAAAGAAGAAGAAACGCCTGTATTACAAGAAGCGAAAAAGCAGCTAGATGAATATTTCAAGGGAGAGCGCCAAGTATTCGATCTCCCGCTCAAGCAAAAGGGATCTCCGTTTCAAGAGCAGGTGTGGGAAGCACTTTCGACTATTCCATATGGTGAATCAAAAAGCTATGCAGACATTGCAGAAGCGATTGGCAACCCAAAAGCTGTAAGAGCGATTGGACAAGCGAACAGACGCAATGCATTACCTATTTTTATTCCCTGTCACAGAGTGATTGGAAAAGACCGCTCTCTGACGGGCTATGCAGGAACAAAAACAGACATGAAAGCGGTTCTGCTAGAATTAGAAGGTATCCCATTTGTTCAAAAATAAATCGATTGACCTGTTCCAAATGTTTGTCAAGCGACATATCCTTTTATTAAGCTAAAAAAGTTGGTTGAGGGAAAAAGGAGGGCGCTAGGGAATGTTTTGGGGCAAAAAGAATAAAATGTATGCCGTCACATCACTATGTGTCAAAATGAACGTTTTGACAGAAGAACAGAAAAAAGAAATCTTAGCAAAAACGAATGAAATAAAAAAGCGCGGTGCTCTTAAATAATAAGTACACGGCGCTTTTTTTATGATTAGAGTGAGGTGCTTTCAGCGAACAGAGCATCAATCTCTTCTGTATAGTTCGACGTGATAATCCCTTTCTCTGTAATAATACCTGAAATGAGATGGTGAGGAGTGACATCAAAGGCGGGATTGAATACCTGAACATCAGGCGGTGCAATTTGGACGCCGTTTAATTCCTTTACTTCCAGCGGATCACGCTCTTCAATTGGAATATCTGCCCCGTCTTGGGTTGATACATCAAAGGTGGAAAGCGGTGCAGCTATAAAAAACGGAATTTGAAAATGCTTAGCTAAAATGGCGAGACTTAACGTTCCAATCTTATTCGCCGTATCTCCATTACGGGCAATACGATCAGCTCCAACAATGACAGCGGAAATTTGCTTTTCTTTCATCGTATGGGCTGCCATGTTATCTGTAATGAGCGTCACATCTACGCCGCCTTGCATGAGTTCCCATGTTGTCAGCCTAGCCCCTTGAAGAACAGGGCGTGTTTCACAGGCATAAATGTGAAGATCGAGATTTTTCTTTTTGGCTAAATAAAATGGAGCAAGGGCTGTTCCGTACCGGCTCGTGGCGATGGAGCCTGCATTGCAAATGGTCATAATACGATCACCCGATTTAAAGAGCTGGAGTGCATTTTGACCGATTTGTCTGCATGTTTCTTCATCTTCAATTTGAATTTGAATGGCTTCATGGACAAGGTCTGTTTTGGCTGCATTGACCGAAGCTGCACGCTCAATGCGCTGCAATAATCGCTCTAAAGCCCAGGCTAAATTCACAGCGGTTGGACGAGCACTGTTTAAATATTCTTTTATCTGAATGACTTCTTGTTTAAAAACATCAATTTCTTCTGTCTCAATGTCTTGGGCACTGAGCGCCAGTCCAAAAGCTGCTGTAATGCCAATGGCAGGTGCTCCCCGCACTTTTAACGTGACAATGGCATCATACACGTCTTCTTTTGTATATAAATGCTCAAACTCAGTTTCGGCCGGTAATTTTTGCTGATTCAAAATGTTAATATGGTTTTCTTCCCATTCCACAGAACGGGGGACTTCAAATTCTTTAGACAAAACCCGTCACTCCTTTACAGATTGATGGAATAATGCGACGAGGTCAGACGCTGCTTCCACTGCATGATATTGTTTGATCATTGTTTTTCCGAGCGTTAGTGCTGCTTTTTTCTGCTGAATCCGTCTAGATGGTGATGGAATCGCATCGAGATCAGCGGCATGAGCAAGGCCGATTGTTCGGCGGACAAGCTCACAGCCCGCAAAGCCTGCCGCTTCTTTTAAAATACGGTCAAAGGTTGTTTCTAAAAAACTGTCAGATACACTAAACGCTTCAATGCTGTCTTCTTTCCAAGCTTTTGCGAACACTTCTTTGAATGTCGCCCATACATTGATGACATGGTCAAAGAGGTACTGCTGATCGTGTTCATTCTCACGAGACAAAGCATTGAGGAACAGGTTAGCGATAAAGTGGCCAATATCGAATCCAAAGGGACCATAAAAGGCGAATTCTGGATCAATGATTTTTGTTTCCGTCTCACTTGCAAAAATACTGCCTGTATGAAGATCTCCATGAACGAGTGTTTCAGCAGATGTCAGGAAAATACGCTTCAGTTCGGCTGCTTTGGCCTGCACTTCAAGATCTGCCCAAAGCGCTTCGGCAGCTTCTCTTAATTCTTCTTCGAAATCATTTGTGCCGCTATCAAAGAAAGGATCTGTGAAGACGAGCTTTTCGGTAATGTCACAAAGGTCCGGATTCGTAAATTGCTTCACAAATTGTTTTTTGATTTTAGGATTTGTGGCAAAGTCAGAAGTGTAAAAAAGTGTTTTTCCTAAAAATTCTCCGACATGATCGGATAAATGCGGATATTGTTTTCCGGCAATTAGCCCTTTTCTGACGATTTCCAGGTGTGATAGATCCTCCATTGCCGTCACAGCAAGAGCTGTATCTGAATAATAGACTGCAGGTACAAGGTGCGGCGTATATTCTGACTGCTTGATCAGGGCAGCACTTTCAATTCTCGCGCGGTCTAATGTAAGCGGCCAGCTCTCTCCGACCACCTTGGCATAGGGCAGGGCCTGCTTGATGATCAATCCTTTTTCTTGTTTGTGATCAAAAATATGAAAGACGTAATTTAAATTCCCGTCACCGATTTCCGTACATGTCAAATGACTGCTTTCTTGGATCAAGCCAAGTCTAATTGCGAGTGCAACTGCCGAGCTTTCTGTTAATTCTTCATATGATGCCGTAAGTGTAACCAATTGCTATCCCTCCAAATCATATAAAAAAGCCTCTTTCTCCTGAGAGAAAGAGGCTTGATGGCGTGTATGCTCAAAGCCTCTCTTATCTCTCAGCACATACGTCTGATGGAATTAGCACCGTGCCCTATAAGACAATTGTCTTGGCGCTTACTTGCTGCGCCCCACTTCACAGTGGTATTAACGGTCGGTTGCTGTTGGGGTCAAAAGGCCAAATCCCTCGCCCAACTCTCGATAAGAGAAATCAATATGTAATTGTTTCGTGTCTGTTTGCATTTCTTAATTCAAGATATTATCAGAGCTGCGCTTCACATGTCAATCTTTTTTCAAAATTGCTTTACAATTCATAAAACAATCCATTACAGTGTTTGTATTGTTACGTAACTTGAATAGAAGGTGAAGAAATGGAATTCCAGCAATCAGATGTATTGAAACAATTACCGAAACAATTTTTTGCGTCTCTTGTCCAAAAGGTGCAGAAAAAGGTGCAGGAAGGGGCAGATATCATTAATTTAGGGCAGGGAAATCCTGATCAGCCAACCCCTTCGCATATTGTAAAAGCCATGCAGGAAGCGGTATTAAAACCTGAAAATCATCAATACTCGTCATTCCGCGGAACAGCGAAATTAAAAAAGGCTGCCGCCGCCTTTTATGAAAGAGAATATGGTGTCACGCTTGATCCGATGAAGGAGATTGCGATTTTATTTGGCGGGAAAGCGGGACTTGTTGAGCTGCCGCAATGCCTGCTGAATCCTGGAGATACACTCCTTGTCCCAGACCCTGGTTACCCTGATTATTGGTCAGGTGCCGTGCTTGCTGGAGCTCAGATGGTGACGATGCCGCTTCTTGAACAAAATGATTTTTTACCTGACTATGATCGATTGCCTGAGAATGATAAGAAAAAAGCAAAGTTGATGTATTTAAATTATCCCAACAATCCGACAGGTGCCACGGCAAGTCGTGCGTTTTTTGAAGAAACCGTTACATTTGCGAGAGATCACAAACTCTGTGTTGTCCATGATTTTGCGTATGGCGGCATTGGGTTTGATGGGAAAAAGCCGATCAGCTTTTTGCAAACAGATGGAGCGAAAGAGACGGGTATTGAAATTTATACATTGTCTAAAACGTATAATATGGCCGGCTGGAGAGTGGGTTTTGCAGCAGGAAATCCGTCTGTTATTGAAGCGATTGAGCTTTATCAGGATCACCTGTTTGTTTCACTGTTTAAAGCAACTCAAGATGCAGCAGCGGAAGCCCTATTAAGCGACCAAACGTGCGTACAGGTGCAAAATGATCGATATGAGAAAAGGCGAAATGTGTGGATCGCTGCCTGCAAGGAGATTGGCTGGGAGGTCACAGCACCAAAGGGGTCATTTTTTGCTTGGCTAAAGGTGCCAGAAGGATATACATCTGAATCTTTTTCTGACGTATTATTAGAGAAAGCACATGTTGTTGTGGCTCCGGGGAATGGGTTTGGTACTCACGGTGAAGGGTACGTGAGAGTTGGGCTTTTAACAAGTGATGAGCGGTTACAAGAAGCCGCTCGGCGTATCGCTGCCTTGAATCTGTTTGAAAATAAGCCATTGACAACATAAAAAAATGGTGCGATAATTCAGACAATATTTAAGAAAATTGAATATTCTTATCAAGAGTAGGCAGAGGGACTAGCCCAATGAAGCCCGGCAACCGACTTCCATGAAGCACGGTGCTAATTCTTGCAGCAAGCGCTGAGAGATAAGATTCGGATGAATGACACGAAATAACCTCTTTAAGGCGCTGACAAAGCACTTGAAGAGGTTTTTTATTGACCATATGCATGACGCAATCGAAAGGGGATTCCTAGTGAGTGAATTACTGGCAACATACGTATTAACACATCGAGAGGATGAACAAGTGAACCGAAAAGCGGAGCAGATCGCACTTGGTTTAACAGTGGGATCATGGACAGATTTGCCGCAGCTCAAAAAGGAGCAGCTTCAAAAACATAAAGGACGGGTAGAAAAAGTATCAGAAAAGGTTGCTTCAGCCGAAAATGGCCTATATCAATCTGAGGTGACCATTGCTTATCCTGAGGCTAACTTTTCAGCTGATATACCGGCCGTTTTGACGACGATCTTTGGAAAGCTTTCACTTGATGGAAAAGTGAAGCTAGTCGATATACAATTCTCGGATAGATTTAAAAGAAGCCTGCCAGGACCGGTATTTGGAATTGATGGCATACGCAAAAAAGCAGGCGTGTTTGATCGTCCGTTGTTGATGAGTATTTTTAAAGGTGTCATTGGCCGTGATATGGCGGATTTAAAAGAGCAGCTCCATTTACAAGCATTAGGCGGCGTTGACTTTATCAAAGACGATGAAATATTATTTGAGAGCCCGCTAGCCCCTTTTGAAGAACGAATCAAAGAAGGAAAAAAGATATTAAAAGAAACATATGAAGAGACAGGGCACCGAACGTTATATGCCGTTAATTTAACAGGCAGAACCTTTGAACTGAAGGATCGAGCAAGAAAGGCAGCTGAACTCGGAGCGGATGCACTCTTATTCAATGTCTTTGCCTACGGACTAGATGTCATGCAAAGCTTAGCTGAGGATCCAGATATTCCATTGCCTATCATGGCCCATCCCGCAGTAAGCGGCGCTTTGACATCATCGCCTGAATATGGATTCTCGCATTCTCTTCTTTTAGGTAAATTAAATCGATATGCTGGCGCTGATTTGAGTCTTTTTCCCTCACCTTATGGGTCGGTCGCACTTCCGAAAAAAGATGCTTTTGGAATCTATGAAGCTTGTGTAAAAGAGGATTTGGTGCAAAAAACGTTCCCAGTCCCGTCAGCAGGCATTCACCCTGGAATGGTTCCAGTATTGATTAAAGATTTTGGACTCGATCATGTGATTAATGCTGGTGGAGGAATTCACGGACATCCGCGTGGAGCCATCGGTGGAGGGAAAGCATTTCGATCGATCATTGATGCGGTGATACATGGAGAGTCGATCCAAGAGAAGGCAGCTTCTTGCCAAGACTTAAAAGCAGCACTTGATCTATGGGGAAGGGTAGCGGAATAAATGAAAAAACCAATTGTATGTTGTGATTTTGATGGAACAATTACGAAAAATGATAATATCATTCGCATCATGAAACACTTTGCACCAAGTGAATGGACGAAGCTGAAGGATGATGTTCTCTCAAAGGAGATCACCATTCAAGAAGGCGTCGGGCAGATGTTTCAATTACTGACGAGTGATCAAAAAGAAGCCATTCAGTCGTTTATTTTAGAAGATACAGAGATTCGAGAAGGATTCACGCAATTTGTTGATTATGTGAAAAAGGCTGATATCCCTTTCTATGTGCTAAGCGGCGGGATGGACTTTTTTGTCTATCCCATACTCGAGGGCATTGTGGGCAGAGACAATATTTATTGCAATCATGCCTCATTTGGGGAAGATCATATTCAGATTGAATGGCCGCATGCCTGCGATTCGCAATGTCAAAATGGCTGTGGATGCTGCAAGCCGTCAATCATTCGAGAGCTGACCCATAAGAATGACTTCATCATCATGATCGGAGATTCAGTCACCGATGTGGAGGCGGCAAAGCATGCGGATCTCACATTTGCGCGCGACTACTTGCTGAATGAATGTAAGGAGCTTGGGCTTATATATCAAGAGTATGAAACATTTATTGATCTTAAAGCGCAATTTGATCAAATAAAGGAAGTGAAGGAATGGCAGACGCAAAGAGCAAGCGCTGGCAGGAGCTAGCAGACGTCAAACGTGAACTGGCACAAAGAGACTGGTTTTACGGAACAAGCGGCAATTTATCGATCAAGGTGTCGGATGATCCAATCACGTTTTTGGTGACGGCAAGCGGTAAAGATAAACGAAAAGAAACGGATGAAGATTTTGTTTTAGTGAACGCAGCAGGCAAGCCTGATGATCCGAACGAACAGCTTAGACCATCAGCCGAAACACTGCTTCACACATACGTGTATGAGCGGACGGAAGCAGGTTGCTGCCTCCATGTCCATACAATCGATAATAATGTGATGTCTGAGCTGTATGGGGGTAAGGGCGAGGTTCGTTTGAAAGGAAACGAAATCATCAAGGCGCTTGGTTACTGGGAAGAGGATGCAGAAGTGTCGATACCGATTATTGAAAATCCAGCCCACATTCCGCATCTTGCAGCACAATTTGCAAAGCATCTCACTGAAGAGTCAGAATCAGGTGCGGTGCTCATTCGAAATCACGGCATCACTGTCTGGGGAAAAACAGCCTTTGAAGCAAAACGAGTATTAGAGGCGTATGAATTTTTATTTAGCTACCACTTAAAATTAATGCTTTATCAAAAGCAGCTTGTCAGATAAAAAGGAGGAAAAGCACATGGCGACGATTTTGATTCATAACGAAGAGAACACATTACTTGAAAGCGAGCAAGAGGTAGCAGCATATTTAGAAAAGCAAGGGGTCATTTATGAACATTGGGATATTGCAAAGCTGCCAAACCGGTTATCAGAAAAGTATGATTTAACAGATGAGGAAAAGGAAGAGATTTTGACTGTTTTTCAAAAGGAAATCCAGCGTATATCTGAAAAACGAGGGTACAAAGCGCAGGATGTGATTTCATTATCTGACGCCACACCAAATCTAGATGAGCTGCTCCAAAATTTTAAGCGTGAGCATCATCATACAGATGACGAAGTACGTTTTATTGTAAGCGGGCATGGAATCTTTGCCATTCAGAGTAAGAATGGCGTCTTTTTTGACGTGAGACTGAATCCAGGCGATTTAATTTCTGTCCCGCCACATATTCGTCACTACTTTACACTTCAAGAGGATCGCAAAGTGGTCGCAGTTCGCATATTTGTCACAACTGAGGGCTGGGTGCCAATTTACGAGGAAGAAACGGTTTAATAACAGGAGCTGATCATTCCGCATGAGGCGGATGATCAGCTTTTTTTTAGGAAAATAGGCATAAAATGAGAAAGAAAATAGTTGATTTTGATCTTCCGCATAGGATAAAATTCTGTTTAATCCATGTGTCAGTCCTGTCCAAATTTGAAGTTTACCCCCAAATTAGATTGGGTAAGAGGTCTTTAGGCTGTAAAAAATTAAATAAAATAAGCATATTTAATTTAATTTACAAATAAAGTATAATTTTGGTGTCGGATCATTTTGAGCATAGACAGTCGAATTCATTGCGGGAGCTGAGATCATGAATATTTATGTAAGGAAAGAACAATTGCTGATGTCCATTGATGAGAAGAGAAAACAGATGGTAGAAGCTGCTCAAGCGGAAGGCTACACTGGTGAGACGACAATTAAATATAGTCAAGAACTAGACAACCTGATGAATGAGTATCAGTATCTCCTTTTTCATGAGAAACAATCTGCCCCCTCCTTTCATGATCTTGTATCTCAAATGAGTCTTCTATCTGTGAACCGCCCTTCTTATTGACATGAAAAACCGGTCTTGCCTAAGCAAAACCGGCTGAATGTTTCAGCTATGCTGAGTGAGCAGAAGGAAGCATGATCATGACGGTTGTTCCTTTATTCACTTCGCTCTCGATATCAATTGTCCCGCCATACATCGAAATGATTCGTTTACACACGACAAGCCCAAGACCTGTCCCTTTTTCCTTCGACGTAATAAAAGGAAGGAAGATATGCTTTAACATTTCTTCTGGTATGCCTTCACCCGTATCTTTCACTTTAATGATGACATGTTCTTTTTCAGCCTCAATCAAAATCTTCAAATGACCGCCATTTGGCATCGCTTCTAACGAGTTCTTCGCTACATTTAATACGACTTGTTTAATGTGATCCTTTGTGCAATATACCCCAACATCCTGAATCGTATTAATTTGCAAATCAACCTCAACATTATAAAGGTTCGCCTCAGAGAAAACGATCGGCATGATCTCACTTACAATTTCTTTTACAGAGTTATTCTGCCATTTTTCTGCCGTTGGTTTCCCTAATACAAGAAACTCACTGACGATTTGGTTGATTCGTTTAATTTCTTCTTCAATGACAGAAAAATAGAGCTGATCTTCTTCTGAATGATACTTCTTTTGCAAAAGCTGTATAAATCCGCTGATCCCTGTTAATGGGTTGCGAATTTCGTGTGCCGTACTTGCTGCGAGGGTTCCGATTAATTCAAGCTTTTGCGCTTCATTTTGGTGACGCTCCTGCTGGGTTTGACGCCTTAAAATGATATATTGAACAAGTGTGAATAAAATATTTAATAAAATAAAAGCACTGGATAAAGGGATCAACATAACAGACAGCACTTCACCTGTAGACGCGCGCTGCGGAAAGACCTCCAGCTTCCAGCTGTTTTCATCTAAATATGTAGACACGGTGCTGCCATTTTCTGATGCTGGCTGCGGACCACTTGTAAACACCACATGTCCATTTTGATTCAGCATCTTAAAATGAAGATCAGGGTTCAATACATTCATAATATTTCTTAAATAATCAATTTGAATGGCGGCAATTAGCACATTGGTGACTTCTTCATTTTCATCCAGAACAGGCACGCAAATGGAGAGAATCCGCTGTTTTGTAATTCGGCTCACATAGTTATCTGTGATCACCGTCTGCTTGGTCACTTGAATGCGCTTAAAGTAATCTCTAAATGATAGGTTGATTTTTTCCTTTAACGGTGTGGTGCTTACTGATACATTTCCTTTTTTGTCTAGGAGATACAGACCTGAAAAACGAGGTTCTTGTTTATAGATTTTCTCTAGGATGTTTTCTACTTTTTTCGTCTCGAGAGGCTGGTCAAATCCCATGGCAAGTGAAGTTAATCTCGCTTCTGTTTCACTAATTAAATAATTCATTTGGTTTTTGTGAATATTTAACATAAGTGTAGCAGTTTGTTTGTTTTTTAAGTCGATTTTTTCCGTTTCTTTTTCGTAGATAAAATAACTAATGATTAGGGTTGGAATCATGACCAAAATAAGGTACAGCCTGATCTTTTTCCAAAACCCTTTCAGTATACTCATCATTCATCGCTCCAACGTATTACCTAATAGACTTATTATAGCATTGAACCTATCTTTATTACGATGACTTGTGTGATTTTTAAAAAATTAGGTGATTCGTTCTGGTCTCATTTTCATGCTAAAGATGGATCAAGATGTTGACATTTTACTTATTGTTTATTAATGTCACATTAGTGGGTTGCATTTCATAAAGGATGATAAAAAAATGGAAAATCATAATGTTGAGAAATCTTTGAAATTATTTATTGTATTATCACGTGCCTATCGCTCGATTAATCATCACATGAACAAACATATTGTGAAGCACGGGCTGAATCCGACTGAATTTGCAGTATTAGAATTACTGTATCATAAAGGGGATCAGCCGCTTCAGCAAATCGGTGATAAGATTTTACTTGCAAGCGGCAGCATCACGTATGTGGTCGATAAATTGGAGAAGAAAGAACTCCTCAGTCGTAGGGCCTGTGCAGAAGACCGCAGGGTGACATTTGCGCATATTACCAAGCAGGGACGAGCTTTGCTTGATGATATCTTCCCGGATCATGCGAAAGAAATTCATGAGATGATCAGTGTCCTGAGCGAAGAAGAGAAGGATGCCTGCATTGATATGCTCAAACATGTGGGACTGCGTGCAAAGCATTTATATGATCATACAGAATAAATAGAAAAGGAAGCCGAGGGCTCCCTTTTTTATTTCGCTTTTTTCTCAATCGGTAAAATGAGTACTTCTACGCGTCGGTTTTTACTTCTGCCTTCTGCTGTATCGTTTGAAGCAACCGGCTTGAATTCACCGAAACCTTTTGTACTAAAGTTCTCTTGGTCTAGATTGCTGTTCTCAAGTAGAATACTCAAGAAGTTTACAGCACGAATGGCACTTAAATACCAGTTGGATTCAAATTCTGAATTTCTGATCGGTACATTATCAGTATGTCCGCTAATGACGATGTCACGAGCGGGGTTAATGACAAGTAGTTTTGAGATTTCCTTTGCTAACGGGACATCTTGAGGGCGAATAACCGCCCGGCCAGAATCAAAGAAGATACTGTCTTCTATCGTAATGAGCAAACCTTCGTCCGTGAGCTTTGTTTCGAGCTTAGCTCCAAGTTTCTTATTGGCAATGAAGGAATCCACTTGCTTTTTGACCTTTGTGAGAACGGCATGGTCTCGAGCTTTCGCTTTGGCTTCTTCATCTTCTTCGGCTGCTTTCTTGGTCTGGTTGCTATTTTCAGTTTCTTCAGTGCTTTGCATGCTGGTTTGATCCATGACACCAGTACCGCCCGTAAAGACGACATTAAAAGACTTTGCCATCTGTTCATATTTTGCCGCATCAATCGAACTAGATGCAAAAAGCACAATGAAGAGAGCGAGTAGAAGCGTCAGAAGATCGGCATAAGGGATCAGCCAAGATTCATCTACATGGTCATCGTGATCATGTTTTTTACGTTTCCTAGCCATTTTGTTTTTCTCCTTCTTCAATGACAAGATTTGCACGTTCTTTCGCTGGTAAGTACATGAGAAGTTTTTGTTCAATCACTTTTGGAGATTGACCTTCAAGAACAGAAAGGATCCCTTCGATCATAATCAGACGAAGCTTTACTTCTTCCTTTGATTTACGCTTCAGCTTGTTGGCAAATGGATGCCATAACACATACCCGGTAAAAATCCCAAGCAGTGTGGCAACGAAGGCTGCACTGATTGCATGTCCAAGTGCTTCAATATCTCCCATGTTTGCAAGTGCGGCAATAAGTCCGACAACGGCGCCAAGTACACCAAGCGTCGGAGCGTATGTACCGGCTTGTGTAAAGATTAATGCGCCTGACTGATGTCTTTCAGACATGGCGTCAACTTCTTCTGTTAAGACGTCGCGAATAAATTCTGCACTTTGACCGTCAACCGCCATACTTAAGCCGTTCTTAAGGAAATCGTCATCTACTTCCTCAATGCTAGCTTCTAATGCCAAAAGACCTTCACGACGCGCAATTTGTGCCCAGTTTGAAAAAAGAGGGATCATTTCTTGAATCGTTGGAAGCTGGTTGTCTTTGAAAATTTTGCCGAACAATTTTGGCGTTTTCTTAATTTCACTAGATGGGAATGCGATGACAACAGCTGCAATCGTCCCAACCACAATGATCAATATAGCCGCTGGGTTGATAAGAGCGGTTAGACTTACACCTTTCAAAACCATACCGACACTCAGAGCAATAAATGCTAAAATAATACCTATTAACGATGTTTTGTCCATTATCTCACCAAATCCTTTAACTATCTTTTTCTATAGTTAATATCGGTGTCTTCTAGAAGGGTTTTAGTCAGAATATAAAATTAAGGCAGTTTCTGTGAAGAAATTTTGACGAAAGCGCTTTCTATTACCTTAAAAAAGAAACTCCCTCTGATATAAAGGGAGTTTCTTTTTAATTTCTTTGAGCAGTTTCATTTAAAAGCAGCTCTTTTAATTTTTCTTCATACATAATTTTGACAAGATCATAGCTCCAATTCATCATGTGATCCACCTCTTTTTCTTTTATCGTAAAGGAAAAGAGGCGGAGGGGGCGTCGGCGTGCGGATGGAACTTAGACACCGCAACATGATGGAGCTGTAGATCCTTCTTAGGATGTACTTATCCTTTTTTTACTACAATTTCGTCATCTTCAACATCTACAGTAAATCCTGAAAGCTTTTCTTCTTCAAGCAATATTTCCGTCATTTGATCTTCAACATGCTCTTGAATGGTTCTTCTCAGTGGACGAGCACCAAATGCAGGATGATATCCAAGTTCTGCAATTTTTTCTTTCGCTTCTTTTGTCACATGGACTGTTAAATGTTGCTCTTTTAATTGCTCTGACAGCTCATTGAGCAGAAGATCCACAATCTTCACTAAATCATCTCTATCTAATGAGTCAAACTGAATGATGCTGTCAAAACGGTTCAAGAATTCTGGCTTGAAATAGGCGCTGAGTGAATCAATGAGTGATTGTTCCTCAATCGCTTCTTCCTGATCAGACTGGAAGCCGACTTTGACCGTTTTATCTGTGCTGCCTGCGTTACTTGTCATGATGATGACCGTATCTTTAAAGCTGACGGTTCTGCCTTGGCTGTCTGTTAACCGGCCATCTTCCATGATTTGAAGGAACATATGCTGCACATCAGGATGTGCTTTTTCGATTTCATCCAGCAAAATGATGCTGTATGGTTTTCTGCGCACTTTTTCCGTCAGCTGACCCGCTTCATCATGTCCAACATAACCAGGAGGAGAACCAATGAGCTTGGATACTGAGTGTTTCTCCATGTACTCACTCATATCTAAACGGATGATCGCATCTCTTGAACCGAATAATTCTTCAGCTAGCGTTTTTGACAATTCGGTTTTCCCGACACCTGTTGGTCCAACGAATAGGAAGGAGCCTGTTGGTCTATGTTTCGATTTTAAGCCGGCTCTGCTTCTTTTCACAGCTTTCGCCACTTTTTCAACCGCATGTTCCTGACCAATCACCCGTGCTTTTAAGCGGACGTCAATTTCTTTCATTTTGGTTTGTTCGTCTGCTTGCAGTTTGCCGACAGGGATGCCTGTTTTTTGTTCCACAATGGCTTGAATGGCTTCTGCTGTGACGACATGTTCTTTGTCATTTGTTTTGTTCTGAAGTCTTGCTTCAATGGCTTCTTCTTCATCTCGAAGCTTCGCTGCTTTTTCGTATTGTTCTTCTTTTAAAGCAGCTTGTTTTTCAGCAGCGATTTCTGTCAGACGATTCGTTAGTTCATCTTCACTTGCTGCATCAATGGAGAGGTTCGCTTTTGAACCTGCTTCATCCATTAAATCAATGGCTTTATCCGGCAAATGACGGTCTTGAATATACCGGGAAGATAATTGAACACACGCTTGAATAGCTTCGTCTGAATAAGTGACGCCATGATAACTTTCGTACTTATCTTGAATGCCTTTTAAAATCTCGATCGCTTCATCTTGTGTTGGTTCATCTACAATGACGGGCTGGAAGCGTCGTTCAAGGGCGGCATCTTTTTCAATTTGACGATATTCTTTTAATGTCGTCGCACCTACTAGCTGAAGCTCGCCTCGTGCAAGGGCTGGTTTTAAGATGTTTCCAGCATCCATTGACCCTTCGGCAGATCCTGCGCCTACAAGAAGATGGATTTCATCTACAAATAAGATAATATTTTTACGGCTTTGCAGCTCTTTAATTAACTGCTTCATTCTTTCCTCAAATTGACCACGTATCCCTGTATTCGCTACAAGGGAGGAGACATCTAATAAATAGATTTGTTTGTTCTTTAATTTATTTGGTACATCGCCACTTGCAATTTTCAGTGCGAGTCCTTCAGCGATCGCTGTTTTCCCAACACCTGGTTCACCAATCAGAACAGGGTTATTTTTATTTCTTCTATTTAAAATTTCAATGACTCTTGCGACTTCTTCATCACGGCCGATGACTGGATCAATTAAACCAGCATTTGCGCCATCTGTTAAATTCCGGCCAAGTTCATCGAGTAAGCCTTTTTGCTTTGGCTGCTCTCCGCTTTGTGCATGTCCTGCTTGCTCAGAGAAGAATGAGCTTCCCCCGAACAATTGAGGTCCCATTTTCATTTTTGATTGCTCCATCAAAGAGGTGTAGCAGTCTTCACATAAAACCATTTGGCTCCGGGACGAATTCACTTGCATATTCAGGCGAATAGTTGCTTCATTTACTTGACAATGTTGACAACGCATTTGCCATAACCTCCTTAAAATAAAGTTTGACTTTATTTGACCAATGAATGTTAAAGAAAATGGTCTGTTGTTTGACCATCTTTGACTATAGTATACTCTGACCTATTTTGACTTTCAACTGTTTTGCTCAAAGGCAGTTGAAAATCCTTTTTTGCATTTAATCATGGTTTGTCCTTCTTTTCAAGGAACTTGTCTCATAGGATAAAAAAAGACAATCGAAAGTGATGGGTGCGGAGGGGTCACATGAAACGTTCAAATGAATCCGCTTTTCAGCTTGCCTTTTTATATGTAGGAACAGTGGTTGGAGCTGGGTTTGCGACAGGAAAAGAAATCGTAGAATTTTTTGTTCGTTTTGGCTGGATTGGACTATTCGGAATCTTGATTAGCGGCGCTATTTTTACTGGACTTGGTGCAAAAATGATGCTCATTTCTAAACGAATTCAAGCAGAGTCTTATCAAGATATGAACCGGTTTCTATTTGGCGCAGCTGCAAGCAGGTATATTAATGTCGTCATGTTTTTTATTTTACTAGGCGTCACTTCAGTGATGATTTCTGGCGCAGGGGCTATTTTTGAAGAGCAGCTTGGCATATCAAAGGAATATGGAATCTTTTTGACGATCATTCTGAGCGTCATTGTGCTTTTGAAAGGTTCAAAAGGATTATTTGGTGTCAATGTTCTCGTCGTCCCAATGCTTATTTTCTTTTCATTGATCGTATTTCTTGATTCATTCGTTTTTAGCAGTAGTGAAAGTTATGTTCTTGCGCTTCAATTGGGTGAGGGAGAGTGGATTTTATCAGCTATCTCATATGGAGCTTTTAATTTAGCACTTTCTCAAGCAGTGTTAGTGCCCGTCGCAAATGAAATGACCTCTGAAGCGGTGATTAAAAAGGGAGCTGTGCTTGGGGGCGTCATGCTGACCCTTATTTTACTGGCATGCTTTTTATCTCTTTCTTCATTAAATATGCTGGAGGCGTTTGATATTCCAATGGCTCAGGTAGTGTATCAAGTAGCAAACTCCATTCACCTCATTTATTTATTTGTGATCTTCGGCGAAGTCTTTACATCCGTCATAGGCAATTTATATGGACTCGAGAGACAAGTGAGGGCGTATATTCGGATGAACAGTGTCTTGACAATATCCCTTATTCTCTTATGCTGCTATGTGATTAGTAAAATCGGTTACGGTACATTGATATCAACGGTTTATCCTATTTTTGGCTATGTGAGCATCTTTTTTATCCTCTTTCTTTGTCTAAAAAAAGTGCCTGCATCTCTTGATAAGTAAAGAAGGGATAGCCTGCATGAAAAATATGTGGTACACTATCCTCTGTGAAAATTGAACAAAAATCCGTGTAAACGGGAGAGGTTCTAGCAAAACCCTCTATAAAAAACTAAGGACTTGCCGTATCCTTGGATGTGGCATTTTTTATTTTTTATGGCTGGGACACCTCATACACATGTAAAGGTGTCTTTTCTTTTGAGAAAAATAGGGGTTTTCAAGAGCCTTTCAGATGCAGCTTTGTACGATTGTATAGATCTGCAAAAGGAGGAGAACAGAAAATGAAAAATGAAAAAGCAGTCGTTGTCTTTAGCGGGGGACAAGACAGTACGACATGTTTATTATGGGCACTTCAACAATTCGAAGAGGTAGAAACTGTGACCTTTCATTATAATCAGCGTCATCAAGAAGAAATTGATGTCGCGAAAAGAATTGCTGACAAGTTAGGTGTGAAGAATCATCTATTAGATATGTCTCTTTTGAATCAGCTTGCACCAAATGCTTTAACAAGAGATGACATTGACATTGAGGAAAAAGAAGGAGAGCTGCCTTCCACATTTGTACCAGGACGAAACTTAGTGTTCTTATCCTTCGCTTCTATTCTTGCGTATCAAATCGGAGCAAGACATATTATCACAGGTGTATGTGAAACAGACTTTAGCGGCTATCCAGATTGCCGTGACGAGTTTGTAAAGTCTTGTAATGTCACAGTGAATTTGGCGATGGAAAAACCATTTGTGATCCATACACCACTCATGTGGCTCAATAAAGCAGAAACATGGAAGCTTGCGGATGAGCTGAATGCGCTGGATTTTGTAAAAAATGAAACGCTCACTTGCTATAATGGCATCATTTCTGATGGCTGCGGGGAATGTCCTGCGTGTAAGCTTCGGAAAAATGGCTATGACACTTATATGGAAATGAAGGAGGCAAAATAAATGCTTTCTCAAATCTATCCACAAACGAATCATCCATTTTCATTTGAATTGAACAAAGATATGCATGTATCGGCTGCCCATTTCATCCCAAGAGAAGATGCAGGTGCTTGCAGCCGCGTACATGGTCATACGTACACCATCAATATAACCATTGCGGGAGACGAGCTAGATGAATCGGGTTTCCTTGTCAATTTCAGTACATTGAAGAAGCTCATTCATGGTCAGTACGATCACACGCTGCTCAATGATCATGAGGAATTCTCATCAACCGATCCATACGCGATGCCTACTACAGAGGTTGTGGCAAAGACAGTCCATGACAAAGTGGCAGCGTATTTATCGACTTTAGCGAACAAACCGGTATGTGTTCAGGTCTTTGTGAGGGAGACTCCAACAAGCTACTGCATTTACCGGCCGAAACGAGTTGAAAACAATGGCTAAAGCGATTCCTGTATTAGAAATCTTTGGTCCGACCATTCAAGGAGAAGGGATGGTCATTGGACAAAAAACCATGTTTGTCAGAACAGCTGGCTGTGACTACTCTTGCAGCTGGTGTGATTCCGCCTTTACATGGGATGGCTCAGCGAAGCATGACATTCAGTGGCTTCACGCAGAAGACATTGTCAAAGAATTAAAAAGAATAGGCGGACAGGCTTTTTCTCATGTCACCATTTCAGGAGGAAACCCTGCCCTTTTAAAACAAATGGAATCACTCATTGATTTGCTGCACGAAGAAGGAATTGATACAGCGCTTGAAACACAAGGGACGATGTATCAGGACTGGTTTTTGAAAATCGATGATTTAACCATTTCTCCGAAGCCGCCAAGCTCAAAAATGAAAACAGATTTTACGAAACTAACACGAATCATAGATGAGCTGAAAAGCGGAAACAGATTGCAGCATGCAAGCCTGAAGGTCGTGATCTTTGACGATCATGATCTAGCCTATGCAAAGGATGTTCATGCGAAATATCCAGAGCTTCCTTTTTATCTGCAGGTAGGAAATGATGATACGACGACAGGTGATGATGCGTACTTATTGACGCATTTATTAAAGAGATATGAAGCGCTTGTCGATCAAGTAGCGCAAGATCCAGACTTAAATCGCGTAAGAGTGCTGCCGCAGCTGCACACATTATTGTGGGGAAATAAACGAGGCGTATAGAAAGGAAGAGACGACATGACGACAAGAAAACCAGAAGAATTAGAAGGTGTCACTTTACTAGGAAATCAAGGGACCAATTATTTGTTTGATTATGCACCACAAGTGCTTGAAACGTTTCCGAATAAACATACAAATAGAGATTATTTTGTGAAATTCAACTGCCCAGAATTTACGTCACTTTGTCCGCAAACAGGTCAGCCTGATTTTGCGACAGTTTATATCAGCTATATCCCAAATGAAATCATGGTCGAAAGTAAATCACTAAAATTATATTTGTTCAGCTTCCGTAACCATGGTGACTTTCATGAGGATTGTATGAACATTATTATGAACGATCTCATTGAATTGATGGACCCAAGATACATTGAAGTGTGGGGCAAATTTACACCAAGAGGCGGTATTTCAATTGACCCGTATACGAACTACGGAAAACCTGGTACCAAATATGAAGAAATGGCATCATATCGTATGATGAACCATGATATGTATCCAGAAACGATTGATAATCGCTAATCAATAGGAAAAGACATGCCTGATGACATGTCTTTTTTTACGGGGTTAAAATGAATCAATCAGGCTGAACTTATAAAAAAAGAGAAGAGTCATGTCGCTCTTCTCATACAAATGGGAATAGAACTTGCTAGGACGGCTGGGGGCTACCAGCTCGTAAACATATTATATATGACAGAACGTATGTTTGTAAAGGTAAATCGTGTTTTTTTGCTTATCCTATTTGCTTTGAGATAAAATAGGGGGCAATGAACGGAAAACGGAGGCGTTTGAGTTGGCAAACAAAGAAGAAAAGACAGAGAAGCTGCTGATGGAGCTAAGAGAAGAGCTTCAAATGCTCGAACATCAAAACAAAGAACGATATAAATGGAGTGCCTCCACATTGCTTGGAGTGATTGCGCTTTTGATTGATAAAGGCGTTATCACCCCCGAGGAAGTTGACATGTACAAGACGAAAGCGGAAATGCAAACCTTTCATACGCAAAAAGACTGACACCGCTTCATATAGTGTCAGTCTTTTTCATATGTGATTGTCAAAGAGAGCTAAACTGTCAAACGAGAGCAGCTTTGCTTCGTATTTACGTATGTAACGATAGTCTGAATTGAGGATTGCAAATTAATGTACGGAGTCTTTGATGATTTTATAGTTTTTATGATTAACGACTGTTAGTGAATCCAGTTCTAAATCTCTATAGTTGTCCATAATGGTGACATCCACAATGACAGAGTTTTCATTCACTTTTTCAACTACACCTGTTAAACCATTTCTAAATTCGATCACATTTCCAATTTTTGCAATCTTCAACCGATCCCTCTCCTTTAAAAACAGATTTCATTCCCTATTAAAAAGTATTTTGCAATATTTTCATACCAATGTAAAGGATAAAGACGTTTTTGTTTCGTTTTCGTTGTATGCTTTCCTAACGAATGATATATTTAATATTTGATGATGGCTGTAAAGGAGCGGTTTTTTTTGACTGAAGAACAAATCCTCACAATCCTTGAATCGTTACGAAATGGGACAGAAAAGCAAGTGACCATCCAAAAAGATGATTTTTTAACGTTTCGTTCGTTCTTGGTGAATCAAGATGATTTTAAGCATTTTCGCGGGATTGCGAAACATGGTGGAGATGTTATTTTTGAATATCTTACAGAAGCAAGAAGCTAAAGCTTTTTCTCATGAATGAGAGAAAGCTTTTTTATTTTAGTTCTTTTGTCACACTTCATACCAGCTTGATACATCTGAAAAGAAAATGTAATAACCCATAATCAGGAGCATAAGGATGATTATAGGCGGAAACAGGACCTTTTCAAGCGCTAACAATGCCAGTTGATATGAAATTGAACTAATAAATTCCATTTAATGACGGAATTTGGACAGGCATGCAAATCTTTGTGCGTGAAAATAGAAGGAGCTCTTGTTAGAGTGGACAAGTATCTTACCGCCTATTTTGATTAAAGGAGGAATGAGGCGAATGATGAAAATTCATACAGCTCTTTTTGTCATCCTTATGCTGGTCGCAGCCATGAAGATGGACAACCTACAAGAGCAGCAAGGCACATTAAGTCACGAACTTTCACAAGCACCTGTTAAGCATGAGCTTTCATATATAGATCAAGATGATCACGATCAAGTCATCCCAGCATTTTCAGAGGAGAAGCGACAGCCGAAAGTCAAAATGCTAAGTACGTCTACAGAAGAAAAGTCTTCAAAAACGAAGCAAAAGAAAAGAGTAAAATCAGAAACGACGAATGAGGAAAGCGCCAAACGCTATTCTAATGAAGAAATGGAGCTACTCTCACGATTGGTACACGCTGAAGCGAAAGGTGAATCTTACGCAGGTAAAAAAGCTGTGGCAAGCGTCGTCTTAAACAGGGTGGAGCATCGCTCGTTTCCTGACAGTGTCAAAGGTGTTATTTATCAGCGAAATGCTTTCCAGCCAGTATCGAATGGAAGTATTCATGATAAAGCAGATCAAGATTCTGTTAAAGCTGTGAAACAGGTAGTGAAAGAACATGACAGAACAACAAAGGCCATCTATTTTTATAATCCCAAAACGGCAACAGATAACTGGATTCGTTCCCGCAAAATTGTAGAACGTATCGGTCGTCACGTATTTGCCGTATAAAGAAAAGAAGCGATCAATCAGATCGCTCCAGCGTGTAGACAAACCCTCGCATTCGTTGTCAGGTCTGCGCTCCGGTGCTCACGAATGTCAAATTCGCTCCGCGCCAGTGCTCGTCCTTCCTAGACTTCACAGGTTTTCTATCACGCTGAAAGGAAGACAAAGGGCTAAAATAAAGATCATTTTTAGCCCTTTGTCAATATTCTAAAGCGATCAATCAGATCGCTCTTTTTTTTGTCTTCAATTATCAAAATATTTTCAGGACTTGTCTCATAGAATGTGAAAAGAATTTGCTTTTAGACAAAGGGGAGGCTACATGAATCGATTTGTAAAAGGGGTCATTCTGCTATCTGTCGCAGCTTTCATTGCGGAGTGTATCGAGTTTTTAGTCAATATGATTTTAGCGAGAGAGCTTGGAGAACATGGAATGGGTCTATATATGAGTATCCTTCCAATCATTATGCTTGTCCTTGTGATTGCCAGCTTAGAGCTGCCAGTCTCCATTTCTAAATTCATTGCAGAATCGCATGAGCGGCTCCATAAAAGTATGCTCCGCCATGCGTTTAAAATGACGCTTGTGGTCACATGTACAACAACGGGGATCGCTGCGATTGTCCTGCCGTTCATTCCAGTCTTTCAGTCGTATCATCCGCTCATGAAAGGGCTTGTGCTGTCTCTTATTCCAATTATTGCGTTTACCTCGATCGCACGCGGCTATTTTATGGGAAAGCAGCAAATGGGCAGGATCGCTCTTGCCAATATGCTGAAGAAAACGATCCAGCTCATCTGCTTGTTTTTGTTCTTCCATTGGTATTCGTTTGATATTGAAACAGCGGTACTCATTGCCATCGGTGTCATTGTCGCGAGTGATCTCGTCGTCTTTATTTATTTATACTCCCAATACGTCATGGCGAAAAATGCTGTCAATGTGAGGTCTGTTGAATTAAGAGGAATTGACGTGAGAAAGCGCCTATTAGCTGTCTCCATTCCGACAACGGGCATGCGGATTTTTCATGCGATCGCAAATGCCATAGAACCATTTTTAATCAAAGGAGCCCTTATTGCAGCAGGCATCTCTGGCACACTTGCTATTGATCATTACGGCATGCTGGCTGGTGTCGCGATGTCGATCGGTTTTTTCCCTGCGTTTATCGCTCATTCCATCATGATTGTGATGATTCCCAATGTATCTGAAGCCTATGCTTTACGTCAGTATGACCTTGTGAAAAAACGTGTCAGGCAGGCGATTCTCATTACATTTGGGTACGGGGTGCCGGCAGTGATGGTGATGTATTATTTTGCTTATCCGCTCACGCAGCTCTTTTTTGATTCACCGCAAGCTGCTGTCTACTTACAGCTGCTTTGGCCGTACTTTTTATGCCACCTATTTGTGATGCCATTTCAAGCGTGCTTAATCGGTATGGGGCTCATTAAAGATGTGTTCCTACATAATATATGGGTGCATGTCGTCTCGTTTTCAATGGTGTATTTTCTCGGATCAATTGAAAGCTTGAATATGATGGGGGTCATATTAGGGATGAATACGGGCATGCTTCTGTTGACTGCACTGCATTATGCGACGATTTGTAAGGAGCTCGGCGTTTCCATGTTTCTTAGAGTGAAAAAAGCATGAATGTCCTCTTCGTCGAGCGGGCAAGCTATAAGAAAACTGGGAAGGAAGATCCTGATGAATCGTAAATATCTACCCGCCAGTCTTCTTATAATGACCTTGCTTCTATTACTCATAGGCAGCGAGGCTGAAGCGAAAGAGCCCGTTATGGCGCCAAAGATAGAGGCTCCTGCATTAACTGGTGAAACGCAGATGATTCCGGCGAAAGGAAAAAAGACCATTTTGCATTTTTGGACAACATGGTGCCCGTCCTGCAAAATGGAGCTGCCCGTATTTGACCAGATCGTGAAAGAAAATCAGAGTGATGTTGATATCTTAACGGTGAATTTACTAGGGGCAGAACAAAGTAAACATGCGGTTGCCCAATTTGTGAAAGACAGAAAGTTTACATTCCCGGTCATACTAGATGAGCGAGGGGAAATGATGAAGAAATACCAAATCATCACCATTCCAACCAGCTTTTTGATAAATGAAAAGGGGGAAATTGTGAAAAATCATGTAGGTCCACTGACGAAAAAACAAATCAAGGAGTGGACGGATTTTTAGAACGAAACATTATTTCAAGAACCAAGGATCATTCCTTTGGTTCTTTTTTGTGTTCAATTGCTTTTTATCTGAATAAACTGTGCTCAGAAGAGATGAAATGGTCTACATCAATAATGATAATTATTATCAAAAAGAAATTATAATAATTATTAATTGAAAATCAGTCAGAACCTGTTATAATGAATAACAGACCTATAAAAAGCTTGAAATAGCAGAAAATATAGATGAAAAAAGGAAACGGGCAACAATTGATGATGTGAAAATCATTATCAATTAGAGAGGAGAAAACAATCATGAATGAGAATACAGCACTTTATCAAACAACAAATCAAAAGGAATCGAAATGGTCCCTTCATCAATGGGCACAGCACGGAGAATTAATAGCAGCAGGTATCTCGGGGATTCTCATTTTGGTTGGATGGATGTTAAAGGATGAGAGCATGTGGAGTATTCCTTTATTTATCCTTGCGTTTATTATTGGAGGTTTTGCAAAGGCGAAGGAAGGAATTGAAGAAACCATTTCGTCTAAAAGCTTGAATGTTGAACTTTTAATGATTTTCGCAGCTATAGGCTCAGCAATCATTGGATATTGGGCAGAGGGCGCGATCTTAATTTTTATTTTCTCACTTAGTGGTGCGCTTGAAACGTATACGTCAAATAAAAGCAAGAAGGATTTAACAGCTTTAATGAGCATCGCACCAGATGAAGCGACTTTCATTGAAGAAGATGGCACGACCATTCAAGTCGCTGCTTCATCATTAACACCAGGTGACCGTATCATGATCAAAGCTGGGGAACGTATTGCAGCAGATGGTGTGATTCTAAGCGGCAGAACAAGTGTGGATGAATCTGCGCTTACGGGAGAGTCTGTGCCCCAGGAAAAAGGGCAAGGCGAAGATGTGTTTGCGGGAACAGTGAACTTAAATGGTTCCTTAACAGTAGAAGTGACAAAACATAATGAAGAAACGCTTTTCCATAAAATTATTAAACTTGTCGAATCGGCTCAAGAAAGTGTGTCACCAAGCCAGGCATTTATTGAAAAATTCGAAGGTGCGTATGTAAAAGGTGTACTGATCACCGTCGCGATTTTAATGGTTCTGCCTCATTTTGTACTAGGCTGGAGCATGAGTGAAACCTTCTACCGGGCCATGGTATTTATGGTTGTTGCATCACCTTGTGCGCTTGTTGCATCCATTATGCCAGCTGCTTTGTCACTGATTTCAAACGGCGCAAGAAACGGAATGCTTGTCAAAGGAAGCGTCTTTTTAGAAAAGCTAGGCACAAGCAGCATGATAGCTTTTGATAAAACGGGGACGATTACAAGCGGAAAGCCGGCTGTAGATCAAGTTGTGATAGCTAAAGGACAAGAGGAAGCTGCTTTTTATCAGGCGCTTTATCAAATTGAAAGTCAATCAAACCACCCGTTAGCGAAAGCGATCTCTGATATGGCAAAAGAGCACCACATAGAAAGATCAGCTCATGTCACCATTGAAGAAACCTCTGGTTTTGGTGTAAAGGCACAATTGAATGGAGAAACGTGGCGGATTGGGAAGAAAGACTTTGCCGGCAAGGCTTCAATGGACCGCGAGATCGAAGAGAAGGAAGATTATCTTTCTGAAAAAGGATACACAGTGGTGTATGTTCAAAAGGATCAAGAAGTCGTTGGTTGCCTTGGTCTTAAGGATCAAATTAGACCTGAAGCTAAAAAAATGATTCAAGAGCTGAATGATTTAGGCATCCAAACCGTTATGCTGACAGGAGATCAGCAAAAAACGGCTGAAGCCATTGCGCAGGAAGCCGGCATCCAAACGGTTGTCGCTGAGTGCCTTCCAGATGAAAAGGTACATGAGGTCAATCAACTTAAAAAACAAGGTAATTCCATCATCATGGTAGGAGACGGAATAAATGATGCACCGGCACTCGCCACAGCAGATGTAGGGGTTGCGATGGGCGGAGGCACAGACGTGGCCTTAGAAACAGCAGATCTGATCTTAATGAAGAACAATTTAAATAACTTAACAAAGATGATCCGTCTTTCAAGAAAGATGAATCGAATCATTAAGCAAAATATTATTTTCTCATTAACGGTGATTTGTTTGTTAATTTGTGCGAATTTCTTACAAGTGCTTGATTTGCCTTTTGGCGTCATCGGGCATGAAGGAAGTACGATTTTGGTCATTTTAAATGGACTGCGTCTTCTTCGGGCATCTTAAGCGAATCATCATAGCGCACTTGGCTTCTGCCAGTGCGCTTTTGTGCGAAATATAGCAAAAACTGATACAATAGATCAGTAGAAAAACGTGTGAGGAGGATCACGATGAACCGAATGAAGAGCTTGTCTTCTTGGCTAAAGGAAAAAGACATTCAAGGTGCATTTATACATACAAAGGAAAATGTGTTTTATCTATCTGGATACTTCACAGAGCCGCATGAAAGAGTAATGGGGCTGTTTGTGTTTCAAGAGGCAGATCCATTTTTTGTTTTGCCTAAAATGGAAGTCGAGCAGGCGAAAAATGCTGGATGGTCAGGCGATATCATTGGTTATGAAGACCATGAGAATCCATTTGATTTCATTCAGTCAGCAGTAGAAAAACGCGGTGTAAGAGCAACTCAACTTGCAATTGAAAAAGAGTCGATTCCGCTTCAAAGAGCAGAGCAGCTTCAAGCTGCCACTGGGGCAGAAACTTTTGTCCGGGCAGAAGAAGAGCTCAATCAGCTAAGACTGATTAAAGATGAATCTGAAATTGCTACACTGAAAAAAGCCGCTCAATTGGCAGATGAAGGTGTAAAAATTGGGGTGGACGCCTTAAAAGAAGGAATCACCGAAACAGAAGTGCTCGCTGTCATTGAATATGAGCTAAAGAAAAAAGGCATTCAAGGCATGTCCTTTTCGACGATGGTTCTCTTTGGCGAAAAATCAGGAGAGCCTCACGGAAATCCAGGGCAGACAGCCTTAAAAAAAGGCGATTTTGTGTTATTTGACCTTGGTGTCATTGTTGATGGCTATTGCTCAGACATTACAAGAACTTTCATCTATCAGGAAGCTTCTGACAAGCAAAAGGACATCTATCAAACCGTCCTGAACGCAGAAATGGCGGCACTTGAAATGAGTAAGCCAGGCGTGAGAATTGGAGACCTGGACTTAAAAGCACGCGGGCTGATCACAGAAGCTGGATATGGGGACTATTTCCCTCACCGCCTTGGGCATGGTCTAGGGGTGTCTGTTCATGAGTTTCCTTCTATGAGCCAGGCAAATGATGATCTTCTCCAAGAAGGCATGGTGTATACGATCGAACCGGGGATCTACGTCCCAGGAGTCGGCGGCGTCAGAATTGAAGATGATGTACTGATCACAGCAGATGGTCCAGTCACTTTAACCAATTATCCGAAAGAGCTGACGATCATCAAGTAATAAAAAAATCACGATGAACGTCCATGTCTTGGAAGTGTCATCGTGATTTTTTGTCACTCTTTTCGATCCTTATCAACAAAAAAATCATCAATTGATTCAAACGGTTTGATTTTATGTTCTTTTCCTAAAGGATGTAGTGCAAAACGAGCAGAAAACAAAACAGTCATACATAATATAATCCATATGATGATACCCATCTTGAATTCCCCTTTCCATCCAGTGATTTGTTCAGCTCACATACATCTTAAAGTATGAAACGCTTACCATATCAAGAGAAAGTAGGAGAAAAAATGCCAAACATAAGGGAGATTGCGAAAAGAGCGGGCGTATCTGTGACAACTGTATCACGTGTGTTGAATGATCATCCTTATGTCAAAGAAGATAAACGAGAACGAGTGCTACATGCGATGAAAGAGCTCAAATATACGAGAAACATTCAGGCTGTACATTTAGCAAAGGGCTATTCAAATATGCTTGGCATCGTTCTTCCAACGATTGATCATTCTTATTTCAGCAGACTTGTCACAGGGATTGCCGAGAAAGCACAGGCGTGCGGTATGCATTTTGCTTTGTTTCAAACAGGGTATGATCCTTTAAAAGAAAAAGAAGCATTGATGAGTTTAAAAGAGCGCCGCGTGGATGGGTTAATCTTTTGCTCAAATGCGTTAAGTGATCGAGACATTTTAAGGTGGCAGGAATCCGGGCCTATTATTTTTTGCCATCCGGCGCCTTTTGAAGACTGCTCAACGGTGTCGATCGCACATGATCAAGCATTTAAAGAAGGGCTGCATCATTTAGCAGCATGCGGGCATCAGCGAATCGCGATTGTACTAGCCAGAATAGAAGGCGCAAACAGCCAGTCACGACTTCAAGCTTATCAAGATATGATGAAATCGCTCGGGCAGGAGATTGATGAAGAATGGATCATCGAAGGGAAGCTCACACTTTTTGATGGAAAACAATTATTCACAGAGTGGCAGGAGATGAAGAATCGCCCCACAGCATTATTCATCACAAATGACGACGTATCAGCAGGCTTTTTATTAGAGGCGCAGCGTCATGATATAAAAGCAGGAGAATCTCCAGCCATACTCGGCTTTCAAAATGATCAATTGAGTGAGGCTTTGGGGATTTCCAGCATTGATATTCCGCTTAAACGTATGGGTCAGGAAGCGTTTGACTTGTTCGACCGGGCCGTAAAGGGAGAGGCACCAGAAAAAAGAATGCTGCCATTTCGCCTGATCGAGCGTTCAACTACCGTTTTCAAAAACAATCGTTGACGCACGTTTCATCTGTTTTGTACGATAAGAGGGATTGAATAAGAAGGAGGTGGGGATGTTCATGGAATCCTTCACCGTTGATAAAGCGTTAAATAATAATGTCATCATCGCAAGACACCCTTCTTGGGGCGAAGTGGTTCTAATTGGGAAAGGAATCGGCTTCGGGAAAAAATCGGGTGATGTTCTCGATCAAGACACATTTGAAAAAATGTTTGTCCTTAAAAATACAAAAGAACAAACAGAATATAAACAGCTGCTTCACCACATTGATGAGAACATGATCGAGCTTGCCAATGACGTCATTTATCATATACGAGAAAAAATGGGGCACCGTTTGAATGAGCATATTCATATTGCCCTGACTGACCATATTGCCTTTAGTTTTAAGCGGGTGCAGCAAGGATATGATATCACCAATCCCTTTATGCTTGAGACTAAATCGCTGTATCCGAAAGAATACGAGGTCGCAAAGGAAGTCGTTGAGCTGATTAACGAGCGTTCAGATGTCGAAACAAAGCTGCCAGAAGGAGAGATTGGTTTTATTGCGCTCCATATTCACTCGGCTTTGACGAATCGGCCCTTATCTGAGGTGAACCGTCATTCGCAGCTTATTACGCAGATGGTCCAAGTCATAGAAGATTCATTTCATATGAAAGTAGACCGTGAAAGTATTCATTATTTACGCTTATTGCGCCATATTACATTTTCGATTGAGCGCATTAAACGGGAAGAATCATTAGAGGAGCCAGAAAAATTGCTTCATCTATTGAAAAATGAATATCCTTTATGCTACAATACTGCTTGGAAAATGATCAAAATATTACAACATGCATTGAAAAAGCCTGTACAGGATGCGGAGGCTGTCTACCTGACACTTCATCTGTACAGATTGACAAATAAAATTTCATAGTTTCCTTGAAACGTGTAACTGATTCGATCAGGCATGAGTGACTTAAGGTAAATACAGGATAAGATCCTGTTATTTGCGCAACCTTATATCACCATGCCTTTTTTTGTGTTTGAAGGTGAAATGTAAACGGTTAATTATGAAATGTACGTCAGGGAGCGTCCCACATGTATGTTGTAAGCGAAAACAAAAGGAGGTTCAACCAGTGTTTAAATCACTTTTTGGTGTGTTGCAAAAAATTGGACGAGCACTTATGCTTCCAGTTGCGATCCTTCCTGCTGCTGGTATTTTACTAGCACTTGGGAATGCGATGCAAAATCCGCAGCTGATTGATGTAGCTCAATTTTTAAGCAATGATACAATTCAGCTTGTTGCAAGTGTCATGGAAAATGCGGGGAACATTGTCTTCTCGAATCTTCCGCTCTTATTTGCTGTAGGGGTTGCCATCGGTCTTGCTAATGGAGACGGTGTGGCAGGGATTGCCGCAATTATCGGTTATCTTGTCATGAACGTGACAATGAGTGCCGTATTAATGGCCAATGGATCGATTCCATCCGATTCCATCAAATTGGCTAAGTTCTTTAAGGAAAGCCATCCAGCGTATATTAATATGCTCGGCATTCCGACCTTGTCTACCGGCGTCTTCGGCGGGATTATTGTCGGGGTATTAGCAGCTTATATGTATAATAAATTTTACAAAATTGAGCTCCCGCAATATCTCGGCTTCTTTGCTGGTAAACGTTTTGTTCCAATCGTTACATCTATTTCAGCACTTATTTTAGGGCTTTTGATGCTAGTCATTTGGCCGCCAATTCAAGGTGCACTGAACTCGTTTTCAACAGGACTGCTCGCAGCGAATGAGCCGCTTGCTGCCTTTGTATTCGGTGTGATTGAACGCTCATTAATTCCGTTTGGTCTGCACCACATTTTCTACTCGCCATTCTGGTATGAGTTCTTTAGTTATAAGAGCTTATCAGGTGAGCTTGTCCGTGGTGATCAGCGTATCTTCATGGCACAGATCAAAGATGGTGTTCAGCTGACAGCTGGTACATTCATGACAGGGAAATATCCGTTCATGATGTTTGGTCTGCCAGCAGCAGCACTTGCGATTTACCATGAAGCAAAACCAAAGAATAAAAAGCTTGTCGCTGGAATTATGGGATCAGCAGCCCTGACTTCTTTCCTAACAGGGATTACTGAACCGCTTGAATTCTCATTCTTGTTTGTTGCACCAGTGTTATTTGCAATCCACTGTGTATTTGCTGGATTATCCTTTATGATTATGGATATTCTAAACGTGAAAATCGGTATGACCTTCTCAGGGGGATTAATCGACTTCTTCTTATTCGGTATCTTGCCAAACAGAACCGCTTGGTGGCTTGTGATTCCAGTTGGTCTCGTACTTGCTGCTATTTATTACTTCGGATTTAGATTCGCCATTCGCAAATTTAATCTGAAAACGCCAGGCCGCGAGGATGAAGCAGCTGACGGTGCAGATAGTGCTAAGTCTGAAAAGGGTAATGACTTACCTTATGAAATTCTTGAAGCAATGGGTGACCAAGAAAACATTAAACACCTTGATGCTTGTATTACGCGTTTACGTGTCACTGTCAATGATCAGAAGAAAGTGGACAAGGACCGCTTGAAAAAGCTTGGTGCTTCAGGAGTTCTCGAAGTAGGAAACAACATCCAGGCCATCTTTGGACCACGCTCTGATAATTTAAAAACACAAATGCAGGACATCATTGCAGGCCGCACGCCTCGTCCAGCGAAAGACCCTTCTGCAAAAGAAGAAGTCAGCCAGCAGGTCGAAGAAGTCATTGCAAAACCGCTTCAAAACGAGCAAGGTGAAGAAATCTTTGCTTCACCAATTACAGGGGAGCTTCATCCGATTACAGATGTACCAGATCAAGTATTCTCAGGGAAAATGATGGGTGACGGTTTCGCCATCTTGCCAACAGATGGAACGGTGGTTTCACCGGTGAAAGGGAAGATCTTAAATGTATTCCCAACGAAACACGCAATTGGCCTGCAATCTGACGGTGGACTTGAAATTTTAATCCACTTCGGTATTGATACGGTCAGCCTTAAAGGAGAAGGATTTGAAGCATTTGTACAAGAGGGAGATCAAGTAGAAATCGGTCAAAAACTCTTAGAGGTTGATATTGATAAAATTAAGTCTGAAGTACCATCTTTGATGACACCAATTGTATTTACCAACTTAGGTGAAGGACAATTTATTGACCTTCAAGAATCCGGTGAAATCAAAGCTGGTCAAGAAAACATCATGAAAATTTCAAAATAATTTTCATAACTGCCGTTCTTGTTAGATGACAAGCTCGGCAGTATGATATAATATTGTGGATGTATTAATTGTATAAAAAGGAGATTGATAAAAATGGCTCAACAAACATTCAAAGTAACTGCAGATTCTGGAATTCACGCACGTCCTGCAACAGTTCTTGTACAAACTGCTAGTAAATATGATGCTGATATCAACTTAGAATATAATGGTAAAACAGTGAACCTGAAATCTATTATGGGTGTAATGTCTCTAGGAATTGCGAAAGGTGCTACAATCACAATCTCTGCTTCTGGTTCTGATGAAAATGATGCACTTGCTGCGCTTAAAGACACAATGAAAAGTGAAGGCCTAGGCGAGTAATGCAACAACTGAAAGGAATCGGTGCTTCAGCAGGCGTTGCGATTGCAAAAGCATACCGTCTGGAAGAACCAGATTTAACAGTTCACCAAAAAGACATCAACGATCCAGAGACAGAAGTGAAGCGTTTTGAAGAAGCAATTCATGTTTCTAAACAAGAACTTGAAGCAATTAAAGAACATGCGCTAAAAGAGCTTGGCCAAGACAAAGCAGATATCTTTTCTGCACACCTTCTTGTGTTAAGTGATCCAGAGCTGCTAAACCCAGTAAAGGATAAAATCAACTCTGATAAAGTAAATGCTGAATTTGCTTTAAAAGAAACAGCGACAATGTTTGTCACCATGTTCGAAGCAATGGACAATGAATACATGAAGGAACGTGCAGCGGATATTCGCGACGTAACAAAACGTGTAACTGGACATTTGCTAGGCGTTGACATTCCAAATCCAAGCATGATTTCTGAAGAAGTCATCATCATCGCTGAAGATTTAACACCTTCTGATACTGCTCAGCTGAACAGACAATTCGTCAAAGGTTTTGCGACAGATATCGGCGGCCGTACTTCTCACTCAGCGATCATGGCAAGATCTATGGAGATTCCAGCAGTTGTTGGAACAAAAGAAGCAACAAAAACGGTGAAAAACAATGATCTGATCATTGTCGATGGTATTAGCGGAGACGTCATCATTCAGCCTTCTGAAGATGAAGTGAAAGCGTATCAAAAAAAGCATGAAGACTACTTAGCTAAAAAAGCGGAATGGGCGAAACTGGTGGACCAGCCAACGGTCACAAAAGACGGCGTTCACGTAGAGCTAGCTGCAAATATCGGAACACCTGAAGATGTAAAAGGTGTACTTGAAAATGGCGGCGAAGCAGTCGGATTGTACCGTACAGAATTTTTATACATGGGCAGAGATCAGCTTCCAACAGAAGAAGAACAGTTCAATGCTTATAAAACAGTGTTAGAGAAGATGGAAGGTAAAGCGGTTGTTGTCCGCACACTTGATATTGGTGGCGATAAAGAACTCCCTTACTTGCAGCTTCCAAAAGAAATGAACCCGTTCCTTGGCTTTAGAGCGATCCGCCTTTGCCTCGAAGAACAGGAGATTTTCAGAACACAACTACGCGCCTTACTTCGTGCAAGTACATATGGAAACTTGAAAATCATGTTCCCTATGATCGCGACATTATCAGAATTTAGAGAAGCAAAAGCCATTTTACTTGAAGAAAAAGAAGCATTGGTTGCCGCTGGTACAGACGTATCCGATTCCATTGAAATCGGTATAATGGTAGAAATTCCATCAACCGCTGTCATCGCAGACCAATTCGCAAAAGAAGTTGATTTCTTCAGTATTGGAACAAATGATTTGATTCAATATACAATGGCTGCTGATCGAATGAACGAACGAGTGTCTTATCTTTACCAGCCTTACAATCCAGCGATTTTACGTTTGATTACGCTTGTTATTGAAGCAGCGCATAAAGAAGGTAAATGGGTTGGCATGTGCGGTGAGATGGCAGGAGATGAAATCGCAATCCCACTTCTACTTGGATTAGGATTAGATGAATTCTCAATGAGTGCAACATCTATTCTTCCAGCAAGAACACAGCTAAGCAAGCTTTCTAAGGAAGAAGCTGCATCATTTAAAGAGCATATTTTATCACTTAGCACAACAGAAGAAGTGGTTGATTTCGTGAAGAAAACGTTTCAACATCACTAAGTGAATTCAAACCAGACAGTAACCCTGTCTGGTTTTTTTGTCGAATTTTATCATATTGGGTCATATCCGGCAGAGAGAAGGGCATCCTATAAGAAAAATGGAGGTGACCAGATTGCCTTTCTCAGACTATAAACCGGGTGATCAAGTATATGTGATTTATCGAAATCCACATGCTGCAAACGTAGCACAAATCAAAGAAGCAGAAATTGTTTCACATCCATATAACGAAGAGGAGCTTGCCCTATTTTTACTTGAAACGTATCATCCTTTAGCTCCAGATGATGCGGTCTTTCCGACATATGAAGAAGCAGAAGCTCTTTATCAAGATTTGTTTGAATAAGGGAGATTTTAGAAAGGATAAAAGCCATCCTGCGCGGTTAAAGTAACCGTATGAAAACCTATAAGGTAAGGATGTGCTAAATATGATCAAACCTTTTGTGCCCCAGCTTGTTTACATTGAACCAAGGGCGTTAGAGTACCCGTTAGGACGAGAGCTGAAGGAAAAGTTCGAGGGTATGGGTATTGAAATAAGAGAAACGACTTCACATAACCAAGTAAGAAATATTCCGGGTAAAAATGACTTGCAAAAGTATCGTAATGCGAAATCAACGCTTGTCGTTGGTGTGAGGAAAACGTTGAAGTTTGATACGTCTAAACCATCTGCAGAGTATGCGATCCCATTTGCGACAGGATGTATGGGGCATTGCCATTATTGCTATCTGCAAACGACAATGGGAAGTAAGCCGTACATTCGAACATATGTGAATGTTGAAGAAATATTAGATCAGGCGGAGCAGTACATGAACGAGCGTGCGCCTGAAATCACGAGATTTGAAGCTTCTTGTACTTCAGATATTGTAGGAATTGACCATTTGACACATACACTAAAGGCAGCGATTGAATACTTCGGCCAGACTGATCTTGGTAAGCTTCGCTTTGTCACCAAATTTCATCATGTCGATCATTTACTTGATGCAAAGCATAATGGCCGAACAAGATTCCGCTTTAGTATCAATGCGGATTATGTCATTAAATATTTCGAACCCGGAACATCACCGTTAGATCAGCGGATTGAAGCAGCTGTCAAGGTCGCAAAAGCAGGCTATCCTCTTGGCTTTATTATTGCCCCAATTTACATTCACGAAGGCTGGCAGGAAGGATATAAAGTTCTTTTTGAAAAGCTCGATGCAGCCCTAACTGAAGATGTCAGGCACGATATCACCTTTGAAATGATTCAGCATCGTTTTACAAAACCAGCGAAGCGTGTGATCCAAAAAAACTATCCGAAATCAAAATTAGAATTGGATGAAGAAAAAAGAAGATACAAATGGGGTAGATATGGAATTGGGAAATATATCTACCAAAAAGATGAGGAACAAGAACTAAGACAGACGTTAGAATCATATATCGATCAGTACTTTCCGTCTGCAAAAATTGAATATTTTACTTAAAGCAAGCCTTTATGGCTTGTTTTTTCTATTTAAATTTTCTTACAACTATTGAATGCGGTACCAATTTTGCCGATATACAAAATAAGATGCGAAAGTAGGATGTAGGGGTGATGAGATGTTTAAGAAACTTCAAGTGAGAATAGCTGTTTTCATCTCAGTTATTTTAATTTTAACCGTCGTGGCCGTTCAAGTGGGTTCCAACATAGTATTAACACCACTCATTGAACGGGATGCAAAAACCACCACAGCGGCAACAGCAGAAAGCATGAGAGATATTATTGCACAAAAGCTTGATAATTACGGGGGTACAATTAACAAACTGGCAACAAGTACACTGACTGAAGATTTTGCACAAAAGCAAACAAAACAAACATTAGCCTTTGAAAACGATGAACTAAAAGTCTTGCAGGAGCAGGATGAACTCATCTCACTTGCCTATATAGGAACAAGTGACGGTAAAATGTTTGCCTTCCCAGAGTCTGATTTTGGTGAAGGATATGATCCAACTAAGCGAGATTGGTTTATCAATTCGGCTGAAAAGCCTGATGAAGTCATCTGGACAGATCCGTATATTGATAAAGCAACGAATGAAATGGTTGTCTCAGCCACCAAGGCAATTGTGCGAAATGGAAAGGTTGTTGGAGTCGCAGGACTTGATTTGAAGCTGTCTTCCATTCAATCGTATATAAAGGAACAAAAGATTCCTTATATGGGAAACGCTTTTTTAGTTGATGGCAAAGGAACGATTTTGGCACATCCAACTGAGCAAGGAAAAAACATATCAAAAGTCGCTTCTGTAAAAAAAGCGATCGACAATTCCGGTCTTGATGATAACAAAGAACTGACGGTCATATCTAAAATCAAAGAGGCCGATTGGACAATAGGTGTCAGCTTTGAGAAAAAGAAACTGCTTTGGATCACAGAACAAATGAATCAGACAAGCATCATGATTTCAGTCATTGCTATTGTTCTTGCGATCATTCTCAGTTTCTTATTAGCAAGAAGCATCACAACGCCAATCAAGCGTCTGATCGAGCATGTGCGTAAGGTGTCTGAAGGTGATTTAACCAGCTCACTTGAAACGAAATCTCAAGATGAGATTGGTTTCCTCACGAAGAGCTTTAATCAAATGACCGAGGGGATCAGAGAGTTAATTGAAAAAGTAAAAGGGGCTTCAGACCAAGTAGTGACATCAACGGATGAAGTCACGCAAATTTCAAATGAAACCTTACTGTCGAGCGAACAGATTGCAACGGCCATTCAAGAGGTGGCAACAGGTGCGTCTAAGCAGGCTTCAGAAGCAGAAACGATTAATGAGAAATCAGAGCATTTATATGAAAAAGTACGTCATATGGGTGAGCTTGCCACGCAAATGCAAGCCAACTCAAAATCATCTGAAGATGCAGGCTATAGAGGGCTCGATGCACTAGGTATGCTCGTTCAAAAATCAACACAAGCGAACGAGGAATCGAAGAAAGTGGAGCAAATGCTGCTTGACCTTGAACATAAAACGAAAAATATTGAAAACGTTGTGACCGCCATCTCTGAAATCTCTGATCAAACGAATTTACTTGCACTGAATGCAAGCATTGAAGCAGCGAGAGCCGGAGAAAGCGGACGAGGATTTGCTGTTGTTGCAGAAGAAGTCAGAAAGCTTGCTGAACAATCTGCGCAATCAACCAAACACATTAGTGAAACCGTCAAACTCATTCAAGATGAATCGAAAAAGGCGGCTGAAGCGATGACGGCAGCAAGTAAGATGAATGAGGAACAAGGTGAAGCCATTAATGCAACAGGCGAGGCACTGAGCAGCATCACAATGGAAATGCAGGCACTTGTCGGCTCAATTGACAGCATTCATACACAGATCAATGAAATGACAGACGAACAGCAGAAAATGAATGATTCCATTCAAAGCATTGCTGCGATCTCAGAAGAATCTGCGGCTTCAGCTGAGGAAGTGCATGCGTCTACAGATGAACAAGTCCAAGCTTTAGAAAGAACGAAAACTTCGACTGAAATGCTGAACGAATCAAGCCAGGCATTACGTCAGGCGGTTGATCGGTTTAAGCTGTAATCAAGCGGAAAGGAACCTTGCGACGTGAGCAAGGTTCTTTTTGTATGATAAAATAAGAGTAGAGGAGGTGTTGACATGGATGTCAATCTATCTGGAAAAAAAGCCTTGGTCGCTGCAAGCAGTCAAGGTATTGGAAAAGCCATTGCCTTTGCTCTAGCAAAAGAGGGAGCAGATGTGATGCTTTCAGGAAGGCATGAGCACACGCTGAAAGAAACAGTCAAAGAATTATCTCCGCTTGTAAAAGGAAAGCTGACTTATCAAGTATGTGATGTGTCTGACGCGCAGCAAATCAAGGCGCTAGTTCAAGCGGCAGCTGGTGATGAGAAGTGTCTAGACATTCTTGTGAACAATACAGGCGGGCCTAAAACAGGGACGCTTGAAACCTTAATAGATGAAGACTGGATGGAATCATTTCAGCTTCATTTACTCAGTTATATTCGATTATTAAAAGAGGCATTGCCTTATTTGAAAAAACACGGCGCACGCGTGTTAAACATTGCGTCTATGTCAGTGAAAGAACCGATCCCAGGCTTGATGCTGTCAAATACTTTTAGACCGGCTATTGCCGGCTGGACAAAAACAGCCGCTCAGGAGCTTGCAAAGGATGGCATTTTAATCAATACGTTAGCCCCAGGGAAAATTGAAACAGACCGCGTCAAACAGCTGGACAAGCACCGCGCACAGGCAGAGCACCAAACAGTTGAAGAAATCAAAGCACAGGCTGAACGTGCGATTCCGCTTGGCCGTTACGGACAGCCAGAGGAATTTGCAGCATATGCAGCTTTTCTTTTATCTGAAGCCAATACATATATGACAGGTCAAACACTCATCATTGATGGTGGACTGACAAAGTCTCTTTAAGGAGGAACAAGTGATGACACAAATCAAAACAGTTGGTTTTATTGGAATCGGTGTAATGGGACGCAGTATGGCAGGACATTTAATGGATGCCGGATATGAAGTTCTCGTTTATACAAGAACAAAAGCGAAAGCAGATGCACTCATTCAAAAAGGCGCATCATGGAAGCCGGAAGTGAAGGAGATTGCAGAACATGCAGATGCTGTCATCACAATGGTAGGATATCCATCAGATGTAGAAGAAATCTATTTAGGTGAAGAAGGGCTTGTGGCACATGCTGCGCCTGGTACCTATCTGATTGATATGACTACATCGAAGCCTCAGCTGGCAAAAGAAATTGAAATGAAAGCAAAAGAAAAAGGGTTGTTTGCATTAGATGCACCAGTTTCTGGCGGAGACGTAGGGGCAAAAAATGGAACGCTTGCGATTATGATTGGCGGAGAAAAATCAGCCTATGAAGCGTGCCTGCCCTTATTTGAGCAAATGGGCGAAAACATTCAATATCAAGGACCTGCAGGAAGCGGTCAGCATACCAAAATGTGTAACCAAATTGCGATCGCAGCAGGTATGGTAGGCGTTGCAGAGGCCATGGCCTATGCCGAAAAATCAGGACTTGATCCAGAGCATGTGCTCAAAAGCATTACAACGGGCGCGGCAGGAAGCTGGTCCTTGTCAAACCTTGCACCAAGAATGCTGAAAGGTGATTTCGAGCCAGGGTTCTACGTGAAGCATTTTATCAAGGATATGGGCATTGCACTTGAGGAAGCAGAACTGATGGGAGAAGAAATGCCAGGACTCGCGCTTGCAAAGTCACTTTATGAAAAGCTGAGCGAACAGGGCGAAGAAAACAGCGGCACACAGAGTATATATAAATTATGGGTAAAATAAAAAGACCTGTCCCACTTAGAGACAGGTCAGCGTGTAGACAAACCCTCGCATTCGGTGTCAGTCCTGCGTGCCGGTGCTCACGAATGTCAAATTCGCTCCGCTCCGGTACTCGTCCTTCCTAGGGCTGCAAAGGTTTTCTATCACGCTGAAAAGAAGACAAAAGGCTAAAATGAAGATCATTTTAGCCCTTTGTCAACAATCTGGTCTGTCCCACTTAGGGACAGGTTTTTTAGATATCTTATTTTCCGATGAATTGCTGCGTCCAGTAGTTGCCAGATTTCACATAACCAACACCGATATGTGTATAGTTTTTGTTTAAGATATTTGCTCTGTGGCCTTCACTGTTCATCCATGCAGTTACAACTTCTTGAGGAGATCTTTGACCTTGGGCAATGTTTTCACCTGCTGTTTTGTAAGTGATACCGAATTGCTTCATTTGATCAAATGGAGATCCGTAAGTTGGGCTTGTATGAGAGAAATAGTTTTTATCTTTCATATCTTGAGATTTTGCGCGAGCAGATTTGCTTAGTTTTGAATCAACAGAAAGTGCTTTTAACCCTTGTTTTGCACGCTCTTTATTTGTAAGCTCAACGACTTCTTTTTCAAATGCATTCAAGCTGCTATCTGCTTTTGCTGCCGTTGTGTCTTTTTGGTCAGCTTTTGTGTTGTTATTGTTGTTTGTGTTTTGTTTAGCTGGCGTACTTGGTTTAGAAGCAGTTGGTTTTTTCACTGATTCTTGTTTTTGTTCATTTTTTGCTTTGTTTACTTCTTTCACCACTTTTGTGCCAGTAACAGGTTGACCGCTTTTGATCAGCTTGTTTAAAAGAGCTTCGATCTCTTTTTGATTCGACTTGCTTAGCCTGTTTACATCTGAAGAGATATGTAATTTTGCAGCTAATGTATGAAGATCAATGGTTTGATGCTGTACATGTATCACTTGTTTCAGGTTAAGCTCCTTCGCATCAGCTGAATGTCCTCCAGTGAACGTGATGAGTGCAGCAGCCGTTAGCGCTGAAAAAAAGAATGATTTCTTCTTCATATTGTAACTCCTCCTAAAATCTTTGTTTTGTTTTCTCACAGAAAATCATAACATGGACTTTTTGTTATAAACGTACCAGCATCCTCCATTGACAATGCCTGTTTGTCATTTTTGTTAAAGTCATAAAAAAAGCCGCCTCATATCAAAGGATAGGGAATTCTTCCATTTAAAGAAAACGACATAAACATACCAATATTTTAAAGTGTTAGTATATTTTTTTGCATAATAGGGATTGACAGCTTTTTTTCACTTGTTTCGCTGTAACAACTATTACAAAAGTGTTACAATAATGAGTGGTAATTGTAAAAGATTGAAAGGATGAGAGGAGCTACATAAGTGGGAGAGAAACAGCATCAAGGTAGTGCCGAGCAGAAAAAAATCAAGCGCCGGAACGCCTGGAGGATTAATCTCTTTTTCTTCGCTGTCTTTAGTTTATTTGCTGGACTTGTGATCAAGCTTGGTGTGCTGCAGATCGTCAATGGTGAGGATTATAAAAAGCAAGCAAACCGAACAGAGGTCAAAACAGCATCATACCCGTCCCCAAGAGGAAAAATGTATGACGCGAGAGGAAGAGTCGTCGTTGATAACGAAAGTGTACCTGCCATCGTTTATACATCAGAAAGCGGTGTGAAAGCGAAGGATAAGATTAAGGTAGCAAGAAAACTTGCGACTTATATAAAAATGGATACTGATTTTTTGAGAGAGCGTGACATTCGAGATTTTTGGCTGGCGAGCCATCCGAAAGAAGCGGATAAGCTCATTTCAAAAGCAGAGAAAAAGGATCTTAAAGCAAAGGATGTCTATCCGCTTCAAGTAGAGCGTGTGCCTAAGAAAGAAGTCAAGGCGATCGAAAAGGATGCAGAGGAAAAAGCAGTTGCAGCGATCTATCGTAGATTTACAGGCGGATATGCCTTTGAGCCTCAAATCGTGAAAGCAATGGACCCAAATGAAGAGAAAAAAGGGGACGAAAAAGTTGCTTTACTCGATGAAACAAAAGAGTCAAAGCAGACATCATCCGTGAGTTTGACATATGAAGAGATTTCACTTGTGTCAGAGCATCTGGATGAACTGCATGGTGTAAATGTCATCAATGATTGGACAAGAAAATATCCGTATGAAAAGACCCTTTATAATGTACTTGGCGGTGTGACCACACCAGAGCAAGGCATTATAAAAGAGCGTGAAGATTACTATATGGCAAGAGGCTACTCGCGAAATGACCGGGTAGGGAAGAGCTATTTAGAGTATCAATACGAAGATTTTCTGAATCCAGAGAAAGCGACTGTTCAATATACACAGGTTGGCGGGAAGCTGCTCGATGAAATCAAGCGGACAGAGGGACGAAGAGGACTTGATCTTGCACTGACATTTGATATGGAGCTGCAAAAGGAAGTCGACAAGATCGTCGAATCAGAGCTTAGATCCGCTAGTGCGAGAAACTATATGATGGACCGCGCATTTGTCGTGATGATGGACCCTAACACTGGGGATGTTCTCGCAATGTCTGGCAAGAAAATGGATGGCAGAGACGTCACAGATTATGCCATCGGAACATTTACGACCCAGTACGAAATGGGCTCTGTTGTCAAAGGAGCCACAGTACTTGGCGGTTATCAGGACGGGATGTCACACAACCAATCCTATATGGATACACCGCTTTATTTTGCAGGAAGTAATGGAAAGCCGAAACAGTCTTACAAAGTTCTTGGATGGGTCAATGACCTTCAGGCTCTCCAAAAAAGTTCCAACGTCTACATGTTCCAAGTAGCGATGAGAATGGCGGGCATCACCTATCAAAAGGATGGTCCGTTACCGGCAAGACCTGAGCACCTGCAAAAAATGAGAAACTATTATGCGCAATTCGGTCTTGGCGTAAAAACAGGGATCGACCTGCCGCAGGAATCAAGCGGGATGCAGACACATCCTAAGACGGTCGGCGGACTTTTGCTCGATGAAGCAATTGGCCAGTATGACACGTATACACCGCTTCAAGTTGCCCAGTACATGTCGACGATCGCCAATGGAGGAAATCGCGTTCAGCCAAGAGTGGTGAAAAGCGTTCACCTTCCAACGAAGAAGGATGAAGTAGGCCCAGTCGTGAAAAAATATGAGCCGAAGGTGCTGAACACGATTAACAACTCGAAAGCAGATATTGACCGCGTCAAAATGGGGCTGAAAATGGTCACATCGACCGGCGGTACTGCCGCTGGCCGCTTTGGTCAGCATGATGTCGCTGGAAAAACAGGGACGGCCCAAACCTTTTACTATGGTGCCAACCGCAGCTGGTGGGGAAATCCCACATACAATTTAACCTTTGGGGGATATTATCCGTCGTCCAATCCGAAGGTGGCTTTTAGTGTCGTGACACCTTATGTCTCAGATAAAGATTCCGTCATTAAAACCATCCCAAGTAAAATTATTGATAAGTACGTTGAATTACAAAAGAAATATGAAAAGCAGTAAACAGCAGAGAGCACAGCAAGAGAATGTGCTCTTTTTTGTTGAAAATATGGACGTTTCCCTCGATGACGGAAGGAAAATACGGGTTTTCTAGCGAATCTTTTTTATACATCAATCTAAGGACAACCCTAAAAAATGAAAAGGAGGGTCGGACGACGATGGAACAAAAAATGAAAGATTCGAATCAGCTTTATTCGAATATCGATTTACATGCCGTTCTTTCTTCTAATGGCCGCTTTCTCTACATTTCTTCTAACTGTAAGCAGCTTTTGCTCTATGAACAAAAGGATTTACTAGGGTGTTTTTTGAAAGACTATGTTCATACCGAAGATCAATTTCTCGTCGAGAGTTATTTCTACAATCAGCACATGCTAGAGATTTGCCACTTTAGGCTGCTTAGAAGTGATCTAACAGCTGTATGGATTGAAGCAAGTATTGATTTTGTTGCTTGTGATGAGTTAGACAGCGAATTAAGTAGAGAAATGATCCTAAAAATGAGGGTGCTGGACGCTGAACCGCAAAAAGCAGCATTTCAAACAACATCAGAAGTGTCAGAACAGTCGTTAGGCAGTCTGCCGGCTTTCCAACATGTCAGTGAAGCTGAACAATTGATTGCCATGCTGCCAAATCCGTTGTGTATTACGATATTAGGGGAAATTGTTTATGCGAATGATGCGATGCTTCAATTAATGGGGGTATGTACAAGAGATGACATGATCGGCAAATCTGCATTTGACTTTATTGCTGAGGAGTACCATGACATTGTGAGAAGCCGAATTACGAGGCTGCAGCAAGGTCTTCCAGTCGGAATGATTGAACAGATTTGGAAGCGGAAAGATGGAAGCAGCATTCATATCGAAGTGAAGTCATCACCTACGATCTATCAAAATCAGCAGGCAGAGCTTTTGCTGTTAGTAGACATCTCATCCCGTAAGAAATTCCAAACCGTTCTTCAAAAAAGCCGGGAGCGGTATCAGCTGCTCATCCAAAACTCCATTGATACGATTGCGGTCATTCATGATCATAAATGGGTGTTTATGAATGAATCAGGCATTAAATTATTTGAAGCCGAGCATTACGATAAATTAATAGGAAAGGATATTTTCCACCAGATCCATTCCTGTGACCAGCAAAAAGTGAAAAAGAGCTTGTCGCGTATTATTGAAAGAGCATCAGATTCCGAGATTGTCACGATGAGCTGTCATACATTTAAACACAAGCTGATTTATACTGAAATGGTGTGTATCCCAACCACATTCTTTGGGGAAACAGCCGTTCAAATTATTTTAAGAGATATATCGGAACGTAAGCAGACAGAAGAGCTCATGCTCCGATCTGAAAAATTATCGATCGCAGGTCAATTGGCAGCTGGCATTGCACATGAAATCAGGAACCCATTGACCGCTATCAAAGGCTTTTTGCAGCTCATTAAACCGAAAACAAAAGATCGCGATCAATATTTCGAGATTGTTTTCTCTGAGCTGAGCCGGATAGAGATTATATTAAGCGAGTTGCTCATGCTGGCAAAACCGCAGCAAACGGCATCGATGCAGACACTTGATTTGAAAAAAATCATCAGCGAAGTCACGGCTCTATTAGAAACACAAGCGAACTTAAATGGTATTTTAATGAACACAAGTGAGATAGAAGAGGATCTCCTGATGAACGGGGATCAAAATCAGCTCAAGCAGGTGTTTATCAATTTAATCAAAAATGCCGTCGAATCCATGCCGGACGGAGGTAAGGTTGACATTACGGCCAAAGCAGAAAGAGATGGGATTCTCGTTACCATTCGTGATGAAGGGGTCGGCATTCCTGAATCGGTCATGAAGCGAATAGGAGAGCCCTTTTTAACGACAAAGGAAAAAGGCACTGGACTTGGCCTCATGGTGACATTTAATATTTTAGAAAATCACAACGGGACGATCCGTGTGGATAGTCATCCCGAAAAGGGCACCGTATTTCACATCATGTTTCCTGCAAAATAAAAACAACGGCAAGAGAGCCGTTGTTTCAGTCTGTGAAATGAATGGAACGTTTTTCAAGGACGAATTGTTCTAGGCGGTCAAGTCCTTCTTTCAGTGTTTCAAGTGAATAAGCATAGGACAGACGCACATACCCTTCGCCGAGTGGAGAGAAAGCAGACCCTGGTACAACCGCAAGTCTTGTACTTTCTAACAGCTCCATACAAAAATCAAAGGAACTCATCCCAAACGATTCAATGGATGGAAAAATATAAAAAGCGCCAGAAGGCTTAATGACCGGAAGCCCCATAGAAATGAGCCGATCATATACATAATCGAGTCTTTTCTTATATTGCTCTCTCATGATGAGTGCATCATCCACACCATTTGTCACAGCTTCAAGTGCCGCCTTTTGTGAGACAGCCGAGGCACAAGACACGTTATATTGATGTACTTTTAATACATGTTTAGCAATTGGAGCTGAAGCAAATAAAAAGCCAATTCTCCAACCGGTCATGCTATGAGATTTAGACAGTCCGTTAATCACAATGGTCTGTTCCTTTAAGAAAGAGGCAATTGAATGATGCGGCCGGTCAAATGTCAGCTCGCTATAGATTTCGTCTGATAAAATAAAGATGTCTTTTCCTTCAAGGAGCTGGGCAATCTCTTTCAATTCTTCTTCCGAAAGCGTGACACCAGTTGGATTCGAAGGATAAGGAAGTACAACACACTTTGTCTTTTCCGTTAATGCATCCTCAATCAGTTTGGCATTTAATTTAAAGCCAGCATTCGTTGTGTCGATATGTACGGGCTTCCCGCCGCACATTCGAATGATCGGTTCATAGCCAGGGTAGACAGGTCCAGGTAAAATGACCTCGTCACCCTCTGACAAAATGGTTCGAAACGCAGCATCAATCGCTTGACTTGCACCTGTCGTCACAATGATTTCTGACTCTGCATCATAATCAAGATTGACTTTCTTCTTGATGTAGTGCTGGATCGCTTGTCTTAGCTCTAGGAAACCAGCATTATGAGTGTACGAGGTGAAATTCTCGTCAATGGCTGCTTTGGCAGCTGTTTTGACATGATGCGGCGTATAAAAATCGGGCTGGCCTATCGTCAAAGAAACGACATCCTCATATGACGATACGAGATTTGAAAATGTTCGAATGCCTGAAATTTCAATATCCTTTACTCTTGGATTCAGCAAATGCTCCATTTCTCATCACCTTAAAAATTTATGTTTTTATCCTATTTTACCATTCACTGCATAAATGTCACCCGCGAAAGGCACTGGATATCATTATCTGTAGTCTATTCTCCTATTCATCACAGCATGAGTGATATATTGAAGAAAGAGCAACATTTATTATAGCGTAACCTCACTAGAAAATACAGGCTGCGGTGAACAGGATTAGAAAACGTCACAACTGTGTAAACTGAAAGAACGTGAGAATCAGGTCATGGGAATTGCTTTCATAGACATACGATCTCCTAAAGGAGGACGATAGATGGAACAATCAGCGAAGACATCGAAAATCGCGTTTCTATCCGTGATGAGTAACACATTTGTTGTCATCTTAAAAATCATTGTGGGGCTGTTGACTGGATCTGTTGCGGTTTTATCAGAAGCCATTCATTCTTTTCTCGATTTAATGGCATCTTTTATTGCATTTATTTCTGTTCGTATTTCAAGAAAGCCAGCAGATTCTAAACATCCTTATGGACATGGAAAAGTCGAAAATATTTCAGGAACGATTGAGACCTTGCTGATTTTCGTTGCTGGCATTTGGATCATATACGAATGTGTTCACAAATTAATGCACCCAGAGCCAGTCAAGCTGCCTGTGCTTGGCATTGTGGTGATGCTGATAGGCGCGCTCATCAATTTTATCGTATCGAAGGTTGTGAACAAAGAGGCGGAGCGAGTGCATTCTGTTGCCATGAAATCGAATGCATTGCACCTGTTAACAGATGTGTATACGTCACTAGGGGTCGCATTCAGTTTATTGCTTGTAGCATTAACCGATTGGTATTTCTTAGATCCGATCATTGGAATGATACTCGCTCTCTTTATTATGCGTGAAGCATTTAAACTCATGAAAGAAGCCTTCCCGCCGCTTGTAGACGCCCGGCTAACACCCGAGGAAGAACAATCGATAGAAGCAATCATTCAAGGATTCAGTCAAGAGTTCATCGAATATCATGACTTTCGAACAAGACGATCCGGAGCAGAGGAATATATTGATTTCCATTTAATTGTAGATGGCAAGACAACCATTGAAGATGTTCATCAATTATGTGATCGAATTGAAGAGAAGATTCAGCAAGAATTTCCGCATGCACAAATCTTTATTCATGTAGAGCCTGAAAGTGAAAGAACATCACAAACGTAAAAAAGGCGATCAACCAACTTAGGTTGTATCGCCTTTTTTACGCTTCATCTATGAAATGAAATCAATATCCATAAGCAGTATCGTAATCTTCATACCAAGAGATATAAGCTGCGTCATCATTTGACAAATCATGCTTCATGTCCAAAAAATCAGCTTCGCAAATATCTTCAATTACAGTCATTTCGTTGTTCTTTAATAGTACGACAGTTCCCATCATGAACACCTTTCTTTAAAAAATCCTTGACTATTGTACCATGTGAAGAGCGGTTGTCAACAGCAGAATGGAAACAAGACGAAAATATCACAAAATGTTAAAAAATCAGGAGGTAAAAGAACTAGAAGTGCCATGATTTTCACAAATTTTCAGTATTTATTCACATAAAACATTAAGAACAAACTGATCTAAAATATATGTAAAAGTGTACAGCTCCATTGATCTTACTATATTCATAAGATATAATAACGAATGATTATAAGAAATTTATAGAAAACATACATAATAAAGGAGAAATAGGATGGAAACAAACATAACAGAACCACACATTCAAGAAAAGAAGCATCCTGAGCTAGCAGGCGTGGGCTACCGCTTTCTTGCCCACCTTTTGGACGGCGTCATTATCAGTGTTCCTTATGCCTTCATCATGTTTATTTTGTTCACACTCTTTTTTGTCTCAAGCCCAGAGGCAGCATTTATGCTAGAGGATGACAGCTATTACTATTCCACAACCGTCATGACGGATGAAGAATGGGCTGTCATTATGGGACTTATCTTTTTCTACGTAGCATCGATCTTAATCGGTATCGTGTTGACATGGCTTTATTACGCTATTATGGAAGCATCAAAACTGCAAGGAACTCTTGGTAAGATGGCTCTTGGGATCAAAGTGACAAAAGTAACGGGCGAAAAAATAACATTCGGACGAGCAACTGGCCGCTTTTTTGCAAAAGTCTTTTTGTCTCCAATCTTATGTATTGGGTACATCATTGCCTTTTTCACAGAGAAAAAACAAGCGCTTCACGATTTAATTGCAAGTACGATTGTTGTGAAGAAATAAAGAAAAAAAGCACCTCTGCTCAATAGTAAGGGGTGCTTTTTGTATAGATTGCTTGTATGGAAGAGGGAAGCATGACATAAAATAGAATGCTAGTGAAAAATCAGGCAGGGAAGGGAGACAAACGATTGAGAACAGGAAAAAAGACCATGCAGAAAAAAGGGGCAGGCTTCGGGTTGTTTTTGACAGCACCCGTTTTGGCCTGGGCATTGTATGACTTTGCAAATACGATATTTTCATCCAATATGATCACCATTTTCTTCCCGTTCTACTTGCAGGAAACGATTGGAGACAGTGCGAGAATGGATCAGATCGCCAGTACGTTTATTTCTTATGCAAACGCACTAGCCAGCATTTTTCTCGTCATTTTTACACCATTATACGGGGTTCTGATCGATCGTACAGGAAAAAAGAAGCGCTACATCACAGTGTTTACTTTAATATGTATATCTTGTACGTTTTTGATGGGGATCTTTGCTGGAATTGATTTCTCAAGCGAATGGTTTGGGCTGCCTGTCTCCTTATTAGTAGTGGTCACCTTGTTTGTGATCGCAAAATTTTTCTATCACTCGAGCCTAGTGTTTTATGACACCATTCTGCCCGATCTTGGGACAAAGGATGAAATACCGCTTATTTCTGGGTTTGGCATTGCCGTTGGTTATTTAGGGACACTTGTCGGTCTCTCAGTTTATTTACTTGTTGGCAATGACCAATTTCATGAAGCATTTATTCCGACAGCGCTTTTATTCTTTCTCTTTTTCCTGCCCTTTCTCTTTTTTGTAAAAGACCCTCATCCGCTGCCGCAGCAAGAGAAAAAGGCGTCATTTTTGAGCGGGTATAAAGAAATTATTCGCACGTTTAAAGAGATGAAGCAATACAAGCCGGCTTTTATCTTTATGATTGCTTTCTTTTTTATGAATGATGCCTTACAGACAGCGATTGCGATGATGGCTGTTTATGCCAAAATCATCATTGGCTTTACCGCTGGGCAATTTATTCTGCTTTATCTGGTGTCGACCATTTCAAGTATCATTGGCTCCTTTCTATTTGGATATATCACAAAGGCGATTGGGGCAAAGCGCTCGATTACAGTCGTGTATGTGATTTTGATCGTGGCCCTGATTTTGGCTGTGACAGCCACAACGGAATGGGTTTTCTGGGTGGCCGGCAGTTTATTCGGAATTTCACTCGGCGCAAGCTGGGGGGCATCACGAATATTGATAATTGAGCTGACACCTAAGGAAAAGAGAGGACAGTTCTTTGGTCTCTTTGCATTCTCAGGGAAGGTGTCTTCCATTATTGGACCCATCATTTATGGCTCAGTCACTCTGCTGTTTGCAGAGCACGGAAATCTCGCAAGCCGTCTTGCACTTGGGTCTTTACTCATTCTTGCAGCGATAGGACTTGTGATTCATCAATTCGTACGAGAGAAAGCGTAAAGAAACGTCAACTTTTTACCTATGCTGCCGATATAAAAAGTACAATCTTATATTGAAGAATAGAGGGATTTCCGTGGCTTTAAACAAACAAGAAATTTTACTTGACTCTGGTACCAATGAATTGGAAATTGTGAAGTTTGAAATTGGTTCAAATCAATTCGGCATTAACGTCATGAAAGTAAGAGAAATCATTCAGCCGGTTGAGGTGACGGTTGTACCGCACTCTCATCAAGATGTAGAAGGGATGATTAGTTTACGAGGCGAGATTTTACCAGTCATCAATCTATTTTCCTTTTTTAATGTCGAGTCAGATCAGTCAGAACAAGAGAAATATATTGTGACTGAATTCAACCAACGGAAATTTGTGTTCCATACAGGAACGGTATCACAAATTCACCGCGTCAGCTGGGAAGAAATTGAAAAGCCAACTGCACTCAATCAAGGGATGGACCGTCATTTAACGGGCATCATTAAGCTTGATGAAAAAATGATTTTCCTTCCAGATTATGAGAAAATCATTTATGATATTGAATCCGCTTCTGGAGTAGAAACGTATCATATGTTTGACGGTGAGAAAGACGAGAGAAGAACAGGGAAGAAGCTTTATGTCGTTGAAGACTCTCCGCTTCTCATGCGTTTATTAACAAATGAATTAACCGAAGCAGGCTATAAAAACATTGTGACCTTTGAAGATGGCAAACAGGCATATGACCACGTCATGGACCTTGTCAGCAAAGGAATCAGTGTGACAGAAGAAATTGATATGATTATTACGGATATTGAAATGCCAAAAATGGATGGTCACCGATTAACGAAACTGTTGAAGGAAAATCCTTTAACGAGTTCCATTCCGATTCTCATCTTCTCTTCGTTAATCACTGAAGATTTGCGGCATAAAGGGGAAACAATCGGTGCAGATGATCAAATTAGTAAACCAGAAATTCATCAGCTGATTGAAAAAGTCGATCACTTTATTATCTAAACAAAAAACCACTCGGCATGAGTGGTTTTTTGTTTAAAAATAACTTTCCCCGAGTCGTTTGAAGACGGGCTTTGTGTAATGTGATTTTTGTTTTGTGGCGGTAGGTTTTTCTTTTAAACCGACATACGTTTGAAGTAGTTGCTTTGCTCGGTTTAATGACATATTCGCTTTCGGATTGCGATATGATTGATTTAAATTTCCTAAGTGTGGCAAAAATTCGAAGTCTTCTTTGGTTGGTGGCAGGTGAAAATAATAATCTCCAATTTCAATCAGCACGTCGGACTGTTGTTGACTATATTTGGGATTGTTAGAGAAATGTAGGCCCACTTTTCTTCCTTTACCTTCTTGCAATAGTTTTTGCAGCGCACGTTTTTTCAAAAGATAAAGAAACTTGGGATTTGGTGCGGTTTTAGCATGGCGGTTAACGGTATAAATGGCTTTTGCGATGTTTTCTGCTGTAGGTTCTATGTCTTTAGTATGAGCATAATCGTCCATTTTTTCTCTCCTTTGTCTTTCGTCTTCCTGTGCTTAGTATAAATTATACGTTTTTATTAGTAAATTGCAAATAGAGTTATTGTAAAAGCGATAGGATTCCTAGCTCTCTTATCTACAATAGCCATTCAGGAGGGTTCTAAAACGTGGTTGAATATAAAAATGGCAGAATGATCAGCAAAGACACAGCATCTATTCACTATGATTTTTCTTCTATCTGTTTCAGGTGGAAAGAATGCGGCGCATTTCATTTTCTATATGCTAAAGGTGTTGTATATTCATTCTTTTAAGCATAGTTGAAGCTGCATTGGTAAGCAATTTCTGTATTGAAGTCCGTTTTTTGAAGCAGGATGAGGCTTTGTTGAACTTTCACATAATGAGGAGGTAACTTCTATAAACTTCTTTAATTGAAGGATCTGCAGCATACAGAGCGGTAGCTGACTTGCACGAGCGATATCTTGAAGAAGCACTTTTTCGATAATGTTGGCAAATCCATTGCTGACGGTGTCATTGGTGGGCAAAGGAGAAGAGACGTTCATTGCAAGAAGGGCAGAAGAATTGACTGAATGAAATATATATGAAGTGAACTATTAGTTCATGATAACTACCTATTTTAAATAAATGGGTAGTTTCTCAATTTGGATTCATTTTTACATATTGCGTCTGAAACTTTACCATATGCCTGACAACATGTCGAACATATGGTTTAACAACATGGTCTATTTCTTATGACTTGAATAAGCGCAATAGAAGCAACCATTAAAATCAGTTTCATTCGTCATTTGTTTAGCTTCATCAATGGCGCTCTCGCCACTCATGTGCAGACCAATCAATTTACGGCTTGCAGCATCACCTAAAAATGCACAATCTTCTGTATGTACAACATACTGTCCTTGATCATCTTTTGTATGAATAAAATAATAACTTTTTAGCATACCCCTCACCTCCAACCTGACTATCCTACTATAAAACTTCCAAAGATGTAAAGAAATTTTATAAAAATTTTTGCAATTTTATACACGTTCCTGTTTTTTGAAAAAAAGAAATAAAGGCTAAATAATGCAAGGGATTGATAGAATGGATGTAAGAGGTAAAAGTTAAAAAAGAAGAATGGATCGATTGAAGGGCATGTTGACTCCTCTATTGGTTGATGTTGCTTCAAATAGCTTCAATCAACAGAGTAAATAACGTCGTAGGGCGTTTCAGCTATGAAAAAAAGGACTTCCTTTTAAAGAAAGCCCTTTTTCCTGTTCAATTATTGCGCTCCCTGGCCTTTTAGTTCTCGCTGCACGTCTAAGTCGGCAGCTTCTCTGCTGAACTTCGGCAGTGTAATGAAGTAAAAAAGGAAAACGAGTAAAATAATAACGCCCATTCCGTAATAAATATAAGAAACGTTTGTAATGAGTTTTGGAAATAGTACCGCAATCAGACCTAATGTCATGGATTGAGCAAACATGGTAAGCGGATCAACCCATCCTGACACACGTCCCATCAGGCGAGGATGGACGATTCTCGGCAGCCAGCCGCCAATGACAATGTTGACCGGTCCAATACATGTACCAATGACAAATGATGTGACATAAAACAACCATAGTGTATGGGTGGAACCAAGTACAAAAATCAGAATGCCTGCAACCAGAATTGGAAGCGACATGAGATATTGCATCTTTACTTTTTTAGCGAGAACAGAGCCCATTAAGCTGCCAACAAGCAGGCCTGCACCGATCGCGATTGTAAAGAAGGATGTATGCAGTTCAAAATGGTCCGGTGAAAGGCCATATTTCATTGTAAACATCGGAAGTACAGCAAATGCGCCATTGACTAGACCAAAAACAAAAAAGCCAAAAATTAAAGAAGCCAATAATTTATTTTTTATAATGTAAAGAATGCCTTCTTTAAAATCTTTTAGAGACGTTTTAATGGTCATGCCTCTCCAGCCTGCTTGTCCATTTGGCTGACGTGCTTCAATTGGAATGTTACATGAACGAATCAGGATGCCTGAAACAATAAAACTGATCAAATCAATGGTAATGGCACCGTGAAGTCCAATTGTCTTATACATAATAGCACCGATTCCAACACCAAATACCATGAATAAACTAAACAGCATTTGATTTAAGCCAGCGGCTTTGGCATATTGATCTTTATTTAAAATCGCCTGAACGAGAGAGGCTTCAGCAGGATAGAAGAACTTCGTAATGGCACTTCGTATAAACAAGATCAAGAAAATAAGTGGAAGTGAATTGAAATAAATCACAATGAATAAAACAATCGTCAGCCCAGCTCGTATCCAATCGCAATTCTCTGCGACTTTTTTACGATCAAAACGATCTGCTACTACACCAACCATAAAAAAGACAAAGATCGTTGGAAGTGAATACATGAGCTCTGCTAATGTGGCATAGGCGGGCTGATGACTAAAATGATCGAGCAAATAAAAGGCAAACGCCATATTGCCTACTGTTGTCCCCATTTGCGAAGCAAGTGCTGCAAAAAAGAGACGAACAAAATTTCTGTTTTTAAAAATATCCATAAATACGCTCCTTAACCTGAAGATCCCACTTTATATCATATAAAATTTTAAGCATTCATACAATTAATTTCTCCTACTGGCTAATGGTCACAGGTGTTCCATTTGGAACGATTGAAGCAAGTTCGATGACATTCTGATTATACATACGAATGCATCCCCTAGACACAGCTTTACCAATTGAAGACGGGTTATTCGTACCGTGGATGCCGTAATGAACTTTCGAGAGGCTCAGCCAATAGGCGCCAAAGGGACCTCCTGGGTTTGGCTGTCTGTTGACAATATAATAAGAACCTGTCGGTGTCATATTTAAAATTCTTCCTGTTGCAATCGGATACGACCGAATAAGCTGTGATCCAGAAAACAATACGAGACGTTTGCTTGAAATCGAAACAGAGATGCGGTAAGGGATCGAACTAGGATCGGGCAGACCAGGAATGATGATGACCTCATTTTGTACCGGCTCTTGACCTTGAAGTGACGGATTTGCAGCCTTTAAGGCATCTGTTGTTGTTCGGAAATCAAGCGCTATAGAAGCAAGGGTTTCTCCATTTTTCACCGTATATCGCAGCACCAAAGTACACTCCTTTTGCTCAAATAAAAGAAGCCATGATGCCCATCACTTGATCTATATATTGACGGAATCAGGCTAAGGAAGGTTTCTCCTAACATTTGTCATGAGAAAGATCTTTGATTATACATATGCAAATAGGAGCGGTTTGGCTTCTGTCTAAATGCGAGAGGAGAGGGTGAAAAAGGTTAATTCAGGTTTGGCTAAAAATCGAAGCGGCAGTCTTGTTGTCCCAAGTCCGCGGTTGACATAGATTCGGTGCTGATAACTTCCGTATAAACCTTCCACATATGTATGGCCGTAAGGTGCTGAGAGAATGGGGCCATAGAAAGGAAGCTGCACCTGTCCGCCATGGGTATGTCCAGAAAGCTGCAAGTTAATGGGAGTTGTATTTAACTCCAATGCTGCATCAGGCTCATGTACGAGCAGTAACGTAAATAAATCAGAGGATACTTCCCGCTTAATCAGGTCATAATCGGGCACACTCATCATCAGGTCATCCAATGTAGCAATCTGAATATGCGCCCCTTCTTTTTCTAATTGAAACACATCATTTTTACATATTGTAAAACCGCAAGCTTTCATCGTTTGCTCATAAAGATCAATGCCAAATGGTCCGTAGTCATGATTTCCGCATATCGCGAGCTTACCAAACGGGGCATGGAGCTTGGTCAAATATGCTTTCGCTTTTTCATGCTCTTCAATCGATGCTTGAAAATCAACGAGGTCACCTGTGAACACAATGAGGTCTGGAGACTCAGCGTTGATTTGCTGGACGACGGATTCTAATTCTTTCGCAGGAAATGTATCACTTAAATGAACATCACTAAATTGAGCGATTTTAAACTGGTCAAATGAAGCTGGAAGCTGAGCATCCTGAATGGTCAGTGACACGGTATCGATCATGCGTGGTTCGATGTATCTGGCATATCCGTATCCACATGTTGTAGCTAAAAAACCGAGAATGCTCGCGCCAGCTGCTCCTTTTAAAAACTGTCTCCGAGAAAGTTGCTTCATATAAGACTCCTTTATAAATAAAATTAAGTATAGCATCATATTTGATGAATCTCCCATATGGTGCATCTAGGGTCAATCATGATATGATAGAAAATAATGAATGAATAGTCATTCAAAACCACAGAGGGGGAGAACAAATGACGAAACAAACAGTGATTGTCACAGGGGGATCAAGCGGAATGGGGAAGGCGATGGCTGCCCATTTGGCACACGGAGGCTGGAATGTCGTGATTACTGGAAGAACGGAAGAAACGTTAGAAAAGGCGGCAAATGAAATAAAGCAGAATGGCGGCTCGATCGCTTACTTCCAAATGGATGTGCGAAACCCAGAGGATGCAGATCAAATGGTCAAGTTTGCGGTAGATACATTTGGTGATGTGGACGCTCTGATTAACAATGCTGCAGGAAACTTTTTGGTTCCAGCAGAAAAACTGTCTCCTAACGGCTGGAAGGCTGTCATTGATATTGTATTAAATGGAACATTTTTTTGCAGTCATGCAGTGGGCAATTACTGGATTCGTCAAAAGAAAAGGGGAAGTATGATCAATATGGTGGCTACCTATGCATGGGGTGCTGGTGTAGGTGTGGCGCATTCAGCGGCAGCAAAGGCAGGTGTTTTATCTCTGACTCGAACGCTTGCAGTGGAGTGGGGAAAGCAATATCGAATTCGCGTCAATGCCATCGCACCAGGACCAATCGAGAGAACAGGCGGTGCGGATAAACTGTGGGAATCGGAAGAGGCAGCGCAAAGAACATTAGATAGTGTTCCTCTTGGCAGACTGGGTACACCAGAGGAAATTGCAGAGCTTGCGAGCTTTTTATTATCTGAGCAAGCTTCATATATAAATGGAGATTGTATCACAATGGATGGGGGTCAATGGCTTAACCAATCCCCATTTTGAATGACGATGTAAGACCTGCTTTTGATGTGTTATAATCACACAAAGAGAGAAGCAGGTGATGAAAATGGTCGATCCATTGGATATTTTAACGAATATTGAAGATGTTTTCCCGCACTATCAAGCCATATTCAGTGCGGAAGAGCAAAAAGTGATAGGCTATGAAATTTTAGGAAGAATGAAGCTTGAGTCTGAAACAGTTAGCCTAGGCTCCTTCTTTACGGATTCATCTATTCCTGACGAATATAAAGTGGAAGTAGATCATAAAGTACTGACGCAAGCACTCGATCTTTTCACAACAGCAGATGATGATTTGCTCATTTTTATTAATCATGATGCCAATATCCTGATGCTTGATCATGGTGAAAGCTTTTTAGAACTTTTGAAGGAATATGAAGCAAGGGGCATTCAGCTTAATCGGTTTGTTATCGAATTTACAGAGCATACGTTTAGCGGCGATATTGAACAGCTTTACCATACGTTAACGTATTTTCGTACATATGGTATTAAAATCGCCATATCGAATATCGGAAAAGAAAGCAGCAATCTTGACCGGATTGCCTTGCTCTCACCCGATCTATTAAAAATAGATTTACACGCATTAAGGGCATCGGCTCCTTCTCCTTCCTATGAATATGTCTTGTACAGTATTTCATTGCTTGCGAGAAAAATAGGGGCGGCTTTAATTTATGAAGACATTGAAGCAAATTTCCAGCTGCAGTATGCTTGGAGAAATGGCGGCAGATATTTTCAAGGGTTCTATCTTCACGAGCCTGCGGCGGAATTAATCGACCGCAATAAACGAAAAGATCAGCTTAGAGAAGAATTCCAGCAATTTATTGCCCATGAGAAAAAGAAACTTCAAACTGTCTACGAACATTCTGAAACATTTTATAAGCGAATTCATCAAGCGGTCACGACCTTAAAAAAATCATGCAGCACAAATGATGAACTTATACAAAAGCTGGCATTAGAATTAACGGATTGCAGCTTTCGGATTTATATGTGTAATGAAGAAGGCTTTCAAATCACTGGAAATGTGTTTAAAAAAGAAAAAGAATGGCTGTTTCAGCCTGAATATATCGAGAAAAACTGGAGCTGGCGCCCTTATTTCCTAGCGAATATTCTCCAAATGAGAATGAGCGGGAAAGGATTTTTCAGTGATATTTACAGCGATTTAGAAACCGGTGAGAGGATACGTACGTTTTCTTATCCGTTAGAGGGAGACATGTATTTGTTTATAGACCTTCCGTATGCCTATTTATATGAGCAAGATGGATTAATTTAAAAGCAGCCGTTTAGGCTGTTTTTTTTAATAGAAAAAAGAAATAAAAAATGGTTGACAATGAAACTGATAATCATTATCATTTAGTTATAGAGAGAAGCTACTCTCTGTTCCCCAACCCCTCTATCAGATCAAGATCCAAAAAACTTGGCGCTACCCCCGCCAAGTTTTTTTGTGCTTTTCATCTTCCCCTCATGCATAGGACATCCCAATCCCTCCATACATCTTAAGTGATGATAGTTAGACGGTAGGAGGGAACGTCATGATCAAACGCGACAAGCGGCTGCTGATTGATTTGCCAAGACCAGATCACCCAGATGCAAATGGTGCTGCTGCTGTGCAAGAATTACTCGGCGGAAAATTCGGTGAAATGTCCACATTAAATAATTACATGTTTCAATCCTTTAACTTTAGAGGAAAACGAAAGCTCAAACCGTTTTATGACCTCGTATCCAGTATTACGGCTGAAGAATTCGGTCATGTAGAACTTGTGACCACAGCTGTGAATCTTATGATTACAGGGACCACTCATGGCGGAGATCCAGATACGACACCGATGAAAGCGGCTGTCGATAAACGAAATACACAGCATTTTATTCAAACGGCTCAAACAGGCTATCCGTTTGATTCCATGGCAAAACCTTGGACCGGAGAGAATGTGTTCTCAAGCGGCAACCTGATTCTTGACCTCCTTCATAACTTCTTCCTTGAATGCGGAGCTCGTACGCACAAAATGCGCGTATATGAAATGACAGATCATCCTACAGCAAGAGAGATGATCGGTTATTTACTTGTGCGAGGCGGTGTGCATGTTGTGGCATATGCAAAGGCGCTTGAGGTAGCCACAGGAGTAGATGTAGGAAAGATGCTGCCGATCCCAAACCTCGACAACAAATACTTTGATTCAGCGAGGAAATTTGAAGACCAAAATGTTCATACAAAACTGTACACATTTAGTGATACGGATTACAAGGACATTAATAAGATTTGGAAAGGCAGCCATCCGATTGATGGAAAGCCGCTCACAGTGATTGAGGGTACGCCTCAAGGAGCACCTGTGCCAGATTATAGAGAATTACCGGAAGAGTTTGCCCCAGGCATTTCCAAAGAGGATTTTGACGAAATTGCCAAACGGCTGATGAGATCTGCGGGTTTATAAAAAACATGGTGCATGAGATCAGAAAAAAGACTCAAACTAAAAAAACAGATTCTTTTTCTTTTTTTGAATTCAAGAGGAAAAATATCATCTGAGAACACTTTATGGTATGATGCTTTGTAGGACTTGTGTATAATCAATACGGGTTCATCTTGAGTTGTTTTTTTGAAAGGAGTCTTTTTTTAGAATGTCACAATTAATGGGTATCATTACAAGGCTGCAAAGTCTTCAAGAGACAGCAGAAGCTGCAAACGAACCGGCACAGCGTTATTTCGAAGTGAACGGTGAGAAAATCTGTAGTGTTAAGTATTTCGAAAAGAATCAAACGTTTGAATTGACTGTTTTTCAACAAGGGGATAAGCCAAATACTTTCCCATTTGACAACATTGATATGATTTCGATTGAGATTTTTGAGCTTCTACAATCCTAAGCTGAATCGTATGAAATGTTTTTTCTAAGGATTCCTTCGTTTATTTGCGGCAATATACATGTGTCATTATTGGCGGTGTACAAATGGAAGATGATCAATCAGCGCATATTTCGGATAAGAGACCATTAAAAAGGAGTTCCTTTCTGTGAGTGATTCTTTTTACTACAATCTTTCTGAAGATTATTTAGCGTTTTCTGATGTCGTCATGAGAATGAAAGACTTTATTCGAAAAGACCCTAGATCCGCCTATGTGTTATCAATTGGTACGGACTCTCAGGTCAATCAAAATGTCACAAGATTTATGACTGCAATTCATCTCCACCGGATTGGCAAAGGGGCTTGGGGCTGCCTCACACAACAAGTGATCAGCAGGCCTGTGCAAAGTCTTAGAGAAAAAATTTCATTAGAGACAGCGTTTAGCCAAAAGGTATGTGCAGACATCCTTGAGGGACCTTTAACAGAACTGATGGATTTGCTTCTTCCGTTTGCTGAGGAAGGGGCAGACCTCCGTTTTGAAGCCCATCTAGATATTGGCAAAAAAGGAAGTACGAAAGAGCTGATCCAGGAAATGACCGGAATGATCACAGCTATGGGAATTGAAGCTAAAATAAAACCCGACTCATACGCAGCATTTTGCTATGCCAATCGATACACAAAATAAATTCCGTCATTTTTCTCCAAACCTTGTCGAAACGTGCGGTTGACGATTCGATTCTAGTTCCTTATTCTAGCTGTATAGAGAGGAAGCAGACATTCAAAAGCCTGCTAATCAATATAAAAGCATATATGAAACAGGGGGCCTGATGTTGGATGAGCGTCATCGAAAATCGTTTTAATGAAGAAGAGAAAAAGCTATTATTAAACGTATTGCTGAATCAGGAATATGCTGTCGAATTACTAAGCAGTGAGATCAATGATATAGAATGTGGAACAAAAAATGTCGATGACAATACGTATAAGCAATTGATCACATTGTATGACAGAGTAAGGTTTGAGAATTAATATTGATTTAACATTCTATTAGATACTCGGGAGCTGAGTATCTTTTTTATGCAGAAAAAATCTTTCGACAAATTTCGTTTTAGTTTATGCTTAATGATAAAGGGGAATGTATGATTGATGATCGAGAGAAAAGGGGTCGAAGAAACATGATAGAGATAGAACCAACTCAATTGCTTGAGTCAACAATAGCCGAGCATATGATTGATGCAGATAAAGTGGCACATGTTCAAATTGGAAATAACCTTGAGCATGCCTTATTGGTCCTAACAAAAACAGGATATACAGCCATCCCGGTTTTAGATCCTTCATATCATCTGCATGGGTTAATTGGAACGAATATGATCATGGATAAGATCTTTGGTTTAGAACGAATTGAATTCGAAAAACTGGACCAACTGAAGGTAGAAGAGGTCATGCTGACTGATATTCCAAGACTTAAAACAACGGACCCTGTGCTAAAAGGCGTTCACGCTGTGACGAATAATGGATTTGTTTGTGTAGAAAATGAGGAGCAAGTCTTTGAAGGAATATTTACACGACGTGTTGTATTAAAGCGCTTAAATGAAGTGATTCATGCCGCGAAAAAATGAGCTGAAGCCCAGCTTATTTTTTTTGCCTTCATAAGCTATAATTTATATAATGACCATATGAAATAAGAAAATCTTATAGAGAGAAAGGGGACGCCCATGCAGCTTCAGGAGTTACATATGCTTGTTGTGCTTAGTGAAGAATTGAATATGAGAAAGGCTTCGGAGCGGCTCTTTGTCTCTCAGCCTGCTTTATCTCAAAGATTGCAGACGATCGAAAAGGAGTGGGGAACCAAAATCTTTTTTCGTTCACAGAAAGGGCTCACCGTGACTTCGGCAGGTGAACAGATCATTCAATTTGCAAAAGAGGTGACGGTTGAGCAAGATCGAGTGAGAGAACGAATCGATGAACTTGAAGGGGAAATTCACGGTACACTAAAGCTTGCGGTTGCATCCATTATTGGACAGCACTGGCTGCCGAAAGTGTTAAAGCGGTATGTCGAAAAATACCCAAATGCGAAGGTATCACTTGTGACCGGCTGGAGTAGTGAAATGCTCAAAAGCTTATACGAGGACCACGTGCACATTGGAATTATTCGCGGAAACCCTGATTGGAAGGGAACAAAGGAATATTTGATGACAGATCATTTATATTTAGTCGATTCTGTCATCAAAGACGTGGACGAGTTAATCGAGACAGAACGCCCGTTTATTCAATTTAAAAGCGACAGCACGTATTATCAGGAAATCCAGCACTGGTGGCACCAAAAATTTAAAGTGTCTCCAAAGCAGACGATTCTAGTGGACCAGATTGAGACATGTAAACAAATGGCCTACCACGGCATCGGCTACGCCATTTTGCCTTCAGTCACCTTATATGACCACGAAAAAAGTGTTCATAAAACACCGCTTGTTGACGTGAATGGAGAGCAAATCGGACGTGACACATGGCTGCTAGGCTATGAAGCTTCTTTTCAATTAAAACAGGTGCAAGCATTTGTCGGTGTGGTCAAAGAAATGCTTGAAAGTGATGCGGTGTAAGTACCTTCTTGGAAGAGGAAGGTGCTTTTTTAGGTAAATAATCAGTTTGATTAAATTTACTTATTGCACGCATATCCAATAGATAGATGGAGCGAATTATAGAGGAGACTTCGATCTTATGAAAAACAATCAATTAATCAAAATGAACAAACCTGAATGGGGAGATCATTTGCGCGTGAGGTGGCGTGAACGTTTTGCTAGTCATCTTTCAATTAAAGAACAAAACGAGATATCAATAGATGATTTTTTATGGCATTTATGCAGTTTTGGAATGGTTACATGCCTTGAAAAGGCTGAAGCGATAGACGCATTTTTTCACCAATCAAAGGATAAGTGTACTGTTTTTTATCAATTTGTTGACGAGGCGTATCTTTTCGAAAATGCCAGCTCTCTTTTAATCAATGATTTACCATATGAGTCTAATAATATGGATTATAACGATATGTATGTGATGGATTGGAATGAAAAATGGACATTTGTGATGACGCACGAAACGGATTATGGTCCATATTTTATTCGAATAGATGAATTGAACGAATGAGGAACCGATGATCTCTTCGATATGAAAAACCCGCCTTCCAATTGGAATGAGCGGGTTTTTCATTGGGTTATAGTAATGATTGGTCAAAGCTTTTTCATAAAATCATTTGACAATGAAAATCATTATCATTTAAAGTGTACATATAATAATTGAAAATGATTATCATTTAGGTGAGGTGACCGATAGATGAAAGCACTAATTGCATTTGCGAGTATGTCTGGTAATACAGAAGATATGGCAGCAATCATAAAGCAAACACTTGAAGGAAAAGGGATAGACACAGAGATGATGGAATTTGATGATACAAGCGCAGAGGACCTTTCTTCATACGATTATGTGTTCATCGGTTCTTATACATGGGGTGATGGTGATTTACCTTATGAAGCTGAGGACTTTTATGAAGAGGTCTCTACGCTTGAACTAAGTGACATCAAAGCAGCTGTGTTCGGATCTGGAGATTACAGCTACCCGAAGTTTTGTGAGGCTGTCCATACATTTCATAACATGCTCAAATCAACCGGGGCATCCGTATTTCCTGAGACATTGAAAATGGAGCTTGCGCCAGATACAGATGAGGATGTCGCGTGCTGTCAGGAATTTGCCACGAGCTTCTTAACTTGGGCCACTTTGTCTGAGAAACGAGTTGAAAATCATGTTTCATAAAGGAGCGACAGCTGTTGCTGCTTCTAAAAATGGTGGATACTTTGTCGCTGTAAAACGTGAAGGTATTTTTCACTACAGTGTGGAGAGCGGGTGGCAGCAGCTCTTTAAGCTCAAGCATAAAATTCATGCCATCAGCTATATCGGACCTTATTTATTCGGTGTTGGTGAAAATGGCACAGTGATTAGATCAGGAGATGAAGGCAATACATGGGCGCTATCATCATTTCCAACAAATGCAGTCGTTTGGTCTATTACAGGACGCAAAGACGGGTTTGTGTGTGCACATGGAAAACATAGTATTTATGTGTCAAATGATTTCGGGATTTCCTGGGAAATTATGAAGCCATTTGCTCATGTGAACCACCCGCCTGTTATTCGTTCTTTATGTGCTGCAGGTGATCACCTTTATATTGGAACACAGATTCATGAGGTTCACGGAGGAATATGGATGTATGACTTGGAGAGTGAGCAGGTTTTCCTCCTAAACAGAGAGGAGCACCGGATGACAGCTTCTATGCTGCTCTGTCAGGAACATCTTCTTGTTTGCGCATTAGGATCAAAAAAAGGAAAAAAGGGATCTGTTCAAATTTTAGATTTACATACAAATATGCTGCATGATATTCAATCACAGGCCTTTGCTAGAGAGGAATCATTTTTGGATGTGTCAGAGGATAATGGCATTGTATATGTGACCACCTCACAAGACGAACACGGATTTTCTAAAGTGTATCAGCTTGATATTGAGCAAAAAGAGCTCAAATGGTTTGATACGATCAAAGGACACGGTTTTCGTGTAGCCAATCAAAATGAAAACTTTTTCTGTGCTGGTTTATATGAAAGCAAGTTTGTGAGGCCATATGAGGAGCCGGCATTGATTCATTGATAAGGAGGAAGAAAAAGTGACAGAAAAGGTTTTATTGGTGTATGCCACGATGTCTGGGAATACAGAAGCGATGGCAGATTTAATTGAAAAAGGAATAACAGAAGCGGGAGCTAGCGTGGACCGGCATGAAGCGATGGATATTGATGCAGAGCTTCTCGATGATTACACGCACATTATGTTAGGTGCGTACACATGGGGAGATGGTGACCTTCCTGATGATTTTATTGATTTATATGAAGAAATGGAAGAGCTTGATTTAACGGGAAAAGCATTTGCTGTATTCGGTTCTGGGGATACATCTTATGAGCATTTTTGCGGAGCTGTTGACCTAATCGAAGAAAAAGTGAAGGAACTTGGCGGTGACATTGTCTTGCCATCAGTCAAGATTGAGCTGAATCCAGAAGGAGAAGAAGAAGAGAAATTGATTTCTTTTGGCAAACAATTTGTTCATCTTCACCAGCAGGAAGCGGGGTAATCGGTCCCGCTTGTTTTATTTTCCATTGAAGAGTCAACTCTTTCACTTGTCATTAAAACTCTCCTTTGGTACAGTAATGAAGTATAAATTAAGAGGAGGACATACATACATGAAACAAATGGACGCTAATGAAATTATTTCATTTATTCAAAATAGTACAAAATCAACACCTGTGAAAGTCTACATCAAAGGTGATTTAGAAGGTATTAAATTTGGTGAACATGCAAAAACGTTCATCACAGGAAACACTGGAGTTGTTTTCGGTGAGTGGAGCGAAATCCAAGAAGCGCTGGAAACGAACAAAGACAAAATTGAAGATGTTGTCGTGGAAAATGACCGCCGCAACTCTGCAATCCCGATGTTAGATTTAAAGAACATTAAAGCACGTATTGAGCCAGGTGCTATCATTCGTGACCAAGTAGAAATCGGTGATAATGCAGTCATCATGATGGGAGCTTCTATTAATATCGGTTCTGTGATCGGTGAAGGTACGATGATTGACATGAACGTGGTGCTTGGCGGCCGTGCAACAGTAGGTAAGAACTGTCATATCGGTGCTGGGTCTGTTCTTGCAGGTGTCATTGAGCCGCCGTCTGCTAAACCAGTTGTTGTAGAAGATGATGTTGTCATCGGTGCGAACGCTGTAGTTCTAGAAGGTGTGACAATTGGTAAAGGTGCAGTCGTAGCAGCTGGTGCGATCGTTGTGAACGATGTGGAGCCTTACACAGTTGTAGCAGGTACACCTGCAAAGAAAATCAAAGACATTGATGAAAAAACAATAGGTAAAACGGAAATCAAACAAGAACTGCGTCAGCTTTAATTCACATAATTCGCAGTTGAAGACATAGACGTGGATGATATATATCCACGTCTTATTCGTATAGAGGAAAGGAAGCGAGTTCACTTGTTAAATCGTGAGCAATTAATATCCATTCGAAGAGATTTACACCAAATCCCTGAGCTTGGTTTTAAGGAATTCAAAACACAAGCGTATCTCATCAAGCATCTTGGTGCTTATTCAAAAGATCGAGTTGAGATGGAAACGTGGCGCACTGGACTTTTTGTCAAAGTAAAGGGAACAAATCCTGAGCGCGTTTTTGCTTATCGTGCAGATATGGACGGCCTCTCTATTACTGAGGAGACAGGGTATCCATTTCAATCAGTACATGAAGGGAACATGCACGCATGTGGACATGACCTTCATATGACCATCGCACTTGGAATCATTGATCATTTCGTTCATGAGCCAATCAAAGAAGATCTATTATTTATTTTCCAGCCGGCAGAAGAAGGTCCAGGCGGAGCTGAACCGATGCTTACAAGCGATGTGCTGAAAAAGTGGACGCCAGACTTTATTACAGCGCTGCATATTGCACCTGAATATCCTGTCGGAACGATAGCCACAAAAACAGGGCTGTTATTTGCTAATACGAGTGAGCTTGTGATTGATCTTGAAGGAAAAGGCGGACACGCTGCTTACCCTCATTTAGCGAATGATATGGTTGTGGCTGCGAGTGCACTTGTAGGTCAGCTGCAATCGGTTATTTCTCGTAATGTCGATCCTCTTGATAGTGCGGTCATTACGATTGGCACGATTACCGGCGGAACGGCTCAAAATATCATTGCCCAGCATGCAAAGCTTGACGGCACTATTCGTACACTTTCACCAGAGTCTATGGATAAGGTGAGAAAGCGAATTGAAGCACTAGCAAAAGGGATTGAAATTGGCTACGAATGCAAGGCAACCGTGCGATACCCTTCATCTTATTACGAAGTGGACAATTCAAAGGATCTGACAGAGGAATTTATGTCATATGTTGCCGGAGAAGGGCTTGCGAATGTGGTTGAATGCAGAGAAGCCATGACAGGAGAAGACTTTGGCTACATGTTGAAAAAATACCCTGGATTCATGTTTTGGTTAGGGGTCGATTCAGAATATGGCCTGCATCATGCAAAACTCATGCCTGATGAAAAAGCGATAGAAACAGCTGTAAACGTTATGACAGCTTATTTCAAAAAGCAAGCAGGTGAATGAATAATCAAGCTGCCTCCTGTACACCTTATGAACAGGAGGTGTTCTTGATTATGACAAGAATTGGTGTAGAACCATCTTTATCCGATGTAGAAGAACTACTGAAGCAAAAAGGGTATGACGTCGTACGTATTCAAAATGAACAGCAAATGGATCAGTGTGACTGCTATGTGGTCACAGGGCTAGATTCAAATGTTCTTGGCATTTCAGACACAACGACAAAAGCATCTGTGATTACTGCGTCAGGTATGACGGCTGATGAAATTTGTCAAGAAGTAGAACAGCGTGTTCAATAAAACAAACAAGAAAAAGAACCGGTAGATTATAACCCCGGTTCTTTTTGCTCTTTTTCTATATCGAGTACTTCTTTCATTTTTTTGCGCAAGATTCGTTCTACCCGCCATTGCTCCATTGTTTCGGTTTTAGCTATGATGCGCAGTACGAGGGAAGAGGAGCCGAACGCCTCCACGCCGACAACTTGAGGTCCTTCGATAATTTGAGGGATTTCTTCCCGTACCTCATCACACGCAGCTTGAAGGGCTGTGATCATTTGATCCACATTCTCTTCTGGAGATAACTCGATATCAACGAGTGCCTGCATCGTCCCTCTTGAATGGTTGCTCACGTTCAATATACTTCGATTTGGGATAAAATGAAGGGTGCCGTCAAAGCTTCGAAGCTGAGTGGTTCTAAGTCCAATTTGTTCTACGATCCCATCAAAGCCAGCAACTGTTATATATTCTCCCACATCGAATTGTTTCTCTAATAATATAAAGAATCCTGTCACAATATCACTCACTAGTCCTTGAGCGCCAAAACCGATCGCAAGCCCCACAACGCCTGCGCCAGCTAGCAAAGCGGTCGGGTTATAATGAAATAAGTCGAGGATCATGACCACTAGAATAAAAATCAATATGTAGGCGAAAATATTTAACGTGAGACTTTGCAGCGTCTGAGCTCTTGATAAAGAGACGTCATGTTTTTCAGAGAATGTGGAATAGGCACGCCTAATCATCTTGTTTCCGATGGCTCTGATGATAAAATAAATCGCAAAAATAACGATTAGTTTTAGCAAAATCATACTGCTATTGAGGATAATGGAAACCCAATCTACTTGTTCAAATGCTTTCATGTTCTTCAAAACCTTTCTATGTATGCTCTAATAGAGAAGCTAATCATTTGTTCCCTTATGCAAGACATGTTAAACTTTTGTTAAGTGGAGCAAGAGATTGTGACAAATCGTTAATTAAATTTATTATTAATTAATATTGACTAAAAACCGCTTAAGTATTATAATTGTAATTGTGAAGTTATTAACTAAATGAGAATTTCAACTTTTGATTCTCATTTTATATACAGCTTAGAAGTCTGTATAAAGATATTATTTTTTGGAGGGATTTACATATGGCAGAGCGTTTTGTAGGAAAACAAGCTCCACGTTTTGAAATGGAAGCAGTACTTGCTAACAAGGAATTTGGTAAAGTGAGTTTAGAGGAAAACATGAAGAATGACAAATGGACAGTTCTTTTCTTCTATCCAATGGATTTCACATTTGTTTGCCCAACTGAAATTACAGCAATGAGCGATCGTTATGATGAGTTCGAAGATTTAGATGCAGAAATCATTGGTGTATCTACTGATACAATCCATACGCATCTAGCTTGGATCAACACAGACCGTAAAGAAAATGGTCTAGGTGAATTGAAATATCCGCTAGCTGCTGACACAAATCACACAGTATCTAGAGAATACGGCGTTTTAATTGAAGAAGAAGGTATTGCACTTCGCGGTCTATTCATTATCAACCCAGAAGGCGAACTTCAATATCAAACAGTATTCCACAACAATATCGGTCGTGATGTAGATGAGACATTACGTGTTCTTCAAGCATTACAAACTGGTGGACTTTGCCCAGCTAACTGGAAGCCTGGTCAAAAAACACTTTAATTGATAGCTGAAGAAACAGGAGGGTCTAACTGATGTTAGACCTTTTTGTTTCGACACATACAATGGATGGAGGCGCTTCAAAATGAAATTACGTCAACCAATGCCAGAACTAACTGGTGCAAAAGAATGGTTAAATGGAGAAGTAACAAAAGAAGGTCTAATTGGTGACAAACCAACATTGATTCATTTCTGGTCAGTCAGCTGTCATCTTTGTAAAGAGGCCATGCCTCAAGTCAATCAATTCCGTGATGAATACAAGGATCAACTAAACGTTGTAGCCGTTCATATGCCGCGTTCAGAGGATGACCTAGATCTAGATAAAATCAAAGAGGTTGCGAAAGAGCATGAAATCACGCAGCCAATTTTTGTGGACAGTGATCATCACTTAACAGAAGCCTTTGAAAATGAATATGTACCAGCATATTATGTATTTGATAAAACAGGTGCTCTGCGCCACTTCCAAGCTGGCGGAAGCGGAATGAAAATGCTTGAGAAACGTGTCAATCGAGTGCTTTCTGAGTCTGAAAAGGCTGCAGAATAGGCTTTCCCCCATAAATGGGGGTTTTTTCATGGACAAAAATAGGCGACCTATTGCACGGAATGGACTTTTTATGTACGTGTCCTTCCTAAGAAAAGAGAAATTGAGGGAGTTTATTAAAAAATATTCCTGAAATAAAAAGGTATTAAGACCTATTTACATTTTTGTTTTGAAATGAAAATGTAAAGATTTTAACTTTTTACTATTCAGAACGTTTTTTCACAAAAGAAATTTCAGTTTGGTAAATAACGATGTAAATCAAGTAGTATAAGTGTTTATTCAAATTTTTTACAATATTTTAAAGTTTGTCAAAAGCCTTTAGTGGCAATGAAATGGATGCCGATTGTTCCTCTTTGGCAAAATTTTAGTTGAAAATACCTATCTGATAGCAAACTGTAAAATGATAAAAAAATAGTTGATAAAATTAGTTTTCTAATCTAATATTTACTATAGAATATTTTTTATATGATGAGGGGGAAATCCATTGTTTAATGAGAGGGAAGCGTTACGATTACGATTGGAACAACTAAACGAAGCAGAAGTAAAGGTCATCCGTGAATATCAAATTGAGCGAGATGCGATTTATGCAAAATTAAGAGAATTAGACCGTCAAGGAACAGGTCTAGTGTCAGATACAAAAAAAGAAGTGCGTACAGAAAGAAAGACGGATTCGCTGCCTGTATTAGCTGAACTGGCTGCACAAGAAATGAGAAGCTACCAGCCGCCGGCACAATCACAATCAAATCCTGCATCATCTTTAGGAACAGGACAGCTAAACGGTGTACCTGTAGGTATTCCTGAAGGATCTACAAGACGCAGAAGAGGCACAGCCCGCCCTGGTTCAAAGGCAGCTAAGCTTCGTGAAGCTGCGATTAAAACGTTAAAGCGTCATAATGCGGCGATTAAAAGCTCTGAGCTTCAAAAAGAGATTGAAAAAGAGAGCGGTCTTGAAATTCCAAATATGACAACGTTTATGCAAAGCTTAATTAAAATGTATCCTGAAGTGAAAAAGCCATATCGCGGACAGTATATTTTAGAAGGCGACATTCAAACAGAAGACGAATAAATAAAAGAAACTGCTGACGTAAAAGCCAGCAGTTTTTTATTGCGAGAATTACTTTTTTTGATCAACTGTATAGACAATTTTTCGTTCCTTTGACAGGTGATCACGCTGTTTTTTGAAGCCGTCGATCTTCACTGTCATGACCTCTCCATTTCCCTGCACCGCATCGACTTGTGCCTGGAGTATTTGAACTTGTTCGTTCAGCTTTTTCAAGATGGGTTCGATTTCTTCCGTTGTTTGCAGGACGCTGTCTCGAGAGAATGGCTGTGAATTTGTTTGAGCTGACTGGTCAATATCAGCAAAATGAGATGCGATCCATTCCTCGCTTTCTGCTAACTGCTTTTGATAGCTTGTGAGCGTTTCATAAAAAATCGCTTCCTTTGCTTTTTCAATTTGCAGTAATTTCTCTTGTGTTTCATAAAAACGCTCCTGCAGGTGTCTAACGCCTTCCTGTAATAGATGAAGCTCTGCATTTTTATCACTTAATGTTTGCTGCAGTTTCTCAATCACAGCGGATAAAGTATTTCCTTTTTTCTCCTCTTTTGCAAGCCGTTTATCTTGATCCTGCATCCGTTCATTTAATTGTTGAGAGATTTCTTTATATTTGATGACTTTTAAATGCAGCCGATGTTTTTCTTCCGTTTCTTTCCTTCTATGAAAGGTTTCCTTTTGGAGCATTTCATGAAGAAAGACTATTTTATGTAATAATTCAGATTTGCTTGAGGAGAGATCCTGTATTTTTGAGGCTGCATCGTCTTGATCAATGGTCATTTCATCCAATTGTTGTTTTAATTGCGTGTAATCCTTTTTCATCTCATAATATTCTTGAGTTAACTTCTTATTTTTAGAATACGTATATGAGGACTGTAAATCAGAGATCATTTGTTGATATTTGGCTGTTTCAGCTTTTAAGTATAAATTCTCTTGAGATAGGTCATGGAATAGGGGAGAAGCATGGCGCCTGTTCATGGATAGACCCTCCTTATTCATGTTACCAATAAAGTATGCGAAATGAGTGCGATTAGAACAACCATATCCAAGGAGGGTGAGAGAATGGATGTAGTGAATGTCATTTTAGCTGGAGGAGCTTCCAGACGTTTTGGAGTGCCAAAGGCAAGCCATATGTATCAAGGAAAACCACTATATGAGTATGTGAAAAAGCAGCTTTTGAAAGGACAGATGGTCATCATCAGCCATCCATCACTTCTGCCCTTTTTTAAAGAAAGAGGTGAACGAAGTGTGTGGTTAGATGATGAACAGGTGCGCGGATGCGGGCCGCTTGCCGGCATGTATACGGCGATGCAAAAGCAAGAAGCAGCATGGTATTTGGTGACGGCATGTGACATGCCCTTCATACGGAGGGAGACCGCCGAAGCATTATCGTCCTATTGCAGCGAGCACGTAGATGCTATCATCCCGCTTGTTCAGGGCAGATTACAGCCTTTATTTGCGCTTTATCACCGCCGCTGTCTGCCGTCCATTGATGCGTGTTTAAAAGAGAATCAATTAGCCATCAAAGAGTTACTTCAAAGGCTTAAGGTGCGCATCGTCCCAGAGGAGGAACTGAACGTAACACCAAATGAATTTCGAAATATCAATAAAAGAAGCGATTTACCTGAAAACGGTATGATATGATACATAAAAATGGTGAGGAGAGAACAGCATTGAATGACCGATATTCAAGACAAATCTTGTTCCCTCCGGTTGGGGAAAAGGGTCAGCGTGCGCTTGCTGACAGTCATGTTCTGATCGTTGGAGCCGGTGCACTTGGAACTGCCTCCGCTGAAGGGCTTGTCCGGTCTGGGATCGGCACGTTGACGATTGTTGATCGTGATTATGTAGAGTTTTCAAATTTACAGCGGCAGCAGCTGTACACAGAACATGATGCAAAGGCACATGTGCCAAAAGCAGCTGCGGCAAAAAAACGTCTCCAAGAGATCAATCATGAAGTGATCATACACGCCCTGATTGAAGATGCAGGGGTGGAGCTGTTAAGACCGTTATTTCAGAGCGCAGATATTGTCATTGATGCGACGGATAATTTTGAGACGAGAATGGTGATGAATGATTTATCGCAGGAAACGAAGACGCCGTGGATATATGGCGCTTGTGTGAGCAGCCAGGGGATGTATATGACCATTTTGCCGGATAAAACGCCGTGTTTATCGTGTGTCTTTACAGAACTGCCTGTTGGCGGCTTGACGTGTGATACAGCGGGGATTATTTCTCCAGCAGTTCAAATGGTTTCTGCTTATCAGCAAACAGAGGCGCTAAAATATTTAACAGGACATGAAGATCAAATCGAACGGAAATTTGTCACATTTGATCTTTGGCAGGCGACATCGTTTAAAATGGATTTGTCTCGTACTAAGCAGAAGAACTGCCCATCCTGCGGTGAAGAAAGAACCTATCCTTATTTACATGAGCAGCGTAAAAAAACGACGATTCTTTGCGGACGGGATACAGTTCAAGTTGTATCTAAAGATTTAGCAAATCTATCATTTCAGCATGTGAAAGAGAGGCTGTCATCTATTTGTGAGGTGGAAGTGAATGACTTCTTAATCCATGTCCGCTATGAATCTTATCGTATTGTCTTTTTCAAAGGTGGACGTGCATTAATCCATGGGACGAATGATGAAAAAGCAGCCAATTCATTACTAGCAAGACTGCTAGGGATATAGGAGTGAAGTGTGATGGAAAGACGTCAGCCAATTCCAGTAGAAGAAGCCATTCAGAAAGTCCATCAATATGAAAAGCATGGAGAAGCAGAATGGGTGCCTTTAAAAAATAGCCTTGAAAGGTTCATTGCAGAAGATATTTTAGCAGATCATGATGTTCCTGCATTTGATCGTTCCCCGTATGATGGTTTTGCACTTCGGGCAGAAGATACAAAAGAAGCGTCAAGCGAGCATCCGGTTGAATTTGAGGTCATTGACCATATTGGTGCAGGAATGGTCTCAGCAAAAACCATCGGTCCCTTTCAAGCCATCCGTATCATGACAGGAGCAAAAATCCCGGATGGAGCAAATGTCGTCATCATGCTTGAGCTGACTAAGACCTTCGAAAAAGACGGCAAATCATACATGTCACTTAAAAGAACGCTGAAAAAAGGGGACAATATTTCTCGTCAAGGAGAAGAAGTACTTGAAGGAAATGTGATGGTCAAAAAAGGAACCAAAGTAACTCCGGGCGTTACGGCCCTATTGGCGACATTTGGATATGGTGTAGTGCCAGTTGTCAAAAAGCCAGTGATCGGCATCATCTCAACAGGTACAGAGCTTCTTCAAGTGAGTGATGCGATGGTGGACGGTAAGATTAGAAACAGTAATCTTAGTATGGTTTATGCCCAGATACTTGAGGCCGGGGGAGAGCCGCTTGATTTAGGCGGTGTGTCTGATGATTTTGACAAAAGCTATCATGCAGTCAAAGCAGCCTTAAGCAAGGTAGATTTCTTAATCACAACAGGCGGTGTGTCAGTAGGTGATTTTGACTTTCTCCCTGCGATTTATGAAAAGCTGGGAGCTGAGGTGCTGTTTAATAAAGTGGCCATGAGACCCGGAAGTGTGACGACGGTTGCTGCAATGCCAAATGGTCAACTGCTGTTTGGGCTGTCAGGAAATCCCGCTGCCTGTTTTGTTGGCTTTGAATTATTTGTGAAACCGATGATCTATAAATGGTCTTTGAAGAAGCAGCCGTTTCCTGCTTTTGCTGAGGCGAAGCTGACACACGATTTTCCAAAAGCCAATCCGTTCACTCGATTTGTCAGAGCGGCACTACAATTCACGGGCAGTCAGCTCAGTGTGACCCCAACAGGTCTTGATAAATCAAGTGCCGTGACCTCTATTGCAGATGCTAACTGTTTCATCGTGCTGCCCGGAGGAACAAGAGGTTTTAAGGCCGGTGATCAGGTCCATGTTCTGCTGTTTCAGCACGAAGGAGAGGGTTCCCCATGCTGGATGACACATTAAGCATATTACAGGTGGTCGGTTATCAAAACAGCGGCAAGACTATGTTGATTGAAAAGCTCTGTCAGCTGGCTGTACTTGACGGGCTGAAGCTAGGCTGCTTTAAACACCATGGACATGGCGGTAAACCAGATCGTCTTTTGAAAGAAAAAGACACCGATCGATATGTTCAAGCAGGTGCATTTGCCGCTGGCGTGGAAGGAGAGGGTGAATTTCACTTTTCAATGCAGCACATCACGTTAGAGCAGTTGCTCAACATGTGTCAGCATCTTCCATTAGACGCTGTCTTGATAGAAGGGTATAAACAGGCACCATACCGCAAAATCGTTTGTGTAAAGAATGAAGAGGAGCTCATTGATCTTTCAACTCTTTCCAATATACAAGCAGCTATTTATTTTTCTCAAGAGTTTCAATTAATCGAAAATTACTCGTTTCCAGTGTTTTCAGCCTTTGAAAAGGGCGCAGTCACATTTGGTTTTAACTTATTGAAGGGAGGCGTCTCTGCTTGAGTGAATTTTTTAAAATAACAAAAACGCCGATTGATGTAAACGAATTGATTCAGCATGTGACAAGGCGAAAGGCAGGGGCCATTACGACGTTTATCGGGACGGTCAGAGAGTGGACAAACGGCAAAAAAACATTGCGTTTAACTTATGAAGCATACATACCAATGGCTGAAAGCATGCTAAGTCAAATTGGACAAGAAATCAAGAAACGGTGGCCTGAAACTGAAGCAGCCATTGTGCACCGGATCGGGACACTTGATATAACGGATATTGCTGTTGTGATAGCCGTTTCATCTCCTCATAGGAAGGCTGCATACGAAGCGAACGAATATGCCATTGAGCGAATTAAGGAAATCGTTCCAATTTGGAAAAAAGAATATTGGGAAGACGGGGAAGCCTGGATAGGTGATCAGCTTGAAACGGTTTCATATCCAGAGGGGAAACCTAGCGATCTTCAACTTGCAAAGAAAGAAGGTGATCAGTTTGATTAGTGTATTATTGTTCGCCGGCCTTGCTGAGAAGGCCGGTAAACAACAAATCATCATTCAAAAAGATCAAACAACGGTTGATGAGATTAAATTAGAATTACAGGAGGTATATGGTGTTGATGCTGCACAAAACGTGATGGTTGCAGTCAACGAACTATATACGAGGGAAAACGCTGAAGTGCGTAGCGGGGACACTGTTGCATTCATTCCTCCTGTAAGCGGTGGATAATAGATATTAGAGGATTTGGTTATGGCCAGCGGCTGTAACCAATTTTTTATGTGTGAAAAGATTGTAGAGGTATTTGGGTGTGATCTTCGTAAATAAAACATCCCCTTCGTGCTTTAGAAATGTGAGGGTCGAGCTGCTGGATCAGATCATACAATTCGCTAATTCGTCTCACATTGAAATCTGTCTGGGCGTGAAGCTGTTCTTTTAATTCTTTTGTACTCACAATGCTTCCCTTTTTCTCTTTAATAATATCTACACATCTAGCAGCGTAGTATATTTTGTCATTAGAGGGTCTGCTTTCTTTCATATCAAGTAATTTGAGCTCATGATAAATCAGTTCTCTTTCCTTTCGAAAGTATTGCCATGCTTCTTGTTCCTTTTCATAAAGTAAAATCAATTGTGTTTTCAATTTTTCTCTTAACATTCACTTGACTCCATTTCCACTATCATTTAACCTACCTCTATTTTACATTATATGAAAAAATAACTTTTGATCAAGTAAAAACCTTATATTTTTCATTTTTTAATATGAAAGTATTGATACTAAAGGCTCATTTGTTCTATAAAAGAAACCAATCATAGTCCTATAAAGCCGAGATTTGTCGAAATTACTAGGATTATTTTAACAAAAAATTGTTGTGTCTAACTAAGACCATCCGAATTCAAAGGAAAAGGATATTTATTCCGAAAGACATGTGGTTTTTTGATAAAATGTTTTTAGGTCAGTAAAACCTCTATTTTTTGATATGAATATGGTCTGGTCATGGTGTCATTTGGAGGATGTCATTCGTGATAATAGAATAATAGATAAATTTTTTCCTCAATGAAAATAAGAAAATCAAATCATCCATCACTTATTGGCAATCTTTTGATAAAATAGAAAGAACAAGAGAGAACATGTGCGTTTGCATACTTGCATGACATAGAGAGGAGACATTTGATGAAAGAAAATATGCAAAAGCCCACGATCATTGGAGTGAGCACAAGACCTTCAGAGCACCTGAAAAGAGTATGGGAAAACCCGGTGGTTTGGTGACCTTTATCCTGTGTGCTTCTTTTAACAGTGATTGTGACTTATTTGTCAGAGCTAGTGAATGAAGGAATGTGGGCAGATTTAAGCTTGCCGGTATCGGTCGTTTATGTGGTGACGCTAATTGGTCTAATTCTCGGGCTTGTGATTAATGCTGCTATATATAAGTTCATCGTATTTTTAGCAAAGGGTGATGCATCGTTTCAGCAGCTGTTTTCAGCGGTCCTGTTTATTACACCAGTTACGATCATTGGTACGATTATTTCTCATCTGTCCGTCATCCTGTTCCATGTGCCAAAAAACATCACAATAACCTCATTAAATGCACTCATTCAAACTTCTGGTCCATGGCACGGTGTGTTTGCTAATATTGATCTCTTTGTGATCTGGAATCTTGTTTTAACAGGCTTTTTATTGATCAAAGTCGGTCATATATCTCCAAGAATATCTTGGATCATGATAGGAGTCTTTTATGTCATTTCTTTCATTCTTCAATATGTAGGAACCGCAATCAACATATCAGTAAGCTGGGGGTAGAATGTCTTTATGAGAAAGAAAATCATCATCGGATCCATTTTTATTATTGTCATCGGTCTATTTATTGGCTTTAACATTGCGAAAAATCAATCAAAGCCTGCTTCGACAGCAGCTATTAAAACAGTAAAACCCACACAAAAAGAAATCACCACTACGGTAATGACGCCAGGGACACTTTCATTCTCTGAAGAGCAGTTCATTTATGCAGAAGAGGAAAAAGGACACTTGAAGGGGATTTCTGTGAAAGAAGGAGAAAAGGTAAAGGCTGGAACGCCGCTTCTTACATATGAAAATAGGGAGCTGGAGCTTGAAGAGCAGCAGCAAGCTCTTGCGGCTGAATCAAGTACGCTAAAACGCGAACAATTACAAAATAGACTGAGCGAATTAGATGAAAAACAAGCAGGCGACTCAGTCGCCCATCCTAAAAACGAGCGAGACCAGCTCGAATTAGAGCTGAAAGCGGCTGAATTAGAACAAAAACAAGCAGAGATCAGCCAAGAAAAAGTAAAAGCACAAATAGAAGATTTAACCGTACATAGTAAAATTGACGGTACAGTGATTTCCATTGAGCAAGAAGAAGGGGCAGGAAAGCCGGAAGAAAGACAGCCGATCATTCATATTGGCAATGAGAAAAAAATGATTGTGCGAGGATTGATTTCTGAGTATGACGCCATAAAAGTGAAAAAGAAACAAAAAGTAAAGGTTACATCTGATGTCATTCGCGGAAAGAGCTGGCAAGGGGTCGTGAAAAAAGTGGGGGCTGTACCTGCTCAGGCAGCATCCGAAACAACTGCGGGTGATCAAACGGTACAATATCCTGTTGAAATCGAAATAAAGGGAAAAAAACCTGAAGCGAAACCTGGTTTTAAAATGATCATGGAAATTGAAACAGATAAGCGTCAAGCCCAAACGATTCCTGAATCAGCTGTAAAAAAAGAGGATGATGGACAATACGTTTATGTTGTCAAAAAGAATGTACTTAAAAAAGTAAAAGTGGTGCTAGGGGAAACGTCAGGTAATGACCTTGAAGTGACAAAAGGTGTCAAGGCAGAGGATCAAATCATTGCTCATCCATCAGATGACATGTATGACGGAATGGAAGTGAATGCTGAATGATTCAGCTTTCAAACGTGATAAAAAGTTATGAGGTCGCCCAAGAAACATTTGATGTATTAAGTGAGATCGATCTTGTCATTGAAAAAGGCGAGTATATGTCCATTATGGGCCCGTCCGGCTCTGGAAAATCGACGTTAATGAATATCATTGGCTGTTTAGACCGACCAACCACAGGACAATATCATTTTCAAGGAAGAGAGCTGTCAGCTGCAAAGGATCAAGAGCTTGCAGTGATTCGAAATCAATTCATTGGATTTGTCTTTCAGCAATTTCACCTGCTGCCGAGGTTAAATGCGAGGCGTAATGTTGAGCTTCCGATGATTTACGCTGGTATCAGTCAAAAGGAAAGAAAAGAACGCGCAGAAATGGCACTTGAAAAGGTTGGTTTGGCAGACCGAATGAAGCATATGCCAAGTGAGTTGTCTGGAGGGCAAAAGCAAAGGGTGGCTATTGCTCGTGCAATTGTCAATAAGCCGCAGCTTATCTTAGCAGATGAACCAACAGGCGCTCTTGACTCAAAAACAAGCTTCTCAATCATGGAACAGTTTACTAAGCTGAATGAGGAAGGGACAACGATTGTGCTTGTCACCCATGAAGAAGAAATGGCTGCGTATACAAATCGGACGGTCGTTGTAAGAGATGGACGGCTCGTTGAAGATAGATTGACACAAGGGGACGCTATGAATGAAACTCTTTGAAAATATCAAAATAGCGATGAATTCTGTTTTAGCTCATAAATTACGTTCTATTTTAACGATGCTTGGGATTATTATTGGTGTTGGATCGGTCATTGCGGTCGTTGCTATCGGTCAAGGCGGCGAGCAAATGTTAAAAGGGTCGATTTCAGGTCCAAACAATACCATTGATATGACATATACGCCTTCTGACGAAGAGTTAAATGCAAATCCAAACGCTTTATTCGACGCCACATTTACTGAGGAAGACATAAAAAGCATTAAGACAATCAACGGGGTGAATCAGGTCGCCTCTTCGACTGCACAAGGAATGCAGCTGAGATTTCAAGATACGACAGTGGATGCGACAGTTAACGGTATAAATGAAGGGTATACGAATGTCCATTCATTACAAATAGCAGAAGGACAGAATTTAAGAGATGTTGACTTTAGAAGCGGCAGAAGAGCCGCTCTCATCTCTGAAGGCTTACAAAAAGAATTATTTAATGGACAGAAGGCATTGGGCGAAATGATTTGGATGAACGGACAGCCTGTTGAAGTCATCGGTGTTTTAGCAAAACAGAAAGGGATGTTTTCATTTGATATGAACGAAATATTTGTCCCGTTTGCTATGCTCACCTCCACATTTGGGATCAATGAATATGATAAGTTGTCAATTCAAGTCGCACATGCTGATCAAATGAAGGAAGTAGGAAAGAATGCGGCTGCATTATTAAATGAAAATCATCATACAGAAGATGCTTATGAAATGATCAATATGGAAGAAATCGCAGAAGGCATTGGTCAAATCACATCTGTTATGACAACAATCATTGGCTCAATAGCTGGGATTTCTTTGCTTGTCGGCGGTATCGGTGTGATGAATATCATGCTTGTTTCTGTGACAGAGAGGACAAGGGAAATCGGTATCCGAAAGGCGATTGGAGCAACAAGGGCTCAAATACTCGTTCAATTTTTAATTGAATCTGTCGTCTTAACATTGATCGGCGGGTTGATGGGGATCGCACTTGGCTTAGGTGGCGCCGCGCTAGTATCACTAGTTGCCGGCTGGCCGTCCTTAGTATCTTGGCAAGTCATCTGTGGCGGTGTGCTGTTTAGTATGCTTATTGGGATTGTTTTTGGGTTAATTCCTGCGAATAAAGCAGCAAGACTAGATCCTATTGATTCTCTTAGATATGAATAATTTGGAGAAGAACAAAAGCATACAAACAGTGTGAATTCGCCTGTAATCCACCATCAAAAGCTTTTATGCACATCGCATAAAAGCTTTTTTTAGTTCCATTGAATGAAATGAAAAATGATAGAAATGCTAAGATCATGACTTTCATCTTAATGTCACATATTTTTCAGTTTACAAATGGTACATATAAAGGTAAGATGACCATGGTGAAAGATTTTGATAGTTATTGAATGTATTTGATTGTTTTGTATTGATAATGTTGAAAAAAGCGATTACAATAAAGGTGCGCGCAAAATGAATACGTTTTCAAAAGGGGGTGTTTTCATGTTGACACCGGAAAGACATCAACTCATTATCGACTGTTTAGAAGAAAATGATGTCATCAAAATACAGGACTTAACGATTATGACAGATGCGTCTGAATCTACAATTAGAAGAGATTTATCAGCCCTTGAAGAAAAAGGATTTCTTAAAAGAGTCCATGGGGGAGCAGCCAAGATATCAAGTATCCGTCTTGAACCAGATGTATTTGAGAAATCTGCCAAAAACCTTCAAGAAAAGTCATTGGTTGCAGAGGCAGCTGCTTCACTTTTAAAACAAGGCGATTGTATTTATTTAGATGCTGGTACGACCACACAGCAAATGATTGAATATATCGATCCCGATCAAGATATTGTTGTGGTGACAAACGGTGTTATGCACATTGAAGCACTCATGAGAAAAGGCATTTCTTTTTACCTGATAGGCGGATCAGTGAAACATCGAACAGGAGCCATGGTGGGAGCCGCAGCTTTGACAGCGATGGAAAATTACCGTTTTGACAAAAGCTTTGTTGGGACGAACGGCATTCATCCCGAGGTGGGGTTTACAACACCTGATCCAGAGGAAGCGCTCATGAAAAAAAGAGCCATGAAGCAGGCGAAAAAAACCTATATCTTATCAGATGCCTCTAAGTTTGGCGAAATATCGTTTTCAGCCTTTGCTAGTTTACAGGAAGCCACCATTATCACAAACGACGCAAAAGAGGATTCATTCGATAATTACCATGAAAAAACGGTTATAAAGGTAGTGAAAACATGATTTATACAGTTACTTTAAACCCATCAGTTGATTACATCGTACACGTGGAGGATTTCGCAGTCGGCAGTTTGAATCGTTCAACCTATGACAAAAAATATCCAGGTGGAAAAGGGATCAATGTCTCAAGGCTTTTAAAACGTCACGGTGTTGAATCAAAAGCGCTTGGATTTATAGGCGGATTTACAGGAAAATATATTCAAGACTTTTTACAAAACGAACAATTACAAACAGCCTTTCACGAGGTGTCAGAAGATACACGAATTAATGTGAAACTAAAAACAGGTGAAGAAACCGAAATCAACGGACTCGGCCCATCTATTACTGAAGCGCAATTTGAGTCGTTTCTGTCTCAATTTTCTTCATTGACTGAAGGAGATGTCGTTGTCTTAGCTGGCAGCATTCCTTCTTCATTGCCTCATAACACGTATGAACGTATTGCTGAGGTGTGCGAAAAGCAAGGTGTCAGAGTTGTCCTTGATATTTCCGGGGAAGCACTAAAAAAAGCAGCAGGCTTGAAACCGTTCTTAATGAAGCCAAACCATCATGAGCTAGGTGAAATGTTTGAGACAAGCATCTCATCTGCGGAAGAAGCCATTCCTTATGGGAAGAAGCTGTTAGAACAAGGTGCTGAACATGTCATCGTATCAATGGCTGGAGATGGAGCTCTCTTATTCAGTAAGGAAGGGGTTTATCAGTCCAATGTTCCAAAGGGTACGCTTGTTAATTCAGTTGGTGCAGGGGATTCAGTCGTTGCAGGATTTTTAGCCGGCGTTTCGAAAGGCCTTTCGATTGAAGAATCATTTAAGCTTGGCGTCACATCAGGCAGCGCTACAGCATTTTCTGAGGAGCTTGGAACTAAAGAGCTTGTCGACACACTATTACCACAAGTAAAAGTCACACGCATTTAAAGGAGGAGTCATCATGAAAATTACAGAACTACTCACAAAGCAGACAATTAAGCTTCAATTAGACAGCCAGCAGAAAGAAGCAGTCATTGAAGAACTAGTCACTGTTTTAGATACAGCAGGCAAGCTAAATGATAAAGAGGGCTACAAAGAAGCAGTGATCAACCGTGAAAAACAGAGCTCTACTGGTATTGGCGAAGGAATTGCTATCCCTCACGCTAAAACAGCAAGTGTAAAAGAGCCTGCCATTGCATTTGGCCGCTCGACAGCTGGTGTAGATTATGAATCACTGGACGCGCAGCCGAGTCATCTTGTCTTTATGATTGCAGCAACTGAAGGCGCAAACAACACGCACTTAGAAGCACTTTCTCGTTTATCAACACTTCTCATGCGTGAAGAAATCCGAAAGCAGCTTCTTGAAGCGGCTACTGAAGATGAAATCATCGATATCATCAATACGCATGACAAGGACGATGATGAAGAAGAAGAGGAAGTTCAAGAAGAGCCGGCTGTATCAGGTAAACCAGCTAAGATTTTAGCAGTAACAGCTTGCCCAACAGGTATTGCGCATACATTTATGGCAGCAGATGCTTTGAAAGAAAAAGCAAAAGAAATGGGCTTTGACATTAAAGTCGAAACAAACGGCTCTGGCGGTATTAAACACGCCCTTACGGCAAAAGAAATCGAAGAAGCACCAGCCATCATTGTGGCAGCGGACAAGCAAGTTGAAATGGAACGCTTTAAAGGCAAACATGTCATTGAAGTACCTGTGACAGCTGGAATCCGCCGTCCTCAGGAATTAATTGAAAAAGCAGTCAATCAAGATGCGCCGATTTATAAAGGCTCAGGCGGCAGTTCTTCAAAAGACGAAAATGAGTCATCTGGCAAAGGTAGAAGTGGTTTCTACAAGCACTTAATGAGTGGTGTAAGCAACATGCTTCCATTTGTTGTCGGGGGCGGTATCCTTGTTGCAATTTCATTTTTCTGGGGAATTAACTCAGCAGATCCTAAGGACCCTTCATTTAATTCATTTGCAGCTGTATTAAAAGGAATTGGCGGAGATAATGCGCTTGCCTTAATCGTTGCTGTTTTAGCCGGATTTATAGCAATGAGTATTGCAGATCGTCCAGGTTTTGCGCCAGGTATGGTCGGTGGATTTATGGCGTCGGCAGCAGGTGCAGGATTCTTAGGCGGACTAATTGCCGGTTTCCTTGCAGGTTATGTCGTTGTGCTACTTAAAAAAGTATTCACATTCGTACCGCAGTCACTCGACGGAATTAAACCGGTTCTGCTGTATCCATTGTTCGGTATTTTCTTCACAGGTATCATCATGCATTACATTGTTAACACACCGGTAAAAATGGTGATGGATGGATTAACTCACTGGCTTGAAACTTTAGGTACTGGAAACCTTGTCTTAATGGGCATTATTTTGGCAGGTATGATGGCGATTGATATGGGGGGCCCAATTAACAAAGCGGCTTACACATTCGGTCTTGCGATGATTGCTGCTGGAAACTATGCACCGCATGCTGCCATTATGGCAGGCGGAATGGTACCACCATTAGGTATTGCACTTGCTACAACAATCTTTAGAAATAAATTCTCAAAACGTGACCGAGAAGCAGGGATTACATGCTACTTCATGGGAGCTGCCTTCATCACTGAAGGGGCGATCCCGTTTGCAGCGGCTGACCCTCTGCGCGTAATTCCTTCAGCTGTCATTGGAGCAGCCGTGGCTGGCGGATTAACGGAATTCTTTAGAGTCACGCTTCCTGCGCCACACGGCGGACTATTCGTTTTCTGGGTAACAAATCATCCGGTTCTTTATATCATCAGCATTTTAATCGGTGCCGTTGTAACAGCGATTTTACTGGGTATTTTGAAAAAACCAGTCAAACTAGAAGCGTAATTCAGAAGAGAAGCATCGTGAAGAGCGGTGCTTCTTTTTGTTTAATCATGAACAAATTAGGAAAAAATATCTAATTGAATGGTTGTCTTGTGAATTTTTAAATGACATGTGATAAAGTAAAGTTATTCAATTCACGTTTCAAGTCTTTTAGCAGAAAGTCTTAGGAGGAAGCAGTATTTTGAACGAAGAAAACAAACAAAACGAAAATGATATTCAATCTGATGCAAAGCAAGACAAAACAGAGAAGAAAAGTTCACTGTTTGAATGGATCAAAGCCATTTTAATTGCACTTGCGCTCGTCCTGCTCATCCGTACGTTTATATTTGAGCCGTATGTGGTGGAAGGAGAGTCAATGGAACCGACTCTTCATGATGGGGAAAAGCTGTTTGTCAACAAAACCATTAACTATCTAGGTGGTGTCAAACGAGGTGACATCGTGATTATTAATGGAAAAGATGGCCAGAAGATTCATTATGTAAAACGATTGATCGGCCTTCCGGGAGACACGATTGAAATGAAGGATGATACGCTTTACATTAATGGTAAAAAAGTTGATGAGCCTTATTTAAAAGAGAACAAGGCACATGCGAAAGAGTATGAAGTGCATTTAACAGGGGATTTTGGTCCAGTGAAAGTACCGAAAAACGATTACTTTGTGATGGGGGACAACAGACTCAATTCTATGGACAGCAGAAATGGACTTGGACTCATTGAAAAGGATCGGGTTGTCGGGACATCAGAATTTGTTTTCTTCCCATTTGGCGACATTCGGCAAACAAAATAAAAGCACCCTTCTCAGGTGTGTGAGAAAAGTGCTTGAATGGACGACCCTTTAAAAGAAGGGTCGTTTTAATTTGGCGTGAGCACCGTAACAATGATCACAATCGCCAACACAGAAGCGAAGACAGACCCAGTAATGGCTAAAACGGACCGAAACAATCCGACCTTTTGATTTTCTTTCCCTCGCTTTTGTAAAAAGCGTTTCGAAAAGATGTGTACCAGTGTGTAAATAAGCACAAGCCCAATATAAAGGCCAAAATCCCTCGCATTAAAGCCTGTTGCAGATAAATAAATACCCATAAAGAAAATCAATAAACAGTATTCCATAAGTGTAAGTAATCTCAAATCGCACGAACTCCTTCAATAAATCATTCCCATTTATTATACCATAATGGACAAATTGCCTTCGTTCTTAGCTAGAGACGTTTCTATCAAACGTTATTCATGTTATACTTCATAATGATGAATGAGTGATGGAGGATTAATAAATGATTGCAGTAAATAATGTTAGTTTGCGTTTTGCTGATCGTAAACTATTTGAAGAAGTAAATATTAAATTCACTCCTGGTAACTGCTACGGTCTAATTGGTGCCAATGGAGCTGGTAAATCAACGTTTCTAAAGATTCTTTCAGGTGAAATTGAAGCTCAGACGGGCGATGTTCATATGAGCCCTGGTGAGCGTTTAGCGATTTTAAAACAGAACCATTTTGAATACGAAGAATTTGAAGTATTAAAAGTCGTTATGATGGGTCACAAACGTCTATATGATGTGATGCAGGAGAAAGATGCGATCTATATGAAACCTGATTTCTCAGATGAAGACGGGATTCGTGCAGCAGAGCTTGAAGGTGAGTTCGCTGAGTTAAACGGCTGGGAAGCAGAAAGTGAAGCAGCGATCTTATTAAAAGGTCTTGGCATTCCAGAGAGCCTTCAATCGAAGAAAATGTCTGAGCTTGGTGGTTCAGAAAAGGTAAAAGTACTACTAGCCCAAGCTTTATTTGGTAAGCCTGACGTTCTTCTTCTTGATGAGCCAACGAACCACTTGGACTTACAAGCAATCCAGTGGCTGGAAGAGTTCCTCATTAATTTTGAAAATACCGTGATTGTCGTTTCGCATGACCGTCACTTCTTAAACAAAGTATGTACACATATTGCGGACCTAGACTTCGGAAAAATTCAAGTATATGTCGGTAACTATGATTTCTGGTATGAGTCCAGCCAGCTAGCGCTGAAGCTCAGCCAAGATGCGAATAAGAAAAAAGAAGAACAAATTAAGCAGCTTCAAGAGTTCGTTGCCCGGTTCAGTGCGAACGCTTCTAAATCGAAGCAAGCGACCTCAAGAAAGAAATTGCTTGATAAAATCTCTTTAGACGACATTAAGCCATCTTCACGTAAATATCCGTACGTTCATTTTGCGCCAGAGCGCGAAATCGGAAATGATGTCCTTCAAGTAGAAGGTCTATCGAAAACAATTGATGGTGTGAAAGTACTTGATAACGTCAGCTTTATCATGAATCGCGAGGATAAAATTGCGTTCTTAAGCCGTAATGAGCTTGCTGTATCCACTTTATTTAAAATTCTTGCTGGTGAGATGGAGCCAGACAGCGGGACGTTTAAATGGGGCGTTACAACATCTCAAGCCTTTTTCCCGAAAGACAATAGTGAATACTTTGAAGGAAACGATGTCGATCTAGTGGATTGGCTTCGTCAATATTCTCCTAATGATCAAAGCGAAAGCTTCTTACGCGGGTTCTTAGGACGTATGCTTTTCTCTGGGGAAGAAGTAAAGAAAAAAGCAAGCGTCTTATCAGGAGGAGAGAAGGTTCGTTGTATGTTATCGAAAATGATGCTGTCAGGAGCGAATGTTCTGCTGCTGGATGAGCCGACGAACCACTTGGATCTAGAATCCATTACAGCGCTGAATAACGGTTTAATGAGCTTTAAAGGAGCTATGCTCTTCTCATCTCATGACCATCAGTTTGTTGAAACAGTGGCAAACCGTATCATCGAAGTGACGCCAAATGGCATCGTCGATAAACAAACAACATATGATGAGTTCTTATCAGATCAAGACATTCAAAAGAGACTCGATGAGCTTTATGCGTAAATAAGAAAAGACATTCAAAAGTGGATGTCTCAGCGTGTAGACAAACCCTCGCATTCGGTGTCAGTCCTGCGTGCCGGTGCTCACGAATGTCAAATTCGCTCCGCTCCTCGTCCTTCCTAGACTGCAAAGGTTTTCTATCACGCTGAAAAGAAGACAAAGGGCTAAAATGAAGATCATTTTAGCCCTTTGTCAACAATCTGAGACATCCATAAGTGGATGTCTTTTTTTCGATTAAATCGCCCAGTTTCCATTACGGAAGATCGGTTCGCGTTTCCCGTCTTTTGTAATTCCGTCAATATTCATTTCCTTTGAACCAATCATGAAATCGACGTGTGTAATACTGTTGTTCACACCAGCTGCATCCAATTCTTCACGATTCATCTCTTTTCCGCCTTCGATATTGAACGCATACCCGCTGCCGATGGCAAGGTGATTCGATGCATTTTCATCATAAAGGGTATTGTAATAGAGAATATTCGAGTTTGAGATTGGTGAATCGTCTGGTACGAGAGCAACCTCACCTAGATAATGGGAGCCTTCATCTGTTTCAACGAGCGAAGTTAAAATGTCTTCGCCTTCCTTCGCTTTCACATTGACAATTCGTCCATTTTCAAATGTTAATGTAAATTCATCAATGATATTTCCTGCATAGCTGAGCGGTTTTGTGCTTGAGACAGTCCCATTTACACCGTCTTTTTTAGGTACGGTAAAGACTTCTTCTGTCGGCATGTTGGCCATGAAAGAGACGCCGCGCTCACTCACGCTGCCGGCACCTACCCAAATGTGCTGCTCTGGGAGCTCAATCGTTAAATCTGTGCCAGGAGCATCATAATGAAGCTTGTGGAAGTGGCGCTCATTTAGTATTTTGACCTTTTCATTTAGTGACTCATCGTGCTTTTTCCAAGCCTCAACGGGATCTGCTTGATCAGCGCGTGCGACTTTAAAGATTTGATCCCATAATAAAGCGACAGCTTCTTCATCTGTATGGTCAGGGAAAATCTTTTTTGCCCATTCTTTTGATGCAGCGCCTACGACCGTCCAAGCAACTTTGTCTGATTGAACGTATTGGCGATATGTATGAAGGGCTGATCCAGCGGCCTTTTGCTGTGCAGCGATTTTTTTCGAATCAATGCCTCGCAGAAGGTCAGGGCTTTCTGACAAGATCGTGATAAAAGCGCCGCCGCGTTTTGCGATGGTTTCCATCATCTGTGCTTCCCATTCTGGGAATTGGTCAAACACATCCTGCGGTGCATGTTCATATTTTAAACGGGCAAGAACACCATCACTCCAGCGGATATGTACGTTTTTCGCCCCGCGCTCATACGCATGTTTCGCGACAAGACGAACAAGGTCTGCAGATTCAGTAGATGCAGATACGACGACTTCTTGTCCTTTTTGAACATTCACACCGACTTCAACGATGGTCTTAGCATATTGATCTAGTTGTTTTTCAAATGAACTCATAAAAAACCCTCCTTTAGTCATGTTCATCATATCAGATATAAGACCGAAAAGGAAAATGGGGAGCATGCTTAAAGCCAAAATAAAAAAGCCGCTTTCATGCGGCTTTTTTAGCGGTTCAGTTGTTTCACAGGCTGTGCATTAGAAGGGGGCATATGTGAAAACGACAGGCTCATTCCTCCTAAAATAATACCCGTTAAAATGACTGTGACAACGACTCGTTTACCTAAATCAAGCAACATATTCTTCCTCCTTCACGTTTATCCATTTCTCACGATATGATCGAAATGATAAAAAAAGAAGTAGAACAAGAAGATTATTTTAATGTTTTTTGCAATTTATGAATGACTTCTAGTGAACGACCTGTTCCGATTGCGACAGATTCAAGTGGATTTGCTGCAATATGAACTGGAACGACAATCTCCTGTGAGAGCCATTCTTGAATCCCATTTAACAAAGCGCCGCCGCCAGTTAAGATCACGCCGCGGTCTACAATGTCACCACTAAGCTCTGGAGGGCTGTCCTCTAATGTGGCACGAATCGCCTCTAAAATATGAAGAAGTGATTCTCGCATGGCACCTTGAATTTCATGAGATTCAAGTGTGATCGTTTTTGGAAGACCTGTCACTAGATCACGTCCACGTACTTCTAATGATTCCGGCTCATGCTCAATGAGACCATAACCAATTTCCATTTTAACCTGCTCGGCTGTCCGCTCGCCGATTAATAGATTATATTTCTTTCGGACAAACGTAATGATATCTTCATCCAGCTGATCTCCGCCAATTCGAATGGAATGACAAGAGACAACGCCGCCAAACGAAATGATGGCAACTTCCGTTGTTCCTCCGCCAATATCGACCACGACGTTTGCAACAGGCTCATCTACCGGGAGATCAGCGCCGATTGCGGCTGCAACAGGTTCTTCTATTAAATGCACGTGCTTTGCTCCGCAGTTTTTCACAGCATCACTGATGGCACGGCGTTCAACAGCTGTTGAACCAGAAGGTGTACATACTACGACCGTTGGTTTTCTGAAGGTAAACCCGATATTTTTCCCTGCTTTTTTCATGATTTGTTTAAGTAAATCTGTTGTCATATCATAATCAGCGATGACACCGTCTTTCATCGGACGGATCGCCACAATTTTACCAGGTGTTTTCCCAATCATTTCTTTTGCTTCTGCTCCGACTGCAAGTACAGTTTTTGTTTCTGTATCGACTGCCACGACGGACGGTTCATTTAAAATAATTCCCTTATTTTTACTATAAACCAATATGTTAGCTGTTCCTAAATCAATTCCAATTTCGGCATTTTGAAACATGTTTTCACCCAATCTCTATTTTTGCTGTTTTAAACAATTTTACATTTAAAAGTTCAGAGGGTTGATGTCATTTGTGGGGGTTTGTGATGACCTTGAAATGAACTTGTAAAATTCAAGTATCATTTTGACAATCACAATAAATTTTCCCTTTGTTTTTTCTTTTATGAAAAAAATTTTTATAGAGGAGAAACCTTTTGAGAATCTCTTACGTCTACGTTATATCAATTGGTGCAAAACAGATTGATCTTGAGCTAATGAAAGAAAGAGGGAACGAAATTGAAATCTATCGGAGTCGTAAGAAAAGTAGACGAACTAGGGCGTATTGTGATGCCAATCGAATTAAGAAGAGCACTTGATATTGCTATTAAAGACAGTATGGAATTTTTTATAGATGGGGAGAAAATCGTCTTGAAAAAATACCAGCCAGAGGGCGTTTGCCTCATGACTGGTGAGATTACATCGGAGAACCATGATTATGGAAATGGTCAAATTACATTAAGCGCTGAAGGCGCAGAACTACTGTTAAAAGAGCTGCAAGAAGCTCTTCAGCAGTAATTAAAATAGCCTGCTCTCTTCCTTTGTGCTGAGAACAGGCTATTTTTTTCTGAAAAAGTTCCTTAAAAATGCCCCATCACCCTCAAAAAATAAGTGGAAAATGGTACAATTGACAAAGAATCTCAGGGCGGCAGGTGGAATCATTTGAACAAAACATATCAAGTGCGGATCGTGTTGTCTGTTCTTGCATTTATTTTAATCTTAAGCTGGGATTTCTTTTATTATCTAGGCGGCTATCAAATTAATTGGCCGCTCGATCTAGCCTTTACAGTCTTGGTTTTAACAGGGATCTGGGTTGTCTCAGGCTATGTAGACCGCTTAAATCTACTTGTGTCAGACTTAAATAAGAGAGAAAAAGAAGCACACGAACTGACAGAGCGGCTGAATCGAATCACAGATAACTTGCAAGAAATCGTCTTTGAAACAAACGAGAAAGGTGAAATTATTTTCTTAAATCAAGCATGGACACAAATGACAGGCTATGACATAGATGAATGTCTAGGCACAATGTACAATCAGTACTTTGATCAAGAGGAGCGCGTGGTCCAGCATTTGTTATCTGTGATCAAGGAACATAAGGATGCGGGGCGGGTAGAACTGCAGCTTCTCCATAAAGAGGGAAAGAAGGTATGGGGAGACGTTCATTACAAGCTCTATTTTGATGAGCATCACCAGTTTACCGGAGGGATTGGGACGGTTGCTGATATTACGAAACAAAAGCAGGCAAAGCTTGAGCTTGAAAGATCCAATCAGCAATTGCAAATGCAGGCGCAAAAGCTGGCTGTTGCTGGACAAATAGCTGCTGGGATCGCCCATGAAGTCAGAAATCCACTGACATCAGTAAATGGCTTTTTGCAGCTGATGAAGACACAATATCCTGAAAGAACCGATTATTTTGACATTATCTTTTCCGAAATTAAACGGATTGATTTTGTTTTAAGTGAGCTGCTTGTATTGGCTAAGCCTCAAGCGGTCCATTTTCAAGAAGTCCAGCTTCATGAGCTCCTAGAACAGGTGATTACCTTATTAAAAACAAATGCAGTTCTTTCAAATATTGATCTCAAACAGCCATTTAAAAAGCAGGATGCCGGTGCTATCCTAGCAGACGCTAATCAAATGAAGCAGCTGTTCATTAATTTAATTAAAAATGCCATTGAGGCAATGCCTGAAGGTGGCAGCATATACATATCTACAGAAAAAGTATTGAATGAATGGAAGATTACCATTCAAGATGAAGGAAAAGGGATGTCTGAAGAGGATATTCAAAAAATATATGATCCTTTCTTTTCCACGAAAAAAGAAGGGACAGGGCTTGGTTTGACCATCTGTGCGACGATTTTAAAAGATCATCACGGAAGAATGGACGTATCCAGTGAGCTTGGAAAAGGCGCAGCTTTTCAAATCTATTTGCCTGTGTGTCAAAAAAGCAGGCAGCAGCAAGTTGAGAGGACGTGATGTCATGACGATGAAAGCTTTATTTGTATATGGGACGCTATTGCTGCATGAAGAGCACCACGAAGCGTATATGAAGGAAAGCAGGCTATTAGCTAAATCAGCTTGGATGAGTGGAAGGATCTATGATACAGGTCAAGGATACCCAGCGTGCGTTCCCGCAGAAAAAGGCACTGTATACGGGGAATTGTACGAGGTGGCCGCTGATGCGTTGAATAAGATAGATGTACTAGAGGAAGGGTATGACAAGCAGGAAATCAATGTCATGACGGATCAAGGTCAGGTAGAGGCCATGACATACACTTTGCCAGAGCAGAAGACATCAGCTCTGAAAGAAATAAAGAGAGGGTGCTGGAAAGCTTATAGACTGTGGCAGCAGAAGCCGTCATCCTTCTATTATTTTGCCTATGGCTCCTGTATGGATGATGCAAGATTTAAGCTGGCAGAAGTCGATCATCACTTCAAACAAATCATCGGCGGAGGAGTACTAAACGGTTTTACCACGAGATTTACATTGGTGAGGCCAGATGGATCAAGAGCTGATATGGTAGAAGACGGCGGCGAAACAGAGGGTGTTTTATATGAAGTTCCTTTTGATGCCATTCGTTATTTGTATAAACGAGAAGGAGTATATGAAGGTACATATCGTCCAGCTTTTGTCGATGTCAAAATAGGTGATCAAATTTATGAGAACTGTTTAACCTTTCTTGTGCTTCAAAAGAGCGAAGAAATCGCTCCGCCAGCTCATTATCGCAGTGAAATTGAAAAAGGAGCAGACCTTTACTTAAGTGAAGCGTTCCGTAAAAAAATTCGTTCGCATATGGATTCATTAATCAAACCGTAGTAAAATGCATGTTAAGTGAGATAAAAGGAGTCTGAACATGAAAAAGGAATATGCAGTCATTGGTCTTGGACGCTTTGGCGGAAGTATTTGCAAGGCGCTGAGCGAAGAAGGACTTGAAGTCATGGCCATGGATATGAATGAAGATCGAGTGAACGAATACGCGAAAATTGCCTCACACGCGGTCATTGGCGATTCGACCGACGAATCCGTTTTAAAAAATCTTGGTATTCGTAATTTTGATCATGTCATCGTTGCAATTGGCGAAAACATTCAGGCAAGTATTTTAACAACGATTATGCTGAAAGAGCTTGGCGTCAAAATGGTCACCGTGAAAGCGCAAAATGACTACCATGAAAAGGTGCTCAACAAAATTGGAGCGGATCGCATCGTTCATCCAGAGCGAGATATGGGCAGACGGATTGCACATAAAATTATTTCAAATAACGTGCTCGATTACCTCGAGCTGTCAGATGAGTACAGCCTGATTGAGATTGTTGCAAACAACAGGCTTGCGGGGCATTCTCTTTTAGATCTTGATATTCGGGCAAGATACGGCATCAACATTGTGGCGATTAAGCGCGGAAAAGAAGTCATCGTTTCCCCTCTGGCAGATGAAATGATTCAAAAAGAAGATATCCTCATTGTCATAGGGGCAGTAGCCGATATAGGACGCTTTGAAAAACGAGAAATGCAGAACGATTATTAAACACTCCGATGACGGGGTGTTTTTTTATATGAATGTGTACATGACAGGTGGACATTGAGACGGAAATAGACACTGAAAAGGGTTGCTTTGTTCATGTATAACCTCAAAAATGAGTCATCATATTTTTCGTGCAATTATCACTATTCAGAAATAAAAAACAGTGTTTTGAGATGGTTGATTTTCTCTAAATGTCATTGACTGGGCAAACAGATTCGTTTACGATAAGAAACATTATATTGTTTACTTGGAGGAGGCAGTGTCGTTGGATAAGGAGCTTTTCAGACATCAAATTGAGGTAGCAGCAAAGAGAAAAAAAGCAGCCCTCGTGATTAAACATGCGAAAGTCATGGATGTGTTTAACCAGGAATGGATAGACGCTGATGTCGCTGTTGAAAATGGACAAATCGTCGGGATAGGGGAGTACGAGGGAGAACAGGAGCTGGATGCAGCAGGTCAAATGCTTGTACCTGGTTTTATTGATGGCCACGTTCATATCGAGTCCTCTATGGTCACCCCTGCTGAATTCTCCAAAGCTGTCGTTCCGCACGGTGTGACAACTGTCGTAACAGACCCGCATGAAATCGCCAATGTGTCAGGTATAACAGGCATCCGTTTTATGCTGGAAGAAGCGAGAAAAGCTGCCTTACATATTTATTTCATGCTGCCATCCTGTGTACCAGCAGTCAGTTTTGAACGATCAGGTGCTATATTAAAAGCGAAAGATTTAAAGCCCCTTTATCAAGAGAAGGAAGTGCTTGGTCTTGCTGAGGTGATGGACTATGTCGGTGTGGAGCAGGCAGAAGAAGATATGCTTCAAAAGCTGCTTGATGCTCAAAACGAGAATAAATTAATTGATGGCCATCTAGCAGGCTTAACAGACCGATTAATAAACGTCTACCGGACGGCCAATGTCCAAACAGACCATGAGGTGACAACAGCAGAGGAAGCCCTTGAACGTGTGAAAAGGGGCATGTATGTCATGCTGAGAGAGGGATCTGTTGCCAAAAACGTGAAAAACGTTTTACCTGCTGTGAATGAGAAGAATGCGAGACGTTTTTTCTTTTGTACAGATGATAAACATTTAGATGATTTAATGGCGCAGGGAAGTATTGATGAGCAAGTACGGATGTCCATAAAAGCAGGCTTAGATCCATTTTTAGCCTATCAAATGGGAAGCTTAAATGCCGCAGAGTGTTTTGGTCTTAAAACAAAGGGAGCCATTGCACCAGGCTATGATGCTGATTTTATGCTCGTCTCAGACCTTCATCATGTAGACATCTCAAGCGTATTTATTGCGGGAGAATTGGTTGCGCAGCATGGAGAGTACAAACCGAGTGTCGAAAAGATCGCACCGAGCCCAGCATTATTACAATCTGTTCATGCAGTAGACGTTCAAGAGCAAGATATTGCACTGCCTATCACAGACGATCAAAAAATGAATGTCATCCGTATTATTCCGAATCAGCTTGAAACAAAGTTAGAACAAGTCACTCCTTCAGAAACGAACGGACAATTTACAAGTGATACAGAGAGAGATGTATTAAAAATGGTGCTTGTCGAACGTCATCAAGGTTTATCTGAAATGGGGGTAGGGATTGTCAGCGGCTTCGGCATCAAACAGGGCGCGATTGCAACAACGGTTGCACATGATTCACATAACTTAATTGCAGTTGGCACAAATGATGCCGATATTATTAAAGCGATTGAGGCGTTAAAAGAAGCAGGCGGCGGTTTGACCGTTGTCAAAGAAGGCCAGTCTCTTCATACGCTGCCATTACCGATCTCCGGTTTATTGTCAGATCAGCCGGCACATCTCGTCAATGAAAGCCTCCATGAACTCCATGAAGCACTAAAAGAAACTGGTTTTTCCTTAGACTTTAATCCGTTTTTGACGCTGTCCTTCTTGGCACTTCCAGTCATTCCTGATGTGAAAATGACGACAAAGGGCTTGTTTGATGTCAGAAGCTTTCAGCACCTCCCAATTCAATCATAAAAGAATGAGAAACTGCATGTATACCTTGTATATGTGCGGTTTTTTTCAATGCTTGATGAAAAAAAGAGACACAGCCAGTCGGCTCGTGTCTCTTTTTGTTATTACACTTCCATAATAATCGGTAAGATCATTGGGCGGCGTCTTGTTTTTTCATAAAGGAAAGGTGCAAGTGTGTCCGTAATTTCGTTCTTAATTTCCGACCACTGAGTTGTCTTACGTTCCATTACTTTTTCAAGATGCTTTGAAATCAAATCTTGTGCGTCGTTGATGAGGTCTCCAGATTCTCTCATGTAGACAAAGCCTCTTGAGATGAGATCAGGACCAGCAGAGATTTTGAATTCTTTCATGTCCATGCTGACGACCACAATGACAAGACCTTCTTCTGAAAGAATGCGGCGGTCTCTTAAGACGATATTCCCGATATCGCCAATTCCGCTTCCGTCGATATACACGTTACCTGATGGAATTTTGCCAGCGACACTTGCTTCGTCACCTTTTAGTGCAAGAACTTCACCGTTATCCATGATAAAGCAGTTTTCCTCAGGAATTCCGCAATCATTCGCAAGCTTAATATGCGTTTTTTGCATGCGGTATTCACCGTGAATCGGCATAAAGAATTTTGGTTTAATTAAACGGAGCATCAGCTTTTGTTCCTCTTGTCCGCCGTGACCAGATGTATGAATATTATTGAGTGAGCCATGAATGACCTCAGCGCCAGCACGATAAAGCTGGTTAATGGTGCGGCTTACGCTAATATTGTTACCCGGAATCGGTGAAGATGAGAAGACAACAGTGTCTCCAGGATTAATCGAAATCTGGCGGTGAGTGCCGTTTGCAATACGTGAAAGAGCAGCCATCGGTTCACCTTGGCTCCCAGTACAAAGAATGGTCACTTTGTTTGCTGGTAGACGGTTGATTTCATTATGTTCAATAAACGTGTTTTTCGGACATTTAATGTAGCCAAGATCTTGTCCAATATCAATGGCAGACTCCATACTGCGTCCAAACACAGCAACTTTTCGGCCGTTGGCAACAGCGGACTCAATGACTTGCTGAAGTCTGTGAATGTTTGAAGCAAACGTAGCAAAGATGATACGTCCGTCGACTTTTCTAAAGATGTCATCAATGCTTTCGCCTACGCGTCTTTCAGACATCGTAAATTCTGGAATTTCACTGTTTGTACTATCGGATAAAAGACATAGAACGCCTTCTTTCCCGATTTCAGCCATTTTTGTTAAGTTGGCAGGCTCGCCAACAGGCGTAAAGTCAAACTTGAAATCACCTGTATGTACGATGTTACCAGGAGGTGTCTTCACGACAATTCCATAAGAATCTGGAATACTGTGTGTTGTTCTAAAGAAAGACACAGCTGTTTTTCTAAATTTAATGGTATCTTCTTCTTCAAAAATGTGAAGTTTTGTTTGTCTCAAGAGACCGTGCTCTTCCAATTTATTACGAAGTAGGCCGATTGCGAGTTTGCCGCCGTAAACTGGAATATTCACTTGCTTGAGAAGGTAAGGGATACCGCCGATGTGGTCTTCATGTCCGTGAGTGATGAAAAGACCTTTGATTTTATCTTCGTTTTTAACTAAGTACGTATAGTCAGGGATGACGTAGTCAATTCCAAGAAGCTCATCTTCAGGGAACTTAATACCAGCATCAATTAAAATGATTTCATCTTGAAATTGAACGCCATACGTGTTTTTACCGATCTCGCCTAAACCGCCGAGCGCAAAAACTGCCGCCTGATCGTTTTTAACAAATTTCATTCCTCTCATAGCTCCAATACTTTAAAATTTTCACTTTCTCGTTCATAGTCTAAAAAAGCACCGTCTACAGGCTGAATGAATTCAATGTTGTAGCTATGTTTTTTCAACTTATCGCGTACGTCTCTTTCAGAAACCGCTTCAACGTATAGTGAATCTGTGTGTTCTCTTACAGGTACCTCAGTAGTACTTGCCTGAAAAAATACCTTATATATCATCCAAATCTCTCCTTAAATACCGTATGTTACACTCGCTAATTCTATTATATTAAAAAAACGCGCATAAGAAAAGTCTCTGAGAAAAAAGGACCTTCGGCAAATGTGCGGAAGATCCTTTTAAGCGATCGATTTTTTACGAAGCATGTCCTTCCATTGTCTTCTAATTTTCTTGCGCAGACGACGAAGCATCACAGGTCGCCTCCTTTCGGTTTGAAGTCAGATTAGACCATGTATTCCGTTCTCTCTTTATACTTGTATTATATGACGATTCCATTGAATGTTACATGGTTATATGTGGGAAATAGGCGTTTTCATAGGAAGTGGTTTCGAAAGAGGAAATCTTTCTGTATGATGAAAGGGAGTGGGTATACATAACAAGAGACAGGAGACGGGATATGAATAAAAAAGTCATCTTCTTTGATATCGACGGTACTTTATATGATCATGATAAAAAAATACCTGAATCAACGAAGCGAGCGGTTCGCTTATTAAAAGAAAAAGGCCATCATCTCTTTATTGCATCTGGGCGGTCGCCTTTTTTGATTCAGCCTATTTTAGAGGAATTAGGGCTTGACTCCTTTATTGCTTATAACGGTCAGTATGTCATGTATGAGGGAGAGGTCATTTACGGCAATCCGCTGAAACTGGAGCTGATGGAGCAAATTTATGAAACGGCGGATCGTCATGATCATCCGCTTGTTTTCATGGGGGAAAAAACGATGAAGGCTTCTGTGCCAAATCATCCGTTTATCCATGAGGGGATTGGGACTTTAAAAACAGAGCATCCTGAGCATGATTTGTCTTACTTTAAAGAAAACGAGATTTTTCAAATGCTGTTATTCTGTAAGGCTGAAGAGGAAGTCCAATACGAGGCGTTCCGCGAAGAAATTGATCTTGTCAGATGGCACGAGCTGTCAACAGATGTCCTGCCAAAAGGCGGGTCGAAGGCTGAAGGCATTAAACGAGTCATCGAAAGGCTGCCTTATGATCAAAAGGATACCGTTGCCTTTGGAGACGGTCTGAACGATCGAGAGATGATTTCATTTGCTGGAACTGGCGTTGCTATGGGTAATGCTGTGAATGAATTAAAAGATTTGGCTGATTTTGTGACAAAGCCAGTAGATGAAGACGGCATATTCCATGCAGTGACTCATCTAGGCCTCATTGAAGAGTAAAAAAAGAAGACCCTTAGGCTAATGGGTCTTCTTTTTATTTTATGATCTGCCGATCGCAACAGAGTTGTCTGGCTCAGCGAAGGGCTGATCCTTTTGAATATGATCATAAAACATAATGCCGTTTAAATGGTCGATTTCATGCTGAAAAACAATGGCCGGGAAACCTTTTAGGCGAATATCAATGTCTTCTCCTTCAAGCGTTGTGGCCTTCACCCTGATCTTTTGATATCGAGGGACAAACCCAGGAATGGCTTCATCAACAGATAAGCAGCCTTCACCAGTTGCTAAATAAGCTCTTTTGACCGAGTGGCTGACAATGCGCGGGTTGAAAAGGGCATAGCTGTATTCCTCTCCATCTTCGTCCTCACAGTGAACAGCGATCATCCGTTTACTGATATTAATTTGCGGAGCTGCTAGTCCAACGCCGGGTCTGAGTCCATACTTTTCAGCCATGTCAGCATCCTGACTATTTTTGACGAATTCAATCATGTCAGCTAATTGCTGTTTTTCCTCTTCTGTCGGCGGGAGCTCGACCGCTTCAGCTGTTTGTCTTAAGACGGGATGTCCGTCCCGTACGATATCTTCCATGGTAATCACAAATCTTCACTCCTATTTCCTTTGTATGTAAAGTATATAAAATGATACACAACATATGCAATGAAATAAAGAAGACCGGTCCTATGAGACCGGTCAGAGGCTTAAACAGCCATTAGCAGCAGCCGCCACCGCCGCCTAAGAATGCTGCGCCAACGATGATTAATAGGATGAAAAGGACAACGATTAAAGCAAATGTCCGTCCTCCGCCGTATCCGTAGCCACCGCCATAACTTGGGTAACAACAGCCACCGCCATATCCACCACCGTATCCATACCCGTGACCGCCGTATCCACCATACATACTTCCATGACTATAATTAGACATACTTTTGACCTCCTTTGGAAATACACTCGGCCTCATAAGTGAAGGCGAAGCGTGTAATATAAACTATGTATGAATGCACTATTTGTATAGTCATACGCCTATCACTTGAAAAAAATCTTCTCCGGCTCATCAGGATGACCTCTTTCCTTGTCACAAGCGCCTATAAAAATTATAGTGGTATGTGGAGATGTAAAGGGGGAACCTTGTGATGAGACAGATGAGAAGAAGCATGAAAGCATGTGCTGCTTTAGCGGGGATATGTACCCTTTTGCTGGCGGGATGCGGAGGTCAAAGTCCATTTCATGACATGCAAGATGCGATGACGAAAATGAGCGAAAAAGAGGCATCCTTTGAAAAAGAGCAAGGTACACTGCAAAGCTATGAGAAAAAAGAGCAGCAGCTCTATACAAAAATGATTCAAACCACAAAAGATCATACAAAAACAGTGTCAAGCCTTTCTGATCAGGCGTTAGCATCTGCAGCGAAACGAAAAGAACATTTAAAAACAGAAAAAGACAGCATGGATGAATCGAAAAAAGAATTGAAAACGGTAAAGGAATCTGCCGGACGTATAAAAGATACGGATTTAAAAGAAAAAGCAGATGAAACGGTCAAATCGCTTGAGAAAAGATATGCGTCGTATGACCAGCTTTACAAGGAATATCAAAAGGCGCTGAAACAAGATCAGCATTTGTATCAATCTTTAAAGAAGAAGGACTTAGGATATGAAGAGTTGAAATCCAAGCTGAAGACGGTGAACCGTTCTTATAGCAAAGTCAGAAAAGAAGGTAAGAAGTTCAATCAATATACAAAGCAATTGAATGAGCATAAACAGGCTTTGTCTAAAGCGGCAGATCAAGAATCCCAAAAGAGCTGAAAAAACAGCTCTTTTTTTATTTTTCGACAAAAACAAACATTTTCTATTGTAGTACAGCAGTATACTCTATACTAGTACAGTTCGAGGTGTTTGTTAAACAGATTGATACAGCTCACTATAAAAAGTAAAGCGAATACATTTATTTAAATAAAGCCGTTAAATCAATTGACGGACTATTTTTCTTGTTGTAAACTAGTCCTTGTTAACAGAAGTTGTATTAGTTTTTTGTGAACTATCGTTAATACAGTTAGAAGAACTCAAAAACGAGCGATCATCTAATGTTTCGACAACGATCCTAGTGGCTATTAAATACAGGAGTCATATGTGTATTTTGGGTTATCCTATATCTGTATGTATAAATGGATTCACGACAAATTGACTGTTAAAAGAAAGGAAGAGGTGACTTTAGAATGGCTGCAAAAACAAAAAAAGCAATTGTTGATAGCAAAAAGCAATTTGATGCCATCAAAAAGCAGTTTGAAACGTTTCAAATTTTAAACGAAAAAGGCGAAGTCGTAAACGAAGCGGCAATGCCGGATCTCTCAGATGATCAATTAAAAGAATTAATGCGCCGTATGGTGTTTACACGTGTATTAGATCAACGTTCAATTTCATTGAACCGTCAAGGACGTCTTGGCTTCTATGCGCCTACAGCTGGACAAGAGGCTTCTCAGCTTGCAACTCACTTTGCACTTGAGAAAGAAGATTTCATTCTTCCGGGATATCGTGATGTACCACAATTAATCTGGCATGGCCTTCCATTAACAAAAGCGTTCTTGTTCTCTCGTGGACACTTTGTTGGTAACCAAATGCCTGAAGATGTGAATGCACTTTCTCCACAAATCATTATCGGTGCACAAATCATTCAAGCTGCTGGTGTAGCTCTTGGTTTGAAAAAGCGCGGTAAAAATGCTGTTGCAATCACTTACACTGGTGATGGCGGAGCTTCACAAGGTGATTTCTACGAAGGTATCAACTTTGCAGGGGCTTACAAAGCGCCAGCGATTTTTGTTGTCCAAAACAACAGATATGCGATCTCTACACCTGTTGAGAAGCAATCTGCTGCACAAACAATTGCACAAAAAGCAGCTGCAGCTGGTATCGTAGGCGTACAAGTTGACGGTATGGATGCATTAGCTGTATATGCAGCAACTGCTGAAGCTCGTGAGCGTGCTGTAAATGGCGAAGGTCCAACATTAATCGAAACTCTTACATTCCGTTACGGTCCACATACAATGGCTGGTGACGATCCAACAAGATATCGTACAAAAGAAGATGAAAATGAGTGGGAGCAAAAAGATCCATTGGTACGCTACCGCAGATTCTTGGAAAACAAAGGCCTATGGTCTGAAGAAGAAGAGAATAAAGTCATCGAAGATGCAAAAGAACAAATCAAACAAGCGATCAAAGAAGCTGACGAACAGCCTAAGCAAAAAGTCACTGACTTGATTGATAACATGTACGATGTGAAACCATTCAACTTAGTTGAACAGCTTGAAATTTACAAACAGAAGGAGTCGAAGTAAGCCATGGCGCAAATGACAATGATTCAAGCGATCACTGATGCGTTACGCACAGAACTGAAAAATGACGAAAACGTTCTCGTTTTCGGAGAAGACGTTGGTAAAAACGGCGGCGTATTCCGTGCGACTGAAGGATTGCAAAAAGAGTTTGGTGAGGATCGTGTATTCGATACTCCACTTGCTGAATCTGGTATTGGCGGTCTTGCAATTGGCCTTGGACTACAAGAATTCCGCCCAGTAATGGAAATTCAATTCTTCGGATTCGTTTACGAAGTATTAGATTCTGTTTCTGGACAAATGGCTCGTATGCGTTACCGTTCTGGCGGACGCTGGCATTCTCCAGTGACAATCCGTTCTCCATTCGGTGGAGGGGTTCATACTCCTGAGCTTCATGCTGACAGCTTAGAAGGTCTTATCGCACAACAGCCTGGTATCAAGGTTGTCATTCCTTCAACACCTTACGATGCAAAAGGACTATTAATTTCTGCAATCCGCGACAACGATCCGGTTGTGTTCCTTGAGCATATGAAACTTTATCGCTCTTTCCGTCAGGAAGTTCCTGAAGAAGAGTACACAATTGAAATCGGTAAAGCTGACGTGAAACGTGAAGGTTCTGACCTTTCAATCATCACTTATGGTGCAATGGTTCACGAATCACTTAAAGCTGCTGAAGAACTTGAAAAAGAAGGCGTTTCTGCTGAAGTGATCGACCTTCGTACAGTAAGCCCGCTTGATATTGAAACAATCATCGCTTCTGTTGAAAAAACAGGTCGTGCGATCGTTGTTCAAGAAGCACAAAAACAAGCTGGTATTGCTGCAAACGTAGTAGCTGAAATCAATGACAGAGCAATCCTTAGCCTAGAAGCACCAGTACTTCGTGTAGCTGCACCTGATACTGTATTTGCTTTCTCTCAAGCTGAGAGCGTATGGCTTCCAAACCATAAAGACGTGCTTGAAACAGCTAAGAAAGTTCTTGAATTTTAATTAAATGACAGAGGGGAAAAGAATTTATTTCTCTTCCCCTTTATCAATTACATGACCGTGTAAATATACACAACAAGGATTCAACAAAATCTAGGAGGCGAAAAACAGTGGCATTTGAATTTAAACTTCCGGACATCGGAGAAGGTATCCACGAAGGTGAGATCGTTAAGTGGTTTGTAAAACCAAACGACGAAATCAATGAAGATGACGTTTTAGCAGAGGTACAAAACGATAAAGCAGTTGTAGAAATTCCTTCACCTGTTAAAGGAAAAGTATTAGAATTAAAAGTTGAAGAGGGAACAGTTGCAACAGTAGGACAAACAATCATTACGTTTGATGCACCTGGTTACGAAAATCTTCAATTTAAAGGCAGCGAAGAAGAAGGCGAAGCAAAAACTGAAGCTCAAGTACAAGGTACTGCTGAAGCTGGTAACGAGCCAGAGAAGAAAGAAGTGGCACAAGAAGAAGCGGCAGCAGCAACTGGTGCAGGCGCACAAGAGCAAGTAGATGCTGATCCAAACAAACGCGTCATCGCTATGCCATCTGTACGTAAATATGCTCGCGAAAAAGGCGTTGAAATTTACAAAGTTGCAGGTTCTGGTAAAAACGGACGTGTGTTAAAAGAAGATATCGACAGCTTCGTTAATGGTGGTTCTGCAGCTCAAGCAGCAGCACCTCAAGCAGCTGAAAGTGCGAAAGAAGAAGCAGCTCCTAAAGCGGCAGCAGCTCCAGTTCTTGAAGGAGAATTCCCAGAAACTCGCGAGAAAATGAGCGGCATCCGCAAAGCGATCGCGAAAGCAATGGTGAACTCTAAGCATACAGCTCCTCACGTAACATTAATGGATGAAGTTGATGTAACGAACCTTGTTGCACATCGTAAACAATTCAAACAAGTTGCAGCTGATCAAGGAATCAAGTTAACTTACTTGCCTTACGTTGTAAAAGCTCTAACTTCTGCTTTGAAAAAGTACCCAGTACTTAACACTTCTATCGATGATAAAACAGATGAAGTTGTTCAAAAGCATTACTACAACATCGGAATTGCAGCTGACACTGAAAAAGGCCTGCTCGTTCCAGTTGTGAAAAATGCAGATCGCAAAGCGATTTTCGAAGTGTCTAACGAAATCAATGAGCTTGCAACAAAAGCACGTGATGGTAAATTGGCTCCAGCTGAAATGAAAGGTGCATCTTGCACAATCACAAACATCGGTTCTGCTGGTGGACAATGGTTTACTCCAGTCATCAACCACCCAGAAGTAGCGATCCTTGGTATTGGCCGTATCGCTGAAAAAGCGGTTGTTCGTGATGGCGAAATCGTTGCAGCTCCAGTCTTAGCTCTTTCCCTTAGCTTTGACCACCGTATGATCGACGGAGCTACTGCGCAAAATGCCCTTAACCACATCAAGCGTTTATTGAATGATCCACAATTAATTTTAATGGAGGCGTAATGTCATGGTAGTAGGAGATTTCCCAATCGAAACAGATACTCTTGTCATCGGTGCAGGTCCTGGTGGATATGTAGCTGCTATTCGTGCTGCACAGCTTGGACAAAAAGTAACAATCGTTGAAAAAGGAACACTTGGCGGTGTATGTCTAAACGTTGGCTGTATTCCTTCAAAAGCATTAATCAATGCTGGCCATCGTTTTGAAAATGCTAAGCATTCTGAAGACATGGGTATCAAAGCTGAAAACGTAACAGTTGATTTCACAAAAGTTCAAGAGTGGAAAGCTTCTGTTGTAAACAAATTAACAGGTGGAGTTCAAGGTCTTCTTAAAGGAAATAAAGTAGACATCGTTAAAGGTGAAGCTTATTTCGTAGACAGCAACTCTGTACGTGTAATGGATGAAAATTCAGCACAGACTTACACTTTCAAAAATGCAATTCTTGCAACTGGATCTCGTCCAATTGAATTGCCTACTTTTAAATACACAGACCGCGTGATCAACTCAACTGGTGCTTTAGCGCTTAAAGAAGTACCTAAGAAGTTAGTTGTGATCGGTGGTGGATATATCGGTACTGAGCTTGGTACTGCTTATGCAAACTTTGGAACAGAAGTTGTCATCCTTGAAGGTGGAGACGAAATCCTTCCAGGTTTCGAAAAGCAAATGAGCTCATTGGTTAAACGTAACCTGAAGAAAAAAGGAAACGTTGAAATCCATACAAACGCTCTTGCAAAAGGCGTTGAAGAAAAATCTGATGGTGTCACTGTTACTTTCGAAGTAAAAGGTGAAGAAAAAACAGTTGATGCTGATTACGTACTTGTGACTGTTGGTCGTCGTCCAAACACAGATGAGCTTGGTCTTGAGCAAGTTGGTGTTGAATTGACTGACCGCGGAGTTGTCAAAACAGACAAACAATGCCGTACAAGCGTATCTAACATCTATGCAATTGGTGACATCGTTGATGGACCACCACTTGCACACAAAGCTTCTTACGAAGGTAAAATTGCAGCTGAAGCAATCGCTGGAGAGCCAGCTGAAATTGATTACCTTGGTATTCCTGCTGTTGTATTCTCTGAGCCAGAACTTGCAACTGTTGGATACACTGAAGCAGAAGCAAAAGAAGAAGGAATCGACATCGTTGCAGCGAAATTCCCATTCGCAGCAAACGGACGTGCACTTTCTCTTGATGCAACTGATGGCTTCATGAAGATGATCACTCGTAAAGAGGATGGTCTTGTGATCGGTGCACAAATCGCAGGTGTTGGCGCTTCTGATATGATTTCAGAGCTTAGCCTTGCAATCGAAGCTGGAGTGACTGCTGAAGATATCGCAATGACAATTCACGCTCACCCAACTTTAGGTGAAATTACAATGGAAACGGCTGAAGTAGCAATTGGAAGCCCAATTCATATCGTAAAATAATGAACCTATTAAAACCCTCTTCTTGATGGAGAGGGTTTTTTTGAGCGCTCCCATATGAAAAACCCCTCATGAGATGAGGGGCTTTTTCATATGGATATATAAGTGCAAGGTTAGGCCATTAATTTGTATTCACGCGGTCTAAAGCGTGGCATAAGGGCGATAAAATTTCCTCTTTGCTGCTGACATTTCCTTCAACCTTCACAATGACTTTTTCATTATTTACAAGTAAAATAGCCGGCAATTCGTCTACTTCATTTTTCCAGCCTTTACGATCTTCTTTCACAATCATCTTTGACATTTCCTTCGGATATTCATTCTTTAAATCGAGGACTGCATCATAATAAGGACTTTCTTTATCAAGATTTTCTGCATCTGTAAAAAAGAGAATTCTTGGTTTCTGAATATGACTGACTTGGTCGGTCTGATTCGGTATGATATACGCAAATGAGCATGAACTAAGTACAAAGAGCATGGGGAATATAATGAGAAGTGACCTCATAAAATTCAATCTATTCACCTCAAAATCCTTTGGGGTTGTCCCAACATTTTTAGGAGCTGGTTACCTGTTAGTCACTCTAGTGTATCATGTCCTTTTTGACAATTTTCGATTGTTACTCAATTGTTACAGAATTGATATGAAGCAAAATACAATTGAAACGTTCCCTCAATATGATGAGAAAAAAGCACATAATCATAAAAAATATTTAAATGTGTCATACAATTAACCGTTGACAACTTAAATGTGACATCATATTATAGAGATATGAAATAGATTAAACGCTTTCAAATTATGAATGAAGAAAAGGGGAATGTACGTGGGTACAATTATTTGTCAAGATTGCAATGAAACCATTGATCAATTTGAAAATGAAAAAGTGACAACGCTATACGGAACGTGTGGTCACTGTCATTGCTGTGATGAAGCCTCTGAATAAATAAAAAAGCATGCAGCTCCATTTGGGGCTGCATGTTTCTTTTTTATAAAATTGGTTTTTGTTCTTTAATCACGCGGATCATTTCAAGCGTTGAATCTTCTGGTCCTTGGACAGGGAGACCAATTTCAATGTTTTTAAAGATATATGAGATATTTTCTTCTGTGATAATTTCTCCTGGTATAAAAATAGGAATGCCTGGCGGGTACACCATAACAAACTCTGCGATGATGCGGCCCGCTGCTTCTTTAAACGGAACCACTTCTGTTGTGGCGTAAAAGGCGTCACGCGGCGTCATGGCAAGCGATGGAATCTCAGGCAGCAGGACTTCTGTGACCGCTTGTGTGCCGCTCTCACTTGTAGAGGTTGCGGCAATTTCCTTCATAGCCGTTATAAGCGTATCGATTGTTTCATCAGAATCACCAGGGGTCACAATACATAAAATGTTGTAAAGGTCAGAGAGCTCCACTTCAATCCGGTAGCTTTCTCTCAGCCATTTTTCGACATCATGGCCATTTAGCCCAAGGTCTTTAATTGAGATAATTAATTTCGTTGGGTCATAATCGTACGTAGAAGCTGAACCGAGTATTTCCTTGCCAATACACGTAATGCCATCAATTTGGTTCAAACGGTTTCTCGCTGATTCAGCCAAACGGATGGCTTCATCTGCAAGTGCCTTTCCTTCAGTGGCTAATCGCTTTCGAGCGACATCAAGTGACGCCAAGAGCAAATAAGAAGTAGACGTTGTCGTCAGCATGCTCAAAATCGATTGTACGCGATCTTTTGAGACAAGCCCTTCCTTCATATTTAAAATAGAGCTCTGGGTAAGGGAACCGCCGAGTTTATGGACACTTGTTGCTGCCATGTCGGCACCTGCCTGCATCGCAGATAGTGGAAGCTCATCGTGAAAATGAATATGCACGCCGTGTGCTTCATCGACAAGGACAGGCACATGAAATGAATGGGCAATGTCTACAATCGATTTTAAGTCTGCTGAAACCCCAAAATATGTCGGATTAATCACAAGCAGACCTTTTGCATCTGGGTGCTCCGTGAGCGCCTTTTTCGCTGATTCTGGTGTAATGCCGTGAGAGATGCCAAGCTCTTTGTCTATTTCTGGGTGAATAAAAACAGGAACTGCGCCAGAAAATACAATGGCGGACATAATCGATTTATGGACGTTGCGCGGAATGATGATTTTATCTCCAGGTCCGCATACGGTCATCACCATTGTCATGATGGCGCCGCTTGTTCCTTGAATGGAGAAGAATGTATGGTCAGCACCGAATGCTTCAGCAGCGAGCTCCTGTGCTTCTTTTATCATCCCTCGAGGTGAATGTAAATCATCGAGAGGTTCTATATTAATGAGATCAATGCTTAATGCATTGTCGCCAATGAATGCTCTAAATTCAGGGTCCATTCCGGCTCCTTTTTTATGGCCTGGAATGTGAAATTGGACTGGATTGGTTGCTGCATGCTTTTTTAGTCCAGTGTATAAGGGTGTATCATGTTGTGACAATTGCTTTCCCACCTTCATCGAAATACCTGCTATTATTGTGCCAATAATGGCAGATTTCATTGCATAAAACAAAAGAATTATATTATGAACTGATCGGAATGTAAAGCATAAAATCAATCGGTTTCTGATCGAACAGATGCTATAATAAAAGTTCAAATAAGAAATGAGTGTTAAAGTGAGGGACAAGTAAATGGAATATCAATATCCAATGGATGTCGACTGGACGACAGAGGAAAAGATTGCCGTTATTTCGTTTTTTCAAGCTGTTGAAAAAGCCTATGAAAAAGGAATTGCGAAGCAGGAGTTATTAGATACTTATAAACGATTTAAAGAGGTTGTGCCATCAAAAGCAGAGGAAAAGACGCATTGTGCAGCGTTTGAAAAGGAAAGCGGGTATTCTCCTTATCGTACAGTGAAATCTGCAAGAGAGGCAGAAGAGACAGCCATTATACGTATGTAAGAAAAAACGAGCCTGCATGGGCTCGTTTTTTTTATACAGATTCTTTTTGTGTAAAGCGGTATAGATAAGTCAACGTGCGGAAGGCATCTTCGATTTTTGATAAGAATTCTTCATTATTCATTTGAACGACTTCTTCTCTAGGCAGCTGAATGCCGCAAAGGAGCTCAGCTTTTTTCACCGTTTGGACACGTTCAAACAGCGTTTTCAGCTGTTCTGCATCAAGCTCGCTGTGACGCATGACATCTGGTTTCATATGATCTTTAGACCAAACAAAATCTTGTGGTATTTTCTTCTGAATGGTATCTAGTTCTTTTTCGAACAGCTGACCATACTCGCCTTTCACAGGAGATTCATAAATGAGCGCAAACCATACAAAGACATGTGTTTTCCAAAGCCCAATTTGAAAATGAGGGAGTTTTTTATACCCACGCTTGCTGTTTGCAAAAGCAACCCACGTATCATTTGGCGGATTGACTGACCTTCTAGCGTGCTTTGCGACATGTACAAACATTTCGTCTCCTGTAATAGAAGAAAGAAGTGGTGCAAAGTGTTCACCAAGTGCCTCAAGCTTTGGACGGACTCTTTCTTTTAATACGGTCATTCGTTCATCTAAACCGTCAACTGTAAATGTCTCAAAATCTTCATCTCTAAAACGCATTTCACTCATATTATGCCTCCTGTATTCTTTCGCTGATCATATTTTATCATAGCTTGGGTTAAGCTCAAAAAAAGATGCACCAACAGATCAAAGATTGTAGAGGAAATAGGGCAGCGTTTAAAAACAACGATTTTGTGGTACATAACAAATAGGTAAAGACACAATTTTTAGAATGTCGTTGCGGTTATGCGATCGCTTCATACGATATAAGCAAGAACCAATTCTCTTATCGATTGAATTTTTTATCAATGAAAACTGACAAGGATTGAATCATTCTCTGGAAGGGGCGTTGACCAAATGAAGCAAATCGTGAAGCAGGGGTATAGACAGGAGAAGAAGAATCGCATCGCTGTGTGGAGATTAGAGGTGGATTATGAGCTTTCTACGCTTCATGAAGCCATCGAGCAAAAAGATGACATCCAAATCGAACGCAGCAAACGAAAGCTTGAGCGCCTAAGAAAAGAATGGGAGCAGCTTAAAGGGTAAAACAAGGTGAGGTAAAAACGAACCAATTCATCGGTTCGTTTTTGTATGAAGCTGCTTTTTTCTTGCTTTTACGTACATAATATCAGTATGCTAAAACAAATAGGTATTACATAGAAAAGAGGTTTACAGTCTGATGACAAACTGGGTGGAAATTGACCGTCTTGCAAAGCTTTGGGTAAAAGAAGCAGGAAGCCGTATTAAAGCCTCCATGCAGGAAGGTCTATCAATTGAAACAAAATCAAATCCAAATGATCTTGTCACTAATATCGATAAAGAAACAGAACGTTTTTTCATTGAAAAGATACAATCGACATTTTCAGATCATCACATTTTAGGAGAAGAGGGACAAGGGGAAGAGGTGACCTCACTTGATGGGATCGTGTGGATCATTGATCCGATCGATGGCACAATGAACTTTGTCCATCAAAAACGCAACTTTGCCATTTCAATCGGGATATTTGAAAATGGCATAGGGAAAATCGGTCTTATTTATGACGTCATTCATGACGAGCTTTACCATGCGGTCAAAGGAGAAGGGGCCTATATGAATGATACCCTGCTTCCGCCATTAAAAGATGTAGCGATTGATAAAGCCATTGTCGGCATTAACCCGACCTGGGCGATCGAAAGCCCTTATTTTGATGCTAAACCGTTTGCCCGTCTCGTGCGTGATGTGAGAGGGACGAGAACGATTGGATCAGCTGCCCTTGAGCTCGCTTATATCGCAAGCGGCAGAAGTGACGCATACGTCACGTTAAGGCTTGCGCCATGGGATTATGCAGCAGGCTGTGTGCTTCTAGATGAAGTAGGGGCAGTCTACTCAAATATACACGGAGAACGCCTAACGTTTCTAGAGAAAAACAGCATCGTCGCCGGAAATCGATCCGTTTGTGAAAAGATCTTGCACGATTACATAAAACGCAGTGAAAATAAAAAATAAACCAAATCACTTCATGAGAATGAAGTGATTTTTTGTGTTTGATGAAACTTTTTGGTAACAAATGACTAGTTGTCGATATGAAAAAGTCAAGTGATCATTCTTTATTGGCTGAAATAAAAAACCCCTATCTGGGCGAACCAGATGGGGGTTTTGTGCTTAGCTTAATTTTTCTTTTGCCATTTGAACTGCATCATAGAACGTTTTTAATTGCTCTTGAGGAATTTTCTTAAGCATTTGGTTGAAAACAAGTAATTCAGTAGAGCTGAATCCAAGACCTTTTGCAATTTTTGAATCAATTACAACGTTTCCTTTTTTGTCTAGAACAAGTGCATCACCAGCAAGATCAGCAAGTCTGATCACTGATTTGAAAAGCTTTTCGAATTTAGCTGCTTCTTCTTTCGTAAGACCAAGTTCAACAGCTTTTGCTGAATCAAAGATCAATTTCCCTTTTTCGTTTTTAGTGATGCTTTCACTGAAAACGATTGTAAGAACAGCTGCGCGATCTAAGAATTTCTCAGCAGTCGCCGCTTCTTCTTCAGTTAGTCCGAGCTCAACAGCTTTTTTCACATCAAATGTGTAGCTGTTGTCTTCTTCAACAAATGAATTGATGAGAATGTTGATGACGCGCTCGTTTTTCTCCAATAATTCTTTAATGATTTGCTGCTGCTCGAAAGGAATCCCTTTGAAAGTTGCAGCACTTGCTTGCCCAGGAGCTACTGTTGTGAAGGTAAGGATAATAGCTAAAGCGAAAAATACAACAGAGCTGAGCGATTTGCTCAAAAACTTCTTCATGCTTCTTTTCTCTCCCTTTTCTGTTAAATTTTGTTGCAAGAACAGCATACCATGAGAAACTTTGTGGAAGAATAGGAAAATTGTAACTTTATGTTTGGTTTTGGAGAACTATAAACGTTATTGTCGAAAAATGAAGAGGTTCAGATTGCTTACTTTTGCCAATTCTATATGATATGTTTTGTCTCTACACTCGAGCTTTCATAGGTGGTTGGTCTTATTTTTACTCAAAATAAAAAGCCTTCTACATGTAGAATGTAAAAGGCTTTTGAGGAATTTTATGATTGCACGTTTAATTTTCTTTTTAATGTAAATCCTGTACCCATGAAAATCATGGCGAACATAATACTTAGACAAATACCCAGCACGTTTTTTTCTGCAAGAGATACCCCAATAAACGCCATACTGACAACTGCAAGTAATGCACATAATAATAGAAGCCATTTGATTTGTTTCATTTGTCTCCATCCCTTTTTTTAGAGTTAATATAAGTTTACAGAAAAACGATCGGCATTTAAAGGGGATTGTGATATAATATGAAAGTTATCTAATTATTTTAGGAGATGAAAATGTGAAACTTCGAAAAGATCTTCGCAACATCGCAATTATTGCCCACGTTGACCATGGTAAAACGACGCTTGTTGACCAATTGCTCCATCAAGCTGGTACTTTCCGTGCGAATGAAAATATCGCTGAGAGAGCCATGGATTCAAATGATTTAGAGCGAGAGCGCGGTATTACGATTTTAGCTAAAAATACTGCGATCCATTATAAAGATACACGCATTAATATTTTAGATACACCAGGACACGCCGATTTCGGTGGTGAAGTTGAGCGTATCATGAAAATGGTAGATGGTGTACTTCTCGTTGTGGATGCTTATGAAGGCTGTATGCCTCAAACACGCTTTGTGCTGAAAAAAGCACTTGAGCAAAACTTAACACCAATCGTTGTTGTCAACAAAATTGACCGCGACTTTGCTCGTCCGGCTGAAGTAGTCGATGAAGTAATTGACTTGTTCATTGAATTGGATGCAACAGAAGAACAGCTTGAATTCCCAGTTGTCTATGCATCAGCAATCAATGGTACAGCAAGTAACGATGCGAGCAAGCAAGATGAAAACATGGAATCTTTGTTTGAAGCCATTGTGAACCATATCCCTTGCCCAGTTGATAACCATGAAGAGCCGCTTCAATTCCAAGTGGCACTACTTGATTACAATGATTATGTTGGAAGAATCGGGATCGGCCGTGTATTCAGAGGAACAATGCAAGTAGGACAGCAAGTGGCCTTAATGAAAGTTGACGGCAGTGTGAAACAATTCCGTGTGACAAAGATTTTTGGTTTCCAAGGGTTAAAACGAGTGGAAATCAACGAAGCGAAAGCAGGAGATCTTGTTGCTGTATCGGGAATGGAAGACATCAACGTAGGTGAAACGGTTTGTCCGGTAGAACACCAAGAGGCCCTGCCAATCCTTCGTATTGATGAGCCGACACTTCAAATGACGTTTGTTGTAAACAACAGCCCATTTGCAGGCCGTGAAGGAAAATACGTGACATCACGTAAAATTGAAGAGCGCTTAGAGCAGCAGCTTCAAACAGACGTCAGTCTTCGTGTGGATCCAACTGATTCACCTGATGCTTGGGTTGTATCTGGACGCGGAGAGCTTCACTTATCCATTCTTATTGAGAATATGAGACGTGAAGGATTTGAATTACAAGTATCGAAGCCAGAAGTTATTGTAAAAGAAGTTGATGGTGTTCGATGTGAGCCTGTTGAACGCGTTCAAATTGATGTACCAGAAGAGCACACTGGCTCTATCATGGAATCAATGGGCGCAAGAAAAGGTGAAATGATTGACATGATCAATAATGGTAACGGTCAAGTTCGCCTGATCTTTACAGTGCCATCACGTGGTTTAATCGGATATACAACTGAATTTCTTTCATTAACTCGTGGTTTTGGTATTTTAAACCATACGTTTGACAGCTATCAGCCAATGCAGTCTGGCCAAGTTGGCGGACGCCGTCAAGGTGTACTTGTTTCAATGGAAACAGGTAAAGCGACTGCTTACGGAATCCAAGGCGTTGAAGAGCGCGGTGTGATCTTCGTTGAGCCGGGTACTGAAGTATACCAAGGAATGATTGTTGGTGAGCATAACCGTGAGAACGATCTTGTTGTCAACGTGAGCCGTATGAAACAACAAACAAACGTACGTTCAGCGACGAAAGATCAAACGGTGAGCATGAAGAAACCACGTATTATGTCACTTGAGGAATCTCTTGAGTACTTGAATGAAGACGAATACTGTGAGGTTACACCTGAATCGATTCGTTTAAGAAAGAAAATTTTAGATAAAAACGAACGTGAGAAAGCAGCGAAGAAGAAAAAGCTAGCAGGATTATCGTAATTCCATGAAGAATTAAAAAGATAGAACCCTGAAAGATAAGGGGAGGGAATCTTTTTGAATGATCAGGAAGTAAGTGAAAATCTATCCTTTTTCGCGATGCTGTTTCGTGTCGATGAAAATCCGCAAACAGGGATGTGGCTCCTATATGGTACCATCCTTGTTTTAGCGATTATTGTTTTTAAGCTCGGCTTTGCTAGACGTTTACCGATTTTAAAAGCACTCGTGATTTACTTGTTTTTGATTTTTGGCTGCACGTTTCTCACATTTCTAGGAATCTTTCTGCCAGTAGCGGAAGGCCTAGTCGTGGCAGCTGCCATTTTGATTATTTATAAAATACGGCTGCATCGTGCAAAAAAAGAAGGAAGAGTGAATACGTAAAAAAGACCTGAACATGTGTCAGGTCTTTTTTATGTCTTTTGTTCTTTTTTTCCTTTTTTCTTCTTTTTCTCTTTCGTCGCAGGATCTTGATAAAGAGAGAATCTGCCAGTTTTGATGCGTACTTCTGTCTTTACTTTAATGCGTTCCTGACAGTCATCGCACATATATGTATGAATCGGTCGATTTCTTAACCGCTTAGCAACGAGTGTATCATCATCAATGGTTTCAAGCTTCTCACATAATGAGCACTTCACTCTCATCATTTTCACCTCACTTATTGCATTTATTATAGCATGTTTTCTAAGCACTTGAAATCAGCGTAGAAAAAGGCTTATATCACAGGAGATATAAGCCGTTCTCTTTATTTCTTCTGATTCATATGATGGTTTGATTGATCATTTTGATGTTTGTCTAACTGCTTTTGATCGTTTTGTTTGAGCTGATCATTTGGCTCATTCGTCGGGTCTTTTTCGTGACGATCGATTTCATTTCTCGGCATCTCTGGCATCACGCGGCCGACAATGGCAGCTAGTTCATCCATAATACCACTTACAGGACGGCCTGCTTGTATTTCTTTGCCCATTTCTTTTAACCGGCTGACTGTATCCGGATCAGCGACTACAACAGCATTCGCACCTTCTGGGTCATTTTTCAGCGCTTTTGCAACTGAATATTTAATGGTTTCTACTTTGCTTCTATCTAAATCATCTTTTACATCAATACCAACAACAGCATAGCGGCCGATGACGATCGCCGTTGCATCATTGACATCTGCTACGTTCTCTGTCACTTTGACAAGATGCTGCGCAACATCTGTGGATGAACGGGCTTGATTGGTCTTTTTCTTTGTTGAGTCTGACACCCGTACTACGTGCTGGCGTCCATCTTGCTTGTCCAGTGCTTCTGGCTTTTCCTGCTGCTGGCAAGCGCCCAACAGAATGATGGCTTGAATCATGAATAATGTCATAAATAGTCGCATCTATATTCCCTCCTTCACAAACTGCATGATTTATTTTATTGTTGAATTAACCTTCTAACTTTATTCATGAAAACATATATTTTAACAATCGTTTTGGGAAAGACAAGGATGAATGAAACCCCGATCAGGAGGCGAAGGACCTGAGTAAAATTTATGTATTAGACACAAATGTGTTATTACAGGATCCGAATTCAATCTTTTCATTTGAAGACAACGAGGTCGTCATACCAGCCGTTGTGTTAGAAGAAGTAGACTCGAAAAAGAGATATATGGACGAGGTTGGGCAAAATGCCCGGCGTGTCTCACGCTTAATCGACGGTTTAAGATCGAAAGGGAAACTGCATGAAAAAATTACACTAGAATCAAAAGGGACGCTGCGCATTGAACTGAATCACCGCTCCTTCCATGAGCTTCAAGAAATTTTTATTGAAAAAACGAACGATAATCGGATTTTGGCAGTCGCGAAAAATTTGAGCTTAGAGGAAGAAACAAAACCTCATGGCCGGCCTGTCATTTTGGTCAGCAAGGATGTCTTAGTGCGGGTAAAGGCGGATGCCATAGGGCTTCAAGCAGAAGACTTCTTAAGTGACCGTGTTCTGCAAAATGAAGACATCGATAATGGCTATCATGAGCTCTACATTCCGACTGAGCAATTGAATACATTTTATAAGCAAAATCAATTACCAATAAAAGAGGTCACAAGTGCACCATTCAACCCTCATCAATTTGTCATCATGAAGGGAAATGAAGGCGGTTCTGCTTTAGGAATGCTTGATCTAAAGGCAGAGCATGTGAAACGTCTCGTTTATGATCAAGAGTATATTTGGGGAATCCGTCCAAAAAATGTCCAGCAGACGATGGCACTCGAGCTGCTTTTGCGCCGTGACATTCCGCTCGTGACGCTGATCGGAAAAGCGGGGACTGGTAAAACATTGCTTGCACTTGCTGCCGGATTAATGCAGACAGAGGACCTCGGTATGTTTAAAAAATTGATCGTGGCGCGCTCAATCGTACCTGTTGGGAAAGACTTAGGCTACTTGCCAGGAGAAAAGGAAGAAAAGCTCAGACCATGGATGCAGCCGATCTATGACAACCTAGAGTTTTTATTTAATACAAAAAAGCCTGGAGAGCTTGATGCGATTTTGGCGGGAATTGGATCTATTCAAGTCGAAGCATTAACGTATATCCGGGGAAGAAGTATACCTGATCAATTTATTATCATTGATGAGGCGCAGAATTTAACAAAGCACGAGGTGAAAACATTATTAACGCGAGTCGGAGAAGGAAGTAAAATTGTGCTGATGGGAGATCCAGAGCAGATTGATCATCCTTATTTAGACAGCTTAAATAATGGGCTAACGTATGTGATCGAGCGGTTCAAAGGACAGCAAATCTCTGGACATGTCAAGCTTGTCAAAGGAGAAAGGTCTGGACTTGCACAGCTTGCCGCTGATTTGCTATAGTCCAGACCCTCTGACTTATGTAATCATCAGCTCTTTGACACCTTTTATCGGCTGAGTGAGGTTGGACTGATCCGCGAAATAGACGTGGATTGGTCCTTCTTCTGTGATTGGCTTACCATTTTGGCTGAAATGAGCAATACTCTCCATTGCCTGAGAAAGCGGCACAGCAATTGTACCTGTTTCTGTGACAAATTCGCACGTATCCGCATGTTCAAGCGGCTCAGCATTTTTTAGCATATCGCCAAGCTTCATCCCGAAGCTGCCTGTGACAAGTCTTTCCTTTTCGTACTTCTTCTCTGTTTTTAACGTGGGTGGAAGTGTTTGACCTTCTCTTATGACCCGCTCTTGGTCAAGCTCCTGATCTAGCTGATTCTCTTCACTTTCTGCACTTTTTTCAAAGAATGAATCCATTAAAAATTTACGGTCATCAAAAATCCATACACTTGGATCAATGGTGATCTTGTACTGTACGTTCCCCTTGATTTGAATGATGCTCATGTTCAAGACAACCCCTTTCCAACATAAATTATAGAAGTTTTCCCCCGCTTTGTCACTTTCATAAACATGCGTCTCCTTGTACACACTAATCTTACATGAAAGATAGGGAGGATATTAGGCATGGCATGTCGCGACAATGAAGAGCTTCAGCGATTTGTAGAAGAAGCAAAAAAAGTGGCCAAAGATGGTCAAGTAGCATCCTATATTCCCGCACTCGGCAAAGCGGATCAGACGGATTTATCTGTGGCTGTGTATCATGTGAGTAATACGTGCCACTCGGCAGGAGATGTAGATAAACGTTTTACTCTTCAAAGCATTTCAAAAGTATTAGCACTTGCGCTCGTGCTCTCAGAAGAAGGACCAAAAAAAGTATTTCAATTTGTTGGACAAGAACCAACAGGTGACCCGTTTAATTCGATGATCAAACTGGAAACAGCGAGCCCGAATAAACCGCTGAATCCAATGATTAATGCAGGGGCGCTCGCAGTCACGAGTTTAATCAGAGGAGCGACTCCGCAAGATCAGCTGAGCCGTTTGCTTGGCTTCATTAGAGAGCTGGCAAATGACAAAAGCATTACATACTGCAAAGAAACAGCTGCCTCCGAATTTGAGACATCCATGATTAACCGGGCGATGTGCTATTATATGAAGCAATATCATATTATTAGAGGGAACGTAGAAGAAGTCATGGACGTCTATACGAAACAATGTGCCATCATGATGAACAGCTTGGATTTGGCGAAAATTGCTTGTGTTTTTTCATTAGACGGCAGACATCCAGAGACGGGTAAGCAGATTCTTTCGAAAGATGTCGCTAGAATTTGTAAAACCTTTATGGTGACGTGCGGCATGTACAATGCGAGCGGAGAATTTGCCATTAACATCGGAATTCCTGCTAAAAGCGGTGTCTCAGGCGGGATTATGGGGGCGGCACCATATGATTTCGGGATCGGTATCTTCGGTCCAGCTCTGGATGAAAAAGGGAATAGTATTGCTGGGATTAAGCTGCTTGAGCTGATGAGTGAAAAATATGAGATGAGTATCTTTTAATGAAGGAAGGCTTCTTTTTATTTTTACAAAGCGAACTGTACAAATCTGCTTGCAATTTTGGGCGTTTCGCTTTATGATAAATAGAAGAATTAGGTACTCGCCTGGGGAACGGAGGGATACTTTTGGCGTCAGAAATTTTAGTCGATCATCGGCAAAAAGCACTGGCTTTATTAAAATTGGATGCAGATAAAATTTTAAAATTGATCCAAGTGCAAATGGACAACTTAACGATGCCGCAATGTCCTCTTTATGAAGAGGTTTTAGATACTCAAATGTTCGGATTATCGAGAGAAATTGATTTTGCTGTCCGGCTTGGATTAGTTGATCAACATGAAGGTAAGAAACTACTCGATAAACTTGAGAGAGAGCTTTCCGCACTTCATGATGCGTTCACAAAAAAATAATGATTGAAAACTCAAACTTCCACAACATAAGTTTGAGTTTTTTTGTCCTCTATTTTCTTTTCATTGATTGATGTCAAACGGACTTGATTCTTTCATGAATGACGAACAATATAAAAGAGGTAAAACGAGATCAAACGGAGAAAATGTAGTAGAATAAAAACAGCTAAGAGGATATCAAGCAGTAGAAACAGACGTTAGGAAGAGGATTATATGTTAAAGAGAATGCTAAAATCGTATGACTACTCATTATTGTTCGCCATTATCTTAATTAGCGCATTCGGTTTGGTCATGGTGTATAGCTCAAGTATGATTACATCTGTGATCAGATACGATGCCGCACCAGATAATTTTTTTAAGAAACAGCTTTTATTTATGATCGTTGGAGCGGTCATCTTGTTCTTTACAGCACTAGTTCCATATCAGCTGTTTTCAAATAAGAAATTTCAGATCGGTATGCTGCTGCTATCAGTGTTTTCACTCATCTATGTGTACTTTGGCGGTCATATTGCAGGGAACGCAAGAAGCTGGATTAAAATAGGCCCATTTAGTCTTCAGCCAGCGGAATTTGTGAAGATTGTCGTCATTATCTATCTTGCTGCTGTGTATGCAAAAAAGCAGCATTATATTGATCATATTTTACGAGGAGTCACACCTCCCATCGTGATTGTCTCGATCTTATGCGGATTTATCATTTTGCAGCCAGACTATGGGACAGCCTTTATCATTGGCATGATTGCCCTTGCGATGATTTTATGCTCAGGCTTTAGCGGGAAAACACTTGCGAAGCTGCTGGCGCTATTTAGTGCCGTGATGGTCGTCGTGACCCCATTTATTATTCTTTTTTGGGATAAAATTTTCACGCAAAATCGTCTCGGGCGTTTTGAGAGTTTCCAAGATCCATTTAAAGATGCAGGGGCGACTGGACATCAATTGATTAATTCCTATTATGCCATTGGATCAGGCGGCTTTTTTGGACTGGGTCTCGGAGAAAGCGTTCAAAAGTACGGATATCTTCCAGAGCCGCATACAGATTTTATCATGGCGATCATTTCAGAAGAGCTTGGCTTTTTCGGTGTATTTTTTGTTCTCGCTCTCCTTGGCTTCATCGTCGTGAAAGGTTTTTATATTGCAAGAAAGTGTGAAGATCCATTTGGAAGTTTGCTTGCAATAGGAATTTCCTCCATGATTGCGATCCAAACATGCATTAATTTAGGCGGTGTTTCAGGTCTGATTCCGATTACAGGGGTCACACTTCCATTTATCAGCTACGGGGGATCGTCCATCATTTTACTTAGCGGCTGTATGGGAATATTGCTGAATATCAGCATGTTTACTGAATATAAAGAGCGTTACAAAAAGAAAAAATCAATGAGCAAGCCATCAGTTCAAAAAAATGGATTGCAGAAAACTTTGAATCTTTAGAAAACAAAAGTGTACAGTTTTCATTTCTTCCTTTATTATAGAGTACATATAAAATTTTAAGGGATATGGAGGAGTGAGAAATGTCACAGAGAACAATTCAAAAGGTTCTAGTTGCAAACAGAGGGGAAATTGCTATCAGAGTCTTCAGGGCCTGTACGGAGCTCAATTTACGTACAGTGGCCATTTATTCCAAAGAAGACTCGGGCTCTTATCATCGCTATAAAGCAGATGAAGCATATCTAGTTGGAGAAGGGAAAAAACCGATTGATGCCTACCTTGATATCGAGGGGATCATCGAAATTGCAAAACGAAATGACGTGGATGCGATCCATCCAGGTTACGGATTTTTATCTGAAAATATTCATTTTGCAAGACGATGCGAAGAGGAAGGCATTCAATTTATCGGTCCAACTTCTCAGCATTTAGATATGTTTGGAGATAAAGTAAAGGCAAGAGATGAAGCGAAAAAAGCTGGAATTCCAGTCATTCCAGGAAGTGACGGACCAGTTGATTCGGTCAAAGAAGTCGAAAAATTCGGTGAAGAATACGGTTACCCGTTTATTATTAAAGCTTCACTAGGCGGCGGCGGCCGAGGTATGCGGATTGTCAGAACGAAAGAGGAGCTGAAGGAAGCCTATGACCGTGCGAAGTCAGAGGCAAAAGCTGCTTTTGGAAATGACGAAGTATACGTTGAAAAACTGATTGAAAATCCGAAACATATTGAGGTGCAGGTGATTGGTGACAATCACGGCAATATCATTCATTTATATGAGCGTGACTGCTCTGTTCAAAGGCGGCATCAAAAGGTCATTGAAGTGGCGCCAAGTGTGTCTCTTACAGATCAACTGCGTGAAGATATTTGCGAAGCGGCTGTTCAGCTGGCCCAGAATGTATCGTATATTAATGCAGGGACTGTAGAATTCCTTGTCGCAAATGGAGAGTTTTACTTTATTGAAGTCAATCCAAGGGTACAGGTAGAACACACGATCACTGAAATGATCACAGGTGTCGATATCGTCCAAACCCAAATTCTTGTCGCAAAGGGTCATGACCTTCACAGCAAGGAAGTCGGTATACCAAAGCAAGAAGATATTTTTACACATGGCTTTGCCATTCAATCAAGGGTCACAACAGAAGATCCTTTAAATGATTTTATGCCAGACACAGGAAAAATTATGGCCTACCGTTCAGGTGGGGGATTTGGTGTACGACTTGATACAGGGAACAGCTTTCAAGGTGCAGTCATTACACCTTATTACGATTCACTATTGGTCAAGCTGTCCACATGGGCGCTCACATTTGACCAAGCGGCTGCTAAAATGGTCCGAAATTTACAGGAATTCAGGATTCGCGGGATTAAAACAAACATTCCGTTTCTTGAAAACGTGGCAAAGCATGAGAAGTTTCTAAAAGGGGAATACGATACGTCGTTTATCGATTCAACGCCAGAGCTATTTAATTTCCCTAAGCAAAAAGACCGTGGAACGAAGATGCTGACTTATATTGGTAACGTGACCATTAATGGATTCCCTGGTATAGCGGAGAAAAAGAAGCCTCATTTTGACAAGCCAATTGTACCGAAGCTTCCTCTACATCAAGAGATTCCGTCTGGGACAAAACAATTGTTAGACACACATGGACCTGAGGGCCTTGCCAATTGGGTGAAAGAACAAAATAGCGTCCTTTTAACAGATACAACCTTTAGGGATGCGCATCAGTCTCTGCTTGCGACACGCTTCAGAACACATGATTTAAAGAAAGTTGCCCAGCCAACAGCAGGTTTATGGCCAGAGCTGTTTAGTATGGAAATGTGGGGCGGCGCTACATTTGATGTTGCGTACCGTTTCTTAAAAGAAGATCCTTGGGAACGATTAAAAGAGCTACGCCAAGAAGTGCCAAACACGTTGTTCCAAATGCTTTTAAGATCATCAAACGCTGTCGGATATACAAACTATGCGGATAATGTGATTAAAGCATTTGTAAAGGAGTCGGCCGAAGCAGGCATTGACGTCTTCCGTATTTTCGATAGCTTAAACTGGGTCAAAGGCATGACGCTTGCCATTGATTCTGTTCGTGAATCAGGCAAAGTGGCAGAGGCAGCCATTTGTTATACGGGGGACATTCTTGATCCATCTCGTCCGAAATATGATCTTGAGTATTATGTATCTCTTGCGAAAGAGCTTGAATCTGCCGGTGCACATATTTTAGGTATTAAAGATATGGCGGGATTATTAAAGCCGCAGGCAGCTTATGAGTTAGTCTCTGCTTTAAAAGATGAGCTCACGATCCCTATCCATCTTCATACGCATGATACGAGTGGAAATGGACTGTTCACCTATGCAAGAGCGATTGATGCAGGCGTTGATATTGTGGATGTGGCCGTCAGCTCTATGGCAGGACTCACATCGCAGCCAAGTGCAAGCTCACTGTACTATGCTTTAGATGGACATGAAAGAAAGCCAGACATGAACGTCCAATCTGTCGAACACCTTTCTCAATACTGGGATTCTGTCAGAAAATACTATCGTGAATTCGAAAGCGGCATGAACTCACCTCATACAGAAATTTATGAGCATGAAATGCCTGGCGGTCAGTATAGTAACTTGCAGCAGCAGGCGAAAGGTGTTGGCCTTGGCGACCGCTGGAACGAAGTAAAAGAAATGTACAGACGTGTGAATGACATGTTTGGTGATATTGTGAAGGTCACACCTTCCTCTAAAGTAGTTGGAGACATGGCACTTTATATGGTGCAAAATGATTTAACAGAGGAAGATGTCTATGAAAAAGGAGCAACATTAGACTTCCCGGATTCTGTTGTGGAATTATTTAAAGGCTATTTAGGCCAGCCGCATGGCGGATTCCCTGAAAAATTACAAAAGCTGATTTTAAAAGGAGAAGAACCGCTCACTGTCAGACCTGGTGAGAAGCTGAAGCCAGTGGACTTTGAAGCTATTCAGCAGCAGTTCAAAGAATCTCATGACCTGACGCTGACAGAGCAAGACGCGATTGCGTATGCCTTATATCCAAAAGTCTTTTCTGAATTTGTCCAAACAGCAGAAAGCTATGGGGACATCTCTGTTCTTGACACTCCAACGTTCTTCTATGGGATGAGGCTTGGTGAAGAGATTGAGGTAGAAATCGAAAAAGGAAAAACCCTGATTGTCAAACTCGTGTCGATTGGAGAACCGAATCCAGATGCCACAAGAGTTCTTTACTTTGAGTTAAATGGCCAGCCGCGTGAAGTGGTGATTAAGGATGAAAGCATCAAATCCTCCGTTCAAGAAAAAATGAAGGCGGACCGTTCAAATCCAAATCACATTGCCGCATCAATGCCAGGCACTGTCATCAAAGTGCTCGTGGAAAAAGGACAGAAAATCTCGCAAGGTGAGCATTTGATGATCAATGAAGCCATGAAAATGGAAACGACTGTACAAGCGCCATTCACTGCGGTCGTAGATGAAATACATGTGACAAATGGAGAACCGATTCAAACCGGTGATCTGCTGATTGTGTTAAAGCCTGAATAATAAGTGAGACACATCCATCGTGATGTGTCTTTTTTTGAGCGCATTAAAATGTGCAGCAGCCTGCGAGAGTGATTACACTATAGAGTGAGGTGAAGAAAGTTGGAAATTGTCGTGATTTGGTTTCGCCGAGATATGCGATTGGATGATCATATCGCCTTATCAAAAGCGATCACATATGCAAAAAAACACGAGTACAAATTATTGGCTCTTTATCATCTAGATCCATTTTTTACTGAAATGGAACTGGATATAAACAACGAACATTTCTTTCAAAACTTGGCGCATTTCGTCAAGGAAGCGAGAGAATCTCAAATTTATGTTCACCTTCTCCATGATGATGTCCTGCGCGCCTTTCAGCAGGTCATGGATGTGTATGACATCAAAGCCGTCTTTTTTAATGAAGATGAAGTGGGTATCGGCCAAAGGCGTGACCAGCAAGTAACCGATTTTTTAGAAAAGAAGGCCATTCATGTGTCAACGTGGCAAGATACACATCTTCACGGGGCACGAGATATTTTAAAAGCAGATGGCTCACATTATCAAGTGTTTACCCCATACTATCAATCATGGCGGAAGCAAGAGAAGCAGCCTGTGATAAAAGTTGACAAATCATTTTTCAGCAGCGAGCATACGATTTGTGATGAGTCACTTTCGCAAAAAGGAAATGACAAACTGTGTGACATGATAAAGGGCTGCTCAAGGAAGTTTGATCAAATCGGCTCTGACAAAGCGATGAACACGCTGCATCACTTTATCCAAAAAAGATTAACGCGTTACCATGAGAAACGAGATATTCCGTCTCTTTTTGGAACGAGCAAGCTGTCGCGTTTCTTAAAAACAGGCACTATTTCGATCCGAACGATTTTTCATGCGATGTATGAAGAAGCACTATTTGAAGACGAGGGTAGAGAGACCTTTATCAAAGAGCTGGCATGGCGCGATTTTTACCATATGATTTATGCACATTATCCAGAGATGAAAGAAAAAGAAATCAATTCGGCGTTTCAAGGAATGAAATGGAATGAAGATGAGGCGCTGTTTGAAGCTTGGTGTAAAGGGGAAACAGGCTTTCCGCTCGTTGATGCAGGGATGAGACAGTTAAATGAGGTGGGCTGGATGCATAACCGCTTGCGAATGGTCACAGCCTCATTTTTAACAAAGGATTATTTGATTGATTGGAGAAAGGGCGAAGCGTATTTTGCAAAAAAACTTGTGGATTATGATGAGGCGTCAAATATCGGAGGATTTCAGTGGGCTGCCTCTGTCGGGACAGATGCCGTGCCGTACTTCCGTATTTTTAACCCAACGACCCAGTCGAAGCGATTTGATCCGAGCGGGGAATATATTAGAAGATATGTACCAGAGCTAGAGCATGTCGATGAAAAGTGGATACATGAACCAATTAAAATGCCATTAGATGAACAACTGAAATCGGAATGTGTGCTAGGTGATACATACCCGCTGCCGACAGTTGATCATCAAGAAAGACGCAAAAAAGCCATTTCGCTATTTGAAGAAGCAAAACAACAATAAAACAAATCCCCCATTCCGCATGAAAGGGGGATACAAATTCTTATTTGAATGGTTCTTTGCTTTCATATTTAAACCGGGCAATGAGTAAGCAGAAGTAACAAAGTATCCCAAACAAACCGGAAATAAAGAATGAATGAGCCAGCGCGTAACCAAGTGCAAGCTGAGAATAAACAGACATCACACCTGAAATGGCTTGAAGTGTAATCAGAATGGCTGAAATGATCCATCCATAATACAGCTGCTTCTGTTCTTTATAATGTTTCATGGCATGGAACATCGCAACAAATATCCAGACGAATAAAAGAAGTGCTGCTGCTCGGTGAGACATTTGCACCCACTGATTAAAGTACGCTGGAAGTGCACCGTCTTTTGAACAAAACGGGAAGACAGAACAAGCAAGGCTTGACTTTGTATGCCTCACATAAGCACCCGTATACACCACGATATACGTATAGGTGATCAAACCATAAATATGGAACTGCATTTTTTTGCCGATATGAAGCGGCTTCACAAGCTTTGTTTCAGATCTGGTTGCTTCAAATACAAGAAGCGCAAGCAGTAACACTGAAGCAAAAGAAATGAGTGAAATACCGAAGTGCAGTGCCATCACAAGGGCGTTAGAACCAAACACGACGGCTAGAGCTCCTAAAAGCGCTTGAAGCAGTAAGAATATAATCGACATGATGACCAAAAATTTGGTTTCACGGAATACTGGACTAATCTTTTTCCAGCATAAGACCGCCAGTGCCAGAACAAGAATGGTGGAAACCCCTGTTGACATGCGGTGACTCCATTCGATGATGGAAGCAGTGTTCATTTCAGGGAAGAAACGTCCGTGGCAAAGGGGCCACTGCCGGCCGCAGCCAAGACCCGAGCCGGTTTTCGTCACAAGCGCACCGCCAATCAAAACGATCAGCATCACAAACGTTGTGATCACGCTCAATAACCTTAAAGCAAATTTCATCAAATTATTTCACCTTCTCTAAAAAACTTCTGATCTAAATGAAAAACCTCATATGCTCTCAAGTTTAAGCCAAATGCGTGTTCTGTTGCAATTCATAATGACCAAAGTTCACAAAAAAATGATATGTTAGTTCACAAAGTTTACAGATTTAGAGTGCTTGATCTTTCTTTGACAGTCTGATAGAAATAGAGGAGAGAATATTTCATTTTGCACCGCCTTCTGAAACACACATAAATCCTTATAAATTCACGAAAAGTTCACAAATAACTTCAAGATTGTCGTTTATTATTTAATAGGATGTTTTTTTACAGCTGTTTATCTTGTATGATAGAGTTGTAACGAATTTACGTTTCATTTGTTCGTTTGAAGGTTTGGGCAAGGGAGGTTATACACATTGGCAAATTCCAAAACAGCCGCGGAAGCAGCTATTCATGGACAAATAGAAGAAACAACAGCTTGGAAAGATTTTCTTGCTCTGATTAAAATGGGCATCGTCAATTCCAACTTCATTACAACATTTACTGGAATGTGGCTTGCTTTTTATTTTACAGGTATGAGTTTCCTTGGGAATCTTGATATTGTGCTGTTAACAATGATTGGTTCTTCTCTTATTATTGCCGGTTCATGCGCCATTAATAATGCGTTTGACCGTGATATTGATATATTAATGGAAAGAACAAAAACAAGACCGACGGTTACAGGTAAGATTCAGCCGGGGCAAGCGTATGCATTTGGTATTTTGCTTGTTGTACTTGGACTCATCATGCTTCTGATGACAACCATAACATCAGCAGTGATTGGTTTTATCGGAGTCTTTACTTATGCAGTTCTTTACACCATGTGGTCTAAACGTCATTACACCATCAATACCGTTATTGGAAGTGTATCTGGTGCGGTGCCGCCATTAATCGGCTGGACAGCTGTCACAGGTACAATTGACACAACGGCTTGGGTTTTGTTTATGATTATGTTCATTTGGCAAATCCCTCACTTCCTGTCACTTGCGATTAAGAAAACGGAAGATTACCGTAAGGCAGGTATTCCAATGCTGCCAGTCGTTTATGGCTTTGAAGTCACGAAACGCCAAATCATCATTTGGACAGCATGTCTTCTTCCACTTCCATTTTTCTTAGGTGGATTAGGATGGCCGATTGTCGCACTTGGCACATTGCTGAATATTGGATGGCTCGTCATTGGCCTTATGGGCTTTAAAATGAAAGACGTCATGAAGTGGTCAACGCTCATGTTCGTTTATTCATTAAACTACTTAACCATCTTTTTCGTCGCGATGATTATCATTACACTATTCTAGAGTAAAATACACTTTGATCACATCAAAACAATGGCTATATCTTATAACACAACATTTTCTAACAACTATGAAAGCCGCCTGATATTCAGTTCTATTTAGGCGGCTTTCTGTTTATACATAGATGGTATTTTGAGTAAAAACATCATTTTTTTATGAAAAGAGGAAATGTAAGTGCTTTTATAAGAGGCGGGGGTTATGAATGGGTGAAAAGTGATTTTATAAATAAGAGGTAATAAGCGAAAGGCAAAGGAGATCAAGCAAAAGGGGTTGGGACAAATTATGATAAGAAAATGGCGTGTTTATTCACTGTTTCTCTTACTGACGCTCGTTTTGGCGGGCTGTGGTGAACCATACTTATCAACACTCAAACCAGTTGGGGAAGTAGCAGATAAACAGTTTTTCCTAACGGTACTGAGTACACTCATTATGGTTCTTGTCGTCATTGTTGTATCGATCATTTTCTTTTACGTCATCATTAAATTCAAACGTTCTAAAGTGGGAGAAGATACGATTCCAAAGCAGGTGGAAGGGAACCGTAACCTAGAAATTACGTGGACAGCGATTCCGATTCTTCTCCTCATTATTCTCGTTGTGCCTGTTGTGGCATACACGCTTGAGCTTGGGGATACAAGCGCTATGGATAAGAAAAAACGAGATCCTGAAAAGACACTTGTTGTCAATGTAAGAGCCAGTTTATATTGGTGGGAATTCGAATACCCTGATTATGGGATTGTCACAAGTCAGGAATTGATTGTACCGACAGATCAAAAGGTGTACTTTAAGCTGAAAGCATCCGATGTGAAACACTCTTTCTGGGTTCCATCGGCTGGCGGTAAAATTGATACAAACACAGAAAATGAAAACAAGTTTTATTTAACCTTTGATTCAAAACGAACGAAAGATGCAGGAGAATATTTCTACGGGAAATGTGCAGAGCTTTGCGGTCCCTCGCATGCTTTAATGGACTTTAAAGTTAAAACGCTTTCTCAAGATGAGTTTTTAGGATGGACGAAAAAAATGGCTGATTACAAGAAGCCTACATCCACAAAAGATCTCGCTCTTGAAGGTGAAAAATTATTTAAAGAGAAAAACTGCTTGAGCTGTCATGCAGTAGAGCCTGGTGACGAACGGCCGGAAGCGGCAAGGACGGCACCAAACCTTGCGACCTTCGGAGACCGAACGAAAGTAGCTGGAATCAAAGATATGAACAAAGAAAATGTGAAAGCATGGCTGAAAGATCCAGAGAGCTTTAAACCAGGGAATAAAATGACAGGGACGTACCCTAAATTAAATGACTCAGAAGCAGATGCACTTTATGAGTATTTAAAAGGACTTAAAATCGAGTAATTTCTAATGCGAATGTGCAAGAGGGTATGTGATCGATGTGAAGTTTTTGTTAAGAGCTCCCGAATATGTCTCTACAACCGAGAGTAGCCATCTGTCAGACACAGTCTGTGTAAAGTTAAGATAGACATCTATATGAAAAGGGGCAAATGGGAGATAAGAGGGGGATTTCATGGTGAGTACAATAGCTAAAAAGCGGGGGTTTGGCGCTGTCTTATGGGATTACTTGACGACGGTTGACCACAAAAAAATTGCCGTACTATATTTAGTGGCAGGGGGATTTTTCTTTTTAATTGGCGGCCTGGAAGCGATGATTATCCGTATTCAGCTAGCCATCCCTGAAAATGATTTTGTAAGTGCAGGGTTTTACAATGAAGTCATGACGATGCATGGAACAACGATGATTTTCCTTGCAGCAATGCCGCTTTTATTTGCATTAATGAATGCGGTTGTACCCATTCAAATTGGTGCACGTGACGTAGCGTTTCCGTTTGTGAATTCACTTGGTTTTTGGCTGTTCTTTTTCGGAGGAATTTTCTTAAACCTTGGATGGTTTATGGGTGGATCACCTGATGCAGGCTGGACTGCATACGCCTCGCTCACGCTTAATTCAGAAGGGCACGGCATGGATTTCTATATTTTAGGTTTGCAGATAGCGGGTATTGGTACGCTGATTGCCGGGATCAACTTTCTTGCAACGATTATTAATATGAGAACGCCTGGTATGACGTATATGAGAATGCCGCTCTTTACATGGACGACATTTGTCGCCTCAGCACTGATTTTATTCGCATTCCCGCCACTTACAGCAGGGCTTGCGATGCTGATGCTTGATAGAATGTTTGATACGAGCTTTTTCAATCCAGAGCTCGGCGGAAATACAATCATCTGGGAGCATTTGTTCTGGATTTTCGGACACCCAGAAGTATATATCTTAATCCTGCCAGCATTCGGAATATTCTCTGAAATCATTCCAGTGTTTGCAAGAAAAAGGTTGTTTGGCTATTCGTCCATGGTGTTCGCTACTGTATTGATTGGTTTCCTTGGATTCATGGTATGGGCGCATCACATGTTCACAACAGGACTTGGTCCGATTGCCAATGCGATCTTTGCTGTAGCCACAATGGCGATTGCGGTACCTACAGGAATTAAAGTATTCAACTGGCTGCTCACCATATGGGGCGGTAATGTGAAGTTTACAACGCCGATGCTGTATTCCGTTGCCTTTATACCGTCGTTTTTACTTGGCGGGGTAACCGGAGTCATGCTTGCAGCAGCTGCAGCAGATTATCAGTTCCATGATACGTACTTTGTCGTGGCGCATTTCCACTACGTCATTATTGGCGGGGTCGTATTCGGTATTTTAGCTGGTGTGCATTACTGGTGGCCGAAGATGTTTGGAAAAATACTGAATGAGAAGCTTGGGAAAATTGGCTTTGTGCTGTTTTTCATCGGTTTCCATTTAACCTTCTTTATCCAGCATTTTCTCGGGCTTTGGGGCATGCCGCGCCGAGTCTTTACATTCCTGTCAGGTCAGGGGCTAGACCTTGGGAACTTGATCAGTACGATTGGGGCACTGTTTATGTTTGTAGCTGTTGTCATCATGCTGATTAACATCATCTGGACTACAGCAAAAGGAGAGCGTGTATCGAGCGATCCTTGGGGAGACGGAAGAACGCTTGAATGGGCAGTGTCTTCACCTCCGCCAGAATACAACTTTAAACAGCTTCCGCTTGTCAGAGGACTAGATCCTTTATGGATTGAAAAAATGGATGGTAAAACAGGAATGACAGCATCTGAACCGCTTGATGATATTCACATGCCGAATAATTCCATCTTACCTGTCATTATCTCATTCGGTCTATTTGTTTCAGCGTTTGGCTTCATGTATCGTCAAGAGCACAGCTGGGGACTTCCAGTGATTTTCATTGGTCTTGGCATTACATTTGCTACCATGCTGGTTCGCTCTCTTAAAGATGATCATGGGTACCATATTCACAAAGAAGATTTGACCGATGACGATGATAAAGGGGTGAAAGCATAATGGAACCACAAAAAATGACAGCAGAAACCTTTCCGGCTTCTCCTGAGAAAGCCACGTTAGAAGGAAAGAATAAGTTCGTCGGGTTCTGGTTGTTTCTTGGGGGAGAAACCGTTCTGTTTGCATCGCTCTTTGCCACGTATTTGGCGCTGAAAAACTCTAATGCAGGCGGAGCAAAAACAACTGATATGTTTGATCTCACACTTGTCTTTATTGCCACGATGCTTCTGCTGACGAGCAGTTTAACGAGTGTGTATGCAATGTATCATATGAAAAACTTTGCCTTTAAAAAGATGCAGCTTTGGCTTGGCGTGACTGTGCTATTAGGTGCTTCATTTCTAGGGGTTGAAATTTATGAGTTCTATCATTATGTGCATGCGTATGAATTTACAATTACCAGCTCAGCTCTTGGTTCTTCCTTCTATACACTTGTCGGAACTCACGGGGCTCACGTCGCCTTCGGACTTTGCTGGATTACCGCTCTTATGATTCGAAATATGAGACGCGGACTCGATTTATACAATGCGCCGAAATATTATGTGGCAAGTCTGTATTGGCACTTCATTGATGTTGTGTGGGTCTTCATCTTTACCGTTGTATATTTAATGGGAATGGTGGGATAAGAATGGGAAATAAAAACACAAATCAGTCTAAAGTCGATCTTGTATACCGTAAAAAGAAAAATGCCGAAGAAATGAAGCATCAGCTCATTTCTTTCGGCTTGATGATTGGATTAACCTTTGTTGCCTTTTTAACAATCGCTTCTGAAGACGTTGGGAACTGGTTCGCAGTACCATTTATTTTATTGCTTGCAGTTATTCAGGTGGCTTTTCAGCTTTATTATTTTATGCACATGAACCAAAAAGGGCATGAAACACCCGCATTGTTTCTTTACTCAGGTGTGTTTGTCGCGTTTATTACCGTATTAGCCTTTTTGACCATTATTTGGTGGTAAGCCCGCTTTGCCCTTGAAGGAGGCGCAGCAATGGAGAACTTAGAAATATTCGGATTTCGGGCATTATGGAGCCCTTACTATTTGACTAGTATTGTCATAGCAGCTGCTCTTTATCTGCTTCTTGTGACAAAGGGAAAGCACCGTGCGACGGTGAAAGAGAAAACGTTGTTTCTGACGGGGCTTGTCCTGTTATACGCCGTGAAAGGAAGCCCAATTGATTTAATGGGGCATATTATGTTTAGTGCACATATGGCGCAAATGGCGGTGCTCTATTTAGTCATTCCGCCTCTCCTTATTACAGGATTACCTGCGGCCATTTGGGAGCGGATCATACAAACACCAGGCATTCAGCAAATTTTTCGTTTGTTTTCCAAGCCTTTAATTGCATTGCTTGGATTTAACGGCTTGTTTTCGATGTATCACATTCCGCTTGTGTTTGATTTTGTGAAAACAGATCCGTTTTATCATGCGTTGATGACGGTGGTCATTTTTATCGCTGCCTTTTTCATGTGGTGGCCGCTCGTTCATAAAGTCCAAAGTCAGCCGCAGATTACAGGCATTTTAAAGCTTGGTTATATCATGGCAGACGGAATATTGATGACTCCTGCGTGTGCTCTCATCATGTTTAGTGAGGCACCGATCTATGCAACCTATTCTGATGCTGGCGCTTGGATACAGGCACTGCACTTATGCGTGCCAAGTGATATGCTGGCAGGCCTTGCGCTCACAGGTCCTGAAATGTTCCATACCTTGCCGCTGCTAGAGGACCAGCAGCTAGGCGCGATTTTGATGAAAATTATTCAGGAGATTGTGTACGGCTCGATCCTTGCTGTTGTGTTCTTTGACTGGGCAAGAAAAGAAAGAGCGAAAGATGCCGTACCAGATGCGCTGATTCCGAAATATGAATGAAAAAAGCACAGCCGTATGGCTGTGCTCAGATTGTTGACAAAGGGCTAAAATGATCTTGATTTAGCCCTTTGTCTTCTTTTCATTTTCAGCGTGATAGAAAACCTTTGAAGTCTAGGAAGGACGAGCACTGGCGCGGAGCGAATTTGACATTCGTGAGCACCAGCGCACAGGACTGACAAAGAATGCAAGGGTTTGTCTACACGCTGAAGCACAGCCATATGGCTGTGCTTTCGTTTATGCTTCAGCAGTCATTGCTTCTAGTTTATCTTTCAGCTGTTCAAGCGTTTTCTTGCTTGATTGGATGAGAGATTTAGGGAAATCTTCGCCTTCGCCGTATTCAACACCGTGCGGATAATAATGTTTTCCAAGTAAAGGTGTTAGAAGCTGTATGTGTGCTCTTTTGGAACCAACATCTCCTTCGGTGGCGTAGCCGGAAATCCGTAAATAAAAGGTTCCCTCTACCATGTTATACTTTCTGTCGTACGTCACACGCTCATAATCCCATTGATCGGCTCGTACAAATCCTTCACTTTCCATGATGAAATCTAATTTATTTAAGTCAGCTGCTACCTTTTCAATCCCCGTACCTTCAAACTTCACCCAAAATCCCTCCTTATAAAAATTCCCTTTACTGACAATCATAGTATGAAAGCGTTAAACTTTCAACTGTGAAAGGTATGTTCTTTTATAACCTGGTTACAGTAATAAAGAAAATAACAGATGGAGGAATCGATGTGAAAACGAAAAAAATCAAAGATATTATGACAAAAAAAGTAGTGACATGCCAGCAAGACGACAATACGTATGAAGCGGCAGTCAAAATGAGAGACGCGGACATTGGGGCCATTCCGGTGGTTGACGGAGATCAGCTCGTTGGCATAGTGACAGACCGTGACCTTGTACTCAGAGGCATTGCAGAAAAAAAGCCAAACTCACAGGAAGTGGGCTCGCTGATGACGAAGGAAGTACTGACAGCTGAAGAAGATGCAACGCTTGAAGAAATTGTCCGGCTGATGTCAGAGCACCAGCTCCGCCGCATTCCTGTTGTGAAAAATGGCGCATTAACAGGGATTGTCGCTCTTGGAGATTTATCAGTCGAAGATTTATCAAATGATCGCGCGGGAGATGCACTGACAGAAATCTCTCAACAGGATCAAGATCACGGGCAAGGATTTCTTCATTAAGAGGGGCATATTTTAAATTCGTGTTAAATAGGCTGTATTGTCGTTGATAAATGAAGCGAGTTTTGTTTAAATGACAGTAGAAGGTACTTTTTGTACCTTGCCAATTTAACGGAGGTGTTTATTTGAAAACTGTGCTCAAAACACTCCTCATCCTCCTGATTATATCTGGAACGTACGTTCTGTTTATTCAATATGGATCTTCACCAGAAAAAGAAAACAGCAATGAACCGAAGGTGTCTAATGAAGAAACATCTAGCGATAAGCCGATCAACATCCCGAAAAAGGGGCTCATGTCCTTTATGGGGAAATCTTCAAACGAAGTGCTTAAACAGCTGGGAGAACCAGATCGCATTGATCCTTCCGCATATGATTATGACTGGTGGATATACAACCAATCGAAGAAGCACTATATTCAAGTAGGGGTAAAGGATAGTAAAGTGGTGACCCTGTTTGCAACAGGAGACGGGCTCAATGTCGAACCGTTTAAAATCGGTCAAGCCACAAGTGAAGTATTTAAAAAAACACAAATTGCACCTTACATTCATGTAGAGGATGAACAAAATTCATACCGCTTTGAATTCTCAGAGGATGATATGAATACAAGACCCACTGTGAAAGTGGGAGATGATGTGTATGTTCAGCTTTACATGGATAAGTTTGAAAGCACTCTTTCAAGTATCAGGGCGTTTAACGCAGATACATTTGTGAAACAAAAGCCATATGAGGTCGTCTATCGTGGTCAATTGATAGAACCTGAGGCAATATCAGGTGAAAAATGGAAAGAGATCGAAGCTTCCAGTCAAAAACAAATTTTTGATATGACCAATATTATCCGTCATAAGTACAAACTGCCGACCTTAAGGTGGGATGATGAAACCTCTGAAGTGGCATTCATGCATAGTGAGGACATGAAAGGGAATCATTATTTCTCCCATGAATCTAAAAAATACGGTACGCTGAAAGACCGGTTAGAAAGAGGAGAGGTGGCATTTCAGCTCGCAGGTGAAAACATTGCCTATAATTATGTAGATGGACCTGCAGCGGTAGAAGGCTGGCTCAATAGTGAAGGTCACAGGAAGGCGTTATTAAATAAAGATTACACACACCTTGGCGTAGGTGTGAAAGAAAAATACTACACTCAAAACTTCATCAAGAAAACATCTTAAACGAAAGCAGCTGCACAATCGCAGCTGTTTTTTTGATTGAAAAAGAGGCTCACCAAAATAGCTGCTGGTGTATATAGTATAGTAGGCATTTGTATGGGGGGTGAGGATTTGACAAACAAACAAAAACAAACATCCATTGATGAATTTAAACAATTCGTCAGACGCCATCCGAAGTTAATTCAAGAAGTGCAAACGCAAGAAAAAAGCTGGCAAAGTGTATACGAAAATTGGATCATGTTTGGTGAAGAAGACGAGATGTGGTCTCCTTACCGGCAAACGCAATCTGAAGGCGGTAAAGAAGAAAAAGCCTCTAAGCCAAGTGAATTGGGAAAAGCAGATTTTATGTCTAAAATGGTTTCTGCTGTGAAAAAAATGGACGCTGATCAAATGAATGAACAAATCAACAAAATGAGCCAGTCTATTTCCTCTTTACAAAGCTTACTCGGACAATTTTCATCAAATGGCTCAAAGAAAGGTTCATCTGGAGGCAGTCAGCACCCATTCTCCTTCAGGAAAGATTAATTGAAAGGGGATGCTTTTGGTGCGGAAAGAAGTACAGGAGTTTGTCATGGCCGAAGAGGATCGAATCAAATTCATCAGACAGCGTCCTCTCTGGTACAGACAGCTGACTCGACATCCTGAAAAGCTATCGTCCTTTGAATTAGATAAAATGAATTTTTACGAAAAAACCATTCCTCATCGTGTGAGTCAGTTGAGCAACAGTGTCCAAATGGCTGAAATGATGATTCAAATGTTCCAAGCAATGCGCAATCAAAATGGAGCCGGGTGAGGCTTTTTTGAGTTGATTAAGATGTCTATTTCCTGAGCATCCTATAAAAGTAGATGAAAGGAGAATCAGAAGATGAAATGGATGCTGTCAATATGCGCATTGCTTTTTCTTGTCACCGGGTGTCAAAGTCAACATGGAGAGAAGCAAGTCATGAAGCAAGATCCAGCTGTACCAGTGATGCAGCAAGCCGAAAGCGAAATGAAGCAGCAAGGCTTTTTAAAATACAAAGTGCAGGGGTCTTCTGTCTATATAGAAAGTACACTACAAGATTTTCATCTTGAACCTTCGCGTCTAAAAAAGAATGAGAAGACGGGATATTTTACAGTGTATGTAGACGGAAAACGTGCAGGCAATGAGTATACTGCTGCATTTGTGGTCAAGCATCTTTCAAAAGGAAAGCATAAAATGACCGTTGTGCTCAATTCCCGTCATCCAGAATATAAGCAGAAAAGAGAAACATGGGATGTATTTGTCACGTAAAAGCATTTTCTGATCCATAGGTTTCGTGGTAAACTATGAATTGGAGGTGCAACATTTATGTATGCGACAATCGAATCTGTGGAGCTCCAAGAGGAAGCGAATCAATTGGCTGCCATGATTCTTCAGTCGGAGGAGGCTGAACATTACCGCAACTGCTTTAAGCGTCTCCAGCAAGACGAAGAAGCCCAACAAATTATTGCCCATTTTACAAAAGTAAAAGAGCAATATGAGGATGTGCAGCGGTTCGGCAAATACCATCCGGACTATAGAACGATCTCAAAGGAAATGCGTGAGGTCAAAAGAAAGTTAGATCTTCACGATACAGTGGTTGATTTCAAAAAAGCAGAAACAGCGATTCAATCCATCTTAGATGAGATTAGTATTGAAATCGGTCAAGCTGTATCAGCATATATCAAAGTTCCAACAGGGAACCCATATTTTGATGGTCTATCATCATGCGGCGGTGGCTGTGGATCAGGTGGCAGCTGTGGCTGTAAAGTATCTTGACGAGACTTGAATGTCTCGTCTTTTACATAATGACTGAAAAGAATTGAAAAAGCGGCAGGTGAAAAGATGGAAACCAAACGTCAAGGGATGGTCGTTTGGCTGCATTCGTTAAAGCAGTCAAAGGCGCTAAGAAAATTTGGAAATGTTCACTATATTTCAAGGAAAATGAAGTATGCAGTGATCTATTGTGATATGAATGATCTCGAGCGTCATATGGCTAAGCTCAGCTCATTGCCATTTGTGAAGCGTGTTGAGCCTTCATATAAACCTTTTATTAAATTAGAGTACGAATCCAAATTGGACAAAGCAAAAGAGTATGATTATAAAGTGGGCTTTTAAAGACACAAAAAAATCCCCGCGGCATCACCCGCGGGGTCCTTCTATTCTTAATGATTCATTAAGGAGAAGGCAAAGGGAGAGGAGAAACCGGAGGAAGAACTTATGGGGAAACGTAAGTCTTCTCCGCGGTTGGCAACAGCACCACATCAGATGCTGTTATAAATAGTATGACCCCGCTTTCCTTGATCTATACATAGAAAATGAATGAAAATCCTTGCATTGTCCCCTGCGGAGTGTTGTGGTAAGATAATGTTGAATTTTTTGTCATAAACAATAACCAATAGAAGCAAGCAGAAAAAGTGGTGGGAAAATGAGAGTCATCTCTGGAACGAGAAAAGGCCGCACACTTAAAGCGGTACCAGGTCAATCAACAAGACCGACGACAGATAAAGTAAAAGAATCGATATTTAATATGATCGGCCCGTATTTTGATGGCGGATGGGCCCTTGATTTATTTGCGGGAAGCGGTGGTTTAGGAATTGAAGCGCTTTCCAGAGGATTCGATCATTGCATTTTCGTTGATCGAGATATGAAGGCAATTCAGACGATTAAAGGAAACCTCAATCAATTGTCGCTGCTCGATCAAAGTGAAGTGTTTCGAAACGAGGCAAAGCGTGCACTCACAGCCGTTGTGAAACGAGAGGAATCCTTTCAAGCGATCTTTCTTGATCCGCCTTATAAAGATCAACAGCTGAAAGCACTTCTTGAAATGATTGACGAGCATGCCTTATTAACAGATGACGGCGTGATCGTGTGTGAGCATGATAAGGACGTCACACTGCCAGAGGAAGCTGGACAGCTTTACATATCAAGACAGGAACTGTACGGGTTGACTGGTATTACGATCTATAGAAAGCGGGGAAATTAAAGTATGGGAAACATAGCCGTTTGTCCGGGCAGCTTTGATCCAGTCACATTGGGCCATTTGGATATCATCAAAAGAGGTGCAAAGATCTTTGATGAAGTGTATGTATGTGTACTAAATAACTCATCCAAACAACCGTTATTTACCGTTGAAGAACGGTGTGAGCTCATTCGCCAGGCGACGAAGGATCTGCCAAATATCAAAGTTGAATCTTTTCACGGTCTGCTTATTGATTATGCGAAACAAAAAGAAGCCAAAGTCATTTTACGCGGATTAAGAGCTGTGACGGACTTTGAATATGAAATGCAAGGCACATCAATGAATAAAGTGTTAAACGATGAAATTGAAACGTTTTTCATGATGACCAACAATCAATATTCCTTCTTAAGTTCCAGCATTGTCAAAGAAGTAGCGAAATATCATGGATCAGTCAAAGATCTTGTCCCAAAAGAGGTAGAAGCAGCGCTGAAAGAAAAATTTAAAGGATGAGTGCACCGTGCACTCATCCTTTTTTAAATTTCTGATAGTATAGCGCGATATACAAGATCAAGCTGCATAGCGTGATCAATGGGCCAGCTGTCACAAGCTGATTCCAAAGCACACTGCTGTACACGACGACCTGCTGGCTTGCTTCAAAGGCACCTGCTGGGAGAGCCATGTCAGATCGAGAGACATAAAGAGGCTTGAACAATAAAAAGGCAAAAACAGCTGCATAAATTCCGTGAAGCAAACGAGCGAAGAAAAACGGTTTAAAGCGTATATCTGTTGCCGCCAGAATGCCGGCGACCTGAGCTTGAACAGAAAACCCGCTGAATCCTAATATAAAGCTGACGACAATCGTTTTAGCAAGAAGGGTGACTTCCTGTGACCCTGTCAGCTGACTTCCTAATGTGATTTCAAATAAACCGGCAATCATCGCAAGATCTAATTCTGGCGGAAGATGCATCGTTTGCAGCATATATCCGATCCCTATGGATAAGAGGTCCGTCACATGAACAACTGACAGCATTTTACTAAATACAGAAAATAAGATAATAAAGCCGCCAATCATAAAGAGAGTTTGGACTGATGACATCACCGCATCACTTAAAATTTGGCCGAGCGGTCTTTTCTCTGCGAGTCTTGCTGTATGAAGAGCGCTGAATGCCTCTTGAAACGGTGGGAATAAAAATCGCTTACGGCTTCTCAGATGTGCATCATGCCGTGCTTTATATCCCCGCATCGTCACACCAACAGCGAGATTCCCTAAATAATGTGCGCATGCCAAAACAATCCCTAAAGCCGGGTGATGAAAAAAACCAACAGCCACCGCACCGAAAATAAACAATGGATTCGATGAATTTGTAAAAGAAACGAGGCGCTCTGCTTCGATTTGTGTCAGTTGTCCTTCCTGCCTGAGTCTTGTGGTTAATTTCGCACCAGAAGGGAAGCCTGATGCCATTCCCATTGCTAGGACAAATCCGCCTACACCAGGCACTCGAAAGATGGGGCGCATAAATGGCTCTAATAATACCCCGACAAATCTGACAATCCCGAAACTAATTAATAGCTCGGACAAAATAAAAAAAGGAAGCAATGATGGAAATACAACCTCCCACCACATTGCAAGTCCATTTTTAGACGCTTGCAAAGAGGCTTGTGGATGTGTAATCACAGTGGCTGTTAAAAAGATAAAAAAAGCAGCGATGAACAGAGTGTTCCATTTTTTCATGGAGATTTCGCCCCTTGCTGTTATGATCTATTGGCGAGCTCGTGATCAAAAAAGAAAGACACTAGCCGAGCCTGTCTTCTATTACTATACGAGCAGAAGGGGCATGTTTAGACCAATAGATTCGTATATATGCATAGAAAAGAGGAGGGTGGATTTTCATGAGGCGACCAGTCATTGGACTTGCGTTAGGCTCCGGGGGTGCGAGGGGAATGGCACATATCGGAGTTTTATCTAGTCTTGAGAAACAAGGAATTCAGGTAGATATGATCGCTGGCAGCAGTATTGGCGCACTTGTTGGGAGCTTTTATGCGGCAGGACAAGACGTAGAAAAAATGAAAAAACTTGCACTTGTCTTCAGAAGAAAGTATTATGCTGACTATACACTGCCAAAAATCGGTCTTTTAAAAGGGAATCGAATGTTGCAGCTGATTCACACGTTTACATATGGGAAGAAATTTGAAGAATTAAGAATGCCCCTTGCGGTGGTTGCCTGTGACCTCGAGACAGGGGAGAAGGTCGTGTTTAAAAAAGGGTCTGTTTCACAAGCAGTCAGAGCAAGCATCAGCATTCCGGGCGTGTTTGTTCCTCATGAAATGGGCGGCAGACAGCTAGTCGATGGAGCGGTTGTTGACCGCATTCCTGTGTCTGTTTTAAAAGAAATGGGCGCAGACCTCATTATCGCCTCTGATGTATCAAGGGTGAAAAAAACAGAAAAGGCGACGAGATTATCGGATGTGATTATGCAAAGTTTGGACATCCTTCAAAATGAATTGGTCCGTCATCAAACCATTCACGCTGATGTCATGATCCGGCCGAGGCTTGAAACATTTAGCTCGAGTGCATTTACACAGGTGCAGGAGATGATTGAAGCAGGTGAGCTCGCCGCAGATCAACTAACAGGTAAAATGAAAGATGTCATTGATAAATGGGAGTGTTAATCGAATGAAAAAATTGAATATTCGCTGGCTCAGCTTTTTTGTCGTTATCCTTGTATTATTTGGCTTAACCTTTGTCAAACTGCCATATTACGTGACAAAGCCGGGTGATGCAACCGAGATTGCTCCCCACATTCAAGTAGACGGCGGATATGGCGAGAAGGGCAGCTTCTCACTTATGACGATAAAAGTAGGTCCAGCCAATCCGTATACGTATTTGCTTGCGAAAATGAATAAATATGACGAGATCGTCCCGGAAGAAAATATTAAAGCGGACGGGGAGTCGGATGAAGATTATATGAAAAGACAGCTTCAGCTGATGAAAAGCTCTCAAGAAAATGCCATGATTGCAGCGTATACAAAAGCAGGCAAAAAAGTAGATTATACGTTTAACGGGGTATATGCAAGCTACGTGATGAAAGGAATGCCTGCTTACGGCAAAATTGAAGTGGGCGACCGAATCAAAAGCGTTGATGGCAAGACCTATGATTCTGCTGATAAAATGGTTTCGTATATCAGCAGCAAAAAAGCAGGTACATCTGTCCGTTTTGTCCTTGAACGAAATGGCAAAGACATCACGGAGAAAGTGACGTTAAAACCATTTAAAGAAGAGCCGAATCGAGTTGGAATCGGTGTATCATTATTTACAGATCGAAATGTGAAAGTCTCGCCTTCCATTAAGGTGGATATTGAAAATATCGGCGGCCCATCAGCAGGTCTCATGATGTCACTTGAAATTTATAACCAGCTGACAAAAGAAGACGAAACACATGGCTATGCGATTGCGGGAACGGGGACGATTGACGCCGATGGAACGGTCGGTCCAATTGGCGGAATCGATCAAAAGGTCGTGGCGGCAGATAAAGCCGGAAAAGATATATTCTTTGCACCAAACGATAAAGGTGATTCAAATTCAGACTACCGAAATGCTGTCAAAACAGCGAAAGATATTAAAAGTGATATGAAAATTGTGCCTGTAGATACGATGCAAGATGCCCTGAACTATTTAAACAAATTAAAAGAGAAAGCATCTTAATCAAAGAAGAGCAGCCTTCATCAAGGCTGCTCTTCTTGTTAAGACTGGAAGAGACCAGTCTCTTCATCATATCGGATCGGTGCGGTTTTAAACTCCGCTTCCGTTAAGTCCGTTTGCATTGGCTCACTAACGGGCAGACTGAAGACGCGGGACGCGCGAATATCAAGATCAAGTGCGGGATGTGAAAAGGCAGACAGCTTGCTTATGAGCGGCACGTCCAATTCTTTTTTCACAAGAGATAAGTATTGCTGCCCTTTCTTTGACATACCAAGTAAACGAATGTAAGGCGCTTCTCTCTCTTTCAGTAGCTCATGCATGGCACTCTTTTTCACCCTCATTAAGAGATGTGTATTCATCCGCTGCAGCCTTGTCCACGTATATCGTTTTGTTTTCACAAGAGATAGATATTCCTCATAGGAGGACGCATGTGAAATCGCCTTTTGCATGCGGTGTTCGATGCCTTCTTCGATTTCATAGATGCCTTCTAGTTCTGCTGTATCCATTGTGTGAAAGACTTGTTTTAAGAAGCTAAAGTAGGCTTCTTGCGTATGTAAAAGACCATAAGAAGAATGATAGTCATGTAATTGCTTGAGCGTAGCTTCTGGGAGATATGGGGCGACTGTTTCAAATGTGCCGTGATCTTTTAAGGCTTTTCGTATACTTGTTGCGCTTGCGATTTTCTGATTTTTAGGAAGTTCTTCATCATGATAACCAGATGAAATCCTTTGAGAGGTAAAGGGCTGCATGTGAGGGGATCTCTCCAAGATGGCTTTGACATAATGGAAACCTAAAATGTTATTTGGCTTGGACAGATCCAGTAAGTGCTTAGGATCAATCACCTCTTGAAACGCAGCTGCTGCAGCTGCTGGATAACTAAGGCCTTCTTTCACCTTTTCTTTTGTGAAAAGGTCAATTTCTCCTTTTTTCTCATGCCAAGCATGAGCCGTTCGCTCAAATGCTTTAATGTCACCATCCTCGCTGCCGAAAAAAAGGGAGCGGCATTTTAAAGCATCTAGAATCGCCACAGCACCGTTTGCAAAGGTTTCTGCCTTTTGCACTGCGTATATGTATGGAAGCTCACACACAATGTCTACACCGTTTTGCAGCGCCATTTTTGTCCGCGCCCATTTTGAGACGATGGCAGGCTCACCGCGCTGGAGGAAGGAACCGCTCATGACGGCAATGGCAACATCTGAGGAGGTATGTGTTTTCGCCTGACGAACATGATAGGCATGTCCATAATGAAATGGATTATACTCGACAACGACTCCTGTTGCTTTCAATAGATGTTCCGCCTTTCTTGCTATGGTTAAATGGTCTATGCTACAGTAGCATAAGGGAAAAATGAAGCCCATTTTTTTCAGTGTAGGCATTCCGCGAACTGATGTCAAACAACCCTCTGACATCACAAAGGACTGTAAAGAAAAAATATTGACAAATAACATGATGAAAGCTATAATCATGTTTGTTGCTCTTAGAGGTGATACAATTGAAATGGACAGTTTATCAGTTACATCAAAAAGCTAAAAACAGCTTCGATTTTCATGAGACGGTTGACTTAAATGAACTTACTAGCCTTCATTCAGATATACGTCGCATTTCACCGGTAGAGGTGAAAGGGACTGGAGTGATCGAATCAAAGCAAGTCGCATTTGATTTAACCATCACAGGTGAAATGACATTGCCTTGTTCAAGAACGCTTGTTGATGTAAATTATCCATTTGCGATTTCAACGAAAGAACTATTTGTACTTCATAAGACAGACGATATAGAAGATGAAGACGTTTCTATTGTAGAAGACGACATCATCGACTTAACGCCTATAGTCAAGGAAGAAATTCTTCTTGAAGTGCCGATGCAAATCTTTTGCGACCAAACGGATGTAAAAGGTGCTGCACCACAAGAAGGGAATGACTGGGCGGTCATTTCGGAAGATGCACATCAAAACCGAATTGATCCGCGTCTGGAAGGCTTGAAGAAGCTCTTAGAAGAAAATAATGAATCTTAACTCTTTAAGGAGGTGGGAATAATGGCTGTACCTTTTAGAAGAACTTCTAAAATGAAAAAAAGATTGCGTCGTACGCATTTCAAACTACAAGTACCTGGTATGGTAGCTTGCCCAGAATGCGGTGAAATGAAAATTTCTCATCGTGTCTGCAAATCTTGCGGAACATACAAAGGCAAAGACGTAAAAAGCAACTAATGCTTGATAAAAAAACGTGAGGGAATCTTCCCTTGCGTTTTTTTATTTGTCTATTTTTTAGGTTTCTCTCCTGCAAATAGTCTATCTACTCTAGTAGGCGCATATGATGTGGTATTCAGATTCAGGGGGGATGATCAATTGACGATTACAAGGCAGGACGCATGGACACAAGATGAAGATTTACTTTTAGCAGAAGTCGTCTTAAGGCACATTCGAGATGGAGGAACGCAGCTTTCCGCATTTGAGGAAGTCGGGAAAGCATTGTCAAGAACAGCTGCAGCATGTGGTTTCAGGTGGAACTCATACGTTAGAAAACAATATCAGGCAGGCATAGAGCTGGCGAAAAAACAGCGGAAAGAACTGCGTAAAAAAATCGGTATTCATTCCTCTGGTTTACCACAGCATGCGTTAACCATAGAAGAGAAGACATCTTCAATTCAGGCTGAATTGACCCTTCGAGAAGTGATTCAGTTTTTAGAGCAGCTTGAAAAAGAACCTGATGGACCTGCTCATTTACGCGAGAAACTGGCAGATGCACAGCATCAATTGAAGTCACTTACAGAAGAAAATGAACACTTGAAGCGGCAATTAAAAATGACAGAAGAAGATTACCGGGCACTCATTGGTATTGTTGAAAGAGTCAAACAGAATATCAGCTTAAAAGAATATGCTAAATAAAGAGACGCCCCTCACAGAGAAAGGAGGGGCGTTTTGTGATCAGTCTTTAAGCGGATTCACCTGTATTTTTTTGAATATGAGCGGGCTCCCAGATGAGTGGATTTTCACCCTTATCGCGCTCCATATCATATTTTACTGCTTCAAAGCCCATTTTATCCCAAAAACCGGCTGATTTGACGCGCGGATTGGTCCGAATTGGCAACCCGAACGATTTGGCGAATTCAACAAGTGCTTCGCCGTACCCTTTGCGCTGATACCCAGGAAGCACTTCCAGCTTCCACAGCTCTAAATAATCATGGTTGTGGTTAAAATACGTTGTCGTTGAGCCGTCCACTTGATAAAGGCTCATACGTGCCACTAGCTTATCTCCAAAATAAATCCCGTAAAATGGAGAGTTGCTGTCATTTTCAATCATATTGCTTTCAAGGTCTTCAAGCATGGATAGCTCTTGTATGCCGTATTCCTTAAATTGTTTAAATTCCTCTAAAGTTTTGTAATTAATTAGAAGTCGTTTTACTTGTGCCATATGATCTTCCCCCTTACACACATAATGTCGACAGTGATGTCATTGAAGGCGTTTTCATCCCACCCGCCTCGAAAAGTTTTTACACTTATTATTATAGTTTTTAAATTAAAAAAATTCAATCATAGCGCGCCATCTGCTTTTTGCATCACGACATGAACCTGTTACAATAATTGATATAATGAAGTAAACAGAAAAAGGGAAGTGCGGCAGTTGAACATTGGAATCATTGGCGGCGGTGCGATTGGTCTGCTTTGTGCTAGTTATTTATCACAGCATCATGACATCACGGTCATTACAAGAAGAAAAGAGCAGGCAGAAGAGATTCGAGCATCAGGCATTCAGCGAACAGTAAAAGGAGAAACATGTCAGGCGGCTGTTCATGCACAGACAGGAATAACAGGAGTATTTGATTTGCTCATCGTGACGGTGAAATATCATCATTTGCAAGATGTGCTCGATGAACTAACGACATTACCTCGTCAGCGTATCTTATTTTTACAGAACGGAATGGCTCACTTATTAGATTTGGAGAATTGGAAAACGGCACATTCATTATATATAGGTGTGGTAGAGCACGGGGCTATGAAGATGTCAGATCATGCAGTGGACCATACAGGTATCGGTGTTATCAAGTGGGGGGCATTTCAGCATGAGGAAGCAGCTGATATAAAAAATGCATTGAATGAGACATCATCTCATTTTCAAATGATCTATACGGATGAATGGAAAAAGGTGCTGGAAGAAAAACTGCTTGTCAATGTCTGTATTAACCCGCTGACAGCTTTGCTGCATGTGAGAAACGGGGAATTGATCGCAAACCCCTCATATGAATACATGATGAAATGTGCATTTGAAGAAGCGGTATCCATCTTGGGCTTGTCTGAAAAAGAGCGGCTCTGGCCTTATGTCATCTCTATTTGTGAGAAAACGGCTGCTAATCAGTCGTCTATGCTTCAAGATATAGTGAAAGGCCGCCAAACCGAAAGAAAAGCCATCGTTGGCTATCTTTTAAAAAAGGCTCAAGCTCAAGAGATTCTGGCGCCACATCTCACTTTCTTTTATCGAAGCTTGGAAGTATTGGAAAAAAAGCAAACAAAATCTTTTGAGTGAGATCATTTACATGCTATACTTTTTTCGGGAAACTAACTATTTATTGAAGAAAGGAAGTTCTAAACATGCAATTGACTGAACTTTCCATCCGAAGTCAGAATTTATTCATACGTGATTATATAGAAGAAAAAAAAGAGATGACGACTTTTTTTGATTATGATATACATTCTGAGCACACATGGAAAAAGAGATACGACGATCTCATGGAAATGAGCTTCCCGCGCGAGGCTTTAGCGGATTATATGAGCGCATACCATGCAAAGTTTGAATCGGAAGCGATGCGTCAGAACATTGAAAAGATCCGTGATGAACGGAGTGTCATGGTGGTTGGAGGACAGCAGGCTGGTCTATTAACAGGACCGCTTTATACCATACATAAAATCATATCCATCATTCAGTTTGCAAAAGAAAAAGAAACAGAGCTTGGGGTCCCTGTGATTCCGGTCTTTTGGGTAGCCGGTGAGGATCATGACGTAGATGAAATTAATTTTGTATACACGTCTGGCGAAAAAGGACCAGTGAAACAAAAGCTGCCATTACATAACGTCAAAAAAGCGGCTGCGAAAAGAATCCCGCTTGATCAAGAAAAAACCGAGAAATGGCTCCGTGATGTGTTTTCAACATATGAAGAATCTGCGTATACCAATGACTTGCTTGATCAGCTTCTTCGATGTTTACGCAAATCACAAACCTTTACTGATTTCTTTGAATGGATTGTAAGTGACCTCTTTGAAGAAGATGGGCTGCTTTTATTTAATTCAGGCGACTTAGGTGTCAAACCGCTTGAGCGTGCGTTATTCAAGCACATTGTCGAGACAAATGATGCAGTCACTGCTCGCTTAAAAGACACGCAGGCCGCCATGAAACGAGCAGGATATCAGCCGATCATTGAAGCTGGTGACAGTCAGGCAAACCTATTTTACGAATATGATGAGGAACGTTTCCTAATTGAGAAAGAGAACGGCCGGTTTTCTATATCAGAAGTGGGGCTTACATGGACAAAGGAAGAGCTTCTGCAGGAAGTTGAGGAGCACCCAGAACGGTTTAGCAACAATGTGGTGACGCGTCCCTTGATGCAGGAAACCCTTCTACCAACACTTGCTTTTATGGCAGGACACGGTGAGGTTAACTATTGGGGAGAACTGAAAGGAATCTTTGAGCATTTTAAATTGAAGATGGCGCCTGTTCTTCCGAGACTGCATGTGACCATTCTTGAAAGGCACATCAACAAGAAACTGCCGGTTAGAGAACTGTCGGTAGAAGAAGTGCTGACAAGCGGAGTGAATGAAAAGAAAGAAGCGCACTTTGAACAAAGTCTTCCAGACAGCTTTGTTCAAGCAGTTCAACAGGCCAAACGTGAATTAGAGAATGCTCATGGCGTGATGAGACAAGAAGCACTGGAGATTGAACCAAACTTCGAGCAGCTGCTAGATAAAAATGCCAAATTTATCGAAGACCAGCTTCAATTTGTTTATCAAAAGGTGGCGCAGCGTGTGGAAGAGAAGGAAGGATATATCCTTCGGGACTTTGAACGGATTGAAAATAGTTTAAAACCACTGGACGCCCCGCAAGAAAGAATTTGGAATATCATGTATTTTTTAAACAAATATGGACCAGAATTCTTCAAAACGTTCAAAAATCTGCCATTTTCATTTCAAAACAAGCAACAAATTGTCAAACTTTGAAATAAAGTTTTAATGAACCCTGACTAGTTCAGGGTTTTTTTTTATGTAGAAACAGTGTAGAATAAGTTTTGTGGAGAGAAGTGGTGGATAGTGGAGAGTAAGGGTGAGAAAGTGGGGCTCTGATTATCATGTTCATGGGTGAATACCAGCATACGATTGATACAAAAGGGCGCATGATCATCCCTGCTAAATTTAGAGACGGTCTCGGAGAACAGTTTGTGCTGACGAGAGGGCTTGATCAATGTTTATTTGGCTACCCTATGAGTGAGTGGAAACTAATCGAAGAGAAACTCAAAGCACTACCGCTAACGAAAAAAGATGCACGTGCGTTTACCCGGTTCTTCTTCTCTGGCGCAGTCGAATGCGATCTGGACAAGCAGGGGCGTATAAACATCGCATCAAACCTACTCCAATATGCAAAACTCGAAAAAGAATGTGTGGTCATCGGCGTTTCAAATCGAATTGAGTTGTGGAGTAAGTCGATCTGGGAACAATATACAGAAGAGCAAGAAGATTCTTTTGCTGAAATTGCTGAAAACATGATTGGATTTGATATATAATAATCCCTTGTGCAGCAAGCTTTCTACACATTCATTTCTATTTGAAAAAGGTGGGACCATAACATCATGTTTCAACATGAGACAGTATTATTAAAAGAAACAGTTGACGGTTTAAACGTAAAAGAAGACGGTACATATGTGGACTGCACGCTGGGCGGAGCAGGTCATAGCTCATATTTACTATCTCAATTATCAGAAAAAGGAACATTGATTGGATTTGACCAAGACGATGCTGCACTGGATCATGCACGAGAGAAGCTCGCGGATGCTAAAGCGAACATTCTTTTCATAAAAAGTAACTTCCGATATTTAAAAGAACGTCTGAATGAACAAGGTATTACAAGCGTAGACGGTGTGATTTTTGACCTTGGGGTTTCATCTCCTCAGCTCGACACACCAGAGAGAGGCTTTAGTTATCACCATGATGCACCTCTTGACATGCGAATGGATCAATCAGCCGCATTGTCGGCAAAAAAAGTGGTGAATGAATGGCCATTTGAAGATCTAGTTCGGATTTTCTACAAATATGGGGAAGAAAAATTCAGCAAGCAAATCGCACGCAAAATTGAAGAAGCAAGAAAAAAAGCGCCAATTGAAACAACGGGTGAGCTTGTCGACATTATCAAAGAAGGAATTCCGGCACCTGCAAGACGAACTGGCGGACATCCAGCGAAAAGAGTGTTTCAAGCGATCCGAATTGCCGTAAATGATGAATTGAAAGTATTTGAAGAAGCACTAGAACAAGCAATAGAGTTACTCAATCCGAAGGGGAGAATTTCTGTCATTACATTCCATTCACTTGAAGACCGGATTTGTAAAAGTACATTTAGAGAAATGTCTTCTCTTCCAGAACTTCCGCACGGACTACCAGTGATTCCAGAAGGACTTGAACCAAAGCTGAAGCTGATCACGAGAAAACCGATCGTTGCATCAGAACAAGAGCTGGAACATAACAACCGTGCCCGTTCAGCGAAGCTCCGAATTGCAGAAAAAAAGTAAAACGACACCATAGATGATGATAAAAAGGAGGTTTCTTATGAGTAATTTGGCTTATCAAAGAGAAGTGAAGCAACATCAAACAGAGCAGCAAGGCCAATCGGTTGTCATTAAAAGAAGAGGTTCTATCACACTTGGTGAAAAAATCTTACTTGTCATGTTTGTCATGGCTCTTATGTGCAGCTCCATTCTCATCATTTCTAAAGCCTTTGCTGTCTATCACGCCAATATTGAAGTGCAGAAATTAGAACAGCAAGTATCTTTAGAATCGAAGAAGATCACTGAGCTTCAAAAGGAAAAAGACTTGCTGAGTGAACCAGAAAGAATCATCGAAGCCGCGAAAAAAGCAGGCTTGAGCATATCGAAAGATGTTAAGAAGGTCGATTAACATGGCGATGCCTAAAAAGAATAAAATGATGAACAGAGGCGCGGCAATTGCAAGTATTTGCTTCGCCCTGTTTTTCTTTATCATCCTAGCACGTTTTATCTATATTCAGATTACAGGAACGGTTGATGGACAAGTGTTAGCCGCCAAGGCTAATGAACAATATCAATCGAAGAAAACACTTGAAGCCAAAAGAGGGTCTATTTTAGACCGGAATGGAAATGTGATTGCTGAGGATACATCTGTGTATAAGCTCATTGCGGTCATGAGCAAGAAAATGACAGTGGACCCTAAGCACCCAATGCATGTCGTCGATAAAGAAAAGACGGCAAAAGAGCTCTCAAAAGTTATCGATATGAGTGAAAGCGAAATTTTAAAGCGTCTCAATACAAAAGATGCATTCCAAGTTGAGTTTGGTAAAGCGGGGAAAGATATTAGTTTTTCAACGAAGGAAAAAATTGAAAAGCTAAAGCTTCCAGGGGTCGCATTTGAAAAAGACACGAAGCGATATTATCCAAACGGCATGTTTGCTTCTAACCTGATCGGTTATGCCAGATTAGATGAGGCGACAAAGGACATGTCAGGTGCAATGGGACTTGAGAAGGCACTGAACAAATATTTAAAAGAAAAAGACGGCTATGTGACATATAACAGTGACAGAAGCGGATGGGCCTTGCCGAATAGTAAAGAAGACATTGTCGCCCCGAAAGACGGGAAAAATGTCACGCTGACCATCGATCAAAAAATTCAAGCGTTTCTTGAAGAAAGTATGACGCAGGTTGCCAAAAAGTATAAGCCGAAGAAAATCATTGCCACAGTCGTTGATCCGAAAACTGGAAAGGTTCTCGCGATGGGGCAGCGGCCAAGCTTTAATTTAAATGAACTAAACATTACGAATTATAACAATGATGTCATTTCATATGCGTTTGAACCAGGTTCGACGATGAAGATCTTTACCCTCGCTGCGGCGATCCAAGAAGGGGTCTATCAAGGCAGTGACAAATATCAATCTGGTACTTATAAAGTAGGCGGCGGCCTTGTGAGAGACCACAACAACGGAAATGGCTGGGGGAAAATTGACTTTCATCAAGGGGTTCTCCGCTCATCAAACGTGGCCTTTGCAAAGCTGGCGAAAGAAAAACTAGGCTTCACACGATACGAACAATATTTGCAGAAGTTCCATTTCTATGACAAAACGGGGATTGACTTGCCGAACGAAGCGTCTAGCAAAATCAATTATAGATACGAATATGACAAAGCATCGACGGCTTATGGTCAAGCGTCAGCCATCACACCGATTCAACAAATCGAAGCAGCCACAGCGATAGCAAACGGCGGAACAATGATGAAGCCATATGTCATTGACCATATTACAGACCCGAATACAAACAAAACGATTTTGCAGCACGAACCAACAGCAGCAGGAAAACCGATTTCATCTGATACAGCGAAGCAAGTTCGCGACATTTTAGGTGAGGTTGTTTCCTCAAAAATTGGAACAGGTCAGCCTTACCAAATCAAAGGATTCGACGTTGCTGGAAAAACAGGAACGGGGCAAATTGGGGGTGCCGGCGGTTACCTCCAAGGAAGAAACGATTACGTCTTTTCATTTATGGGAATGGCGCCAAAAGATGATCCGAAGCTGCTTGTTTATGTAGCTGTACAGCAGCCGCAGCTGTCTGAAACAGAAACAGGGTCTGCCCCGGTTTCTCAAATCTTTAACCCTGTGATGAAAAATAGTCTGCTATATTTAAATATTGCACCAACAAAAACAGACGATAAAAAATCAGGCGAACAAAAAGTGAAACAAGAAACGATGCCTTCATTCCTTGATTTAGAAGTGAAGCAGGCAGAAACAGAAGCCAAAAATAAACACTTAGCGCCTGTTGTCATCGGCGACGGCCTGTCTATTAAACGCCAGTGGCCGAGTGCGGGCTCTGAATTCTCTGAAAGCCAGAAAGTCTTCTTGAAAACAGCAGGGAAAACCATTAAGATGCCTGACATGACAGGCTGGTCCAGAAGGGAAGTCCTTCAATATGCTTCGATTTCCGGTGTGCATATAGAAACAAATGGACAAGGATATGCTGTAAAACAAAGTGTCAAAAGTGGAGCGGAGATTTCAGACAAAGTCGTCACTGTGACATTTAAAAGCCCAAATTAACTTTAAACCTAGCAAACCGCTTGCTAGGTTTTTTCTTTTGCTCCAGCTGAATATCACGTAGCGTTCTACAAAAGGACGGGCCTGCATATGATGAAAACAAGCCATATGTAAGGAGTGAACCGGGCGTGCGAGTGTCAAGTGTAACAGTGAGAAAACGATTGCTTTTCGTGCTGCTGTTTGGGGTGATCATTTTTTTCATCATAGATACTAGATTAGGATATGTGCAGTTTATTATGGGCGAGAAGCTGACAAGCTTAGCAAAAGATTCATGGAGCCGAAACCTTCCATTCGAACCGGAAAGGGGAGATATTTTGGACCGGAATGGGGTAGAGCTTGCGACGAACAAAAGTGCCCCATCTATATTGGTCGTCCCTCGGCAAATTAAAGATCCCGCAGAAACAAGCAAGAAATTGGCAGCAGTACTGAATATGTCTGAAGAGAAAGCGTACAAGCATGTCACGAAGAAAACATCAATTGAACGAATTTCTCCTGAGGGCAGAAAGGTATCTCATGAAAAAGCAAAAGAAGTAAGAGAGCTTGATTTAGAAGGTGTGTATGTAGCAGAAGACAGCATCAGACATTATCCGTTTGGCAGCTTTCTTTCACATGTACTGGGCTTTGCTGGAATCGATAATCAAGGTTTACTTGGACTGGAAGCCTACTATGACGATGACTTAAAAGGCGAAAAAGGCTCTGTAAAGTTTTATTCCGATGCAAAAGGGCAGAAAATGCCAGATGAAGCAGACGATTATACACCACCTAAAGATGGTCTTGATATGAAATTAACAGTCGATTCAAAAGTACAAACCATTATAGAACGGGAATTAGACAATGCGCAGGCAAAGTATAATCCAGATGGTATGATTGCGATTGCGATGAATCCGAAAAATGGTGAAGTGCTGGGAATGTCAAGCAGACCAGATTTTGATCCAGCTGACTATCAATCAGTTGACCCAAAAGTGTTTAACCGAAATCTTCCGGTGTGGAGCACATATGAGCCGGGTTCGACGTTTAAAATTATTACACTTGCAGCAGCATTAGAAGAAAAGAAAGTAAATTTAAAGCGCGATTCATTTTTTGACAGCGGATCTGTGACAGTTGATGGTGCAAGACTCAGGTGCTGGAAAAAAGGCGGGCACGGATCACAGTCATTCTTGGAAGTGGTTCAAAATTCCTGTAACCCCGGCTTTGTAGAGCTAGGAGACCGTCTTGGGAAAGATAAATTATTTTCCTATATTAAAAATTTCGGATTTGGCCAAAAAACAGGAATCGACCTTCAAGGGGAAGGGCGGGGGATTTTGTTCCCGCTTGATCGTGTAGGTCCTGTAGAGCAGGCGACCACGGCCTTTGGGCAAGGTGTATCTGTTACGCCGATTCAGCAAGTAGCTGCAGTAGCAGCTGCGGTAAATGGCGGGACACTTTACACGCCTTATATTGCAAAAGAATGGATAGATCCAATCACAAAAGAGGTCGTGAAAAAGCAATCACCGATTGCCAAAAAGAAAGTGATTTCAGCAGAGACATCTAAAGAAATCAGGTTTGCACTTGAAAGTGTAGTCGCCCAAGGAACTGGCCGAAATGCATTTGTTGAAGGGTATCGGGTCGGCGGAAAAACAGGAACAGCACAGAAGGTAAAGGACGGAAAGTATATGGAGAATAACCACATTGTGTCGTTTATCGGATTTGCGCCTGCAGATGACCCAAGTATTGTAGTCTATGTGGCTGTGGATAACCCAAAAGGCACCATTCAATTTGGTGGTACCGTGGCCGCACCAATTGTTGGTCATATTATGCGGGACAGCCTGCCTGAGATGGGTGTGAAAAAAAGAAAAGGCCAAATTGAAAAGAAGTATCAGTGGCTGGACACAAAAACCATTGAAGTACCGAATCTTGTAGGGGGATCTGTTTCAGATCTTGAATCCCTCTTGATCAACCTAAAGATCGATGCCTCAGGAACTGGCAGTAAAGTAGTGAAGCAATCACCTGCTGCTGGGACAAAGGTCAAAGAAGGCTCCACGATCAGATTATACTTAAACGATGAATAATAAAGAATGAACAGAGGGTAGCCGCACTCATTCGGCTGCCTCTTTTTGTTGAAAGAGAAGGACCGTTTGAAAAAAAGAGTCCAAAGTGTGTTTTTTCCAACAGAAACTTAAGGAATACGCTGGATGTATCCTTTTTTTTACGATAAAATATAGACTGTGTGTTTTTTTCACAAGACATGCACGTGAACGAATTTGAGAGGTTTGATATGAAAATGAAATTACAAGAACTGCTTACATACTTTAAAAGTGAAAACAACGAATTGATAAACGAAAATCCTGATATCACTTCCATTGAAATGGATTCAAGAGAGGTGAAAAAGGGAAGCCTTTTTGTCTGTATAAAAGGTTATACAGTAGATGGACACGATTATGCTGAAAAAGCGGTGAAAAGCGGGGCTGCAGCAATTGTAGCGGAACACCCTCTTAACATAACAGATGTACCAGTCATTATTGTGAAACACTCTCAAAGAGCACTTGCAAGAATAGCTGATGCGTTTTACGAACAGCCCACTCATAAGCTGAATCTCATCGGGATCACAGGCACAAACGGAAAAACCTCAACAACACACATGATCGAACAAATGATGAGAAAAGCCGAAAAGAAAACAGGCTTAATCGGTACGATGTATATGAAGGTGAATGATGACATTCTCAACGTGAAAAACACCACACCTGAAAGTGTCACACTTCAGAAAACGTTTAAACAGATGCTTGATCAAGATGTAGATACAGCCATTATGGAAGTATCATCACATGCACTCCATCTTGGCAGGGTGCATGGATGTGATTATGATATTGCTGTTTTCACAAACCTTACGCAGGATCATCTTGACTACCACAACACAATGGAAGAATATAAACATGCGAAAAGCTTGCTATTTTCTCAGCTCGGAAGCGCCTTTCATCATAATAAACCCAAGCATGCGATTTTAAATGCAGATGATGAGGCTTCGAGTTATTTTGAAAAAGTCACAGCTGCTGAAGTCATGACGTATGCCTTAGAGCAAAAAGCAGATGTCATGGCAAAGAATATTCAAATTATGCCAAAGGGAACTCAATTTGATTTGGTCACTCCAATCGGCACCAAGAATGTGACGGTTGCCCTCGTCGGAAAGTTCAATGTGTATAATATCCTGGCAGCTGTATCAGTCGGGATCGTATCTGGCTTAACGTTTGAGTCGATCGTTAGTGCGATTGAAGAGCTGGAGGGAGTCAAAGGCAGATTTGAACTTGTAAACTGCGATCAAGATTTCCCTGTCATCGTCGATTACGCGCATACACCTGACAGTTTAGAAAATGTCCTCACAACGTGTAGAGAATTAACAGAGGGCAAAATTTTCTGTGTGATTGGCTGCGGTGGCGACCGTGATAAAACAAAGCGCCCTCAAATGGCCCAAATCGCTGTGAAATATGCAGATGAACCTGTATTTACATCAGACAACCCAAGAAGCGAAGATCCTTCAGCCATTTTAAAAGATATGGAAAATGGGGTGCCAGACGCATATTATCATAGCTTTGTGAATCGGAAACAAGCCATCTTCTTTGCCATTGCCAATGCGAAAAAAGGCGATACAGTCTTAATAGCGGGTAAAGGCCATGAGACATATCAAATCATTGGCGATCAAGTCTATGACTTTGATGATGCAAAGGTTGCTGTTGACGCTATTTTAGATCTAAACAAATCTTAAAATGATGAAAAGAGTGTAATGAAATGAAGCATTTTGTACAAAAACAACATACGAAGAACGCGAATGAATACCATAATAATGAATGCAATTTTCTGATGGAAAACGGCTTTGGAAATTCGGAAGGAGTAAAGAACGATGCTTGAACAGGTGATATTGTTTACAATCATAATGGGATTTTTAATCAGTGTTCTTTTATCCCCGATTTTTATACCGTTTTTAAGAAGACTTAAATTTGGTCAAAGTATTAGAGAAGAAGGCCCGCAGTCTCACCAAAAGAAATCTGGTACTCCGACAATGGGCGGAATTATGATTATCTTTTCTATCACCATTACTACGATTGTGATGATCAACAAATTCTCTGAGATTAGTCCAGAAATGTTTTTACTGTTATTTGTCACACTTGGTTACGGCCTATTAGGATTTTTAGATGATTATATTAAAGTAGCGATGAAACGAAATCTTGGATTAACATCGAAACAGAAATTAATCGGTCAAATTGTGATCGCAGTGATCTTTTATGCAGTTTTCCATTATTATCAGTTTGCAACGACGATTCGCATTCCAGGAACAGACGTCAGCTTTGATTTAGGATGGGCTTACTTTATCCTTGTCGTTTTCATGCTTGTCGGAGGTTCTAATGCCGTGAACTTAACGGATGGACTGGATGGTCTCTTATCTGGAACCGCTGCTATTGCTTTCGGAGCTTTTGCCATACTGGCTTGGAATCAATCCCAGTATGATGTAGCGATCTTTTCAGTAGCTGTTGCAGGAGCCGTCCTTGGTTTCCTTGTGTTTAACGCACATCCTGCAAAAGTATTTATGGGTGATACAGGTTCTCTAGCATTAGGCGGAGCCATTGTAGCAAATGCGATTTTAACGAAGCTTGAAATTTTACTTGTCATTATTGGTGGAGTATTTGTTGTTGAGACGCTATCCGTTATTCTTCAAGTGATCTCCTTTAAAACAACTGGCAAAAGAATCTTTAAGATGAGTCCGCTTCACCACCACTATGAGTTAGTTGGCTGGTCAGAGTGGAGAGTAGTTGTCACCTTCTGGACAGCTGGTTTATTACTTGCTGTTTTAGGAATTTACATCGAGGTGTGGTTATAATTGAATAAGATGCAAATGTTAAAAAACGAACATGTACTAGTATTAGGTCTTGCAAAAAGCGGATATGCGGCAGCTTCAATTCTTCATGAACATGGAGTAAATGTGACGGTAAATGATCAAAAACCGTTTGAAGAAAACGAACCTGCTCAGCTACTTTCTGAAAAGGGGATTGATGTCGTTTGTGGCAGTCATCCTCTTCGTATATTCGAAGATAAAGAAATTACGATTTTAATTAAAAATCCAGGAATTCCATATGAAAATGTGATGGTTCAAGAAGCGCTTCGCCGCCAAATTCCAGTTTGGACGGAAATAGAATTAGCGTATCATTTAACCTCATCCTCTTTTATTGGGATTACTGGATCGAATGGAAAAACCACTACCACGACTTTGATTTATGAAATGCTGAAAAAAGACAGCCAAAAAACATTAGTGGCGGGTAATATTGGAACAGTTGCCAGCGAAGTCGCTGCAAATGCAGCTGGCGATGAGTGGATCGTAACGGAACTCTCTTCTTTTCAATTAATGGGAACAGTTGAGTTTAGACCTAAAATCAGTTTAATATTAAATATTTTTGATGCACATTTAGACTATCACCACACTCGTGATGAGTATGAAAAAGCAAAGCAGAAAGTATTCGCACATCAACATGAAGATGATATCGCTGTAATTAACCTAGATGATCCATCGGTCGTAAAACTGGCAGAAGGTTCAAAAGCAAAAAAAGTGTTTTTCTCAGTGAAAGAGCCAGTAGAACATGGTGCGTTTATTCAACATGGTGCAATTTACTACATGAATGAACATATCATTGATGTAAAGGATGTTGTCCTTCCTGGTGAGCATAACCAAGAAAACATTCTGGCAGCTATTTGTGTTGTGAAAAATGCAGGCTGCTCAAATGAAGCAATCGTTCACGTTCTCACGACATTTAGTGGAGTGAAGCATCGTCTGCAATTTGTAGATACAATTCAGAGTCGGAAATTTTATAACGATAGTAAAGCAACCAATATTTTGGCAACAAGTAAAGCATTGTCAGCCTTCGAACAACCGACCATTTTATTAGCAGGTGGACTTGATCGCGGCAATGAATTTGATGAGTTGAAACCTTTTATGAAACATGTAAAAGGAATTATCACATTTGGTGAGACTGCACCTAAGTTTTTGAAGCTTGGTGAAGAGCTTGGAATACATCATGTAAAACATGTCGATAATGTTGAACAAGCAGTACCTGCGGCGTTTAACATATCTGAAGAAGAAGATGTGATTTTATTATCTCCGGCCTGTGCAAGCTGGGATCAACATAAAACATTTGAAGAACGTGGAGACATGTTTGTAAACGCCGTGCATATGCTTAAATAAGGGCTTGTCTCTCATATGACTGACAGCCCAAATGAAATTATGCTTGGGGTGTCGGTCTCTTGACGAATAAGAAAACTTCTCCGGATTTTTTGCTTGTTGTCATTACGTTACTTTTATTGACGATTGGTTTAATTATGGTGTACAGCGCTAGTGCTGTGTGGGCATCGTATAAATTTGATGATTCGTTTTATTTTGCAAAAAGACAGCTTTTGTTTGCCGGAATCGGAGTTATCGCAATGTTTTTCATTATGCGAGTCGATTATTGGACGTGGCGGACTTGGTCAAAGATATTGATTGCTGTTTGTTTTCTCCTTTTGCTGCTTGTACTCATTCCTGGTATCGGTATGGAGAGAAATGGATCAAGAAGCTGGATCGGTGTCGGTGCGTTTAGTATTCAGCCCTCTGAATTTATGAAGCTTGCGATGATTGCGTTTCTTGCAAAATTCTTATCTGAAAAACAAAAAAATATCACATCCTTTCGCAAAGGTTTTGCCCCAGCTTTAGGCATTGTATTTTCTGCATTTGCCATCATTATGCTTCAGCCGGATCTGGGAACAGGAACGGTGATGGTTGGAACCTGTATTATTATGATATTTGTTTCAGGTGCGAGAATTGCTCACTTTATATTTCTCGGTCTTATAGGACTCAGCGGGTTTGCTGCACTTGTCTTATCAGCACCCTACCGAATAAAACGAATTACATCGTACTTAAATCCTTGGGAAGATCCGCTAGGCAGTGGGTTTCAAATTATTCAATCCTTATACGCTGTTGGTCCAGGTGGTCTGTTCGGAATGGGACTTGGTCAAAGTAGACAAAAATTCTTCTATTTACCTGAGCCCCAAACGGACTTCATCTTTGCGATATTGTCTGAAGAGCTTGGCTTTATAGGGGGATCACTCATTTTACTCCTCTTTAGTGTTCTATTATGGAGAGGCATACGAATAGCACTTGGAGCCCCAGATTTATATGGAAGTTTCCTGGCAGTTGGTATTATTTCAATGGTTGCCATTCAAGTAATGATTAACATCGCAGTTGTCACTGGACTTATTCCTGTGACAGGTATCACGCTCCCATTCCTTAGTTATGGCGGCTCATCACTGACATTAATGCTGATGGCGATTGGCGTACTTTTGAATGTAAGCAGGTACGCAAGATATTAACGTGCTGAAGCTCATGAAACCATGTTGACGTTTATTTTGCAAAAGTACAAAAAAATGATTTGAAGAGTGAAAATGACAGTTTTTGTTTCGAAAACGTGTTTTTTGACTCTTCTTTACAGGTTTTAACGGAGCCCTGTTGTTTAAAACAGGGTTTATACTTTGTTCAGAGCAGAAAAAAATTGAGGGGAAATGGTATAATGCGTATAGTAATCAGTGGAGGCGGAACAGGCGGACATATTTATCCGGCCTTAGCCTTTATTAAAGAAGTGAAAAGACTGCATCCTGATGTGGAATTTTTATATATCGGTACTGAAAATGGACTTGAAAAGAAAATTGTAGAAAGAGAAAATATCCCTTTCAAGGCGATAGAAATTTCAGGTTTTAAACGAAAGCTTTCCTTTGATAACGTCAAAACGGTGATGAGATTTTTGAAAGGCGTTCAAAAAAGCAAATCTTACTTAAAAGAATTCAAACCTGATGCGGTCATTGGAACAGGCGGTTATGTGTGTGGGCCTGTGGTTTATGCGGCTTCTAAGCTGAAGATCCCGACTATTATACACGAACAAAACAGCCTGCCTGGTATTACAAATAAGTTCCTAGCGAGATATGTTAATAAAGTAGCCATCTGCTTTGACGAAGCAAAGGCACATTTTCCTTCTGAAAAGGTTGTATTTACGGGAAACCCTAGAGCCTCTGAAGTCGTCTCTATAAAAGAGGGGAAATCTCTTAAAGAATTTGGGCTCGATGAACAGAAAAAAACGGTTCTTATTTTCGGCGGGAGCCGAGGTGCTGCTCCTATCAATAGAGCAGTGATCGAAATGCAAGATGATTTAAAGGCTAAAAACTACCAGCTTTTATATATCACAGGTGAGGTTCATTATGAAAAAGTGTTGAATGAGCTAAAGGAAAAAGGTGCAGCACCTAATATGATCACAAAACCTTTCTTGCATCAAATGCCGGAGTACCTGAAATCGATCGATGTGATTGTTGCAAGAGCGGGAGCTACAACAATTGCTGAAGTAACGGCTCTTGGAATCCCAACCATTTTTATTCCGAGCCCATACGTGACGGCAAATCATCAGGAAATCAATGCAAGATCACTTGAAAAACATGATGCTGCGATTGTTTTAAGAGAATCAGAGCTTTCAGGGGATCGTCTGCTGCATGCAATTGATGAAATTGCCGGTAATGAAGAAAAACTCAACCAAATGAGCCGTTTAACGAAAGAACTCGGAGTACCAGATGCGGCTGCACGTTTATATAATGTGTTAAAAAAAATTACGACTACATGATGGAATGATATTAGGTAAGGCGGAGGGTAATATGGAGAACTTGAAGAATGAATTATTAGAAGCGCAAGTTGGTAAAGTACTTGAAAATGAGCCGCTTGCTAATCATACAACAATGAAAATAGGCGGACCAGCAGATCTTTTGATCATCCCAAAAGATATCGATGCAGTTAAAACGATCATGGATCAGGTGAAAAAACACCATACGAATTGGACGGTCATTGGAAGAGGATCGAATTTACTTGTACTTGATAAGGGAATTCGTGGAGTTGTTCTCAAGCTAGGTGCTGGACTGGATCACCTAACTGTAAATGATGAAGAAATTACAGTTGGCGGCGGCTATTCTGTCGTAAGGCTCGCGACATCTCTTAGTAAGCAGGGTCTTTCAGGGTTGGAATTCGCAGCTGGTATTCCAGGGTCTATTGGAGGCGCTGTTTATATGAACGCAGGTGCACATGGATCTGATATCAGTAAGATTCTTGTGAAAGCTAGAATCTTATTTGAGGATGGAAGCATCGAGTGGCTCACAAATGAACAGATGAATTTCAGCTATCGAACATCAGTCCTTCAAAAGGAACGACCTGGCATTGTTCTCGAAGCCGTGTTTAAGCTCAAACAGGATGATCGCGAAAAAATCACAAAGAAAATGCAGCAAAATAAAGATTATCGTAAAGAAACCCAGCCTTATAACCGGCCATGTGCTGGCAGTATTTTTCGAAATCCGCTGCCTGAATATGCAGGACAGCTTGTAGAAAAAGCGAATTTAAAAGGATACCAAATCGGCGGAGCTAGAATTTCTGATATGCACGGCAACTTTATTGTCAACGCTGGTGGAGCTACTGCTCAAGACGTGCTGGACTTAATTCAGTACATCCAAAAGAAAATTAAAGAAGACTACAACGTAGATATGCATACAGAGGTAGAAATTATCGGTGAAGAAAATTAACAGCTAGTTTTTATGAATGATGGCATCACAGGAAAACAAACGGCATGAAAGAATGCCGTTTGTTTTCTCATCAAAATGATGACCCAAAGGTGTGGACAAGCAGCTTTGAATGAGGTGAAGAGTATATATGCGGCCTGATCATGAAAATGAAAAGATCGTCAATATAGAAGAGCGAATTCCTAAAATTAAAGAACAAAGGAAGCAAAAAGCGAATCGGAGACTGATCTCTTTTATACTACTGTTTTTTATCATGGTTTTAATTATTATTTATTTGCAGACACCTATCAGCAAAATTTCTTCTTTAACCATCACAGGTAACGAGCATGTCTCTACAAAACAGCTTGTTAAACTTTCACAAATTAAAGAAGGCGAAACAGAGTTTTGGAATTTAAATAAAGATATAACAGCAGATCATATTAAACAAAATAAACTGATTAAAAGCGTTAGGATCAAAAAGCATTTCCCAAATAAGGTCAGTATTGCTGTCAAAGAATATGCAAATATTGCGTATCTTCAAAAGGGAAATCTATATTATGAGCTTCTTGAAAATGGGACCGCTTTACCAGAAGAAGTTACACCGAGTCATGCAGGACCTATTTTTGTCGATTGGGACAATAAGGAGAAGCTGAAGCAAACCGTTAGATCTTTAAATCAGCTGCCAGCCTCTATTCAGGAACTCATCTCAGAAGTATATTATGTGCCGACAAATTCAAACCAGTGGCTAGTTAAATTTTATATGAATGACGGAAACACTGTGATTGCATCAATTAAAACATTCGGTGATAAAATGAAAACCTATCCAGCCATTGTAAAAGAACTTTCGTCTTCTGAAAAAGGCACAATCCATATGGAAGTCGCTACGTATTTTGAAGCGTTTAAATCTAAGAAAAAGGAAGATGAGCGTTGAGAGGCAAAACAGTTATATTCTCAATTGTCATGCTTGTTCTTGGTTTTCTGATTTCTTTTTCATACCAATATACAAAGCAGCATCAGGCAGATGTCATTCGAACAGAGCAATGGAAAAAAGAATACTCTCTGAAAAGTCAGCTCACAAAGCAAGAAAAGGCGAATCAGAAACTCGAAAAAGAATTATATAGTCTTCAATCAAAGGTTCAAGCGACAGAGTCCAATTTGAAAAATGAAAAAGAGCAGTATTTTAATGTACTGGAAGATGTTGAGAAATACAGAATGTTTACAGGAGAGATTGGTGTAAAAGGAAAAGGGGTCAAAGTATCTCTTGAAGATGCATCTTATATCCCGAGTGGACAAAATGTCAATAATTACATTGTGCATGAGAGCCACATTTTTCATGTGATAAACGAACTATTTATATCAGGGGCTTCTGCTGTATCTATTAATGGGCAAAGAATCACACACCAATCATACATACATTGTAATGGTCCAGTTGTCACAGTTGATGGTGTTCAGCATCCAGCACCATTTGTCATTTCTGGTATTGGAGATCCGGCTGTGTTAATACCTGCTTTAAATATTGCAGGAGGAGTGGTCGATCAGCTGACAAGTGATCACATTTCAATGACGATTGAGAAAACGGATATTCGTATGAACCCTCTTTTAAGAAACAAAGATTAAAAGTGAAAAGGTGAGTGGTGTTGAGGAAAAAGAAGCCTTTACTTAGTTTAACAGCTTTAATGATCATATTTGGCATCATGGTCTCCATCCAGTTTAATTCTTTACAAAAGCCCAAAGTTCGTGATACTCGTGATGTTTGGGAACTGAGAGAGGATTTATCTGCATCTAAAAGTAAGGAATTGGATTTGCTCAAAGAAATTGATAAATACGACGAGATGCTAAAAAAATATGGTCATCAAGGAGATCAATCAAAAGAAGCACAATTAACAAAAACGTTAAAAGATTTAAAAGAAAAGGCTGGTTTTACAGAAGTGGAAGGGGAGGGGATTGAAATTGAAATTTCTCAGCTTTTTTCAAAGGATCTTACCGGAGAAGAAGTGAAAAATATCCCGCCTGATCTTCTGAAAAAGTTAATTAATGAAGCCAATATGTTTGGGGCAAAACATATTTCCATCAATGATCGCCGTGTAATTAATACAAGTGTGATTCGAGATATTAATGGCACGACAAAAATAGATGGTTACAGCTTAGATAGTGATGAAGTCAACATTAAAATGATTAGTGAGCAGGCCGACAAATTATACAGCCGTTTAAATGTATCAGATATTGGTGATTTGTTTGCTCAGGAAAACTTCAGCTTGAGTATGAGCCAGCCGAAGAAAAAAATCCATTTAAAAGCATATGACGGTGCAATTCAAGTAAACGAATTGAAGCCTCTTGAAGATGTAAAGGAGGGAAAATCTTAATGTGGCTTCCTGTACTTGGCTTAATCATAGGAGTTGCGATCGGTTTCTTAACAAATTTTACGATACCGAATGAGTATTCTAACTATCTTTCCCTCGCTGTACTTGCTGCGCTTGATACATTGATTGGTGGAATCCGAGCACATCTGCAAGGGGCATACGATGAACTAGTGTTTGTATCAGGCTTCTTCTTTAATATTATACTCGCAATAAGTTTAGCTTTTCTGGGCGTCCATCTTGGTGTAGACTTGTACTTAGTCGGAATGTTTGCATTCGGCGTTAGATTGTTTCAAAATATAGCAGTTATCAGAAGAATTCTACTAACAAAATGGACAATTTCAAGAGAAAAAAAGAAAAAAAGTGAGTCATAAAAAAGGATATACATATGATGTAACGAATATTTTCAGTAATCCTAATAAAAAATGTTGATTTTTTAAGTTTTGTTACACACTTGTAAAAACACATTCATTGTATTGTTGTTCAGCAAATAATAGAATAGAAAGTATTGATATGTGAGGAGGTGCCATAGAATGAACAACAATGAAATTTACGTCAGCCTTGACATCGGTACATCCAATATAAAAGTCATCGTCGGAGAAATGGCGGATGATTCGCTTAACATTATAGGTGTTGGAAATGTCCCTTCAGAGGGGTTAAAAAAAGGATCGATTGTTGATATAGATGAGACAGTTCATTCTATTAGACAAGCATTTGAACAGGCTGAGAGAATGGTAGGATTTCCTTTACAAAAGGCGATTGTCGGAATTAACGGAAACCACATTCATATTCAGAATACGAGCGGCGTGGTCGCAGTATCTAGTGAAAACAAAGAAATACATGCTGAAGATGTGAGACGTGTCTTAGATGCAGCACAAGTAGTATCTATTCCTCAAGAACATCTCGTCGTAGACGTGATTCCGAGACAATTTATCGTCGACGGAAGAGATGAGATCACAGATCCGAAAAAAATGCTTGGTGTTCGGCTAGAGGTGGAAGGATCGTTAATTACAGGTTCTAAAACGATTCTACATAACTGGCTCCGATGTGTAGAAAGAGCTGGAATTGAAATTATGGATATTTGCTTGCAGCCAATCGCATCGGGCTCAGCAGCATTATCGAAAGATGAAAAAAATCTCGGGGTAGCTCTTGTCGATATTGGCGGCGGATCTACAACGATTTCCGTATTTGAAAACGGGCATCTCTATTCTACTCACAGTATCCCTTTGGGCGGAGAGAACATTACAAAAGATTTGTCTATAGGACTTAGAACTTCCACTGAAGAAGCTGAACGAATCAAAAAACAATTTGGGCATGCGTTTTATGATGAGGCATCGACTGAGGAGACATTTGAAGTTTCTGTGATCGGTACCGATCAAAAACAAACGTATACACAACTTGATGCGGCTAACATTATTGAAGCGCGGCTGGAGGAAATCCTGCTCTTTGTGGCAGAGGAATTGAGAAATATGGGTGTCCATGATTTGCCTGGTGGATTCGTTCTAACAGGTGGACAGGCAGCCATACCAGGTATCCTTTCTCTTGCACAAACGGTCTTGCAAAACAATGTCAGGATTGCAAGTCCGAATTATATCGGGGTGAGAGAGCCTCAATATATGACAGGAGTGGGTCTGATCCACTTTGCTTATCGCAATGCAAAGATTCAGGGCAGACAGGTTGGATTCCAAATGCCAGATGAGGCGTTTCATGAAGTAGGCGCATCCATGGAGCCGGTTTCTTCTGCACCACAAGTGAAAGAAGCGCAGCCAAGACCGAAAGTAAAACAAAAAGCACAACAAGAGACAAATAAAAAACCGGGCAAAATGAAAAAACTATTTAATATGTTCTGGGAATAGAATTAGATTTTCGACGGATTAGGAGGATTCAGCATGTTGGAGTTTGAAACAAATATAGACGGCCTAGCATCAATTAAAGTAATCGGAGTAGGTGGCGGCGGGAATAACGCTGTCAACCGAATGATCGAAAATGACGTACAAGGTGTCGATTTTATTGCAGTCAATACAGATGCACAGGCGTTAAATCTATCAAAAGCAGAAACTAAAATGCAAATCGGTGCTAAGCTGACAAGAGGGCTTGGAGCAGGTGCGAATCCTGAGGTCGGTAAGAAGGCTGCTGAGGAAAGCAAAGAGCAGATTGAAGAAGTACTAAAAGGCGCAGACATGGTCTTCGTTACAGCTGGTATGGGCGGTGGAACTGGTACGGGTGCTGCACCTGTCATTGCAAAAATCGCTAAAGATTCTGGTGCATTGACAGTTGGAGTCGTGACTCGTCCTTTCACATTTGAAGGAAGAAAGCGTCAGCTTCAAGCAGTTGAAGGAATTGCTTCTATGAAAGAAGCAGTTGACACATTAATCGTGATTCCAAACGATCGCTTGCTTGAAATTGTTGATAAAAACACGCCAATGCTGGAAGCATTCCGCGCGGCAGATAACGTGCTTAGACAAGGTGTTCAAGGGATTTCCGATTTAATTGCAACACCAGGTCTGATTAACCTTGACTTTGCTGACGTGAAAACAATCATGTCCAATAAAGGTTCGGCTCTTATGGGTATTGGTGTTGCAACAGGTGAAAACCGTGCTGCTGAAGCAGCGAAGAAAGCCATTTCTTCACCACTTCTAGAAACAGCGATCGATGGTGCTCAAGGCGTCATCATGAACATTACGGGTGGCACGAACCTAAGTCTTTATGAAGTGCAAGAAGCAGCGGATATTGTGGCTTCTGCATCTGATGAAGATGTAAACATGATTTTCGGGTCTGTCATCAATGATAACTTGAAGGATGAAATTGTGGTGACTGTGATCGCAACTGGATTTATTGAGCAAGAGCCAGAAGTGACAAAACCACAAAGAAATCCACTAGGACAAGGATTAAAGCAAAATCAATCCATTCCTCAAAAACGTGAAGTAAAACGTGAGGAACATCAGCAGCCATCATCTCAGCCGAGACAAAATACACAATCAAGTGATGACACGCTGGACATTCCAACGTTCTTACGCAACCGCAATAAACGCTAATCGAGTATAGCTTAACCCCTTCCATTGGAAGGGGTTTTTTCATGTCTCAACGTATAAGGGGACTCTAATCAAAAAGTCTTAAATGTGTGAGAGCCACTTCATCTTTCATATGTAATTTGACTTAAGGTGCTTAAGAAAAAAGAATCATTTTTAACCCCTCTTACAAAAAACGACAAGATGATGAACTTTATTTGACTACATTAAAAAGAACACCATGAATCTTGTCATGAACAAAAGAAGGAAAGGAGTGAGACATATACTCTGGTTGGCCATTTGAGGAGGAGGGATTTGATTGAAATTGAAGTTTCGCAAGACCGCCGGCTATCGTTTGATGAGTCTTATGGTGATTGGTACTTTAACGATGACAAGCTTTGGGATGGTTCAAGCAAAATCGACTTCTACCTCATATCAGGAGGAAGCTGTTTCCTCTAAGACAACAAAAGCAAAGATCTCATCAAGATTAATGAAGCAGTTTCAGCAGGATGACAAGGTGACCTTTTTAATCAAAATGAAGGAGCAAACAAATACGCAAAAAGTGGCGAAGGAAGCTGTGTCCAGAGCCAAAAAACAGAAATTAACAGCGGCTAAAACGCAGTACACAAAAAGATCAGCTGTCGTATCAGAATTAAGAGCAACGTCTGAGGAGACGCAGCAAGCGCTGCTTACGTATTTACAAAAGGAACAAAAGAAAAAGCAAGTGAAGGAGATTCATTCGTACTATATTGTGAATGGTCTAGCGGTGACGGGAACGAAAGAAGTCATGGAAAAGGTGGCTTCCTTCCCAGAAGTAGATCAAGTGCTGCCGAATGAAACCCGTCAAATTCATCGCCCCGTTGATTTGAAGACGTCTAAGCAGAAAAAACAAATGAAAGCAGTAGATGGAGTCGAGTGGAACATTTCTCAGGTTCATGCTCCAGAAGCGTGGGCTTTAGGCTATGACGGTACTGGTACTGTTGTGGCAAGTATTGATACAGGAGTGGAATGGGATCATCCTGCTTTAAAGGAAAAATACCGCGGATTTGATCCAGCACACCCGAATGATCCATCTCATGAATTCAATTGGTACGATGCTACAACAGGATCTGAAGCGCCATACGACGATTTAGAGCATGGTACACATGTGACGGGAACGATGGTTGGCTCTGAGCCAGATGGAAAGAATCAAATCGGAGTCGCACCAGGCGCAAAATGGGTTGCGGTGAAAGCTTTCTCAGAAGATGGTGGTACAGATGCTGACCTGCTTGACGCAGGAGAGTGGATTTTAGCACCAAAAGATGAGGACGGAAACCCCCATCCAGAAAAGGCACCAGATGTCGTCAATAATTCTTGGGGCGGTGGGCCTGGTCTTGATGATTGGTATAAAGATGTGGTCAATGCTTGGAGAGCGGCGGACATCTTCCCAGAGTTTTCAGCTGGCAATACCGATTTATTTAACCCTGGTGGTGAGGGGTCAATTGCAAATCCTGCGAACTATCAGGAGGCCTTTGCAACGGGTGCAACGGATCAAGATAACAAATTGGCGTCTTTCTCGCTGCAAGGTCCGTCTCCATATGGCGTCATGAAACCAGATATTGCGGCCCCAGGGGTAAACATTCGTTCATCCATTCCAGGGAAAGGGTATGAGGATGGCTGGAATGGGACGTCGATGGCTGGTCCGCATGTTTCAGCTGTTGTAGCTCTTCTTCGCCAAGTACAGTCAGATCTTTCTGTTGAAGAGATTGAACAAATTCTGATTGATACAGCGAAGCCGTTGACTGATCAGCAATTCCCGGAATCCCCTAACAATGGCTATGGGGCAGGTTTAGTTGATGCAAAAGAGGCGATTACAGCATTAACAGATGGCATTGGCACGATTGAAGGACAGGTGACAAACGAAGATGTTAATTTAGATGATATGAAAATAACAGATCAAGCCCTGCCTCAAAAAGAAAAGGCTGCACATCCACATAAGAAATCTATGGATTCGAAAAGTGCGAAGCCTGCAAAAGCAAAAGAAAAACATGTGCAATTGGAAAAGGAAAAAAATCTTGATGCTCCGTCTATCAAAGCTCTTCCTATGAAAGCGGAAATTAGTGTTCTTGAAAGCGGAAAATCAACTTACACAGATGAAGCGACAGGGAGATATCAGCTTACTCACAGTGCAGGGGAATTCACAGTGAAAGCGGAAGCTTACGGGTTTGAATCACGCAAACAAACAGTCAATATTTCTTCAAATGAAACGGCTGAGGCAAATTTCGCCTTACAGCCACTTAAGAAACGAACGATATCCGGTACAATTGTCAATGAAGAAACGGGTGAAAAAGTAAAGGATGCCACGGTTTATCTTGTAGAGGATGCGAAAATTAAGCCGGTGAAAACAGATGAAGCTGGCGAATTTTCTCTAGAGGCATTGAGCGGTGTCTATACCGTCAAAGTATTTGCGAAAGGGTTTAAAGGTTATTCTTTTACAGCAGATGTGACAGAAAAGCCGGTTAAAAAAGCCATTCAGCTGGAGCCATTCATCGGCTTTGCTGGTGAAATTGGCTACGATGACGGAACAGCTGAAAATGCGCGAGCCTTCTATGATCCTGGCAATGGCTGGGCTGTGAAGTTTTCATTAGAAAAGGGGAAGAAACAAGCGCAACTCACAGGGGGGCTTTTCCGTTTCTGGTCATCAGAGTGGCCAGCTCCTGGCGGGAATGAATTTGCGGTTGAGGTGTATGATGCTTCTGGGAAGAATGGAGCTCCAGGGGAGAAAATTGCAGGACCTCTAAAAGCGAATGCGCTGCGTAATGGTGAATGGACAAAAGTAGATTTAGAAGATCAAGCCATTACGGTGGATGGAGATTTCTATCTTGTCTATATTCAAACGAAAAAGAATACGGAGTCTCCAGGACTTGCAACGGACGAAGATGGTCCAAATGCTGAAAGAAGCTGGCAGCTGACAAGCGGTGCTTTTTCTCCTTCTCCAAAAGAAGAAGGGAATTATATGATTCGGGCGCTTGTTGACTATGAAGCAGATGTGCCAGAGATTATATCTCCGAAGGCCGGAACCATTTCGAACAAAGGTGAACTGGAGATTGAAGGCAAAGCCTCCCCTGGGCTTGATGTAGCGATTTATCAAAACGATGAAGAGATTGCCAAAGTGAAAGCAGATCAGTCAGGCGCTTTCAAAGAAAAGGTCACAGTTTCAAGTGGAGAGCATGTATTCACAGCTGCGACTGTTACGGATAAAGGCGCAACGAAACGATCCAAACCAGTAAAGGTGATCATTGATCAAACAGCTCCAGCGCTCACCATAGATACACCTAAAAAAGGGGGAAAGTCTAATAAAGAATCACTCACTGTAGAAGGAAAGGTCACAGATGATCATCTTGATCAAGTCACTGTAAATGGAAAAAAGGCAACCGTAAAAGATGGAAAATATTCCGCAAGAATACTGCTTGAGAACGGGAAAAATACAATAAAAGTAACAGCGAAAGATGCAGCAGGAAACAAAACGACTAAAAAAGTCAATATCGATGTCCAATACGAGGCACCTGAAATTTCTAAGCTGACTCCAGCAGAGAATGTCCATCTATCATCAGGAGAGTCTGTTAAAATTTCATTTAACAGCAGGGAAAAGCTAGACGCAACGTTTGTTATTCACATGCCGCTGACAAACGCGAGATCAAAGCTTCAAAATACAACAGAGCTGCCGCTTCGCGAAGTATCTAGCGGAACATATGAAGGCTACTGGACAGCTACTTCTACCGCCAAAGCAAAAGGTGCGGTCATTGAAGTAATTGTGCGAGATGATTATGGAAATGTCACAAGACAAAAGGCTTCAGGCACATTAAACATCAATGAAAAGTAACTTAAACAAAAGACACGATTTCCAGGAGCGTGTCTTTTTTTCTTTCGAGCAATTGTTTGAAAGCTTGTCCAGAAGAACACTCTCTTGCTTCGCGCTCTCATTCCTCGACAAAAACAATAATAATCCACCAAAAGTTCTCTATCATCCCCAACAAGAATTGACAGACTTCCATCTCTTGACTGTTTTATACTGGTACAAACAAGTGCAAGTACTGCTTTTGATTCTTTGTTTCAGATGAAAGGAGCAGAAGGTGGTCATTTATTTAGATGTGATCTGGCTGTTAAACTTTTGTTTTGATCTATTGCTTCTCTTACTCACTGCATTTATTCTCAAACGACAAGTAAAAAAAAGGCGATATATGTTAGGAGCTCTCATTGGATCGAGCATTGTTCTCTTGCTCTTTACACCATTTGCAATGGTTGTGTCACACCCTTTAGGCAAACTATTTTTTTCTGTCTTCATCGTTCTTGCAACCTTTGGTTTTCAAAGATTTCGTTCCTTTTTTCAAAATCTGTTTGCTTTTTACTTTGTAACATTTTTGATGGGAGGAGGCATGATCGGGGTTCATTCATTTTTGCAAACCAACACAGTGATCCAAGATGGCCTGCTCATTTCACAAAATGATGGCTTTGGTGATCCGATTAGCTGGCTTTTTGTTTTAACCGGCTTTCCTGCGATATGGCTGTTTTCAAAGAAAAGATTAGGAGAGGTTGGTGCGAAAAAAAGACAGTATGATGAACAAGTGCTTGTAGAGATACACATTCACGGGGAGACCATCCGCTTAAATGGACTCGTCGATTCTGGCAATCAGCTGTATGATCCTATGACAAAAACACCTGTCATGATCGTTCAGGCCGATCAGCTAACGGCCATTTGCGGAGAGCCATTTATAGAGCTCATGAAACAGTCTCATCCTGTTGAAGTGATGCAAAAGATCGATGATCAATTTCCCCTTCTTGATCGATTAAGACTTGTTCCATATCGAGCAGTCGGTCATGATCACGGTTTTCTACTATGCCTAAAACCAGATACTGTCGTCATTTATTCAAAGACGCATATGATTCAGCCGGCCAAGTGTTTTGTAGGGTTGAGTCTGAGCGGTTTATCAGCAGATCAGGAATTTCAATCCATCATTCATCCAGATATGTTAGACGGGAAAATCATCCAGGGGGTGTCGTAGTTTTTTGGTGATGTCTTTTATCTTACGAGGTCAACTTGACATTTAGAAGGGAGAAGAAGATGAAAAAATTAAAATTTAAACTCACTTACTACTGGTATAAACTCCTCATGAAGCTAGGTCTAAAGAGTGATGAAATTTATTATATTGGTGGAAGTGAAGCGCTGCCGCCTCCATTATCAAAGGATGAAGAGCAGGAACTGCTTGTCAAATTACCAAAAGGTGATCAAACCGCAAGGGCGATTCTGATCGAAAGAAATTTGCGTTTAGTCGTTTACATCGCAAGGAAATTTGAAAACACAGGTATTAATATCGAGGATTTAATTAGTATCGGAACCATTGGCCTGATCAAAGCAGTCAATACATTTAACCCTGAAAAAAAGATCAAGCTGGCAACATATGCTTCGAGATGTATTGAAAATGAGATTCTGATGTACTTGAGGCGAAATAATAAAATCCGTTCAGAAGTCTCGTTTGATGAACCGCTCAACATTGATTGGGACGGAAATGAACTGCTTTTATCAGACGTACTTGGAACAGATGATGATATTATCACGCGGGATATTGAAGCAAATGTAGATAAAAAACTGCTGAAAAAAGCGCTGGAGCAATTAAATGACCGCGAAAAGCAGATCATGGAACTGAGATTTGGCTTGGTCGGCGGTGAGGAAAAAACCCAAAAAGATGTCGCTGACATGCTTGGGATTTCCCAGTCGTATATTTCGAGGCTTGAAAAAAGAATCATTAAACGATTACAAAAAGAATTTAATAAAATGGTCTAAAAAAATTTTTTGAAAGCTCGATCCCTGTACTGCCAAAGGGATAACCATTTTTTCACATGATTCTCGTCATCGCTCGTGCATATTTTTCCATCCCAAGGAGATACTGAACTTTGTACAACAGCTCCTGTAGGGAGGGAAAAAAGTGTCCAGAAATAAAGTGGAAATCTGCGGAGTCGACACCTCCAAACTGCCTGTTCTGAAAAACGACGAGATGAGAAAATTGTTCAGACAGCTGCAAGATGAGGGTGACGATACAGCAAGAGAAAAGCTAGTCAATGGCAATTTACGGTTGGTTTTAAGTGTGATTCAGCGTTTTAACAACAGAGGCGAGTATGTCGATGATCTCTTCCAAGTAGGCTGTATCGGATTAATGAAATCAATTGATAATTTTGATTTAAGCCACAATGTCAGATTTTCAACTTATGCGGTTCCTATGATCATAGGAGAAATCCGTCGATACTTGCGTGATAACAACCCGATTCGGGTGTCTCGTTCACTAAGAGATATTGCCTATAAGGCACTTCAGGTCCGTGAGAGGCTGATTAGTGAGACAAGCAAGGAGCCAACAGCAGAAGACATTGCCAAAGTGCTGGAAGTGCCTCATGAGGAAATTGTCTTTGCCCTAGATGCGATTCAAGATCCTGTATCTTTGTTTGAACCGATCTATAATGACGGAGGAGATCCGATTTATGTGATGGATCAAATTAGTGATGAACGGAACAAAGACACACAATGGGTGGAAGAATTGGCCTTAAAAGAGGGCATGCGCAGATTGAACGACAGGGAAAAAATGATTCTTCGTAAACGCTTCTTCCAGGGCAAAACGCAAATGGAAGTCGCTGAAGAAATCGGGATTTCTCAAGCACAAGTCTCAAGGCTTGAAAAAGCAGCCATCAAACAAATGAATAAAAACATCTTTTAAAGCCGCCGCTTGATGTGCGGCTTTTTTCATTCTTGTTAGAGAACACGCCTCTAGTATTGACTCGGTTATTTTTTTCATTTAATCTGTTTTTAACAAATGTTATTTTAGATATCATTTGTTAGGGAACACTTAAGCGGAAAGAAGGGTTATTATGACATTCCATGATGAAAGAAGGCTGCTCATTAAGGTTGCGCATATGTATTATGAAGAAGGCGCCACCCAATCTAACATTGCAGAAGCTGTTGGGGTTAGCCGTTCGCTCATATCGAAATATTTGGCAAAAGCACGTGAAGCAGGAATCGTGGAAATCATTATTCATGATGAAGTCAATCAACAGTATGGATCGTTAGAAAGAAAAATAGAACGCAAATATGGGCTGCGAGAAGTCGTCTGTGTGGAAACGCTTAGCAAAGACACAACCAAAAGCCGAATCGGTGCCGCGGCAGCAAGCTTTTTATTAAAAGTGATGAAAGATGGACAAGTCATCGGGTTTTCCTCAGGGACAACGCTGCATGAAATGGCGAAAGCGCTTACCTCTGTTCAGCACTATCCATCCGTGACATTTGTTCCGCTTGTCGGAGGTGTGGGAAATGAAGATGTCGATATCCACGCTAACTATATTATTGCGAGATGCACAGAGGCACTCAAATCTAAATGTGAGTTTTTACATGTACCCGTCATGCTTGATACGAAAGAAGCGAAAGATGTACTGATCCGGCAGCCGTCGATCAAAAAAGTGATTGAACTAGGAGAATCATCAAATATCGCAGTTGTCGGAATTGGCGGTGTTCCGCAGCATTCAACGATGGTGAAATCTTATATGACAAGCGGCGAGGAGGACATCCTTCAAGCGAAGGATGTAGCAGGTGACATTTGCTATAACTTTATTGATCATCAAGGGGAAGTATATCCCCACCCATGGAACGACCGGGTGATGGGCATAAGCCCGCAAAAGCTGAAAGAAATTCCGCTTGTCATAGGTGTCGCTGGTGGCGAAGAGAAAATTGAAGCGATCCGGGCGGCATTAGCAGGTGGATTAATTCATGTATTAATTACCGATGAACGAACAGGAGATGCCTTATTAAAGTAACTACCTAATATCATTAGGTAGTCAGCGTGTAGACAAACCCTCGCATTCGGTGTCAGTCCTGCGTGCCGGTGCTCACGAATATCAAATTCGCTCCGCTCCGGTACTCGTCCTTCCTAGACTGCAAAGGTTTTCTATCACGCTGAAAAGAAGACAAAAGGCTAAAATGAAGATCATTTTAGCCCTTTGTCAAGAATCTGTAACTACCTAATATCATTAGGTAGCTTTTTTTTGAGTCTAAAGACTCAAAAAGATTGAAAATTTTATCGATTTTAGCTTGACACAAAGTTGACACATCATATAAACTAAGTTCATAACAAATGATAAATAAAATAACAAATGTTACAAGAAACAGATTTTTGTTAATTTTTATAACATTTGTTAAAAGTTTCAGATTATATTTCTAGCAATCTATTGAGAAGCAAGAAAACCTGAAAGGATGATTTAGATGTCAATCTATCAACAGTTGTTAGCTCGAGAACGCAGTGGAGACCCGATCAAAGTAGGGATTATTGGAGCAGGCCAAATGGGCTTTGGACTCATTTCACAAATTTCTAAAATTCCAGGCATGATTGTCGCTGGTGTTTGTGATATTCACCTTAGTGCAGCAGAGAAGGCAGCAAATTTCTACAAGCAGCATGCGAAGCCGCATCAAATGGTTGTCACAAATGATTACAGAGAAGTGATTCAATCAGATTTCGTGGAAGTTGTAGTAGATGCAACAGGTGTCCCAGAGGTCGGAGCAAACATTTCTTTGGAAGCGCTTAATTCGAAAAAACATCTCGTTCTTTTAAATGTAGAAGTTGATATTACTATCGGTTTGGTCATGCATAAGTTATTCACAAATGCAGGGCTTGTTTACTCAGGATCAGCTGGAGACGAACCAGCAGCAACACTAGAATTATATGAATTTGCGAAAACAATGGGTCTTGAGGTGCTCGTTGCCGGGAAAGGAAAGAACAACCCATTCTTCCCAGAAGCAAATCCAGATACGTGTAAAGCAGAAGCAGATAGTAAACATATGAGTGCACATATGCTGGCTGCATTCCAGGACGGCACAAAAACAATGGCCGAAATGAACTTATTAAGTAATGCGACAGGGCTTCTGCCTGATAAAGTCGGTATGCACGGAGTCGAAGCAAATTTAGAGAATGTAGCAGATAAATTGAATCAAAAACAGCAAGGCGGCGTGCTGGATAACTTCGGAGTCGTTGAATATGTAAATGGACTTGCACCAGGCGTATTTGTCATCGTCAAGAGTGATCTTGAGCCAGTGGATGAAGAACTGCGCTATTTAAAAGTTGGAAAAGGTCCGCACTACACACTTTACCGTCCTTTCCACTTAGCCAGTCTTGAAACACCTGTCACCATCGCAAAAGCGGTCTTACAGCATGATTCATCCATCCACCCAATTGGTGTACCAGTGTCAGAAACAGTAGCTGTTGCGAAAAGAGAGATTAAAGCAGGGGAATCACTTGACGGAATTGGCGGGTACTCCGTAAGAGGTGTACTTGAAACACATCAAGACATGAAAACGAACGGCCACATTCCAATTGGCTTAATCAGCGGAAAAGTCGTAGCGAAAAAAGACATCAAATTAGGACAATTCCTGACTCATGATGATGTAGAACTTGATTCAAACACAACGGTCTGGAAGCTGCGTTCATTACAAGATCATTTATTTCAATCATAAGGACGTGAAGCTATGGAAAAATTAGCAATCGTACTTTGTATCATTCTCATTGTGCAGTATGGGTTATCTTTTATTCAAATCAAGTACTACCGCAAGAGCATGGATTCACTTATTGATGACTACAAAGGGAAGCAAGGCTATCACTTGTTTTCGGGAATGGAACGGCGCAAAGTTGGCCCTGGAGCCATAGCGCTCATCATTGTGGATGAATCTTATATCATTCAAAAATGCCATGTGCTTGGCGGTGTGTCGATCTTATCTAAATTTAAAGAAGTTCCTTCATATGAAGGAAAGCATGTTGGTGCAGTGCTAGACGAGCACCATATGATGAAGCAGACATTGAAAAAACGCAAAAAGGGGCCAGCTGTCATGCACGCACTTTCCATGGCGGCTGAACAAGCACTTGTCTCGATTTCGAAAAAAAATATAACAAATGTGAACTAGAGAAAGGGGAGATGAAACATGGAATGGATTCAATGGTTTGGAGAGCACTTTATCGGAATGTTTGAAGCCGGTGGAAAGCAATTCATGGGTCTTGTTACAGGCATCGTTCCAACGCTTGTTGTGTTACTTACTTTCACTTATGCTGTCATGAAGTTTATTGGAGAAGAGCGAGTGAATAGAGCGATCCAGTTTGCAGCGAAATATACGATTTTGCGCTATACGTTAATGCCGATCTTATCTGTTCTTATTTTGACAAACCCAATGGCTTATACGTTTGGCCGCTTCTTACCTGAAAAACAAAAACCAGCATTCTATGATTCAGCTGTTTCATTTGTTCATCCGGTGACATCACTGTTCCCGTATGCCAACGCAGGAGAACTGTTTGTCTACTTAGGGATTGCGAACGGGATTAAAGAAGCAGGATATTCAATGTCAGAGCTTGCTGTTCGTTACTTCTTAGTCGGGATCGTCGTCATTTTACTTCGCGGCATCATTACTGAATGGATTACAAAATACTTAGCAGGAAAAATGAAAGCGAATTCACAATAGGGGAGGGTTAGACATGACAAACCACAAAGTATTTGTTGCAAAAGGTGCTGGCGGATGGGGAAAAGGCTTGGAGCTTGAACCGACTGGTAAAAGAAGAAAGGTTGTTTCCATTACAGGGGGAGGCATTCACCCAGTTGCTCGTAAAATTGCAGAAATGACAGGGACAGAAGCATGTGACGGCTTTAAAAACTCGATACCAGAAGATGAAATGATGTGTGTTGTCATTGACTGCGGTGGAACTGCGCGAATCGGACTTTATCCAATGAAGCGCATTCCAACTGTAGACGTTTTGGCATCCTCTCCTTCTGGACCGCTTGCAAAACATATTACAGAGGATATCTTCGTATCAGGCGTAACAGAAAAGGATATTTCCTTTGCGGAAGCATCTGATGGTGAGGCGAAAGTAGAAGGTCAGGAAAACAGTGAGCCGATTGACAAGGAGAATTTCAAAGAAACCTATTCAAAACTGAAAGAGGAAAATATCGAGCGTCAGGAAAAAGGTAATTTCCTCATGAGATTCTCAAGAGGAATTGGGAAAGTCACCGGTACGTTCTATCAGGCTGGCCGTGATTCCGTTGATATGCTTTTGAAAAACATTATTCCATTCATGGCATTTGTCAGTATGTTAATTGGAATTATCAATTATACAAAAATCGGTGACTTGATTGCTCATTTTCTATCACCACTGGCAGGATCTATATGGGGGCTCTTACTGCTCGTCGTGGTCTGTACATTGCCGTTCCTATCGCCTGTCTTAGGACCTGGAGCAGTCATTGCACAAGTCATCGGTGTTCTCATTGGTAGTCAAATTGCACTAGGGAATATCCCGCCTCAATTTGCACTCCCTGCACTATTTGCCATCAACGGTCAAGTAGGGTGTGATTTCATTCCAGTTGGTCTGTCACTTGGTGAAGCGAAGCCGGAAACGGTACAATATGGGGTACCAGCTGTTTTGTATAGCCGTCTCATTACAGGGGTTCTATCTGTTGTGATCGCATACGTTGCCAGCTTCGGTATGTATTAAACGTATTAAAGGAGGAATCGAGATACATGGTAACACAATCTGTCGTAAAAGAAATTGGGATCTTAGTCCCGCAATTTAAAGAAGATAAGCTGATTGTTTTATTTGGACCCGCAGCGCCGCAGGAATTAAGAGATATGTCCGTCATTCATGAGTTCGAACATTTAGAAGAAGAGCCGCTGAAGCTGGGCGGTACCATTCAAGTGGGCGATCAAACGTACACGATCACAGCCCTCGGCAATAAAGCAAATGACAACTTTAAAGAGCTCGGCCATATTTCGATCTACTTCCAAGAGCCGTTTGATGATGTATTACCGGGAGCTGTCTTTGCATCTCCGCACAAGTTTCCTGATATAAAAGAAGGCGTACGAATTGAAATTTCGTAACGATAAAGAAAAGCTGTTCCGTAAAAGGAGCAGCTTTTCTTATGTGAGGTTTACCAGAAAGAGCAATTGCGATATGCTGTAAACATTCATTATTTGTTTATTCAGAATTTTTACTCAGGGGGAAATGATGGTGTCACTTGAATTGAAGGATGTTTCTTTAAAACGAAATGGGAAATGGCTGCTGCAATCTGTTGACTGGCAGGTGAACAAAGAGGAGCACTGGGTGCTTTACGGTTTAAATGGTGCGGGAAAAACCGCTTTATTAAATATGCTCTGCTCATATTACTTCCCCACGTCAGGTGAGATGACCGTGCTGGGACATGTCTTTGGCAAGGAGGCGCTTGGCGAAAAGCTCAGGAAGAAAATTGGCCTCATTTCTGCGGGACTTGAAAAGAAACTGCACAGAGACGACAATGCATTTGAAATAGTTCTCAGCGGAGCATTTGCTTCGATCGGGCTTTATGAAACCCCGACAGATGAGATAAGAGAGAAAGCCATTGATCTATTAAAAGCATTTGGTTCATTCAAATATGCGAACCGGACATATGAAACACTCTCACAAGGAGAAAAGCAAAAAGTCCTGATTGCGAGGGCTTTAATGAATGATCCCAAGCTCTTGATTTTAGATGAGCCTGTGACGGGTCTTGATTTTTTAGCAAGAGAACAGGTGCTGGAGACCATCTCATTCATTGCTTCAAAGCCTGATGCGCCTACTTTACTTTATACGACCCATCATGCAGAAGAGATTTTGCCTGTTTTTCAGCACACCTTATTATTAAAAGATGGGACTGTTTTTGATCAAGGAGAAACAAAAGAGATGATGACAAGCGATTTGCTTTCTTCCTTCTTTGAATGTCCGGTAGATGTGATGTGGAGAAATGGCCGTCCTCACTTAAGTAAATTGTAGATGAAAGAAACTATTGGTCTGTATCCCTGCTTTTCCATCATACATATTATAGTAGAAAACGAAAGGCGGGGAAGGACAGATGATCAGTATTTCTGAATTCCAAATCAAGGATGTCGTCGATGTGTCGAGCGGAAAAAAACTAGGCACCATTGGGGACATTGATATTAATGTCACGAGCGGTAAAATACAAGCGATCATTATCGGCGGCACAGGTAAAATGATGGGATTTTTCGGAAAAGAAGAGGAAATGATTGTGCCGTGGCGAAATATAGTAAAAATTGGCGAAGATGTGATACTTGTCCGATTGTCTTCTTAAAATTCGTATAACTCCTCAATGAATTATTCAATGATCCTTAAAATAAGCTCTCCATTCTTAGCAAACAATGTCTTTTTCGGGTAAAAAGATTACGTTTTCATATCAATTTGAAAAAAAACCTGTAGAAAGGGCACATTTGAGTGTAATATTTAATGAATCCCACTAACTGTCTACGCATGTCTTGTGGTAAAATAGGAGCGAAATAAAGAGAGATGAATGAAAGGTGGGAGGGCAGCTTTGACACACAAATATGACCCCTTTCAGCAGAAATCACCTTATGCAATGACCATTCATGATTGGACGAACATGACATGTTCTGGTAAAGAGGTATTGGCCGGATTTACGACAAAAAATGGCGGCTTCAGCCTTTCTCCATATCAATCATTGAACACTGGACTCCATGTAGGAGATGATGCTTCTAGTGTCCAAATGAATCGTCAAGTCATAGCAGATGCTACTGCTGTGCCGCTCTCTGATTGGGTGTTTGCAGACCAAACACACGATGACCGCATCAAGAAAGTCACCAAGGAGCAAAGAGGAAGAGGAAGTCTTCATTATCATGAGGCACTGCCTGGAACAGACGGCTTATATACGTCTGAACCGAACATGATGCTCGCTCTTTGTTTCGCCGATTGTGTTCCGCTTTATTTTCTAGCTCCGCAAAATGGACTCATCGGAACAGCCCATGCCGGATGGAAAGGAACCGTCAAGCAAATTGGTGCAAAGATGGTAGATCTATGGGTCAACCAAGAAGGTGCCAAGACCGATCAAATACAAGTCGTCATTGGACCATCCATTGGCAGCTGCTGCTACATAGTCGATGACGTGGTCATGGATCAAGTGAAACAGCTTCCCTTTTCAACAGAGGATGTGTATTCCGAGATTTCACAGGGACAATATAAATTAGACTTGAAAACATTAAACAAAAACGTATTGCTTCATGCAGGGGTGAAAGAAGAAAACATACATGTCAGTTCGATGTGCACAAGCTGCAGTGATCAGCTTTTCTTCTCACACCGCCGTGATCAAGGGAAAACAGGACGTATGATGTCTTTTGTCGGGTTTAAGGAGGCATAAGTGCAATTGAATGTACGAGAGAATCTCAGACAAATAAATGAACAAATAAACGAAGCATGTAAAAGAGCCGGCCGGAACCCAGCGGATGTATCGGTCGTCGCTGTCACAAAGTATGTCTCGATTGAGCGAGCACAAGAAGCCAAGGAAGCAGGAATTTTGCACTTTGGAGAAAATCGTGACCAAGGGTTACTTGAAAAACAAGCGGCCATAACCGATGAAAGCATTAGCTGGCACTTCATCGGCAGTTTACAAACACGAAAAGTAAAATCTGTCATTCAAACAATTGACTACTTACATTCGCTCGACAGGATGTCTCTTGCGAATGAAATTGAAAAAAGAGCGGATCACACGGTTCGCTGTTTTGTACAGGTAAACACATCGCTGGAGGAGTCAAAACACGGCTTACAAAGTGAAGACGTGATTCCATTTGTGAAGCAGCTCGCTGATTTCAAAAAGATTGAAATTGCTGGACTGATGACGATGGCTCCATTTACAGATGATCACACTGTGATACGAAACTGCTTTAAAACATTAAAAAATCTTCAAGAAGAAGTAAAACATCTTAACCAAGTAAATGCACCTTGTCAGCATTTATCGATGGGCATGTCAAATGATTTTGAAATCGCAATTGAAGAAGGTGCGACATTCGTTCGGATTGGCTCTTCACTTGTTGGAAATGAAACAGGAGGTGCGTGACATGAGCATAAAAAATAAGTTTAAAAGCTTTTTCACTCTCGACGATGAAGAGTATGAGTACGAATATATTGATGAAGAAAGAGAACCAGTCCAAGAAGAAAAAGGAACGAAGGACAAAGCGGCATTTCAAGAGCGTCCGCAGACTGGAAAACAAAATGTCGTCAGCTTGCAAAGCTTGCAGAAATCCTCTAAAGTGGTGTTAAGTGAGCCGCGTGTTTATGCAGAAGCGCAAGAGATTGCAGACCATATTAAAAACAGACGTGCAGTCGTCGTGAATTTGCAGCGCATTCAGCACGATCAAGCAAAGCGAATCATTGACTTCTTAAGCGGAACTGTTTATGCAATCGGTGGAGACATCCAGCGCATTGGCTCGAATATATTCCTCTGCACACCTGATAATGTGGATGTATCTGGCACAATATCAGAACTTTTGACAGAGGAAGAACCTCAGAGGTGGTAAATCATAGTGATTTTATATTACATTTTCCAGCTTTTACAGACTGTATTAACGATTTACTCATTCGCGATTATTATTTACATCTTTATGTCATGGGTGCCATCTGCAAGAGAAACATCGATTGGGCGTTTTCTGACAAATATTTGCGAACCGTATTTAGAACCATTTCGTAAAATTATTCCGCCAATTGGCATGATTGACATCTCGCCAATTGTGGCATTGCTTGTGATTCGTTTTGCATCATCATATGGACTAACTGGTCTTTACAATATGATTGTACGCTTCATGTAGACAGGCTGCCGGGCTTGGCGCTGCCAGGCTCTTTTACATAAGAGGGGAACAAAATGAGCGATATTTATCAACATTTTAGAAAAGACGAACAGCCATTTGTCGACCAAGTGTTAGGCTGGAAAAAAATCGCACTCGACCAGTATCGAATGAAATTAACAGACTTTCTTGATCCGCGTGAGCAGTTTATTACCGAGTCCGTCATCCAGCATGCTGATGAGCTTGGGATCATGTTTTTTGGCGGGTATGAAGGAGCGGAGCGCAAAAGAGCTCTCATTTATCCTGAATATTTAGAACCGGCTACTCAGGATGTTGAGCTGTCTTATTTTCAGGTGAATTATGCGAAAAAGTTTATTTCCTTAGAACACCCGAAGCTTCTCGGCTCACTGATTGGGACAGGCTTGAAGCGTCAAAAATTCGGAGATCTGTTATTTTCAGAGGAAGATGTGCAGTTTATTTGTACAAGTGATGTCGCTGATTTTGTGCGGGCGCAGCTGACGCATGTTGGCAGAGCTTCCGTTTCATTAGAGGAAATCACGCAGGCAGATTTAAAACCGGTTATGAGCAAGACTGACATCAAAGAAGATACTATTTCTTCACTGCGGCTTGATGCGGTATGTGCTGCAATCAGCCGTCAGTCTCGGCAAAAGGCACAGCTTTTGGTCAAAAATGGGCTTGTCAAAGTTAATTGGAAAGTCACTGAGGACCCTTCCTTTACAATCGGCGAAGGCGATCAGCTCTCTGTACGGGGATTTGGCCGATTTAGCTTGAAAACGATTGATGGGAAGACCAAAAAAGATAAATTTAAAGTAACATTTGAGCTTCTGACATAACGAACTTGAATCTGGAGGTGGCGAGGTTGCCATTAACACCTAATGATATTCATAATAAAACGTTCACAAAAAGCTTTCGCGGCTATGATGAAGATGAAGTAAACGAGTTTTTAAGCCAAGTACGTAAAGATTACGAAATCGTGCTTCGCAAAAAGAATGAACTTGAAGAAAAAGTAAACGAGCTTGACGAAAGACTAGGTCATTTTGCGACAATTGAAGAGACATTAAACAAATCAATTCTTGTGGCGCAGGAAGCAGCAGAAGACGTCAAACGTCATTCTGATAAAGAAGCGAAATTGATTATTCGTGAAGCAGAGAAAAATGCAGATCGTATTATCAACGAAGCGCTATCAAAATCAAGAAAGATTGCGATGGAAATCGAAGAACTGAAGAAGCAGTCGAAGGTCTTTAGAACTCGCTTCCAAATGCTCATCGAAGCTCAGCTTGATCTTCTAAAAAATGACGATTGGGATCATTTACTGGAATATGAAGTTGACGCTGTCTTTGACGAAAAAGAATAAGCGCATCATCTTGACATGACGTGCAGATGTTGCATATAATACCATCATAAATTAACAAGAGATAAACGTTTGAAAGGGACACTCGCAGTTGTCATATGCGTAATAAAGCGAATCAGGGATGGTGGAAGCCTGACATTACGAGACGCTGCAATGAGATCACCCCTTTAGTTCCTTTTCTGAAATGAATGAGTAAGAAAAGGCGTCTGATCACGTTACGATTTTAGAGTGGATAAGCGGCTGTTTCATAGCGCTTGTCTAAAAGGGTGGTACCGCGAGACAAGCCTTCTCGTCCCTTATGGGATGAGAGGGCTTTTTTTATTGTTTTTTAATAAGTATTTGCATATGGAGGAATGGGTATGAACTACAAAGACACCTTATTAATGCCGAAAACAGAATTCCCAATGAGAGGGAACTTGCCGAACAAAGAGCCTGAAATCCAAGAGGAGTGGGCAGAAAAAGACATCTATCAAATGGTTTTAGAGCGGACAAAAGGACGCCCGACCTTTATTTTGCATGATGGACCTCCATATGCGAATGGTGACATTCATATGGGGCACGCACTCAATAAAATCCTAAAAGATTTTATTGTCCGTTTTAAATCAATGAATGGGTTCCACGCACCGTACGTACCGGGCTGGGATACACACGGCTTACCAATTGAAACGGCTCTTACTAAAAATAAAAAAGTCAAACGTAAAGAAATGTCGACAGCTGAATTCCGCAAACTATGTGAAGAGTATGCTTGGAAGCAAATCGAAGGTCAGCGCAATCAGTTTAAGCGATTAGGCGTAAGAGCAGACTGGGACAATCCATATGTAACCTTAAAGCCTGAGTACGAAGCGCAGCAAATTCTTGTCTTTGGTGAAATGGCGAAGAGAGGCTATATTTACAAAGGACTAAAGCCTGTTAACTGGTCTCCTTCAAGTGAGTCAGCACTTGCTGAAGCGGAAATTGAATATAAAGACAAACGTTCACCATCCATTTACGTTTCATTTAAAGTGAAAGATGGCAAAGGCGTACTTGAAAACGGCGAACAATTCATCATCTGGACAACAACCCCTTGGACACTTCCTGCAAACCTTGGGATTTGTGTTCATCCAAACCTAGAGTACAGCGTTCTTCAAGTGGGTGCTGAGCGATATGTTGTCGCATCTGAGCTAGTTGAACAAGTGGCAAAAACACTTGGCTTTGAAGAGTATGAAGTCGTGAAAACATTAAAAGGAAAAGAATTAGATACCATCGTTGCAGAGCATCCGATCTACGGCAGAGATTCTCTTGTCATGCTTGGCGACCACGTGACAACGGATGCAGGAACAGGCTGTGTTCACACAGCTCCAGGTCACGGGGAAGATGACTTTATTGTCAGTATGAAATACGGTCTTGATGTGCTATGTCCAGTAGACGAAAAAGGTGTGATGACAGAAGAAGCGCCTGGTTTTGAAGGATTATTCTACGAGGATGCCAATAAAGCGATCACAGAACAGCTTGAAGCAAAAGGCGCACTGAAAAAGCTCGACTTTATCACGCACTCTTACCCGCATGACTGGAGAACGAAAAAACCAACCATTTATCGTGCGACAGCTCAGTGGTTTGCATCGATTAAGGATTTCAGAGAAGCGCTATTAGACAATATTAAAGAAACGAAATGGGTTCCAGCATGGGGCGAAACACGCCTATTCAACATGGTGCGAGACAGAGGCGACTGGTGCATTTCAAGACAGCGTGTATGGGGCGTTCCAATTCCGGTCTTTTATGCGGAAAATGGCGAGCCGATCATCACAGATGAAACGATTCAGCATGTCTCTCAATTATTTAGAGAACATGGCTCTAATATTTGGTTTGAAAAAGAAGCGAAAGAACTATTGCCAGAAGGCTTTACACATCCAGGAAGCCCGAACGGTGAATTCACAAAAGAGCAGGACATCATGGATGTATGGTTTGATTCAGGTTCTTCTCACCAGGCCGTTTTAGAAGAAAGAGATGACCTTGTTCGTCCGGCAGACCTTTACCTTGAAGGCTCTGACCAATATCGTGGATGGTTCAACTCATCTTTATCTACTTCTGTAGCTATCACAGGAAAAGCACCTTATAAAGGAGTGGTTAGCCATGGAATGACTTTGGATAAAGAAGGACGTAAAATGAGTAAATCCTTAGGAAATACCATTGAACCTGACAAAGTAGCTAAACAACTAGGTGCTGAAATTCTTAGACTTTGGGTATCTTCTGTTAACTATCAAGCCGATCACCCAGTGTCTGATGATATCTTAAAACAAGTAGCAGAGGTCTATCGTAAAATCCGTAACACGTTCCGCTTCCTGCACGGTAACCTATTTGACTTTGACCCAGCAGTCCATGCAGTACCTGTAGAAGAGCTTCGCGAAGTGGATCAATATATTTTGATCAAATTAAACAAACTGATTGATAAAGTGAAAAAGGCTTATGATGATTACGAATTTGCGGTCGTATATCATGCAATTCACAATTTCTGTACGATTGAGCTAAGCTCATTCTATCTCGACTTTGCAAAGGATGTCGTGTACATTGAGCATGCAGATCATCCAGACCGCCGCAGCATGCAGACAGTCTTCTACGAAACATTAATGGCGTTAGTGAAGCTGACTGCACCAATTCTTCCGCATACAGCAGATGAATTATGGAGCCACTTAAGCTTTGTTGAAGAGCCAAGTGTTCAGTTAACAGATATGCCAGAAGGTGTGGCTGTTTCTCAAGCAGAAGCGACAGAAGCGAAGTTCGACCGCTTCATGGAAGTGCGTGACGATGTGCTAAAAGCGCTCGAAATTGCGCGTAACGAGAAAGTCATCGGACGTTCTCTTGAAGCAAGTGTGACACTTTACGCGACAGATGAAGTGAAAGACCTTCTTGCATCCATTAAAGAAGATGTGAAGCAGCTCTTTATCATCTCTGAACTAACGGTAGAAGATAAGCAGAATGCAGATGCATCAGCACCTGAATACACATCAGGACGTATTGTGGTTCAAAAAGCAGAAGGAGAATTGTGCGAACGTTCTCGCGTTATTTCAAAAGATGTTGGTGCAAATCCGAAATATCCAACATTGTCACTTAAAAATGCTGAAATCGTGGAAAAATATTACCAGAATTAACAGTGTGATATGACCAACTAGCGCCCCGCCATAAGCGGGGCGTTTTCTATTCTGAGAAAATGACAGCGTTTAGAACGAAAGGAAAAATCTTATGGCTTTAAAGTGGACAGCCGGGGCAACAATATGATTATCACGACAGGGCAGGAGTTGAAATAGCGACATGAATGGCGATCTAGAGACGATTTACACGGAACTCCTTCAAATGAAAGAAGAGCTGCAATCTAAACTGTTTGAATACGCATCATTTCGTTCACCCGCTGAGCATGTCTCAATGAACGAGGTCCAAACGACCACGCTTCTTTATCACATCAAAGAAGAGCTGCAAGATGTGTCTCTCGCTATTGCAAAAATTGAGCAGGGAACCTATGGTATATGTGAGGCGACAGGTGATGCCATTCCGCTTGAACAAATGAGTATTCTTCCTACCGCCCGCACGGCTGACGACTTTCTATATCATAAGCAATACGAGAAAAAAGCATTCACTCCTTATCCTCATGAATCAGATGATTCTCATTTTGAAGCCTTCCACATGTAGGGAGGTTTTTGTCTGTCAACTAAAGTTTCTTTACTCCTTCCTGTTTTCTTGATAAAATGCTTAAAGACCAAAGTATGAAGATGGAGGAACGTGTGTGTTCTATTACATAATCGCATTCGTGATGATTTGTTTAGATCAATTAACAAAATGGCTCATTGTCAAAAATATGATGCTCGGAGATTCTTATCCAGTGATTGATGGCTTCTTTTATATCACGTCTCACCGAAATTCAGGAGCCGCATGGGGAATTCTCCAAGGACAAATGTGGTTTTTCTATGTGATCACACTCGTTGTTATTGCGGGAATTGTTTATTATTTGCAAAAGCATGGGCAAAAGGACAAGCTGCTTGGAGTAGCACTGGCCTTAATGCTTGGCGGAGCAATTGGAAACTTTATCGACCGTGTTTTCCGTCAGGAAGTGGTAGATTTTGCTCATTTCGTCTTTGGGAATTATCACTACCCAATCTTTAATATTGCAGATTCTTCTCTATGTGTAGGGGTTATTCTGCTCTTCATTCAAATGCTGTTAGATGGAAAGAAAACGAAGGAGTCAACTACATGAATCAAGTAAATATTGCCGTTTCAGAAGAACAAACGAGTGAACGGCTTGATAAATTTCTAAGCACGACAGAACCAGAATGGTCAAGAACCCAAGTCCAGCAGTGGGTAAAGGATGGGCTGATCGAAGTAAACGGGAAACAAGTGAAAGCCAATTACAAAGTACAAGCTGGAGATCAGATTAAAGTCGAGATTCCAGACCCAGAAGTACTAGATGTAGAAGCAGAACCAATGGATCTTGATATTTATTATGAGGATGCAGATGTGCTAGTGGTGAATAAACCACGAGGAATGGTTGTTCATCCAGCGCCAGGTCACGTCTCTGGAACACTTGTAAATGGCCTGATGGCACATTGCACGGACTTATCAGGCATTAATGGTGTGATGCGTCCTGGAATTGTCCACCGAATTGATAAAGACACGTCTGGACTGTTAATGGTCGCGAAAAACGATATGGCGCATGAATCACTCGTCAATCAGCTCGTGGCTAAGACCGTCACAAGAAAATATACGGCCGTTGTCCATGGCATTATCCAGCATGATACAGGCACAATTGATGCCCCAATTGGCAGAGACAAAAAAGACCGCCAAAGCATGACGGTTACAAAAGAAAGTGCAAAACAAGCAGTCACTCACTTTGATGTGATTGAACGCTTTCAGGACTTCACGGTTGTGGAGTGCCGTCTTGAAACAGGAAGAACACACCAAATTCGTGTTCATATGAAATATATCGGCTATCCGCTTGCAGGAGATCCGAAATATGGACCGAGAAAGACAGTCGATTTTAATGGACAGCTGCTTCATGCAGGTGTTCTAGGATTTGATCATCCTAGAACAGGAGAATATATCGAGTTCACAGCACCGATTCCTGCTGATATGCAAGCTTTTATCGATTCATTAAGAAATAACGATTGACAGGCAGTTCTTTTTTTGAAATAATAAACGAAGGAATGAAGATTCTTTAAAACAGTCCAGAGAGGCTGAGAAGGATAACGGATCAATTTGTGCACGTGTATGCACAAATGAACGCCCCTCTCTGCCCTTTGCAGAAGGGGCTTTTTATTTGTCAAAAAGAGGTGTAAAAGATGGAACAAAAAGCAGTCATTCTTGATGAACAAGCGATCAGACGAGCGCTTACCCGAATTGCACATGAAATGATTGAGCGCAATAAAGGGATGAAAGATGTCATCCTTGCGGGGATCAAGACAAGAGGCATTCATCTTGCAAAGCGCCTTGCAGAGCGCATCGAGCAAATTGAAGGAAATCCAGTCACAGTGGGTGAACTTGATATTACGCTATACCGTGATGACCTGACAAAAAAGACAGACAACCAAGACCCGCTTGTAAAGGGTGCAGACATCCCAGCTGACATTAATGACAAAACACTGATCGTCGTTGACGATGTCCTGTTTACAGGCAGAACCGTCAGAGCGGCCATGGATGCCCTTGTGGATGTAGGAAGACCATCTTCCATTCAGCTTGCTGTTCTCGTTGACCGGGGACACCGGGAGCTTCCGATTCGAGCGGATTATATCGGGAAGAACATTCCGACATCAAAAGCAGAGACCGTCATGGTTCAGCTGAATGAAGTAGATCAAAACGACCTTGTCGCTATATATGAAAAATAACCTTTTTAAATGCATTCCAGAGAGTTTGCAAAGAGGGCAATAACAGAGACACCGAGCACACGGCTTAAGTGACGTGTACGGTTTTTCTAGGCCTCTTTGCGCATACTCGCAAAGAGGCTTTTTTAATGAAAAAGGACACATCTAGGAGGAAAATCATGAGTCAGCAAAAAGCTAATTTAGGCATTCGAGATATCCCAAAACCGTTCACATGGCTTTCACTTAGCCTTCAGCATTTGTTTGCCATGTTTGGCGCGACCATTCTTGTACCAAAAATCATTGATATGAGTCCGGCCGTCGCGCTCATCTCAAGTGGTGTTGGAACCATTGTTTACTTAATCATCACAAGAGGACAAATTCCGGCGTATCTTGGATCGTCCTTTGCCTTTATCGCCCCCATACTGAATGTCAAAGCAACAGGCGGCCCTGGAGCCGCAATGGTTGGTGCCTTCATGGCGGGTGTCGCTTATGCACTCATTGCACTATTTATTAAATGGCTCGGCACAGGCTGGCTGATGAAACTTCTGCCGCCGGTCGTCGTAGGGCCAGTCATTATGGTCATCGGACTCGGACTCGCTGGAACAGCTGTCAACATGGCGATGTATGTTGATCCGAATGCAACCGAGCTTGTTTACAGCCTTAAGCACCTAATGGTCGCCGGCTTCACACTGGCTGTCACGATTATCAGCATGATCTTCCTAAGAGGATTCCTAAGCTTGATCCCAGTATTAATCGGAATTATCAGCGGCTATCTCTTTGCTTTAACACAAGGCATTGTGAACTTCCAGCCGGTCATTGACGCGAAATGGTTTGCTGTACCAGACTTCGTCTTACCATTTGCCGACTACACACCTGCTGTGACTTTAAGCATTCTCACAGTGATGGTGCCGGTTGCCTTTGTGACAATGTCTGAGCACATCGGCCACCAAGTGGTGTTAAGTAAAGTTGTAGGGCAAGATTTTATTAAAAAACCTGGTCTTCACCGCTCCATTTTAGGAGACAGTGCAGCGACGATCTTCGCTTCACTCATTGGCGGACCGCCAACAACAACGTATGGAGAGAACATCGGGGTCCTTGCCATCACAAGAGTGTTCAGTATCTTCGTCATCGGCGGAGCAGCAGTCTTTGCGATCTGCTTCGGCTTTGTCGGAAAAATTTCAGCATTAATCAGTACAGTGCCGTCCGCGGTCATGGGAGGCGTTTCGTTCCTGCTCTTTGGGATCATTGCCTCAAGCGGTCTGAGAATCCTGATTGATCATAAAGTGAATTTTGAAGAAAAGCGTAATCTCATTATCGCATCAGTCATCTTAGTCATCGGAATTGGCGGGGCATTCATTGAGGTGAAACAAATCAACCTCACTCTATCTGGAATGGCACTTGCTGCCATCACGGGTGTCCTGTTAAACCTGATCCTGCCACAGCAAAAAGCGGAGGATGACGAGTCAAATGAATCGAATACAGAAAACCTTTTAAAAGAAGTCCAGTGAGGCTGACAAGGGTTCTAAAATGAGCAGAATGCACGAAAGTGCCGCTGCTTCTTTTGGAGAACCCTAAGCTGCCGAGGCTTAGGGTTTTTTTGAACCTGAAAGTGATGAAAAACTAGAGGGGGAAGAAAAAATGAATGATCTATCGACAATGAGCAGCTTGTCTAAAGAAGAGATTTTACAGCTGATTGAAGAAGCAGCGGCTCTCAAAAAGGGGAAGCAAGAACTTGGCTTAGCGGGAGAATTTGTAGCAAACCTCTTCTTTGAACCAAGCACAAGAACACGATTTAGCTTCGAAGTTGCCGAAAAGAAACTGGGGATGAATGTACTGAGCTTAGATGCAGCAAGCACCTCCGTTCAAAAGGGCGAAACACTTTACGATACGGTAAAAACGCTCGAATCCATCGGCGTGAAAGCATGTGTGATTAGAGACAGCACCGATGAATATTACAATGAGCTGATCGGGAAGGTTGGGATTCCCATCATCAATGCTGGAGATGGCTGCGGGCAGCACCCGACCCAATCACTGCTTGACCTAATGACCATCTATGAAGAGTTTGGCGGCTTTGAGGGCTTAACGATTTCGATTCATGGAGACATCAAACACAGCAGGGTGGCAAGGTCAAATGCTGAGGTTCTCTCAAGGCTGGGAGCAACAGTCCTTTTTTCAGGGCCTGCTTCCTTCCAAGATGAGCAAAACCCTCACGGAACGTATGTCCAGGTAGATGAAGCCATCACACAATCTGATGTGGTGATGCTGCTCAGAATTCAGCATGAACGACATGCTGAAAAAATGGGCAGTGAAGATTACTTATCGACTTATGGATTAACAGTAGACAGGGCAAACAACATGAAAGAACGAGCCATTATTATGCATCCAGCACCAGTAAACAGAGGTGTGGAGATAGATGATTCTTTAGTGGAATCAAAGCAGTCACGAATTTTCAAGCAAATGGAAAATGGCGTTTATGTCCGAATGGCCGTATTAAAAAGAGCTTTTCAAAATAGCAGACTACATCAAAAAGGGAGAGATTCTGTCTATGTCGTATCTCATTAAAAACGGTTTTATCTTAACAAGCACAGGTGAAAAAGTGCAGCAGGATATTAGGGTAGAAGGAGAAGTGATTCAAGCGATTGGTCACTTAGAAAGAGAAGATGGAGAAGAGGTCATTGATGCTAAAGGGCTATTTGTTTCACCAGGCTTAATTGATCTGCATGTACATTTAAGAGAGCCAGGTGGAGAGAAAAAGGAAACGATTGAAACAGGCTCTAAAGCAGCAGCAAGAGGCGGCTATACAACGATTGCAGCGATGCCGAATACACGCCCAGTTCCGGATACAAAAGAGCAAATGGAATGGCTCATGAATCGGATCGAAGAGACCTCTTCTGTCAGAGTACTGCCATACGCCTCCATCACAACTAGGCAAATTGGGGAAGAGATGACAGACTTTGCAGCACTAAAAGAAGCAGGCGCCTTCGCTTTCACAGATGACGGGGTTGGCATCCAAACAGCAGGCATGATGTACGAAGCGATGAAAAAGGCAGCAAGTCTTGATCAAGCGATTGTGGCACACTGTGAAGATAACTCGCTCATTTACGGAGGATGCGTTCATGAAGGAGAATTTTCAAAAGCAAATGAATTAAACGGTATACCGTCCATTTGTGAATCGGTGCATATTGCAAGAGATGTTCTTTTAGCAGAAGCAGCGAACTGCCATTATCATGTATGTCATATCAGTACGAAAGAATCTGTGCGAGTCGTTCGCGATGCAAAAAAAGCAGGCATCCGTGTGACAGCTGAGGTGTCACCGCATCACCTGCTGTTATGTGATGCGGACATCCCTGGTCTTGATACAAACTATAAAATGAACCCGCCGCTCAGAGGAAAAGAGGATCGCGAGGCACTGATCGAGGGACTTTTAGATGGAACGATTGATTTCATCGCAACAGACCATGCGCCGCATACTGAAGAAGAAAAGAACGAAACGATGCAGCGTGCACCTTTTGGAATTGTCGGGCTTGAAACAGCGTTCCCGCTTCTGTATACACGATTTGTCAAAACAGGCGAATGGACATTAAAAGAACTCGTTGATTATATGACAATCAAGCCAGCAGAAGCCTTCTCTCTTCCATATGGAAAGCTGGAAGAAGGACAAACAGCTGATATCACACTCATTGATTTAAACAAAGAAATGGCAATCGATAAAAAAAGCTTCTTATCAAAAGGGCAAAATACACCGTTTGACAAATTGACTGTATCAGGATGGCCGGTCATGACACTTGCATCTGGGAAAGTCGTGTATGAAGAGGGGAGACTAGTAAAATGAAGAGACGCTTAGTGCTAGAAAACGGAACAGTATTCGAAGGAACAGGCTTTGGCAGCTTAGAATCGTCAGTCGGAGAAGTCGTCTTTAATACAGGGATGACGGGCTATCAAGAAATTTTGTCTGATCCATCATACTGCGGACAAATTGTCACACTCACTTATCCGCTCATCGGCAACTATGGCATTAACCGTGATGATTTTGAATCGATCACACCGTTTGTAAAAGGGCTGATTGTGAAGGAGCTTTGTGAAAAGCCCTCAAACTGGCGCTCTTCATATTCACTAGATGAATACTTAAAAATGAAAAACATTCCAGGTCTTAGCGGAATCGATACACGGAAGCTGACGAGAATGATTCGAAGTGCAGGGACTTTAAGAGGGGCGTTTGCAGGACCGGAAGAACAAGTGGAAGACGTAGTCCGCCGCCTTCAAACAATGCAGCTGCCGACTGATCAAGTGAGTCAAGTATCTGTGAAAAATGCGTATCCAAGCCCGGGAAGAGGAAAAAGAATTGTCCTTGTCGATTTCGGCATGAAGCATGGCATTTTGCGCGAGCTCAATAAACGTGACTGTGATGTCATCGTGGTGCCGTACAATATCACGGCAGATGAAGTGCTGCAGTTAAAGCCTGATGGAATCATGCTTTCAAACGGCCCTGGGGATCCTGTTGATGTACCGGAAGCAGTCGAGATGATTCAGCAATTGATTGGAAAGGTTCCGCTCTTTGGCATTTGTCTTGGACATCAATTATTCGCTCTTGCGTGCGGCGCAAGTACTGAAAAAATGAAATTCGGTCACAGAGGCTCGAATCACCCAGTCAAAGAACTAGCCACCGGCAAGGTGACACTGACATCTCAAAATCACGGCTACACAGTTAGTGCAATTAACGAGGACGTGCTCGAAGTCACACATATCGCCCTAAACGACAATACGATTGAAGGGTTAAAACATAAAGAAGCACAAGCATTCACTGTCCAGTATCACCCAGAAGCGTCACCAGGTCCAGAAGATGCGAACTACTTATTCGACCAGTTCATGGACATGATTCATACAACTGAGAAAGAAGGGGAAGAAGTATGCCAAAACGCGTAGACATCAAAAAGATTTTAGTCATCGGTTCAGGTCCAATCATCATCGGACAGGCAGCGGAGTTTGACTATGCAGGCACACAGGCTTGCTTAGCACTGAAAGAAGAGGGCTATGAAGTCGTTCTTGTGAATTCCAATCCAGCGACCATCATGACAGATACAGAAATGGCCGATAAGGTATACATCGAACCACTGACACCAGAATTCTTAACACGAATCATTCGAAAAGAACGTCCTGATGCGATCTTGCCAACACTTGGCGGACAAACTGGACTTAACCTTGCTGTTGAATTATCAGACCTTGGCGTATTAGCTGAATGCGGTGTTGAAGTATTAGGAACAAAGCTGTCAGCTATTCAAAAAGCAGAGGACAGAGATTTATTCCGTAATCTGATGAATGAACTAAATGAGCCTGTACCAGAAAGTGAAATCATCCATAACCTTGAAGAAGCGATGGTGTTTACGAATCAAATCGGTTTCCCTGTCATTGTGAGACCAGCTTATACATTAGGCGGAACAGGCGGCGGAATTTGTACAAACGAGCAAGAGCTGAAGGAAATCGTCGAAAACGGACTGAAGTTAAGCCCAGTCACACAATGCTTACTTGAAAAAAGCATTGCAGGTTTTAAAGAAATTGAATATGAAGTCATGCGTGATAGCGGTGATCATGCGATCGTTGTTTGTAACATGGAAAACTTTGATCCTGTCGGTATCCACACAGGTGACAGTATCGTTGTGGCGCCAAGCCAAACATTAAGTGACCGTGAATATCAGCTGCTTCGCAATGTGTCGCTCAAGCTGATCCGGGCACTTGGCATTGAAGGCGGCTGTAACGTACAGCTGGCGATTGACCCAGACAGCTTTCAATACTATATCATCGAAGTAAACCCGCGCGTCAGTCGTTCTTCTGCACTTGCGTCGAAAGCAACTGGTTATCCAATTGCCAAACTTGCAGCGAAAATTGCAGTCGGCTTAACGCTTGATGAAATGATGAACCCAGTCACAGGTAAAACCTATGCCGCCTTCGAACCGGCACTCGACTATATAGTGTCTAAAATCCCGCGCTGGCCGTTTGATAAATTCGAATCTGCCAACAGACGTCTTGGCACGCAAATGAAAGCAACGGGTGAAGTAATGGCGATCGGTCGTACGTTAGAAGAGTCTCTTCTAAAAGCTGTCCGTTCACTTGAAGCTGATGTGCATCACATTGAATTAAAAGATGAAGCAGATATCACAAACGAAGTGCTTGAAAAGCGGATTATCAAGGCGGGAGATGAACGATTATTCTATATCGCCGAGGCCCTTAGAAGAGGCTATACGGTTGAACAAATACATGAATTCTCAAAAATTGATTACTTCTTCCTTCATAAACTGGAAGGCATCATCGCTTTTGAAAAGACATTAAAAGAAAACAAAGGCAATACAGACGTATTAAAAGAAGCGAAAGAAAAAGGCTTCTCAGACATCTATATTAGCCGCGAGTGGAATATGAATGAAGCGGACGTCTACACGCTAAGACAAGAAGCAGGCATCGTACCTGTTTACAAAATGGTAGATACTTGTGCGGCTGAATTTGAATCCGAGACGCCATATTTCTACAGCACGTATGAAGATGAAAATGAATCAGAACGTACAGACAAGAAAAGTGTCATCGTATTAGGCTCAGGTCCTATCAGAATCGGTCAAGGAGTAGAATTTGATTATGCGACCGTTCATTCTGTGTGGGCAATTAAACAAGCAGGCTATGAAGCAATCATTATTAACAACAACCCTGAAACGGTCTCAACAGACTTTAGTATTTCAGACAAGCTCTACTTTGAACCACTTACTGTAGAAGATGTAATGCACATTATCGATCTTGAGCAGCCTGAAGGAGTCGTTGTCCAGTTCGGCGGACAAACAGCAATCAACCTAGCAGATGAATTATCAAATAGAGGGGTGAAGATTCTCGGCACTTCTCTTGAAGACCTAGACCGAGCCGAAAACAGGGACAAGTTTGAACAAACATTAGAAGCACTCGGCGTGCCGCAGCCTAAAGGGAAAACAGCTACGTCTGTGCCTGAAGCTGTAGCGATTGCCAATCAGATCTGCTACCCAGTCCTTGTCCGTCCTTCCTATGTATTAGGCGGTCGCGCAATGGAAATTGTTTATCAAGATGCTGAGCTTCTTCACTACATGGAGAATGCAGTGAAAGTCAATCCGCAGCACCCAGTGCTAATTGACAAGTATTTGACAGGAAAAGAAATCGAAGTAGACGCCGTGTCTGATGGCGAAACTGTCGTGATCCCAGGCATTATGGAACATATTGAAAGAGCTGGGGTTCACTCTGGTGACTCGATTGCGGTTTACCCGCCGCAAACATTGTCTGAAGAGATCAAAGAGAAGATCGCAGAATACACGATCAAGCTCGCAAAAGGACTCAACATTATTGGGCTGCTAAACATTCAATTTGTTCTCTCAAAAGGTGAAGTGTTCGTACTTGAAGTGAACCCGCGTTCAAGCCGGACAGTTCCTTTCTTAAGTAAAATCACGGGCATCCCGATGGCAAACCTTGCGACAAAAGTCATCTTAGGAGAAAAACTGAAAAACTATGGCTACGAAGAAGGACTTCACACAGAGCAAGAAGGGGTGTACGTCAAAGTTCCAGTCTTCTCTTTTGCAAAACTAAGAAGAGTGGATATTACACTCGGGCCTGAAATGAAATCTACAGGTGAGGTCATGGGGAAAGATGTCACAATTGAAAAAGCCCTCTACAAAGGATTAATTGCATCAGGCATTCAAATTCCTAAAGACGGGACAGTTCTTCTAACAGTTGCTGATAAGGATAAAGAAGAAGGACTTGAGATTGCAAGAAGATTCCACTCGATCGGCTATCATATTTTAGCAACAGAAGGAACGGCGAATTACTTAAAACAAGCCTCCATCCCATCAAGTGTTGTCGGCAAAATAGGAGAAGAAGGCAAAAACCTTCTCGATGTCATTCGAAACGGGGAAGCCCAATTTGTCATCAACACTCTAACAAAAGGAAAACAGCCGGCAAGAGACGGCTTTAGAATCAGACGTGAAGCTGTTGAAAATGGCGTAGCTTGCTTAACGTCGCTAGATACAGCAGAAGCCATTTTAAGAGTGCTGGAAAGCATGACATTTAGAGCGGATGAAATGCCAGAAGTGAAAACGAATGCTGAGGTGACAGTAACGATATGAAAAAAGCATACTTGACGGTCGTCTCAAACCGAGAGATCGCTGATCATATTTACGAAATGATATTAAAAGGTGACCTTGTGGACTCCTTTCAAACGGCTGGACAATTTCTTCATATCAAGGTCAGCGAGTCTATGACACCGCTGCTGAGAAGACCGATCAGTATTGCCAATATTCATGCCGAGAAACAAGAAGCAACTATCATCTACCGCGCAGAGGGAGAGGGCACAAAGCTTCTTTCCCAAAAGCGGGAGGGGGAATCCATCGATGTATTAGGACCGCTTGGCAACGGGTATGATCCTTCAGTAGTTCAGCCAGGTCAGACAGCCTTACTAGTCGGCGGTGGAATTGGAGTACCGCCGCTATATGAGCTGTCCAAGCGTTTAACGAAAAAAGGTGTCATCGTCAAGCATGTCCTTGGCTTTCAATCGAAAAAGGATGTATTTTACGAGGAGAAATTCCAAGCACTCGGAGATACGTTTATCGCGACAGTTGATGGGACATATGGTTCAAAGGGCTTCGTGACAGGTGTCATTGAAGAGAATGATTTGAGCTTTGATGTCATGCTTTCCTGCGGACCGACACCTATGTTAAAAGCACTAAAAGACTCTTATCCCGATAAGCCTGTCTACATTTCAATGGAAGAACGAATGGGCTGCGGGATTGGTGCTTGCTTTGCATGTGTGTGTCATACCGACCAGCACGAAAAATCTTACGTCAAAGTCTGTCTGGATGGACCTGTATTTAAAGCAGAGGAGGTGGCATTGTCATGCTAAACGTTGAGTTACCCGGCTTATCTTTAAAGAATCCGATTATCCCTGCATCAGGCTGCTTTGGATTCGGAAGGGAATTTGCTTCATTATATGACTTATCCTTGCTTGGCGGTATCATGATCAAGGCCACAACCCTTGAACCGAGATTTGGCAATCCGACACCAAGGGTAGCGGAGACAGGTGCCGGTATGCTCAATGCCATCGGTCTTCAAAATCCAGGCCTAAAAGTCGTTCTGGAAAATGAATTGCCTTGGCTTGAGCAGTTTGATACGCCGATCATTGCAAACGTCGCTGGCTCACAGGTCGATGATTATGTCGAAGTAGCCAAGCAAATCAGCCAAGCAAAAAATGTCCATGCCCTTGAACTGAATATTTCATGTCCGAATGTCAAAACAGGCGGAATTGCCTTTGGTACAGATCCTCATATGGCAGCAGCATTGACAAAAGCGGTGAAGGAAGTCTCTTCGGTACCTGTCTATGTCAAGCTGTCTCCTAACGTAGCCAATATTGTGGAGATTGCTCAAGCGATTGAATCTGCTGGAGCGGATGGACTCACGATGATTAACACGTTAATCGGTATGCGTTTAGATTTAAAAACGGGGAAACCGATTCTTGCCAATAAAACAGGCGGATTATCAGGCCCTGCTGTCAAACCTGTCGCTGTGCGCATGGTACATGAAGTCAGTCAAGCAGTGTCTATCCCGATTATCGGAATGGGCGGGGTGCAAAATGCTGAAGACGTACTTGAATTTTTACTAGCAGGAGCGAGTGCAGTAGCTGTTGGCACAGCCAATTTTGTGAACCCATTTATTTGTCCAGAAATCATTGAAGAACTGCCAAGAGTGTTAGCAGCATATGGCTATTCATCTGTAGAGGAATGTATCGGAAGGAGCTGGAAACATGAAGCACTTGCCCATCATCGCACTTGATTTTCCGGTAGCGCAGGAAGCGCTCGCCTTTTTAAAACCCTTTGAAGGGACACGATTATTTGTGAAGGTCGGCATGGAGCTGTTTTACCAAGAAGGACCTGCTATCCTTGACGCGCTCAAAGAAAAAAATTGCCGCATTTTCCTCGATCTCAAATTACATGACATTCCAACAACGGTGCAAAAAGCAATGAACCGGCTTGCCGCACTTGGTGTTGATTTGGTCAATGTGCATGCTGCTGGCGGGAAACATATGATGCAAGCTGCGGTAGAAGGGCTTGAAAGCGGGACGCCTGCTGGACAAAAACGTCCAGGCATTATTGCAGTGACTCAGCTGACGAGTACGTCAGAAGACATGATGAGGAGCGAATTACTCATAGACCGTCCGCTGCAAGAGACTGTCATCCGGTACGGTCAATTGGCATATGAAAGTGGACTAGACGGTGTTGTTTGCTCTGTTCATGAATCCAAAGCCCTTCATGAGCACATCTCACCTGCCTTTCTCACTGTAACGCCGGGGATTCGCTTACAAAATGATCAAACCGATGACCAAAAGCGTGTGGCGACTCCTGCTTATGCAAAAGAGCAAGGTGTTTCACAAATTGTTGTCGGAAGGTCAATCACGAAAGCTGAAAAACCATTGGAAGCCTATCATCAAATTTTAAAAGAGTGGGAGTGACTGCCAGATGAAAACAAAAATCGCTAAACACCTATTACAAATCAAAGCGGTCTCATTAAAACCAGACGAACCGTTTACATGGGCAAGCGGTATCAAATCACCGATCTATTGTGACAACCGTCTTACCTTGTCCTACCCAGAAGTAAGACACGACATTGCTGAAGGTCTTAAAGAGTTGATTCTCACCCATTTTGAGGGAGCGGAGGTTGTTGCTGGTACTGCAACAGCAGGCATCCCGCATGCGGCATTAGCGGCAGACCGTCTGAACGTGCCGATGTGTTATGTGAGAAGTAAGCCAAAAGCACATGGAAAAGGGAATCAAATTGAAGGAGCCGTATCAAAAGGTCAAAAGGTGGTCGTCGTAGAAGACTTGATTTCAACAGGAGGCAGTGTGCTTGAAGTGGTCGCTGCTCTTCAAGAAGCGGGCTGTGACGTACTAGGAGTTGCCGCGATCTTCACATACGGACTGCCAAAAGCTGCGGCAGCATTTCAAGAGAAAAACATTCCATATGTCACCCTAACAGACTATGACACACTGACAGACGTGGCACTTGAGCTGAAAGCGATCGAGCCTTCTGCTATGAATAAACTAAAACGCTGGAGACAAGATCCTTCCTCTGAATCTTGGATGAAAGAAACCGTCTAAAAAGCTGCGCGTACCCGCACAGCTTTCGGCGTGTAGACAAACCCTCGCATTCTTTGTCAGAACTGCGTGCCGGTGCTCACGAATGTTCAATTCGCTCCGCTCCGGTACTCGTCCTTCCTAGACTGCAAAGGTTTTCTATCACGCTGAATACAATATGAAGCTGCGCGTACCCGCACAGCTTTTTTATTTGGTTAAAAATAGTAAAATAGACTCAAATTCAAATAAAAACTAATCCTATCAATAAAGTCGGGTTGACTTTTGTTTGAATTGTGTTAATATTTAAGACAAATTAAAACACTTATCCAGAGAGGTGGAGGGACTGGCCCGATGAAGCCCGGCAACCTGCGATTTGCAAGGTGCTACTTCCTGCAAAATGATTCTATTTTGAAAGATAAGGAAATGAGCTTCCTCATCTTTCTTTCGGACTGAAAGGAAGTTTTTTTATTTTAACGGTGAGGAGGAAGACGAGATGGAAGTGAAGCGAAATCAGTATGAAGACTTATTGAAGCATATGCAGAAACTGATTGGGGATATGAATTCGGTTCAGTTATGTTGATTGTTCAGGACGGTCAAGTGATTCAAGTGGAAGAAAACAGAAAAATTCGGTTGACGTAGTGCGGAGAGTAGTGATACTCCGGAAGGGGAGAAACAATGTTAACTTATGAAAATTGGCAAGAGCCGTCCATTACATTTCAAGAGGATGATTTGTATAAAGGGGCCTTATCTGTGCTGAAATGGGCATACGGTCATTATGGTGATCAGCTCGTTTATGCATGCAGCTTTGGTATTGAAGGCATCGTCCTCATTGATCTTATTGCGAAAGTAAAAAAGGATGCAAGAATTGTCTTTTTAGATACAGGTCTGCATTTTAAGGAAACGTACGACACTATTGATGCGGTAAAGGAAAGATACCCTGGTTTAGATATTGTGCTGAAAACCCCTGAGCTGACGGTTGAGGAGCAAAACGAGCAGCATGGTGATCAGCTATGGAAAACGGACCCTCAAAGCTGCTGCCATATGCGTAAGGTCATTCCTTTGCAAGAAGCGCTATCTGGCTATCCGGCATGGCTATCTGGCTTAAGGAGAGAGCAGTCACCTAAGCGAGCAGGGACGAACTTTTTAAATAAGGATGAAAAATTCAAATCAGTGAAAGTATGTCCGCTTATCCACTGGACGTGGAAGGACATATGGAGATATGCATCTAGAGAGGAACTTACTTATAATCCGCTGCATGATCAGGGATATCCAAGTATCGGGTGTGCCCCGTGTACACAGCCAGCATTTACTGCCGAAGATCTGCGGTCTGGCAGATGGTCAGGCACAGCTAAGACTGAGTGCGGATTACATGAGTAAGGGAGCATAGTGTATGGAAATTGCCGCAATTTTATTTAGTTTATTTTTCGCTCTAAACATTGGCGCGAGTGGTGCAGCAGCTTCGATGGGAATCGCGTACGGATCAGGTGCGATTCGAAAGCCGATCTATGCACTCAGTGTATGCGCAGTTGGGATTTTAGCAGGTTCAGTTATTGGCGGTGGTGAGGTTGTCAAAACGATTAGCTCTGGGATTATGCCTGAATCCGTCATTACACTTGAAATTGTTTGTATTATTATTGGTTCTGCTGCATTATCTCTCTTTATAGCGAATCTGATGGCCATTCCTTTGTCAACGAGTGAGGTGACAGTAGGAGCTGTAGTTGGTGTCGCGGTCGCATATAAAGTATTGTATGTGAAATCCATTTTAGTCATTGTGGCATTTTGGGTCATCATTCCGCTTGTCGCCTTTCTTTTTACCTTTGTTGTAGTCAAAATCATCAGAATGTTCCCTAAACGTAAGTTGTCTAAAAAAGGAACAATTATTTTATCCATTGTTTTAATCCTTAGTGGATTTTTAGAAGCATTTTCAGCAGGCATGAACAATGTGGCAAATGCAGTCGGTCCACTTGTTGCCGCGGGCGTTTTGTCAGTTGGGCAAGGAACGCTTTACGGCGGAATCTTTGTCGCCATTGGAGCCCTCTTGCTTGGTAGAAGAGTGCTTGAAACAAACGGAAAGAAAATCACCCGCTATCAAACAGGTGAAGGGATTTTGCTTTCGAGTACCGGTGCTGGACTTGTCATCGTCAGCTCTATTTTTGGGCTGCCAGTTCCACTTACCCAAATCACCTCCTCGTCTATCATTGGGCTTGGAATGGCAAAAGGCGGACCAAATATTTTTCATAAACATGTGGTGAAAAAAATGCTGAAAGTGTGGGTAGTGTCACCCTTTTTATCACTTAGCCTATCGTATTTGCTGGTGAGCCTTTTCTTAAAAGGAGACTATTATTCTATCTTTATTATGATGAGTGTACTGCTTGCCTCACTTGGTGCGCTGAGTCTGATGAAGGCAGTCAAAAATGAAAGCAGCTCGATTCATGAACAGGGCGGCGGGATTTAACGACAAATCCGACTATTTACATCTAATAAATATGAACATTGAGAGGAAGATGAACAAATGAGTTTAACACCACATGGTGGCGTATTAATTAATCGAGTAAATGAAGAGTATGATCTCAGCACGGCTGCAAAGGAAATTGAACTAGATGCTATCTCATTTGCAGACCTTGAACTCATAGCAATTGGCGGGTATAGTCCAATTGAAGGGTTTTTAACAAAAGCTGATTATGAAGCCGTTGTGAGCAGTATGCGGTTAGCAAGTGGTGTCGTTTGGTCTCTTCCTATTACACTGCCAGTGACAAAGGAAAAGGCAGCGGAAATCCATCAAGGCGATATTGTGCGTCTATCGTATAATGGAACTGTATATGGGGTGATTGAAGTAGAGGATCAATACACACCAGATAAGGAAAAAGAAGCGGTGAATGTATATAAAACTGATGACCGCAATCATCCAGGCGTGAAAAAATTATTTGAACGCGGTGACATATACATTGGTGGTAAAATTACACTGACGAAACGCAGTGAAAAACCATTCCCTCAATTTACGTATGAGCCAGAAGAAACAAGACGGCATTTCAAAGAAAACGGCTGGAAAACCATTGTTGGTTTCCAAACGAGAAACCCTGTTCACCGTGCCCATGAATATATTCAAAAGACAGCACTTGAAACAGTAGATGGTTTGTTTTTAAATCCACTTGTCGGTGAAACAAAATCAGACGATATTCCGGCAGACGTGAGAATGAAAAGCTATCAAGTGTTATTGAACGGTTATTATCCAAAGGATCGCGTCTTTTTAGGTGTTTTTCCTGCGGCAATGCGTTATGCTGGACCAAAGGAAGCAATCTTTCACGCGCTTGTTCGTAAAAATTACGGCTGCACTCATTTTATTGTGGGAAGAGATCATGCGGGTGTTGGTGATTATTACGGCACATACGAGGCGCAGGAGTTATTTGAACAATTTACAAGTGAAGAAATTGGCATTACCCCGTTAAAATTTGAACATAGCTTCTACTGTAATACATGTGAAGCAATGGCAACACCAAAAACATGTCCTCACGATAAAAGCGAGCATGTCATTCTTTCAGGTACAAAGGTTCGAACGATGCTGAGAAACGGAGAATTACCGCCAAGCACGTTCAGCCGAAAAGAAGTTATTGAAACATTAATCGAAGGATTAAAAACGACGGTATCTTAATGGGAGGGTATGACATGAGCAATGAACATATCGTGTGGCATGATTCATCTATTACAAAAAAAGAATATCAACAGAAAAACAATCATACGAGCGGCATTATTTGGCTCACGGGTCTAAGTGGGTCAGGTAAATCAACAATCGCAAATGCAGCGGCTAGAGAGCTGTTTGAACAAGGCTATCAAGTCACCGTTCTTGATGGCGATAATGTAAGGCATGGACTGAATAAAGATTTAGGGTTTTCAGATGATGACAGAAAAGAGAACATCCGCCGCATCGGAGAAGTGGCAAAGTTATTTGTTGAACAAGGAACGATTGTCATCACGGCTTTTATTTCTCCATTTCAAGAAGACCGCCGCATTGTCAGACAGTTAGTTGAAGCGGGAGAATTTCACGAAGTGTTTGTGAAATGTGATCTGAACGTATGCGAAGAGCGTGATCCAAAGGGCTTATATAAAAAAGCTAGAAATGGCGAAATTCCATTTTTCACCGGAATTGATTCGCCGTATGAAGAACCAGCAGCACCTGAGCTCGTTCTAGATACAGGTGAATTATCTCGTGAAGAGTCCAAACAGCGTCTTGTTGATTATGTAAAGGGAAGAGCGAAATAATCGCCTGATGGCAGGGGGAGAAAAGCACGATGGGGAAAGTATACATTGTGGGGGCTGGACCTGGAGATCCAGACTTAATTACATTAAAAGCCCATAAGGCAATACAGCAGGCAGATGTCATTTTATATGATCGCCTTGTCAATCAAGAAATACTCGCCCACGCCAAACCCGAGGCGGAATTAATCTATTGCGGCAAGCTGCCGAATCATCATACGATGAGACAGGAAGCCATCAATGAAGCCCTTGTGGCCCATGCAAAGGAAGGGAACGTTGTCGTTCGGCTGAAAGGCGGCGACCCCTTTGTATTCGGCCGAGGCGGTGAAGAAATCGAATGCTTAGCTGAGCACGGAATTCCGTATGAAGTCGTCCCTGGAATTACCTCTGGTATTGCAGCGGCCGCTTATGCAGGCATTCCCGTGACGCATCGTGAATTCAGCTCAAATGTCGCTTTTGTCACGGGTCACTATCAAAAGGATGAGCATTTTGAAGAAAAGTGGGAAGCGCTGGCTACAGGGATTGATACCCTTGTGATTTACATGGGCGTCAAAAACGTGAAAAGAGTGCAGCAGCTTCTTTTAAAAAATGGACGCGATCCTGAAACGCCAGCAGCGTTTATACACTGGGGAACTACGACGAGGCAAAAGACGACTTGCTGCACTGTGGCGACACTGTCTGAAACAGTTGAAAAAGAAGGCATCGAGCATCCAAGTTTAATTGTAGTTGGAGATGTCGTTCATTTTCACCAAAAACTGAGCTGGTTTGAACCCGCCTTAATCGAGAAATGAGAATGATAAAGAAAAGACACGTACATCGATCGTGTCTTTTCGTCTGATCAAAACAAGTAGAGGGAGGAGCCACATGAAACAAGCTGTACTTTATGTCGGGCATGGAAGCAGAGTAAAAGAAGCACAAGATAAAGCCATTTCTTTTATGAAAAGCTGTATGCCGTTAGTAGAAGCAGATATACAAGAAATTTGTTTTTTAGAACTGACAGCCCCTTCTATAGAAGAAGGATTTGAAGCCTGTGTGAAAAAAGGAGCTATACACATTGCGATCGTCCCGCTCCTCCTTTTAACTGCCATGCATGCCAAATCAGATATTCCAGTCGAGATTGAGAAAGTACAAAAGCGATATCCGCAAGTGAAGGTCACATACGGAAAACCAATCGGGGTCAATCAAGAAGTGACAAAAGCGGTTGCTGCAAGAATTGAAGAGGCAGGATATCAAGGCGGGAAAGCACAGATTCTTTTAATTGGCCGCGGAAGCTCTGACCCCGATGTGAAGCGGGATGTGTTTGGCATTGCGGACGATGTCCGGCGCCTGCTCCCTTTCGCAGAGGTCTTGCCATGTTTTATTACGGCATGTGAGCCAAATTACCGAGATGTTCTTGCGCAATTAACAGCAGATGATGATGCGCCTGTTTATCTCGTTCCTTACTTGTTGTTTACGGGTATTTTAATGAAAGAGATTGAAAATGAAGCGGCTCAGGCGAGAAAGAGGCTGAAAGATGTCCGGGTATGCCGGTATATTGGCTTTCATCCGCATGTAAAAGCGGCTTATATTGAACGCGTGCAAGAAACCATTTTAAACAAAGACGATGCGTTTCATTTCCAAGGAGAAAGCCATGCTTCCAGTCCATCTTGATTTAACCGATCAACAAGTGCTCATCGCCGGCGGTGGACGAATAGCCGCAAGAAGGGCAGAGGCGCTATGCATAGAGCCTTGCCATATAACCGTCGTGAGTCCTGATATTTCTAAAGAGATGGCACGTCTCATTGATACATACAACCTGAATTGGAAGGAAAAGAAAGTGGACGTGGAAGATTTAGAGGGTGCATTTTTCATTGTAGCTGCTACAAACGATCCAGCGGTAAATGAATGGATTGCACAAACAGCCCGGCCTCACCAGCTTGTGAATTGTGTGAGCCAATCAGAGCTTGGCAATGTGATCGTGCCAAAGGTGGTCAAAGCAGGGAAAGTGACGATTTCAGTCTCTACAAGCGGTGCGAGCCCAGCTCGGACAAAACAACTGGCTGCGGAAATTGAGGCGTTGCTTGAACAAGAGGATGTAGATGCACTTGACGATCTCTATATCGAAAGAAAAAAACAACAAAGAAAAAGCCGATAAAATCTCTTTAATGGATTTTATCGGCTTTTATTATTTTCGCAGCTTTAGGACCACATCTTCGTCAGGCGTGACAAATAATGTTTGCTGCTGATCATACGTCACAAATCCTGGCTTTGCTCCATTTGGTTTTTTCACATGCCGGATTTTCGTATAATCGACAGGAACGGAGCTCGACTCTTTTGCTTTCGAGAAGTAGGCAGCGATTTGAGCCGCTTCAAGCAGCGTCTCTTCATCAGGCGCTTGATGACGGATGACGACATGTGATCCAGGAATATCCTTCGTATGCAGCCAAATGTCGTCACGGGCAGCAGCCTTTGTGGTTAAATACTCGTTTTGTTTGTTGTTTTTTCCGACTAAAATCGGAATACCTTGAGACGATTCATACGTTTCAAGCTGAATGGCCGCCTGTTTTTTCTTTTTGGCGTTGCGCTTTTGTTTGGCGCGTAAATATTTTCCTTCAACAAGTTCTTCTCTCATTTCCTCTAAATCCTTCGGTGAGGCAGAGGATAGCTGCTGAATCAACTCTTCAAAATAAGCAATCTCTTCATGCGTCCGCTCAATTTGTTCATTGACCGCTTCTACTGCATTTTTTGCCTTTTGATATTTTGTGAAATATGCCTGTGCATTTTCAGAAGGGGTTTTGTTTGTTTTAAGCGGGATCGTAATCTCTCCGCCATCTTCATCGTAATAATTGATGACAGTCGCTTCTTTATCCCCTTTTTTGATGGCATATAAATTGGCTGTTAACAATTCGCCATAGAGCTGATATTTATGTGCATGTTGAGATTCTTCAAGAGTTCTTTTCAGTTTTTTGAGCTTGTTTTCATTTTTCTTTTTTTCATTTACGACAAACCGTTCAAGGTCAGACGCCTGCTGTTTAACTCTGTCTCTCTCAGCTTTTCCGAAATAAAAGCGGTCAAGCAGCTGGCTGAGAGAGTCGAATGTCTTCATCTCGCCATGGACATGCTGAAGTTCTAATAAATAGAAATATTCTTTCCCGTCTTTTCTTGTGAGCTGCGGGGTAAAGGAGTGCATGCGAATAAGCTGGAACATGTCGAGCAGTGTATTTGGAATCGTTTCCTTATTGGCAAGACCGGCCCTGTGTACAGCTTCCTTTGCAAACAGCGGAGAAACCCCAGAGAATGTATCGACAATTTGATTTGCGATCTTTCCTTCTTGAAAGCGTAAATGCTTTAAAATATCATCCTTCGTCACTTCAAACGGATTCAATTTTTGCTGTGCAGGCGGCAGAAGGTATTCGTGACCAGGAAGTACCGTTCGATAGCTGTTCACAGATGGAGAAAGATGCTTTAGGCCATCGATGATCTGCTGCGTGTCATCTTCGACAAGAATCAAATTACTATGCCTTCCCATGATTTCAATGTAGAGCTTTCGAGTCTGTTCGTCGCCAATTTCATTGCGGCTTCGTACATGAAGTACGATTACCCGGTCAAATCCAATCTGTTCAAAACGTTCAATGAATCCGCCCTCAAGATGCTTTCTGAGGAGCATACAAAACATTGGAGGTTCGCTTGGATTGTCATATTGATGCTCTGTGAGCTGAATTCTAGCGTAGCTCGGATGAGCGGATAAAAGGAGCTTATGATTTTTTCCGTTTGCCCGGATATGAAAAATCAGCTCGTGCTTATATGGCTGATGAATTTTTGAAATTCTTCCGCCAGTTAATGTCTCTTGCAATTCATTTGTCATACCATATGTAAAAATGCCGTCAAATGACATGTTGGATACACCCTCTTCTTTCACACAAATCTACTGAAAGAACCTTCCGTTTCTCGTTCTTTAGGCAGTCTTATTATTATAGCATGATTTAGGACGAGTCTGAATAAACTGGCTTATAGAACACTGCATATGAGAGAGAACAAAAGAGGAGTGGACGAGGTCAAATGAATTGGCATGAACTGAACCAAACCGATTTATTAAAAACAATGAATACATCGATAGGTGACGGACTGTCAGAAAAAGATGTGCAAAAACGGCTTGAAAAACACGGGCCAAATGAATTGCAGGAAGGGAAAAAGGCGTCGGCTCTGATCATTTTTTTAGCGCAATTTAAAGATTTTATGGTGTTAATTTTGCTTGCGGCAACGATCATTTCTGCTTTTTTAGGCGAATACATTGATGCTGTAGCAATTGTAGCGATTGTTCTGATTAATGGAGTGCTCGGCTTTTATCAAGAACGCCGCGCGGAAAAATCTCTTCAAGCGCTAAAGGAATTATCAACCCCGCATGTGTATGCAAGGAGAAATAATGAATGGGTCAAGATCCCGTCTAAACATCTCGTGCCAGGGGATATTGTGAAATTTTCGAGTGGAGACCGGATTGGGGCAGACATTAGATTACTAGAAACCAAAAGTTTAGAAATTGAAGAGTCCGCTCTCACTGGCGAGTCCATCCCTGCGGTCAAACACGCAAGTCCGCTTTCACGAGACCATGTCTCGCTTGGAGATTTGACGAACATGGCCTTTATGGGGACGCTTGTTACTAGAGGAAGCGGCGTGGGCGTTGTGATTGGTACAGGAATGAATACAGCGATGGGACAAATTGCCGGCATGCTGGATGCAGCAGGGAATATGGAAACACCGCTGCAAAGACGTCTCGAACAGCTGGGGAAAATCCTGATTGTTGCTGCTTTATTTTTAACGGTGCTCGTTGTGGTTCTTGGCGTTGTGCAAGGACATGATTTGTATCATATGTTCCTGGCGGGAGTATCTCTTGCAGTTGCTGCCATTCCTGAAGGACTGCCGGCGATTGTTACCGTCGCACTTTCCTTAGGAGTGCAGCGGATGATCAAACAAAAATCGATTGTCAGAAAGCTTCCGGCGGTGGAAACACTTGGCTGCGCGTCGATCATTTGCTCAGATAAAACAGGAACAATGACGCAAAATAAAATGACTGTGACACATGTATGGGCAGAGGGCAAAACGTGGAATATTTCTGGTACGGGCTATGAGCCATCTGGTGATTTCACCTTAAACGGAGAACTTGTCCATGTAGACAAACATCCAAGTCTGCAAAAGGTGTTATTATACGGGGCGCTTTGTAATACATCGACCATCATTGAAAAAGATGGGGAGATGAGGCTTGATGGAGATCCGACAGAGGGGGCACTTCTCACCGCAGCACGTAAAGCAGGGTTTACAGAGCAATTCATCGAAGCCGGATTTCACGTTGTAGAGGAGTTTCCTTTTGATTCAGAAAGAAAGATGATGTCAGTCGTCGTCGAAACGAATCAAAAAGAGCGGTATGTCATTGCAAAAGGTGCGCCGGATGTCCTGATGAACCGTTCAAGTCATATCATGCACGGCGGCCGCACAGCTTCTTTTTCAACCACTCACAGGCAAGAAACAGAGGCTGCGATTCAAGGCTTAGCAAGACAAGCGCTGAGAACGATTGCCATTGCGTATAAAAAAGTCGGTCTGACAGAAAAAATCAACTCTGTCCAGCAGGCTGAAACCGATTTGACATTTATCGGGTTAGAGGGCATGATCGATCCACCTCGTCCTGAAGTCAGACGAGCGATTAAAGAGTGCAGGGATGCTGGCATAAAAACAGTCATGATTACAGGGGATCACGTGGAAACAGCCAAAGCGATTGCCAAAGACTTGAGCCTTTTACCAAAGCAAGGAAAGGTGCTCGACGGAAAAGCGCTGGATCAGATGAGTGACAAAGAGCTTGAGCAAACGGCTGAAAATGTATACGTCTTTGCACGGGTATCACCTGAGCATAAGCTGAGAATTGTGAAGGCCTATCAAAAAAATGGACATATTGTGGCGATGACAGGTGACGGGGTCAATGATGCGCCTGCGATTAAGCAAGCAGATATCGGCATCTCCATGGGCATCACTGGAACAGACGTAGCCAAAGAAGCATCTTCTCTTATTTTACTTGATGACAACTTTGCGACCATTAAATCCGCCATTAAAGAAGGCCGGAATATTTATGAAAACATTCGGAAGTTTGTCCGGTATTTGCTGGCATCCAATGTTGGAGAAATTTTGGTTATGCTGTTCGCGATGCTCCTAGCGCTTCCGCTTCCTCTCGTTCCTATTCAAATTTTATGGGTCAACCTTGTCACAGATGGTCTTCCAGCGATGGCACTTGGCATGGATAAGCCAGAAGGCGATGTCATGAAGCGAAAGCCGAGGAACATGAAAGAGGGCATTTTTGCTAGAGGGCTCGGCTGGAAGGTTGTATCTAGAGGATTCCTCATCGGGCTTGCGACCCTTTTAGCATTTATGTTTGTGTATCACCGCGATCCAAACAACCTGCAATATGCACAGACTGTTGCATTTAGTACGCTTGTTTTGGCGCAGCTCATTCATGTATTTGACTGCCGCAGTGAACGGTCCATCTTTGAACGCAATCCATTCGGGAATCTTTACTTGATCGGTGCGGTTTTGTCATCACTTTTACTTATGTTTGTGGTCATTTATTATCCGCCGCTTCAGCCGATTTTCAAAACGGTGGCCATTGCACCAATTGATTGGCTGCTGATCATCGGTATGTCTGCACTGCCAACTTTTTTACTGGCAGGATCACTTTTGACAAGAAAAAAATAATTCGTTATGGTATAATTTTGAGGTAATAGTGTCTGCTATTACCTTTTTCATTTTATTAATATGAAAGAATTGGGTGTTTTGACATGATACGCAGTATGACGGGATTCGGCCAAGCGAGTAAAACGGATGGAGAACTGACAGTGTCAGTTGAGCTAAAATCGGTCAATCACCGTTTTAAAGAGGTTCATGCCCGTTTGCCGAGGCCGCTTTTATATTTCGAAGACACATTAAAAAAAATCATTCTTCGTTACGTGCAGCGCGGTAGAATTGAGCTGTTTGTCACGATTGAAGGCGGTAAACTAGCAAGCCGGTCCTTGCAGATCGACTGGCCGCTGCTTGATGAATACATGAAAGCCGCAAAAGACCTCGAGAAGCGCTATCACATTTCAGGCATTCAGCATGTACATGACTTACTGGGGCTGGAGCATGCCGTTCAAGTAGAAGAGTCGGCCAGCCGAAATGAGCAGTTAGAGCAATTGCTGATGGATGCTTGTGAAACGGCTGTCAAGGAGCTTTGCTTCATGAGAGAGCAGGAGGGGACATCACTTCAAAAAGACTGTGAGCTGAGGCTTTCTGAATTAGAGGCCTATACAGAAGAAATCAAAGTCTTTGCACCAGAAGTTGTGACTCAGTATAAAGACAGGCTCAATCAGCGATTGCAAGAATGGATCGGAGAGGCGCTTGACGAAAGCAGATTGACAACAGAGGCTGCCATCTTTGCTGACCGCTGTGACATTACAGAAGAGATTACGAGATTGAAAAGTCACTTTCAACAGTTCCAGCAAATCTTGATGCAAGGCGGTGCTGCCGGCAGAAAACTTGATTTTCTTGTACAGGAGCTCAACCGTGAAGTGAACACCATTGGCTCAAAAGCGAACCATCATCATTTAACAAAGCTGGTGGTTGAAATGAAAAGTGCTATTGAAAAAATAAAAGAACAAGTGCAAAATATAGAATAGTCATTGTGTATGCTGTTTACAGTACGTCTCTTTCGGCGAGACTAGAGACGTTTATATTACAGGGGGACGTTAGAAGATGACCATAAAGTTGATCAATATCGGATTTGGAAACATCATTTCAGCGAATCGGATGATTTCGATCGTCAGTCCAGAATCAGCACCGATTAAACGAATGATACAAGACGCAAGAGATCGAGGCATGCTCATAGATGCTACATACGGAAGAAGAACCCGTGCTGTTGTCATTATGGACAGTGACCATGTCATCTTATCTGCCGTTCAGCCTGAGACTGTCGCGCAAAGACTTTCTGTAAAAGAAGAAATCATAGATGAAGGGCAGGGGTAATACGCCATTATGAAAGAAAGAGGACTTTTAATCGTTCTCTCTGGACCTTCGGGAGTTGGAAAAGGAACGGTCAGACAAGCCATTTTCTCCCAGGAAGATACGAAATTTGAATACTCTATTTCTGTGACGACACGTAAACCGCGTGAAGGTGAAAGAAATGGTGTCGATTATTTCTTTAAATCCAGGGAAGAATTTGAACATATGATTGAAAACAAAAAGCTGTTAGAATGGGCAGAGTATGTCGGGAATTACTACGGCACGCCTGTTGACTATGTAGAACAGACATTAAGCGAAGGAAAAGATGTTTTCCTTGAAATCGAAGTGCAAGGTGCACTTCAAGTAAGAGAAGCATTCCCAGAAGGTCTTTTTATTTTCCTTGCACCGCCTAGTCTTTCAGAACTTCAAAACCGCATCATTACACGTGGTACAGAGTCTGAGGAACTCATTCGCAATCGAATGGCTGCTGCAAAAGAAGAGATTGAAATGATGGATGCTTACGACTATGTCGTGGAAAACGATGATGTCGAGCTTGCTTGTGAAAGAATCAAAGCGATCGTCCTTGCAGAACACCTGCGCAGAGACAGAGTCGCACCAAGATATAAAAAAATGCTGGGGGTAGAATAAACTATGTTAGATCCTTCAATTGACTCATTGATGAACAAACTTGATTCAAAATATACACTTGTGACAGTGTCTGCACGCCGTGCACGTGAAATGCAGATCCACCAAGATCAGCAAATCGAAAATACAAAGTCTTACAAATTCGTAGGCAAAGCACTGGAAGAAATCGATGCCGGTCTTTTGACATTTGAAAAAGAGGATCAAGAATAACACATCGCTTCTGCTATGCAGATACGATACGTTCAAAAAAGTCAAAACTATGATTGGTTTTGACTTTTTTGAATTGTAGACGAATTTGTGAAAAAGGCCTTTAAGGGGGACAAACAAATGTTACAGTCAAAAAATATTTTGCTCGGCGTCAGCGGAGGAATCGCCGTATATAAAGCAGCTGCTCTTACTAGTAAACTCGTACAGGCGGGCGCAAATGTAAGAGTGATTATGACGGAATCTGCCCGTGAATTTGTGTCTCCGCTTACCTTCCAAGCTCTGTCTCGACATGAGGTGTATGTGGATACATTTAAAGAAAACAATCCAAAAGTCATTGCGCATATTGACGTAGCTGACTGGGCCGATCTCATTCTTGTTGCCCCTGCAACAGCACATACGATTGGTAAAATGGCGGCAGGGCTTGCAGATGATATGCTCACGACGACCTTACTTGCTTCAACCGCTCCTGTATGGATCGCACCAGCAATGAATGTGCATATGTATGATCACCCGGCTGTAAAGCGGAACATTCGCACATTATATGAGGACGGCTACCGGTTTATTGAGCCGAGTGAAGGTTATTTAGCCTGCGGCTACATTGGAAAAGGGCGGTTAGAGGAGCCTGAAAAAATTGTTGAGCACATCCGTGCATTTTTTGAAAAGCCAAAAAGCTTACCGCTTTCAGGTAAAAAAGTCGTGGTGACAGCAGGTCCTACACGAGAAGTCATCGATCCTGTGCGTTTCTTTACAAATCGATCGTCAGGAAAAATGGGCTATGCGATTGCAGAGGCTGCGCAGCAAATGGGGGCTGATGTCACGCTCATTTCAGGACCTGTTTCTTTAACGGCACCTGACCATGTACATGTGGTGCACGTTGAATCGGCAGAGGACATGTATCAAGCCGTATTAGATGTGTACGAGGAAGCGGACCTTGTCATTAAATCAGCAGCTGTCGCCGACTATACCCCTGTGACATCATATCCTCATAAAATGAAAAAACAGGACGGCGCCTTAGAGATTGAATTCACCCGGACAAAAGATATTTTAAAAGAGCTGGGGAAAAGAAAAGAGCATCAAGTGCTTGTCGGTTTTGCAGCTGAAACGCAGGATGTAGAATATTACGCGAAAAAGAAAATCGAATCCAAGCATTTAGATATGATTGTGGCCAACAACGTCACAAAAGAAGGTGCAGGCTTTGGCACAGACACAAATGTAGCAGCCGTCATCAAAGCAGATGGTACAACAAAAGAGCTGCCGATGATGAGCAAAAAGGACCTCGCTTTTGAAATCTTAAAGGAGGCAAAACAGCTGTTGCCAAAAGAGCGTGATCGAGCATGATTGCTGAAGTCATCGTGGATGTCACAACGAAAGCCATTGACCGGCCATTCGATTACCGTGTACCAGATCGATTCAAAGATCTCGTCAAAGCGGGAATGAGGGTGGTCGTTCCCTTTGGCCCAAGGAAGATTCAAGGGTTTGTGACAAAAGTCAAAGACGAAACAGACATAAAGACAGGAAACATCAAGGACATTGTCGATTTATTTGATTTATCACCTGTTCTGACAGATGAGCTATTGGAGCTTTCCCACTGGCTGACGGAAAAAACATTGTCCTATCACATTACGGCACTTCAATCGATGCTGCCTGCAGCCATGAAGGCGAAGTATGAAAAAGAAATTCAGGTGCTGTCAGATGAAGAACTTCCGCAGTCATTGAAAGAGCTTTTCGGTCAGCGAGATAGCATTCTTTACGCTGACATCCCGGCCGAACAACTAAAACAGATTCAAAAGCATGTCCAAAAAGGTCATCTAGAGGTAAGGTATCATGTCTCGCAAAAATCTGGAAAGAAAAAGGTACGCATGCTCCATCTAGCTGTATCGAAAGATAAGCTTGAAGAAAAACAACAGCAGCTTAAGAAAAATGCGGTGAAACAAAAGGCACTGCTCTCCTTTTTGCTTCAAGCGAGTGAGACGGCCTTTTTAGCGAAAGACTTGCAGCAGCAAACAGGCGCGAGTTCTCAAACGCTTAAAACCTTTATTCAAGAAGGGCTGCTAACAGAAAGCTATGAAGAGGTCTACCGGGATCCTTATCGTGACCGGGCGTTTACACCATCTGCTTCACTTGATCTCATGCCAGAACAAGCAGAAGCGGCAAAACATATTCATCAAGCAGTCAGTGATGACCGGCATGAAACCTTTCTGCTGCACGGGGTGACAGGAAGCGGTAAAACGGAAATATACTTGCAGACGATTGATCATGCCCTTCAAAAAGGAAAAGAAGCGATCGTCCTCGTTCCTGAAATCTCGTTAACCCCTCAAATGGTTCAGCGGTTTAAAGAACGATTCGGCTCAAATGTGGCTGTACTTCACAGCGGCTTATCGACAGGGGAAAAATATGATGAATGGCGGAAAATCCACCGCAAGGAAGTCAAGCTTGTCGTGGGCGCGAGATCTGCTGTTTTCGCTCCATTTGAAAATCTAGGCATGATTATCATAGATGAAGAGCATGAATCTTCTTATAAACAAGAAGAAATGCCTCGTTATCATGCCAAGGATGTCGCCATTGAACGAGCCAGAAGGCATCGATGCCCAGTCGTATTAGGCAGTGCAACCCCTTCACTTGAAACCTATGCGCGTGCGAAAAAAGGCGTGTTTACATTGCTGGCGCTCAAAAACCGGGTCAACCAGCAGCAGCTGCCGCACGTTTCGTTAATTGATATGAGAGAAGAATTGAGAAATGGCAACAGGTCCATGTTTTCAGAAGAATTAATGCTCAGATTAAAGGAAGTGCTTGAAAGAAAAGAACAAGCCGTCTTATTTCTGAATAAAAGGGGCTATTCATCCTTTGTGATGTGCCGTGATTGCGGATATGTGGAGCAATGTCCTCATTGCGAAATTTCTCTCACCTATCACCGCTATCAAAAACGGCTGAAATGCCATTATTGCGGGCACGAAGCACCGGTGCCTGCTGAATGTCCAGAATGCCATAGTGAGCATATTCGCTATTTTGGGACGGGTACGCAGCGTGTAGAAGAAGAGCTTACAAAAGTACTGCCTGAGGCAAGAGTGATCCGAATGGATGTGGATACAACGTCTCGTAAAGGTGCTCACGAAAAGCTCCTCACGTCTTTTGGCAATAAAGAAGCGGACATTTTGCTCGGGACGCAGATGATAGCAAAAGGGCTAGATTTCCCAGATGTCACACTTGTTGGTGTTCTCAGTGCGGATACGTCTCTTCATATTCCTGATTTTCGTTCAAGTGAAAAAACATTTCAGCTTCTCACGCAGGTCAGCGGCAGGGCAGGACGTCATGAAAAAGCGGGTTCTGTGATCATTCAATCGTATACGCCTTCTCACTATAGTATTGAATTAACGAAGCAGCATGACTATGAAGCCTTTTATGAACAGGAGATGCTGCATCGCCGCCACCAGTCCTATCCGCCGTATTACTATTTGGCAATGGTGACGGTATCACACGAGGAAGTGACGAAGGCAGCGCATGTCACTGATCAAATTGTCCAGTTCCTAAAAATGAACTGTGCACCGAATACAAGAATCCTTGGTCCGGCTGCATCACCAATCGCTAAGATCAAAGATAGATATCGATATCAATGCGTGATAAAATACAAAAGGGAAAATGAACTGGCAAGTTTACTACGGAAAATACAAGATCATTATCAAAAGGAAATGGAACAAAAACAATTGATGATTTCAATAGATATGAATCCATATATGATGATGTAAAACGGAGGGCTTTAAGTGGCAGTAAAACCAATAGTCATACATCCGGCAGAAGTACTTGAACAAAAGGCAGAGCCTGTTGATACGTTCGATAAAAAGCTCAAAAAACTGCTTGATGATATGTATGATACAATGCTTGAGCTAGATGGAGTCGGACTAGCAGCACCACAAATCGGCATTTCACAAAGAATGGCTGTTGTCGATATCGGAGAAGAACCTGGCAGAATTGATTTAGTGAATCCCGAGGTTCTTGAAGTGAAAGGGAGTCAAACAGATATTGAAGGCTGCCTGAGCTTTCCATCTTTATACGGCACAGTAGAAAGACCAAGCTATGTGAAGGTAAAAGCCTTTGATAAGAAAGGCAAACCATTTACAATAGAAGCAGAAGGATTTTTAGCAAGAGCCTTATTGCACGAAATTGATCATTTAGACGGCATATTATTCACGTCGAAAATCATTCAAACCTATACAGAAAAAGAACTTGCGGAAATGGAAGGGTGAAGAAAATGGCACGTATTGTATTTATGGGAACCCCTGATTTCTCAGTACCTGTGCTGCAGACACTCATAACAGAAGGATACGAAGTTGTCGGGGTCGTCACGCAGCCAGATCGCCCGAAAGGCAGAAAACGAGTACTCACACCGCCTCCTGTGAAAGTAGAAGCCTTAAAGCACGGCATTCCTGTACTGCAGCCTGAAAAGGTGCGTCTTGATGAAGAAATTGATAAAGTGCTTTCATTCAAGCCCGATTTAATTGTAACGGCGGCATTTGGACAAATTCTACCAAAACGATTACTGGATGAACCTCAGTTTGGCTGTATCAATGTTCATGCCTCACTGCTGCCAGAACTAAGAGGCGGCGCGCCGATCCATTATGCGATCCTTCAAGGTAAAAAGAAAACAGGCGTCACCATCATGTACATGGTGGAACGACTCGATGCAGGGGACATGATCAGTAAAGTAGAAGTAGAAATCGACGAATTAGACAATGTCGGTACATTACATGACAAATTAAGTGTAGCAGGCGCCGCATTGCTGAAAGATACTGTGCCAAATGTTCTGAGCGGATCAATTTCTCCAATTCCGCAAAATGAAGAAGCGGCAACGTACGCACCTAATATAAAGCGAGAGCAAGAAAGGTTAGACTGGACAAAGACCGGAGAAGAGCTTTACAACCAAGTTCGCGGCTTAAATCCATGGCCAGTTGCCTATACTGAATGGAACGGGGCTCATCTAAAAGTATGGGAAGCGAAAAAAGTTCCACTTCAAGTGCAAGAAGAACCTGGGAAAGTGATTGAGCTTCAAAAAGAAGGTCCGGTCATTGGAACTGGGAATAAGCAAGGCCTTTTATTAACAGGTGTGCAGCCAGCTGGTAAGAAAAAAATGAGCGGCGAAGACTTCTTAAGAGGCGCAAATATCGAAATTGGACAGAAATTAGGGTTAATGAATGAAGAAAAGTAATGTGAGAGAAGTAGCGCTGGACGCTTTAATCAAACTCGAACAAAACCAAGCTTACAGTAATTTGCTTTTGCAGTCAGTCATGAAAGACAAAGACTTGGCAGATCAGGACAAACCGCTCTTAACAGAGCTTGTGTACGGTACACTGCAAAATAAGCTGGCATTAGATTATATGCTGGCACCATTTGTGAAAAAACCGCAAAAGGTGGCTCCATGGGTCATGCAGCTTTTGCGGATGTCTCTTTATCAAATGGTCTACCTTGAAAAGATTCCAGACCGTGCAGCCATCCATGAAGCAGTTGAGCTAACGAAAAAGAGAGGGCACAAGGGCATTTCTTCACTTGTGAACGGCGTTCTTCGTTCCGTGCAAAGAGAAGGTGTTCCGGCTTTTGATGACATCAAAGATCCGGTCAAGCGGCTTTCAATTGAGACAAGCCACCCATTATGGCTCGTGCAGGAATGGGTTCAGTCGTACGGATTTGAAGCGGCAGAAAGCATGTGCCGCATTCATTTAGTACCGCCAAAGCAAACCCTCCGTGTCAATCGAATGAAAACCGGCCGCGCGGCACTGCAGCAAGAACTGCTGGATGCCGGAATCGAAACGGAGCTCGGCGACTTATCTGAAGATGCACTCAAGCTGATGAAAGGGTCCATCGTTTCAACCCCTTCTTTTCAAGAAGGCTATGTGACCATTCAAGATGAAAGCTCAATGCTTGTCGCAAGAGCACTAGACCCTCAGCCGGGAGAAACAGTGCTTGACGCCTGTGCGGCTCCAGGCGGAAAATCAACACATATCGCAGAGCGTATGAACGACGAAGGACAAATTGTTTCACTTGATTTACATGAACACAAAGTGAAACTCATCAAACAAGCAGCAAAACGCCTGAACCTTTCTCAGATTGAGGCAAAAGCGCTTGATGCGAGGAAAGCGAAAGACTATTACAGCGAAGCTTCATTTGACCGTATTCTGATTGATGCGCCGTGTTCTGGTTTTGGCGTCATCAGACGAAAACCGGATATGAAATATACTAAGTCTCCAGAAGACTCAGCAAGGCTTGCTGCTATTCAGCAGGCAATCTTAAAAGAAGCAGCTCCGCTTTTAAAGCCTGGCGGAACCCTTGTATATAGTACATGTACAATGGACCCAACAGAAAATCAACAAGTGATTCATGCGTTTTTACAAGAACACCAAGACTTCGAACCCGATCTATCTCTTAATGAACGGCTGCCTGAGCAGGTTGCTCCGTTTGTTCAAAACGGAAGTGTACAAATTCTTCCTCATTATTTCGGAACAGATGGTTTCTTTATTTGCAGCATTAGAAAGAAGGGATAAAAAATGACAGAACAAAAAGTAAGAAAAGAACTGAAAACAGATATGCCGTCGATTTATTCATTTGAGCTTCACGAAATGAAAGAATGGTTAAAAGAACAAGACGAAAAGCCTTTCCGCGCAGCTCAAATTTTTGAGTGGCTTTATGAGAAACGTGTGACATCCTTTGATGAAATGTCTAACCTCTCCAAAGATTTAAGAGAAAAATTAAAAGATCAATTTACAATCACAACTTTAAAAACCGTGATCAAACAAACGTCTCAGGACGGAACGATCAAGTTTTTATTTGAACTGCATGATGGCTATACAATTGAAACAGTGCTTATGCGTCACGAATATGGAAACTCTGTCTGTGTCACGACTCAGGTTGGCTGTAGAATTGGCTGTACATTCTGTGCATCTACACTTGGCGGTTTAAAACGAAACCTTGAAGCGGGAGAAATCGTTGCACAAGTATTAAAAGTACAGCAGGCACTTGACGAAACAGATGAGAGAGTCAGCTCTGTTGTCATCATGGGAATTGGCGAACCGTTTGATAACTTTGAAGAAATGCTTGCCTTCCTTAAAATCATCAACCATGACAACGGCTTAAATATTGGTGCACGTCATATTACGGTTTCGACAAGCGGAATCATTCCAAAGATCTATCAATTCGCTGATGAGCAAATGCAAATCAACTTTGCTGTATCCCTGCACGCACCGAACACAGAGATCAGAAGCCGCCTGATGCCGATCAATAAGGCATATAAGCTGCCAAAATTAATGGAAGCCATCGAATACTACATTCAAAAGACGGGTAGACGTGTCAGCTTTGAATACGGCCTGTTTGGCGGAGTAAATGATCAAGTTCACCATGCGGAAGAACTTGCAGACCTATTAAAAGGAATCAAGTGCCACGTAAACCTCATTCCGGTGAACTATGTACCAGAGAGAGATTATGTGAGAACACCTAGAGAACAAATCTTCCTATTTGAAAAAACGCTGAAAGAACGCGGCGTAAACGTAACGATTAGACGAGAGCAAGGCCATGACATTGATGCTGCTTGCGGTCAGCTAAGAGCGAAGGAGCGTCAGGAAGAGACGAGGTGACGAATGTTGATAAGGGCAGCCTTTCTTACCGATACAGGAAAAGTCCGTCAGCATAATGAAGATGATGCAGGTATTTTTGAAGCAAAAGAAGACTCACTTCTCGCTGTTGTAGCAGACGGCATGGGAGGTCATCTTGCTGGTGATGTCGCCAGCAAGATGGCAGTCTCTTCTTTGAAAGAATACTGGGAAAAAACATCTTCAATTCCAGAAAAGCCAGCCGATCAAGAAAGCTGGTTAATCTCAAAAATCAGTGACATTAATGACCAAGTATATGAACATGCAAAAAACAATGAAGAGTGCCAAGGAATGGGGACGACCATTGTGTGTGCGCTCGTTCATTTGCAAACGGTCACAATTGCGCATATTGGAGACAGCCGCTGCTACCTGCTAAGAGAAGGAGCGCTGACCCAATTAACGGATGATCATTCACTTGTGAATGAACTTGTGAAAACAGGTGAAATTTCAAAAGCGGATGCAGAATATCATCCAAGAAAAAATGTGCTCACGAAAGCATTAGGAACAGATAAACGTGTTCAAATTGATGCACGCACCTTTGAAGTGGACCCAGGAGATCAAATCCTGCTTTGCTCAGATGGTCTATCGAATAAAATAGAAGAAGAGAATTTGATTCATATTTTAACGCAAACGAACGCACCAGAGGAAAAAGTAACAGAGTTAATTCAAACAGCGAATGACAACGGCGGTGAAGATAACATTACAGCAGTACTGTTAGAAATCTCCTCCCAGCCAGAGGAGGGTGACAGCAAGTGTTGATCGGAAAAAGGATCAGCGGCCGTTATCAGATTCTTCGCGTCATAGGCGGAGGCGGAATGGCAAACGTCTATTTGGCGGAGGATATGATTTTAGATCGCGAAGTAGCGATTAAAATTTTGCGGTTTGACTTTGCGAGCGATGATGATTTTATTAGACGATTCCGGCGGGAAGCGCAATCAGCTGCAAGCTTAGATCATTCGAATATTGTCAGCATCTACGATGTCGGGGAAGAAGATGACATTTATTATATTGTCATGGAATATGTCGAGGGAATGACGCTGAAGGAATACATACACGCCAATGGCCCGCTTCATCCGAAAGAAGCCGTTCGCATCATGGAGCAAGTCGTTGCGGCGATGGAAGAAGCCCATGCGAAACAGCTCGTCCACCGTGACATTAAGCCTCACAATATATTAATAGACAATATGGGGAATATCAAAGTCACTGATTTTGGGATTGCCATGGCACTCAGCTCAGCGACCATTACCCATACAAATTCTGTCCTAGGCTCCGTGCACTATTTGTCTCCAGAACAAGCACGCGGAGGTCTTGCAACGAAAAAGTCAGACATCTATTCGCTTGGGATTGTGCTTTATGAACTCATCTCAGGACGCATGCCATTTGAAGGGGAATCGGCTGTCAGTGTCGCACTGAAGCATTTGCAATCAGAGCCTCCATCTGTGAGGAGATGGAATCCTTCTGTTCCACAAAGCGTGGAAAACATCATTTTAAAGGCGATGGCCAAAGATCCATTTTATCGATATGAAGATGCATCTGAAATGCAAAAAGACTTAAAAACCGCTTTCGATCCAGCCAGATTAAAAGAAAAACGCTTTGTCATTGAAGAAGACCATGAAGCAACGAAAGCGATCCCAATCATTCAAGATCATCTAATCGATCAAGACAATGAAAAAACAGCTGTCCACCCGGCTCAAAAACCGAAGAAAAAAGAGAAACAAAAGCCGAAAAAGAAACGAAAAAAATGGCCATGGATTGTGGCATCCATCTTATTTATATTGACTGCTGCGACAATTTTAGCCATCACTGTGTTTCCAGGGCTGCTTTTTCCAAAAGATGTGGAAGTCACAGATGTATCTGGCATGACGGTTGAAAAAGCAGAAGATGCCTTGAAGAAAGCTGGGTTTTCCGTCGCTTCGGAGTCAATAGAGATCGCTGATGAGAAAATTGAAAAAGGTCTCGTCGTCAAAACAGATCCGAAAATCGGCACAAAGGTCAAAGAAGGAACAGAGATTCAGCTTTACGAAAGTACTGGCAAGGAAAAGACCGAATTACCTGATGTTACAGGCGAAAAGGTCGATAAAGCAAAAGAAATATTAGAGAAAAAAGGGTTTAAACAGGTCGTTGTGGAGGAAGTGAATGATAATGACACCGAATCTGGGATTGTCATGGAACAGAATCCATCAGCGAATACAGAGCTTGTAGCAGCAGATGAGGAAGTCACGTTGACTGTCAGCATAGGTCCTGCCGATATTACATTACGTGATTTAACGACGTATAGTAAGCAGGCGGCATCGAATTATTTAGAGGATAACGGATTAAAGCTTGATGAAAAAGAAGCGCATTCTGACGATGTGCCAAAAGGCGAGGTCATGAAGCAGGAACCAGGAGCAGGAACTGCTGTTAAACCAGGTGATACGGTTAAGATTACATTCTCTCTTGGACCGAAGGAAAAACCAGCCAAAACGGTGACTGAAAAGATTGCGATCCCTTATGAACCAGAAACGGAAGGGCAGGAGATGAATGTCCAAATTTCCATTGATGATGCGGAGCATAGCATCTCTGATTCATATGAAAGCTTTACAATCACTGCGCCGACTGAGCGGACCATTAAGTTTAAGATTGAACCAGGTCAAAAAGGATATTATCAAGTGACGGTTGATGATAAAGTCGTAAGCTCTAAAACGATCGAATACCCTGATGATGAATAAAGGAGGGACTTTATGCCTGAGGGCAAAATTATAAAAGCATTAAGCGGATTCTACTATGTGCTGGATGAATCGCAAGAGAGTGGAAAAGTGGTTCAGTGCAGAGCGAGAGGCATCTTTCGAAAAAACAAAATTACACCTCTTGTTGGCGATTACGTCGTGTATCAAGCAGACAACGATAAAGAAGGCTACTTATTAGAAGTAAAAGAACGGACAAACGAACTTGTTCGTCCGCCTATTAGTAATGTTGATCAAGCGGTACTTGTTTTCTCAGCAGCAGAACCAACTTTTAGTACATCACTTTTAGACAGATTTTTAGTGCTTGTTGAAGCCAATCATATTGAGCCGATTATCTGCATCACTAAAATGGACTTATTGAAAACAGACGAAGAGCGTGAAACGATCATGGCATATGCAGACGACTATCGGCAAATTGGCTATGAGGTTCATTTAACCTCTACGATTGAAGGAGATGGCATTGAGAAGCTGACTCCGCACTTTCACAATAAAATTACGGTATTTGCCGGTCAGTCTGGTGTAGGCAAGTCCTCTCTTTTAAATGCGATGAGTCCTGAATTGGCGCTGAAAACAGATGATATCTCATCCCATCTCGGACGAGGAAAGCATACGACAAGACATGTCGAACTCATTCGAACAGCAGACGGGCTCATTGCAGATACTCCGGGCTTTAGCTCGCTTGAATTTACTGGCATCGAAGCAGAAGATCTAGGTCTATACTTTTTAGATATTAGAGACCGAAGTGCAGATTGTAAATTTCGAGGCTGCCTGCACGTGAAAGAGCCTGGGTGTGCGATAAAAGATGCGGTCGAGCATGATCAAATCAAAGAGTATCGTTATCAGCATTATTTAGAGTTTTTAACTGAAATCAAAGACAGAAAGCCGAGGTACTAAATCATGGTTTATATTGCCCCTTCCATTTTATCAGCAGATTTTGCCAATTTGGAGAAAGATATCCGTGATGTGGAACAAGGCGGTGCGGATTACATTCATATCGATGTCATGGACGGTCATTTTGTACCGAATATGACATTTGGGCCAAATGTCGTCGAAGCGATTAGACCGCATACGCGTCTTCCGCTTGATGTTCACTTAATGATTGAGCAGCCAGACCGGTATATTCCTGCATTCGCAAAAGCAGGCGCTGACATTATTTCTGTTCATGTGGAAGCTTGTCCGCACTTACACCGAACAATACAGCACATTAAAGAACAAGGTGTAAAAGCAGGGGTCGTCTTGAATCCTCACACACCTGTTTCTCACATTGAGCATGTATTAGAGGATGTGGACCTTGTGTTATTCATGACGGTGAATCCTGGTTTTGGGGGACAGGCATTTATTCCATCTGTCCTCACGAAGGTAAAAGAAGTAAAAGCACTGAGTGAACAAAAGGGCTTAACCGATTTACTGATAGAAATAGACGGCGGTGTCAATGTAGAGACTGCAAAGAGCTGCAGGGAAGCAGGCGCTAATTTACTTGTAGCGGGCTCTGCGGTATACGGTAAAGACAACCGCGCAGCAGCTATCCAGGCAATTCGAGAAGCGTAAAGAAAGGAACCAAAGTCATTGTGATCTTTGGTTCTTTTTATATAGAGAGGAGCGTATATCATGCACATACATATCGTAGCCGGCGGTCCTTTTGAATACATTCCGCCACTTGAACATGAAGCATCACAGAAGGATATTCTCTGGATTGGCGTAGACCGTGGAACCCTCTTCTTACTAGAGCAAGGCATCATCCCTGCCAAAGCCTTTGGTGATTTTGACAGTGTGACAGAAGAAGAGCTTCGGGAGCTGAAAGAAAAATTGCCTGCCCTGAATGTATTTCAAGCTGAAAAGGATGAAACCGATTTAGAGCTTGCACTGAACTGGGCACTGAGTCAGCATCCAGCACATATTTACATCTACGGTATTACGGGAGGAAGGGCTGATCATTTTCTAGGAAATATCCATCTTCTTTACAAAGGGATTCAGCACAAGCAGAATATCACCCTTGTAGACAAACAAAATATCATTCAATTGTTTGAACCTGGTACATACGAAATAAAAGAAGATCAGGATAAAAAATATGTGTCGTTTCTACCCTTTGGAACACCGGTTGAAAAGCTGACATTAAAAGGTTTCAAATATCCTCTGAAAAATTGTCATATTGAGCCTGGTTCCACACTATGTATTAGTAACGAACTCATCCACTCAAATGGTACTTTTTCTTTTCATGAAGGCATATTAATAATGGTAAGAAGCAAAGATTGACCAACCTATCAATGTGGATGGCTGATTAAGCTCAATTGTGCTGCAAGCGGTACTTTTAGGAGGGGGACAAAATGAAATTTTATACAATCAAACTGCCTAGATTTCTTGGCGGCATTGTCCGTGCGATGCTTGGTTCATTTAAGAAAGATTAATGAGTAATCTCCTTTATTTCCACATAAAAACGCCTGCTACAATTAATTGTAGCAGGCGTTTACTCTTGCTTATACACGCTCAACTTTACCAGATTTCAAAGCTCGAGCTGATACATATACTCTTTTAGGCTTACCGTCCACTAGAATACGAACTTTTTGAAGGTTCGCGCCCCATGTACGTTTTGTAGAGTTCATTGCGTGAGAACGGTTGTTCCCAGCTTTTGTTTTTCTGCCTGTAATAACGCATTTACGTGCCATTTGTTTCCCTCCTAACTGCGAAAACATCATCATATTCTTCATATACGTACTTAGAGATGCCTCAAGATACTTTAATAATTTACCACAGCTTCAAGGGGTTTGCAAGGATTGTTTACTCCTCTTTCAAGAAAAATACCTTGACATCTTGATAAAAAATCAAGGCTATAGTATAAGTAGGATTGGGTCGGATTGAATGATTTCTTTTAAAAAGAAGGGTCTTATAGTAAAATAGTGATAACTCAGGGCAATTTCTCAAAAAGGGGGAACCAATGTGTCCATTGAACTTAGAACGAAATACGGACAAATTGATATATCAAATGAAGTCATTGCAATGGTGGCAGGAGGCGCTGCGATCGATTGCTATGGTATTGTTGGGATGGCGTCCAAAAATCAAATCAAGGACGGCTTGACGGATATTCTCCGCAAAGAGAACTTCAGCCGGGGTGTTCTTGTGCGTCAAAAAGAAGACCGCATTCATATTGATATGTACATCATCGTCAGCTACGGTACAAAAATATCAGAAGTCGCACATAATGTTCAAACGAAAGTCAAATATACGATTTCTCACACAGTTGGACTTTCTGTTGATTCGGTCAACATTTATGTACAAGGAGTAAGAGTTACGAACCCGTAGTAAGGAGGAAATATATTGTCTATTAGAAATCTTGATGGCCGCTCATTTGCAAAAATGATTCTTGCAGGTGCTCACCATCTTTCTCAAAACGCACAAATTGTTGATGCGTTAAATGTTTTTCCAGTGCCAGACGGAGACACGGGGACAAATATGAATTTGTCGATGACTTCAGGGGCAAAAGCAGTTGAAGAAACAAATACCGATCATATTGGGAAGGTCGGCGTGGCCCTGTCAAAAGGGCTATTGATGGGCGCAAGAGGAAACTCAGGCGTGATCCTTTCACAGCTCTTTAGAGGTTTCAGTAAACATATCGAACAAAAAGAAACGATTGATGCAAAAGAATTTGCCCTTGCCTTACAGGCGGGTGTTGATACAGCATATAAAGCCGTGATGAAACCGATTGAAGGGACCATCTTAACGGTTGCAAAGGATGCAGCAAAGAAAGCGGTTGCTGTTTCAGCGGCAGAAAATGACATTGACCGCGTTCTTGAGTTAACGATTGAGGAAGCGAGAGCATCACTTGATCGAACGCCGGATCTGCTTCCTGTTTTAAAAGAAGTGGGCGTTGTCGATAGTGGGGGTAAAGGACTTCTATGCGTATATGAAGGTTTCCTTGCTTCATTAAGAGGAGAGGACCTCCATCTGAAAGCGGCCTCTTTGCCAACGTTAAAAGAACTTGTCAGTGCAGAGCATCATAAAAGTGCACAAAGCCATATGAACACTGAAGATATCGAATTTGGTTATTGTACTGAATTTATGGTGAAATTTGAAGAAGACAAACAGTCCTTTGATGAGAATGCCTTCAGAGAAGACTTAAGCGAATTCGGAGATTCACTTCTTGTGGTGTCTGATGAAACGCTGGCGAAAGTTCATATTCATGCAGAGCAGCCTGGAGATGTCTTATCCTATGCACAGCGCTACGGCAGCCTGATCAATATGAAAATTGAAAATATGAGAGAGCAGCATAGCTCGATTGTGAACGAAGAAAGAGAACACGCGCCCGCTGCACCAAAGGCACCTGCTGCTGAAAAACAGCGCTTTGGAGTCGTCAGTGTCGCAATGGGAGAAGGAATTGCTGACTTGTTTAAAAGTATCGGAGCTTCCGTCGTCATTGAAGGCGGACAGACGATGAACCCGAGCACAGAAGACATTGTCACAGCAATTGAAAGCGTACATGCCGAAACCGTCTTTATCTTACCTAATAATTCTAATATTGTCATGGCAGCGAAACAGGCGGCAACTGTCTCAAGTCGTGAGGTCGTTGTCATTCCGACGAAGACCGTTCCCCAAGGAATGTCGGCACTTCTTTCTCTAAATGAAGCAGCTTCAAATGAAGACAACGAAGCAGCAATGCTAGAAGCGATTGACCACGTGAAAAGCGGCCAAATTACCTTTGCAGTGAGAGATACCCAAATTGATGGAATCGACATTGCCAAAGGCGATTATATGGGTCTCTTTAACGGGAAAATTACCTTAACCGCGAAAAATCAATTAGATGCAGCAAAAGAGCTTTTGACCAAAATGGTGACAGAAGATGATGAGATTGTCACGATCATTAAAGGGGAAGATGCATCATCTGAAGAGATGGATGCGTTAGAAGCCTTTATTGAAGAAACATTTGAAGATGTAGAAGTTGAAGTCCACGATGGAAAACAGCCGCTTTATTCATATATTTTGGCTGTTGAATAACGAAAGAAGGGCAAATAAAGCCCTTCTTCTTCTTTTGCAATTTTTACTAGTGATTCAACGGTGAAATGAGTTGCGGGAAACGAATGAATCCATTAGTCTAAAGAAAGAACCAAACCAATATGTTAGTGGTTATGAGAGGGGAAGACCTATGAAATTTAGAAGTGTGTTTGATATTATTGGACCCGTCATGATTGGTCCATCAAGTTCGCACACAGCGGGTGCGGCTCGTATAGGGAGAGTGGCTCGCAGCTTATTTGGAAGAGAACCGAAACAAATTGTCGTTTCATTTTATGGCTCTTTTAAAGATACGTATAAAGGACACGGTACAGATGTCGCCATTATCGGCGGTGTTCTTGATTTTGATACATTTGATGAACGCATCAAAACAGCGATTGATATTGCAAAAAGCAAAGAGATCGACATTGAATTTAAAGAAGAAGATGCGGTGCCAGCGCATCCGAATACAGCAAAAGTAGAGATATCAGATGCAAATGGAAAGCTTGAATTAATCGGGATTTCCATCGGCGGTGGTAAAATTGAAATCACTGAACTGAATGGCTTTGAGCTCAGGCTTTCAGGAAATCATCCTGCCATTCTTGTGGTTCATAACGATCGCTACGGCACGATTGCAGCAGTGGCCAATGTGTTAGCGAAATTCGCCATCAACATCGGTCATATGGAAGTGGCACGTAAAGATGTCGGGCAAGAGGCTCTGATGACCATCGAAGTGGATCAAAATATTGACCCAGCTGTCCTATCAGAGCTTGAAACGCTGCCCAACATTATTCAAGTCACACAAATTGCAGAGTAACAACAAGGAGGTTATGAATGATGTTTAAAAACGTCAAAGAACTCGTGCAGCTAACAGAAGAACGGAATACCTCCATTTCAGAAATAATGATCGCGCAAGAAATGGAAGTGACAGGGAAGTCACGTGAAGATATTTTCTCCCAGATGTACCGCAACCTAGAAGTGATGGAACAGGCCGTAGAAAACGGGCTGAAAGGTGTGAAATCATTATCAGGTTTAACAGGCGGAGATGCGGTCAAACTTCAAGCATATATCGCATCAGGCAAAACGCTGTCTGGACATACAATATTAGATGCTGTCAGTAAGGCAGTGGCAACGAATGAAGTCAATGCCGCAATGGGGACGATTTGTGCAACGCCTACAGCAGGCTCAGCAGGTGTTGTGCCGGGTACGTTATTTGCAGTAAAAGAAACATTAAAGCCAACTAAGGAACAAATGGTCAGATTCCTATTCACCTCTGGCGCATTTGGCTTTGTTGTGGCCAATAATGCGAGCATCTCTGGTGCAGCAGGCGGCTGTCAGGCAGAGGTAGGTTCAGCATCAGGTATGGCGGCAGCAGCCATTGTCGAAATGGCAGGCGGTACACCTCAGCAATCTGCTGAAGCGATGGCGATTACACTGAAAAATATGCTTGGACTTGTTTGTGACCCAGTAGCTGGACTTGTCGAGGTACCGTGCGTAAAACGAAACGCAATGGGTGCATCAAATGCGATGATCGCAGCAGATATGGCACTTGCCGGCATCACAAGCCGTATTCCATGTGATGAAGTCATTGATGCGATGTATAAAATCGGTCAAACCATGCCAACGGCACTTCGTGAAACAGCACAAGGCGGACTTGCTGCAACACCGACAGCAAGAGAGCTTGAAAAGAAGATTTTCGGAGGTGTGACCTCATCTCGTGATACAGAAACTGCAAGATAACGTCTCTGTCCTCAAAGGGATTGGAGAAGAAACCGAAAAAACACTCAATGAACTTGGAATCTATACAGTAGCCGATTTGCTTGGCTACTTTCCTTATCGATATGACGACTATGAGCTTCGTAATTTAGAAGAAGTTAAGCATGATGAACGTGTCACAGTTGAAGGGAAAGTGCACAGTGAGCCCGTCCTCACCTATTATGGAAAAAAACGAAGCAGGCTGACATTCAGGCTGCTTGTCGGGCGTTTTCTCATCACAGCGATTTGCTTCAATCGCCCTTATTTAAAACGAAGCCTTGTTTTAGGTGATACAGTATCCGTCACTGGGAAATGGGATAAAAACCGTCAATCCATCATGGTGCAGGAATTTAAAAAAGGGACGCACGAGCAAGATGGCAGTATAGAGCCTGTTTATTCAGTAAAAGAAAATGTAACCGTGAAGATGATGAGACGCTTTGTGAAACAGGCCCTGTCACTTTATGTAGACAAAGCCGAAGATCCACTGCCAAAGCAGCTTGCCTTTGCCTATAAACTCATGTCCTATCAGGAAGCGTTAAAAACCATTCACCTGCCAGAAACAAGAGACTCGCTCAAGCAAGCAAGACGCCGCTTTGTGTACGAAGAATTTCTCATCTTTCAATTGAAGATGCAGGCAATCAGAAAGAAAGAGCGAGAAAAAACATCAGGCATCCAGCATCCGTTTTCCAAAGAGGCTGTTTTTGAGTTTGTTCACAGCCTGCCATTTCCGCTGACGAAGGCACAATCAAGAGTGCTTGATGAAATTATGTCTGATATGGCATCCCCGTACCGGATGAACCGTCTGCTCCAAGGAGATGTTGGCTCAGGGAAAACAGCTGTTGCAGCCATTGCGCTTTATGCCGCTCATTTATCCGGCTATCAAGGTGCATTGATGGTCCCAACAGAGATTTTGGCAGAACAGCATGCAGATTCACTTTACCAGCTGTTTGAAAAATGGGGACTGAATATCGCCCTTCTGACAAGCTCTGTGAAAGGAAAGCGCCGCAGAGAATTGCTGGAACGTCTAAAAGAGGGCGAGATTGATATATTAGTCGGTACGCATGCGCTCATTCAAGACGAAGTCGAATTTCAGCAGCTCGGTCTTGTTATCACAGATGAGCAGCACCGGTTTGGCGTAGAACAGCGAAAAAAACTAAGAAGTAAAGGACAGGATCCAGATGTCTTGTTTATGACTGCCACACCTATTCCGCGAACACTTGCGATCACTGTTTTTGGAGAAATGGACGTATCCGTCATTGATGAATTACCAGCCGGCAGAAAACAGATCGAAACGTATTGGGTCAAGCATGACATGCTTGAGAGGATTCTTGCATTTGTGGATAAAGAGCTGAGAAAAGGAAGACAGGCGTATATTATTTGTCCGCTCATAGAAGAATCAGACAAGCTGGATGTGCAAAATGCGATCGATGTCCACAGTATGCTGACAGAGGCTTACCGCGGTAAGTGGTCGATCGGCTTAATGCACGGGAAACTGGCGAGTGATGAAAAAGATCAGGTGATGAGAGACTTTACAGCAAATGAAGTTCAAATTCTCGTTTCAACCACAGTCGTTGAAGTCGGGGTCAACGTACCGAATGCGACTATCATGGTCATTTATGATGCAGACCGCTTCGGACTGTCTCAGCTTCATCAGCTCAGAGGCCGGGTTGGACGCGGAGAGCATCAATCATTTTGTGTTTTAATGGCGGATCCAAAATCAGAAACGGGGAAAGAGCGGATGCGGATCATGTCCGAAACAACCGACGGTTTTGAGCTGTCAGAAAAGGACTTAGAACTAAGAGGACCCGGCGATTTCTTCGGTAAAAAACAAAGCGGAATGCCTGAATTTAAAGTAGCAGATATGGTTCATGACTACAGAGCGCTGGAAACCGCTAGAAAAGATGCGGCAGAACTTGTGCAATCAGACGCATTTTGGACAGATCCCGAATACAAAGAACTTCGGCAAACGCTGGTAGACAGCGGGGTGCTGGGCGGAGATAAATTAAGCTGATCAAGCGCTGGAGGAATTTTCTTGTCTTTTTGAAACAAGGATTGATTTATCATCTATGAGATTATATACTACTATTAGTACCTAGTCATAAATGTACGGATGGTGTCTGCATATGAAACTAAATAAAAAAGAACGTCAAAAGCTTCTCCAGCAAACGATCAGCTCGACTCCGTTCATTACTGATGAAGAATTGGCAAGTAAATTCGGTGTAAGCATTCAAACGGTTCGTCTTGATCGTTTGGAACTGTCGATTCCTGAATTACGCGAAAGAATTAAGCATGTGGCCGAAAAGACATTAGAGGATGAAGTGAAGTCACTTCCGCTGGATGAAGTGATTGGAGAAATGATTGATGTAGAGCTTGATGACCAAGCCATTTCCATTTTAGAAGTGAGAAAAGAGCATGTATTTAGCCGAAATCAAATTGCCAGGGGACATCATCTCTTCGCCCAGGCAAATTCGCTGGCAGTAGCCGTCATTGACGATGAACTGGCGCTGACAGCAAAAGCGAATATTAGATTTACAAGGCAGGTTAAACAAGGCGAACGAGTCGTCTCGAAAGCTAAAGTAGCCTCACATGATAAAGAAAAAGGCAGAACTGTAGTTGAAGTAAACAGCTATGTCGGTGAGGAAGTTGTCTTCTCAGGTGACTTCGTCATGTATCGCTCAAAACAAAAGTAAAAGGTGGCACGTAATATGAGAATTGCAGTCGATGCAATGGGGGGAGACCATGCCCCTAAAGCCATTATTGACGGTGTGCAAAAAAGCTTAACGGCATTTTCAGATATCGAGATTACACTTGTCGGCGATGAAAACAAAATCAAACCATACATAACAAATAACGAGCGCATCACGATTTTAGATGCAAAAGAAGTCATTGAACCGACAGATGAACCAGTGCGTGCAGTTAGACGTAAAAAGGATTCATCTATGGTGAAAATGGCGCAGGAAGTATCCGAGGGACGTGCAGATGCCTGCATCTCAGCAGGAAATACTGGCGCACTCATGACAGCAGGACTGTTTATTGTAGGAAGAATTGATGGCATAGACAGACCGGCACTTGCTCCAACACTGCCAACACTTGATGGCAGCGGGTTTTTATTACTGGATGTCGGCGCAAACGTTGATGCGAAACCAGAACACCTAATGCAATATGCCATGATGGGATCAATCTACGCAGAGCGTGTCTTTCCAAAGAGCAATCCGCGCGTTGGATTGTTAAATGTAGGAACAGAAGATAAAAAAGGCAACGATCTCACGAAAAAAACCTTTGAATTATTAAAAGCATCAGACTTGAATTTCGTAGGGAATGTGGAGTCTCGTGATTTACTAGAAGGTGTTGCTGATGTTGTTGTCACAGATGGTTTCACAGGAAATATCGCCCTGAAAACGATTGAAGGCACAGCCCTTTCTGTATTTAAAATGCTGAAAGAAACATTAACATCCAGCTTCACAGCAAAAATAGCAGCTGGCATGATGAAGCCGAAATTGATGCAGATGAAGTCTAAAATGGATTACTCCGAATATGGCGGTGCCGCTTTATTTGGTTTAAAGGCACCTGTCATTAAAGCACACGGCTCCTCTGATGAAAACGCCATTTTTCATGCAATTCGTCAGGCACGTGATATCGTAGAAAAAGACGTTTCAGCCATCATTCATCAAGAAGTCCAAAAAGAAACCACGAACGAGTCTTAATGGAGGTAAAGCAGCATGACTAAAATTGCATTTTTATTCCCTGGCCAAGGCTCTCAAAAAATTGGCATGGGAAAAGATTTATTTGACCAAGAAGCAGTATCTAAAGCTGTATTTGAAGAAGCAGACAAGACCCTCGGTTTTGACTTATCTTCGATGATTTTTGAAGGAGATGCAGAAGAATTGACGCTCACTTATAATGCGCAGCCAGCTCTTTTAACGACAAGTATCGCCATCTTAAAGAAATTTGAAGAGAGCGGAATCAAAGCAGATTACGCAGCAGGACATAGCCTTGGTGAATATACGGCCCTCGTTGCAGCAGGCGCACTTTCGTTTCAAGATGCTGTCTATGCAGTAAGAAAGCGCGGCGAATTAATGAACGAAGCTGTTCCAGCAGGAGAAGGCGCCATGGCAGCGATTCTTGGCTTAGATCAAGCGGCGCTTCTAGAATTGACAAAAGAAGTGACAGAGAGCGGTCACCTTGTAGAACTCGCTAACCTAAACTGTCCTGGTCAAATCGTCATCTCTGGTACAGCAAAAGGTGTAGAACTAGCTTCAGAGAAAGCGAAAGAAAAAGGCGCAAAACGTGCGATTGCCCTTGAAGTGAGCGGACCTTTCCATTCTGCCTTAATGAAACCAGCCGCTGAAAAATTCACAGATGTTCTGTCAAAGCTAAACATTTCGGATGCCAAAACACCAGTGATCTCAAATGTAACAGCAGACATCGTCACATCTCGTGATGCTATTGAGACAAAGCTCATTGAACAATTGTATTCTCCTGTTCGATTTGAAGAAAGTGTGGAACGCCTCATTGATTTAGGCGTGACAACGTTTATTGAAATTGGTCCGGGCAAAGTACTTTCAGGCCTTGTGAAAAAGGTCAATCGCCGCCTGACAACCATTTCTGTTTCAGATCAGGAAACAATTGAAGCAGCTATTCAAACATTGAAGGAGGATTCTTGATGCTTACAAATAAAACAGCCGTTGTAACAGGTGCATCACGCGGGATTGGCCGTTCCATCGCGATCGATTTAGCGAAGAATGGTGCAAATGTTGTCGTCAACTATTCTGGAAACGAAGCAAAAGCAAATGAAGTCGTAGACGAAATCAAAGCACTTGGCCAGCAGGCATTTGCCGTTAAAGCTGATGTTTCAAATGCTGAAGAAGTACAAGCGCTCATGAAACAAGCGATTGACACATTTGGTTCAATTGACATTCTTGTCAATAATGCAGGGATCACAAAGGACAACCTGCTCATGAGAATGAAAGAAAATGAATGGGATGACGTCATTAACATAAACTTAAAAGGGGTCTTTAACTGTACAAAAGCCGTGACACGTCAAATGATGAAACAGCGCAGCGGAAGAATCATCAACTTGGCTTCAGTAGTTGGCGTATGTGGAAACCCTGGACAAGCAAACTACGTTGCAGCAAAAGCTGGTGTCATCGGATTAACGAAAACAACAGCAAAAGAGCTGGCAACTCGTCATATTACAGTCAATGCAGTAGCACCAGGCTTTATTTCGACAGATATGACAGACAAGCTTGATGAGAATGTGCAGTCTGAAATGCTCAAACAAATCCCGCTTGCACGCTTTGGTGCACCTGAAGATATTAGCAACGTCGTTGTCTTTTTAGCTTCAGAAGGAGCAGGTTATATTACAGGCCAAACCATCCAAGTAGATGGCGGAATGGTTATGTCCTAAGAAATATCAAAATTTCATTAGGTTTTCTCTAGTTTTTTAAAAACGAATCAACTATAATACTTTGAGGGGAGGTGAAAGGCAATGGCAGACGTATTAGAGCGTGTATCAAAAATTATTGTAGACCGCCTTGGCGTTGATGAGGCTGACGTGAAAATGGAAGCTTCATTTAAAGAAGATTTAGGCGCTGATTCCCTTGATGTAGTTGAGCTAGTTATGGAACTTGAAGATGAGTTCGATATGGAAATTTCTGACGAAGATGCTGAAAAAATTGCAACAGTCGGTGACGCTGTGAACTACATAAATAGCCAGCAATAAGCGTAACAAAGTCCCGTCTATTTTCATGACGGGACTTTGAAAATTTATGTTAGTTTCAACACATTCAGCTGATCAATTGTCAGCCTTTTTCAGATGCTAAGGAGCAATGTTTCCTTGCATGTAGAAAGAGAGACTCCATATAATCAGTATCCTTAAAGGCGATTAAGCCTACCTGGAGGTTGCTATGCCAAAACACTATAAAGACAAACAGAAACAGAGCAAAAAACTAGAGCAATTTAGGGAATTCCAGCAGCGCATTTCTGTACACTTTCAAAATGAAAAGCTTCTATATCAAGCCTTTACGCATTCCTCTTATGTGAATGAACACCGGAAAAAGCCATACGAGGATAATGAAAGACTTGAATTTCTAGGAGATGCTGTTTTAGAATTGACGATCTCTCAATTCTTATTTGCGAAATATCCCGCGATGAGCGAGGGAGATTTAACGAAACTAAGAGCGGCAATCGTATGTGAACCGTCACTTGTGTCTCTGGCACATGAGCTGTCCTTCGGTGACCTTGTTCTTTTAGGAAAAGGCGAAGAAATGACAGGCGGGAGAAAACGACCAGCACTCTTAGCGGACGTATTCGAGGCGTTTATCGGCGCACTTTATTTAGATCAGGGGCTGGAGCCAGTGGAACGATTCCTAGAAGCCTATGTCTATCCGAAAATTAACGATGGAGCGTTCTCGCATGTCATGGACTTTAAAAGCCAGCTGCAAGAATTCGTTCAGCGCGATGGAAAAGGTGTACTGGAATACCACATCCTGCATGAAAAAGGACCAGCACATAACCGGGAATTTGAAGCAAATGTATCCCTGCGCGGAGAAGTGCTCGGAATTGGAAATGGCCGCTCTAAAAAAGAAGCAGAACAGCATGCTGCACAGGAAGCACTTGCTAAATTGCAGAAACATCATATGAACCAATAAAATCCCCCTCGTCATTCAGGGGGATTTCACTCTGTTTTCCATCATCTTTTTTCACTTCATATGGTAAGATGATAGTACTTTAAATACATAAGGAGGATCACTCTCATGTTCCTCAAACGTTTAGACGTGATAGGATTCAAATCTTTTGCACAGCGAGTGACCGTGGACTTTGTCAAAGGGGTCACAGCTGTTGTTGGACCAAACGGAAGCGGCAAAAGTAATATTACCGATGCCATCCGCTGGGTACTTGGAGAACAATCAGCGAAAAGCCTCCGCGGAGGAAAAATGGAAGACATCATTTTTGCAGGAAGCGACTCAAGAAAAAGAGTCAATCTAGCAGAGGTGACTTTAACATTAGATAACGAAGATCACTTTTTACCGATCGATTTTCACGAAGTCAGTGTGACAAGAAGAGTCTATCGTTCAGGAGAAAGTGAATTTCTCATAAACAATCAATCTGTCCGCTTGAAGGATATTATTGACCTTTTCATGGATTCAGGTCTTGGAAAGGAAGCTTTTTCAATCATCAGCCAAGGAAAGGTAGAGGAAATTCTATCAAGCAAGGCAGAAGAGAGGAGAAGCATCTTTGAAGAAGCGGCTGGTGTTTTGAAATATAAAACAAGAAAGAAAAAAGCCGAGAATAAACTGTTTGAAACGCAGGACAACTTAAACCGAGTAGAAGATATTCTGCATGAACTAGAAGATCAAGTAGAACCATTAAGAATGCAGGCATCTATTGCAAAGGACTATTTGCAAAAAAAAGAAGAGCTTGAAAATGTCGAAATTGCCTTAACTGTCCATGACATCGAAGCACTTCATGAAAAATGGACAACACTTGGTGAAGCTGTCGAGCGCTTCAAACAAGATGAAATGAAGCAGTCCACAGATATTCAAGCAAAAGAAGCCAAAATTGAAGAGTCAAGAGACCGCATTCAAGCGCTTGACGAATCAATTAATGACCTGCAAGAAGTTCTTCTTTTCACAAGTGAGGAATTAGAAAAGCTTGAAGGAAAAAAAGAAGTATTAAAAGAACGGAAAAAAAATGCAGCTGCAAACCAAGGACAGCTAGAAGAAACGCTCATTCGCTTAACTGAAAAGCAGACGCAGTTAACCGAAAAGATTCAGCAGCAGAAAATCACGCGGGACAGCCTTCAAAAAGAAGTGCAGCAGCTAAAAGATGAAGTGAAAACAAAGCAGCATCAACTGTCGCTTCATAGTGAAGATGTGGAAGGTCAAATTGAACAGCTAAAAAGCGATTATTTTGATCTGCTTAATGAACAGGCTACCATCCGCAATGAACGTAAATTACTAGAAGAACAGCAGCGCCAAGCGGCCATGCAGCTGGAGCGGCTCACGCAAAACAACCAAAAACACATCGAAGAACGTGTGTCTGTCAAAGAAAAGAAAATAGAAGCTGAGCAGCAGCTTTCCGCACTTGAAGAAGACATACTGGGTCAGGTCAAGCGCTTTAGGGAAGCGGAACAAAAGCTTGAGCAAATGAAACGTCAATACGAGAAAAAAGAAACGGCTCTTTACCAAGCCTATCAATATGTGCAGCAGGCAAGATCGAAAAAAGAGATGCTAGAATCCATGCAGGAAGACTTTTCAGGCTTTTTCCAAGGAGTGAAAGAGGTCTTAAAGGCAAAAGAGCGTTTAGGCGGTATTCACGGTGCCATTGCAGAGCTGATTCAAACAGATCAGCAGCATGAGACAGCGATTGAAATCGCGCTAGGCGCAGCAACGCAGCACGTAGTCACAGAAAATGAAGCAGCTGCGAGACAAGCAATTGCATACTTAAAGCAGCACTCCTTTGGACGTGCGACCTTCCTGCCAATGAATGTGATCAAAGAACGAACCATTCAGCATAGGGACGTCCAAACAGCTGAGCAGCATGCTGCATTTATCGGTGTAGCAAGTCACCTTGTTTCCTTTGATGAAAAGTATCAAAAAGTCATACAGAACTTGCTTGGAACGGTACTTATCGTTAGAGACTTAAAAGGCGCCAATGAACTGGCAAAAATGCTTGGTCATCGTTATCGCATCGTGACCCTTGATGGAGATGTCGTGAACCCCGGCGGTTCAATGACCGGTGGCGGTGTAAAGAAAAAGAACAACTCTCTTCTTTCAAGAAACCGGGAGATCGAAACATTAACAAAGCAGCTCGTTGAAATGGAAGAAAAAACAACGATCCTTGAAAAAGAAACAAAAGAAACGAAGCAATTGATTGCAGTAAACGAAAGCCAATTAAACGAACTGCGTCAACGCGGAGAAACGCTTCGAGAAAAGCAGCAAGAGCTCAAAGGGAAGCTATACGAACTGCAAGTAGCCGAAAAAAATATTAATGCTCACCTTGAACTCTATGATCAAGAAAAAGAAGAATTGCAGCAGCGTTCTACTGAACTTACAGATAAGGACAAAACGCAGGCAGCCCTTGAAGTTTCAATAGGGGAGAAACTGACCACGCTTGATCAAGAGATCAATACATTAACAAAGCGTAAGCAGACTCAAAGCTCAACGAAAGAAACCATTTCTGCCGAATTAACAGAGCTGAAAATCTTGCTTGCCAAAAAAGAGCAGTCCTTAGCGAATGAACAAGAAAAGCTTTCGAGCTTAATGGCCGAATTAGAAGAGGCTGAACAAACGCTGATGGAAACAAAAGAAGACCTGTCACTCTTAACAAGTGAAATGACGTCTAGCTCAAGCGGAGCAGAACAGCTGGAAGAAGCGGCGAAAGAGAAACTGGAAAACAAAAACAAAACAACCGCACTTATTTCAGAGCGTCGTAAACAGCGCCTGGCTCTTTCTGAAACGTTAGAATTTGCTGAACGTGAATTGAAAGAACAAAAGCGTCTTTACAAGCAGCTCACCACAAGCTTAAAAGATGAAGAGATTAAGCTTGGCCGTATGGAAGTTGAGCTCGACAACCTCATCGCTTATTTGAACGAAGAGTATGCCCTTTCGTTTGAAGGGGCAAAAGAGATGTATCATCTGACGTTATCACCAGATGAAGCAAGAAAACGAGTGAAGCTGATCAAATTAGCCATTGAAGAGCTAGGAACAGTGAACTTAGGCAGCATTGATGAGTATGAACGAGTAAATGAACGATATCTCTTTTTAACAGAACAGCGAAACGATCTGACAGAAGCGAAAAATACATTATTCCAAGTCATCGAAGAAATGGATCAAGAGATGACAAAGCGCTTCTCTGAAACATTCTCGCAAATCCGCGGGCATTTCGAATCGGTTTTCCAAGCATTATTTGGCGGCGGAAGAGCAGATCTTAAGCTGACAGATCCAAACGATTTACTAAACTCTGGCGTTGATATTGTCGCGCAGCCGCCAGGGAAAAAACTGCAAAACTTAAGCCTGCTTTCAGGCGGAGAGAGAGCATTAACCGCGATTGCTTTACTATTCTCTATTTTAAAAGTCAGACCTGTTCCATTCTGCGTGTTAGATGAGGTCGAAGCGGCGCTTGATGAAGCAAATGTTTTCCGCTTTGCGCAATATTTAAAGAAATACAGCCAGGAAACACAGTTCATTGTCATTACGCACCGTAAAGGAACAATGGAAGAAGCAGATGTGCTCTATGGCGTTACGATGCAGGAGTCAGGTGTTTCTAAGCTTGTATCCGTCAAACTAGAAGAAACGAAAGAGCTTGTCCAGTAATTAAAGGAGGTTTTTGAACCAAATGAGCTTTTTTAAGAAATTAAAAGAAAAATTTACGCAGCAAACCGATTCAGTATCAGAAAAGTTTAAAGATGGACTTGAAAAAACGAGAAACTCCTTTCAAGGAAGAGTAAATGAACTGATTTCTCGCTACCGTAAAGTCGATGAAGACTTTTTTGAAGAATTAGAAGAAGTTCTGATCGGAGCAGATGTCGGTTTCACAACGGTGATGGAACTGATTGATGAGCTGAAAAAAGAAGTGAAATTAAGAAACATTCAAGACCCAAGTGAAGTACAATCGGTCATCTCTGAAAAACTGGTTGAAATCTACAATAGCGGAGAGGAACAAATCTCTGCGCTGAACATCGAAGACGGCCGATTAAATATCATTTTATTTGTAGGTGTCAATGGCGTTGGGAAAACAACGACTATCGGCAAGCTTGCGAATAAGCTGAAAAATGAAGGGAAATCCGTCATTTTAGCAGCAGGTGATACGTTCCGTGCCGGTGCAATTGAGCAGCTTGAAGTATGGGGAGAGCGTTCAGGTGTCCCTGTTGTCAAACAGACGGCTGGCTCTGACCCAGCAGCGGTGATCTATGATGCCGTTCAATCAGCAAAAGCGAAAAATGCGGATGTACTCATCTGTGATACAGCAGGACGACTGCAAAACAAAGTCAACTTGATGAAAGAGCTAGAGAAGGTCAAGAGAGTCATTGAACGCGAGGTTCCAGATGCACCTCATGAAGTACTGCTCGCTCTTGATGCAACAACCGGTCAAAATGCGATGGCACAAGCGAAGGAATTTTCTAAAGCGACGAATGTGACAGGAATTGCTTTAACAAAGCTTGACGGTACTGCAAAAGGCGGAATTGTCCTTGCAATTCGCAATGAGCTGAACATCCCCGTGAAGCTTGTCGGTTTAGGTGAAAAGGTAGACGATCTGCAAGAGTTCGATGCAGAATCGTATGTGTATGGATTATTCTCAGACGTCATTGATCAAGAGGACTAACAAAAATGCCGGCAAAAACTGCTGGCATTTTTATTTATACACCGCTTCATGAAGTGACAAGATAAAAACTTGACACACAGTAGAGAACCGTGTAAACTTAGTTGATGTAAAGGGAATGAACTTAACAAAGGGGAGAGAGCCCATGACGCTTGAAAAAACAACGAGAATGAACTACTTGTTTGACTTCTATCAATCGTTGTTAACCGCAAAGCAAAAGAGCTACATGTCGCTTTACTACCTAGACGATTTTTCCCTCGGAGAAATTGCGGATGAATATGAAGTATCAAGACAGGCTGTTTATGATAATATTAAACGGACTGAAGCGATGCTTGAACAATATGAAGAAAAGCTGCTCTTGTTTAAGAAATTTAAAGAGCGTAAAGAACTTCTCAAAAAAATGAGAGAGCTTGTAGCAGATTCCGCTCAGACGGAAGAAGCAGAAGCTTTAATTGAATCGCTTGAGAAATTAGATTAGGAGGCGGCACAGTATGGCATTTGAAGGATTAGCCGACCGACTGCAGCAGACGATTTCAAAAATCCGCGGCAAAGGAAAAGTGTCAGAGCAAGATGTAAAAGAAATGATGCGCGAGGTACGCCTTGCCCTTCTTGAAGCTGACGTCAATTTTAAAGTAGTCAAAGACTTTGTGAAAAAAGTAAGCGAGCGGGCAGTTGGACAAGAGGTGATGAAAAGCCTTACCCCTGGACAACAGGTCATTAAAGTTGTAAAAGAAGAACTCACTGAATTAATGGGTGGGGAAGAGAGTAAAATCGCTGTAGCGAAAAAATCTCCGACAGTCATTATGATGGTTGGTCTTCAAGGGGCAGGTAAAACAACCACAACTGGGAAGCTTGCCAATTTACTTCGCAAAAAACATAATCGCAAGCCGATGATGGTGGCTGCAGATATTTACAGACCAGCAGCGATCCAGCAGCTTCAAACGCTGGGGAAACAGCTTGATATGCCTGTGTTTTCATTAGGTGATCAAGTCAGTCCTGTCGACATTGCCAAACAGGCAATCGAAAAAGCGAAAGAAGAACACCACGATTATGTCATTTTAGATACAGCAGGACGCCTTCATATCGATGAAGAATTGATGGATGAACTTCAGAAAGTAAAAGAAGTAGCCAATCCAGAAGAAATTTTCCTTGTTGTTGACTCTATGACAGGTCAAGATGCTGTCAATGTAGCAAAAAGCTTTAATGAACAGCTTGGTTTGACAGGTGTCGTTCTAACGAAACTAGACGGGGATACACGAGGCGGGGCAGCACTTTCCATTCGAGCTGTCACCAATACGCCGATTAAATTCGCCGCACTAGGAGAAAAGCTGGATGCGATTGAACCATTCCACCCGGAGCGGATGGCATCAAGAATTCTTGGCATGGGAGATGTGCTTACACTTATTGAAAAAGCACAGGCAAACGTTGACCAAGATAAAGCGAAAGAGCTTGAACAAAAAATGCGGACCATGAGCTTTACGCTCGATGATTTCCTCGAGCAGCTTGGGCAAGTTCGTAATATGGGTCCACTTGATGAATTGATCCAAATGATGCCGGGAGCCGGTAAAATGAAAGGGCTCAAAAACGTCCAAGTAGACGAAAAGCAGCTCAATCACATCGAAGCGATCATTAAATCAATGACGACCGAGGAAAAAGAACAGCCAGAGGTCATCAATGCAAGCCGAAGAAAACGGATTGCAAAAGGAAGCGGAACATCTGTACAGGAAGTCAATCGCCTTTTAAAGCAATTTGACGAAATGAAAAAGATGATGAAGCAAATGACCAACATGTCCAAAGGGAAGAAAAAAGGCTTTAAATTACCATTTATGTAATTGGTTATACATGATAAAACCGTTGTTAAGAAAAAACACTTTACAAACCCTTTTATCATTGTTAATATACTATCTTGTTGAAATATTTTCGGAGGTGCTAGTAAAATGGCAGTAAAAATTCGTTTAAAACGTATGGGATCAAAAAGATCTCCTTTCTATCGTATTGTTGTAGCAGATTCTCGTTCACCACGTGACGGTCGTTTCATCGAAACAGTTGGAACATACAATCCAGTGTTATCACCAGCTGAGGTGAAAATCAACGAAGAATTAGCGCTTAAATGGCTTCAAAATGGTGCGAAACCATCTGATACAGTTCGCAACCTTTTCTCAAGCCAAGGAATTCTTGAAAAATTTCATAATGCGAAAAACAGCAAATAATGAATGAGCTGTCCTTGGAAGAATTGATTGTGTCCATCGTCGAGCCACTTGTTGATTTCCCTGAAGATATTCACGTATCTTCATTAGAAAAAGATGAGCAAGTGATTTACACACTGTCTGTCAATGCTGAAGATACCGGAAAAGTGATCGGAAAGCAGGGACGTACAGCAAAAGCGATACGAACAGTCATGTTTGCAGCAAGTGCAGAGTCTTCTAAGAAAGTTCAACTTGAGATTGCTGACTAAAAAGGGAGAGGGCTTAGGACCTCCCCTTTTTTTACACGTTTAAATCTATTTTTCGTTATACTGTAGAGGACAAATGCCTTCGGATAGGGGGACAAAAAGGAAGATGCAGATCATTCAACATGTCACCGTCATGCAAGTATTAACTGAAAGCAGTAAGGACAAACTGTTAACGACTTTTTTGGAGAAAAAAGAAAGACTAGAACGTGAATGCAATCAACTATATTTTCAACTGAAAAAACATGAAAAAGAACCACATCAGCAAGAAGCCATCCCTCAATTTCAAAAAGCCATCGATAAACGCCAGGAGAAGATCCGGCAAATTGATTTTCAAGTAGAGCAGCTGCATATTTTGCCGCTTGGAAGTGAAATGAAAGAGACAGAAGTGGATGCGCTGGTTGAAGTGAAAATAGGTGATAAATGGGATGACAAGATGCAAGATAATGTCATCGTCGTGAAAGACGGCACCATTGTGGAAATACGTCAGGGGTGATTGAGAACATGGAACGAGAATGGTTGAATGTTGGAAAGATTGTCAATACACACGGAGTCCGCGGAGAAGTACGCGTCGTGTCAAAGACAGATTTCCCAGAAGAGCGTTACAAAAAAGGAAGCCTCCTCTATATTTTTAAGCAAGGTCAAGGGGAGCCGCTGAAAGTCACTGTCGCATCACATAGGCAGCATAAACAGTTTGATTTGCTCACATTTGAAGAAATTAGCTCCTTAAATGAAGCAGAGCAGTTGAAAGAATCGATTTTAAAAGTAGAAAAAGAACATCTCGGTTCTTTGGGCGAAGGAGAATTTTATTTCCATCAAATCATTGGCTGTGAAGTATACGATGAAGAAGATCAGCTTGTCGGCCAAATCAAAGAGATTTTAACACCAGGGGCAAATGATGTCTGGGTGGTTGGAAGAAAAGGCAAAAAAGATGCCCTGATTCCTTATATCCCATCTGTTGTCAAAAAGATCGATATCTCATCCAAAACCGTACACATTGAAGTGATGGAAGGACTCATTGACGAATGAAAATCGACTTTTTAACGCTTTTTCCTGAAATGTTCGAAGGTGTGCTTCACTCATCGATCTTAAAAAAGGCACAGGAGAAAGAAGCTGTCTCATTCAATGTTGTCAATTTTAGAGAGTACTCGGATCATAAGCATAAAACAGTGGATGACTATCCGTATGGCGGCGGTGCTGGTATGGTACTGAAAGCACAGCCCGTATTCGATGCGGTAGAAGATTTGACGAAGAAAGCAAGCAAGAAGCCCCGAGTCATTCTTGTCTGTCCTCAAGGGGAAAGATATACACAAAAGAAGGCAGAGGAACTTGCAAAAGAAGAACACCTTATGTTCATTTGCGGCCATTATGAAGGCTACGATGAGCGCATCAGGGAGCATCTTGTCACAGATGAAATCTCAATTGGGGATTTCGTTCTCACAGGCGGAGAACTGCCAGCGATGATGATTGCAGACAGTGTGGTCAGGCTTTTGCCTCATGTGCTTGGAAAAGAAGCGTCTCACATTGAAGATTCATTTAGTACAGGTCTGCTAGAGCACCCGCACTATACAAGACCTGCCGATTATAAAGGACTAAAAGTGCCGGATGTGCTCCTCTCTGGAAATCATGCAAAAATTGAAGAGTGGCGGCGCAAAGAATCCTTGAAGAGAACCTATACAAGACGGCCAGATTTGATCGATTCATGCAAAACGTTAACAGATGAAGAAAAAAGATGGCTTTGGCAGCTTCATAATGACTAGATTGTATTGCACACTGCATAGAGGTATGGTATGATACTACTTGTGACTTGGACGGCTTGCCGATTCAAGTTTGAAAACGATGTTCCGCTGCAATGAAGAAAGAGGACATGAGCATCTGTTGGAAGGAGTTGAAAACGATGCAACATTTGATTGAAGAAATCACAAAAGAACAATTACGCACTGATCTTCCTGCGTTCCGTCCTGGTGACACTTTACGTGTACACGTTAAAGTTGTCGAGGGTACTCGTGAGCGTATCCAGATCTTTGAAGGTGTTGTAATTAAGCGTCGTGGTGGTGGAATCAGCGAAACTTTCACAGTTCGTAAGATTTCTTACGGTGTAGGCGTTGAGCGTACATTCCCTGTACACACACCAAAAATCGCTAAGATCGAAGTTGTACGTCACGGTAAGGTACGTCGTGCGAAACTTTACTACCTACGTGAACTTCGCGGTAAAGCGGCTCGTATCAAAGAAATCAGACGATAATGATATCAAAGGAAAGAGCTTGTTACCTGTAACAGGCTCTTTTTTTGTACAATGTATAGAGATAATCGATAGAAGAGAAGGTGCACATATGACGATTCAATGGTTTCCAGGCCATATGGCAAAAGCAAGACGTGAAGTCACAGAAAAATTAAAGCTCATCGACATCGTATTTGAATTAACCGATGCTAGAATTCCGATGTCCTCTAGAAACCCAATGATCGAAGAAATCCTTCAGAACAAACCCAAAATCATGCTATTAAACAAAGCAGATAAAGCCGATCCTCGTATGACAAAGGAGTGGCAGGCGCACTTTGAGCAGCAAGGCGTTCGGTCACTTGCCATTAACTCTGTCGATGGACAAGGGTTAAATCAGATCATCACAACTTCAAAAGAAATCTTAAAAGAAAAATTCGACCGCATGAAAGCAAAAGGTGTCAAACCGCGTGCAATCCGGGCGCTGATTATCGGGATTCCCAACGTCGGGAAATCGACCTTAATCAATCGTTTAGCGAAAAAGAACATTGCCAAAACAGGAGACCGGCCTGGTATTACCACCTCACAGCAATGGGTGAAGGTAGGGAAAGAACTTGAACTGCTTGATACACCTGGAATCCTCTGGCCTAAGTTTGAAGATGAGCAAGTAGGACTCAGGCTAGCGGTGACTGGAGCGATCAAAGATTCTATCATCAACTTACAGGATGTCGCTGTGTATGGACTTCGCTTTCTAGAAGAGAACTATCCAGAGCGATTAAAAAAACGCTATGACCTGGCGGAGATCCCTGAAGATACGGTTGAGCTGTTTGATGCAATAGGTACAAAGCGCGGCTGTCTCATGAGCGGTGGATTTATTAATTACGACAAAACCACCGAAATCATTATTCGGGATATTCGAACAGAAAAATTTGGTCCCCTCACTTTTGAGAAGCCTGAAAGCTAAAAGACACGCAGCTCATGCGGGTCTTTATTTTTTGCGGAAAACTGCCGATATAAAGAAGGAGGCTGACGAAAAGCTGATGTACACGGTGAAACAAATAAAAGAACTGATAGAAAAGCATTCGCAAGACGAGTCATACATTCGTGAGCTTGTAAAAGATGATACGAGAAAAAGTGTCCAAAAACTGATAGAGAAGTGGCACAAAGAGAGAGAAAAGCAGCAGCAACTTCGTGCAGCATGGAATGAAATGCTGCAATTTGAAAACAAAGCTAAGGCGCAGGGATACACATGTATTGCTGGAATAGATGAAGCAGGAAGAGGACCACTGGCAGGCCCTGTAGTCGCAGCAGCTGTTATATTAAAGGAAGACACAGTCCTGCTCGGTTTAAACGACTCAAAGCAATTATCTGAGAAAAAAAGATTGGCGTATTATGACCTGATCCAAAAAGAAGCACTTGATATCGGAATCGGCATTGTTGATGCGGCTACGATTGATGAAATCAATATTTACGAGGCATCAAGACTGGCGATGGTGAGAGCTGTGGAGCAGTTAACTCATACACCTGATTATCTACTCATAGATGCCATGACGCTCCCGCTTCCTATTCACCAAGAGAATATCATCAAAGGAGATGCAAAAAGTGCGTCCATCGCAGCAGGTGCATGTATTGCAAAAGTGACAAGGGATCAGATGATGGAAGAATACGGGCGTAAGTACCCTGAGTATCAATTTGAAAAACATAAAGGGTACGGAACAAAAGAGCATCTGGCTGCCATTCAAACACATGGAGCTGTCCCAATCCATCGATTATCGTTTGCGCCAGTGAAATCCGTTATATCATAAATTTTTGACCAAGGAGGCTGCCTGTGATGACAAGAGTTGAGGACATACATACAGCACTGAATAGCCGGTTAAGTGCGGCAGAATCTGTTCCATTAAACACCGAAGGAAAGGAAAATGTGCATCGGCTGATCCTCGGTAAAGTACTGAAAATGCTTGGAGATGATACAGCCCTTGTTCAAATAGGCTCAACAAAAATAAAAGCACAGCTAGCGGCTCAGCTCAAAGCAGACGCATTTTATTGGTTCCAATTTGAACAAGAGGGTGGAGACAGCCTCAATAAACTAAGGCCAGTACAGCAATTTGATCAAGACCCTAAGACATTAAAGGATGCAGCTGCCAAACTATTAGAAGGTCTCTCACTTAAAAACGGACTTGAAAACATCCTAACAGCCACAGCTTTTTTAAAAGAAAAATCCGTTATCAACGAAGCAGAGTTAAAAACGGCAGTGAAGTGGATCGAACAGCTTCAAGGAGCTGATGTGAAAAAAGGTCTTCAGGCACTCCTATTTGCTTTAAAGAAAGACTTGCCGATCCAGGAAGGAGTGCTTCAATCAATTTTAGCCGTGAAATCATCCTCTGCTCTTCATCAGGATATGACAGCGTTGCTAGAACGATTAACACAGCTCCCGAAGCACTCAGACGCCACACAGGCCCTTACACAAGCCATTCGATCAGTCATAGATGCTGAGACGACCGTCCATGCAGAAAAGCTCTTATCGGTCCTTCTAGCAGCGAGAGAAGGGGCGGCGAAGCAAGGAGGCAGTCTATCTGTAACGCCTCAGCCCAATCTGTCTCAGCCAAAAGAAAATAGCCAAGCTCCAATCGCTCAAGAGCGTCAGACGACCCAAGTTCTTCAATCTAACGTGCAGCAGTCAACAAGTCCAAAAGAGCTGCAAATCCCGCTTCAGCAAATTGAGCGGATAATGGCAAGTTTGACGAAGCAAGGTGCAGATGGGCAGCAAGAGCCTAGCTTAAAACAGCTCACGTCATTGCTGCAAGGGCTTCAGCAGGCAGGATCTCAGCCTGACGCAAAAGCATCCGTGCTTCAAAAAGAATTTCCGTTCCTGTCAAAAACAGAGGCAAAAGCATTGGCTCAGGTGGTGCAGCAGACGGAACCGGCATTAAGCAATAAAACCGATGTGCTCGATTTACTCATGACGATGAAAAAGGCAATAGGTGTACGAGATGAAATCGGTATGCTGAAACTACTCGAAAAAGGCAGCCAGGATGTAAAAAGTCAGGAGCTTCACCAATTAAAGCTCGTCTTAAATGATGTGAGGCAGGCTGATTTACCAGAGCCCGTAAAAAAAGAAGTCGATCAATTGTTTCATAGATTGAACGGGCAGTTATTTGTGCAGCAGGAGAACCAAACCATCAGCCAAATGATGGTCTCTTATCCGCTCTTTTCAAAACATAGTGTTCAAGATTTAACCTTTATTCTAAAAGGACATAAGAAAAAAGATGGCTCTATTGATATTTCTCAGTGCCGTCTCATGTTTTACTTAAACATGGAAAACCTCGAAGAGACATTAATCGACTGTACGATTCAGCAAAAGGTCATGGCAATTACAGTTGAAACCGGTCATGAACTTCAAGGAACCATTAATCCGATGATTCCAGCTGTTCGGGAGAATTTAAATGCCTTAGGATACAGTTTAACGGGAATTACAGCAAAGAAGAGACAAGAGCCAGTAGATCCGTCTCACTTTCTAGATGAACACTTTCATAAAATCAGCGAGAAAGGGCTGGACTTACGAGTATGAAGGATTCAAAACCGCTTAGAAGGGCGGTCGCTCTACATTATGATGAAGAAAAACAAAAGGCGCCAAAAGTCGTCGCAACAGGGAGCGGCTATGTGGCAGACCATATCATTGAAGAAGCAAAAAAGTCGGGAGTTCCTATCCAAGAAGACCGTAATTTAGTCGAACTCATGCGCCACTTAACGCTGGATGAGGAGATCCCTGAAGCGTTATACGATACTGTAGCAGAAATATTTTCGTTTATCTATAGATTAGATCAAAAAATGAAAAAATAAGGAAAAATAAGTGATTTGGCTGAAAAATTTATATTTTTAATAAAATAAAAGTTTGAATGTTTAGAAGGATTTTACGATTTTACATAGAACCCTAGACATTCTCTTTTTTATTCTTTAAAATGAAAGCGCAGTCTATTTTATAATTTTTGTTTCTACATATGTTGGGAGGATGGGAAATGAATATCCATGAGTACCAAGGAAAAGAAATCCTAAGAAAATATGGGGTTTCAGTTCCAAATGGTAAAGTAGCATTTACACCTGATGAAGCAGTGAAAGCATCAGAAGAGCTAGAAAGCTCTGTATATGTCGTAAAAGCACAGATTCATGCAGGCGGCCGTGGTAAAGCAGGCGGGGTAAAAATTGCAAAAACAAAAGATGAAGTGAAAGGGTTTGCAGAGGAATTGCTCGGTAAAACACTTGTCACACATCAAACTGGGCCTGAAGGGCGCGAAATAAAACGCTTACTTATTGAAGAAGGCTGCGATATTCAAAAGGAGTACTACGTTGGACTTGTTTTGGACAGAGCGACATCAAGAATTGTATTGATGGCTTCTGAAGAAGGCGGTACTGAAATTGAAGAAGTAGCAGAAAAAACGCCAGAGAAAATCGTCAAAGTGGTCATCGACCCAGCGATTGGCTTGCAAGGCTATCAGGCAAGAGAAGTAGCGTTTAAAATTAATATTCCAACAAAATTAGTTGGCCAAGCTGTTAAGTTTATGACAAGTCTTTACAATGCGTTTATTGAAAAAGATTGTTCAATTGCTGAGATTAATCCACTTGTTGTAACAGGCGATGGAAAAGTCATGGCACTTGATGCGAAATTAAACTTTGATAGCAATGCTTTATATAGACAAAAAGATATATTAGAATACCGTGACCTTGATGAAGAGGATCCAAAAGAAATTGAAGCATCTAAATATGATCTAAGCTACATTTCTCTAGATGGAAATATTGGCTGTATGGTCAATGGTGCAGGTCTTGCGATGTCTACAATGGATATCATCAAGCATTACGGCGGGGACCCTGCAAACTTCCTGGATGTTGGGGGCGGTGCAACAGCTGAAAAAGTAACGGAAGCATTTAAAATCATCTTATCTGATCAAAATGTAAAAGGGATTTTCGTGAACATTTTTGGCGGTATCATGAAATGTGATGTCATTGCAGAAGGTGTCGTTGAAGCGACGAAACAAGTCGGCTTAACATTACCACTCGTTGTACGTCTTGAAGGAACAAACGTTGAATTAGGGAAGAAAATCCTGAGTGATTCAGGCTTAAATATCACTTCTGCTGAGTCTATGGCTGACGGGGCAGAAAAGATTGTATCTTTAGTCAAGTAGAGCAGAAAGGCAGGGAACCTAAATGAGTGTATTTATTAATAAAAATACGAGAGTAATTGTTCAGGGGATTACCGGTTCAACCGCATTGTTCCATACAAAACAAATGATTGAGTACGGAACAAATATTGTTGGCGGTGTCACACCTGGAAAAGGTGGAACTGAAGTAGAAGGAGTTCCTGTATTTAATACTGTATCTGAAGCTGTTCAAACAACTGGAGCAAATGCTTCTGTTATCTATGTACCAGCACCATTTGCAGCAGATGCCATTTTAGAGGCTGTTGATGCAGAAGTCGATCTAGTCATTTGTATCACAGAACATATTCCAGTGCTTGACATGGTCAAAGTGAAACGGTATATGGAAGGGAAAAAGACAAGACTTGTTGGCCCTAACTGTCCAGGTGTCATTACACCTGAAGAATGTAAGATTGGGATCATGCCTGGCTACATTCATAAAAAAGGTCATGTGGGTGTTGTTTCTCGTTCTGGAACGCTTACATATGAAGCGGTACATCAGCTTTCAGAAGCTGGCGTTGGTCAATCGACAGCTGTAGGAATCGGCGGAGACCCTGTCAATGGGACGAACTTTATTGATGTATTAAAAGCATTCAATGAAGACCCTGATACACATGCTGTAATTATGATCGGTGAAATCGGCGGTACGGCTGAAGAAGAAGCAGCTGAATGGGTAAAAGCAAATATGACAAAGCCAGTCGTTGGCTTTATTGGCGGTAAAACGGCGCCTCCAGGAAAACGCATGGGACATGCTGGTGCCATTATTTCTGGTGGTAAAGGAACAGCTGATGAAAAAGTAAAAACAATGCGTGAATGTGGAATTGAAGTGGCAGAGACACCATCTGTCATGGGAGAAACATTGATTAAAGTGTTAAAAGAGAAGAATCTCTTCGAAGCTTGTAAAACGCATTAATGACACAAGAAGACTTGTTCTTTGACAAGTCTTCTTCTTTCTATCTTAAACTGGAGGAATGGTATGTACAACGTGTCCGAAAGAATGATTTTTCACCGCTTAAAAGGCCTCATCTCACCCTCTTTGTTAACAAAATGGTGGAAAGTCGATCCTGAGCTATATATAAATGAAGAAACACAACATTTCAAACAGGATCGATCATTACAAACGATCGACTTTACCCGCTTAAAACAAGCCGAAGAAAATGAATTCCCCATTTTTCAACACATCGTTCAAGCCTATTTAAAGCAAAACATTCACATGATACCCATCACATCACCCTTATATCCCAGCACACTAAAACATATTTATGATCCTCCCCCTGTGTTATTCCTAAAAGGAAACATATCATATTTAAATGAAGAAAAAAGTTTAGGTGTAGTAGGCACACGAGTTCCATCGTCTTATGGAGAAGCATGTGTGAAGAAAATTGTTGGTGAGCTTGTAAAGGAAGATTGGACGATTGTCAGTGGCTTAGCAAAAGGAATCGATGGACTTGCACATAAAGAATGCATTCGGAATAAAGGGAAAACCATCGGTATTATAGCAGGCGGATTTCAGCACTTATACCCAAAGGAACATGTGCAAATGGCTCAATACATGGGAGAGCATCATTTGCTTTTATCCGAGCATCCGCCTTATGTGAAACCAGAAAAGTGGCATTTTCCAATGAGGAATCGTTTAATTAGTGCGCTGACAAGTGGAACCATCGTGATTCAGTGCAAAGAAAAGAGCGGTTCGCTCATTACCGCGTATCAAGCACTTGAGCAAGGCAAAGAGGTATTTGCGGTCGCAGGATCTATCTTTGATCCTAATTCCACAGGACCAGCCAGACTTATACAGCAGGGAGCAAAGCTTGTTCATTCAACGAAGGATATTTTAGAGGAATTCTCCTTCCGCAGCGTTCAATATACTGAACTCTCATAAAAATATCGTTTGACAAAAGACATAGGAATATTTAATAATAGTGAGGATTTAAGTTTACACTTTGTTTTTCGTGTTTATAATGATGTTCATCATAAAGAATTTTTAATGATTGCCTGTTAGATAAGTGCAATTAACATAAATATGAATTGTGAAATGTATAAAGAGAGAACACCTCTTAAGGGGGATTTTGAGTATGGCTGATTATTTAGTCATCGTTGAGTCGCCAGCCAAGGCGAAAACGATTGAGCGTTATTTAGGTAAAAAGTATAAAGTAAAGGCTTCAATGGGGCACATAAGGGATTTACCGAAAAGTCAGCTTGGTGTTGACACTGAGCATGACTTCGAACCGAGATATATTACGATTCGCGGGAAAGGCCCCGTTTTAAAAGAATTAAAAACAGCTGCGAAAAAAGCAAAGAAAGTCTATCTCGCAGCTGACCCCGATAGAGAGGGAGAAGCGATTGCTTGGCATTTAGCGCATAGCCTTGACCTTGACCTCTCTTCTGACTGCCGCGTTGTCTTTAATGAGATTACAAAAGATGCCATTAAAGATTCCTTTAAGCATCCACGTATGATCAACATGGATTTAGTTGATGCACAGCAGGCAAGACGGATCTTAGATCGTCTCGTCGGGTATAAAATCAGTCCGATTTTATGGAAGAAAGTGAAAAAAGGCTTAAGTGCCGGTCGTGTTCAATCAGTTGCACTCCGCCTGATTATTGATCGTGAGAATGAAATTAATGAATTTAAACCAGAAGAATACTGGACAATTGACGGTACATTCCTAAAAGGAAAAGAAAGCTTCGAAGCGAGCTTCTTTGGCGTCAATGGCAAAAAGCATCCACTGAAAACAAATGAAGATGTAAAAGAAATCCTTTCGAAACTAAAAGGGAGCAAATTCTCTGTAGAGAAAGTGACGAAAAAAGAGCGTAAACGCAACCCAGCTGTTCCGTTTACAACCTCTACTTTACAGCAGGAGGCTGCAAGAAAATTAAACTTCCGTGCGAAAAAGACGATGATGATTGCACAGCAATTATATGAAGGAATCGATCTTGGTAAAGAAGGTACAGTCGGACTCATTACATATATGAGAACGGACTCAACACGTATTTCCAATACGGCGATTGAAGAAGTATCTGCTTTCATTGATCAGACGTACGGTAAGAATTTCTTAAATACAACAAAACGAACCGCTAAAAAGAACGAAAATGCACAAGATGCTCACGAAGCCATCAGGCCGACTTCTACGCTAAGAAAACCAGCAGATGTCAAACATGTCTTAAGCCGAGATCAGCTGCGTCTGTATAAATTGATTTGGGAACGATTCGTGGCAAGCCAAATGGCGCCGGCTGTTCTTGATACAATGAGTGTAGACCTTGACAATAACGGGCTTACATTCCGTGCTAACGGGAGCAAAGTGAAATTCCCTGGTTTCATGAAGGTATATGTAGAAGGGAAGGACGACCAGTTAGAAGAAAAGGACAAAATGCTGCCTGATCTTAAAGAAGGTGATACGGTTCTTTCAAAAGATATCGAACCTGAACAGCACTTCACGCAGCCGCCTCCGCGCTACACTGAGGCAAGACTTGTCAAAACACTTGAAGAACTGGGTATAGGCCGTCCGTCTACTTATGCACCAACATTAGATACGATTCAAAAGCGCGGCTATGTCGCACTTGATAATAAACGGTTTATCCCAACAGAGCTTGGGGAAATTGTTCTTAACTTAATCATTGAATTCTTCCCTGAAATCATTAACGTGGAATTCACAGCGAAAATGGAAAAAGAACTTGATAGCGTTGAAGAAGGTACGATCGAATGGGTTCGCATTATCGACAGCTTCTATCAAGACTTTGCAAAACGGGTAGAAAAAGCAGAAGCAGAGATGCAAGAAGTTGAGATTGAGCCTGAATACGCCGGAGTCGACTGTGAAGAGTGCGGACATCCGATGGTGTACAAAATGGGTCGATACGGTAAGTTCATGGCTTGCTCTAACTTTCCTGACTGCCGTAACACAAAACCAATTGTCAAAGATATTGGTGTGAAATGCCCGACTTGTCATGAAGGAAACATTGTTGAACGAAAATCTAAGAAGCGCCGCATTTTTTATGGCTGTGATCGTTTTCCAGAGTGTGAATTCGTCTCTTGGGACAAACCAATTGAAAGAAAGTGTCCAAAATGCGAAAATATGCTTGTAGAGAAAAAGCTGAAAAAAGGCATTCAAGTTCAATGTGTGAACTGTGATTATAAAGAGGAACAACAAAAATAGCGGTGAACAGCCTTGTTCACCTGCTTTTTTATGTCATCAAACAGAACTTACGAAATAGGAGAGTTGTACAATGAGTCAATTTGTAAATGTGATTGGAGCAGGTTTAGCCGGAAGTGAAGCGGCATGGCAAATTGCCAAACGAGGAATTAAAGTCAACTTGTATGAAATGAGACCTGTCAAACAAACGCCAGCTCACCATACAGATAAATTTGCAGAGCTTGTATGCAGTAATTCACTGCGTGCCAACGCTTTGACGAATGCGGTCGGTGTATTAAAGGAAGAAATGCGTCATTTAGATTCAGCGATTATCGCAGCAGCAGACGAAAGCTCAGTCCCTGCTGGCGGAGCGCTTGCGGTAGATCGTCATGAATTTGCAGCAAACGTTACCGATCGCGTGAAAAATCATCCGAATGTGACGGTTTTTCAAGAAGAAGTGCAAAGCATTCCTGAAGGTCCGACAATTATTGCAACGGGCCCGCTTACATCTGAAGCACTTTCAAAAGAATTAAAATCGTTAACGGGTGAAGAGTATCTGTACTTCTACGATGCAGCGGCACCTATTCTAGAGAAAGATAGCATTGATATGGATAAGGTGTACTTGAAATCACGCTATGACAAAGGAGAAGCCGCTTATTTAAACTGTCCAATGACAGAAGAGGAATTCGATCGTTTTTATGAGGCGCTCATTTCTGCTGAAACTGTGCCATTAAAAGAGTTCGAAAAAGAAATCTTCTTTGAAGGCTGTATGCCAATTGAAGTCATGGCGAAAAGAGGAAAGAAAACGATGCTGTTTGGTCCGATGAAGCCAGTAGGACTTGAAGATCCGAAAACAGGAAAAAGACCTTACGCTGTTGTTCAATTAAGACAAGATGATGCAGCAGGTACTTTATATAACATCGTCGGCTTCCAGACACATCTGAAGTGGGGCGACCAAAAGGAAGTATTCCGCTTGATTCCAGGTCTTGAAGAAGCAGAAATCGTTCGATACGGCGTAATGCACCGCAATACATTTATTAACTCACCAAGTCTTTTAAAACCAACGTATCAGTTTAAAAATAGAGAGGATCTATTCTTTGCCGGACAAATGACAGGCGTTGAAGGCTATGTCGAGTCCGCAGCTTCCGGACTAGTGGCTGGAATTAACGCCGCTCGTTTTGTCAAAGGAGAAGAGCTTGTGACACTTCCGGAGGAAACGGCGATCGGCAGCATGGCTTATTACATCACATCGACAAACAAGAAAAGCTTCCAGCCGATGAATGCGAACTTTGGCTTGCTGAAAGATCTTGGTGTTCGGATTAAAAACAAACAAGAGCGTTATGCAGAGTACGCTAAGCGCGCAATCGAAACTATTCAAACTATTTCGAAATCTCTGTAGTAAAACATTGCACGGAAAGCAAGATATGTGATACCATTTAAAAGCCTTAAAGAGGTGTAAAAATGACGAATAAACAGCGTCTTGTCCACTTATTCATTGAATATCTGCAAATTGAAAAAAACTATTCTGCTTTAACAATCTCAGGATATACAGAAGCGATTGAAGAGTTTGTCAGATTTATGAACATTCAAGGAATAGACGGTTTTGAAGAGGTATCCTATCAAGATACGAGAATTTATTTAACAGAAGCTTATGAAAAAGGCCTGACAAGAAGAACGATTAGTAAGAAAGTCTCTGCGCTTCGCAGCTTTTATAAATTTCTATTAAGAGAACAGCTTGTGAAAGAAAATCCTTTTTTACTCGTTAGCTTACCAAAGCAGGATAAACGAATTCCTTCATTTTTGTATGAAGAGGAACTTAAAGAGCTTTTTACAGTTTCTGATGTCAGCACACCGCTTGGGCAAAGAAACCAAGCGATTTTAGAACTTCTTTATGCAACAGGTATGAGGGTCAGTGAGTTATGTTCATTAAAAGAATCTGATCTTGATTTATCGTTGGATACAGTGCTTGTTCATGGGAAAGGCAGCAAGCAGCGGTATGTTCCTTTCGGTTCATATGCTCATGAAGCGCTCATCACTTATTTAGAGGATGGAAGGCAGAAGCTGGAAGCTAAGGGGAATGATCGTGCTGATGCATATGTGTTTTTGAATCAGCGCGGGGCGCCTCTTACAGACAGAGGCGTTCGATTCATTCTCACTGAATTAATGAAAAAGGCGTCAGGCACACTACATATCCATCCTCACATGTTAAGGCACACCTTTGCCACACACCTCTTAAATGAGGGGGCAGATTTGAGAAGTGTTCAAGAACTTCTCGGTCATTCGAATTTATCATCAACTCAGGTGTACACGCATGTATCAAAAGATTCTTTAAGGAAAACATACATGTCTCATCACCCAAGGGCTTTTAAACGATCCTAAAAGGAGGTTTTTTCATGTCATCATTTCATGCAACAACCATCTTTGCCGTTCAACATAAAGGAAAAAGTGCGATGGCTGGAGACGGTCAAGTCACTTTCGGGCAGGCTGTCGTGATGAAACACACGGCAAAAAAAGTGCGCCGTCTTTTCGGAGGCAAGGTGCTTGCAGGTTTTGCAGGTTCAGTAGCAGATGCATTTACACTCTTTGAAAAGTTTGAAACGAAGCTTGAAGAATATGGTGGTAACTTAAAGCGGGCAGCCGTAGAACTAGCGAAAGAATGGCGAAGTGACAAGATGCTCAGACAGCTTGAGGCCATGCTGATCGTTATGAACAAAGACAGCATCCTGCTTGTCTCTGGGACAGGAGAGGTCATCGAACCAGATGACGGTATTTTGGCCATCGGCTCAGGCGGCAATTATGCGCTTAGCGCCGGGAGAGCACTCAAAACACATGCAGGTGATCACCTCACAGCGAGAGATATTGCAAAGGCTGCTCTTGAAACCGCCGGAGAAATCTGTGTCTACACGAACGATCAAATCACTTTAGAAGAGCTTGAATAGAAAGGACATGAGACGTATGGAGAAAAAGCCGTTCACCCCAAGAGAGATAGTTGAAAAGCTTGATCAATATATTATTGGTCAGCTTGATGCGAAAAAAGCAGTGGCGGTGGCTTTAAGAAACCGTTACAGAAGAAGCCTTTTACATGATAAGCTAAAGGATGAAGTCGTTCCGAAAAATATTTTAATGATCGGCCCAACAGGTGTGGGGAAAACAGAGATTGCCCGCAGAATTGCAAAAATTTCTGGTGCGCCTTTTATTAAAGTGGAAGCGACGAAGTTTACTGAAGTTGGTTATGTCGGCCGTGATGTAGAATCGATGGTCAGAGATCTAGTTGAGACAGCGATCAGAATTGTCAAAGAAGAAAAGATGAAAGACGTTCAAGAAGAAGCAGAAAAACAAGCAAATAAACGTCTTGTTCATTTACTTGTTCCTGGCAAGAAAAAAAGCCAGTCTGTGAAAAATCCTTTTGAGATGCTGTTTGGCGGTTCTGATGAAGATGACCGTGATCGAGATCAATCAAGTGAAGAAGTTGAACTTGAATCGACAAGAAAGCGAATCACTCATCAGCTGGCTATGGGAGAACTTGAAGATCATTACGTCACGATCGAAGTTGAAGAGCAGCAGCCATCCATGTTTGATATGCTTCAGGGCTCGGGTATGGAGCAAATGGGCATGAACATGCAGGATGCGCTCGGCAATCTCATGCCTAAAAAGAAAAAACGCAGAAAGCTGACCGTCAGAGAAGCAAGAAAGGCGTTAACTGCTGAGGAAGCTTCAAAACTGATTGACATGGATGAAGTCAGTCAGGAAGCCGTTTATAAAGCAGAACAGCAAGGGATTATTTTTATCGACGAAATCGACAAAATCGCCAAAAGCGGTGGTGCATCATCTGCAGATGTTTCTCGTGAAGGTGTTCAACGTGATATTTTACCGATTGTAGAAGGTTCAACTGTGATGACGAAATATGGGGCAGTGAAAACAGACCATGTGCTTTTTGTAGCAGCAGGTGCATTTCATATGGCGAAACCATCAGATTTGATTCCAGAGCTTCAAGGGCGCTTCCCAATCCGTGTAGAATTAGATAAATTAAGTATCGAAGACTTTGTGAAAATCTTAACGGAACCAGATAACGCATTATTAAAGCAATATAAAGCTTTACTTGAAACAGAAGGTATATCTCTTGAATTTTCTGACGATGCTATTCATAAGATTGCCGAAGTGGCTTATCATGTCAATCAGGAGACAGATAACATCGGTGCAAGAAGGCTTCATACCATACTTGAAAAGCTGCTTGAAGAGCTTTCATTTGAGGCGCCTGATATTACACTGGAGACAGTGACCATTACCCCTCAGTATGTAGAAGAGAAGCTAGGAAAGATTGCAAATAACAAAGACTTAAGTCAATTTATACTTTAACAAATGAATAAAGTAATCTAGGAGGATCATTAATATGGCTTTACTACAAAAAACAAGGATTATTAACTCAATGCTGCAAGATTCAGCAGGGAAACCAGTTAATTTTAAAGAAATGGCGGAAACACTGAGAGATGTCATTGATTCAAACATTTTTGTGTTGAGTAGAAGAGGGAAGCTTCTAGGCTACTCGATCAACCAGCAGATTGAAAATCCGCGTATGAAGAAAATGCTTGAAGACCGTCAGTTCCCTGAAGAATATACAAAGAGTCTATTCAACATCCCTGAAACATCTTCAAACCTTGACATTAACAGTGAGTATACAGCTTTCCCAATTGAGAACCGTGATTTATTCGAATCAGGTTTGACAACCATTGTTCCAATTATCGGAGGAGGAGATCGTTTAGGAACGTTAATCCTGTCTCGTTTGCAAGATACATTCACTGATGATGATTTAATACTTGCTGAGTACGGAGCAACAGTTGTTGGAATGGAGATCCTTCGTGAAAAAGGAGAAGAAATCGAAGAAGAAGCAAGAAGTAAAGCGGTTGTTCAAATGGCGATTAGTTCTCTTTCATATAGTGAGCTTGAAGCCATTGAGCACATCTTTGAAGAACTTGATGGCAACGAAGGGCTCCTTGTGGCAAGTAAAATTGCTGACCGTGTAGGAATCACTCGTTCAGTGATCGTGAACGCCTTACGTAAGTTAGAAAGTGCAGGTGTCATCGAATCTCGTTCTCTTGGAATGAAGGGAACGTATATCAAAGTGTTAAACAACAAATTTTTAATTGAACTTGAAAATTTAAAATCTCATTAATCAAAACCCCTTTTCGGCCAAAATTACAAGCTGAAAAGGGGTTTTTTGTATAAAAAAAGAGGATTTGTCCGAAAAATGACACTCTTTTTTCCAAGAAAACCCTTACAATTCTTAGTTCTTTGAATCTAGGTCTTTATGCCTATTCGTAAAATAGATATATATTACGAGTTTTTTTTACATATACATCATAGACTTTAATCCTATTATTTCTTACAATGAACATATGGTTTTACAAATCTCGACATGATTAAATGGAATGAAATACATATGATTGGAGGTATATGGTTTTGGATATATTTTCTGGAACGATAAGCAACCTTGAGAATGCCTTGGGCAGAGCGAATGTTAAGCAAAAAGTCATAAGCAATAATATCGCGAATATAGACACACCGAACTACAAGTCGAAAAACGTCGCTTTTCATGATATGCTAAACGATGCGTCGATCAAGTTAGATGCTAAAAAAACATACCAAGGTCACATTGATTTTTCTAAAACAGGGTCTAATTATTCAGTTGTTTCGAGCAACCGTACTTCATATCAAGAAAACGGAAATAATGTCGATATTGATCAAGAGATGAGTGAACTCGCTAAAAACCAAATTCAGTATAATGCGTTGGTTGAAAGAATGAGTGGAAAATTCAATTCTCTTAAAACAGTTTTGACAGGAGGTAAGTGATGTCAATTTTTTCAGGAGTTAACGCTTCGGCCTCAGCATTAACAGCTCAGAGGCTCAGAATGGACGTTGTATCCTCTAACCTTGCAAATATGGATACAACAAGAGCGAAACAGGTTGATGGCAACTGGGAGCCTTATAGACGTAAGCTCGTCACATTACAGCCGTCAGGTGAATCGTTTTCATCTATATTGAACTCAAGCATGAATTCGAGCGGCAAATTAGGAAACGGCGTGAAAGCAACGAAGATTACAGAAGACGAAACTCCATTCAACCTTCAATATGATCCTACAAATCCCGATGCCAATGAAAATGGATATGTTCAAACACCTAATGTTGATCCATTAAAGGAAATGGTTGACCTCATCAGCAGCTCAAGGTCATATGAAGCAAACGTGACCGCACTAAATGCGAATAAAAGCATGTTGATGAAAGCTTTAGAAATAGGAAAGTAAGGTGAAAAGAATTGGTTAACGCAATATCTCCTTTCCAGCTTCAAACCGCTCAGCAAGCAAGTGAATTGACGAATGCATCGTCCGTTCAGGCGGCTGCACCTAAAAGTCAAACGAATTTCTCTGATGTGCTGAAGAATTCCATTGAGGCATTAAATCAATCACAGCTGAAATCAGACCAGTATACAAATGCTCTTGCACAAGGAAAAGATGTCAATCTCGATGAAGTCATGATTGCCTCGCAAAAAGCGAGTGTGACACTCACAGCTGCAACGGAGTTTCGAAATAAAGCAGTCGAAGCGTACCAAGAGATTATGAGAATGCAGATGTAGGAGGTGCTGACGGACAAAAAAAGACTGAATGGAATGACCGGGGGTTAAGATGAATCGTACTTTAATGCAATTAAGAACAAAAACAGTTGAGTTTTGGCGAAATCGATCAAAATTACAAAAAATACTCATGATTGGCGGCGTTGCTGCCCTAGCAATCATTATTACGGTTGTTAGCATCTTTGCTTCTTCTGAAAAAATGGTTCCATTGTTTAAAGATTTGTCTGAGGCAGAAGCTGGACAAATCAAACAGGAACTGGATGGCAAAAACGTTAAATCGGAACTTGCGAATAATGGAACAACGATTCTCGTTCCAGAAAAGCAGGCTGACACTTTAAAAGTAACACTCGCATCTGAGGGTCTCCCTAAGACAGGGAATATTGATTATTCCTTCTTTGCGAACAATTCCGGCTTCGGTTTAACAGATAATGAATTTGATGTTCTGAAAGTAGACGCAACTCAGACAGAACTATCCAATCTGATCAACACGATTGATGGGATTAAAGATTCAAAAGTTATGATTAACCTGCCAAAAGATTCCGTTTTTGTTGGAGAAGAGCAAAGTAATGCATCAGCATCCATTGTGCTGCAAGTTGAGCCTGGCTACACGCTCGCGCCGCAGCAAGTAAAAGGCCTTTATCATCTTATTTCAAAAAGTGTGCCGAATTTAAAGACAGAAAACATTGTCATTATGGACCAAGATTCCAACTACTACGACTTAAACAGCAGTTCCGATTCCTATGCAAGTGGAATGGATGCACAGCAGCAGAAAAAAGAAGAGATTGAAAAGAACCTTCAAAGAAAAATTCAACAGCTGCTCGGAACAATGATGGGTCAAGAAAAAGTGGCTGTATCGGTCACAACAGACATTGATTTTACTGAAGAGAAAAGAAAAGAAGATCTTGTAGAACCAGTTGATAAAGAAAACATGCAAGGCATTGCTGTCAGTGCTGAAAAGATTGCTGAAACTTATTCAGGAAATGGTGCAGCAGCTGGAGGCACCGCTGGAACAGGCGACGATGATGTCACAAATTATCAAGGTGCCGATGGAGCGAACGGTAGCGGAGATTACGAAAAGAGCGAAGATCGTATCAACTATGAAGTCAACCGCATTCATAAAGATATCAAAGAGAGCCCTTATAAAATTAGAGATGTTGGCATTCAAGCATTGGTCGAACCACCAACGGCAAACGATGTGAACTCTTTAACACCTGAAAGGCAAGATGATATCAAAAAGATTCTTTCAACGATCATTAGCACTTCAATTGATAAAGAATACACAAATGGTCAAGCGCTCACTCAAGCGGACTTAGATAACAAAATTGTTTTATCTGTATCAAAATTAGACGGTAAACAGCAAACTGCAGCAGAAAACCCATCAAACAATATTCCAATCTGGGTTTATATTGTAGGCGGTGTGCTACTACTTGCAATTATCGCTCTCATTATTCTTCTTGTGCGTAAACGCAGAAAAGAAGAGGAAGAAGAGTTTGAGTTTGATGAACGTACACCAATCCATGTTCCTGATATCGACACTGAACCAGAAACAGAAGAAATGGTGAGAAAAAATCAGCTTGAAAAAATGGCAAAAGAAAAACCAGAAGACTTTGCTAAATTGCTACGCAGCTGGCTGTCCGAGGATTAGGAGGAATACACATGTCGAGAAAAGATCCAAATCGACTAACAGGCAGACAAAAAGCAGCAATCCTAATGATTTCCTTAGGGCTAGACGTGTCAGCATCTGTATACAAACATCTGTCTGAAGACGAAATAGAAAAATTAACATTAGAAATTTCCAATGTACGAAGTGTAGATACTGCTAAGAAAGATGAAATCATCGAAGAGTTTCACAGCATCGCCATCGCGCAGGACTACATATCACAAGGCGGTCTTATGTACGCAAGACAAGTGCTTGAAAAAGCGCTTGGTGAGGACAAAGCGGACAGCATCTTAAACCGATTAACATCCTCGCTTCAAGTGAAACCGTTTGATTTTGCTCGAAAGGCTGACCCAGAACAAATCTTAAACTTTATCCAGCATGAGCATCCACAAACCATCGCGCTCATCCTTTCCTACTTAGATCCAGTCCAAGCTGGGCAGATTTTATCTGAATTAGGTGAGGAAGTACAAACAGAGGTTGCGAGACGTATTGCTTTAATGGACCGCACATCTCCAGAGATCATCAATGAAGTGGAACGCATTCTTGAACAAAAGCTTTCTTCAACCTTTACGCAGGACTATACGCAAACGGGCGGGGTCGAAGCGGTTGTAGAAGTACTAAATGGTGTAGACCGTGCGACCGAGAAGACCATTTTAGACACACTTGAAATTCAAGATCCTGAGCTTGCTGATGAAATTAAGAAACGTATGTTTGTCTTTGAAGATATTGTCACTCTTGACAGTAGAGCGATTCAGCGTGTGATCAGAGATGTTGAAAATGATGACTTATTGCTCGCGCTCAAAGTGGCAAGCGAAGAGGTCAAAGAAATTGTCTTCCGCAACATGTCACAGCGAATGGTCGAAACGTTCAAAGAAGAAATGGAGTTTATGGGACCTGTCCGGCTTAGAGATGTCGAGGAAGCACAAACTCGTATTGTCAGCATCGTAAGACGACTCGAGGAAGCTGGAGAAATCGTCATAGCTCGAGGCGGAGGAGACGATATCATTGTCTAGGATTATCAAACATGAAACATCTGTTATTCCTGAGCAAGGCCGGCAAACGATTCCTTTGCAGCAAGTGGAGTTTAAAAAAGAACATCACGAAGAAGAGCTTGTCAATGAAACAGAAGCATCGCAGCTTGTACTAAGTGATGCTGAAGATCAAGCAAGCCGTATAGTAGAACAAGCAAATAGTGAGCTTGAAAAAACAATGGCTGAAATCAATCAGCGCCGCGCTGCTTTTGAAGAAGAAAGAATGCAGCTCATTGAAGAAGCGAAACAAGCAGGTTACCAAGATGGCTTCCAAAAGGGTGAAACAGATGCGAATATGCAGTACCAATCGATTCTTGATCAAGCGAATGACATTGTCAGTCTTGCCAAGCAGGATTACGAAGAAAAAATTGAAAGCTCCGCAGAAAAAATTGTGGAACTGGCTTTCGAACTCGCCAAACGCGTTTGGTACTCGGCTGAGGACACGAAAGATCAATTTTTGGCTCTCGTGAAGCAGGTCATTTCAGAAGTGAAAGAATATGACGATATTTCCATCTATGTTGACCCTGAACATTACGATCATGTGATGGAGTATAAAGACGAATTAATCAGAATCCTTCAAAAGGATACACACCTTGCCATTTACTCGGATGAAAAAGCGCCAAAAGGGACTTGTTACGTAGAAACAAGCTTTGGAAAAGTGGAAGCGAGTGTTGATACCCAAATGAATCAGTTGAAAGAAAAGTTACTAGAAGTCATTGATTCAGGTGATCACAAATGAACATTGATGTGTTAAAAGAAACAATTGAAACCGCCGATCCTTATAAACGATTTGGCAAAGTCAATCGAGTTGTTGGGCTGATGATTGAATCTAAGGGGCCGGAGAGTTCTATCGGAGACGTGTGTCTCATTCATAAAAAAGGGCGTAGGCACGATCCGATAAAAGCAGAGGTCGTAGGGTTTAGAGATGAAAACATTCTGCTCATGCCTTATGTAGAAGCATCCAATATTTCACCAGGAAGTCTAGTTGAAGCGACAGGTGAGTCGCTGAAGGTCAAAGTTGGGACTGGATTAATCGGCGAAGTCGTTGATGCCTTCGGTGATCCGCTGGACGGCAGTATGCTTCCAAAGGGACTTGCGCCTGTTTCGACAGAACAGTCTCCCCCAAATCCGATGGACAGGCCGCCGATTCGAGAAAAGATGGGCGTTGGTGTCAGAGTGATCGATAGTCTGCTCACAGTTGGCACTGGTCAAAGGATCGGGATTTTTGCTGGAAGTGGTGTTGGAAAAAGTACCTTAATGGGAATGATTGCAAAGCAGACAGAAGCAGATCTGAATGTCATTGCCCTTGTAGGAGAGCGTGGCCGTGAAGTTCGTGAGTTTATTGAAAAGGATTTAGGTGCCGAAGGACTGAAGCGATCGATTGTTGTTGTCGCAACTTCTGACCAGCCTGCACTGACGAGAATGAAAGCTGCTTATACAGCAACAGCTATTGCGGAATATTTTAGAGACAGAGGGAAAAATGTCATGTTCATGATGGACTCTGTTACACGGGTCGCTATGGCACAAAGGGAAATCGGTCTTGCAACTGGCGAACCGCCAACGACAAAAGGATATACACCTTCGGTGTTCGCTATACTGCCTAAATTACTTGAACGAACTGGAACGAATCAGCTTGGTTCCATCACAGCGTTTTACACAGTGCTTGTTGATGGTGACGATATGAATGAGCCAATCGCTGATACAGTCAGGGGGATCTTAGATGGCCACATTGTACTTGATCGTGCTTTAGCCAACAAAGGACAATTTCCTGCTGTCAATATTCTGAAAAGTATCAGCCGCGTTATGAGCAATATCGCAAGTCATGATCACAAGGAGGCGGCCAACCGGTTCCGCCAGCTTTTATCCACTTATCAAAACGCTGAAGACCTCATTAACATTGGAGCTTATAAAAAAGGCTCCTCGAAAGACATTGATGAGGCCATGCAGGCTTATCCTCATCTGATTTCATTTTTGAAGCAGGATGTAGAAGAGGCTGTATCTATTGAAGACAGTGTGAATTTATTGCTCCGTTTGATGAATAGAGAGGATTGACAAAAACAGTGAGATATCAATACAAATTTCAAAAGCTCTTAGAACTGAAAGAAAGTGAAAAAGACAAGTCACTCGCAGCGTACCAACAATCCGTTTCAGCATTTGAGCAAGTCGCTGAAAAACTCTATGAAAATATGAGTAAAAAAGAATTAATGGAAAAAAGCAAAGAAGAAAAGCTGAGAAGTGGTATGAGTGTTCAAGAAATGCGTCATTACCAGCAATTTGTGACCAATTTAGATAACACCATTCAGCACTATCAGCAGCTTGTGATCATGAAACGCCATCAAATGAATGAAAAACAATCTGATTTAACTGAAAAAAACATTGAGTTTAAAAAGTTTGAAAAAATGAAAGAAAAGCAGTATGAAAAGTTTTCCCTTGAACATAAGGCCATTGAAATGAAAGAAATGGATGATATCTCTATCAGCCAATTCATGTTTCAAGGACATTAGGAGTCGAGATGAATGCCTAAGAAGGAAAAAACGAAGGAATCAAGCGGCGGTAAATTTCAATGGATCTTGTTTATTGTCATTATCCCATTGATTGTGCTTGTGATTGTGACTGGCACAATCCTTTATATTGCGGGTTTTGATCTAAAGAAACCGCTCCAAAACATTCCGGTGATCAGCAGTTTGGTTGGTTCAGATGACACCTCAAAAACGTCATCTTCACATAATGATCAAAGCGATGCAGAATTAAAAGAACTGAAAAAAACCATTAAAGAGCAAAAAAATGAACTTGAAATTGCGCAAAAAGATTTAAAAACAAGTGATGAAGAGATTAAAAGACTGAATCAAAAAATCAGTTCGCTTGAAAAAACATCTAAAAATGATGCGAATAATACGTCAGCGAGTGATAGTTCAACAAACAACAGCTCATCAAGCGATACATCAGGTAATAATGCGTCAGGGACAACTTCTGATGGGGCAGGATCCTCTAACCAGAAACCTAAAGGGAAGATTGTCAGTATCTATGAAAGCATGGACGCAGGGAAATCCGCCAAAATTTTATCAGAATTAAGTGATAAAGAGGCATTGAAGATCCTTGAAGAGCTGAACAAAAATAAACTAACAGATATATTAGCAAAACTAACACCTCAGAAGGCAGCTACATTTACGAAAGAGCTTGCTAAAAAAGAAGAAAGTGAAAATGGGGGTGGACAATAAGTGAAGCTATTGGATATTGGAGCCTTACAGCAATCGTCTCAAGGTCTTTCGGGGCCAAAGGGAGGCGGCGTGGCATCTGCACGCGGGTTGTTTAAACAATTACTTAGCGGGGCAGGTGCACAAAGCGGTCTTGTTAATGCTGAGACAGCGGGTGCCTCTCTTTCCATCAATGATGCGATGCAAATCATTGAAAAATGGATGCAATCACCTGAAGAAGGGATCGACGGAGACCTTCTTGAAGCGCTTCAAACACTTCAAAGTCAAACGCTTGATTCGTCTGATCTCAAGTCACTAGAAGAGTTATTTCAAAATATGGAATCATCCATTTACGATGATCAAGCTGATAAGCCAGCTTCTGAACATAGTGAGCAGCTCATACAAGTCCACTTTTTCTTATATCAACTGCTCAATCAACAGCCGCTCAGCTTTGATGCAAAGCTAGTGCAGGATATTGAAGCAAAAGGTCAAGACTTCATTCACTTTCTTTCGAAAAACGGGGTAGATGAGAAACTGATTCAGCAAGTAAAAGAGCAGTTTTTCTCGCAGGGTTCAGCACCAAAGCTGAATTCGATGTCTCAAAGTGAGCTGAAACACTTTAATCAGTTAATCGACCATATGATGGCAAACGCAAAAGGATCAGACAAAGAGTTGAAAATTGCTTTAGGAGAGTTAAAAGAATTGGTCTCTCCAAGACAAGAATCTACTCTTGCTTCTCCGGCAAAAGGTGCTTCCTCCCTTGAATGGCTCATCAAAAAGGAAGTTGTCAAAGGACAAAGCACTGCTGCACCTGCTTCTGAAAAAAACATCACTCATACGCTGTTGCCAGGTCATAAGCAGTTTTTTCAACTGCAATCAGCAGCTCCTGTTCAGCAGACACAAACAAGTGATGAAAAGCCAGGAACGGTTGATCAGCAAATACTAAATACGTGGAAGCAAATGAAATTCACGCCATTTGGAAACTCAAGCGGACGCTTCACAGTTCGATTAAATCCAGAAAATCTCGGATTTATCACGATTCAGCTGACGAAGCAAAATGGTATGTATGCGAGTAAGATTACTGCTTCGACACAAGCAGCAAAAGAGCTGTTAGAGCATCACCTGCCGCAGCTCAAGCAGGCGCTTCCGAATATGTCGGTTCAAGTAGACCGTTTTCATATACCGCTTCAATCAAATGAGCAGCCGCTATTTGGACAATTTAACGAAGAAAACAAGCAGCAGCAGTCAAAAGGGCAGAATTTCCAGAAGCCTGATGAACAGGAAGAAGAATTCCAAGATGTACTGGATGCTCTTGTTGGGTCAGATGAAGAAGAGGAGGAAATCTAATGGCAACAGTTGATGCTACGAATAGAACAGTCGCACAAGCAGACACTTCTTCAAACGCAGCAAAGAAAACAGATACGCTTGGCAAAGACCAATTCTTGAAAATATTGCTTACACAGCTTCAAAACCAAGATCCGACAAACCCACTAGATGACCGTGAGTTTGTCACACAGCTTGCAACATTTTCATCTTTAGAACAGCAAACCAATATGAACGATTCTATCACCAAGCTGAATCAGCTTATGTCTACATTTGTTGCACACCAAGATCCGTTTACGACGTATGTAGGCTGGATTGGTAAAGAAGTATCGGGCAAACTGGATGATAAAGAGATATCAGGCACTGTGAAGTCTGTTAAAAACATAAACAATGAATACTTCTTGTATTTAGAAGATGGAACGAAAATCAGCCCTTGGGATGTTACAGCAGTTGGAGAAAAAACGAAGTAATTCGAGGAGGAAAATAAATGTTACGCTCACTTTACTCAGGAATTAGCGGAATGAAAAACTTCCAATCAAAATTAGATGTTGTAGCCAACAACGTAGCCAACGTCAATACACACGGATACAAAAAAAGCCGTATCACTTTTAAAGATATGGTCAGCCAAACCATTGGAAGTTCTGGTGGACCAACGAACAACTCTGGTTCAATCAACTCAAAACAAATTGGTTTAGGATCATCTTTATCTTCTATTGATAAAATCATGTCAGCGGGATCTTCTCAAAATACAAATGAACCTTACGACTTCTATATCAATGGAGATGGGTTTTTCCGGATTGAAAGTCAAGGAGAAATTCTTTATACAAGAACAGGGAATTTCGACACTGATTCAGAGGGAAGCTTAGTCACCCCTGATGGAAATTATCTGCTTGGAATGAATGGACAAAAGATAACGATTCCAGACGGCGTTTCGAGTGTGAGTGTTGGTCCAGATGGAACGGTTTCGGTTGTTGAAAACAATGTATCAAGAACCGTTGGTCAAGTATCACTCGTATCTTTCCGTAACGCAGGAGGGTTAGACAAAGTTGGTGACAACCTTTACCGCCAGACCTTAAGCTCAGGTGCTCCAAGTAACCCTATCGTACCTGGTGAACAAGGAACGGGCGTCATCCAAACAGGTAAACTTGAAATGTCAAATGTTGATTTAACAGACGAGTTTACTGAAATGATTATCGCACAGCGTGGTTTCCAATCGAATGCAAAGACGATCACAACATCTGATGAAATCCTGCAAGAGCTTGTGAATCTGAAACGATAGGAGGTAGGGGGAGCGGTTTATCGCTTCTCTGCTTAATATGATTGAAGTGACAAGATTAAATGGCAAAGGATTTATGCTGAACGCTCTCCATATCGAGCAAATCGAAAGCTTTCCAGACACGACCATTACATTAGCCAATGGAAAGAAATTCGTTGTGAAAGAAGATAAAGAGCAGCTTCAAGAGAAAATCATTTCTTTCTACAGAAAAATCCAAGTCATTTCATTGAATCAAGGAATAGAGGAGTTTGAATGAAGAAGAAATTAGTCGTAGTAATGCTAATCATGATTATTGCCATCGTCGGAATTGGAGCAGGCATCTTTTTTCTGCTGAATGGGTCAGACGAAGCAAAAGCAGAAAAAGAGCCAACAGCAGATGAAGTCGTAAAAGCTTCTGTTGAAATTCCTGAGATTATTACTAATTTAAAGTCTGAAGGAAATGCTGTCAAACTTGTATTGAATATTGAAACGGACTCTGAAAAAGCAAAAGAAGAGCTCGAGAAAAGAAGTTTTCAAGTGAAAGACGCCGTAATCGACATTTTATCAGACACGAATGCAGATGAACTTGATGGCAAAAAAGGCAGAGAACATTTTAAAACACTAGTCAAAAACAAAGTGAATAACTATTTGCAAGATGGCAAGGTGAAAGAAGTATATATAACCTCCTTTAATCTGCAATAGAGGCGATTAATTGACACGATGGAGGTGAAGAAATGTCAGGAGAAGTGCTTTCCCAGAATGAGATCGATGCATTATTATCCGCCATATCTACAGGCGAAATGGATGCAGAAGAGCTGAAAAAAGAAGAAACGACGAAAAAAGTGAAGGTGTATGATTTTAAACGTGCACTGCGCTTTTCGAAAGACCAGATTCGAAGTTTAACAAGGATTCATGATAACTTCGCTAGACTGCTCACCACGCACTTTTCAGCTCAGCTAAGATCATATATTCAAATTACTGTCAGCTCGGTTGACCAAGTACCATACGAAGAATTTATTCGTTCGATTCCTAATATGACATTATTAAACTTATTTTACGTCAGCCCGCTTGAAGGAAGAATCATGCTTGAAGTGAACCCAACAATCGGCTATGCCATGATGGACAGGCTGATGGGCGGGATTGGCATTAGTCATAATAAGACAGAATCACTTACAGAAATCGAAACAAAGATTATCTCAAACATGTTTGAGGGAGCTTTGGAAAATTACAGAGAAGCGTGGCAGTCCATAACCGACATCGAGCCTGAAATGGCAGATTTCGAGGTAAATCCCCAGTTTGTTCAAATGGTGTCACCAAACGAAACAGTTGTCGTCATTTCTCTTAATACACAAATTGGTGAGGTCAGCGGGGTTATTAACCTATGTATTCCTCATGTTGTATTGGAGCCTATTATTCCGAAGCTGTCTGTACACTACTGGATGCAGTCTGAACGAAATGAACCAAAACAACAAGAAACAAAGGCCATTGAAAAACGGATTATGACGGCAAAAATACCGGTAGTCGCAGAGCTAGGGGAATCGGAAATGACGGTGGAAGAGTTTTTGAATTTGGAAATTGGTGATTGTATTGCCTTGGACAAACCAGTAAATGCGCCTCTTACTGTTATGGTCGGAAATAAACCGAAATTCTTGGGACAGGCCGGCCGCGTGAATCGGAAACAGGCGATTCAAATTCTAGATCACGACATAAGAGGTGAAGAAGATGGAGAATAACGGAAGTAAATTATCACAAGACGAAATCGATGCGCTCCTTAAAGGAGGCAGCAATGACGATATAGAGCCTGATACAATCCTTTCTGCAATGGAGCAAGATGCCATTGGGGAAATCGGAAACATTTCATTCGGTAGCTCTGCAACAGCACTTTCAACCCTATTAAATCAAAAAGTGGAGATTACTACTCCAACTGTTACAGTGATTCAAAAAAGTATGCTGAATGAGGAATTTCCTCATCCGTATGTCGCTATTGAAGTGAATTATACAGAAGGCTTCAGCGCAAGTAACTTGCTTGTCGTCCAGCAAACAGATGCAGCAGTCATTGCGGACTTAATGATGGGCGGAGACGGGACAAATGCTGACCCTTCTTTAAGCGAGATTCACTTAAGTGCAGTGCAAGAAGCAATGAACCAAATGATGGGTTCTGCTGCGACATCCATGTCGACGGTCTTTAATAAAAAGATTGATATTTCTCCGCCGCGCGTCGAATTACTTGATGTGAAAGAAGGAGAAGGGACAGACCGCATTCCAGCTGAAGAAATGCTTGTCAAAGTATCCTTCAGATTAAAAATAGGTGAACTCATCGATTCAAATATTATGCAGCTTTATCCTATTACATTTGCGAAGGATTTAATCGCAGAATTAACAGACCCTGCGCAAGAGGAAGAGCCGGTTCAAGACACTCAAGTGAGCACACCTGAACCTCAGCCGGCAGCTCCGCAAACGCAGTCTGCACCAGCGCAGCAAGCAGCTCCGGCGAAAAGACAGGCGAAGCCAAAGCCGGCAGCACCTGTAAATGTAGCGCCTGTTGAATTTGAAGCGTTCAGTGAGCCTCAGCATACAACAAGCCAGCTTGGAAATCTTGATATGCTGATGGATATTCCGCTTTCCATTACGGTGGAACTTGGAAGAACTCAGCGCAGTGTAAAAGAAGTCCTTGAGCTTTCAGCTGGAAGTATCATTGAACTGGACAAACTTGCTGGGGAGCCAGTAGACATTCTGGTGAACAAACGAATCGTCGCCAAAGGGGAAGTCGTTGTCATTGATGAGAACTTTGGTGTTCGTGTGACTGATATATTAAGTCAGTCAGAAAGACTTTCTAATTTAAAATAAACAAACATATAGGGAGAGAATAAGTAAATGGCTACTAAGGTATTAATCGTAGATGATGCAGCATTCATGAGAATGATGATAAAGGATATTCTTGTAAAAAACGGATTTGATGTCGTAGGAGAAGCAGAAAACGGCGCTCAAGCAGTTGAAAAATACAAAGAAACTTCTCCAGACCTTGTCACAATGGATATCACAATGCCAGAAATGGACGGGATCACAGCGCTAAAAGAAATTAAACAAATCGACGCTTCTGCAAAAATCATCATGTGTTCTGCAATGGGGCAGCAGTCAATGGTTATTGACGCGATCCAAGCAGGTGCAAAAGACTTTATCGTGAAGCCGTTCCAGGCAGACCGTGTACTTGAAGCAATTAATAAAACGTTAGGCTAAAAAAGGGTGTAAGACTTGTTGAAAAAACGTTTGATATGTATAGCAATGATCAGTTTTTTGCTTTTCTTGACGATGCAGCCTGCCTCACTGTTTGCTGAAACGAAAGATCCTGAAAATGGCACAGTGAATGACTGGCTCAAAGAAGAGAAAGGCAGCAAAAAGGATACAGAAAAGACAACCACTGACAATCAAACGAATCCGGCAGAAGAAGTTCCCTCTTCTTCTGTCTCCATTATGGATTTTGTCAAAATGATTGGTGCTTTACTTTTTGTCATCCTGCTCATATATGGTTTGGTGAGATTTGTTGGTAAGCAAAACCGCTTACTTAAACCATTTCGCTATGTTGAAAATATTGGCGGAACGACGGTTGGCCAAAACCGTTCAGTCCAGCTTATCAAAGTGGGCAGACGAGTATTAGTTGTTGGAGTAGCGGACTCAATCCAGCTGCTAAAAGAAATTGATGATGAACAAGAATGTGAAGCGATCGTGAAACAATATGAAGAAGCGATGGAAAGCAAAACAGATTTACCAAAAATCGTTCAAAAATTCACATCGCAGGTAAAGAAACAAAATCAGCCAACCACTTCTTCTTTTTCAGCCAATTTGAAGGCGCAGCTAGCCGAATTGAAAAAGACCCAAGCAGAAGTCAGAAAGAAAGGCCCGAAACAAAATGAATGAGTTTATCGATTTATTTAATTCCAGCGGTGCAGGGAACATTAGCACGTCTGTCCGTCTTCTTTTACTTTTAACCGTATTTTCGGTTGCACCAGGCATTCTCATTTTAATGACATGTTTTACACGAATAGTGATTGTACTTTCATTCGTTAGAACGTCACTTGCAACCAACTCAATGCCGCCAAACCAAGTGCTTGTAGGGCTTGCTTTGTTTCTCACATTTTTTATCATGGCACCCACGTTCTCAGAGATTAATAAAGAGGCACTGACGCCGCTTTTAAATGATGACATTACGCTAAATCAGGCATATGAAAAAGCCGAAGTGCCAATTAAAGAGTTTATGAGTAAACATACGAGACAGAAGGATTTGGCTTTATTTCTTAGTTACGCAAAAATGGATACACCTGAATCGATAAAAGATATTCCGTTAACGGCGATGGTACCCGCTTTTGCTATTTCAGAATTAAAGACGGCATTTCAAATTGGTTTCATGATCTTTATTCCATTTTTAATTATTGACATGGTGGTCGCAAGTGTCCTGATGTCAATGGGGATGATGATGCTTCCTCCGGTTATGATATCGCTCCCTTTCAAAATATTGTTATTTGTTTTAGTCGATGGATGGTATTTGATTGTTAAATCTTTGCTGCAAAGCTTTTAGAGTAGGTGCTTAAAACATGAGTTCAGAATTTGTCATTACGATGGCTGAAAGATCAGTGTATGTGGTATTGCTTGTCAGTGGGCCGCTTCTAGCGCTCGCTCTTATTGTGGGACTGATTGTCAGTGTGTTTCAGGCGACAACCCAAATTCAAGAACAGACGCTTGCGTTCATTCCTAAAATTGTTGCAGTTCTTATTGGGCTTGTTGTGTTTGGTCCATGGATGCTGTCAACCATTGTGTCCTTTACGACAGAGCTGTTCTCGAATTTAGATCGATTTGCAGGTTAACCAGCGATGTCAATCATAGAATTATTCCCTGCTTTTCTGTTAGTTTTTATTCGGATCACCGCTTTTTTTGTGACAGTACCGCTTTTAGCGCATAGAACAATCCCAGCTGTACACAGAGTTGGCTTCTCACTGTTTTTAGCCGTGATTAGTTTTAGCACGATTAAGGAACCGCCAGCACTCGACGTAGACGGTCTTTATATGATGCTTGCGGTGAAAGAAGCAATGGTCGGACTTCTGCTTGGACTGATTGCATATATCATGGTGTCCGCTGTTCAAATTGCCGGCTCATTCATTGATTTTCAAATGGGTTTTGCGATCGCCAATGTGATTGACCCGCAAACAGGGGCGCAAACGCCGCTGATGGGGCAGTTTTTTTATACGGTCACATTGCTATTGATGCTGGCAACCAATGCACACCACCTGCTGCTTGATGGAATCTATTACAGCTTTCAATATATTGCAGTTGATCAGTACGCACTGAATTTCGGCAGTGAATCCTTTGCTTACTTTATTGCAAAGAGTTTCAACCAAATGTTCATCATTGCCTTTCAAATCTCGGCACCGGTTGTCGCCAGCTTGTTTTTGGTCGATTTGGCACTGGGCATTGTGGCACGAACAGTTCCGCAGATGAACGTATTTGTGGTCGGACTTCCTATTAAAATGGGTGTGAGTTTTATTATGATCATCATCTGTATGGGCGTCATCTTCGGTGTTGTCCAAAATACATTTGATACGATTGTACTCACCATGAGGAATTTCTTAGCATTGGTCGGTGGTTCGTCATGATGACAAGGCTTAGACTAGACTTGCAATTTTTCGCAGGTGAAAAAACAGAAAAAGCAACGCCGAAAAAGAGACAAGATTCACGTAAAAAAGGTCAGGTTGCCAAAAGTACCGACGTCAATACAGCCATCTCATTTCTATTAATCTTTTTATCATTCTTTTTTATTGGGCCTTTTATGAAAGAGCGTATTATTGCGCTCATTGAACGTTTTTATTCAACAACCATGCTAATGAAGGTTAGCACATCTAATATTCATCAACTATTCGTGGAATTGCTTCAGGAAACAGGGCTCCTTCTCATGCCAATCCTTGGTGTTGGTATGCTGGCAGGCGTCATCAGTAACTATTTACAAGTTGGCTTTCTCTTTTCAACAGAAGTCATCAAACCGAAATTAGAAAAGCTAGATCCTATCAAAGGTTTTAAACGGATATACAGTATTCGAGCCCTCGTAGAGCTATTAAAATCCATTTTGAAAATTGGTTTTGTTGGTTTTGCGACATTTATTGCACTTTGGATGCACTTTGATGAAATTCTGCGGCTTCCTTTATTAACAGCAGAGGAAACCCTTCATTTCGTCGCAAATATGACCTTGATTATGGGTCTATATGCAGCAGGCGCTCTAATGGTCTTAGCAGGGCTTGATTATATGTATCAGAAATTTGATTATGAAAAAAACTTGCGGATGTCCAAACAAGACATTAAAGATGAGTATAAAAAATCTGAGGGTGACCCGCTCATAAAATCAAAGATTAAACAGCGCCAGCGGGAAATGGCCATGAGACGGATGATGCAGGAAGTCCCAAAAGCGGACGTCATCATTACAAACCCAACCCACTATGCAATTGCTTTAAAATATGACGAAGAAAAGATGGACGCGCCCTTTGTTGTGGCAAAGGGAACAGATATTTTGGCTTTGAAAATTAGAACGATTGCGAAAGAGCACGATATCATGACCGTAGAAAACCGGCCGCTCGCTCGTGCACTATATGATCAGGTCGACATCGACCAAGCGGTGCCAGAGGAATACTTTAAGGCGATCGCAGAAATTTTAGCTTACGTATATAAAACGAAACAAAAGATTTTATGAATTTTTGGTTTTAAAAGGAGAGAACAGGCATGGCAGCAAGAGATTTATCTGTTTTATTCAGTGTTATTTTAATTGTGGCGATGCTGGTCATACCATTTCCGCCAATGCTATTAAGTATTTTAATCATTATTAATATATCTCTTGCGCTTATCGTGCTTCTCACCACAATGAACATGCAAGAACCACTGCAATTTTCAATATTTCCATCATTGCTTTTGCTCTTAACGCTGTTCCGCTTAGGGCTTAACATCTCTACAACACGATCTATCCTATCAACTGGAGACGCTGGAAAGGTTGTAGAAACGTTTGGTTCATTTGTTGTTGGAGGAAATATACTCGTTGGTCTGGTGGTCTTCCTTATTCTGATCATCATTCAATTTGTTGTCATTACCAAAGGGGCTGAGCGTGTTTCAGAGGTTGCGGCAAGATTTACCCTCGATGCGATGCCAGGGAAACAAATGAGTATTGATGCAGATTTAAATGCAGGGATGCTGACAGAAAGTGAAGCGAGAAATCGCCGTGAAAAAGTAGCGAGAGAAGCAGACTTTTATGGTGCGATGGATGGGGCAAGTAAGTTCGTCAAAGGAGATGCCATCGCAGGTATTATCATCGTCATTATTAATATTATTTTTGGGATTATTATTGGGATGCTTCAGCAAGGAATGTCGATTCAAGAATCAGCTTCCCACTTTACATTATTAACGGTAGGAGACGGGATTGTTTCACAAATTCCTGCACTTCTCATTTCAACAGCGACAGGGATTGTCGTCACAAGGGCTGCTTCTAATGGGAACCTTGGGTCAGATATCACTGAACAGCTGTTTGCATTCCCAGCTATGCTTTACGTCACAGCAGGTACGATCTTCCTTCTTGGGTTGTTTACTCCAATCGGCGTACTTTTGACAGGACCGATCGCAGGTTTACTTGCCCTCGGTGCATACTTGATGTCAAAAAACAAACAGGATCAAGAAGAAATAGAAGAGGTACTAGAGGAACAGGCAGAGGTAGAAGAGATGAAAAGTCCAGAAAGTGTCATTCACCTTCTCCAAATGGATGCCATTGAATTTGAGTTTGGCTATGGCTTGATTCCGCTAGCCGATGCAAATCAAGGCGGTGACCTGTTAGACCGAATTGTGATGATCCGAAGGCAGCTTGCCCTTGAACTAGGTCTTGTGATTCCAGTTGTCCGAATTCGAGACAACATTGCACTTAACCCAAATGAATATCGACTCAAAATAAAAGGGAACGAAGTGGCAAAAGGCGAGCTGCTGCTTGATCACTACTTAGCGATGTCTCCTACGCCTGATGATGATCCGATTGAAGGAATTGAAACAATCGAGCCATCCTTTGGTCTTCCGGCTAAATGGATCTCAGAAGCAGAAAAAGATCAGGCTGAGATGCTCGGCTATACGGTTGTAGATCCTGCATCTGTTGTGTCTACTCACATCACAGAGAAGATTAGACAAAACACACACGAACTGCTCGGACGTCAAGAAACGAAGCAATTAATCGATCATCTGAAAGAAAGTTATCCTGTGTTAGTGGATGAGGTGACCCCAAATCCACTAGCTGTTGGTGATATTCAAAAAGTGTTGGCAAAACTGTTGAAAGAAAAGGTTTCTATTCGAAATCTTGTCACCATTTTTGAGACGCTTGCAGACTACGGAAAATTAACGACGGATACAGATTTGTTAACAGAGTATGTCAGACAGGCGCTGGCAAGACAGATTACCGCACAATATGCAAGAGAAAATGAATCGCTCAAAGTCGTGACATGCTCAGGCCGAGTGGAAAAGGTGATTGCTGACAGCGTACAGCAGACAGAGCATGGCAACTACTTATCATTAGATCCAGAATCCTCTGAAAGTGTGATTCAATCAGTGGCGAGAGAAATTGAACAGCTTTCGCTTCGTCAGGAAACGCCGGTTCTATTGTGCTCACCTCCTATAAGAATGTACGTCAAGCAGCTGTTAGAAAGATATTTCCCGGATTTACCGGTACTATCTTATAACGAACTAGAAGCAAATGTGGAAGTACAGAGCATCGGAGTGGTGGATATCTAATGAAAATGAAAAAAATCACAGCGAATTCAATGCAGGAGGCAACAATTCAAATTAGGCAGCAGCTTGGGAAAGATGCCGTCATTTTAAATTCCAAAACCGTTGTGAAACGAAAGCTATTCGGTTTAAAGAAACAGCAAATGGTTGAAGTAATAGCTGTGCTGGATCAAGATTTTGAAGAAAGAGCGGGTAAAGGTGGACATCCTGCGCCTCCTCTTCCAGTATTTCCGAAAAAGGAGCAGGTTCAACACCGGCCTGAAGAGCCATCCTTTGCTCCTGAGGCAGTGAAACCAGTACCTTCTCATGCTCAGCCTTTAGAATATGCGAGGAATGAGCGGCATGCTGGTATTCTGCCTGATCCTCTCATGGCAATCGATCAAAAGCTTAAGGATCAAGGTCTTGATGATGCCATTCGGGACGAATGTCTAAAAGGTCTTTTAACGAAAGGTGTTGTCAAGGAAGATCAAATTCAAAAAGAACTTGAACAACTGCTGACAGATATGCTGCCGGCTCACACTTCTGATGAGCCGATGATTCGTTCTAAATACATTGTGCTGTTTGGTTCGACTGGGGCTGGTAAAACAACAACGATTGCAAAGCTCGCTGCCAAAACGGCTATTCAGAAGCAAAAGAAAATCGCTTTTATTACAACAGATACGTACCGAATAGCAGCGATCGAACAACTGAAAACATATGCGGAACTGCTCAATGCACCGCTTGAGGTTTGTTATTCGAGGGAGGATTTTGTGAAAGCTCAAGAGACCTTTAAAGAGTATGATCATATTTTCGTAGACACAGCGGGTCGTAACTTTAAAGAAGAAGCGTATATCAAAGAGCTGACAGACATCATTCCATTTGATGAAAGCATTCAAAGTTTCCTAGTGATGAGTGCGACCTCTAAGTATCAGGACATGAAAGCCATGGTTAAACGCTTTGAACACGTTTCAATCGATCAATTCATTTTTACAAAAGTAGATGAAACAGACACGATGGGAACAATCTTTCAAATCATTGCAGACTCTCAAATCGGACTTGGCTTTTTAACAAATGGTCAAAATGTACCTGAGGATATTCTTGAGGGCTCTCCTCTTGAATTAACAAGGATGGTCTTACAATGATGAAGCCTGACCAAGCGGAAGGTTTAAGAAAGCTCGTTCAGCAGAATCAAACGATCACACCGGCTCCTCTTGGTATAAGCGGACAGGCAAAAACCATTGCTGTCATGAGCGGTAAAGGCGGAGTAGGAAAATCAAATTTGACGCTGAATATGGCACTGTCTATCGCAAATGCAGACAAGCGAGTGTTAGTCATCGACCTTGATTTTGGTATGGGAAATATTGATATTTTACTAGGAAAAACATCGACTAGCTCTATATTAGATGTTCTTGTCAGGAAGAAATCCTTCCAAGCAGCTATGACACAAGGAACGAACAACCTTTATTACATTTCTGGCGGAAGCGGACTTGAACAGCTGTTTTCTTTAGATAAAGATCAATGGTCGTTCTTTCTAGAGGAAATGGAAAGAATGATGCACGACTTTGATTGTATCTTCTTTGATATGGGTGCCGGCTTGTCAAAAGATCAACTGCCTTTTGTTTTATCAGCAGGAGAAGTTGTGGTTGTGACAACGCCAGAACCAACATCGATCATGGATGCTTACAGCGCAATTAAACACTTAGCTATTCATCAGTTTGAACAATCTGTGCAAATCATTGTCAACCGGTGTAAAACCCCGTCAGAAGGGTCTGAAACCTACCGGAAATTAGCAGGAGTGGTCACATCATTTCTACACAGAAAGCTAGTATTTGCTGGTGCTGTGCCAGATGATCCTGCGGTTCCTAAAGCAGTGGCTGAACAAATTCCATTTTATATCAAGCAGCCTCACTCAAGGCTGAGTAAAACGATCAAGATGCTGGCAGAAACACTTTATCAACAGCAGATAAGAGAGGCACAGAGAGAGCAGCATACGTTTATAGATAAGTTGTCCTCTTTTTTTAAAAGGAGGAAGGTGGACTCATGATTAGAGTGCTTGTAGTAGATGACTCGGCCTTTATGCGAAAGCTCATTAGTGATTTCCTAAGTGCCGAGCAAGAAATAGAAGTCGTGGGAACGGCGCGAAATGGGATAGATGCCTTAAAACGGATCAAGGAACTGAATCCAGATGTTGTCACACTAGATGTGGAAATGCCTGTTTTAAATGGAACAGAAGCATTAAAACAAATTCTGGCTGAACATGACCTTGCCGTGATTATGGTGTCAAGCCAGACAAAGCAAGGGAAAGATTTAACCATCCATTGCTTAGAACTTGGTGCGTTTGACTTTGTGACAAAGCCTTCAGGAAGTATTTCGCTCGATTTGCACAAAGTAAGAGGCCAAATTGTAGAGCGAGTGCTTGCGGCAGGGATGTCAAGGAAACGCACAGAAGTGCAGATTTCTCCTAAGCCGGTGATGAAGACGCCAAGTCCAGTGGCTTTTCCTCGCCCGCAAGCAGTAAAAAGCAGCTCACTCCGAAAGATTATTTCAATCGGAACATCGACGGGAGGGCCAAGAGCACTTCAACGAGTCGTCACGAAGCTGCCAAAGGACATAGAAGCACCCATTTTGATTGTGCAGCATATGCCGGCAGGATTTACGGCATCACTTGCTACTAGGTTAGACCATTTATCTCAAATTTCGATTAAAGAAGCACAAGATGGAGATATCGCTAAAAATGGAGTGGCTTACATAGCTCCTGGTGGAATGCATATGTCACTTCATGAACAAGGGGCATCCTTAGTCATCAGGCTGTCTCCAGAGGACACGGAAAGCCGGCACAAACCTTCTGTTAACTATTTATTTGAATCCATCAGCAATATAAAGGGTTACGAGAAAATTGCTGTCATTATGACAGGCATGGGTAGTGATGGCACAGAAGGTGTCAAAAAAATGGTCGCAAGCGGTCATACGAAAGTCATTGCAGAAAAAGAAGAATCATGTGTTGTTTTCGGAATGCCTAAATCAGTCATTAAAGCAGGCCTTGCACATGAAACAAGGCATGTGGATGACATCGCACATGCAATTATAAGCTCCATGAAAAAAGAGAGGGCGTGAACACGTTGGATGTAAACCAATACTTAGATATCTTTTTAGATGAAAGCAGAGAACACTTACAAACTTGTAATGAAAAACTTCTTGATTTAGAAAAGAACCCAACCGACTTGCAGCTAGTGAATGATATATTCAGAGCGGCTCACACATTGAAAGGCATGAGTGCAACGATGGGCTACGCTGATATGGCTCAGCTAACACATCATTTAGAAAACATGTTTGATGCCATTCGAAATGAACAAATGATTGTCACACCTGAGTCAATGGACACGATGTTTGAAGCACTTGATCACCTTGAAGCAATGGTTCAATCAATTGCAGAAGGCGGAGATGGGAAACGCGATGTCACAGAGGTTAGTAAAAAGCTAGATGTGACAGGAAGCCATGCTGAGGCAGCTCCTAGTGTTGAGACAGCGGATGTATCAGCTGCGGCTGCTAACGACTTAGACTATAACGAATTTGAACGAACAGTGCTTGATGAAGCGAGGGAACAAGGCTTTAAATGTTATGAACTCAATGTGACATTAAGTGACGCATGCTTATTAAAAGCCGTTCGTGTCTATATGATCTTTGAAAGACTGAACGAAGCAGGCGAGGTCGTCAAAACAGTTCCAAATGCAGAACTTTTAGAATCAGAAGATTTCGAATCTGAATTCAGTATTTCTTATTTATCTAAACAACCGATGGATGAAGTGAAAAAAATCGTGATGGCGATCTCAGAAGTTGAACATGTTGAGATCTCAGAAGTCTCTGCATTTGAAGAAGCGGCTCCAGCTGAAAAACAAGAGGCAAAACCTGAACAGGAAAAAGAAGAAGTATCTGTGCCTGCTGCGAAAGCACCAGCAAGCGATGCGCCAAAAGCAAATGGCAATAACGGTGCAGCTGCCGGCGGAACAAAAACGATTCGTGTCAACATTGACCGTCTCGATTCTCTAATGAATCTATTTGAAGAACTGGTGATTGACAGAGGCCGTTTAGAGCAGATTGCAAAAGAATTAGAAAATAACGAACTCACAGACACCGTTGAAAGAATGACGCGTATTTCTGGAGACCTGCAATCGATCATCCTGAACATGAGAATGGTACCTGTGGAAACAGTGTTTAACAGATTCCCGCGTATGATTCGTCAATTGACAAAAGAGCTGAATAAGAAAATTGAACTGATCATTGAAGGTGCTGAGACAGAGCTTGATCGAACAGTCATCGACGAAATTGGAGATCCGCTCTTACACTTACTTAGAAACAGTCTAGATCACGGAATTGAATCGCCAGAAGAACGTGTGAAAAAAGGCAAGCCAGAAAAAGGCACCGTTCTATTAAAGGCGTATCATAGCGGAAACCACGTCTTCATTGAAGTAGAAGATGATGGCGGCGGAATTAACCGTAAGAAAGTGCTTGAAAAAGCATTAGAGCGCGGGGTTATTACTGAAAGAGAAGCGGAAACGCTTGAAGATCATCAAATTGATTCATTGATCTTTGCAGCAGGTTTCTCTACAGCTGATACGATTTCTGACATCTCAGGCCGCGGTGTAGGCCTTGACGTTGTGAAAAACAAGCTGGAATCACTAGGTGGATCTGTGAGCATCAACTCAACAGAAGGACAGGGCTCACTATTCTCGATCCAGCTTCCGCTTACATTATCGATTATTTCCGTTCTTCTTGTGAAATTGGAAGAGGAAACATTTGCGATTCCGATTTCTTCTATTATTGAAACGGCTGTCATTAAGAAAAGCGACATCCTTCAAACGCATGATCGTGAAGTGATTGATTTCCGCGGATTTATCGTACCGGTCGTGTACTTGAAGAAACAATTCCACGTACCAAATGCGAATGAATTAGAGGAAGAACTGCACATCATCGTTGTTCGTAAAGGAGATAAGCTGACAGCATTTGTGGTCGATTCATTTATTGGTCAGCAAGAGGTTGTATTGAAATCACTAGGAGATTACCTGCCAAACGTGTTTGCGATCTCAGGCGCAACAATCCTAGGCGACGGTCAAGTTGCACTCATCGTTGACTGTAATGCACTGATCAAGTAAAAAACAATAGAGGAGCGGTCTGAAATGAGTACAGATATCAAAACTGGCGAAAAGATGATTGTGTTTATCGTAAACAAAAAAGAATACGCCATTTCAGTATCAGAAGTAAAGTCCATTGAAAAATGGCAGCAGCCGACAAGAGTCCCTGGCGTTGCCCCTTATATATGCGGTGTTATTAATCTGCGCGGTGTCGTGACACCTGTCATCGACCTTAGAGTCAGACTTGGATCAACTGACAACGACATTACAGATGAAACAAGAATGATTATTGTACAAGTTGGTGACATTGAAGTCGGCTGGATTGTTGATGAAGCGAATGATGTCATTACAGTCCATCAAGAAGAAGTAGAATCTTCTCCTGAATCAGCTGAAAAAGAAGGACAATCATGGGTGACAGGTATCATTAAGCATGATCAGCGTCTATTTAATATCATTCATCCTGGTGCCGTCCTCGACAAGAGCGTTCAAGATGCACCTGTTCATTAAGGAGGATGTGAAATGAGCATTTTCAATGAAATAAAAGATGAACAGCTGGATGTATTAAGAGAGGTTGGGAATATTGGAGCAGGCCACGCCGCGTCTGCTCTTGCCAGCCTATTGGATCGCAAAATAGATATGGCTGTTCCGTTTGTCAAGGTTCTCTCGTTTGAAGAATTAATGGATTTCTTTGGCGGTGCAGACCTCCCAGTTGCAAGTATTTTCCTGCGGATGGAAGGAGATTTATCCGGCTCTATCTTTTTCATTATGCCATTTGAGCAAGCAGAGCAATTTGTAAGAGAGCTTGTACAGGATCCGGCATTTGATATTGATACCATTCACGAGCATGTGATGGGAACGTCAGCACTACACGAGCTGGGAAATATTTTAGCAGGCTCTTATTTATCAGCCCTTGCCGATTTAACAAAATTGCAGCTTCACCCAAGTGTTCCAGATGTTACGCTCGATATGTTCGGGGCTGTCATTAGTGAAGGGTTAATGCAATTCAGCCCTCTAGGGGATCAGGCAATTGTGATTGATACATCGATTTTTGATGATCAAAATAAGCAAGAGCTGAAAGGAAATATGTTTCTATTACCAGACTTTGAATCGTTTGAAAAACTATTCAAAGCATTAGGTAACCTGTAATGAACGTTCAGATTCCGGCAGTTGTAAAGGTTGGTATAGCGGATGTTCAGCTTGTGAAAACACCGGACCGCATTCGGACATCCGGACTTGGTTCTTGTGTAGGACTTGTTCTGTTTGATCAAGAAAAAAAACTGGCAGGTCTTGTCCATGTCATGCTTCCAGACTCATCCCTTGCAAAAGGGGCAGTGGAGAACTTGGCTAAATATGCAGATACAGGTGTCAAGCATACAATTGATCTGCTTCTTAAAGAAGGAGCACGCAAACATGCGCTAAAGGCAAAACTTGCTGGCGGCGCAGAAATGTTTAAGTTTAAGTCAACCAATGATCTAATGAGAATTGGACCTAGAAACGTATCAGCTGTTAAAGAACATCTGTCTCTTTATCGCATCCCGATCATTAGTGAGGATACGGGCGGGAACAATGGCCGTACGATTGAATTTGATCCGCTTACGACAGAGCTTGAGATCCGCACTGTGAAGCAAGGCACTATGAAGATATAACTAAGGAAGTATAGGGGGAGAAAGATGCAATCCTTAAATTACGAAGATCAGGCGCTATGGGCTAGATGGAAAGAGTGGAAGGACCCAGCTGCTGGAGATGATCTTATGCGCCGCTATATGCCGCTCGTCACATATCATGTTGGAAGAATTTCCATCGGACTCCCAAAGTCAGTGCATAAAGAAGACTTGATCAGTCTAGGGATGCTCGGTTTATATGATGCCCTTGAAAAATTCGACCCCGGAAGAGATCTGAAGTTTGATACATATGCATCCTTCAGAATCCGCGGGGCCATCATCGACGGTCTTCGTAAAGAGGACTGGCTGCCTCGTACATCAAGAGAAAAAACAAAAAAAGTAGAAGCGGCTATTGAAAAGCTTGAACAGCGCTATTTACGAAATGTGACGCCGACAGAAGTGGCAGAGGAACTTGGCATGAGTGAACAGGATGTTGTCACAACAATGAATGAAGGATTCTTTGCGAATCTGCTTTCAATCGACGAGAAGCTGCATGATCAAGAAGACGGTGAAAACGTCCAAGTCATGATTCGCGATGAGAAAACAGTGACACCTGAAGAGAAGATGCTGAAAGATGAATTAATAGAACAGCTTGCTGAAAAAATGACCGAGCTATCGGAAAAAGAAAAGCTCGTGATCAGTCTTTTCTATAAAGAGGAACTGACGTTAACAGAAATCGGTCACGTGCTCAATTTATCGACCTCGCGCATTTCGCAAATTCATTCAAAGGCATTGTTCAAGCTTAAGCATCTGCTTGATAAAGCCATTCAATCTTAAAGAGTTAGTGAGTGAAAAAATATGTTATGGCTGATTAGCTTCATGCTTCATGCTGCACTTATTTATTTTGTGATCATTTTATATACGAGAATGAATTCGCTAAAGGCAACTGAACAAAAGCAGCGAGAACTTCTAGAAGAAACGGAAAATACCCTGGCTGCATTTTTGATGGAAGTCAAAGAAGAGAATGACAAACTATCAAAAGTGGCAGCCGCTTCCCCTGATTTTTCTGCTGAAGAGCTGAAATCGGATTTTCAGACACCAAAGCAGCCACAACCACCAATTGAATCCCAGCAATCGGTAGAAAGTGAAGATCCAGTACCAGAGCACTTGGCGGCTCTCCTTAGTGAAGTTGAAGTGCAGGAAGAGAAGGTAAACGAACCCGTTCCACATCTTGAATCAGAAGCTTCTGTGCCTTCTGAAGGTGAAATAGAAGAAACATTTGAGGACCAAGTGAAGACCTTATATGACAAAGGGCATTCGCTAGAAGAAATAGCGAAAGAACTGAAAACGGGCAAGACAGAAATCGAGCTTTTATTAAAATTTAGCGGAAAGCTGTAAAGGATTCTTGATTGTCAGTCCATCATGTGTTATATTATTTCTTGGTGTTAAATACACACGCTTAATGATTCGTATGAAGGTGCTGCCGTGGCGCAGTTTTATGTGAACATGACTTGAGCGGAGGAAAAAAAACCATTATATTAGGAGGCAACAAAATGTCAGTTATTTCTATGAAACAATTGCTAGAAGCTGGTGTTCACTTCGGTCACCAAACGCGCCGTTGGAACCCAAAAATGAAGCGTTACATCTTTACAGAGCGTAACGGTATCTACATCATCGATCTTCAAAAAACGGTGAAAAAAGTAGAAGAAGCTTACAACTTCACGAAAAACCTTGCTGCTGACGGAGGAAAAATCCTTTTCGTTGGTACGAAAAAGCAAGCACAAGATTCAGTGAAAGAAGAAGCAATCCGTTCTGGTATGTTCTATGTGAACCAACGCTGGCTTGGTGGAACTTTAACAAACTTTGAAACAATCCAAAAACGTATCAAACGTTTAAAAGATATTGAAAAAATGCAAGAAAACGGTACATTCGATGTTCTTCCTAAGAAAGAAGTCGTTCAACTGAAAAAAGAATTAGAGCGTCTTGAAAAATTCCTAGGCGGAATCAAAGACATGAAAGGTCTTCCGGATGCACTTTTCATTATCGACCCTCGTAAAGAGCGTATTGCAGTTGCAGAAGCTCGTAAATTGAATATCCCAATCATCGGTATCGTTGACACAAACTGTGATCCAGACGAAATTGATGTTGTGATCCCTGCAAACGATGATGCAATCCGTGCTGTAAAACTTCTAACTGCTAAAATGGCAGATGCGATTCTTGAGTCTAAACAAGGCGAAGAAGAAGCTGTTGTAGAAGAAACGACAGAAACTGAAACAACAACTGCGTAACCTATTCAAAAGGTGATAAGAGGGAAATGCCTTTTATCACCTTTTTTTCACCTAGTAATCCGTGTTTTAACATAGAAGGAGGAAATGTAAAATGGCTATTACTGCTCAATTAGTTAAAGAACTGCGTCAAAAAACTGGTGCAGGTATGATGGACTGTAAAAAAGCGTTAACAGAAACTGATGGTGACATCGACAAAGCAATCGATCTTCTAAGAGAAAAAGGAATTGCAAAAGCTGCGAAAAAAGCAGACCGTATTGCTGCAGAAGGATTAACTCTTATCAAAACTGACGGCAACACAGGCGTGATCCTAGAAGTGAACTCTGAGACTGATTTCGTTGCGAAAAACGAAGGATTCCAATCACTTCTTAACGAACTTGCTGATCATTTGCTTGCTGCTAAACCTGCAACAATTGAAGAAGCTCATGCTTCTAAAATGGAAAACGGTTCAACTGTTGAAGAGCATATCACATCTGCAATTGCAAAAATCGGAGAGAAAATCACTCTACGTCGTTTCTCTGTTATCACGAAAGAAGATAACGCAGCATTCGGTTCTTACTTACACATGGGCGGACGCATCGGTGTGTTAGCTGTTCTTAACGGAACAACTGACGAAGAGCTTGCAAGAGACATTGCAATGCACGTTGCTGCTGTAAACCCTAAATACATTTCTCGTGACCAAGTGTCAGAAGAAGAAGCAAACCGTGAGCGCGAAGTATTAACACAGCAAGCGCTTCAAGAAGGAAAGCCTGAAAATATCGTAGCTAAAATGGTAGAAGGCCGTCTAAACAAATTCTTTGAAGAAATTTGCTTACTTGACCAAGCATTCGTTAAAAACCCAGATGAAAAAGTGAAACAAGTAGTAGCTGCGAAAAACGCAAGCATTCAGTCTTATGTTCGCTATGAAGTGGGCGAAGGTATTGAAAAGCGTCAAGACAACTTTGCTGAAGAAGTTATGAGCCAAGTGAAAAAATAATGTTTGAAAAGCTCTCTGGGGCTTTTTTAGGGAGCACAAGCACTGTGTTCCCTATTTTTTAGAGGATATTGATTTACAAAAGACAGTTTCTTACGCATAATAAGAGACGGTATAGTTTACACTTGGAGGTTATCATGAGCAAACCGAAATATAATCGCATTGTACTGAAGCTAAGTGGCGAAGCACTAGCAGGTGATGCTGGAAATGGAATTAACCCAACTGTCATTCAATCAATTGCAAAGCAAGTAAAAGAAATTGCAGAGCTTGATGTTGAAGTTGCAGTTGTTGTAGGCGGAGGAAACCTTTGGCGCGGTAAGACAGGCAGTGACTTAGGAATGGACCGTGCAACAGCAGACTACATGGGCATGCTGGCAACAGTGATGAATTCACTCGCGCTGCAGGACAGCCTAGAAACGCTTGGCATTCAGTCTAGGGTACAAACCTCTATCGAAATGAGACAGGTTGCAGAGCCATACATAAGAAGAAAAGCGATCCGTCATCTTGAGAAGAAACGTGTCGTGATTTTTGCTGCAGGTACTGGTAACCCTTATTTCTCTACAGATACAACGGCAGCACTTCGTGCAGCAGAAATTGAAGCAGATGTCATTTTAATGGCGAAAAATAATGTAGACGGTGTCTACAGTGCTGATCCTCGTACAGATGCGGATGCAGTAAAATATGATAAGCTTTCATATCTTGACGTGTTAAAAGAAGGGCTTGCTGTAATGGATTCTACTGCGTCCTCATTATGTATGGACAATGACATTCCATTAATCGTATTCTCCATTATGGAAGAAGGAAATATTAAACGTGCCGTCAATGGCGAATCAATTGGAACGATTGTGAGGGGGAAATAACGTGTCAAAAGAAGTATTGAACCAAACGAAAGAAAAAATGGAAAAAGCCGTTCAAGCATACGGACGTGAACTAGCAACTGTTCGTGCGGGCAGAGCAAATGCTTCATTGCTTGATAAAGTGACGGTTGATTATTACGGTGCACAAACACCACTCAACCAAATCGCGTCAATCACAGTGCCAGAAGCACGTATGCTGATTATCACACCTTATGATAAAACAGCCATCGGTGATATCGAAAAATCGATCCAAAAGTCTGATCTTGGCATCACGCCAACAAGTGACGGAAATGTGATCCGCATTGCGATTCCTGCACTAACAGAAGAAAGGCGTAAAGAGCTTGTGAAAGTGGTAAGAAAATATTCAGAAGAAGCAAAAGTAGCTGTTCGTAATGTTCGTCGTGATGCAAACGATGAGTTGAAAAAGCTTGAGAAAAATGGTGAGATCACTGAAGATGAATTAAGATCATCGACAGAGGATGTTCAAAAATTGACAGATGAATATGTCGCTAAAATTGATGACGTGACGAAAGATAAAGAAAAAGAAATCATGGAAGTTTAAGAAAAAACTATGTACAATAGATAATAGTGAAAAGACCCTCTTCATGTTTACAGGGGGTTTTTTTGTTAATACTGTTGGTGACTATATTATTAGCGGGAACGCAACCTTTTTGGGTGATGGAGGAATCTCATGCTCAATATACTCAAAAATTGGAAGAATCAGCAAACTGCTGCTTCCAACTTAGAAAGCCTGACAAAAGAAGACATATTAAATGGAGAAATTCCTGAACATATCGCCATTATCATGGATGGGAACGGAAGATGGGCGAAAAAACGTGCTCTTCCACGGGTAGCAGGACATCATGAAGGAATGAAAGTCGTCAAGCGCATGACAAAGCTTGCAAATGAGCTGAATGTCAAAGTGCTGACTTTGTATGCTTTCTCTACGGAAAATTGGAAACGTCCAAAACTAGAAGTAGACTTTTTAATGAAGCTTCCTGAAGAATTTTTGAACATCTACCTGCCTGAACTCATCGAGGAAAATGTCCGTGTGCGCTTAACAGGTGATCCAGACGGCCTCCCGCAGCATACGAAAAGAGCGGTAGAGAACGCAGTAAAGAGTACGGCGAATAACGACGGACTCGTTTTGAATTTTGCGCTCAACTATGGAGGGCGCACAGAAATCGTCTCCGCATGCAGACAAATTTCTGAAAAAGTCAAAGAAGGTAAGCTTCAAGCAGAAGACATCACAGAAGAGATGTTTTCAGCTTATTTAATGACAGAATCTCTTCAAGATCCGGATTTGCTTATTCGCACAAGTGGAGAAATTAGATTAAGTAACTTTATGCTTTGGCAAATTGCATACAGCGAGTTTGTCTTTACGGATGTGCTTTGGCCTGACTTTTCTGATGAGCATCTTATAGGCGCTATCGGAGAATACCAGCGCCGCGGCCGGAGGTTCGGTGGAATTTAGAGGGTGGTGCAGATGAAACAAAGAATTTTGACGGGTGTTTTGGCAGCTGCAGGCTTTTTACTTGCGGTTATATATGGACAGATGCCATTTACCCTGCTGATTTACTTAATGGGAAGTGTCGCTCTCTTTGAGCTTCTAAGAATGAAAAAGATATCGATTTTCAGCTTTCCTGGTATTGTCAGCTTAATATTGCTTTGGCTTTTAATGGGCGGAGAGAACAGCTTCTTCCCGAACGTAGACGCATCAAAAATGCAAATTGCTTTATTTGCAGTCTTAATCCTTTTAACTTATACAGTGTTGAGCAAAAACTCTTTCACATTCGATGAGGTTGCTTTTGTTGTATTAGCGACATTATATATTGGCGTCAGTTTCTATTATTTCATCCAGATTAGAGGCTTATATGGCATGAGTGCGATCTTCTTCGCAGCAGTGATTATTTGGTCCACTGACTCAGGTGCTTACTTTATTGGGAAATCTATGGGGAAACGAAAGCTCTGGCCAGAGATCAGTCCAAACAAAACAGTAGAAGGATTTATCGGCGGAATCGTCACAGCGGTCGTGTTGTCATTTGTGTTTCAGGCGGTTACAGGATTTTTGCCATCATATCTGCTTGTTATGTTTATTACTCTTTTGCTCAGTATCTTTGGACAGCTTGGCGACCTTGTGGAATCTGCTTTAAAGCGTCATTATCACGTAAAGGATTCAGGGACAATTCTCCCTGGACATGGCGGGATTTTGGACAGGTTTGACAGCTTTTTGTTCGTTCTGCCGTTTTTATATTTACTGCTCGCAACGTTTGCCAGCTAACCTCATAGAAACTTATTGAACGAGAGAAGGAGTGGCAATTTGAAATATATTTCGCTATTAGGCGCAACAGGATCAATCGGAGAACAAACATTAGATGTGATTAGGCAGCACCCAGACAAATTTAAGCTGAAAGCCATGACATTTGGCCGAAATGTAGATAAGGCCGTTCCAATCATAGAACAGTTTCAGCCTGAATTTGTCGGATGTTTAAGTGAAGAGACTTATCAGACGCTAAAAGGTCATTCATTTGAATACGATGTCAAGATGGCTGCTGGTGATGAAGCCAACATCGAGGCAGCGACCTATGATGCAGTGGACGTTGTGGTCAATGCACTTGTAGGAAGTGTTGGGCTTGTTCCAACATTAAAGGCCATTGAACAAAAAAAGACGATTGCACTCGCAAATAAGGAAACACTTGTCACAGCTGGTCATATAGTAAAAGAGTACGCGAAAACATATGATGTACCTTTACTTCCTGTCGATAGTGAACATTCCGCTATTTTTCAATGCCTGCAAGGTGAACAAGCTAAAAACATTGAACGCTTAATCGTGACAGCTTCAGGTGGTAGTTTCCGAGATAAAAAACGAACTGAACTTGAAGGTGTTACGGTTGAAGAAGCGCTGAACCACCCAAACTGGTCAATGGGAGCGAAAATTACCATTGATTCAGCGACGATGATGAATAAAGGGCTCGAGGTGATTGAGGCACATTGGTTGTTTGATATACCTTATGAACAAATTGATGTGCTGTTACATAAAGAGAGCATTATCCATTCGATGGTGGAATTTCACGACAAAAGCGTCATGGCTCAGTTAGGGACACCTGACATGAGAGTGCCGATTCAATATGCACTCACATACCCTGACAGGGCGCCATTACCAGAAGCGAAATCATTGAACCTTTGGGAGATTGGACAATTGAATTTCCAAAAAGCGGATTTTGGCAGGTATCGCTGCTTACATTTTGCTTATGAATCAGGTAAAATAGGAGGGACAATGCCTGCTGTGCTCAATGCAGCAAATGAAATGGCAGTTGATGCATTTCTGAAAGGCAAAGTAACGTTCCTGCAAATTGAAGAATTGATTGAAAAGGCACTAAATAGACATCATGTGATTTCAACGCCTAGTTTGCAAGATATCCATGAAGTGGACAAAGATACACGAGACTTTGTTCAATCAATCCTCACATAAGGTGGTATGTTCGTGAATACAGTGATTGCGTTTATTATTATTTTTGGAACGCTCGTTTTTTTCCACGAGCTTGGCCATTTAATTATGGCGCAGCGAGCGGGGATTTTATGCCGCGAGTTCGCAATTGGTTTTGGGCCGAAGATTTTCTCCTTTAAACGAAAGGAAACCGTTTATACCATTAGACTTCTCCCTATTGGCGGATTTGTTAAAATGGCAGGAGAGGACCCTGAAGTCATTGAAATTAAACCAGGTCATACAGTGGGGCTCTTATTCAATGAGCAAAATGAAGTAGAAAAAATCATTTTAAATGACAAAGAAAAATATCCTGATGCACTTGTCATCGAAGTTGAGCAGATTGATTTAGATCATGCCATGAGAATCTCAGGATATGAAGCTGGAAATGAAGATATTTTGACTGGCTACAATGTCAGTCAAACAAGCTTTTATATTGCAGATGGTGAAGAAATTCAAATCGCACCATACAATCGTCAATTTGGATCAAAAACGGTATGGCAGCGTATTAAAGCGATCGCAGCTGGACCGATTATGAACTTTATCCTGGCGTATGTGATTTTGGTTGCTTTAGGCTTTATTCAAGGGGTAACCGTTGATGATCCTGTACTCGGCAAGCTGACGAAAGACGGCCGAGCGGCAGAAGCTGGACTCATGCAGGGTGACCACATCGTGTCCATTAACGGGGATAAAATGAATTCTTGGACAGACGTCGTTCAAACCGTTCAAAAGAACCCTGAGAAAAAAATGAATGTCGTCATTGACCGAGACGGCAAAGAAAGCACTGTGCAGGTTGTACCAGAAGCTGTGAAAGCAGACGGAAAAAGCATTGGCCGTTTCGGATCTTATCCGCCAACGGAAAATGGATTTCTGAAGGTTATTTCATCCTCAGGAACGACTGTGATTTCAACAGCAGGTCTGATTTTAACGAACTTGCAAAAAATTGTCACAGGACAATTTTCACTAGATATGTTAGCGGGTCCTGTTGGGATCTATGACATGACAGGAGAAGTAGCCAAGCAAGGTGTGTTAACATTAATGCAGTTTGCGGCGTTCCTTAGTATCAACTTAGGCATCGTGAATTTATTACCGATTCCTGCACTAGACGGAGGACGTTTACTATTCTTGTTTGTTGAAGCCATTCGTGGTAAACCAATTAATCGTGAGAAAGAAGCACTTGTTGTCTTTATCGGTGTTGCATTCCTCATGCTGTTAATGCTAGTGGTTACGTGGAATGACATCCAGCGATTATTTTTATAAAAACCAATGTCTCTTGTTTCTCATTACGGGAAACAAGAGTTTTTGTGAGAAGTCCTATTTCATAAATGAGGTGTAACGACATGAGACAATCCCTGACTTTCATTCCAACTCTTCGAGAGGTGCCGGCAGATGCTGAGGCAAAAAGTCATCAGCTCTTAGTAAGAGCTGGGTTCATTAGACAAAATACAAGCGGAATCTATCATTATCTGCCGCTTGCTCATAAAGTCATCCAGCATATTCAATCCATTGTTCGCAAGGAAATGGAAAAGGCAGGAGCAGCTGAGCTGTTAATGCCAGTGCTGCAGCAGGCAGAAATGTGGCAAGAGTCAGGAAGATGGTATACATACGGTCCAGAATTGATGCGTATGAAAGATCGTCATGGCCGCGAGTTCGCACTTGGCCCAACGCACGAAGAGGTGATCACATCACTCGTACGCAGCGAAGTAAAATCGTATAAGAAGCTTCCTTTAACTCTTTATCAAATTCAATCAAAATTCCGCGATGAACAGAGGCCGCGTTTTGGGCTGCTGCGCGGACGTGAATTTATTATGAAGGATGCGTACTCATTCCATTCTTCACCAGAAAGCCTTGATGACACATACAACAAGATGTTTACAGCTTACTCCAATGTATTCTCAAAAGTAGGTCTTAATTTTAGACCAGTCATTGCAGATTCTGGTGCAATGGGAGGAAAAGATACACATGAGTTTATGGCACTGTCAGAAGTAGGAGAAGATACAATTGCATACTCTGATACATCTTCCTATGCTGCGAACATTGAAATGGCTGAAGCTGTTTATCACGGAGAAGAAGCAAATCCTGCGGACTTCAAAGAACTTGAAAAAGTCCACACACCGCAAGTAAAAACGATTCAAGACATCGCTGGATTTTTAGAAGTTGATCCTTCTCTTTGTATCAAGTCTGTTTTGTTTAAAGCAGATGATGCGTATGTTCTAATCCTGACTAGAGGCGACCATGAAGTAAATGATGTGAAAGTGAAAAACTTGGTAGGAGCACAGCTTGTAGAGCTTGCTACTCGCGAAGAAGTACTAGAAGTCATTGGAACAGAGCCTGGATTTGTTGGTCCTGTGAAGCTGGAAGCAGAAGTCGATATTTATGCAGACCTTGCGGTTAAAGGCATGACAAATGCTGTCGCAGGTGCAAACGAAGCGGATTATCACTATGTCAATGTCAATCCTGCGCGTGATGTATCAGTGAAAGAATTCACAGATCTTCGTTTGATTCAAGAAGGAGACGTTTCTCCAGATGGAGAAGGCACAATCCAGTTTGCTAAGGGGATTGAAGTAGGACAAGTCTTTAAACTAGGCACTCGTTATTCTGAGTCAATGGATGCGACGTACCTGGATGAGAATGGTCGAGCGCAGCCAATGATTATGGGCTGCTATGGTATCGGTATCTCCAGAACACTTTCAGCGATTGTTGAACAGCATCACGATGAGAAAGGAATCATTTGGCCGGAAGCTGTTGCGCCATATGATCTTCATCTCCTTGCATTAAATATGAAAAACGATGCTCAAAAAGAGCTCGCTGAAACGTTATACGAACGATTAGAAAATGAAGGCTTTGACGTACTTTTCGATGACCGCCAGGAGCGTGCCGGAGTGAAATTTGCAGACAGTGATTTAATTGGGCTGCCAATTCGCATTAGCTGCGGAAAACGTTCAGAAGAAGGCATTGTTGAAGTGAAGTTTAGAAAATCAGGTGAATCACATGAAGTATCTGTTGATGAGCTGATTTCATTTATACGCCAAGCATAAAAACGAACAAAAAAATGAAGGTACCTCCTGTAGAAAAGAGGTACCTTTCTGATTGACAAAAGGAGGGTCCTGTCTTGGATGAACAATTACCGATCACACGGCGGCAATTTCATATATTACTCAATCAGATTCAAATGACAGATGATGACCTCAGTCGTTACTTTGAAGAAGGAGAAATCGTCAAATTGACGGTGCATAAGGCGACGAAAACGTGGCATTTCCTTTTTAAATTTAAGGCGCTTCTGCCTTACAAGGTATATGCCATGTTTCTCAGCAGGCTGACAAATGCATTTTCTCATATTGCACAAGTCACTTGTACGATTGAAGTCAATGATCCGAGCATCTCTGAAGAGCTCGTTCAATCGTATTGGTCACATTGTGTGGAAGAGCTTCAAGGAATTTCTCCTCCAATTATCAGCCTGCTTCAGCAGCAAAAACCATCGCTGTCTGGACATAAAATCATCATCAAAACGAAAAACGAAACAGAGGCTTTGGCCATCAAGAAGAAGTACAGCCCAATGCTCCAGGCTGCTTTTAAACAAGTGGGCTTTCCAGAGCTGCAATTCGATACAGAAATTTTTGTATCAGATCAAGAGATTCAGAAGTTCAGAGAACAAAAGCTTGCTGAAGATCAAGAAAGAGCGATGCAAGCCCTCACTGAGATGGAGAAGAAGGAAAGTGAGGAGCAGGATGAAGCTCCGTCTGGTCCTCTCATGATTGGCTATCAAATTAAAGACAATGAAGAAATTCGTACGCTTGATAGTATTATGGATGAGGAACGAAGAATCACCGTTCAAGGCTACGTATTCGATGCAGAAACGCGTGAGCTGAAAAGCGGCAGAACGCTTTGTATCTTTAAGATTACAGATTATACAAACAGTATTTTAATCAAAATGTTTGCAAGAGAAAAAGAAGATGCCCAGCTGATGAAATCATTGAAAAAAGGCATGTGGGTCAAAGCAAGAGGAAGCATTCAAAACGATACGTTTGTCAGAGACCTTGTCATGATTGCCAATGACGTCAATGAAATGAAACCTCAGCTGAAAGAGGATACGGCACCTGAGGGTGAAAAACGTGTCGAGCTTCATTTGCATTCCCCAATGAGCCAAATGGATGCTGTCACTGGCATTGGCAGACTGGTGGAACAAGCAAAAAAATGGGGACATGAAGCGATTGCCCTGACGGATCATGCGGTTGTACAATCCTTCCCAGATGCGTATGCAGCAAGTAAAAAACATGACATCAAAATGATGTACGGTGTGGAAATCAACTTGGTCGACGACGGAGTACCCATTGCCTATAATCCGGAGCACCGTTTGTTAGATGACGCGACGTATGTCGTATTTGACGTAGAGACAACTGGACTTTCAGCCGTTTATGACACGATCATTGAGCTGGCAGCAGTGAAAATAAAAGGCGGGGAAATCATTGACCGCTTTGAGGCATTTGCAAATCCTCATCACCCATTATCAGCGACAACGATCGAATTAACGGGTATTACGGATGATATGGTCAGAGATGCTCCAGATGTCGTCGATGTCGTGCGCGATTTCAAAGAATGGATTGGACAAGATATCCTTGTTGCGCACAATGCAAGTTTTGATATGGGCTTTTTAAATGCAGCGTACAAACGCCTGTTAAAAACAGATAAAGCGTCAAACCCTGTGATTGACACACTTGAACTCGGCCGATTCCTTTACCCTGAATTTAAAAATCACCGGCTGAACACACTTTGTAAAAAGTTCGATATAGAACTGACGCAGCATCACCGGGCCATTTACGATGCAGAGGCGACAGGCTACCTCATGCTGAAGATGCTAAAAGATGCGGCTGAAAAAGAAATTGCCTATCACGATCAATTGAATGAAAACATGGGTCAGTCTAATGCCTACCAGCGCTCACGTCCTTACCATGCCATTCTGATCGCACAAAATGAGACCGGTCTGAAAAATTTATTCAAACTTGTTTCTCTTTCTCATATTCATTATTTCTACCGGGTGCCGCGCATTCCGCGCTCACAGCTTGAGAAATATCGAGAAGGTTTAATTATCGGGTCTGCCTGTGATAAGGGTGAGGTCTTTGAAGGGATGATGCAAAAATCACCTGATGAGGTGGAAGACATTGCAGCATTTTACGACTATTTAGAAGTTCATCCGCCAGAAGTGTATCAGCATCTGCTGCAGCTGGAGCTTGTTCGAGATGAACGTGCGTTAAAAGAAATCATCACAAACATTGTGAAGCTTGGCGAAAAGCTCAATAAACCAGTCGTGGCAACTGGAAATGTGCATTATCTGCATCCAGAAGACAAAATTTATCGTAAAATCTTAATTTCATCACAGGGTGGAGCAAATCCGCTTAACCGTCACGAACTGCCAAAAGTTCATTTTAGAACGACAGATGAAATGCTTGAAGCATTCTCCTTCCTAGGAGACGAAAAAGCGAAAGAGATCGTCGTGGCGAATACGAAAAAAGTATCTGAGATGGTCGAAAGCATTAAACCAATCAAAGATGACCTATACACACCAAAAATTGAAGGTGCAGATGAAGAAATACGGGAAATGAGCTATCAAATGGCGCGCAGCATCTACGGAGATGATTTGCCGAAAATTGTAGAAAACCGTATTGAGAAAGAATTAAAAAGTATTATCGGCCATGGATTCGCCGTTATTTACTTAATCTCTCATAAGCTTGTAAAGAAATCACTTGATGATGGATATCTTGTTGGTTCAAGGGGATCTGTCGGCTCATCTCTTGTTGCAACATTAACAGAGATTACCGAAGTGAACCCACTTGCCCCGCATTATGTATGTCCAAGCTGTAAGCATTCGGAGTTCTTTAATGACGGATCTGTTGGTTCAGGCTTTGACCTTCCTGACAAAGACTGCCCAGAATGTGGTACGCCGTACAAAAAAGATGGACATGATATTCCGTTTGAAACGTTCTTAGGTTTTAAAGGAGACAAAGTCCCTGATATCGACTTGAACTTCTCAGGTGAATATCAGCCGATTGCACATAACTATACGAAAGAGCTGTTCGGTGAAGAGTATGTATACCGAGCAGGTACGATTGGTACTGTTGCAGAAAAAACAGCATATGGTTACGTGAAAGGCTACGCTGGAGATCATAATCTTCATATGAGGGGCGCAGAAATCGACCGGCTTGTCCAAGGCTGTACAGGGGTAAAACGGACAACGGGCCAGCACCCAGGCGGTATTATCGTAGTGCCGGATTATATGGACATTTATGATTTCTCACCAATTCAATATCCAGCAGATGCGACAGGTTCTGATTGGAAAACGACGCATTTTGATTTCCATTCAATCCATGACAACTTGCTCAAGCTGGATATACTAGGGCACGATGATCCAACGGTTATTCGTATGCTTCAGGATTTAAGCGGAATTGATCCAAAAACGATTCCAACAGACGATCCTGAAGTAATGAAAATTTTCCAAGGAACAGAGCCTCTTGGTGTAACAGAGGAGCAAATTGGCTGTAAAACAGGTACACTCGGTATTCCGGAGTTTGGGACAAGGTTTGTTCGGCAAATGCTTGAGGATACAAAACCAACGACCTTCTCAGAGCTCGTTCAGATCTCTGGACTATCACACGGGACGGATGTATGGCTCGGGAACGCGCAAGAGCTCATTCACAATAAAACGTGTGAACTAAGTGAAGTGATTGGGTGCCGTGATGATATTATGGTCTATCTCATCTATCAGGGCTTAGAGCCGTCACTTGCCTTTAAAATCATGGAGTCTGTTCGTAAAGGAAAGGGGCTTCCCCCTGAATGGGAAGAAGAAATGAAGAATAATAATGTACCGAACTGGTATATTGATTCTTGTAAAAAGATCAAATACATGTTCCCTAAGGCCCACGCAGCTGCTTACGTATTAATGGCTGTACGGATTGCCTACTTCAAGGTGCATCATGCACTTTTATACTATGCGGCTTACTTTACCGTTCGTGCAGATGACTTTGATATCGAAACAATGACAAAAGGATCGAATGCGATTCGAGCAGTCATGGACGATATTAACTCAAAAGGTCTAGATGCATCACCGAAAGAAAAGAACCTATTAACTGTACTAGAGCTTGCGCTTGAAATGTGTGAAAGAGGCTACCATTTCAAAAAAGTGGACCTCTACCGATCAAGTGCAACAGAGTTTATCATTGATGGAGATGGATTAATTCCGCCATTCAACTCGATTCCTGGACTCGGAACAAACGTTGCGTTAAATATTGTTCGCGCACGACAAGACGGGGAATTCCTTTCAAAAGAAGATTTACAAAAACGCGGAAAAGTGTCGAAAACGATCCTAGAATATTTAGATCGTCAAGGCTGCTTAGAAGCACTTCCCGATCAAAACCAGCTTTCTTTGTTTTAATGCGATTCATGAAGAGCGTCCTTAAAGGGGCGTTCTTTTTTTTCATATACAATAATTTTATTATGTTAACTAATAAAGATTTTCCACCAAATGGAATCATTTTCTTATTCATTCATATACCTTGATTTAACGTGATGTTTTAAGAGAAGAGATTGTATGTCATTCTTTCTACCCAAATAGAGCAAAAAAGAGAATTTCGCCGTCTGAAATGTTCTCATGCGACATATGATCATTCTGGGTACAGTCACAAAAAGAATCAAGAGAAAAAACCTTCGATGAGCGTAAAGCTGATTGCTGTTTACTATGCTTATTTTTGAAACGTATTTGATTCTTTTCAAAACTGTTCAAATCACGTTCTGAATAAAAGGAGGTGGCTTGTCTATTCATGTTTGACTAAAAAGAAGGAGTGAGTCATACGGAAATGGCATCTTATAATTATGTAGAGGTTCTTCAAAAATCCTTGTTGTTTTATGAAGCGCAGCGGTCTGGAAAGCTTCCCGAAAGCAGCCGTCTCAACTGGCGGGGAGATTCTGGACTAGAGGACGGGAAGGATGTAGGGCATGATTTAACTGGCGGCTGGTATGACGCAGGTGATCATGTGAAATTTGGGCTTCCGATGGCCTACTCAGCAGCTGTGCTTGCATGGACAGTATATGAATACCGAGAAGCCTATGAAGAGGCAGAACTGCTTGATGACATCCTCGATCAAATCAGGTGGGCAACGGATTATTTTTTGAAAGCACATACAGGTCCGAACGAGTTTTGGGCGCAGGTAGGTGATGGGAACGCTGATCATGCTTGGTGGGGACCGGCAGAAGTGATGCCGATGAGCCGGCCAGCTTTTAAAATTGATGAAAATTGTCCAGGAACAGAAGTAGCCGCACAAACTGCTGCAGCTTTAGCAGCGGGTTCTATCATTTTTAAAGAGACAGATGCCCCTTATGCAGCAAAGCTTCTGACCCACGCGAAACAGCTTTATGCATTTGCTGACAGGTATCGCGGCGAGTATACAGATTGTGTCACAAACGCTCAGCCGTTTTACAACTCCTGGAGCGGCTATATTGATGAACTCATTTGGGGCGGAATCTGGCTGTACTTGGCAACAAATGAAGAGACCTATTTAAATCAAGCACTAAAAGCAGTAGAAGAATGGCCAAAGGATTGGGATTATACGTTTACCATGTCATGGGACAATACTTTCTTCGCTTCACAAATCTTACTCGCAAGAATCACGAAGGAGAATAGATTTATAGAATCGACAGAGCGTAACCTCGATTACTGGACCACAGGTCTTGTTCAAAATGGAAAAGTCGAAAGAATCACTTATACGCCTGGCGGTTTGGCATGGCTAGATCAATGGGGATCGCTTCGTTATACAGCAAATGCAGCATTTTTAGCCTTTGTCTATGCTGATTGGGTTTCAGATGAAGAAAAAAAGAATCGATATCAAACGTTTGCGATCAAGCAAACTCACTATATGCTAGGTGATAATCCGCTAAATAGAAGCTATGTCGTTGGGTTTGGCCAGAACCCGCCGAAGCATCCACACCATCGAACTGCACATGGCTCATGGTCTAACCAGCTGACAAATCCTCCGTATCATCGGCACACTCTTTATGGAGCGCTTGTTGGTGGGCCTAATGCACAGGATCAATATGACGATGACATCTCTGATTATGTATCAAACGAGGTGGCGACGGACTATAATGCCGCCTTTACTGGAAATATAGCCAAAATGGTGCAGCTGTTTGGAAAGGGGCAATCTAAGCTTCCAAATTTCCCGCCTAAAGAACAGGCTCAGGATGAGTTTTTTGTAGAGGCAGCTCTGATGAATAACGATACAACATCAACTCAGGTGAAGGCGGTTCTATACAATCGGTCCGGCTGGCCGGCAAGAAGCAGTCAAACGCTGTCCTTTAGATATTATGTCAATCTAAGTGAGGTCTTTGCAAAGGGATTCACTGAAAAAGATATTCAAGTGACAGCAGCCTACAATGAAGGCGCTTCCTTATCTCCGCTGAAGGTATATGACGCATCAGCCCACGTATATTATGCAGAAATTGATTTTACGGGCGTAGCTATTTTTCCTGGAGGAGAATCAGAGCATAAGAAGGAAATACAATTTCGATTATCTGCACCAAATGGGGCAAATATATGGGATGCCTCAAATGATTATTCCTTTCAAGGCTTAACTCCCAATATGCAAAAAACAGCGAGGATTCCTGTTTTTGATGATGGTGCTTTGGTATTTGGTGCACTTCCAGACAAATAAAAATCAAGATTTATTGAAAGGGTGAAGAACTTGTCAAACAAAGAACGGTTTTTAACGCTTTATCATCAAATTAAAAGTGATGCGAATGGATATTTTTCACCAGAAGGAATTCCGTATCATTCAATCGAGACGCTCATTTGCGAAGCGCCTGATTACGGGCATATGACAACGTCAGAAGCGTATAGCTATTGGCTGTGGCTTGAGGTGTTGTACGGACATTACACAGGAGATTGGAGCAAATTAGAGGCAGCCTGGGACAATATGGAGAAGTACATCATTCCAGTAAATGAAGATGGAAATGATGAGCAGCCGCATATGAGCGCCTACAACCCTTCTAGCCCAGCCACATACGCAGCAGAAAAACCATACCCGGATCAATACCCTAGCCAGTTAAGCGGTGCTCGTCCTGCGGGTCAAGATCCGATTGATGGTGAATTGAAATCAACCTATGGAACGAATGAAACGTATTTAATGCACTGGCTGCTTGATGTCGATAACTGGTATAAATATGGAAACTTGCTCAACCCATCACATACAGCTGCATATGTGAACACATTCCAGCGTGGTCCACAGGAATCCGTATGGGAGGCCATCCCTCATCCTTCACAAGATGATAAATCTTTTGGAAAGCCGAATGAAGGCTTTATGAGCTTGTTCACAAAAGAAAATCAAGCACCAGCTGCTCAGTGGCGCTATACCAATGCGACGGATGCTGATGCGCGTGCAATACAAGTGATGTATTGGGCGAAGGAACTCGGCTATAATGAGTCAGCCTATCTTGATAAAGCGAAAAAAATGGGGGATTTTCTTCGTTACGGTATGTACGATAAATATTTTCAAACGATTGGAAGCGGCAAACAGGGGAATCCGTACCCTGGAAACGGAAAGGGTGCCTGTCATTACTTAATGGCGTGGTATACCTCTTGGGGCGGAGGACTTGGCGACCATGCCAACTGGTCATGGCGTATTGGAGCTAGCCATTGTCACCAAGGGTATCAAAACCCTGTCGCCGCTTATGCTTTATCCTCAGACAAAGGAGGCTTAAAGCCATCTTCCGCTACTGGTGCAAGCGATTGGGAAAAAACATTAAAAAGGCAGCTTGAATTTTATGTATGGCTTCAATCTAAAGAGGGAGCGATTGCAGGAGGTGCAACCAATAGCTGGAATGGAGACTATAGTGCTTATCCGGCGGGAAGAAGTACTTTTTACGATATGGCATATGAGGATGCACCTGTTTATCTTGACCCGCCTTCTAATAACTGGTTTGGGATGCAGGCATGGCCGATGGAGCGCGTAGCAGAGCTTTATTACATTTTTGTGAAAGACGGAGACAAAACATCTGAAAATGTCCAAATGGCCAAATCTTGCATCACAAAATGGGTCGACTATGCATTAGATTACATTTTTATCGGCAGCCGTCCTGTGTCGGATGAAGAGGGTTATTTCTTAGATGACCAAGGACAAAGAATTCTAGGAGGAACAAATGCTGCTGTTGCTACAACGAGTGCACCTGGCGAGTTTTGGCTTCCTGGAAATATTGCTTGGAGCGGACAGCCTGACACTTGGAATGGGTTCCAGTCTGCAACAGGAAATCCAAACTTAACAGCTGTAACAAAAGATCCAACTCAGGATACGGGCGTACTAGGGAGTCTAGTCAAGGCTTTAACTTTCTTTGCTGCTGCCACTAAGCTAGAAACAGGAGATTATACAGCGCTTGGTGTCAGAGCGAAAGATGCTGCCGCACAGCTCCTTGAGGTTGCGTGGAATTACAATGATGGCGTGGGCATTGTAACAGAAGAAGAAAGAGAGGACTATGACCGCTTCTTTAAAAAAGAAGTGTATTTCCCAAATGGTTGGAACGGGACATTTGGTCAAGGGAATCAGATTCCTGGAGCCAGCACTATTCCTTCTGATCCGCAGCGAGGAGGTAATGGGGTCTATACGAGTTTTGCTGATCTTCGTCCGAACATTAAACAAGATCCAGCATGGTCTTCACTCGAGAGTAAATATCAGTCTTCATTTAATGAAGCAACAGGCAAATGGGAGAATGGGGCACCGGTTTTCACCTATCACCGTTTCTGGTCTCAAGTGGATATGGCCACTGCCTACGCTGAATATCATCGTCTCATCAACTAGCAGGTCAAATTTAAGCTGCCGGTTTCTTTGAGCCGGCAGTTTGATTAGGAAATATAAATCCAGTGAAGATAAGGGTGTTTTTACATGGTCAAAGAAAGAAGTTTTCTTCATCAATCATTAAACAAGGGCGAAAATGGGCAGATAAATCTGATGTGGAAAAAAGAGGCGAATGATCGAATTTCAGAGCATAGACAAAGAGATCTTGAAATAAATGTCACAAATCACGAAAAAAAGCCAATAGCAGGTATAGAGGTTGAGATTAAGCAAAATAGGCATGAATTCGCATTTGGTTCAGCGATGAATGACCAAGTGTTGTTTAATCAACAATATGCCGATTTTTTTGTGAAGTATTTTAATTGGGCTGTTTTTGAAAATGAGGCAAAATGGTATGCGAATGAGCCTGAAAGAGGGAAAATCACTTACGAAAAAGCAGATGCGATGCTGAATTTTGCAGATAAACATCAACTTCCAGTGAGAGGGCACGCTTTATTTTGGGAGGTAGAGGATGCGAATCCAAGCTGGCTGAGGTCACTACCGAATCACGAAGTGTATGAATCGATGAAAAACCGGCTTGAGCATGCGGGTAATCATTTTAAAGGGAGATTCCGTCATTGGGATGTAAACAATGAAATGATGCATGGTTCATTTTTTAAAGATCGCTTCGGGAAAAATATTTGGAAGTGGATGTATGAAGAAACGAAAAAAATTGACCCTCAAGCACTATTGTTTGTGAATGATTATAATGTGATCTCATATGGTGAGCACCACGCTTATAAAGCGCATATCAATGAACTGCGTCAGTTAGGCGCACCTATTGAGGCGATTGGTGTTCAAGGACATTTTGAAGAACGGGTCGATCCAGTCGTTGTAAAAGAGAGGCTCGATGTGCTTGCTGAGCTTGGTCTTCCTATATGGGTTACAGAGTACGATTCTGTTCACCCTGACGCTAATAGAAGAGCGGATAACCTAGAGGCTTTATATCGCGTCGCATTTAGTCATCCAGCCGTAAAAGGAGTGCTAATGTGGGGATTTTGGGCAGGTGCCCATTGGAGAGGTGAGCATGCGGCCATCGTGAATTATGATTGGTCTTTAAATGAAGCAGGCCGACGTTACGAAAAGCTTCTAAATGAGTGGACGACACAAAGAGTTGAAAAAACAGATGCTAATGGCAATGTGACATGTCGAGCATTTCACGGGACATATGAGATTCGAATCGGTAAAGAAAGTAAACTGTTAAAACAACAGACAATTGAACTTGATTCAAATGAACAAACACCGCTTCGGCTAGATGTGATCGTACCTGAAGAAGGCTAGATTGTGAGGGGAATTTAAATGAAGAAATGGACTCAAAGAGTGTCTTGCTTCATACTTGTGGCCGCTATATGGGCCGGCTGGTTTTCACTTACGATTAAGGCCGCCTCTTATGTACAGACGTCTGGTACACAATTTACGCTGAACAATCAACCATTTTACTTCGCTGGCACAAATAATTACTATTTCCATTACAAATCTAAAAAGATGGTAGATGCTGTGTTCGATGATATGAAAGCAATGAATTTAAAGGTCATACGTATTTGGGGATTTCACGATGGGGCCCCTCAAGAAAACTCAGTCTTACAATCTAGTCCAGGGGTCTATGAAGAATCGGGTTTTCAAAAACTAGATTATGCGATTTATAAAGCGGGACAGGAAGGAATAAAACTTGTCATCCCACTAGTGAACAATTGGGATGATTTTGGCGGGATGAATCAATACGTAAAGTGGTTCGAGGCAGGATCGCATGATGCCTTTTATACAGATCCTCGTATACAAAAAGCTTACAAAAATTATGTGCGCTATGTATTAGAAAGAACCAATACGTACACAGGTGTTCAATATAAGGACGATCCAGCTATTATGACTTGGGAATTAGCCAATGAGCCGCGTGTGCAGTCAGATCCAACGGGAAATATACTAGTCAAATGGGCAGATGAAATGAGTACGTGGATCAAATCGCTGGATCGTCACCATCTAGTTGCAGTAGGAGATGAAGGGTTCTTTCGCATACCAGAACATGAAGACTGGTTTTATGGAGGCGGAGAAGGCGTCGATTGGGACCGTTTGACGGCTCTCTCTAATATCGATTATGGAACCTATCATCTGTACCCAGATCACTGGAACAAGTCAGCTGCTTGGGGAGTGAAATGGATCGAAGACCATATCACCCGCGGGAAGTCAATCGGAAAACCAGTTGTGTTAGAAGAGTTTGGCGTTCAAAATCAATCAGCGCGTCCTGACGTATATCAAAGCTGGCTGTCAGCGGTTGAGCGGCTCGGAGGAGCTGGCAGTCAATTTTGGATTTTAACAAGTATTCAGGACGATGATTCGCTCTATCCGGATTATGACGGTTTCCGCATCATAAAGGGGAGCAGAGAGGCAGCACTTATCAGTGAACATGCGAAAAGAATGAACGAAAAGAACTGATGACGAATGCCTGCTGAATAAGGAACTTCATTTGCATAAAAAAATTGGATATGGTATAGTTTTTATGGAAATGCTAACGATTACCGAGACAAGAGTGGGGAAACCCGCTCTTTTGTATTGAACAGGCAATTTTTGTCTCGACATTATTCATCCGTTTTCTGCTCCCCCTGCTCACATAAAGCAGGGTTTTTATGCAGAATGATTGATAAGAGCGTTTATCGAAAGCACAAGGAGGAAGAGAATGAGCAAAAAAGTAGTGGATGTCGTAAGCGAAATGGTGCAGCCAATTTTAGATGGCTTACAGCTTGAACTCGTTGATGTTGAATTTGTCAAAGAGGGTCAAAACTGGTTCCTTCGCGTGTTTATTGACTCTGATAAAGGTGTCGATATCGAAGAATGTGCCAAAGTGAGCGAAGCCTTGAGCGAAAAGCTTGATGAGGCAGATCCGATTAGCCAAAACTACTTTCTTGAAGTGTCCTCTCCTGGAGCGGAGCGCCCATTAAAGAAAAAAGCTGATTTTGAAAAAGCACTTGGAAAAAATGTTTTCATGAAAACATATGAACCAATTGATGGTGAAAAAGCATTTGAAGGTGAGCTTACAAGCTTTGATGGTGAGATTGCAACAGTGACAGTGAAGATCAAGACAAGAAAGAAAGAGATCAATATTCCATACGAAAAAATAGCTAACGCAAGATTAGCAGTTTCGTTCAATTAACCTTTTCATTGATATAAGGGGGAACCATAAAAATGAGTAGTGAGTTGTTAGATGCCCTGACTGTTCTTGAGAAAGAGAAGGGTATTAGTAAAGAAATTATTATTGAAGCGATAGAAGCTGCACTCATTTCTGCATATAAGCGTAACTTTAATCAAGCACAAAATGTTCGTGTTGATTTAAACCGCGAAACGGGAACGATTCGCGTATTTGCAAGAAAAGATGTTGTAGATGAAGTGTATGATTCTCGCCTTGAAATCTCTGTAGATGATGCAGCCAATATCAACCCGAATTACATGGTAGGTGACGTCGTTGAAATTGAAGTCACGCCAAAAGACTTCGGACGCATTGCAGCTCAGACTGCGAAACAAGTGGTGACGCAGCGAGTGAGAGAAGCAGAGCGAGGTGTGATCTACACTGAGTTTATCGATCGCGAGGAAGACATTATGACGGGAATCGTTCAGCGAATTGACAGTAAATTCATTTACGTGTCACTTGGCAAAATCGAAGCCCTTCTTCCGGTCAACGAACAAATGCCAAATGAGGACTACAAACCACATGACCGCATTAAGGTGTTTATTACAAAAGTCGAAAAAACAACAAAAGGACCACAAATTTATGTGTCTAGAACACATCCAGGTCTTTTAAAGCGTTTATTTGAAATTGAAGTGCCAGAAATTTATGATGGTACTGTAGAGCTTAAATCGGTTGCTAGAGAAGCTGGGGACCGTTCTAAAATATCTGTTCGTACAGATGATCCTGATGTTGACCCAGTTGGTTCTTGTGTTGGACCAAAAGGTCAGCGTGTACAAGCAATTGTCAACGAGCTAAAAGGCGAAAAAATTGACATTGTCCATTGGTCTAATGACCCGGTTGAATTTGTTGCCAATGCATTAAGTCCATCAAAAGTACTTGATGTCATTGTAAATGAAGAAGATAAGGCGACAACAGTTATTGTCCCTGATTATCAGCTGTCGTTAGCCATTGGTAAAAGAGGTCAAAATGCTCGTCTTGCAGCAAAGCTGACTAGCTGGAAAATTGACATTAAAAGCGAAACAGATGCAAGGGAACTCGGTATTTTCCCAAGAACTGAAGACTCTGAATCTCTTTTCTTAGAGGCTGAACCAGTAGCTGAGGAATCTGACGAATAAGAGGTGATGTAAAAGGTGAATAGCCGAAAAAAAATCCCGCTTAGAAAATGTGTCGTGACGGGAGAAATGAAACCAAAGAAAGAACTGATCCGTGTTGTTCGTTCTAAAGAAGGTGAAGTGTCTGTTGACGCAACCGGAAAAATGAACGGACGCGGAGCTTACCTTTCTCTCGATAAAGAAACCATTCTTGCGGCAAAGAACAAACGCAGTTTACAGCAGCAATTTCAGACACAGATTGACGAACACATATTTGAAGAATTACTAGAACTAGCTGAAAAGGTGAAAAAACCAAATGACTCAATCTGAATGGTATCCTTTGCTTGGTCTAGCAAATCGAGCTCGTAAAGTCGTGTCAGGAGAAGATCTTGTGATCAAAGAAATTAGACATGCGCGTGCTAAGCTGGTTCTTCTTGCAGCAGATGCCTCATCGAACACAGAGAAAAAGGTATCTGATAAATGCAAATTTTATAATGTTCCGGTTAGAAAAGTTGAAGACCGTTCCGTTCTCGGACGTTCTATTGGGAAAGAAGCTCGCGTAGTTGTCGCTGTCACTGACCAAGGCTTCGCTAAGAAGCTGATAAGCTTGCTCGATTAATTTATTTGGGGGTGAACGAATGGCTAAAGTGAGAGTATATGAATACGCAAAAGCCATAGATGTTTCAAGTAAAGATATTATAGCAGCGCTTAAGGATATGAACGTGGAAGTGAACAACCACATGGCGACGCTTGAAGACGACACTGTGAAAAAGCTAGACGCTATCTATAAAAAAGCCAAAGCAAAAGAGACAGCTAACGAGAAACCCGCAGAACAAAAAAAACAATCATCTAACAAAAACAATGATAGAAAGAAGAATGACGTGCAGAATAATCAATTTAATAAAAACAAAAAAAACAACAACCAAAACAAAAACAAAAATAAACGCGGTGGGAATAACAAACCGCAGCATCAGCAAGCTAGACCTGTGAAGCCTAAGAAAGAGCTTCCTGAAAAAATTGAATTTACAAATTCAATGACAGTCGGCCAGCTGGCTGAAGAGCTTGGAAAAGAAACAGCTGAAATTATCAAAAAGCTGATGATGCTTGGTGTTATGGCAACCATTAACCAAGAGCTGGATAAAGATACAGTTGAATTAATCGCTTCTGAATATGGCGTTCCAGTAGAGGAAGTCATTATTTTAGAAGAAACTGAACTTGAAAAGTATGAAGTTGAAGATAAAGAAGAAGATATGCAAGTACGCCCTCCAGTTGTGACGATCATGGGACACGTTGACCACGGGAAAACAACGCTTCTTGACAGCATTCGTAAGACGAAAGTCGTCGAAGGCGAAGCTGGTGGAATCACGCAGCATATCGGTGCTTACCAAATTGAAGAAAACGGCAAGAAAATCACGTTCCTTGATACACCTGGACACGCAGCATTTACAACGATGCGTGCACGTGGTGCTGAGGTAACAGATACGACAATTCTGGTCGTGGCAGCAGATGATGGCGTGATGCCGCAAACGATTGAAGCCATTAACCATGCGAAAGCGGCAGAAGTGCCAATCATTGTCGCTGTCAACAAAATTGACAAACCAACAGCGAACCCTGACCGTGTGATGCAGGAATTAACGGAGCATGGTTTAGTACCAGAAGCTTGGGGCGGCGAAACGATCTTCGTTCCTCTATCTGCAAAAACAGGTGAAGGCATTGACGAATTGATCGAAATGATCCTTCTTGTCAGCGAAGTAGGAGAACTGAAAGCCAACCCAAATCGTGCGGCAAAAGGGACTGTCATCGAGGCTGAACTTGATAAAGGAAGAGGATCTGTTGCAACCCTTCTTGTTCAAACTGGTACACTTCATGTAGGTGACCCAATCGTTGTCGGAAATACATTTGGCCGCGTTCGTGCAATGGTTAATGACATCGGACGCCGCGTGAAAACAGCAGGACCATCTACACCTGTTGAAATCACTGGTTTAAATGATGTACCGAATGCAGGGGATCAGTTCCTCGTATTCAAAGACGAAAAAACAGCTCGTCAAGTGGGTGAGGCGCGTGCTTCGAAACAGCTTGATGAACAGCGTTCAGACAAAGCAAAATTATCTCTAGATGACCTATTTGAGCAAATCAAACAAGGTGAAGTGAAAGATATCAACTTGATCGTGAAAGCAGACGTACAAGGTTCTGCTGAAGCACTGACGGCCGCTCTTCAAAAAATTGAAGTAGAAGGCGTAAAAGTGAAAATCATCCATACGGGTGTTGGAGCGATTACAGAATCTGATATTATTTTAGCAAGTGCTTCTAATGCGATCGTGATCGGATTTAACGTACGTCCTGATGGAAATGCGAAGAGCACAGCTGAAACAGAAAACGTAGATATCCGCTTACACCGCATTATTTATAAAGTCATCGATGAAATTGAAGCTGCGATGAAAGGGATGCTTGACCCTGAATATGAAGAAAAAGTCATCGGTCAAGTTGAAGTTCGTCAAACGTTCAAAGTTTCTAAAATCGGTACAATTGCTGGTGGCTATGTCACTGAAGGAACCATTACAAGAGATAGTGGTATCCGCTTAATCCGTGACGGCGTCGTTATATTTGAAGGCGAAGTCGACGTATTAAAACGATTCAAAGATGACGTGAAAGAAGTTTCACAAGGCTATGAATGTGGTATTACCATTAAGAAGTACAATGATATCCGTGAAGGTGATGTCATGGAATCATTCGTTATGCAAGAAATCGAAAGAAAATGATCGGTTATACCGAATGTGAGTGCATCATCTATGATGCCTCCTCACTGAAGGAAAAACGTGCGGTTCTTCAACGTATATTGACAAGAACGCGCCATAAATTCAATGTAACCATGGCTGAAATGGATTACCAGGACACATGGCAGCGTACATCAATTGGAATCGCCGTGATTTCCTCCTCTCGGGTTCAAGTGGAAAAGGAATTGCAGCGTGTTTTAAGCTTTATTGATTCTTTTCCTGAAATTGAACGAACGATCACGAAAACTGAGTGGTTTTAATTAGAGGTGATAAGATCATGAGTATGAGAGCAACCCGCGTGGGTGAGCAGATGAAAAAAGAATTAGGTGACATCCTAGGCAGAAAGCTAAAAGATCCAAGAATTGGCTTTTTGACTGTAACCGATGTTGAAGTATCCGGTGATTTGCAAATTGCGAAAGTTTACATTTCTGTTCTCGGTGACGAGAAAAAAAGAGAGGAAACCTTAAAAGGCCTTGCAAAGGCTAAAGGGTATATCCGCTCTGAAATTGGCAATCGAATTAGACTTCGCAAAACACCAGAACTGCACTTTGAATTCGATGAATCCGTAGATTATGGAAATCGAATTGAAAGCCTGATTGCTGAACTAAACACAAAAGATCATGAATAAGACGTTGAAATAAGGATAGGCGATGATCGTCTGTCCTTTTTCATCGTTTATGAAAGGAGAGAACGCAGATGATAAATGGTGTTCTTTTATTACATAAAGAAAGAGGAATGACCTCTCACGACTGTGTGTTCAAAGTGAGAAAGATCTTGCATACAAAAAAAGTCGGACATACAGGCACTCTCGACCCGGAGGTATCAGGTGTTCTGCCCATTTGTATCGGAAGAGCAACGAAGATTGTCGAATACTTAACAGATAAATCGAAAACGTATGATGCAGAAATCACGATTGGCTTTTCTACAACAACAGAAGACCAAACAGGTGAGATCGTAGAAGAAGAAAAGGTGCAAAAACCCATCTCAGAAGAAGAAATTGATGCTGTGCTGAAACAGTTTCAAGGAACCATTGAACAAATTCCTCCCATGTTTTCTGCTGTGAAAATTGGCGGAAAAAAACTCTATGAATATGCAAGAGAAGGCATTGAAATTGAGCGGCCGAGCCGTGAAATTACGATTCACCGTATCGAGCGGACAACACCTGCTTTATTTGAGAATGGGAAGGTATCATTTAGATTCACCGTTTTATGCTCAAAAGGAACGTATGTCAGAACCTTAGCGGTTGATATTGGAAAGAAACTAGGGTTTCCAGCCCATATGTCACATCTCATTCGCACAGGGTCAGGTGATTTTACACTAGATGAATGCATCACCCTTGATGAGCTCCGAAATATAAGCGAGGAAGGAGCAGTAGATGAGCACCTTGTCCCGATCGAGCGCGCGCTCAATCATTTGCCGAAATGGGAGATAAATGATACATTAGCAAGTAAAGTGGAAAACGGTGCAGTCCTGCCAATGCCTGATGAATTCGCTCATTTCGCAGAGGAAGATCGTGTCGCTGTCTTTGCTCCTTCAGGTCGCTGTATGGCGATATATATGAAGCACCCGACCAAACAGAATCTGATGAAGCCGGCGAAGATCTTATCTCAGGACAAGCAATCTTAAAGAAAAGGTGACCATCTCGTGAAGACTATACATATTTCACACCCACATACATTGAATCAAAAGGATCAAGACCCTTCTGTTATGGCTTTAGGGTATTTTGACGGTGTTCACCTCGGACATCAAAAAGTTATTGACGCAGCGAAAAGCATTGCGAGAAAAGAAGGATTGGCTTTAGCAGTCATGACCTTTCATCCGCATCCATCACATGTTTTGCAAAAAGCACGTGAACCAAAGGACTTAATTACACCGCTTGAGGATAAGATTGATTTCATCGAACAGCTGGGCGCTGACTATTTATACATTGTGCAATTCAGCGAAAGCTTTGCAGCGCTGTCTCCTCAAGAGTTTGTGGATCAATATTTGGATGAGCTGAATGTGAAGCACGCAGTAGCCGGTTTTGATTTTACGTTTGGCCGTTTTGGTGCAGGCACAATGGAAACATTCGATGAGTACGGAAAAGGGCGTATCACGGCCACCATCGTTCCTAAGTTGTCCAATCAAGACCGTAAAGTCAGCTCTACACTCATACGTTCCGCATTGAAAAATGGGGATGTTGAATATGTGAGTGAGCTTTTAGGAAAACCTTATCAGCTGCGCGGTATTGTCATTCATGGAGATAAGCGAGGACGGACGATCGGCTTTCCGACTGCAAATGTCGGTTTATCTGCTGAATACATTATTCCGCCAACAGGGGTTTATGCAGTAAGAGCAGAAGTCAAAGGCAAAGTGTATGACGGTGTTTGTAACGTTGGCTATAAACCAACCTTTTATGAAAAGCGCCCTGATCAGCCTGCCATTGAAGTAAACCTCTTTGATTTTAACGAAGAAATATATGGTGAACCGATTAAATTACAGTGGTTCAAACGCATTCGCAGTGAACAAAAATTTAACGGAATCCAGGAGTTAACGGCTCAAATCAGTCAAGATAAAGAAGAAGCGATTCAGTTTTTTCAAGATCAGCTAAGGCAAACAAAAAATTCATAGAAAAACAGCTCTACCATTTGCAAATTCAGCATATTTTTAGTATGATTATTCCTGTAGCTTTAAAACCACTTACTTGGCAGGCCGACTTCACCGACGGTTGCGAGGTAGATGGGGCTAACATGATTTGGAGGTGAAACAGGATGGCTATTACTCAAGAGCGTAAAACTCAATTAATTAATGAGTTCAAAACACACGAATCTGATACTGGATCTCCAGAAGTTCAGATCGCTGTCCTAACAGAATCAATTAACAACTTGAACGAGCATTTACGTACTCATAAGAAAGATCACCACTCACGTCGCGGTCTTTTGAAAATGGTAGGTAGACGTCGTAATCTTCTTACGTATCTACGTAATAAAGACGTAACTCGTTACCGTGAGTTAATTAACAAACTAGGCTTACGTCGATAATCGTAAAAAGCGGGAGGATTCCCGCTTTTTTATCGTATAATCACTAATATTTTATGGTTAAAATGTTGAAAGAATGGCAAAAACCCTTCTACATACACCTTTCACATTGATATGTGAAAATCATTTTGTTCATAATAAGAATTAACTAAAATTTCAAGATAAGAGAGGAGTTTTTCTCAGAATGGGACAAGAGAAACATGTCTTCACCATAGACTGGGCTGGACGTCAACTGACAGTTGAAACTGGCCAGCTTGCAAAGCAAGCAAACGGAGCGGTCCTCGTACGCTACGGAGATACAGCTGTGCTTAGCTCAGCAACAGCTTCTAAAGAACCAAAACCACTTGATTTCTTCCCGCTCACTGTGAACTACGAAGAAAGATTATACGCAGTAGGTAAAATTCCTGGTGGCTTCATTAAAAGAGAAGGCCGTCCAAGTGAAAAAGCGATCCTTGCGAGCCGCTTAATTGATAGACCAATCCGTCCATTATTTGCAGATGGATTTAGAAACGAAGTACAAGTTATTAGTATCGTCATGAGTGTGGATCAAGATTGTTCATCTGAAATGGCTGCAATGTTTGGCTCATCTTTAGCATTATGTGTGTCTGACATTCCATTTGAGGGACCAATCGCCGGCGTTACAGTAGGACGAGTTGATGGAAAGTTTATCATCAATCCAAATGTAGAACAGCTTGAACAAAGTGACATCAACCTTGTAGTCGCTGGAACAAAAGATGCGATCAACATGGTCGAAGCTGGTGCTGATGAAGTACCAGAAGAAACAATGCTTGAAGCTATCATGTATGGTCACCAAGAGATCAAACGTTTAATCGAATTCCAAGAGGAAATTGTCAAAGCAGTCGGTAAAGCAAAGATCGATATTCCTTTATATGAAGTAGATCAAACGTTAGCAGACGAAGTAAAAGCACTTGCTGAAACAGATCTGCTGAAAGCGATTCAAGTACATGAGAAGCATGCACGTGAGGATGCAATCAGTGCTGTGAAAAAAGCTGTGGTTGAGAAATTTGAAGAAGAAGATCGCGACGAAGCGACGATTAAACAAGCGAAGGATGTATTAAACAAGCTTGTCAAAAACGAAGTTCGCCGTCTGATCACTGAAGAGAAAGTACGTCCAGATGGACGCGGTGTAGATCAAATCCGTCCACTTTCTTCAGAAGTAGGACTTCTGCCAAGAACGCACGGTTCAGGTCTATTTACAAGAGGACAAACACAGGCGCTCAGTATTTGTACATTAGGTGCACTTGGCGATGTGCAAATTCTTGACGGCCTAGGCGTTGAAGAATCGAAACGCTTCATGCACCATTACAACTTCCCTCAATTCAGTGTTGGTGAGACAGGTCCAATGCGTGGCCCAGGCCGCCGCGAAATCGGGCATGGTGCGCTAGGTGAACGTGCATTAGAACCAGTGATCCCATCTGAAAAAGATTTCCCTTATACGGTTCGCCTTGTGTCTGAGGTACTAGAATCAAACGGATCTACTTCACAAGCAAGTATTTGCGCAAGCACACTTGCGATGATGGATGCGGGTGTTCCAATTAAAGCACCAGTTGCAGGGATTGCAATGGGACTTGTGAAATCTGGTGAATACTACACAGTGCTGACAGACATTCAAGGAATGGAAGATGCACTTGGCGATATGGACTTTAAAGTTGCAGGTACATCAAAAGGTGTAACAGCGCTTCAAATGGATATCAAAATCGATGGTCTATCAAAAGACATCTTGGAAGAAGCTCTCCAACAAGCGAAAAAAGGAAGAATGGAAATCTTAGAAAGCATGCTGTCAACGATTCCTGCTTCTAGAGGAGAATTGTCTCGTTATGCACCAAAAATCTTAACGATGAAGATCAATCCTGATAAAATTCGTGATGTCATTGGACCAAGCGGTAAACAAATCAATAAAATCATTGAAGATACCGGTGTGAAAATCGATATTGAACAAGATGGTACAATCTTTATCTCTTCTACAGAAGAAGACATGAACCAAAAAGCGAAGAAAGTCATTGAAGATCTTGTGAGAGAAGTTGAAGTGGGGCAACTTTACTTAGGTAAAGTAAAACGCATTGAAAAATTCGGTGCTTTCCTTGAAATCTTCAGCGGCAAAGATGGACTTGTTCATATTTCTGAGCTTGCGCTTGACCGTGTAGGCAAAGTAGAAGATGTCGTGAAGATCGGCGATGAATTACTTGTCAAAGTCACTGAAATCGATAAACAAGGCCGTGTGAACCTTTCTCGCAAAGCTGTTTTACGTGAAGAAAAGGAAAAAGAAGAAAAACAGTCTTAATGAAATGTGTTAGAAGCCAGGTATCCGTACCAGGCTTCTTTCTTTTCTTGCGTTAACAATAGTTCTAGCTTGTTTCTCCCCATCATAATTTGTGGTAAAGGGGAGGGACAGCCATTGAAAAAAACGTTACCATTCATTGTGTTTGTATTTTTACTGCTCGTGTCATATCAAACGATGAAGCAGCCGGCTGCTGTTACATATATTGAATCAATGAAAGAGCATGCTGAGGTTGCATCTGTTTCAAAAGATATTTTATATCAAGAGATTGAATCGAAGTCTTCTGACTATGAAGTGAAGGCGCAAAATGCTAAGATTGATAAAGTGTGGAAAAAGATGCCTGGTCTAAATGGACAGACAGTCAATATCGATGCCTCTTATGAAAAAATGAAAAAACAAGGGTCATTTGATGAAAAGCTGCTTGTTTTCAATGAAACAAAACCTTCTATTCATTTACACGAACTTGGTGCTGAGCCCATTTACAAGGGACATCCAGATAAAAAAATGAATGCTTTCCTCATCAACGTGGCTTGGGGTGATGAGCATTTAATCAAGATGTTAAAGACACTGGAAAAGCATCGGGTCAAGGCGACCTTTTTCTTAGAGGGCAAATGGGTGAAAAAAAGCACGGATCTTGCTAAAAAAATCGTGGCAGATGGTCATGAAATTGGAAACCATTCATACAATCACCCGGATATGCGCACACTGACAAGAGAACGAGCATTAGAGCAGATTACCAAAACGAATCGTCAAATTGAAGAATCCCTTGGAAAAAAACCGAAGTGGTTCGCCCCTCCTAGCGGCAGCTTTAAAGAAGAAACAGTGAAACTCGCTGCTGAAGAAGGAATGGAAACCATTATGTGGACGGTAGACACCATTGACTGGCAAAAACCGTCACCAGACATATTACAAAAGCGGGTGCTTGGGAAAATCCACAATGGGGCGATGATATTAATGCATCCAACAGATTCGACGGCGAAAAGTCTTGACGTACTTATCACTCAAATCAAGGAAAGAGGATATGAATTAGGAACGGTTTCAGACCTCCTAAGTGAAAAAAGACATCCGTGATCCGATCTGTTTGTTGAATAGGAGGAGCAAAACTTGGTCAAAACGTATACATGCCAAAACGGAGTAAGAATTGTACTTGAAAACAATCCCACTGTAAGATCTGTCGCAATTGGCGTCTGGATTGGAACTGGTTCTAGACATGAGACACCAGAAATTAATGGAATCTCACACTTTCTGGAGCATATGTTCTTTAAAGGGACAAAGACGAGATCTGCACGTGATATCGCAGAATCCTTTGACCGCATTGGTGGTCAAGTGAATGCCTTTACGTCAAAAGAATACACTTGCTACTATGCAAAGGTGCTTGATTCACATGCTGGCTACGCCCTCGATGTATTAAGCGACATGTTCTTCCACTCCGCTTTTGATGAAGAAGAGCTGAAAAAAGAAAAAAATGTAGTCTATGAAGAAATCAAAATGTATGAGGATACACCTGATGATATCGTTCATGATCTGTTGAGCAAAGCGATTTATGGTGATCATTCTTTAGGGTTCCCGATTTTAGGAACAGAAGAAACACTTTCTACTTTTAACGGTGACTCTCTTAGAGCTTATATGGATGAATTCTACACGCCGGACCGCGTCGTCATCTCTGTTGCAGGGAATGTGGATGACACCTTTATTCGCGAGGTTGAAAAATTGTTCGGTTCATATGAAACGAAAGGGAAAAAACAGCCTTTAGAAGCGCCGCAATTTCACTATGACAAGCTCACACGCAAAAAGGAAACAGAGCAAGCGCATCTATGCATGGGCTTTAATGGCCTCCCAGCTGGAGATAAAGGCATCTATGACTTAATCGTCTTAAACAATGTTCTTGGCGGAAGCATGAGCAGCCGCTTGTTCCAGGATGTAAGAGAAGACAAAGGACTCGCTTATTCCGTTTTCAGCTATCACAGTTCATTTGCAGATAACGGCATGCTGACGATTTATGGCGGGACTGGAGCGAAGCAGTTAAACCTGCTCTCTGAAACCATCTTACAAACATTAGACGTCTTAAAACGTGAGGGAATCACGCAAAAAGAGCTTGAAAACTCTAAGGAGCAAATGAAAGGGAACCTCATGCTCAGCCTTGAAAGCACAAACAGCAAGATGAGCCGAAACGGTAAAAATGAACTGCTCCTTGGCAAACATCGTACACTCGATGAAATTATTGACGAAATCAACCACGTCACATTAGACGGCGTGAATAACTTATCAAAACGAATCTTTACAGAAGATTATGCGCTCTCGCTTATTAGTCCGACGGGTGATCAGCCATCATAATGTAAACAACACGGCAGGCTTCTAAGAGGTCTGCCGTTTTATTGTATATAAAGAAGAAAGGAGCACTGCTTTCATGGAACATGAAAAACTGAAACGCCTCTCTCCGCTTCTGACACAAGCCATCTCCTTTCAGCCGATGACATCTGGCTTTTCAGGAAACCGTACTTATCTCGTCACAACATCCTCTAGTGAAAAGCTAGTGCTCAAGCTATCAAACCTCAAAACGTATTCCAGCTTTAAAAGAAAAGCGTCAGTTCAGCGAAAGTTAAAAGATCGAGGGCTTCTATGTTCTGAAGTGATGGAGATTGGAATGAGTGCTGAATTTAACTGTACCTATCGTATTTTCTCCTTGATTGAAGGAGAGAATGCTAGAGCATCCATCCATCTGCTCACAAATGAAGAGCAGTATGAAATCGGAAGGCGGGCAGGCAGAGAGCTGAGTTTCATGCATACATGTCACGCACCTTCTCATGTCGCGCCATGGGATGAGAGAGTCATGGCGAAACATGAACGGTATGTACATACCTATCAATCAAGTGGAGTAACTTTTGCTCAAGATCAATTCGTATTAGATTTTATCAAATCACATGTTGATGCGGTAAAGGCGAGACCGAACCAGTTCCAGCATGATGATTTTCATTTAGGGAATATCATCATTCAAGGAGGTGAGTATGCCGGCGTGATTGATTTTGATCAATCTGACTGGGGTGACCCGGTTCATGACTTTTATAAATTGTCCTTATTTAGTCGAGAAAGCAGTGTTCCGTTTTCAGCAGGGCAACTGGATCACTATGTAAGTACGCAGGCTACAGACGATTTTTGGCTTCTTTTTTCCATCTATACAGCAATGAGCTGCTTTTCTTCTATTGTATGGACGCTTTCTTATGACCCTGAACATGTAAAAGATATGGTGAACCGAGTGGAGAGAATGCTGGCAGACCATGATCGCTTTCATCTACTGAAACCAGCTTGGTATTCAAATTGGCATCATTCATAACTTGAAAAAGCGGGACGGTCTATTTCTTCTTGTGGCTGCATATATGATACGGAAGGGAAGTGATGCGATTTTGAGGCTAAGTGAGCTGTCAGGAAAAGAGATCGTCGATATCAAAAGAGCGGAGCGGCTTGGCGTGCTTGGACAAACCGACCTTGAAATCAATGAACAGGACGGTCAAATAACAGCACTCATCATACCTTCGGTGAAGTGGTTTGGCTTTCGAAAGCAAGGAAATGACATCCGCGTCCCGTGGAATCACATTCAAAAAATAGGATCAGATATGATCATTCTCGATGTGCCTGAAGCACTTCAGCCACCCGGAGAAAAAGAGCATCCATCATAAATGGGTGCTCTTTTTCTTTTCTCTCTCCGATTTGTTCACAGGCTGAATCCTCTCCTCATATGCTAGAAGGGAGATTCAGAAAATATTACAGACTTTTTTAAATAAAGAAGGTGAACGGTCAGTATGTTGAGCGGTTTAACGGTTGCGGTGATCGGGGGAGATGCAAGGCAGCTTGAAATTATTCGCAAGCTGTCACAGCAGCATGCCAAAGTGTTTTTGGTTGGATTTGATCAGCTGGATCACGGATTTATCGGTGCTGAAAAGCTGAAAATGTCAGAACTTCCATTCGAACAGGTAGACAGTATGATCCTGCCAGTATCAGGGGCAACGGATGAAGGTGTTGTTGCGACAGTTTTCTCAAATGAGCAGGTTTTGCTGGAAGCAACATATTTAGAAAGAACCCCTGCCCATTGTACCTTGTACTCAGGTATTTCTAATACGTACTTAGACAATCTGGCAAAGCAGGTGAACCGAAAACTTGTGAAGCTGTTTGAGCGAGATGATATTGCCATATATAACTCTATTCCAACAGTTGAAGGGATTATCATGATGGCCATTCAGCAAACGGATTATACGATTCATGGATCACGTGTTGCTGTTCTCGGGCTCGGAAGAACAGGACTCACCATTGCCCGCACATTTCGGGCACTCGGTGCGGACGTAAAAGTAGGGGCAGCAGATACAGCTCATTTAGCGCGGGCCTTTGAAATGGGAATTGATCCATTTTCAATGGATCGGTTAAAAGAAGAAGTAACGGATGTAGATATCATCATCAATACCATTCCAAGCCTTGTATTAGATTCATCTGTCATCGTCAGCATGACACCAAAGACACTCATTTTGGATATCGCCTCCCGCCCAGGAGGAACAGACTTTGACTTTGCACAAAAACACGGAGTGAAGGCGCTTCTTGCACCAGGACTCCCGGGTATTGTTGCACCAAAGACAGCAGGGCAAATCATTGCAAAAGTGCTTTCTGGGCTCTTATGTGAACTTGCAGAGGAAAAAAGGGGGATGGAATCATGACAACATTAAAAGGGAAAAGAATCGGCTTTGGCTTAACTGGTTCCCACTGTACGTACGAAGCTGTTTATCCGCAAATCGAAGCACTTGTAAAAGAAGGAGCAGAAGTGCGTCCAGTGGTGTCATATACGGTCCAGAGTACGAATACAAGATTCGGAGATGGGGCTGACTGGATTGAGCGGATTGAGAAGCTGACTGGTTTTAAGGCGATTGACTCAATCGTGAAAGCAGAGCCGCTCGGACCTAAGCTGCCACTTGATTGTATGGTCATTGCTCCATTAACAGGGAACTCAATGGCGAAATTCGCAAATGCCCTGACAGACAGCCCTGTTTTAATGGCTGCAAAAGCAACCATTCGAAATCATCGTCCTGTCGTTTTAGGAATTTCAACAAATGATGCGCTAGGCTTAAATGGTACAAATCTGATGAGGCTGATGTCGACAAAGAATATTTTCTTTATTCCATTTGGCCAAGATGATCCATTTAAAAAACCGACCTCCATGGTCGCAAACATGGATTTGCTTTCTCAAACAGTAGAAGAGGCGCTCCAGCATAGACAAATTCAGCCGATTTTAATTGGAGCAAACGAATAATAGATTCACTAGAAAATCATGAAAGATTCAAAAAAGATGCTTCAAGCCTTGCTTTTCTATGGTAAAATAAAATGTAAAAAGTCATAGGATGGCCATCCGAAAGAAAAGAATCATGGATGGGTCGGAAGGAGTTTTACTGATGGGAAGAGGATTGCATGTAGCTGTAGTTGGAGCGACTGGAGCTGTCGGTCAACAAATGTTAAAAACACTAGCTGACAGAGATTTTGAAATGGATACACTGACTCTACTATCCTCAAAACGTTCTGCTGGAACAAAAGTGACATTCAGAGGTCAAGAGTATACCGTTCAGGAAGCAACACCTGAAAGCTTTGAAGGAGTGAACATTGCATTATTCAGTGCTGGAGGAAATGTTTCCAAGGCGCTAGCTCCTGAAGCAGTCAAACGAGGTGCGGTTGTTGTAGACAACACAAGTGCTTTTCGTATGGACGAAAACATCCCTCTTGTCGTACCAGAGGTAAACGAAAAAGACTTGCATGACCATCAAGGAATCATTGCAAACCCTAACTGTTCAACGATTCAAATGGTAGCGGCATTAGAACCGCTTCGTCAGGCGTATGGCATGAAAAAAGTCATCGTGTCCACTTACCAAGCCGTATCAGGTGCAGGACATGAAGCCATTGACGAACTATACAGCCAATCACAAGCCATTTTAAATAAAGAAGATGTAAAGCCGGAAGTCATGCCTTATCAAATTGCATTTAATGCGATTCCGCAAATTGATAAATTCCAAGACAATGGCTATACATTTGAAGAAATGAAAATGATCAACGAAACGAAAAAAATCATGCATATGCCAGAGCTAGAAGTAGCGGCAACATGTGTGAGACTTCCAATTGAAACAGGACATTCAGAATCTGTCTACGTCGAACTAGAATCAAATGACGCAACAGTTGACGACATTAAGTCAATTCTTAAAGATGCACCAGGCATTACACTGCAAGATGATCCGTCTCAGCAAATTTATCCAATGCCTGCAGATGCTGTTGGAAAAAACGACGTATTTGTCGGCCGCATTCGGAAAGATTTGGACCGTCCAAACGGGTTCCATATGTGGATTGTATCTGATAACCTGCTAAAAGGCGCTGCATGGAACTCAGTTCAAATTGCAGAAAGCTTAAAAGCATTAAAATTAGTTTAACATTCAATGGATGATGAGGACGAACAGAAGAGAGTTAGGCATCTTTCGCCTGCTCTCTTCTGTTACGTCAGAATGAACTTGGAGTGAAAACAGTGAAAATAATTGTCCAAAAATTTGGCGGTACATCTGTCAAAGATGATCAAGGTAGAAAAAGGGCACTTGCACATATCTTATCGGCAAAAGAGAAAGGCTATAAGTCGGTTGTCGTCGTTTCCGCAATGGGACGAAAAGGCGACCCTTATGCGACAGATACGCTGCTTGGTCTGCTTTACGGCAGCGCGCAGCATATGACAAATCGAGAAAAAGACTTGCTCGTTTCCTGCGGAGAGAATATTTCAGCTGTTGTGTTTTCAAGTATGCTGAATGAAAACGGGCTAAAGGCTGTAGCAATGACAGGCGCACAGGCGGGCTTTGTGACAGATAAGGAGCATACGAGTGCGAAAATTATTGATATGAAGTGTGAACGTCTCGAGGCGGCACTGTCTGAACATGATGTTGTCGTTGTTGCTGGGTTCCAAGGAGCTGCGAAAAATGGGGACGTGACCACAATCGGACGAGGCGGCAGTGATACGTCCGCAGCTGCTTTAGGTGCTGCATTACAGGCAGACTTCATTGATATTTTTACAGATGTAGAAGGCGTCATGACAGCAGATCCCCGCATTGTTGAAAATGCAAAGCCGCTCAGAGTCGTGACATATACGGAAATTTGCAACCTTGCATATCAAGGGGCGAAAGTCATTCACCCGAGAGCTGTCGAAATTGCGATGCAAGCAAAAGTACCAATGAGGGTCCGTTCAACATACTCTGATGATGAGGGCACACTCGTCACGTCACACTACTCAGATAAAATGAGCCATGATGTGTACGACCGCCTCATTACGGGTATTGCACATGTCAATGATGTGACGCAAATCAAGGTCCCGGCAAAAGAAGGGCAGTACAGCGTCCAAACAGAGGTCTTCAAGGCTATGGCTAACGCACAAATCAGTGTCGACTTCTTCAACATTACACCGAGTGAGATTGTGTATACAGTGACAGGTGCAATGACTGAAAAGGCAACGTTAATTCTAAAAGATCTTGGCTATACGCCAATTGTGACAACAAATTGTGCAAAAGTATCAGCTGTTGGCGCAGGCATCATGGGTGTACCAGGTGTCACATCTAAAATTGTATCGGCTCTATCCGAGCAAAACATTCCGATTTTACAATCGGCTGACAGCCATACGACCATTTGGGTGCTAGTGAACGAAGAAAACATGAGAGCGGCTGTCAATGCCCTGCACGAAGTGTTTGAACTTTCAAGATAAATGTGATTGAATCATGATGAGGTGAAAAAAATGAATTTCGGAAATATCGCAACAGCTATGATTACACCTTTTGATAAAAAGGGCAACATTGATTTCCAAAAGCTATCAATTCTCATTGATTACTTATTAAAAAACGGCAGTGACTCTTTAGTCGTTGCAGGGACAACAGGCGAATCGCCAACTTTATCGACTGAAGAAAAAGTCGCTCTTTTTCAGCAATCGGTGAAATTAGCAAATGGTCGTTGTAAAATCATTGCAGGAACAGGCAGTAATAATACAAATGCGTCTATCAAACTAACGAAAAAAGCAGAAGAAGCGGGCGTTGATGCAGTGATGCTTGTCGTACCTTACTACAACAAGCCATCACAGGAAGGCATGTATGCACACTTTAAAGCCATTGCCGAGTCTACATCTCTTCCTGTCATGCTTTACAATGTACCAGGGAGAACGGTTGCGTCATTAGCCCCAGAAACAACCATTAAACTTGCGCAAATACCTAACATTGTCGCGATCAAAGAAGCAAGCGGTGATCTTGATGCCATGACAAAAATCATTGCAGAGACACCAGAAGATTTCGATGTATATTCAGGTGACGACAGCTTAACACTTCCAGCTGTATCTGTTGGTGCAAAAGGAGTTGTCTCTGTGGCGTCTCATATCGTAGGACTTGATATGCAGCAAATGCTGAAAAGCTATGCTTCAGGTCAAACGGCCAATGCCGCATTGATCCATCAAAAGCTGCTCCCAATCATGAAACAGCTTTTCACAGCGCCAAATCCAACGCCTGTCAAAACAGCTCTTCAGCTGAAAGGACTAGATGTCGGATCGGTTCGTCTTCCGCTTTTACCTTTGTCAGAAGAAGAGAGACTGGATTTAAGCAGCGTCTTAAACAGATGATCAAAACAAAAAATTTCGTAAGCGGTCATTCTCAGATGTCCCTGAGTATGACCGTTTTTTATACATAAACACTTTCTTAAAATGTGACTTCATCTTGTTTTCTAAAATTAGATTCAGTTATAATAGCATTAAGCGATGATGGACGGGCTTGAGACTAGGAGGATAAGAATTTTGAAAAAGAAAAATACAGAGAACGTAAGAATTATTGCACTGGGAGGCGTTGGAGAAATCGGGAAAAACTTATATGTCATTGAAATTGATTCCGACATATATGTGGTAGATGCAGGCTTGATGCATCCAGAAAACGAAATGCTAGGCATTGACGTCGTTATTCCTGATATCTCTTATTTAACAGAACGTGCTGATCGGGTGAAAGCAATTTTTCTTACCCACGGACATGATGAAGCAATCGGAGGCGTATTCCATTGCTTAAGCAAATTGTCTGTACCAGTTTACGGAACGAAGCTGACCCTTGCGTTACTTCGAGAAAAATTAAAGCAGTATGGCTTCAATCAAAAAGCTGACTTGCGTGAGGTACATGCAAAATCAGTCATTACGTTTGAAACAACAAAGGTATCATTCTTTAGAACGAATCACAGCATCCCTGATTCAGTTGGGATCAGCTTCAAAACCTCTCTTGGTTCAATCGTATGCACAGGTGATTTTAAATTTGATCAAACCCCAGCGCTTAACCAAGCCTGTGACATCGGAGAGATTGCGAAAATTGGAAACAATGGCGTTTTAGCACTTCTTTCAGACAGTGCGAATGCTGAAAAACCAGGTTATACACCTTCTGAGGCGCTCGTCCAAGACGAAATCTCAAATGCGATGTACAATGCTGAAAATCGAGTAATTGTCGCTGTATCTTCATCTAACATTAACCGCGTGCAGCAGATCATTAATGCAGCGAATCAAAATGGCCGTAAGCTTGCCGTAGCAGGGAAGAATATGATGACGACTCTTCAGCTGGCGATCAAACTTGGTTATGTCACAGCAGACGAAGAATTATTTGTACCAGTTCAAGAAGTGAAGAAAATGGCGAAAAACGATGTGGTCATCCTGACAGCTGGAAGCCACGGAGAGCCTCTTGCTGCTTTAACAAAAATGGCAAAACAAAATCACAAACAGCTTCATATTGAAAAAGATGACACTGTGGTGATTGCATCTACACCTCTTCCAGGACAAGAACTCACATATTCAAAAACAGTGGATTTCCTCACAAGAAGCGGCGCACAAGTCATTTTTGCGCAAAAACGTGTGCATGTCTCTGGACATGGCTGCCAAGAAGAGTTAAAGCTGATGCTGAACTTACTAAAGCCAAAGTATTTGATTCCCGTGAATGGCGAATATCGTATGCAAAAAGCACATTCTCGTATTGCTGAAGAAGTGGGAATGAAACGAAGTGACATTTTCTTGATTGATAAAGGGGATGTTGTGGAGTTTAGAGGACAGAACGTAAAAATCGGTGAAAAAGTTCACCAAGGCAATATTTTGATCGATGGTCTTGGCGTTGGTGATATCGGGAACATTGTGCTGCGCGATAGACGCCTATTGTCTCAAGATGGTATCTTAATTGTCGTTATTACGCTTGATAAACAAAAGAAACAATTAATTTCTGGACCTGAAATCATCACAAGAGGATTTGTGTATGTCAGAGAATCCGAAGAGCTGATTGTAAAAGCGACAGAAATGGTCAAAGGAATTGTCAAAGAGCAAACGGAAAACTCAATTGTTGAATGGTCAACATTGAAACAATCCATGCGCGATGTACTCAATCAATTCCTATATGAAAAAACAAAACGTAAGCCGATGATCATTCCAATTATTATGGAAGTGTGATGAGAAAGCCCAAGGAGCATAAGCTCTTTGGGCTTTTTTGATGTGGCACTAGGAATGCGGATTGAATACGGCCTTCTTGTTCATAATAGAAGGAGAGTTTGAGGAAAGGATGGAGACAAATGGACGAAAAGAATGAACAGCAGCCTGAGCGAAAGCCAGAAGAAAAAGACAGCATTATGAGCAAAATACAGCAGCTTGGTGAAACAGCCATACCACAGCTGCCGCAAGATACAAACATACATTGCCTCACCATTATTGGACAAATTGAAGGCCACATGCAGCTTCCGCCACAAAATAAAACAACCAAATACGAACATGTCATTCCGCAAATCGTCGCAGTTGAACAAAACCCAAAAATTGAAGGTCTTTTGATCATCTTAAATACAGTAGGCGGCGATGTTGAAGCGGGACTAGCGATTGCAGAAATGCTTGCATCTTTATCGAAACCGACTGTATCGATTGTACTTGGCGGCGGCCACTCTATTGGTGTCCCGATTGCTGTATCGTGTGACTATTCCTATATTGCAGAAACAGCCACGATGACCATTCATCCTGTGCGTTTAACTGGTCTAGTGATTGGTGTCCCGCAAACCTTTGAATACTTAGATAAAATGCAGGAAAGAGTCATTAACTTTGTGACAAGCCACTCCAATATTACAGAAGAGAAGTTTAAAGAGCTCATGTTCTCAAAAGGCAATTTGACAAGAGACATTGGAACAAATGTTGTTGGTCATGAGGCAGCAGAATACGGACTCATGAATGAAGTAGGCGGCGTAGGACAAGCGATTAAAAAGTTGAACGAACTGATTGGAGACAGGGCATCTCAAAACGAGGGGCTGATCCAATGATTTTATATACACCTATGCCATATGAAGCCATTTACGCGGAGGAACAAGGAGACCGCAAACTTCAGCAGGTAAACATCCAAGGCGTGCCAGTTATGGTTGAAATGAAAGAGGATGAAGCAGAAATTGTTCAAGTCATGAGCACCAATCCAATGGACTTTCTGAATCAAGAGCTTGCACCAGGCAAGCGATTGAAGTTACAATTAGGCACCAATCAAACCGACTCATATGAATGATTCTATGCTATAATAAAGGGAAAACTTACAACAAGATGCAGCCAAAACCAGGCTGCTTTCTTTCTGATCTTTTCGGTAGGTTATATTTTCTTTCGTAGTAAGGTGATGAGTATGGCTAAAAAGAGAAAACGGAAAACGAGAAAAAAACAAAATAAACAGCTAAAACTGAAATATGAATTAAATGGGTTAGTCTGTATTGCCATAGCGATCATTGCCATTTTACAGCTAGGCGTCGTTGGACAAACCTTCGTACATTTATTCCGATTCTTTGCAGGTGAATGGTTCATTCTCTGCCTTACCGGATTATTTCTTTTTGGCGTGACCATCTTCTGGAAAAAACAAATCCCAGATATTTTGACAAGGAGAAAAGCAGGGCTATACTGCATCATTGCGAGTATCTTGCTTTTGTCTCATGTGAAGCTCTTTCAGCACCTTTCATCTGCGGGCGCAATAGGCTCTCAAAGTGTGATAAGAAATACATTTGAGCTTTTCTTAATGGATATGAAAGGTGAGACTGGGTCACCTGATTTAGGAGGCGGCATGATCGGTGCCGTATTATTTGCTGCTTCATATTTCTTATTTGCGCAAGCAGGATCTCAAATTATGGCAATCGTTCTGATGCTGATTGGAATTGTGCTGATTACAAATCGATCTCTTCAAGAAATGGTGAAAAAAGTGTCGCTCCCTGTCTCACAATTTATGGTGAAGCAGTGGAAAGCGTTTGTTGAAGATATGAAAGGAATCAGGCAGGCGAAAAAGAGCGCGCCCTCTCAGAAAACAGGTGAAAAGAAAAAACGGTCTCGTATTCAGGAAGAGGACGATGATGATCAGATCTTGATCGAAGAGGAAACGCCGGTTTCAGACAATAGCCAGCCAATCATCTCAAGCTTTGCTGATAGAGATGACATTCTCACCCCGCTCGTTCAAAAAGAGCAGACGGCAAAAGAGACAGAGCCTCTTCAAGAGTCTGTGCAAAGTGCACCAGTTCCATCAGATACAGCCGATGAACCAAAAGAGGCGCCGCCGATGACATTTACTGAACTTGAAAACAAAGATTACGAATTGCCGTCACTTGATATTTTGGCAGAGCCCCAGCATTCAGGGCAGCAAACAGACAAGAAAAATATATACGAAAATGCAAGAAAGCTTGAAAAAACGTTCCAAAGCTTTGGTGTTAAAGCAAAAGTTACACAGGTTCACTTAGGACCGGCCGTTACAAAATATGAAGTCTATCCAGATGTCGGCGTGAAGGTAAGTAAGATCGTCAATCTAAGTGATGACTTAGCCCTTGCTCTTGCAGCAAAAGACATTCGGATTGAGGCGCCGATTCCTGGTAAATCAGCCATCGGTATTGAGGTTCCTAATGCAGAAATCGCGATGGTTTCTTTAAAAGAGGTATTAGAATCAAAGCAAAATGACCGTCCAAACGCCAAGCTGCTGATTGGACTGGGCCGAAATATTTCTGGTGAAGCTGTGCTGGCTGAAATGAACAAAATGCCGCATTTACTTGTAGCAGGCTCGACTGGAAGCGGAAAAAGTGTGTGCATCAATGGTATTATCACAAGTATTCTCATGAGAGCGAAACCTCATGAAGTGAAAATGATGATGATTGATCCGAAAATGGTTGAACTAAATGTGTATAATGGCATTCCGCATCTGCTCGCTCCGGTTGTAACGGACCCTAAGAAAGCCTCACAGGCACTTAAAAAAGTAGTCAGCGAAATGGAGCGCCGCTATGAATTATTTTCTCATACGGGGACAAGAAATATTGAAGGATACAATGATTACATTAAACGAATGAATCAATCAGAAGAGGCCAAACAGCCAGAACTTCCTTATATTGTCGTCATTGTAGACGAGCTTGCAGATTTAATGATGGTCGCTTCCTCTGATGTAGAAGATTCCATTACAAGACTTTCGCAAATGGCTCGTGCTGCCGGGATTCATTTAATTATTGCTACACAAAGACCTTCTGTCGATGTCATTACAGGTGTCATTAAAGCCAACATCCCATCCCGCATCGCCTTTAGCGTGTCCTCGCAAACAGATTCAAGGACGATCCTTGATATGGGTGGCGCAGAAAAACTGCTGGGCAGAGGGGATATGCTGTTTCTACCGGTAGGTGCAAACAAACCGGTTCGTGTGCAAGGCGCCTTTTTATCAGATGAAGAAGTGGAGCATGTCGTTGATCATGTGATCACCCAGCAAAAAGCACAATATCAAGAAGAAATGATTCCAACTGAAGAAACGCAGGATCAGCTTACAGCTGTGGATGACGATTTATATGATGAAGCAGTGGAACTCATCATCGGCATGCAGACGGCTTCTGTCTCTATGCTTCAAAGAAGATTCCGCATCGGCTATACCCGAGCGGCCCGCCTGATTGACGCAATGGAAGAGCGGGGCGTTGTCGGCCCTTATGAAGGAAGTAAACCGAGAGAAGTCCTGCTCTCAAAAGAACAATATGACGAGCTCTCTTCATAAATCGAAGAGAGTTTTCCTAAAAAAGAAGTAAACGATAGTATGATTATGTTAACTGGAAGTCAGACTATTTATTTATTTGCAAAAACATGATATAGTTGTGTTCAACTTATCTCGGAATAGAGATTTCTCATCTTATCATTTGCATTGATTAGACGGAGGGAAAACATGTCGACCAAAACAGACAATCGCCATTTATATTTGAAAGTGATTGACCGTATTAAAGAAGATATACAAACAGGCGTATATGCAGAAAAAGAAAAGCTGCCTTCTGAGTTTGAGCTCTCAAAGCTTTTAGGCGTGAGCAGAGCGACACTGCGTGAAGCCCTTCGTGTATTAGAAGAAGAGAAGTATTTAATTAGAAGGCATGGTGTGGGAACGTTCGTCAACACAAGACCACTCTTTTCAACAGGCATAGAACAGCTGGCAAGTGTCACGAAAATGATCGAGCAGGTCAATATGACGCCTGGTACCATCTTTTTATCCTCGCAAGAAGGGGAGCCAACAGAGAATGATGTGATTCGTTTTCAGTGTGATGAATCTGATGAGATTTTTTCAATGGAACGCGTTCGAACGGCAGATGGACAGCCAGTGGTATATTGTTTAGATAAAATTCCGGTCAAGCATCTTCCCGCTTCTTTTACACATGAAGAAGAGTCTCTTTTTGAGCTGTTTGGAAGAGAACCACACAGCGGGATTAAATATGCAGTTGCTGACATCGAACCAATCGGCTACCACGATCAGGTTTCACCGATACTCGAATGTGACCCTGAAACAGCATTATTATTACTGAAACAAATGCACTATGATCAGGATGATCAGCCGGTCTTATACTCGCTTAATTATTTTCGAGCGGATAAATTCAGCTTTCATGTGATACGTAAACGATTTTAACAAGCAGTCGCTTCCATAAGCGGTTGCTTTTTGTTTGCCCATACATAATACCCGTAAAACTTGCCACACTAATACGTAACAGTATATAGAATTGGGTGAATGATGTTGGGCGAGAAAACAGTCAGTAAAAAGAATATTATTGCATTATCATCAGTGCCTCTAATCATGACACTTGGGAACTCGATGTTAATACCTGTATTGCCAGAGATAGAAAAGACACTCTCCATCACTTCCTTTCAAGTCTCCCTCATTATTACGGTATACTCTGTTGTAGCGATCTTATGTATTCCAATCGCCGGCTATTTATCGGACCGAATCGGGCGTAAAAAGGTACTCCTGCCGTGTCTGTTAATCGCAGGTCTTGGTGGGGCTGTGGCAGCAGTTGCCTCAACGATCATGAAAGAACCCTACATGTGGATTCTATTTGGAAGGGTCCTTCAAGGTGTTGGCTCAGCCGGGGCAGCACCTGTCGTGATGCCGTTTATAGGAGATTTGTTTCATGATGATGAAGAAGTAAGTGCGGGACTTGGCGCCATCGAAACCTCTAACACAGCTGGAAAGGTATTAAGCCCGATTATTGGGGCGCTTCTAGCTTCATGGTTTTGGTTTGTGCCGTTTTGGTTTATTCCGTTCTTTTCAATCATCAGCTTTCTCATGGTACTGTTCATGGTAGAGTCCGCGAAAAAAGAGGAGGACCCGCCTACATTCAAAGAATTTTTAAAATCAACAAAGACCATTTTTAAACATGAGGGACGCTGGCTTTATGCCATTTTTGCAATTGGCGGTTTTATTATGTTTCTTCTTTTTGGTGTGCTTTTTTACTTATCTGATAACCTTGAGGCAGCTTATCAAATTAAGGGTGTCAAAAAAGGGCTCCTGCTTAGTATCCCGCTCCTTTTTCTATCCATCAGTTCATACATTGCTGGGAAAACGATTGGAAAAGAAAAAGGGAAAATGAGAATCTTTATAATCGTAGGCATGGCCTTGTTATCACTTTCCTATATGTTTTTATGGTGGAATCACAGCTTTTACGTATTGTTTATCTGTTTAAGCATTGGCGGTGTTGGCATCGGTATTGTACTGCCTGCACTTGATGCCCTGATCACAGAAGGAATCGAAAAAGAGCAGTGCGGAACCATTACGTCATTTTACAGCAGTATGCGTTTTATCGGTGTCGCTTTAGGACCTCCGATTTACGCCTATCTCATGGATAAAGGGGACTCCATCGTTTTTATTCTCTCGACCATTTGCAGTCTTATTTCACTATTTTTGGTCCTCTTCTTCATCCAGCCAGATGAAAAGGATGAAAGTGAACAATTAAAAACGGTTTAATCTAGAAAAAAGACGGTATTTTGCCATCTTTTTTCTTTTTTATAAATTGACATGTAAAATTTTGATAGTTAAACTAATGTATAGTAATATCTTTTAAATTATCCCAAATAGGAGGTGTTCAAAAACATTCATTTTCTGTCTTTCTTCAGGCAGAAATTGAGCTCGCGTGCTGATGATGAATATGTGTTTCTTCAACACGAAAAGACAATTGAATAGGTCATCCTGCCATTAGCACGTTGAAGGAGACGCAGTCAGCACTTCAGACACGCTCAAATACAGCAAATTGATTGATGAACTAGAAGGAGCTTGAAGCAGCTATGTTGCAAATAATTAAAGCAAGATGGATTGTATTAGTGGTGTGGATGATAACAGCTGTGATTCTGTTTATTACTGCGCCTAATTTAGAGGAATTAACAAGAGAAAAAGGGCAATTAAAGGTTCCGGAGGGGACACCAACAGCTGAGGCACTTCACTTATTGGATAAGCTATCAGATCATAACGGGAAAAAAGATACGGGTGTCATTGTATTCTCCGAACAACATCTGTTCCCTGAGAAAGAGCAGGAATTAAAAAAGGCTTTATCTGCACTCATGACTCATGCCCCAGACCTCCACATTGACGGAATTACTTCGTATTTTCATGTAGATCCGGACATTCAAAAACAACTTTTATCAAAGGATAAAAGTACACTTCTTGTTCCATTCAAATTCGACCACTACGAAACAAAAGCTGTGAAGATTAAAGAACAAATTGAGGAAGTTTTAAAGCCCTATCATGTCTCATATGAAATGACGGGTCAAAAATTTGTGGATTCAGATGTCATTAAAAGCTCTCAACAAGGTCTGAAGAAAACTGAACTTATTACGATGATCTTTATTTTCTTTATTTTAATCATTGTTTTCAGATCGATTTTGGCACCTGTTGTTCCGCTCATTACGATCGGCATTTCTTATGCCGTCAGCCGGTGTATTGTGGCTTTTCTAGTAGAATATATGCAATTTCCTCTATCTAATTTTACTCAGATTTTTATGGTAGCTATTATGTTCGGTATAGGAACAGATTATTGTATTTTGCTGTTAAGCCGTTTTAAAGAAGAGATCGGTCAAGGTCGTGATGTCAAAGAGTCGATTATCATCACATATAAATGTGCAGGGAAAACGGTCTTTTTCAGTGGCTTAGCCGTATTAGTCGGCTTCTCAAGCATTGGGTTTGCCAAATTTCAATTGTATCAATCAGCCGTTAGTGTTGCTGTTGGAGTTGGCATACTGCTGATTGCCCTAGTCACCATCGTTCCCTTTTTTATGTCTGTTTTCGGACAATCCCTTTTTTGGCCATCTAAAAGAGAGAACATTCGCCACCCGCAAAGTAAAATGTGGGAATGGGCTGGGCGTTTTTCATTTAAAAGGCCGCTGATCAGTTTAGGTTTAGTTGCACTAATTACTGTGCCTCCTATTTTGATGTACGACGGAACTCTTTCTTATAACAGCTTAAATGAGATTGGGACAAAGTATGAATCAGTGTCTGCATTTAATACGATATCAGAGCAATTTGGCTTTGGGGAAGCGCTGCCCCTGAATGTACTTGTTGAAAGTGACAATAAGTTAGATAACCAAGAAAAGATTGTCATGATTGAAAAACTGACCCGTAAATTAAATGACATTGACGAAGTAAAAACAGTCCGCAGTGTCACTAGGCCTGTTGGAGACGGGCTAAGTCAGCTTTACGTCACCTCTCAAGCAAAAGAGCTGGGAGGAGAACTTGGCAAAGGCCACGAAGGAATCGGGAAAATTTCAGATGGCCTGACCGAAACAAATCTTGCCCTTCTTAAACAAAAACCAAAAATTCAAGAATCCGCTAAAGGCATTGACCAGCTGATTGATGGAACAAAAGCGATCAAAAGCGGAATTGGAGAAGTAAGGGAGTCCTTGATCTCTTTAGAAGATGGGGTAAGGCGCAGTAAAGATGGCGTCGGGACCATCCGAAGTAAAATCAAAGAAGCAAAAAAGGAATTAGAGCAAGAATATCGCAGCAGTGAAGTGATGATTCAAGAGCTTAAGCGAATGGTGAGTACGCTGGAACGTCATGCGAAATCGAATCAGCAGCTGATGACCACCATTAAAAAAGTAAAAAAATCCTATGAAAATGTATCGTTTGAAGCACTTGAAAAACGGCTTCCAGAAGTAAAAGATATGGATGAATATAAAGAAATCAAGAAAGTATTCAAAGACACAAAAGGAATGCTTGATCAAGCAGGGGACCAAATGAGTGTGTATGAAGAGGAAGCCTCTCACTTTAAACAAAAGATCAAAAAAGCAGATCAAGTAATTCAAACCTTATCAAGCAAGCAAAAAGACGTAAAACGCCAAGTGCAAGCACTCATGGACGGGCTCGATCAAATTTATGACGGTCTTGAACAAACAAATGAAGGACAAAAACAATTGATCAAAGAAATGCCTAAAATTGAAGATGGAGCAGATCAGCTGACAGACGGCCAAAAAGCCATCAAAAAAGGATTTAACCAGCTTTCATCAAAACTCACATTGTTAACAGATGGTTTAGATGAAAGTATTGAAGGGCTCGAGCAGGTCAAAAGCGGCTTCACAGAGGCGGACGGCTACTTAAAGCAGCTTCAGCAAGCGCCAGATGAAGAAATAACGGGCTGGTTTATTCCAGAAGACGTGCTGAAACGTCATGAATTTAAACAAATCTTTCATACGTATATGTCTCCAGATCGTAAATTAACAACCTTTGAAGTCATATTAAATGTGAATCCATACAGCAATGAAGCGATGAAAGGCGTTGCGAAAATTGAGGACACCCTTGATCAATATTTACCTGTCAGCGGGTTAAAGAATGTAAATTACGGTGTGTCTGGTATCTCAAGTTTAAATGTAGATTTAAAAGAAACATCTGACGGTGACTTTATTCGAACGGTCATTTTCATGTTAATTGGCATCTTTATCATTTTAATTATATTATTACGGTCAATCGTCATGCCGATATACTTAACACTTTCACTTATTTTAACGTATTTTACATCCATCGGTTTAACTGAATGGATCTTTAAAACCTTTTTTGGCTACGACGGTGTCAGCTGGGCTGTCCCATTTTTCAGCTTTGTCATTCTTGTCACCCTTGGCATTGATTATTCGATCTTTCTGATGGATCGCTTTAATGAATGGAAGGGAGAGCATGTGCAAGCATCAATGATATCAGCGATGAGAAATATGGGTTCCGTCATTATTTCAGCAGTCGCGATATTAGCGGGGACCTTCGCCGCCATGCTGCCGTCTGGTGTATTATCACTTATTGAGATTGCAACGGTCATACTCATTGGACTTTTATTATATGCTTTTGTTGTATTGCCGCTCTTTATCCCGGTCATGGTTCGTATTTTCGGTAAATGGAATTGGTGGCCTTTTAGAATGAAATAACACCGGCGTCTCTGCTTATAGCAGAGGCGTTTTTATTTCCTATCCTTTCCTCTGATTGATATAATGTCTATTAAATGGCTGTTTCACGTATATATCAGCTATGTTCTAATACATAATAAATAGGATGAACAAAGGAGGTTTCTCATGACGTACTTACAAGAGAAGACACTAGACACACCTGGTCTTCATACTCATATTGTCAAAACAGAAAAATTTAAAACGGTCACAATTCTTTTTAAAATGCTTGCGCCTCTATCGAAAGATGATGTCACCATGCGTTCACTTTTCCCGCATGTGCTGTTAAGAGGAACAGAGAAAATGCCGAAAACGGGAGAATTGCGTGCTTATTTTGATGAGCTTTATGGTGCAACTGTTTCGGCAGACATGGCGAAAAAAGGGGAAAATCACATCATTACCTTCCGCCTGGAAATGGCGAATGAAAAATATTTAAAGGATCAAACCCCTTTACTAGAAAAAGGGATTGCCTTACTATCTGACCTACTATTCCATCCGTATGTTGAAGATGGGGTGTTTAGTCAATTATATGTAGATCAAGAAAAACGCACATTAAAACAGCGAATTCAAGCAGTGTATGATGATAAAATGCGTTACTCGAACTTAAGACTTGTGCAGGAAATGTGCAAAGGTGAACCGTATGCACTGCACGTCAATGGAGAAATGGAAGACATTGAAACGATCACAGCTCACTCGCTTTTTGAAGCTTATGAGCATGCGCTTCAATCAAATCAGCTTGATCTTTATGTTGTGGGAGATGTTGACGAACAAGACATCAGCCGAATGGTCTCTCAATACTTCAAAACAAGTGATAGAGAACCGGTCAAACAACACGCTGACTCAACAAGAACGCAAAAAGAAGCAAAAGAAGTCATTGATGAAGAGGACGTGAAGCAAGGCAAGCTGAATATCGGCTTTCGCACGCATACGACGATTGCAGATGAAGATTATCCGGCGCTGCATTTGTTTAATGGCATATTTGGCGGCTTCTCGCATTCGAAGCTATTCATCAATGTTCGAGAAAAAGCAAGTCTTGCGTACTACGCTGTGTCTAGACTTGAGAGCTTTAAAGGCTTGATGATGGTCATGTCAGGAATTGAAGTCGGCAACTACCAGCAGGCAGTAGACATCATTAAAGAACAATTTGAAGCAATGCAAAAAGGTGATTTTTCAGATGAAGCGATTGACCAAACAAAGGCTGTCGTCAAAAATCAGCTGCTTGAAACGATTGATACATCTTATGGGACAGCAGAATATTTGTATCAGCATGCCGTTGTGCCAACAGGGGAAACCCTTGATTCCTTTTTAGAAGCATTAGACCGAGTGACAAAAGAGGACATCATCAAAGTGGGTCAGAAAATCGAATGGGATACGACCTATTTTCTTAAAGGAACGGAGGGTACTTCATGACAGTGAAAACAATTCAATTCGACCAGCTGCAAGAAACGGTCTATCACGAAAAAATGGAGAGCGGACTTGACGTCTATGTGCTGCCAAAGCAAGGGTTTAACAAAACCTATGCGACCTTTACAACCAAATATGGCTCTGTCGATAACGAATTTGTGCCGCTTGGCAAAGAAGACATGATTCGAGTGCCTGACGGAATTGCCCATTTCTTAGAGCATAAACTGTTTGAAAAAGAAGATGGAGACGTATTTCATACATTTAGTAAGCAAGGAGCATCCGCAAACGCTTTTACAACGTTTACGAGAACAGCTTACTTATTCTCAAGCACCTCAAATGTCGAACAAAACCTTGAGACACTCATTGATTTTGTTCAAGAGCCTTATTTTACTGAAAAAACGGTCGAAAAAGAAAAAGGCATCATTGGCCAAGAGATTAACATGTATGATGACAATCCGGACTGGCGTTTATTCTTCGGTCTGATTGAAAATCTATATCAAGAGCATCCCGTGAGAATTGATATTGCTGGAACAGTAGAAAGTATTGCTCCGATTACAAAAGATCATTTGTATGAATGCTATGAAACGTTCTATCACCCGAGCAATATGCTTCTATTTGTTGTCGGTCCCGTTGATCCAAAGCAAATATTAGATCAAGTCAGAGCGAATCAGGCGAAAAAGCCATTTACAGACCAGCCAGAGATCAAACGAAAAGACATCAATGAGCCTGAAGGTGTGTACCGAAAAGAATACGAACTTCCTATGAACGTACAAGGCTCGAAATGTATGTTCGGGTTGAAAACAAAGAATCCTCATAAAAAAGGAAATCAGCTGCTAAAACATGAGCTCGGGATGAATCTCATTTTAGAGACGCTGTTTGGTAAAAGCTCCTTACAATATGAACAAATGTATGAAAAAGGCTTAATTGATGAGACCTTCAGCTACGATTATACGGAAGAAGGCGGCTTTGGCTTCACGTCCGTTGGCGGAGATACAAATGATCCTGATCAACTGGCAAAAGAATTAAAAGAAACCCTTCTTCAAGCAAAGAACCTGATGTCAGAAGAAAAAATTGAGCTAGCGCGCAAGAAGAAAATCGGCAGCTTTTTAAAAGCCATGAACTCTCCCGAATACATTGCGAACCAATTCACTCGATATGCATTTTTAGACATGAGCTTATTTGATGTCGTGACCATGCTGGAACAAATCCAATTAGCCGACATTCAGCAAATTTTAGAGGAAGAAATTGATGAAGAACGGATGTCCGTTTTCAAAGTCGTCCCGAAAACAAAATAAATAAAAAAAGACAAACTCAGATCAAATGAGTTTGTCTTTTTTATGTCTAATTGATAAAAGCATGTTATTAGTGAGGATTTTCATTGACAATCAATTTGTTCGTTAGTTAAACTCTTTAATAGTTAAACACTTAAACTAAAAAGGAGCAGCGTATGGAACAAAATAAAATTGCACAGCTCATTCAGAGATATGCAGACGTCTATCTCATGATGGAAAAAAAGGTATCGAGTATGATCACGGAAAAGCTTGATAAAGAGCTGACGCTTGATCAGTATTACTCGCTTCGATACATCAATTTACATCCTGGATGTACATCAACTGACCTTGCAAATGTATGTAATGTGAACAAAAGTGCTGTAACCTCCATGACAAATCGTCTTTTTACGAAAAACTATATTGTCCGTGAGCACGATCAAGCCGATCGAAGAAATGTTCACCTATACGTCACGCCAGAGGGCAAAGATGTGGTCAGCCGAATGGAAAAGCAGCTTCAGGATCTAGTTCGATCTTATTTTGAAAAGCTGGAAGAAAAAGAAATGGAATCATTTATTCAAACATATGAAAAGATCTATCAAGTGATCATCGAAGAGGAGGCACAAAGTACTAATGAGAGCAATCATAAAGGGTAGATGGCTGATCACGATTCTATGGATCGTATTAGCGGCAGTGTTACTCATCACCGCTCCTAATATGGCGCAATTAACAAAAGAAAAAGGGCAAATTTCTGTACCAGACGGCTATCCGTCCTCATATGCGGATCAGTTATTAAAGAAAATGTCTGAAAACGGCGATACAGAAAAATCAATCGTCATTGTCTTTCAAGAAAAGAACATCGTAAAAGAAAGAGAAACATCTTTAAAAAAGGCAATGGAGATTATAGAAAAAGATCAAGATCTTCATGTAGAGGACATCACTTCTTATTTTGAAGCCAATAAAGATATCAAAAAACAAATGCTCTCTAAAGATGAAACAACGCTTCTTGTTCCAGTTACATATGACTCAAACAAAATCAAAGCTTCTGATTTTAAAGAAAAAGTCAATGAAAAGCTGAAGAGCTTAAATCTGACATTTGAAATGACAGGACAGCCATTAATTGATGATGATGTGATCACAAGCTCGCAAGAAGGTCTGAAGAAAACAGAGTTCATTACGATTGGGTTTATTCTCATCGTCCTTGTCCTTGTCTTTAGATCAGCTGTGGCGCCTTTCGTTCCGTTAGTCGCAGTAGCTCTGTCTTACTTGGTGAGTCAATCCATCGTGGCTTATTTAGTCAAATATCTCGACTTCCCGCTCTCGACCTTTACCCAAATCTTCATGGTCGCGATCATGTTTGGAATAGGAACGGACTACTGCATTCTGCTTCTCAGCCGCTTTAAAGAAGAGATCGCACACGGTAAAGATAAAATTGAGGCGATTCTGATTACGTATAAAACAGCAGGAAAGACCGTTTTATTCAGCGGAATTGCTGTGCTGATCGGTTTTACCTGTATAGGCCTGGCGCAATTCCAGCTCTATAAATCAGCTGTTGCAGTAGCAGTTGGTGTCGCTGTGCTGATTGTGGCGCTTCTCACGATTGTTCCGTTCTTTATGGCGGTTTTAGGAAAAGTGTTATTTTGGCCGATTAAAGGTGATATTGCTCATCCGCAGTCAAAAATGTGGGAAACAGCAGGACGCTTTTCCTTTAAGAAACCACTTTTTAGTTTATTAATCGTAGGAATCATTACGCTTCCGCCCATTCTCATGTATAAAGGAACGCTTTCGTATAACAGCTTAGATGAAATCGGTAATAAATACGAATCAGTCAATGCATTCAATACCATTTCTGACAAATTTGGGCCAGGAGAAGCACTGCCGGCAACGATTGTCGTGAAATCAGCTGATTTGTTAGACAACAATAAAGGGCTGATTGCCGTTGAAAAGCTCAGCCGTGCAATTGAACAAACAGATGGCGTAAGTAAAGTGAGAAGTGCGACACGTCCTGTCGGTAAAGGGCTGAGTGATCTGTACGTGAAATCACAAGCCAAAGAGCTGAATACCGGACTTGATAAAAGCAATGAAGGCTTGAAAAAAATCCAAGATGCACTGACGACAATGAGTAAATCTATTGAAGATCAAACGCCGCAGATCAAATCATCTGGAAAAGGCATTAACCAGCTGATTTCTGGCACTGAATCAGTACAAACAGGCATTCAAAATGTCGAGAAAATGTTAAGAAAACTGCAAAGCGGAATCGATCAAAACAAAAACGGTGTAGCAGAGATTAAAGAAAAAATTAAAAGTGCGAAAAAGGAATTAACGGCCCAAGTCGCACAAGTGAATCAGCAAGTGTCGCTGTATAAAAGCATTTCCAAAGAATTAAAGGCAGCATTAGCGCAAGTTGATACGTCATCCTCTGCCGCAGCGGATGTAAAAGCATTAATCACACAAGCAAATAAACAATTTAGTACACTCGAAAAACAAATTCCGCAGGTAAAAGAAAATCAATCGTATCAAGCCATCAAAGCTTCATATAATGAACTTTCTACGACCTTGCAAGAAGGGGCGAAACAGGCAGACAGCTATGCCAAACAAGCAAAAGAAGCCAAAAAACAGCTTGAAGCAGCGGATGCCTTTATCGCAAAAGCTTCAGAGCAGCAGAAAGTCTTGACGAGTCAAATCGATGAGCTCATTGCTGGCTTAGACGCAATTGAAACTGGACTTGATCAAACGTCTAAAGGTCAAGGACAGTTAGCTGATAATATGCCGAAGCTTGCAAATGGAGCTGGCAAAGTGATTGATGGTCAAAAACATATGAAAGAAAAGATTGGCGGCTTTGGTGATGACCTGACCAAGCTGACAGATGGGCTGAACAAGAGCGCAAGTGGCCTGGAGAAAATTTCAAGCGGGTTAATGGGTGCAGGTGACTACTTAGACGAACTGAAAAATGCACCAGATCAAGACATGGCCGGCTGGTTTATCCCAAAAGACGTGCTGAAAAATAAAGCATTCAAGCAAGTATTTGATTCATACATGTCGGATGACCGCAAGATGACAAAAATTGATGTCATTTTAGAAAAAAATCCATATGGCAATGAAGCCTTGTCGACGATCAAACAAGTAGAAGCTTCTGTCGAGCGGGCACTTCCTGAAACGAACCTAAAAGATGCATCATTCGGCGTTTCAGGTGTATCAAGTATGAACGCTGATTTAAAACAGCTGTCAGACCAAGATTTCAATAAGACGGTTCTTTACATGATGATCGGTATTTTCCTCATCCTGGTGATCCTGTTCCGTTCGCTTGTTATGCCGCTGTACTTGGTAGGTTCACTTATTTTGACTTACTTTACAGCTATCGGGATGACAGAATTTATTTTCACCCATTTCTTCGGATACCCGGGCATTAACTGGGCTGTTCCATTCTTTGGATTTGTCATATTAATGGCACTCGGAGTCGATTATTCGATTTTCTTAATGGAGCGGTTCAATGAATACAAAACAAAAGACATTCAGTTTGCTATGACCGAATCAATGAAGAATATGGGCTCTGTCATTATGTCTGCTGCTGTTATTTTGGCAGGAACCTTTGCAGCAATGCTTCCTTCAGGAGTGCTGTCTCTCCTGCAGATTGCAACACTTGTTCTAACAGGACTTTTGCTGTACGCACTCGTTGTGCTACCATTGTTCGTACCTGTGATGGTGAAATTGTTCGGATCAGCTAACTGGTTCCCATTTAAACGAAAAGAATAGATATTTCAAATAGAAAGTAGGAATCCATGTGATGAGTCGTTGGGCGCTGATAACAGGTGCCAGTGGCGGGATTGGGCAGGCTGCAGCCAAAAAGCTTGCCCAAAAAGGCTGCCACGTGATGCTCCATTATCACAAAAATGAACAGGCAGCCGTGCAGCTTGCCGCTCAGCTGGAAGAAACATGTCATATTCAGACGCACGTCGTTCAAGCGGATTTAGCTAAAATGGGCGGAGCAGATGAGCTCGTCAGCCGTCTGCCTGTATCCCCAGATATTCTTGTATTAAATAGCGGTAAAAGTCATGTAGGATTAGTGACAGATACAGAAAAAGATGTATTAGCCAGTATGGTGCAGCTGCATGTCACAAGTCCATATGAGCTCACCCAACACCTATTGCCAGCCATGATTCAAAAAAAAGCAGGTCATATTGTTGTAGTAAGCTCGATATGGGGAGAAACAGGTGCATCGTGTGAAGTGCTGTACAGCATGGTGAAGGGGGCGCAAAATGCGTTTATTAAAGGTCTGGCAAAAGAGCTTGCCCCAAGTGGAATTAGAGCAAATGCTGTTTCGCCAGGTGCTGTCCGTACAGACATGATGAAAAGCTTCACACAAGAAGATATTGCAATGCTTGAGGAAGAAATCCCGCTTGGCCGGCTTGCATCACCTGAGGAGATTGCAAATGTCATTTGGTTTCTCGCCTCAAAGCAGTCAAGTTATATGACAGGTCAAATTTTATCCGTTAATGGCGGCTGGTACTGTTAAAAAACGTGTATAATTCGTCTCTCCATGACAAAAGCTATGGCTGTAATTCATCTTTTCGAATGGAGGAATCGACATGTCAGTACTTGAGAACTGGGACCATTGGAAAAACTTTTTAGGTGACCGTTTAAATCATGCGCAGGATAAAGGTTTAAAAGATGATACCATCAATAACCTTGCGTATGAAATTGGCGGATATTTAGCTAACGAAGTTGAAGCAAAGAACGAGCAAGAAAGAGTACTTGCTGACCTTTGGAGCGTTGCATCAGAAGATGAGCAGCGCGCTATTGCCAATATGATGGTCAAGCTGGTTGAAAATAATAGCTCGCACTAAACAAAAAGAGGGGTCGTTTGTGCCTCTCTTTTTATTTTAACCGTTTAGCAACATTGTGCTTTCTAAAAATGTGAAAATGCTTTATGATAAAGGAAGGTAAAAATTTGCCACAATGAAGGGGGTAATATCATTTGGCAAAGCTCGAATGGTATTTTGAATATGAGATACAGGTAAACCGTCCCGGACTATTAGGAGACATTTCTTCTCTAATGGGGATGCTTTCAATTAATATTGTGACAATTAATGGTGTTGATGTATCAAGACGCGGAATGCTTTTGCGCTGTGACCACACAGATCAAATTAAGCGCCTTGAATCAATTTTAAATACAATGGAAACGATAAAAGTAACGAAATTAAGACAGCCAAAACTTCGTGACCGCTTAGCGGTTCGTCACGGCAGATATATTCAGCGTGATGCGGATGACAAAAAGACGTTCCGTTTTGAAAGGGACGAGCTTGGTCTTCTTGTAGATTTTATGGCTGAACTATTTAAAAAAGAAGGACATAAATTGATTGGGATTCGCGGGATGCCGCGTGTCGGAAAAACAGAATCAATTGTGGCTTCAAGTGTATGTGCCAGTAAGAGATGGCTTTTTGTATCGTCCACTCTTTTGAAACAGACGATCCGAAGTCAGCTGATTGCGGATGAATACAGCCCAGATAACGTCTTTATTATTGATGGGATTGTGTCGACGCGAAGAGGTTCTGAGAAGCACTTGCAGCTTTTAAGAGAAATTATGAGACTGCCGGCAACGAAGGTGGTTGAGCATCCAGACATCTTTATTCAAAATTCAGAATATACAATGGATGATTTCGACTATATCATTGAATTGCGTAATAGTGCAGATGAAGAGATTACATATGAGCACGCTGAAGAACCACAAGTGTTTGATCATTCTGGTTTTTCTGGCTTCGATTTTTAATATGGTAATGGTAGGTGTTTGTTTTGACTGAATTGGGAAAACGGCTCATTGAGGCCAGAGAGGAAAAAGGGATGTCGCTGGAGGATCTTCAGACGGTGACCAAAATCCAAAAGCGCTACTTGCTAGCAATCGAACAAGGAAACTATGATATTATTCCAGGTAAATTTTACGTCAGAGCGTTTATTAAACAATATGCCGAAGCCGTTGGACTAAATCCTGAACAATTGTTCGAAGAATTTCGTAAAGATGTACCGAGCACGTATAACGATGAAGTATCTGATAAATTAGCAAATATTAAGCCGCAAAGAGAGCTGCCAAAGCCTGCCTCGAAGGTGCTTGAGCTGCTGCCGACCATCTTGATTATTGGAGGCGTCCTTGTGGTCATCGCGATCATTTATGTAATTGTGCAGGCGGTCAATCATGATAGCGGGCAGAAGAACAATCAGACGGCTCCTCAGCAGTCAGAATCTAAATATGAAGTATCTGAGGATTCATCTCTTGCAAAGGATCAAAAGAAAAAAGAAAAAGCTTCGTCAGATGATCAAGAAAAATCACTTAAAAAAGATGACTCATCAAAGGATTCATCCAAAGACGATGAAACGGTCTCTTTGAAGGCAACGAATACGGAAGGCTCAACGACAACGTATGAAGTGTCAGGTGCAGATGAGATGGAGTTAACCATTTCTGCAACAAAAGCTTCATGGCTGCGCGTCAGAGACGAATCTGGAAAAGTGCTGAAGATGGGTGAACTAAAAGATGGCGAATCGTTTAAAACAGACTTGTCTGAGCTCTCTCAGGTCGATATCCGTCTAGGCAATGCGACTGGAATTGATATCAAGGTGAATGACGAAACGCTTAAGTACGAATTAGACCCTAAAAACACCATGACACAAAACATTGTGATTGTGAATAAAGGAAAGGAAAAGTCATCTTAAGCAAGTAGATGACTTTTCTTTTGTTCCTACTATTATATATACATAAAAAAATGGCTTATTGGAGGATTGAATTTCATGTTTAACTTACCGAATAAAATAACTCTTTCTAGGATCGCCTTGATCCCTGTTTTTATGATCATTATGCTTGCACCTTTAGATTGGGGTGTTGCGCGTTTTGGTAACGTCAGCATCGAAGTGACGCATCTTGTTGGAGCAATTCTGTTTATTGTCGCTTCGACAACTGACTGGATTGATGGGTACTATGCGCGTAAACTGAACTTAGTGACAAACTTTGGTAAATTTTTAGATCCGCTTGCAGATAAATTGCTTGTTTCAGCTGCTTTAATTATACTTGTTCAATACAACCTCACACCGGCATGGATGGCGATTGTGATCATTAGCCGTGAATTTGCTGTAACCGGTCTAAGGCTTGTATTAGCCGGAGGCGGTGAAGTGGTAGCAGCTAATATGCTTGGAAAAGTGAAAACATGGGCGCAAATCATTGCGATTTCAGCACTTCTATTGCATAACCTGCCATTTGAACTTGTATCATTCCCGTTTGGTGACCTTGCGATGTGGGTAGCAGTGTTCTTCACTGTTGTGTCAGGCTGGGATTACTTTGCAAAAAACTGGGAAGCTTTAAAGAATTCTAACTAAAAAGGACGTGTACGCTTTGAAGTCAGAGAGAAAAGCAGAAATTATTGCAGTCGGGTCCGAACTTTTGCTAGGGCAAATTACGAATACGAATGCACAATTTATCAGCAAACAGCTAGCTGAAATTGGTGTGAATGTTTATTACCACACAGCAGTTGGTGACAATCCAGAGCGTTTAAAAAGGGCCATTCAAGTGGCGCAGGAAAGATCGAATTTTATTATCTTCTCAGGTGGTCTTGGACCAACCAAAGATGATTTAACAAAAGAAACCATTGCGAGTACGCTCGGAAAAGAGCTCGTGCTAAATGAAGAAGCATTTGAATCCATTCAAGACTACTTTCGAAAGACTGGACGAGACATGTCGCCGAATAACCGTAAGCAGGCACTCGTTCTAGAAGGATCTGATGTGCTCGTAAACCGGTTTGGGATGGCCCCAGGTATGTTTATTCAAGAAGACGATACATTTTATATGTTGCTTCCTGGACCGCCAAGTGAACTGCATCCGATGTTTGAGAACGAGGCGAAGCCGCTGATTTCTGAGAAACTGGGTTTAAAGGAAAAAATCGTGTCTGTTGTTCTCCGCTTCTTCGGAATCGGTGAATCACAGCTTGAAACAGACCTAGAAGATTTAATTGATGCTCAAACCAACCCGACGATTGCACCTCTCGCATCTGACGGTGAAGTGACACTTAGGCTCACGGCTAAGCATGAGGATGAAAAAGAAACGGAGCGTCTGTTAAAAGAAACAGAAGCGAAAATTTTAGCGCGGGTAGGTGAGTACTTCTACGGGTATGATGATACATCACTTGTCCGTGAAGCTTCCAAGGCCTTGCACGAACACGGGAAAACAGTGGCAGCGGCTGAGAGCCTGACTGGCGGAATGTTTTCTGAATGGCTGACAGATCTTGAAGGTGCATCGTCGATTTTTAGCGGCAGTGTCGTTTGTTATACAAATCAAGTCAAACAGCAGGTGCTTGGCTGCCGGGAGGAAACGTTGTCTTCTCATGGTGCTGTCAGCAAAGAGTGTGCTCTAGAGCTTGCTGAAGGTGCTAGAAAGCTCGCGGGAAGTGATATTGGCATTAGTTTTACGGGTGTAGCAGGCCCTGATACCCACGAGGGACAGCCTGTCGGAAAAGTGTTCATTGGGCTATCTACGAAAGACCATACAGACGTGTTTGAATGGATGTTTACAGGAAGCCGGTCGGGCATTCGAAAGCGCGCTGTGAAATACGGTCTGCATCACTTGCTCAATTTATTAAAAGAGAGTTAATTTTGTTTTTTGTTAGGTTTACTCCTTTATAAAAGAGTGTTTTTTCTAATAGAAATCACTCTTTTCTTAAAAATCTGCCAAGAAAAAATCGAATATGTGTTCGTTTTTTTCTTGGCAAATGACGTAAAACAAGGTATAGTATAGATAGTGGAATTGATAAAGGAGGAAACAATAGAATGAGTGATCGTCAAGCAGCCTTAGATATGGCTCTTAAACAAATAGAAAAACAGTTTGGTAAAGGCTCTATTATGAAACTAGGAGAGCAAACAGATACACGCATTTCAACAGTACCGAGTGGTTCGTTAGCACTTGATACTGCACTTGGAATAGGTGGATATCCTCGCGGCCGTATTATTGAAGTATATGGTCCAGAGAGTTCTGGTAAAACGACAGTAGCACTTCATGCCATTGCTGAGGTTCAGCAGCAGGGAGGACAAGCTGCATTTATCGATGCAGAGCATGCGCTCGATCCAGTTTACGCTCAAAAACTAGGTGTCAATATTGATGAGCTGTTACTTTCTCAGCCTGATACAGGAGAACAAGCACTTGAAATTGCAGAAGCTCTTGTCCGTAGTGGTGCAGTTGATATTGTTGTCATTGACTCAGTAGCTGCTCTTGTACCAAAAGCAGAGATTGAAGGGGACATGGGTGATTCACATGTTGGTTTACAAGCACGTTTGATGTCCCAAGCACTTCGTAAACTATCAGGTGCCATTAATAAATCGAAAACCATTGCCATCTTTATTAACCAAATTCGTGAAAAAGTTGGGGTCATGTTCGGTAACCCTGAAACAACGCCAGGTGGACGTGCGCTTAAGTTCTATTCGTCTGTTCGTTTAGAAGTGCGCCGTGCTGAACAGCTGAAGCAGGGCAATGACATTATGGGGAATAAAACGAGAATTAAAGTGGTGAAAAACAAAGTAGCACCGCCATTCCGTATTGCAGAAGTAGACATTATGTACGGTGAAGGAATCTCAAAAGAGGGAGAAATCATCGACCTTGGAAGCGAACTAGATATCGTACAAAAGAGCGGTGCTTGGTATTCTTATCAAGAGGAACGTCTTGGGCAAGGCCGCGAAAATGCGAAACAGTTCCTTAAAGAAAACAAAGATATTCTTCTCATGATTCAAGAACAAATTAGAGAGCACTACGGTTTGGACACAAACGGAGTGAAAGCAGCTGAAGAAGAAGAAGGACAAGAGGAATTGGAAATTTAAAGACTAAAAGACGCTGAAAAGCGTCTTAGATGGTTGACAAAGGGCTAAAATGATCTTTATTTTAGCCCTTTGTCTTCTTTTCAGCGTGATAGAAAACCTTTGAAGTCTAGGAAGGGCGAGTACCGGAGCGGAGCGAATTAAACATTCGTGAGCACCGGAGCGCAGACCTGACACCGAATGCGAGGGTTTGTCTACACGCTAAAGACGCTGAAAAGCGTCTTTTTTTTACATTTACATGACAGCTAGCAGGTCAAAAGTTCTGTCTTTGCTTGAAATAACGACTTACGCCTCAGTCTGACTAGCTTGACAAGTATTTCCGACACAATTACAATGGGAATGTATCACTTGTTTTTCTTAACATGATTGATAACTAATTTAAACTTGACAAGGGCAGTGAGGATCTCATTCCCTGTGAAGGCCCTGTATGTTGAGACACAAAACAATGTACATGCCGACACTTTATTTGTAAAACCAAGTTCATAGCAAGAGGAGGTGAAAATATGTCGCCTACGATGTTTACGATCATCTCCATTTTGCTGAGCCTAATCTGTTTAGTTGTTGGCTACTTTGTTCGTAAAACCATTGCAGAAGCAAAAATATCCGGCGCAAGAAACATGGCCGAACAAATTGTTGAGGATGCAAAGCGTGATGCGGAAGCATTGAAGAAAGAAGCGCTCTTGGAAGCGAAAGATGAAATTCATTCCTTTCGTGTAGAGGCGGAGCAAGAAGTTCGTGAAAGACGTAATGAGCTTCAAAGACAAGAAAACCGTTTACTTCAAAAAGAGGAAAATCTTGATCGCAAAGACGAATCTTTAGATAAACGGGAGTCCCTGTTGGAGAAGAGAGATCATTCTCTGAATGAACGACAACAACATATTGAAGAGATGGAAAGCAAAGTGGATGATATGATTCGTTTGCAGAAAGCCGAGTTAGAACGCATTTCTAGTTTAACTCGAGATGAAGCGAAACAAATCATTCTGGATCAAGTTGAAAATGAGCTTTCCCACGACATTGCAGTCATGACGAAAGAATCTGAAAACCGAGCGAAAGAAGAGGCTGATAAAAAGGCGAAAAACATTCTTTCACTTGCGTTACAGCGTTGTGCAGCTGATCATGTAGCTGAAACGACGGTATCTGTAGTCAATCTTCCAAATGATGAGATGAAAGGTCGTATTATCGGACGTGAAGGACGAAATATCCGTACGTTAGAAACGTTAACAGGTATTGACTTGATCATAGATGATACACCTGAAGCTGTTATCCTATCGGGCTTTGATCCGATTAGACGTGAAACAGCGAGGATAGCTCTGGACAAGCTAGTCCAGGATGGCCGCATTCATCCTGCACGAATTGAAGAAATGGTGGAAAAATCACGCCGTGAAGTCGATGATTATATCCGTGAGATGGGTGAGCAAACGACATTCGAAGTCGGAGTTCACGGTCTGCATCCGGATCTCATCAAAATTCTCGGTCGCTTAAAATTCCGTACAAGTTATGGACAAAATGTCCTGAAGCATTCAATTGAGGTTGCACATCTTGCAGGTCTCATGGCTTCAGAGCTTGGAGAAGATGCAAAGCTTGCAAAACGAGCAGGTCTTCTGCATGACATTGGAAAAGCCATTGATCATGAAGTAGAAGGAAGCCACGTAGAAATTGGCGTTGAGCTTGCGACGAAATATAAAGAGCATCCTGTTGTCATCAACAGTATTGCCTCTCACCACGGTGACCAAGAACCGACATCTATTATCGCTGTTCTTGTTGCGGCAGCAGATGCATTATCTGCAGCACGCCCTGGTGCAAGAAGTGAGACGCTTGAAAATTACATTCGGAGACTTGAGAAATTAGAAGATATCTCTGAATCTTATGAAGGTGTTGAAAAATCGTTTGCGATACAGGCTGGACGTGAAGTACGTATTATGGTGAAGCCAGATTCAATTAATGATCTTGAAGCTCACCGTCTAGCAAGGGATATTCGTAAGCGGATTGAGGACGAGCTCGATTACCCTGGTCACATTAAAGTGACGGTCATTCGAGAAACTCGCGCAGTAGAGTATGCAAAATAGAGCGGTGCGCTTAGCGCCGCTTTATTTTTTTGTGTAAATATGCAACACTGATAAGAAGTCAATTTATAAGAGAAAGGGTTCAAAGCGCATGAAAATATTATTTGTTGGAGATATCGTCGGTTCACCTGGACGAGACACACTGAAAGAATACTTGCCAAAGTTGAAGAAGAAATATCAGCCCCACTTTACCATTGTCAACGGAGAAAATGCTGCTCATGGGAAAGGGATAACTGAAAAAATCTATCATGAGCTGCTGCAAGCAGGAGCTGACGTGCTTACAATGGGCAACCATACATGGGATAAAAGAGATATTTTTGATTTCATCGATGACGCAGCCAACATGGTTCGTCCGGCGAACTTCCCAGAAGGCACACCTGGTAAAGGTCTTACGTTTATAAAAAAACAAGGAAAAGAACTGGCCGTCATCAATTTACAAGGACGCACTTTTTTACCGCCAATTGACTGCCCGTTTCAAAAAGTAGACGAGTTAATTGCGGAAGCATCCAAACGTACACCGTTCATTTTTATTGATTTTCATGGTGAAGCCACAAGTGAAAAGCAAGCGATGGGCTGGTATACAGACGGCCGTGCATCATGTGTCGTTGGAACGCATACACATGTTCAAACAGCAGATAACCGCGTTTTGCCAAAAGGAACTGCGTATATTTCAGATGTGGGAATGACAGGACCTTATGATGGCATTTTAGGTGTTGATCGGGAGACGATTATTAAACGATTCAAAACGAGTCTTCCAGTCCGTTTTGAGATTGCAGAAGGACGCACAACATTAAGTGCAGTAATCGTAGAAATTGACGAACAGTCGAAAAAAGCTGTCAAAATTGATCGAATTTTGATAAATGATGACCATATTTTCTTTGAATAAATGTTCACATATTTATTTCAGAAAAATATTAATCAGAAAGAAGGAATATGCGCCCTCTATCGTGAATATAGTAAAAATGGTAGGTAGCCTGCTATTTTTGAAAAACATTTTGGGGATGGATTTTCAAAAAATAGCATCATCTAACAAAGATTGTTCTAATGAACACTCACTTATCCATTGTAAATTTAAGGGGGAGCAGAAATGGAAATTTTAAAAGTTTCAGCAAAGTCAAATCCGAATTCAGTAGCAGGAGCATTAGCAGGCGTTTTACGTGAACGCGGTGCAGCGGAAATACAAGCAATCGGCGCTGGAGCGCTGAATCAGGCGGTCAAGGCTGTAGCCATAGCAAGGGGATTTGTTGCACCAAGCGGAGTGGATTTGATATGCATTCCAGCCTTTACTGACATTCTTATCGATGGAGAAGAAAGAACAGCAATCAAATTGATTGTTGAACCACGATAATTCTAATTTTATTATTTTCAACCTGCTTACATCATGTAAGCAGGTTGTTTTTGTTTACCACTATACATTTCTTATATAACATATTCAGTTCATGAAATAGATAAAAATGACATATTAGAGCTTGCATTTTTTCACCATGATGATAAATTAAGGTTAAGTTAAAAATACTTCATCAAAAATAAATATTTAAGTAGGTGAAATAATGATTGAAGCTTTTTTGAAAAGAGGAAAGCTTGTTTTTATTTTATTTTTTATTGTTCTCATTGCTGGCGGCTATTTATTCGCGCAGCTCCCTAAACGAGAACTGCCAGAATTCCAAGCGAATATCGTCACGATTTCCACCGTGTTTCCTGGTGCGGATGCAAAACAGGTGGAAAGTAATGTAACCAATAAGCTCGAATCAGCCATATCTGATATCAATGGTGTAGAGAAAACGAGCTCTGTTTCTGCCATTGGTTTTTCAAATATTGTGCTTGAAATTGGTGATCAAGCCGACTTTCAAGAGGTGGCAAATCAAATTAAGAATGAAACCACAAGTGCTGCGTCGTCCTTTCCTGACGGAGTGATGGAGCCGGATGTAAAGGATGAGTTCGGCAACGTGCCGGTTGGTTCTTATATGGTTGTGGCGAGTCAATCAACAGACTTGGCAAAAAGTCAGGAATCGCTGCGTGCGTTGAAGGAAAAGGTTGAGGACATCAAAGGGGTAGACAGTGTCGTCATCAAAGGATTCAATGACAAACAAGCGGTATTAAACTTAGATTCAAGTAAATTGGAGGATGAAGGGTTAAATGTAACGGATGTCACAAATGCCATCAATCAGGAATTTGACACATCTCCACTAGGCGACATTCGGGCAGGTGGCGAGAAGGTTAAGCTGTCCATTGATGCCTATGACCGTTTGGATCAAGTGAAAAAGATTGAGCTTTTCTCCAAAACGAACCGTGAGCCGGTCACAATCAGTCAGCTTGGCAGCTTAAAAGAAGTAGAAAAAGAGAAAAGTGACATTGTGTCGTATAACGGAAAGCCCGCCTATTCATTTACAGTCAATATCAAACCAGGGCTTGATATTCCTAAAATGTATGACAAAGTCAGTGATGTTATTGAGAAAGAGAAGCAGCTTCCAAATGGTGTGGAGTGGGTAGACTACTATTCACAAAAAAGTGATGTGGATGCCATTTTTAATGATTTGATAAAAGAAGCCATTGTTGCGGTCATCGCTGTCATTATCGTCACCACACTTGGTCTTACCATTGGCGGTGCGTTCATCGTTTCACTTGCCATCCCATTATCGATCACAATCGGAACGATTCCGCTGCCATTTTTACAAGTGGACCTCAATCAGATTTCGATTATCGGCTTTATCATTGCCCTAGGAATACTTGTCGATGATGCCATTGTCGTCAACGATAATATTTTAAGGCAGATGAAAAAATACGAAAGTCCGCTTAAAGGAACGATTGCAGGTGTGAAAGAAGTTGCAGGGTCTATTTTGACTTCAACACTTGCGGTTGTGTTTGCTTTCTTGCCACTTGTTTTCTTATCAGGTGCAAACGGTTCATTTATACGAGCATTACCGTCTGTCCTAGTCACGACTGTACTTGCGTCTATGGTGATTTCTCTGACACTAGTGCCAGTCTATCAATATACCGTGAACCGAAAAAGAAAGAACAAGAAAATTCAAAAAGAGCCAGGATTCCTAGGCAAACCGTTAAAAAAATTAGCTGATTTTTATGCAGACCGTGTGCTGACGAATATTGTGAAGCGTCCGCTGCTTATTGGCCTAAGTGGTTTGCTCGTTGCAACGCTTGCCTTTTTACTGATTTTCGTCACACCATTTGAATTTTTCCCTGCAGCGAATAAAAAAGAAGTGGTTGTCACTGTCACTCTTCCAAGTGAAACAACATTAGACAAAACAAATGAAACATTAGAGAAAATAGAACAAGAGATGAAACAGCAGAAAGGCATTGAAGAGACGGCGATCTTTGCAGGCGGTGGTGTACCGAACCTGTTTAATGAAAGTATCTCAAATTCAAGTGATCATACTGGTCAAGTTGTCGTGAGAGTAGACAATGATCAGATGACGAGTAAACAATTGATAGATCGTATGACAGAGCCATTGCGTAAGAAATTCAAAGATGCTGATATTTTTATGAAAACCATTGTTCAAGGGCCGCCAACCGGTGCGCCTGTGACAGTAACCATTGCGGGTGACTCTTTTGCAAAGCTCATTAATATCAAAGAAACGCTCACAAGTAAAATGAAAGAAAAAGGAGCGAGCTTGATCACTGACGATGTCAATCAGCCGGTAAAAACCATTTCCTTTGAGTTAAACCGTGACCGAATGGCAGAGGATGGGCTCAGCGCTCAGTTTGTCAGCAAACAGCTCGGTCTAGTGACAGAAGGCATGCCATTAGGCAGCTTTAAACAAGGATCAAATGATATCGACCTAGTGGTCAAACAGGATATGGCTACACACCAAAATGGATTAAAGCTAAAAGAAATAAAAGTGCCTGTCAATTCAAATGAAGGTGGTATGCCTTCACTCGAGCCGCTTAGCCGATATGTAAAAGAAAAAGAAACAGAGCAGTACGAAAGCATTCCACATGAAAATGGAATTCCGACCATTACGCTGAAGGCGTACCCTGGCACGTCAGAGTCGTTTAAAGATGACATGAAAGAAGTCGTCAATCAAGTAGGAAAAACGGATGCAGCGAAGGAGCTAACCATTTCTCAAGGTGGAGAAAATGAAGATCAAACCCAGTTCTTTATTGAAATTAGTCTCTTATTTGGGGTTGTCTTGCTGCTCATTTATGTGACCATCGCTTTTCAGTTCAATTCATTGATGCTTCCATTGTTAGTTCTAGGTACGGTTTACTTAGCGATATCTGGAGCTGTAATAGGACTGTTTGTCACACAAACACCGTTCAGCTTCATGGCAACAATGGGAATTGTCTCATTAGCTGGTATCGTGGTCCGAAATGCGGTTGTCTTGTTCGAATTTATTGAGCAGCGGCGTAAGCAAGGATTCGATCAACAGACAGCTGTCATTGAAGCGGGAAGAGCTAGGATTAGGCCAATTTTACTAACAGCATTTACAGCACTGGTTGCCCTTATGCCTGTAGCATTAAGTAATGATCCGCTCTTTAAGCCGCTGGCAATCTGCATAGTTTCGGGTGTCTTTTTCTCAACGATTCTCACACTCTTCATTGTGCCAGCCTTATATATTGCCGTTTCAAAAAGACGGTGACGCAAAAAGCAAATCTCCTTCTCTACGGGGATTTGCTTTTTTTTTAGAAAAATATCCAAAAAAATATGTGGAGTGTTCATTTGTCTTTTTACAGTAGACAGTAGTATTTACGACTAAAATAAGACGTGTTAAAATCTCATTGGGAGAAGTTTTTTAACAAAGGGGTTGTACGTCATGTGTGGAACGATGAAAGCAATTGTTAAAAAAGAAAGCGCTTACGGAGCGGTACTGATGGAAATGCCGATTCCAGAAATCAATGATCATGAAGTATTGATTCAGGTGAAAGCCACTTCGATATGCGGAACAGACGTGCATATTTATAACTGGGATGACTGGGCAAAGGGAAGAGTTAAAGCGCCCTACATTTTTGGACATGAATTTACAGGGGAAGTTGTCAAAGTAGGGAAGCAAGTCTCACGTGCAAAAGTAGGGGATTTTGTATCGGCAGAGACACATGTTGTATGTAATCAGTGCTATATGTGTTTAACCGGGCAGCAGCATTTGTGCAGTGAAACGAAAATTTTAGGGGTAGACATTGACGGCTGCTTTGCTGAATATGTCAAAGTACCTGAACAAAATGTGTGGCACAATCCAGCTCAAATGCCAGTAGAGCTTGCATCTATCCAAGAGCCGCTTGGAAATGCTGTTCATACAGTGCTGCACACACCCGTTTCAGGTAAGTCAGTGGCGATTTTTGGCTGCGGACCAATCGGTTTAATGGCGATCGCCGTCGCGAAAGCTTCCGGTGCTGTTCAAGTGTTTGCCGTCGATCAAAACGAATACAGGCTGGATCTTGCCCGAAAAATGGGGGCAGGCCATATCGTGGATATTGGAAAAGATGATCCTGTTGAGGTGATTAAGCAGTTCACACGGATGGAAGGAGCAGATGTGATATGCGAGATGTCAGGACATCCAGTTGCCATTAATCAAGCACTCGAAGCTTGTGCAAATGGAGGGAAAGTCAATATACTAAGCTTGCCAGAACGGCCAGTGACAATTGATATTACGAATCAAATTGTTTTTAGGGGATTAACCGTCCAAGGAATCACGGGGAGAAAAATGTTTGAGACGTGGCGTCAAGTATCTGAGCTGTTAAGAACGAATACCATCGATGTCCAGCCAGTTGTCACCCATACGCTGCCATTTGAACAGTTCGAAAAGGGATTTGAACTCATGAGAAATGGTACGTGCGGAAAGGTCGTACTGATGATGACATCAAATCAAAGGGGGAAGAAATGATGAAAGAATTCACGTATTTACAAGGTGAACTGGAAACAATGAAGCAGCAAGGCACCCACCAAACATTGAAAGAGATCGACTCAAAACAATCATCCACTGTGACATTAAATGAACAATCTGTCATACAGCTCTCCTCAAATAACTACTTAGGCCTCACCTCACATCCAAGGCTGATGAAAGCGGCAAAAGAGGCAATTGATGAATTTGGTGCTGGCACAGGGTCTGTACGAACCATCGCCGGCACAATGACGATGCACGAACGTCTTGAAAAAAAGCTCGCTGCATTTAAAAAGACAGAGGCAGCCCTTGTGTTCCAATCAGGCTTTACGACCAACCAAGGGGTCTTATCAAGTATCCTGACAAAAGATGATATTGTTATTTCAGATGAACTGAATCATGCCTCAATCATTGACGGCATCCGATTAACAAAAGCAGATAAAAAGGTATACGGTCATTCCAATATGGAAGAGCTTGAGAAAATTTTAAAGAAATCTATGAATTACCGCGTGCGTCTCATCGTCACAGATGGTGTGTTCTCGATGGATGGAGATATTGCGCCACTTCCTGAGATTGTGAGGCTCGCGGAAGCATATGATGCATTTGTGATGGTAGACGATGCGCATGCCTCAGGCGTGCTTGGTGAAAATGGCCGCGGGACAGTCAACCATTTTAAACTCGACGGCAGAGTGCACATTCAGGTTGGGACACTTAGTAAGGCTGTCGGAGTGCTCGGCGGCTATGTAGCGGGATCAGCCGTTTTAATCGACTACTTAAAGCATAAAGCAAGGCCGTTTTTATTCAGCACCTCACATCCGCCAGCAGTGACTAGAGCGTGTGAAGAAGCGATTGAAGTGCTGTTAGATGAACCGGAGCGAATTGGCACGCTCTGGGAGAACGCCGCCTATTTTAAAGAAAAAGTCGTCAGTCTTGGATTTCAGGTTGCACCCACAGAAACACCGATTATTCCAATCATGATTGGAGACGAAGCCCTTACTTTCCGCTTTTCAAAGGCTTTAATAGAGCGAGGCGTGTTTGCTCAAGGCATCGCCTTCCCAACTGTGGCAAAAGGAAAAGCGAGAATTAGAGCCATCATCACAGCAGAGCACACAAAAGAAGAACTAGACCGTGCACTGACGGTGATCGAAGAAGAAGCAAAAAAACTGAACATACTTGATTGAGAGAGCGCAGGCTCTCTTTTTTTAATAAAGAGATTGGCTGTGACCTTCTTGCTGAATAGGCATTTTTTATAGAAAAACTGTATATGAATTTATTTTCAATTCATCACAAAATAGTCTATACTGTAGGGTGGAGCTTGGTTTGAAAGGAGTACAAATTCATGAATGAAGAGCAGAGAAAAGCGAGCGGACAAGTAAGTTCATCGGACAAAAAATCCGAGAAGGACTACAGCCAGTATTTTGAAGCTGTGTACATTCCGCCTTCCTTAAAAGAAGCAAAAAAACGGGGTAAAGAAGAAGTCGAATACAATCAATTTCAAATTGACGAGCGGTTTCAAGGGTTAGGGAACGGCCGCAAGTTTTATATTCGCACATATGGCTGTCAAATGAATGAGCATGACACAGAAGTGATGGCTGGTATCTTTATGGCGCTTGGTTATGAGCCAACAAACTCAACGGAAGATGCAAATGTCATCTTATTAAACACTTGTGCGATTCGTGAAAATGCGGAAAACAAAGTGTTCGGAGAGCTTGGTCATTTAAAAGCATTAAAGCGTGAAAAGCCAGATTTAATTTTAGGTGTCTGCGGATGTATGTCGCAAGAGGAATCTGTCGTCAACCGTATTTTGAAGAAACATCCATTTGTTGATTTGATTTTCGGTACACACAACATTCACCGCCTGCCAGAGTTGTTATCTGAATGCTATCTTTCAAAAGAAATGGTCATCGAGGTTTGGTCAAAAGAAGGCGATGTAATTGAAAACCTTCCGAGAGCCCGCCAAGGAAAAATTAAGGGCTGGGTGAATATTATGTACGGCTGTGATAAATTCTGTACATACTGTATCGTCCCTTACACGCGCGGTAAGGAAAGAAGCCGCCGCCCGGATGAAATTATTCAAGAGGTCAGACGTTTAGCGGCAGAAGGATATAAGGAAATTACCCTTCTTGGTCAAAACGTGAATGCGTATGGAAAAGATTTTGAAGACATGGAATATGGTCTTGGACACCTGATGGATGAGCTGCGTAAAATCGATATTCCGCGTATCCGTTTTACAACAAGCCACCCGCGTGACTTTGACGATCACTTAATTGAAGTGCTTGCTAAGGGTGGGAACCTTCTCGATCATATTCATTTGCCAGTTCAATCAGGCAGTTCTTCTGTCTTGAAACTTATGGCGAGAAAATATGACCGTGAGCGTTATCTTGATCTTGTGCGCAAAATCAAAGAAGCCATGCCAAATGCTTCATTAACAACGGACATTATTGTTGGGTTCCCAAATGAGACAGATGAGCAGTTTGAGGAAACACTTTCCCTCTATCGTGAGGTTGAGTTTGATGCCGCTTATACGTTCATTTACTCTCCAAGAGAAGGAACACCAGCAGCGAAAATGCAAGACAACGTGCCAATGCATGTGAAAAAAGAACGTCTGCAGCGCCTGAATGCCCTCGTGAATGAAATTTCCGCGAAAAAAATGAAGGAATATGAAGGGCAGACTGTCGAAGTATTAGTAGAGGGTGAAAGTAAAAACAACCCTGAAATCCTAGCCGGATATACAAGTAAAAGCAAGCTTGTGAATTTTAAAGCACCAAAAGAAGCGATTGGCAACATCGTCAAAGTGAAAATCACACAAGCCAAAACTTGGTCTCTTGACGGAGAAATGGTTGGAGAAGCTATCGAGGTGAATTAAAATGACGCTTTATTCAAAAAAAGAGATTGTCGAGCGTGCAAGAGAGCTCGCTAAAATGATTTCTGAAACAGAAGAAGTTGATTTCTTCAAGAAAGCAGAAGCGCAAATCAATGAAAATACAAAAATTTCAACGATTATTAATCAAATTAAGGCGCTTCAAAAACAAGCTGTGAATTTAAAGCATTACGGCAAACATGAAGCCTTAAAGCAAGTGGAAGAAAAAATCGATGCCCTGCAAGAAGAACTGGATGAAATCCCGGTGATTCAAGAATTCAAAGAATCACAAGTGGAAGTCAATTCCCTGCTTCAGCTCGTAGCGCATACGATTTCTAATCAAGTAACAGATGAAATCATTCTTTCAACCGGCGGTGACCTCTTATTAGGAGAAACCGGTTCAAAAGTGAAAAACTCATCACCAAGTTGCTCCATTAAATGAGAAAACCCCGCAGATGCGGGGTTTTTTGCTTTGCTACCATCATTTTTTGAAAGAACAGAAGAAATTCACCCTTTCCGTTCTACCTCTTGCTTCGTCACCCCAAAATCTCTCACTCTCCAACTTTTCCAATTTTCAAGGCAAGTTTATGGGCGACCATGCATACACTGAAACAGAAATGAATTTAATTGAACATGAAGTTCAAAATCGTGACACACTAGACGAATGCCCAGCATAAGATAAAACGATCAAGAACAAGGAGGCATGCCGGAATGTCTGAATACAGAGAGATTATTACAAAAGCGGTGGTTGCAAAAGGGAGGAAATTCACCCAAAGCACACACACCATTTCTCCATCGCAAAAACCAACCAGCATCCTAGGTGGTTGGATCATTAATCATAAGTATGATGCTGAAAAGGTCGGTAAAACTGTTGAGATTGAAGGAACCTTTGATATTAACGTATGGTATTCTTACGCTGATAACACAAAAACAGAAGTCGTCACAGAACGGGTGAAATATGTAGACATCATCAAACTGAGATATAAAGATAAAAATTTCCTTGATGATGAGCATGAAGTGATTGCAAAAGTGCTGCAGCAGCCCAATTGCCTAGAAGTGACCATTTCACCAAACGGCAATAAAATTATCGTTCAGGCAGAGCGTGAATTCATTGCTGAAGTGGTAGGAGAAACAAAAATTGTTGTAGAGGTCAATTCAAGCTGGAAAGAAAAAGATGATCACGAGTGGGAAGAAGAGGTGGATGAGGAGTTAGAGGATATTCATCCAGAATTCCTAGCGGGTGATCCAGAAGAATAATTCATGACTAGGGCGCATATCCCCCTAGTTTTTTTGTGCCCTTATCTAGGAGAAAAAAGGTGATTTTTTATGCTATAATGGAAGATGGTATGAATTCGAATGTAGTATAGTGAGGGATTAGAAATATGGCAAGTTATACGCCCATGATACAGCAATATTTAAAGATCAAGGCAGAGTATCAAGATGCCTTTTTATTTTTTCGCTTAGGCGATTTTTATGAGATGTTTTTTGATGACGCAAAAGAAGCGGCACAAGAATTGGAAATTACGTTAACAAGCAGAGATGGCGGGACAATACCAATGTGCGGTGTTCCTTATCATTCTGCTTCTGCATACATAGAACAATTGATTTCAAAAGGCTACAAAGTCGCGATTTGTGAGCAGGTGGAAGATCCTAAAACGGCAAAAGGTGTAGTCAAAAGAGAAGTCGTTCAACTCATTACACCAGGTACGGTGATGGATGGTAAAGGATTAAGTGAAAATGAAAACAACTTCATTGCCTCTGTGACAAAGTTTGAAAATGGATATGGACTTGCACTTTCCGATTTATCTACCGGTGAAAACATGGCGGCGTTCATTGATCGATTAGATGAAGTCGTGTCTGAAATTTATTCTGTCGGTGCAAAAGAAATTGTGGTGTCAAAGCAGCTGGATGAAGAAACAGTCAAGACCTTAAAGGAACGGTGCCAAGCGACCATTTCATACGAAGATAGTGATGATTTGATCGATGAAGCTGAGCGACTCGTGTCCCGCCTGAGCGAGCAACTAAGATCGGCCTTTTTGACATTATATGCCTATTTAAGAAGAACGCAAAAAAGAAGTCTCGATCACCTTCAGCAAGTTCAAGTGTTTGAGCTCGAACAAACAATGAAAATTGATCTTTACTCAAAACGAAATCTTGAATTAACAGAGACGATCCGCTCAAAAAGCAAGAAAGGCTCTTTATTATGGCTGCTAGATGAAACAAAAACAGCGATGGGCGGAAGGCTGCTCAAACAATGGATCGACCGGCCGTTAATTCGCCTTTCGCAAATTAAAGAGCGTCAGGAAATGGTGCAAATTTTGATGGATCATCTCTTTGAACGAGAGGATCTGCGAGAACGGTTAAAGCAAGTATATGATCTCGAACGTTTAGCTGGCCGTGTCGCATTTGGCAACGTGAATGCCCGTGATCTCATTCAGTTAAAAGAATCCTTAAAACAAGTGCCAGCCATTAAAGAGCTTGTGCATTCATTGCCAGAGGAAATGGCGAAATCAAGAGCGAATGATATTGACCCTTGTGATGACTTACTTGATTTATTAGAAGATGCGCTATATGAGAATCCGCCGATGACGTTAAAAGAAGGCAATTTGATTAAAGACGGCTACAATGCAAAATTAGATGAATACCGTGATGCCAGCCGAAATGGGAAGGACTGGATTGCACGGCTTGAACAGCAAGAAAGAGAATACACAGGCATTCGCTCCTTAAAAGTCGGGTTTAATAAAGTGTTCGGTTATTATATCGAAGTGACACGCGCGAATACGCATCTTCTGGAGGAAGGGCGTTATGAAAGAAAACAAACGCTTGCCAATGCAGAGAGGTATATTACACCTGAATTGAAAGAAAAAGAAGCGCTGATTCTTGAGGCAGAATCAAATATAAGCGAACTGGAATATGAACTATTCGCAGCTCTCAGGGAACAAGTGAAAGTCTATATTCCGAGATTACAGCTGCTCGCAAAACAAATGAGTGAGCTGGATGCCCTCCAATGTTTTGCGACTGTCAGTGAAAAGCGCCGTTATATCCGTCCGGAATTCTCAGAGGATGAGGTGGATGTCATAGATGGCCGTCACCCAGTCGTTGAAAAAGTGATGGATCATCAGGAGTATGTGCCAAATGACTGCCATATGGGAAAAGGCCGGCAAACCTTACTCATTACTGGACCGAATATGTCAGGGAAAAGTACGTATATGAGACAAATGGCGCTTATCTCAATTCTTGCGCAAATTGGCTGCTTTGTGCCGGCATCAAAGGCGACCCTTCCGATCTTTGATCAAATCTTTACACGCATTGGTGCGGCAGATGATTTGATTTCTGGTCAGAGTACTTTTATGGTAGAGATGCTTGAAGCAAAAAATGCGATGGTGCATGCAACGAAAAACAGCTTGATCTTATTTGATGAAATTGGACGCGGGACAAGCACTTATGATGGAATGGCTCTTGCGCAGGCAATCATTGAATTTGTTCACGATCATATTGGTGCCAAAACGCTATTTTCTACACATTACCATGAGCTCACAGTCCTGGAGTCTCAATTAAGCGAGCTGAAAAATGTCCATGTACGTGCTGAAGAGCATGAAGGCACGGTCGTTTTCTTACATCAAATCAAAGAGGGGGCAGCTGATAAAAGCTATGGTATTCATGTAGCTCAGCTTGCTGAATTGCCTGATGCCATCATCGATAGGGCCCAGACCATTTTGACGGAGCTTGAGAGCGGTTCACATGAAGTGACCCCGCACGTATCTGCAGCCCCAAAAACAGAAAAGACCGAGGAAAAACAGCAGCTTTCTTTCTTTGAAGTAGAAGAAAAACCGCAAACTAAACCAGTTCTAAAACAGAAAGATCAAGCGGTGATCGAGGAATTAAAGTCATTCAACCTAATGGACATGACCCCGCTCGAAGCGATGACAAAGCTATATGAATTGCAAAAGAAATTATAATATAAGGTGAGGTGAGCAAAATGGCAAAGATTATTCAGTTATCCGATGACCTATCCAATAAAATTGCTGCTGGTGAAGTAGTTGAGCGTCCGGCTTCTGTCGTAAAGGAGCTTATGGAAAATGCAATCGATGCAAGCAGTACAGTCATTGAAATCGATGTAGAAGAAGCAGGTCTTTCCTCTATTAGAATGATTGATAATGGTGTTGGAATCGATGCTGAAGATTGTAAGCTCGCCTTTCAGCGCCATGCAACGAGTAAAATCAAAGATGAAAATGATCTGTTCCGTGTCAGAACGCTCGGCTTCAGGGGAGAGGCGCTGCCAAGTATCGCATCTGTCTCTCATCTAGAAATGAAAACAAGTACTGGTGAAGGAGCTGGAACGCACCTGGTACTGCAAGGCGGAAAGATCATTTCAGAGAAAAAAACTTCTGGCCGCCGCGGTACCGAGATTGTCGTTACCAACTTATTTTACAATACGCCGGCCCGCCTAAAATACATGAAAACCGTTCATACGGAGCTTGGCAATATATCGGATGTCGTCAATCGAATTGCGCTGGCTCACCCAGAAGTATCGATTCGCTTGCGACATCAAGGGAAAGTCCTGCTTCAGACGAATGGAAACGGGGATGTGCGGCATGTGCTTGCGGCCATTTACGGGACAGCTGTTGCGAAAAAAATGGTGCCGCTTCACGTGCAATCACTTGATTTTGAAGTGAAAGGATATATCTCCTTGCCAGAAGTGACAAGGGCATCACGGAATTATATGTCTTCTGTTGTAAACGGCAGATATGTTAAGCATTTTCCGCTCGTGAAAGCGGTCCATGAAGGGTATCACACCCTGCTGCCGATTGGCCGCCATCCGATTACATTTATTGAGATGAAGATGGACCCCATTTTAGTGGATGTGAACGTTCACCCTTCGAAGCTTGAAGTGAGACTAAGTAAAGAGCAGGAACTTCATGAGCTAATCAAACAAGGAATTAAGGAAGTATTTCAAAAGCAGCAACTCATTCCAAGTGCTTCGGTACCAAAGAAAGCACCAATGCCAGCTATCAAAAATGAGCAGCAATCCTTAACCTTTGATGCGAAAAAAATAAACACAAGCGTGTCGGAAACGCCGCTATCCTATCAGCCGGAGCCTCTCGAATCGGTTGTATACGAGACAAGTCAGACGGGTACATATGGGACGCCTGAGCAGGAAAAGACTGAGGCGTCATCACCTGTATTTTATGAAGATGCTCCATCTGAGCGTGTTCAGTTAGAGGAATCCGCCGCTTCACTAGAATATGAAGAGTCGGTACTGAGAGAAGATGTTGCAGAAACCATTTCAGAAAACGAACGTGTTCCAGTCATGTATCCCATCGGGCAAATGCACGGCACATATATTTTGGCTCAAAATGAACGAGGGCTTTATATTATCGATCAGCATGCGGCCCAGGAGCGAATCAAGTATGAGTATTATCGTGAGAAGGTAGGAGAGATCAAGCAGGAAGTGCAAGAAATGCTCGTCCCATTAACATTCCACTACTCGAAAAACGATATGCTGATTATTGAAGAGCATAAAGAGATACTAACGAAAGTGGGCGTCTTCTTAGAGCCTTTCGGTTCAGGAAGCTACATTGTTCGGTCGCATCCGCAGTGGTTTCCAAAAGGGGAAGAGGCTGAACTGATCGAAGAGATTATAGAGCAAGTGCTAGATGAGAAGCGTGTTGATATCAAAAAATTGAGAGAAGAAGCGGCGATCATGATGAGCTGTAAAGGTTCTATCAAAGCAAATCGCCATTTGCGTCATGATGAAATCAAAGCCTTATTAGATGAACTCCGGCAGACAAAGGACCCCTTCACTTGTCCGCACGGCCGGCCGATCATCATTCATCACTCGACATATGAAATGGAAAAAATGTTTAAACGGGTCATGTGATCAAATGAAAAAAAGACAAAGGGCTAAAATAAAAATCATTTTAGCCCTTTGTCACAATCTGAAGCGCTCTTATAAGAGCGCTTTTTTATTTAGCATCCACAAGGATTTGGCGGTGTGACCACAACTGGTCGTGTTTGAATATCAAGGGTGTCCTCTGCATAAAATTTAGAACCAATGCTAAGCGCACGGTTTTCTGCGCGGAACGTGTATGTACCTGCAGCAGGAAGTACTTTATGAGAAAGTTGTAATTTATATTGTGAGATTCCTAATAAATCGATTCTAGCTGGAATGCGGACAGTTTTTCCACTGTTCAAAATGTAGCTGTCTTTTAATGCTTTTCCATTGAAGATGTCTTTTGTTGTCGCTTGAAAGCCTGCAGGCAATGTGAACTCAATGGCACCGATACTTAAAACAGAATTTGGGCGGTATGTCAGCTCAATGTCAGAAAAAGACCATTCCTGCTTACTTGTACCTGTAATTTTTGCATAAAGTTCAGCTGGTCTTGCATTCGTTGATGCTTTGCCTTCCTCCGTTTTGACTCCTTCTGCGGATGCGGCAATCGGTACCGATAGTGCCATGACCAGTGTAAGCATTCCCATCATGATCATTGTCCATGTTTTTTTCATTTCTTCCTTCCCCCTTGTTGAATATAGGTAAATAATAGATGATTACACCCATTATTTACCTACAAGGTTACCATATTCCTATATGGTATTAAATGGTATATTATACCCTTATTTTGTCACTTTGTTTAGTAATAACGGGGGAAAAACGCATTTGGTTGGTTCATTCCATAACCATGGCCTGTCATTTGCTGATTTGGCATCATCATATGCATATCTTGATATCCGTATGGATGATATGGCATCATTCCGTATCCACCATAGTGGCCAAGATGATGGTGATCTTTCATTGGAACATGTGAAAAGGCATCATGCTGATTTGGAAACGGCGAATAGGTTGAATGATGATGCGGATAGTGTCCGCTGTACATATCTTTTTTACCGGTATGATCATGCTTTGGCATATTCATAGGATCCTGCATGTTTGGCGCGACCACATGCTCATGATTGGCTGTATACACATTCTCAAATGTATGATAGGGATTTTCTTGGTGATGATGATTCATTGGGCTATTCATATTGTTCATTTGATATCTCATCCTTTATGTCAGGTTGCCATATCCTATGAGCATGATCCGTTTCATGAGCCTATCCATATGAAAAAAACCGGCTTTTCAGCCGGGAAAACGAAAAGCAGGTGAAAGCGTCAATTGCTAATATGAGAAGCCATGTCTTCTTCTACGACGCTTCTTACAGCTGCTGCAGACACTTTTAGGACAGTAATAGGGATCGTAGCTTCTAGAAGTATCCCAGAAATCGCTCTCAAACCATTTATCTTTTTTATGATGAAACTTTTTTTCTTTACATGGATCCTCATGGCAATGATCGTCATGCTTTTTATAACAGTTTGAGTGGGAATGTTTGCACTTGCACTTGCATTTGCACATTGTCATCCCTCCTAAATGTGACTCAATGCTAGTATATGCAAGAATAAGACAAGGGGACTGGATGATGGCGCTTTTTTTGTAAAAAAAGGCTTTTTCTGAAAAACTCAAATAAAAAGAATTGACTAGTGCTAAAATAACATGATAGAATATAAATTTTTATCCACCGATGAAATGTGTTATAATCATAATGTGAATACTTTCGGAGGTGGCGGATTTGTTTCAAATAGGTGATAAAATTGTTTACCCTATGCATGGTGCCGGTGTGATTGAAGGAATGGAAGAAAAAGAGATTTTAGGTAAGACGGAGGAATATTTTCTGATTCAAATGCCGAATATGCAGATGATGATCCCAAGAGGCAGAATCAATCAACTAGGTATACGTCCGGTAGCAGATCAAGCAACGCTGAAAGTTGTGATGAACAATTTTGCAGAAGAAACAAACGACGACACGCTTACTTGGAAGCAAAGATATGATGAAAATCTGAAAAAGCTAAAAACAGGTGCGATCGAAGATGGTGCAGACGTTGTCAAAGATCTGATGAGACGCAATCAGAAGAAAGCATTAAATTCAAGTGAAAAGAAGATGCTTGAAGATGCACGAGGCATGTTAGTGAGTGAGATTTCTCTTGCACAAGGACTGTCGCAAGATGAAGTCCTTTCAGCTTTAGAGAATGAACTAAGAGTTTAATGATGGATATACAGTAATTGGCTGTAAACAGAAGGGCATACCTTTTGTTTACGGCTTTTTTTGTTTGAAATCAGAAGAATATGTCCATTTTTGTAGGTGATTTTAACTAAAGCTAAAATAAGGTCATACGATGCAGTTTTTATTCAAGCAATGAATGATTCAAAGAAGTCAGAAATACCTAGGGCAGCATAAAAAAACAGGTAAGTTCTCCTGATTCGTTCAAATGAGCCGGACAACCTTTGAATTCTGTTAGCCATTGATAGTAAAATAATGCGATAAGATGACACCTAAGAGAATGAAAAGGAGCGGTGAAATGAAAAGGCTACTGATATGCGGATTCATCTTTCTGATCCTGTGTGCTCTTTTAATGGTGAAATGCAGCCATTCTGTTCAAGAAAAAAAAGAGCAAAAGCAATATCAAGAAGAGGTAGAAAAGTATCAAAAAGAGCGAAAAAAAGGGGATCAATATGAAAGCTTTAAACAGCTTATCCGACATGAAAGAGAAGGCTATGAAATAGAATTTCACGAAAAGGGTGGAAGTGATTTACTCGTCTTTTCTCCTCATGGAGGGGAAATTGAACCAGGAACAAGTGAAATTGTAGAAGCATTTCAAGAAAAGTACTCTACGTATTTGTTTGAAGGAACAAAACAAGACAATAATCGTGATTTGCATATTACAAGCACCAAGTTTGATGAACCGATATTGGTTCAAATGATTAAAACGTATCCCTTCTCCATTTCCATCCACGGCTATAAAAGTGATAAAAGACACACGCTAGTTGGTGGGACAAACGAAAAAATGCAAAGAGCAGTTGTACGAGAATTAAAGGATCGAGGATTTTCTGCAGAAATGGTGCAAGAAGGCGAACGGCTTTCAGGAACAGATCCCAAAAATATTAATAATCGAAATGCGAGTGGTGAAAGTGTTCAGCTAGAAATTAGTACGGCGCAGAGAGAAGCCTTTTTTGACAATTTTGATACGAGAAAAGGAAAGAAAAAAGCATTCAGACGTTATATCAGTGCTTTAAAAGAAGTATTAAGAGAATTTGACCCATCTTCGTAGAAAAACCGTTTTGATGGGCAAAATTACTCCATTTAAACTTGGTAAAAAAGATAGAAATATGCGAAATGAACATAAATTATGTAATAACTTACAATTTGCCTTAAAAACATAAATTATGTAAAATAATAGTTATCAGTTTGATATGATAGAATGGGGCTGAAGTGGATGGCACACAAAATACCATCTTCCGAAGTAGGTGTAAAGATCAATCAATGGTACACGCATATTTGCAAATTTGAAGTCGAACAAGCAAACGATATGAAGCGCCTTGTTGAAGAAGAAATTCATGAGATGGAAGAGGATCAAGATTTACTTCTATATTATTCTCTAATGGATTTTCGCCATCAAATGATGCTTCAGCATTTAACGCCAGTCCATGCAGGGAGTGAAACGCTTCAAGCCGTGTCTTTTTCGAAAGAAATGGAAGATGGAGAAGATGAGATGACAGGCTTGCTCGGCTATTACTTTCATTTTTTCCATGGAATGTATGCGTTTATCCAGCGCCGGTATATCGAGGCTATTTCCTATTACAAGCATGCGGAACATCAACTGATCTTAGTGACAGATGAGATTGAAAAAGCGGAATTTTACTATAAAATCGCTGAAGTATACTATCATATGAAACAAACTTATTTCTCCATGCATTATGCTAAAAAGGCGAGAGACATTTATAAGAAACATCAGCTTTATGGAAAAAGAAGCATTCAATGTGATTTTGTCATGGCAGGTAATTGGATTGATGTGAGTCAGCACCAAAAAGCGCTTCCTTATTTAGAAAAAGCGTTAAAGGTCTGTGAAGTGATGGAACGGCAAGAATGCACATCTTATTTTAAAGCGATGGCTCTTAATAACTTAGGTGCTTGTCATTATAGTATGGGAACGTATCATACAGCGACTGTCTTTTTTGAACAAGCCATTTCCCTTTATCAAAAAGATCAAGCATCCACGATGATCAAATCATTATTTTCACTTGCCCTTACTTGTTTTAAACTCGGAGATATCCAGCGGGCGGGCGAGGCTATACGTAAAGGAATGAAAGAGGCTTGTTTATTGGAAGATGAAATTTATCAGTTGAAATTCCAATTTTTGCAGGCGCTTTATATAGAAAAAGACAGCTGTGAGCAATTAAGGTCGGCCCTTTTTGGTCTGCGAAGCAAAAAAATGTTTGCTGATTTAGAGGAATTAGCACTTGATGCGGCTAATTATTATAAGGAACGCGACATGTACAAGGAATCTTCCACTTTTTTTGAGATTGTGATCGAAGCGCGTACGCACATTCAAAAAGGAGATGAGATGTATGAGAACGAAGCATAACATGTCAGCTGCTCAAGTAGATGAAAGACTTCACACGTAATAACAGACAAACAACACCCTTTACGAATCAACGTAAAGGGCTTTTTTAATTTATTCTTTGATGGCCTTTTCTGCGTCAATGGCACCTGCTCCGTAAATCATCGGGTCATCTCCAGACCACTTGCTTGTATTTTCTTTTAACAGGGTTTTGACATCATCGGGCGTTAAATCTGGTGAATGCTCTAAAAGAAGAGCGCAAATACCAGCACAAATCGGTGTTGCCATAGATGTGCCAGATAACGTCGTGTAATCGTCATCGACTCTGCTTGATTTATCGAGTTTATCTAGAAAGGACCTTGGTGATCTGAGAGAGACGATGTTTACTCCTGGTGCGAGAATATCAGGCTTTGTTTCACCATAAACAGTAGGGCCTCTGCTCGAAAATGGTGCCACGATATCATCGTTTGATTCTGGTGTATTCCGGTCATCAAAAGCGCCAACCGTAATAACTTTTTGACTGACGGCAGGGCTCGCAATCGTTTGGCTGTTAGGACCAGAGTTTCCGGCAGCGACGCATACAACAATGCCTTGATCCCAAGCAGCATTGACAGCGCGCACCATCGGATCGTCTTGTTCGTCATCATAACGCTGGGCATCTCCGCCTAGTGACATACTCATAATATGAATCGGATCATCAGGATGATCTTCATTGAACTGGATGCACCATTCAACCCCTTCTATAATAGTAGAAAGTGATCCAGCCCCTTGTTTATTTAACACTTTCACGCCAATTAAATTAGCTTTTGGAGCAGGTCCTTTGTACAAGCCATCTGAGGCAGCTCCGTCTCCAGCTACATCTCCAGCGCAGTGAGTGCCATGCCCGTTATCATCATAAGGCTTTGTTTTTTGCTTGACTAAATCCACAAAATCGCGAATTCTTCCTTCTAGATCTTCATGCGGATAAATCCCTGTGTCAATGACAGCGACCGTAATACCTTCCCCTGTTAAGGTTGTACCGTTTCGGATGACTTCATCAGTATGACTTGCTTGTGTGGCCACATCCAGAAGTGCATGAACTTTCCGGTCTAAATAAATTTTACGAATATGCTCACCATTCGCTAACAGCTCCTCTAAAGCAGCCGGTGTTAGGTCAGCAGCGCAGCAGTCGATATGTGAAAAGTGCCGTTTAATTTTTGTTTTTCTATTTTTTTTCATGAACTGTTTTGCGCTTTGAATACCTGCTTCGACCGCACCTTCCTTAAATTCAATGATCACACGAAGCTTCTTTCTCTTCTTTAATCTTCCTTCCAAGAAACGATGAAGAAAGCATGGCGTCCATTTAAAAGGTTTATAAAGGTGAAGGACGGTTTCTCTTAAAGGCTGATCCAGTTTACTAGCTTGTGTTCTGACCATTTGCACCATAGAAAATCCAAACATGTAATGCCCTCCATTCTAGCTATCCATTCTTGTACACTATTACGTTATGAGAATGAGAGCTGCTTGGTTCGGATTCATGCCCCTCCTTTTCTTCATATTGGCGGCTGACTGATTTCTCTTTAAAAAGAAAAGCGCTTACATTTTGTAAAATAATAGAAAAAGGTGAAAAACATGTAGAATCTGCCGATGATAGGTGGGAGAGTTCTTCAAAGAGAACCGGTGAAACAATCGATTTTGCAGAAAAAAGGGAGGGATAAACAGGGTCAATGCTCATACAAATGTGACTTGTCACAGAGGAAAAAAATCAAATCCATATAAATACAAGCCGAATTAAAGAAAACAGACTGGATAGAACTAGGCCATTTTAAACATAACTTCATTTGTCTGTCATACTATTCTAACTCTGTTTTCAAAGAGGAGAGGCGTTTCTGTGTATATAAATGCAATTATCTTATTTTTGAGGAATCTCATGATCTAGAGTGTTATGATCAAATTTGAAGAGAAAAAGTGGAAAAAATGAAAAGAAATGATGATTCAATATAAATCATAGAAACGGCTTAGAAATCTGTTAAAGGAGAACGGGAATGAAGAAGTTTTTTGCTTTGCTTCTCCTGCTTGCGATCGGATGGGGCGTTTATTATACAATGCAAGCACAGGAACATGATGAGCCAGTGTCATCAGGTGGGGAAGACGAAAGCGGTTCAAATGATATTTATCGCAATTTTAAAGAACTGGAAGAAAACGAATCAACAAGCAGCTATCAGATTACAGCCAACCCAGTGCCTGGAAGCCGTCTTCTAGTGATGTCACCCCATGGCGGGAGGATTGAAGGCGGCGTGAGCGAGATCGTCCATTTTTTCGATAATGATTTCTCTACGTATTTGTTTGAAGGCTTAAGAGAGAATGCGTCAGAACTTCATATTACAAGCACAAACTTTGATGAGCCAGTCGGCGTCGCGCAGGCAAAAGCACACGATTATATCTTAGCAGTTCATGGATACAAAGGTGAGGAAGGAATTGACCATACTCTCGTTGGCGGAACAGATTACGACCGTGCAGAAAAAATTGTGAACTCATTAGAGCGGAACGGATTTTCTGCTGAACTGGCTGTCGCACACGCAACCCTGAGCGGAACAAGCAATCATAATATTAATAATCTTACAAAAACAGGGCAAAGTGTACAGCTAGAGATTAGTAGAAGTCAGCGTGAAGCTTTATTTGACAGTTTTGACTTTCGGCGGCGATCGAGTACAAAAAACGAGACGTTCTACCGGTATGTCAGGGCGATTCGGACAGTGCTGGATGAGGAATATACATAAAGATGGTGCACATGTTAAGACAAGCAGCGTGAATTCTTGTTACACTATAAAAAGTGATAATAAAAGGAGAGACGAATATGGCGCGTCATCATTTTCATCTTCAGGCGAGCTGGCCTGGTCTGCGTAACGATGTGGGTACAATCTCATGTGAACAGTTAAAAACGAAGATTTCAATTCCAAAAGAAATGGACGGTCCCGGCATTGGAACAAATCCAGATGAGATGCTCTTAGGTGCAGCGGCTACGTGTTATATTATTACACTTGCCGCTATGATGGAGCGGAGCCAATTAGAGAAAGAGGATCTAACGATGAGTTCTGAGGCTGTCGTAGATGTGACCAATGGTGTGTTTACATATGAAAAAATCATTCACCGGCCTGTCATCATCCTCAAACAATCCGCTTCCCCGCAAGATATTGAGCTGGCCCGCAAGCTCGCGCATAAAGCCGAAAGCTCATGTATGATCTCAAGAGCTGTTCAAGGAAATGTGGCCATTTCCTTAGAAGAAACCATTCAAGTTGGCGGGTAAAAACAAAAAAGTCATTTTCTCTTATTAAATGGAGAAAATGACTTTTTTTATGACGTCCATTCGGTTTGATCGATTTGTTCTTTGTTTTCTTCCTTTTGTTTTTTGGACAGGTTCAAGACAATCACGCCGCATATCACAAGTGCAAGGCCGATGAAGCCTTTTATGTGAATGGTTTCGTTAAACAGCACGAGTCCGATAAGAGCAGTGAGTGCTGTTCCAACGCCAGACCATGTCGCATAAGCAGACGAAAGGTCAATGGTTTTAAGTGCCAAACTGAGGAAGGTAAAGGCGCAGCCAAATCCGATCAGGACCCCAATACTCGGCAGCAGTTGCGAAAAACCTTGTGAAAGCTTCAGCATCGTACTGCCAAAAACCTCCGTCAAAATGGCTCCTGTTAAATAGAGCATTCCTTTCATGATCTCTCACATCCTTTATGACATATTTAAAAGTACGACTCCTGAGACAAGCATCGCCATCCCAATGACTGCTTTTTGGTTCAAGGTTTCTTTGAAAAAAAGCACGCCAAAAATAGCCGTGAGGATTGTACCAACCCCAGACCATGTTGCATAAGAAATGCTAAGCGGAATGATATTCAGAGTCAATGACAGCATATAAAAGGCAAGTGTATACCCAGCAACAACGACAGCGCTCGGCTTAAAGCGAGTAAAGCCGTTGGAGAATTTTAACATCACGGCGCCAATCGCTTCTGAAAAAATCGCCACAGCTAGAAAAAGATATCCGAGGATCATTATGATCCCTCCTCTAATAGGTGTAAAATCCGATGAAGTAAAAGGGTTTTTTCCTCTCGGTTCAGCGGTTCAAGCTGAAACATTTCTGAAAACCATATTCCATCACAAGCAAGACGAATCAGCTGGCTCAATGTTGGGTCATTGATTTCATCAGCTGCTTTCGCTTTGAACTCTGCATAAAAATCACGCCAAGGGTTCAATAACACTTCATCAAATGACATAGTAGCAAGCATACTTGTACATAGCTGAGTCGTATTTTGATGATCAAGATCATGTAATGTGGCCGATATATATGCACGGACATAAGGCGCTTTTTCATGCTTGTAAGTTTCTTGATACGTTTCGAGCTGCTGACGAAAGCAAAGAATCGCATGCTCATTCATTTTTTGGATGAGCTCTTCCTTGCTTGCGAAATGATAAAGCAGGCCGGCTTTGGTCATATGTGCATGCTCTGCCACTTGCTGAAGGGTAAGCTGGCTTAATCCTTCTTCTAAGATCGTGCGGGCAGCTGCATCAAAGATTTGCTCTTTTTTGGTTTTAGACATAAAAAAAACACCTACTTTACTGAACGGTCGGTAAAGTAAATGTTAACCCATCAAAAACGAGTGTGTCAATCGATTCATTTGATTTCGCTAAATCGTCATATTTAATAATAAGGGTATGGTCCATATGGCGGGTACGGAGGCGGATAAGGGTACCCATAGCCATAGCCTGGCGCAAGCAGAGACCCAGCAAGCAGACCTCCAGCAAAACCACCTAAAAATGGAGGTCCGAAGAATCCGGGTCTACCATAACCGAATCCAGGTCTCCCAAACCCAAAACCCGGGCGTCCAAAGCCAAAACCAAAAGGTCTTCTCATGTCTTCTTGCATAAATGGCGGTGCATCAAAATAATTCATAAAAAAAGGCTCCTCTCACATAAAATCACTGTAACTGACATCAGTGTATTCGATTGGCCTATATGTGTTTGGGTGAACGCCTATTATAAGGAGGAATGTAAAAAATGGGCCTGTATCCATCTGATTGGGCAAAATGCCCGCCGCATGCTCATGCCTATAAAGCACGAACGGATGTAACAGAAGAGCATTATCATTTAATAGAAGGCATTTCTCAGCCTGTCAATGGAAGTAATACCGATCAGCATACTCATTTCTATCGCGGGATCACCTCTTTTGAGAGAGGGCATTTCCACAGATACTACGGCGTCACAGGGCCGGCAATTCCAAGATTGGATGGTACGCACTATCACGAGATTGAGGAAGTCACGTTTTCTGCCTATAACGATTCTGTCCCCATTCCGTACGGAGGAGTTGTCTATAGTCCGGACGAGGAGCGGCCGACGCATACGCACCGATTAAAAGGGAAGACATATGAAGTGGTCGGAAATGAACCACTCGGCTGGTGATAGGCCGTATATAGGAGAGAAAGAGAAGTTATGCTATACTGTAGGCAGTTTGTAAAAGAGAGTGATGTTATGAAAAAAACGAAACAACCAGTGATTGTATTAGTAGGACCGACGGCTGTCGGGAAAACAAAACTGAGCATTCATATAGCAAAAGCATTTAATGGAGAAATTATCAGTGGTGATTCTATGCAGATTTATAAAGGAATGGACATTGGAACAGCTAAAATCACCCCTGAAGAAATGGATGGTGTCCCGCATCACTTAATTGATATTAAAGAGCCGGACGAATCCTTTTCTACAGCTGAATTTCAGCAGCTGGTCCGTGTGAAAATCAAAGAGATTGCCGCTAGAGGGAAAACACCAATGATCGTCGGCGGAACAGGTTTGTATATCCAATCTGTTTTATATGATTACACATTTACCGATGAGAAAAGTGATCCTGCTTTTAGAGAAGAAATGGCGCTGTTTGAACAGCAGCATGGCCCCCTTCAGCTGCACGAAAAGCTAAAGGCATTAGACCCTGATGCTGCAAAAGCCATTCATCCGAATAATGTCCGCCGCGTGATCCGGGCGCTGGAAGTGATCCATACAACAGGTCAGAAAATGTCGGAGATGCAAAGTGGTCATCAAGAAGTTCCTCTTTATGATACAGCCTTCATTGGGCTGAAAATGGATCGAGAGCTTTTGTACGAGCGCATTCACCAAAGAATTGATATGATGATAGATGAAGGTTTAATTGAGGAAGTGAGCGCACTTTATCAATCTGGCTTGAAGGATTGTCAATCGGTTCAAGCGATTGGTTATAAAGAGCTGTATGCGTATTTTCAAGGTGACTGCTCACTTGATGAAGCTATCCAGCAATTAAAGCAAAATTCCCGCAGATATGCGAAGCGTCAGTTCACGTGGTTCCGTAATAAAATGGATGTCACTTGGTTCGACATGACACCGCCTTGCCACTTTTCAGACAAAAAAGAGGAAATTTTCGCATATATAGCAGGAAAGCTTGGACTTAAAGCGAAACTGTAGTTATCAGAATCAAGGAGGACGAAACATGAAACCGATTAATATTCAGGACCAATTTTTGAATCAAATTCGTAAAGACAATACCTTTGTCACAGTATTCTTACTGAATGGCTTTCAGCTTCGCGGTCAAGTGAAAGGATTTGACAATTTCACGGTGCTGCTTGAAACAGAAGGGAAGCAGCAGCTTATTTATAAACACGCCATTTCTACATTTGCACCTCAAAAGAATGTGAATCTAGAATTAGAATAGGATAGTTCCACCTAATAGCCCCATGCATCTGCGAATAAACCGGCCGGAACCCGCTACGTTTTTTGTCAGTGCAGAGGGGCTATTTTGCATGCCATGAAACTTTTCTGCCTATTCTGCGTATAATCCCTTATTGGATATGGAGAAAGGTGAGGGAAGCGATATGGAAAACGCAGAGCTTGAATTAAGAAGGATTAGGGTGATCCTTCTACTAATTGGGATTGTTGTCTTATTTGGATCGTGCGCCATTTCAAACATTGAATCCAGGCAGGAAAGCTGGCATAACTATTCTAATCAAGATGATCATGGACATATAGAAGGTCTTTTACAATCAGCTGTTGCTCTAAAAAATAATCACTTTGCTGTTGTGAAAGATGATGAAGTACATGTGTACCGGTTTGACGAAAAAGAGGGAGAACTGACTCTTATTAAAACAAAATACATAGATGAGTGGGACGAAGATTATGATGATGATGACGATTCTGTAGAAGAGTAAGCACGTGAATTTACAAATGAATGTGAAGTCGCTACACTATAATCATGCATCAGACATCTAGACAGAAAAGGATGAGTTCATGACACACAAAATTAAAATTAATCATTGGGAACAAACTTGTGAAGACGACTCCTGTTTCGAATATGGAACAAGCGTTTCTGTAAATGGGAAAGAATTAGTCAGAGAAGCTTCAATCGTCTCTGCGCTTGAAGCGGTGCTAAAAGAATTAGGTGTTGAAGTGGAAATTACAGAAGTGTCAGAAGATTTACAGTGCGATGCCTACAAAAAATAAAACAAAAAGTCTAGTCTACTAAGCGATTTTTTTTCGTGTTATGATAGATTTCGGTTTCAGTTGAATAGGGAGTAGAGCAGTCTATTTTTAGATCCTGTTCTGCTCTATTTATTTGAACGTACGAGTTCGGCTATGAATGTTCGGCCGGGTTGGTTGATTTTTTTCGTTTTGAACATCTATATGTTGTGTTTTGAAAAAACATAGTATACTATATATAGTGAATAACGAAATGATCAACAATACTAAAAACTAGGTCGTGATGGAATTGATTCAAATCGTATTTGATTCAAAAACAGGAAATGTTCAACGCTTTTTGGACAAGACCCCTTTTACAGACAAACGAAAATTGACTGGAGAAGAGTTTTTGGATACGCCGTTTATTCTCGTCACCTTTACGACAGGATTTGGACAAGTCCCTAGTACCACTCAATCCTTTTTAGAGAAAAATGCCCACCTTTTACTAGGTGTTGCGGTGAGTGGAAACAAAGTGTGGGGAGATAATTTTGCCAAAAGCGCCGATACGATTTCTAAACAATATCAAGTTCCTATTTTGCACACCTTTGAACTAAGCGGAACAAAAAGGGATGTTGAATTGTTTACACAGGAGGTAGAAAGAATTGTCACAAAATCAGGTTCCAAAGTGGATACAATTAAATAACGAGATTATGATTCAAAAAGAAGGAAAGTTTCAGTTTGATAAGGACAAAGAAGCTGTACATAGTTATTTCGTAGATTATATTAATCAAAACACGGTCTTCTTTCACAACTTAGAAGAGAAGATTGATTACTTAATAGAAAACGACTACTATGAGGAAGAATTTTTAAGACAATACAGCATGGCAGATATTAAAGAAGTATTCGAAGCTGCATATGCGAAGAAATTTAGATTCCCATCATTCATGAGTGCGTTTAAGTTTTACAACGACTATGCACTGAAAACAAATGATAAAAAGAAAATCCTTGAACGCTATGAAGACCGCATTTCAGTTGTAGCGCTTTTCTTTGCGGGCGGAGATAAAGAAAAAGCCCTTGAGTTTGTAGAACTGATGATCAATCAGGAGTACCAGCCAAGTACACCAACATTCTTAAACGCTGGACGTAAAAGACGCGGTGAGCTTGTGAGCTGTTTCTTGCTTGAAGTGAATGACTCATTAAACGATATTTCAAGAGCGATTGATATTTCAATGCAGCTTTCAAAACTAGGCGGCGGCGTCAGTTTGAACCTGTCAAAACTTCGTGCAAAAGGCGAAGCAATCAAAGATGTTGAAAACGCGACAAAAGGTGTCGTCGGCGTGATGAAGCTTCTTGATAATGCATTCAGATATGCAGATCAAATGGGACAAAGACAAGGATCAGGCAGTGCCTACCTCAATATTTTCCACAGAGATATCAATGATTTCTTAGATACAAAAAAAATCTCTGCTGATGAAGATGTTCGTGTGAAAACATTGTCCATCGGTGTTGTCATCCCGGACAAATTTATCGAGCTGGCAAGAGAAGATAAAACAGCTTACACCTTCTATCCACACACAGTCTATAAAGAATATGGACAGCATCTTGATGAGATGGACATGGAAGAAATGTATGATGAGCTTGTAGAAAACCCGAAAGTCAAAAAAGAAAAAGTCAATCCGAGAAAGCTTCTTGAAAAATTGGCTGTTCTTCGCTCAGAATCAGGCTATCCATATATCATGTTCCAAGATAATGTGAATAGAGAGCATGCATTAAACCATATTTCACGAGTGAAATTCTCAAACCTATGCTCAGAAGTGCTTCAGGCTTCAGAGGTCTCTTCTTACACGGACTATGATCAAGAAGATGAAATCGGTCTTGATATTTCTTGTAATCTTGGTTCATTAAATATCATGAATGTCATGAAAAACAAATCGATCGAAAAAACGGTCAAACTTGCAACAGACTCACTAACACTTGTGTCTGAAACAACAGACATTCGCAATGCACCGGCTGTTCGAAAAGCGAACAAAGCGATGAAATCAATCGGACTTGGCGCGATGAACCTTCACGGGTATTTGGCTCAAAACCAAATTGCCTATGAAAGTGAAGAAGCAAGAGATTTCGCGAATACTTTCTTTATGATGGTGAACTATTATTCAATTAAACGCTCAAGTGAGCTTGCAAAAGAAAAAGGAGAAACATTCCATCGTTATGAAGGCTCTGGCTATGCAACGGGTGAGTACTTCAATAAATACGTGGAGAATGATTTCACACCAAAAACAGAAAAAGCAGCAGCACTATTTGAAGGCATGCACATTCCAACAAAAGAAGACTGGGCAGCACTCAAAGACTTTGTAGCGGAAAATGGCATGTACCATAGCTACCGCTTATGTATTGCACCAACAGGTTCCATTTCTTATGTGCAATCGGCCACAGCCTCTGTTATGCCAATTATGGAACGTATCGAAGAAAGAACATACGGCAACAGCAAAACCTATTACCCAATGCCAGGTCTTTCAGCGCAGAACTGGTTCTTCTATAAAGAAGCGTACGATATGGACATGTTTAAAGTGGTCGATATGATCGCAACGATTCAGCAGCACGTCGATCAAGGAATCAGCTTTACACTATTCCTGAAAGATACGATGACAACGCGTGACTTAAACCGTATCGATCTGTATGCACACCATAAAGGCATTAAGACACTTTATTATGCAAGAACGAAGGATACAGGGCAGGAAGGCTGTCTTTCTTGTGTTGTTTGATTAAAGGAGAGTTTAACGTGACAAAAATTTATGATGCAGCCAACTGGTCAAAACACGAAGACGATTTTACACAAATGTTTTACAACCAAAATGTGAAGCAGTTCTGGCTTCCTGAAGAGATTTCCTTAAACGGGGATCTCTTAACATGGAAATATTTAGGTGAAAAAGAGCGAGATACGTACATGAAGGTACTTGCTGGCCTGACTTTACTTGATACAGAACAAGGAAATACAGGGATGCCGATTGTGGCTGAACATGTAGACGGCCATCAGCGTAAAGCTGTATTAAACTTTATGGCGATGATGGAAAATGCGGTACATGCAAAATCATACTCAAATATCTTCATGACCCTCGCACCAACTGAAACGATCAGTGAAGTGTTTGAATGGGTCAAGAAAAATAAATTCTTGCAAAAGAAAGCAGATATGATTGTCAGTTTATACCGTTCGATTCAAAAGGACGATCCGATTTCCCTCTTTAAAGCAATGGTTGCTTCTGTTTATTTAGAAAGCTTCCTATTTTACAGTGGTTTTTACTACCCGCTTTATTTCTATGGACAAGGAAAGCTCATGCAAAGTGGTGAAATCATCAACTTGATTTTGCGTGATGAAGCGATTCACGGTGTGTACGTTGGATTATTAGCGCAAGAAATTTACAACAAACAAACACCTGAAGTGCAAAAAGAGCTGTATGATTTCTCTATTGACCTCTTGAACGAGCTTTATGAAAATGAACTTCATTACACGGAAGATATATATGACCAAGTCAATTTATCACATGATGTGAAAAAGTTCATTCGTTACAATGCCAATAAAGCGTTAATGAACCTTGGATTTGCCCCTTACTTTGAAGAAGAAGAGATCAACCCAATTGTATTGAACGGACTCAATACAAAAACAAAGTCGCATGACTTCTTCTCAATGAAAGGGAACGGCTACAAAAAAGCAACTGTAGAGCCGTTAAAAGATGACGACTTCTTCTTTGGAGATGAATCATAAGTAAGGCGTAAAAGTCAAAACGCATCACTCGTTTTGGCTTTTTGCCATTTCATACAATGCGTTACATACTGGAGGTTACCGAGCATGGGAAAAATGGATGAAATCATACTAGTTGCACCGCGCACACGCGTGTTCCAAAACGAAACGATTGCGTTTAATGGTGTGAATAGTGAAGAGAAAACAATCAACACCATTATGAAAGAAATCGAAGAGCACTTCGAGCAGATGCGCAGAGGCGATGCGGAAGAAAATCCTGACTTCAAGCAGCCGATTCCTTATGTCGTGATTAAGCGTGAGGACGAAGTGTATGTATATGAAAGGCTTCAAGGCGGGGGAGAGACTCGATTGCATCATAAGTTGTCTCTTGGCTTTGGTGGTCACATGAATTTCATCGAAGGGAAAAACTTTGTTGAAATTCTAAAAGAAAATACGGATCGTGAGCTGGACGAGGAACTTTCTATTCAAGAAGAAGACAAGCTTGAGATGAAAACCCTTGGTTTAATTAATGATGATGACAACAGTGTCGGCCGTGTGCACATTGGCCTGTTATCAGCACTTGAATTAGCGCCGGGTGCTCATGTAGAAGTGAAAGAAACAGATCAAATCTCAGGAAAATGGATGAAAGCATCCGATTTGAAAAAGCCCGAATACTTCGATCGACTTGAAACATGGTCTCAATTTGTCGTGAACATTTTAGCATAAAAGAATCAATCATAAACCGGCTCAGCAGCAGACTTGAGCCGGTTTATTTCGTTATAACAGCTTCAGTTATTGGAAAACGAATGCGTCGTGACCGGCCTGCTTTAGTCTTGCGACGAGGTCATCCGCATTTTGTTTTGTGCGGAAAGCCCCAGCTTGCACTCGGAACATACCTCCCTCTAATACAACGAAGGCGTCAAAGCCTTTGGATTTAAGTGTGGCTGCTAATTCATCCGCATTGGCTTTCACCTTGAAAGCCCCAGCCTGTACTTTATAAAGATTACCTGCTTTTTTTTTCAGCTGAAAGGCTTTCTCTAATCCAGTGGCATGAGCGCGAGCGATGCCTTGAAGGAAGGTCGCATTGCGGAGCTTATTTGCATCAGCTGTCGTATCGATGAAACCATTCTCTGTTAAAATAGCGGGCATAGAAGTTTCTCGAAGAACGTGGAAGTTCGCTGTTTTCTTGCCGCGGTTGGCAAAATCCACCGAGCGAACAATTTCATCATGAAGGGCATTGCGATACGTGGTGGTCGGTGCTGAAACGCCAGGATACACAAAGCTTTCAAAACCTGTGCCCCCGCCTGCATTAATATGAATAGACACGAAATAGTCAGCTCCCCAGCTGTTTGCCGCATTTGTACGCTGGGCCAAAGTGACGGACTGGTCAATTGAACGACTTAAGCGGACAGAAACGTCATCATAATCACTAATCAACATATCTCTCAGTAAAATCGCGATTTGCAGTGTTATATTTTTCTCCAAAAGTCCATTTGCAGCAGCTCCAGAATCTGTTCCTCCGTGGCCAGGATCAATAAAAATTTTCACCATCTATTCATCACCTCGTCTTTATTTTATGAGAAAATAGAAGAATTGCCTGTACAATATGCGGAAATCATTGAGACTCTTTTCTGCACAATTTGTGATGAGAAAGCTACATTTTTCTAAGAAAAAACAAATTGTTGGTTTGTCCGCCTAAATTGGATGAATACAATGGAAATAGCACATCATTTCCTGGGAAACCGCAGAAATCCCTACAATATTCGGTATCTCGGGTCATTTTGACAGCAAACTTGGGCTTAAGCGGGCGATTGTCACGATTACAGCTCCACCCGAATAGAATAAAGAGAGAAGAGCGAGAGGTGAATACGTTGGAGCGAGCTGTCACATATAAAAACAACGGCCAAATCAATATTATACTTAACGGACAAAAGCAAGTATTGGTTGATGCAGATTCAGAGGCAGAATACTTAGAAGCCTTGCAGAAAAATGAGGCAAAGCACAGCATCTTACGGGAAATAGAGCGTGAAATGAACAGCCTTGTCGGTATGGATGAAATGAAACGAAACATAAAAGAGATTTATGCTTGGATCTTTGTCAATCAAAAAAGGCAGGAACAAGGGTTAAAGGTAGGCAAACAAGCGCTTCATATGATGTTCAAAGGGAATCCAGGCACAGGGAAAACAACGGTTGCAAGACTTGTCGGGAAGCTTTTCTTTGAAATGAATGTCCTCTCAAAGGGGCACTTAATTGAAGCGGAACGCGGAGATCTTGTCGGAGAGTACATTGGTCATACTGCGCAAAAAACAAGGGAGTTAATTAAAAAATCACTAGGCGGCATTTTGTTCATCGACGAAGCCTATTCTCTTGCCCGCGGAGGCGAAAAGGATTTTGGGAAAGAAGCGATTGATACCCTAGTAAAACATATGGAGGACAAACAGCACGAATTCATTCTCATTCTTGCTGGCTACTCTAAGGAAATGGATCATTTTCTATCATTAAACCCTGGGCTGCAATCCAGATTTCCAATCAATATCAGCTTTCCTGATTATACCGTCGATCAGCTCATGGACATTGCCAAACGAATGATGGCTGACAGAGAATATATATTTACCCAAGAAGCTGAATGGAAGCTGCGAGATTACTTAATGCACATTAAAAGCACCACGAGTCCTGCAAAATTCAGCAACGGCCGCTTTGTGCGAAACACGATTGAAAAGGCCATTCGAACCCAAGCGATGAGACTCCTGCTTGTGGATCATTATGATAAAAAAGATTTGCTCACGATTAAAAGTCACGATCTGCAAATGAAAGAGGATACGCCTACTTAAAATGGCGTATCCTTTTTATAAAGAGATACTAAAATAAACCAGCCGAATAGTGGTATACGTGTGATGTGTTTGGTATGATGGTACTACTGAAAACTTAAGTACAGAAAGGAAACAACTGACGTTGAATGAACATGAAATGACAGAAAAAGCGATCCTTGTCGGCTGTCAATTGCCGCATGTCACGGATGAACGCTTTCAATACTCAATGGAAGAATTAGCTTCCTTAACCAAAACGGCTGGCGGTGAAGCTGTCAGCGTAATGACGCAGAAGAGAAATAGACAAGACAGCGCAACATATATCGGTAAAGGGAAAGTAGAAGAGCTTGAAGTGCTTTGCGAGGAATTCGAATGTGATGTCATTATTTTTAACGATGAACTGTCTCCAAGTCAGCTGAAAGCTTTGGCAACTGCCTTAGATGTGAAAATTATCGATCGTACACAATTGATTTTAGACATCTTTGCAAAAAGAGCTCGGACAAGAGAGGGGAAGCTGCAAATAGAGCTTGCCCAGCTTCAGTATGCCTTGCCAAGACTAAGCGGACAAGGGATCAGCCTCTCAAGACAAGGCGGCGGAATTGGCGCAAGAGGTCCAGGTGAAACAAAACTTGAAACAGATAGACGCCATATTCGAAACCGTATTCACGAAATTAATGGGCAATTATCTACAGTCAAAGAACACCGTACAAGATACCGGGAACGCCGGAAGAAAAATGGGGTGTTCCAAATTGCCATTGTCGGATATACGAATGCCGGAAAATCTACTTTGTTTAACCAATTAACAGATGCAGATAGTCATGAAGAGGATCTGCTGTTTGCGACACTTGATCCAATGACACGTAAGATGACATTAGCATCTGGCTACAGTGTGCTGATTTCAGATACCGTTGGTTTTATCCAAGACCTTCCAACAACACTCATTGCGGCATTTCGTTCCACTCTTGAAGAAGTGAAGGAAGCTGATTATTTGCTTCACGTCATTGATTCTTCTAATGAGGATTACGAAGGTCACGAACGGACGGTTCATGAGCTTTTAGAGGAATTAGAAGCAGATCGTATTCCAATGCTGACGGTTTATAACAAAGAAGATCAAATTAGACCGGATTTCATCCCATCTTCAAAGCATCGTCATCTGTTAATCAGTGCGAGACGCGAAGAAGATGTGAAACGATTAAAAGCGGATATTATGGCAGAACTGAAACAAAACTTTTTAAAGCCATATCATGTGAAGATTCCAGCGTATGAAGGAAAGCTCATCTCCGCATTAAAATCAGAAACGCTTGTAGAATCACTAGAATTTCAAAAAGAAGCAGAACTTTATGACATCACTGGGTTTAGTGGTGAGGAGCAGACCATATTAGGTCAAATCAAGAAGTATATGTTGTAAGAAAGGAATTAAATCAAGATGTTTCATACATTAAAACACGGCAGTATTTTAGAAAAAGTAGCAGCAGAAACAGAACAAGACATTTTACACGTGCATCAGCAAATTGATCAAAAGAGCGAACAAAATGAGTGGCGGGTGCTTGAAAGCTACCGAAAGCATAGAGTCAGTGACTCTCACTTTAATCCGACAACTGGTTACGGCTACGATGATATGGGAAGAGATACATTAGAAAAAATTTATGCGGATGTCTTCGGGGGAGAAAGCGGCCTCGTGCGTCCGCAGATCATTTCCGGTACACATGCGATTTCCATTGCGTTATTTGGTGTGCTGAGACCTGGCGATGAATTGATCTATATGACAGGAAAACCATACGATACGCTAGAAGAAATTGTAGGGATCCGCGGCAAAGAAGGGACAGGCTCATTAAAAGATTTCCAGATTGATTACAAGGCCATTGATTTAAGACAAGATGGATCCGTCGATTATGACAAAGTAAAAGAGTCAATCTCCTCTAAAACAAAAATGATCGGCATTCAGCGTTCGAAAGGCTATGCGTCAAGACCCTCCTTTACAATAGAAGAAATCGAGCAAATGATCTCATTTGTAAAAGAGATCAATGAAGAAATCATTGTGTTTGTGGACAACTGTTATGGTGAATTTACTGAATTACAAGAGCCATGTCATGTGGGAGCGGATCTTATGGCAGGTTCCCTTATTAAAAATCCAGGCGGCGGCCTTGCCAAAACAGGCGGCTACATCGTTGGAAAAGAAAAATGGGTAGAAGCTTGCTCTTATCGAATGACATCTCCGGGCATCGGCAGTGAAGCGGGTGCATCGCTGTATGCGCTCCAGGAAATGTATCAAGGATTTTTCTTAGCACCGCATGTTGTGGCTCAAAGCTTAAAGGGCGCAGTGTTCACGGCTCGTTTTCTTGAGAAGCTCGGATTCCAAACGAACCCAGCGTGGAATGCGAAAAGAACGGATTTGATTCAATCAGTCGAATTTGGCGATCCTAACAAAATGATTGCGTTCTGCCAGGCGATTCAATATGCATCTCCGATCAACAGTCACGTCACACCGCATGCGAGCTATATGCCGGGCTACGAGGATGATGTCATCATGGCAGCGGGCACCTTCGTCCAAGGAGCTAGTATCGAATTGTCAGCCGATGGACCGATCAGACCGCCTTATACAGCCTACGTTCAAGGCGGACTCACGTATGCCCATGTGAAAAATGCGATTTGCAGTGCTGTGGATGCCTTATTAGAACAAGGTTTTATCGACATACCTGCTCAATAAAAAAATCCATGTTAATATTCCTAACATAGTGTTGACACATAATATAACATGACATATAATAAATTTAAGCAAAGAGGAGGAGACAGTTGAGATGAGTGATAACATTCGCCGCTCAATGCCTTTATTCCCAATTGGGATTGTCATGCAGCTAACAGAATTATCTGCAAGGCAAATTCGCTATTATGAGGAAAATGGATTAGTATTTCCAGCAAGAAGTGATGGGAATCGCCGATTATTTTCTTTCCATGATGTTGATAAATTACTAGAAATTAAAAACCTCATCGAACAAGGTGTAAACATGGCAGGAATCAAAAAACTTTTTGCCAAAGCTGAGGCAGAAAATCCAGCGTCTGACACAAAGACCGAGGAGAAAACCACAGCCAAGCACAACTTGACAGATGATGAACTCAGGAAGCTACTGAAGAAGGAACTCATTCAGGCTGGACGTTTCCAACAAGGAACGACCTTTAGGCAGGGGGATATGTCAAGGTTCTTCCGTTAACGAATTAGCAAAAGCATTGCTATACAATTTTACCTTTTGTAGGGGAGGAGTTTTACGAAATGGCAAAATACACAAGAGAAGATATCGTAAAATTAGTAAATGAGGAAAACGTAAAGTACATTCGTCTGCAATTTACAGACATTCTCGGAACGATTAAAAATGTTGAAATTCCTGTGAGCCAGTTAGAAAAAGCTCTCGATAACAAATGTATGTTTGACGGTTCATCTATTGAAGGCTTCGTACGTATTGAAGAATCAGATATGTATCTATACCCAGATCTCAACACATTTGTTATTTTCCCTTGGACAGCAGAAAAAGGTAAAGTTGCACGCTTTATTTGTGACATTTACAAGCCGGACGGGACGCCATTTGATGGAGACCCACGTAATAACTTAAAGCGTGTCTTAAAGGAAATGGAAGAACTAGGATTTAGTGATTTCAACCTTGGGCCTGAGCCAGAATTCTTCTTATTTAAATTAGATGAAAAAGGCGAACCAACGCTTGAACTAAACGATAAAGGCGGATACTTTGACCTTGCACCAACAGATCTAGGCGAAAACTGCCGCCGTGATATCGTGCTTGAGCTTGAAGAAATGGGCTTTGAAATTGAAGCATCTCACCACGAAGTAGCACCTGGACAGCATGAAATTGATTTCAAATATGCTGGCGCTATCCGTTCTTGTGATGACATTCAAACGTTCAAACTCGTTGTCAAAACGATTGCGAGAAAGCACGGTCTTCATGCGACATTCATGCCAAAACCATTGTTCGGTGTAAACGGTTCTGGTATGCACTGTAACCTATCATTATTCAAAAATGGCAAAAACGCATTCTTTGATGAAAAAGCAGATTTACAATTAAGCGAGACTGCTAGACACTTTATCGCAGGTATCGTCAAGCACGCAACAAGCTTTACAGCGGTCACAAACCCAACGGTTAACTCTTACAAGCGTCTTGTACCTGGTTATGAAGCACCTTGCTACGTTGCATGGAGTGCACAAAACCGCAGTCCATTGATCCGTATCCCTGCATCACGCGGCATCAGCACACGTGTAGAAGTGCGCAGCGTTGACCCATCTGCAAACCCATACCTTGCACTAAGCGTATTACTTGCAGCAGGTCTAGACGGAATCAAAAACAAATTGGACGCACCAGCACCAATCGACAGAAACATTTATGTCATGGACAAAGAAGAGCGCCTTGAAAACGGCATCTCTGACCTGCCTGCAACACTTGCAGAAGCACTTGAGTTACTGAAATCAAACGAAGTCATGATCAACGCACTAGGCGATCACCTATTCGAACACTTCATCGAATCAAAAGAAATCGAATGGGATATGTTCCGCACCCAAGTGCACCCATGGGAACGCGATCAGTATATGTCTCAGTATTAATAAAGAAAACCCCTTGGAACCAATGGTTTCAGGGGTTTTTATTTTGGTCAAATTATATTCAGAAAAGAAGAAAACGATGTGTAAACCTATGTTTAAAAAGAGAATTAGTGTTCCTAAAGAAACTGTTTTAAAGTTATTTCTACGCCACCAACTTCAATATCACTTCTAAGCAATTCTTTATGTTTTGAAGCAGCAACTTGCGCTTCTTTTTGTACTAAATTCACCTTTAGAAAGCTCTGTTACTTCTTGTGTTACAGGATCCATATGTTTAATTCTGTACTGCCATGTCGTTCCTCTTTTAATGCACTCTACATAAAACATACCTTTTATAGATAAGTATTTTTGCATTTTGCGGGATACCGAAAACTTTTAAAATGAACACTTCGACTTTACATATGTTGTAAATGCCATGTTAAAATTATACAAAGTAAATGATAGCAAGGGGGTAATGGGATGTCAGGTTTGATCTCCTCTGTAGATGTAGCAAACACACTCAACAAATGGTATTTACATATTAAAAAGAGGGAAGTTTCACAAGCAGTAGAGTTGAGGGATGAGATTCAAGAAATGTTAGGCGAAATGGAAGAAAATCAAGATGTTTTACTCTATTTCAATATTCTTGATTACAGATTTAAGGTACTTATGGAAGATTTAGTGAGGCAACCAACAATAACAGAAAGTGAAAGAGTCAAAACAGATGACATGCTAAGGTTTTACTTTTATCTTTTCAAAGGTATGTATGAGAGTGCAAAGAATAACTATTCAGAAGCTCTAGTCCTATTCAGAGTAGCTGAGAGACAATTGGACAAGGTACATGATGAAATTGAAAAGGCTGAGTTCCATTATAAAATTGGCACACTCTACTATTTCAACAAGGTCACGCTCCTTTCTCACCATCATCTACAAACAGCCAAGGATATCTACAAAGGTCATGAAGGCTACAGCATACAGACCATAAACTGTAATATGTTGTTGGCACTGAATTTGATTGATGATGGTAGACTAGACAAAGCTGAAAGAATGCTTTTGGAGTGTGTCGATAGACTGATTGAGAAGAATGATAAGAGATTGTTAGCGTTGGCTTATTATGATTTAGGATTTCTCAAAATTCAGGATGACCACCATATAGAAGCAATTGAATATTTCAACAAAGCAATTTCCGCAGATGATCTAAAACAGTCAGCTCCTGTTTCTTACTTACAATGTGCGTATGAATTTGCAAGATCAAGCTATAAATCAAATCAGTTGGATCAGGCAATAAGTTGGGTTGCTGAGGGGAAAACCTTTTCTAAAGAACAGCAGAACACAAACTTTATTTTGAAATTCAATATCCTTGAGAAATGTTATACAACACCACGGGAAAGCTATGAGGACATCAAGAAAGGGCTATATCTTTTGGAAGAAAGAAAAGCATATGTTGATTTAGAGGCATTAGCTCCTGATGTTGCCTCCATATATAAAAAGTTAAATCTTTATGAAGAAAGTAACTACTTCTTGGAATTGGCTTTAAAATCTTGTACGCTTATAGGAAAGGAGGTCATATGATCATGAAAAAAATAATGGTGATTATTACTACTGCTTTGCTGATAGGTACAATACTTGGAATGCCTATTTTACAACATACCCAGGCAGATGCTAAAAGTGATATAGTGTTACTTTCCTCAAGAGGTGCAGGATCATAAATGGATGGTTTGAATCAACCTCTACAGACCAGCTCCGGGGTTGAATGGTTAAAAATAGATAAATTGGATTAAAGTATAAGACTCCTTATGGTATTCTAGTAAAAGAATATTCCATAAAAGGAGTCTTTTTTATATGAAAATATTAGATGCTCCATCTTTACTATCAGCTGTCGAACAGAGGTCAAAGGCGTATCATGAGCTTCAAGAAGAAATGAAACTTGTGAAAAAAGCATTAAAAAGTGTATCGGGATTAGGTGACGAGTTTACTGGAAAAGGTGCAGATAATATCAAAGCTTTTTATAATGATCTTGCACTATACACGGACACTTATCTTGATTTTATCGATATGCAAAAGGCTTTTTTAGATGGAGTGAAAGGAAAGCTTGATGATGAATCATTAGGCGGTAGTACATTTATTGACGAGCACTTCTTAGACGCTCAATTGAAGCAAGGCATTCAGAACAATAAAGATATGGTGAAGGAACAAAAAGAAGCCCTTACGGCTATTTTTGACGATATTAGTGATTTGATTGAATTGCAGACATTTTCCAGCAAAGAGGTAGACGAGCACTTAGATGATGCGAACAAAAAAAGAAAAGATGCAATTGAGGCTGTACATACATTAGATCATGCCCTAAAAACAGAATACGCAAAATCAGAAGCGATTGAGAAACATCTTGCAACTTTTTATACAAAAATGATGGCTGCTACAGGAAAAGGTAAGAACGCTCAGCCCATGTATTATGATGCAAAAGCATTTCACGAGACAGATGTGTACAAGAATCATGATAAAATCGATGCTCAAGTGAAAGCATATTTAAAATTAAAAAAAGAAGAAAAAGAGAAACGAAGAATCAAAGAATTGAAAGAAAAGCTCAATGATCCATCAAACATGTCAGTGGATCAATACTTTGAGATTGTAGACGAAATTGGATATGAAAATCTTTCTTACGATCAAAAAATGTATTACAGCCAGCTGCTTCAAATTAAAGCGCAGGAAGAAGCATCAGAGGTATTCGTTGATAGTGTAAAAGGTGCTGCAGTGGGTCTATATGATGTGGCCAAAGATACAGTAGTTGGCATCTACGATCTTGTAACAGACCCTGGAGGTGCCGTTGAATCGGTCGTAACGGCTGTTTCTCATCCAATTGAAACATCGAAAGCAATTGGAAAATCAATTTCAGACTCATTCCAAAAAGAAGTCATAGATGGTGATGCGTATTCTCGGTCACACTGGTTTGCCTATGCGACTGGTTCTTTAGCAGAAATCGTCTTTGGCTCTAAAGGGGCAGGAGCCATTACAAAAACAGGGACAACAACGGCCAAAACTACAGTGAAGAAAGGGCTTGAACAAGGAGCAAAATCATTAGACAGAGTCTCCATTCCTAGCCTATTGCCATATTCACCAAAGTTTCAAATGGCTGGCGGACCCAAGCTGCCGTACAATGTATTTGACGGAGAAAATCTTAAAAATAAACTCCTCTCCATGGCAAAGCGTCTAGACAACAATTCAGGATACGGAATCTCTAAGACAGGCAGACGATTACCAGCACCAAAATCACCGCCAACCGTTGTCAGTTACGGAGATCACTATGTGAGATGGAAACGTAAAAAAGTATTAAAACCCAATGTCGTTTATACAACTAAACAAGGCTACACCTACACAACAGATCACTACGGACGGATTGTCAAAGTCGAAGCAAGTGATTTAAAATATGGAGAGGTCAAAAGAAACCAATATGCTCAGTCCAATTCAGGAAAGCCTGATCGATTACTAGATGATGATGGAGGTCATTTGATTGCCTCTATTTTTAAAGGGTCTGGGGATATTGATAATCTCATACCTATGAATTCACAGATCAATCGAAGTGGTGGGAAATGGTATCAGATAGAACAAGAGTGGTTAGCAGCCTTGAGGAAAGACCCACCTAAACATGTAGAGGTTAGTATTCGGCCTATCTATAAAGATGATTCATTAAGACCTGAAAGTTTTGTAGTGAGATATAAAATTGGAAAACGTTCCGTTCGTGAAACTATTAAAAATCAACCTGGAGGTTAATACTAGTGGAATCAATAGAACAATATTATAAAAAAATTGCAGAAGCAATTAATGAAATTATACCATGTGATTGGGATAAAGTTTGGATGTACGCTGAAATTCTAGATGATTCAGCTGGAATTACTTTTTATTTTACTGAACCTAATAATGAAGAATGTGTTTATGGACATGATATTCCAGAAAGATATAGAGTAAGTGACTCTACTTATGACCATTTATTAGTTGAACTCAGTGAAGTCTTTGAAGATTTGAAAAAGGAGTATATAAAAAATGGTTTAGGAGCTTGGACAACAGCTACCCTTCAGCTGGAGAAGTCAGGGAAGTTTTCAATTGAGTACGGCTATGAAGATATTCTCAATATAGGGCTTTATGGCATTCAGAGAATAGAGGTTTGGGAATATGAAACATTCGGCATTCTCCCTGAAGATGAGGAAGATAAAGAAACTGTGTTAAATTATATAAAAAATAAAAATAACAGCTAACACACATTACCCTCCAATTTAAGGAGGGTTTTTGTATGACTGTATTTTATATATTTCATAAAAACCTCATTCCCTTTATCGAAACCAATAAACCGTCACTTCACAATCACCCAATACCTCTTCAATCATGTCTTCAACAATCGTCCAATCCCCGCCCGCCAATCCGCAGCCGATCCCGTAAGGAATGGCGATGGAAGTTTGGTTTTTCTTTTCATTTGAATGGGTTACTGTGTCTTTTAGGCTTTGTAAGCAGCTGCGTAAGGCATCGTAGTCCGTTTGCATTCTTTTTCTACCGTATCCAGTTTGAGCAAATAAGTTGGCAATTGTTTTTCCGTCATTAGTTGTAATGAGTTGAACGGAGCTTAACAAGTCATCTCCTTGTTCTGTACATAATTGTTTATACTTTTTGTATACATTGGGGTATTTGCTTTTGATTTGTTTGGCTAATCCAGCGCCCATGACCCCTTTACAGTTCACCTGATGACAGAGATGTCTTCACTTGCCTCTAAAATGTTACCATCCACTGTTTTGATCACATCAAGTAACCCCTTTTTAATAAAATGCAAACTTATGTTCTATTTTATCAGTTTTGATCAAATTATTTAATAGCAAAAATGCTTTTTATGAGTTTCGTTTATTTGAAGACACTTCACAACAACTTGATTGTCAAAGCAGGTGCATGTCATCTAAAATATGGAGAGACTAGAAAACACGAAATGATGCAAAGAGGAGTCATTTATGAATCAATTAGAAACGAATCGTTTAATTCTTAGACCGTTTTGCGAAGAAGATGCGGCAGGGATGCTGGAGTACTTGTCTAATCCAAGAGTAAATTGTTTTCTTAGTGATCGAATTTTTTCATTAGAAGAAGCTGTGGCTAAAGTGCAAAAGAGAAAAGAAGATCATTCATATGTAGCGGTTTGTTTAAAAGAAAGTCAACTAATTATCGGTGAGTTGTTTCATTTAAAAGAGGAGCCTGATACGTATTCAATCGGCTGGAATTTCAATGCAGCATATGAAGGAAAGGGGTATGCACGTGAGAGTGCTGAAGCATTCTTGACCTATTTATTTGTAGAAAAGGGAGCAAGGCGGCTTTATGCCTATGTAGAAGATGATAATGTCCGTTCACAGGCATTATGTGAGCGATTAGGCATGCGGAAAGAAGGCCTTTTTCTTGAGTTTATTTCATTTACTACTTATGAGGACGGCACCCCTAAATATGAAAACACGTATCAATATGCTTTGCTAAAAAAGGAATGGGAGCAGCATCACTCTCTATAGAGCACTCAGTGAATGATGTGCAGGTGACAGCAAAGTGACAAACATGTCATATGATTCCATGGTTTGTTCGTTCGATCGATGGAGCGGTCATCTCATTTCAATTATCCTTGTCATAAATCGAGGAAAAAGGGATGAAATGAGATGCAGGGATTTAATGAAAATTTATTTAGGTGGGTGAATCAGCTCAGTATCGATCATGGTTACTTGAATCCGTTATTCATTGGACTAGCTGAATATACAGTGCTGTTAGCAGCGCTCATGTGTCTGTTCATATGGTTTCAAAATCGGAGCAGAACCAATAGGCGGGTGGTCGTATCTGCCGGATTTACTTTCATATTGGCAGAGTTAATTGGCAAAATTGCAGGAATTTTTTATTCCAACCAGCAGCCCTTTGCCGAAATGAGTCATGTCAATCTTTTGATTCAAAAGGAAGTAAATAACTCTTTTCCGAGTGATCATACCATCTTTATTTTTTCTGTTTGTCTGATCTTTTGGCTTTTTCACAAACGCCATGTTTATTGGCTGATCATTGCGTGCGCCGTTGGTTTTTCAAGGATTTGGGTAGGTGTCCATTATCCATTTGATGTCTTAGCAGGTGCTGTCATGGCGTGTTTAACAGCGGTCGCTGTTGTATATTTGCCGATATGCCAAAGGAGCGTTAATACCATTTTGTCATGTTATGAGTGGCTTGAGCAGAAAGTTGTAAGGAAGAGAACAAAATAACATGTTGCAGCAAAATACCCCGGTCTGTTAATGGCTCAGATCGGGGTGCTTTTTATTTTCGCCAAAACGTTGAACAATCCGCTTTGTCTTCGATATTAAATTCGATGATTTTTTTTAGGAGAGGATAATCAACTGGCAAGCTTTCCTTCATGCGAAACATCTTTTTTCCATGATCGTAACCCGCTTGTACAATGTCAGCTGAAAAGTGATCGATTCCTTTACCTTCTGGTGCGACAGAAATGTGATGTTTTGCTACGCTAAACCCAATAATAAATGTGCCGTGGTCTGTGAACATGGGCTGATTCCAAGCAATTCTTGGCTCTAATTGAGGGAATGTGTCTAAAATCCATTGTAAAATGTCTTGTGTGCGCTGCTTCAGCTTTGGATTACCGATATTGCTTACATATTCTTCAAACACATGCATGATGTTTTATCCTCCAATTCCATCGACCTCATACGTCTCAGACGGGATTCGAACCCGGTAAGCATAGATTAGGGGCAACACCGCTTCCCTACGGAATTTCACCTGTCTCAGTGTGCTTTTTGATGCTTCTGAAACCCTTACCTTGCGGCTCGCCAGCTATAATTCGTTTTACAGTGCTCTAGCCTTCTAGAGCTGCTGAGGCGCGGAAGTTATTGATCTTATTATATATAGTAAAATGCTAATAGGGTTATTGTAAAGAAAAACCTATGTATAAAGAGATTAGGGAGATTAAACCAAAATATGCTCCAAAATTAACTATTACAAGGTATATAATGAAATCGGTATGAGTGAAAGATTGTATACACGTTTAAAAGCAAAGACTTTCCTAGACCTGGATTATGCTCTCAATGAGGTTTAATTTAAAGCACCCATTTAGAGGAGTTTGACTTTGAAGTAAAAAACGACCCCAAAATTGGAAGTCGTTTTGTAAATATTTTTATTTTGAAACAAAGCATTTTCCGTTAGATAATACTTCGCATTTTACAAGGAAATAACTGTTACTACTTGTCCAAACTTGAGTGTAACTTACCCCATTTTGTTTAATTAATACGTAATCCCACTGATCAGGATAAGCATCTCTGACCCACTCTAACGGAGCAGCACTTGCAGTATTCATAGAAAATAACATTGTTGCAGAAAAGGCGATAGATAATACAGCTTTTTTTAATGTTGATTTTTTCAAACAAAACAACTCCTTAATTTGAATTAACCTATTATTTGTAAATAGGTTAATTCAATAGTATCAAAGAGAAAAAGCATTTTGTGTCGAATTTTGTAAAAATACCTTAAATTTACCTATTTATATAAGGTGATAATTTTCACAATGTATGAATAAACCTTTTAACACTTTTAAAGCTTTATTGATTTGTTTTTTTATTTGCGTATAACTGGCGTCGTTTTTGGCGGAGCATGACGTAATATCGTATTATGCGATAGATGAATTGAACAGCTTTTAAAAGTGACTTTTCGTTCGGTAAATTTTGCGATTAGTTCCATGGGTTCTCTTTCTGCCGCTGATCTTTACGCGAATCGCACAAAATAGTCAAAGGCACATATGATAAAAGACCATATGGATTTGTATACAGCATTGAATTGGGCTGATAGAAAGTGACAAACCTGTTGATGAGTAAACTGAAAGAGATAATTAATCAAACAAAAAATGAAGGCTTTACTCACAAACGTTCAATGAGTTCTCCTTTTTTGCTCATCATGGAAAATGGGGAACCTTTCTACTCCTGGGTGTTCGTTGAAAGAAGTGTGTTTAATACTTGCTATTTTTCTTTAATTTCCATCAATGAAGAACAGAATTGTGTGGTATTAGAGCTCCTTGTTCCATGCTGCATGAGGTCGACTTGCTGTCAGAAAGTCTTGTATCGATCCAGTTCAAAGATCCTTGTTGATCTTTCTTTTTTATGCGGAATGATTGAAGCAGAGCTGCCAGTATATGATGCGCTCATTTTAAAGAACATAGAACCTCACCACCTCCTTCTTGATTTTTCAACATCCCCCAGTTCGGTTGAAATCTGGCGTAATGGAACAAGATTACTAAATACAGCAACAGTGGTTTTGCATCATCATGATGATCAAGAAGTGCCAGTTTCTATTACCATTCAAACAAAAAAAGCATGTCATGACATATGTGTCCAAAAAGGAGAAAGTCGATCGATTACTGTAAAAGATATGATGTTGATTTTAAAGAAACAAGCCACTGAAAACGTGCAAGCGCGCTTAGACATTCAATTAAACATGGTACAAAGGAAAAAAATAAGGCTTTGAGTCTGGGATAATCGCACAATCTTCATAGAACACTAGATCATAGTCTATCAAGAATAGGTTGAAGGAGGGTTAAAATGGCTATTTTAGGCGGGTGTAGTAATGAGCAAACAGGCTTTGTGAATGATGCGGTATGCTTCACAGTCGATTTAGCAGCAGCAGCGGATCCAGTTGTCGTCTGGACGGATGGAACACCATTTGTCATAAACGGGACCATTATGGTGGAAAACAACGGAATCGTGGCTGTAGCACCAACTGTGACATTAGAGGTCAACGGTGCGGCTGTTCCAGATTTCACTGTACCTCCAGGAGAGAGTCGATCCATTACGCTCAGTGATCTTAACTCCATTGGGATTGTAGCTACTGGCGGGACCTCGACTGGAAGTATTGTCGTTTCTTTTTCTCTCAATTATCAGTATTAGTGTGTATGTCTTAAAGATTCCACAGTTTGAAAGAAGTGAGAGGCATGTGCGCCCAACTTAATATGTGTGGAGGAATAACAGGTCCAACGGGAGCAACCGGCCCGACCGGAGTAACCGGAGCAACAGGTCCAACAGGATCAACCGGCCCAACAGGTCCAACAGGATCAATGGGATCAACCGGCCCGACCGGAGCAACAGGTCCAACGGGAGCAACCGGAGTAACCGGAGTAACGGGTTCAACAGGAGCAACCGGCCGGACCGGAGTAACGGGTTCAACAGGAGTAACAGGTCCAACAGGAGTAACAGGTCCAACGGGAATAACCGGAATAACGGGTCCAACCGGAGTATCCGGAACAACCGGATTAACCGGCCCGACCGGAGTAACGGGTCCAACAGGAGTAACCGGCTCGACCGGAGTAACGGGAACAACCGGATCAACGGGCCCAACAGGAGTAACAGGTCCAACGGGAGCAACAGGATCAACCGGCCCAACCGGATCAACAGGAGTAACAGGTCCAACCGGCACAATTGTGACCGCTAACTCAATGTACGCGTCCAATACGGCGGGAAGTACAGTGCTTGTTGTCATAGGCGGGACAGCGGTTTCCTTGCCTAATAATCAGAGCTTAGATGGTTTTACGGCAAGTGGTGGAAATACGATTTTTACAGTGCCTGTCTCAGGCCGCTATTTCATCACATATCAAGTGAACACAAGTGTAGCGCTGCTTGCCGGAACAAGGATCATTAACAGCGGATCTGCCATTCCTGGTTCTATATTAACACCCGCTTTATCGGCATCTACCTACAACGTATCACTCATTACAACACTTGCAGCAGGTAACCAGATTTCTCTCCAAATTTTCGGTTTAGTCGCAGCAATAGTGTTACTTGGGGGAGGATCGGTTGGAGCGGCACTTACTATTATACGATTGGAATAAGGACAAAAAGCCCCCAAAAAAGGGCTTTTTCATTTCATTACGAGATGATTGGTTACTTTAAAACCGAAAAAAGGCGGAATTTTTACACAAACATCATTGACTAGAAGAAAGAAACGCATTTTCAATGGAAACGGTTATTGAAGATTCGAGAGATTCATATTAAAATGATCTCAAATGGACTTAATTAGCAATTGCTAATAGAAGTTCCATATTTAGTGAAATCATGTGATGCAGCTGAAGGTGATTGGGGGTGTAGAATGAGCAAGATTCCTGTTGCGGAATTGGCATCATTATTAAATGACTGGAACATGGAAATCAAAAAAGATCATGCAGATGAGGCAGAACGGTTATTTGCTAAAGCGAAACAAGCGGTAGAGGAAATTGACGATGCGGACATCCTTATGTACTATTCTCTTCTTGAGAAGAGGCATCACATTCTCATGTACAATTTAAGAGGGCAAAAGGGCAGTGTTTCAACGAGAAGTATAGAAGGTCATCACGGGAAAAAAGAGGATGACTTGTCTAACCGACTTGCCTACTATTTTGATTTTTATGAGGGTGTGTATGAGCAGCATCAAGGAAATTACGAGGTTGCATTGCAAATGTATCAAAGTGCTGAAAAGCTCTTAGATAAAATTCCAAGTGAGATCGAACGTGCTGATTTCGATTTTAAGGTGGCCTGGCTTTACTACCGGCTTAGTCATATCATGCTCTCATTAAGCTATATCCGCAGAGCACTTCACGTCTATAAACGGCACAAGCATTATGAAAGAAGAACAGCCCTTTCATACTCTCTCATTGCGGCGAATCAAACAGAGATCGGCCGGTATGAAGAGGCGCTTGAAAATTATCGCCTGGCGGAAGAGGTTTTGACAAGCGAGCAGGATGACTTTATGCTGGCTCAGCTCCATCACAATGTAGCCATTTTATATTCATTTTGGAACAAACCGAAAGAATCAATACGTCATCTTGAAAAAGCACTGTCCCATCAAGAATATTATGAGTCGGATTTCTTTTTCCATTCTACGTATCTGATCAGCCGGGAACTCTGTGTGATTGGTGAAAAGCAGCGTGCAAGCCAATATATAGAGGCTGCGTATGCCAGAATAAAAGATGCTTCTCATGAAGTGTTTCAGCTGAAAATAGGCATCGTCCATGACCTTTACTTAACGAATGCACCACAAAGATTTCAGCAAATTGATGAGAAATTAAGAAAGTTAGAAGAGAAGAATGAATATCATGAAGTAAAAGAGCTTTCACATTTTGCTGCTAAGTATTGTGAAAAGCAAGCACTTTATGAGCAGTCTGTTTTTTACTTGAACAAAAGTTTAGAAGCGGATTTACATATGAAAAGAATGGGGTTGATTTAAGATGAAAACAGGTTTAAAAGTATTATTCGTTGTAGGTTTAGCGATCGCTGCGTCAGTTCTGACTCAAAACGTTGCGGGTTCTTTCGAAGTAGCAGAAAAAATCATTGGTGGTTAATCCACCATTTATCTCTCGCCCTTGTTGATCATCGTCAGCAAGGGTTTTTTGTATGTTGTTAATAGGCTCTTCTTATTAAACGCTACAAGAACGTTTAATAAGAAGAATTCGCAACAAAGGGGGTGTGCAAATTTGTTACCTGCCCCATTATTCTAAATAAACATAGGGCAGCGCAACAAGTTAAAAAGGTCACCTTTCTTTGCTTAATTTAATTTTTTGCAGGACTTTTCATTCACATTTTATCAAATTGGTCTATTGTACATAGAAGTAAAAGAAAAAGTCGGAACACCGCTCCATTTGTCATGCATATGATGTGATGAGTTGTTAGACGAAAGCAGGTGATTGTATGTATCCACGAGTTTATGGAGGTTTTCATGGAGGCGGTTTTAGCGGTGGGGGAGCACATATCGGATCGGTTGGTTCTCATATCGGCTTTGGCGGGTATTATGTGAGCTCTGGTGTGTTTTCTGGTTTAGGCGGTTTCCCTGGATACGGGGGATTCGGGACATTTTCTGGATATCCGTATGGCTCCACGTTCATTATGGGGCGTCCTCCTGGTTTTTATGTGAGAAGTTATGAGTGAACGTTGAAATAGCCATCTAACGATTGGCTATTTCAATTGGTGAAAGTGCTTCAATGCAGCAGTGATCACAATCACCCCAAGGATAGAGATAGGCAGCCAAATGATGATAAACGGGTCGTACGCATCTGTGTATGCCGCTAAAGCGGCACCTAGGCAGTAAAAGACAATAGAGCCTATTCGCATGAAACTGACATGCTGTATAGGAGCTTTTCTTTTTTCCCGGTGTGAAATGCGCTGAGCCAAATCTTCAAATAGGTTAGCGAGTGTACTCGTTAGAACCGTTGTGGAAATGCCAGCCACATTTAATTTGCGGGCGGCCGCTGTCTGCAGGCCCATGGCCATACTTAAAAGGATAATGAGCATAAAATAAGCACCTTGTGTATAAGGGAAAATGGTCATGAGAGCAAATAGAAGTAGTATCATGACTTCTATGATAAAGATACGTGTAACGGCTTTTGGCCAAAACGTTTTCTCATGCTTTCCGCCTATCACAACAGCAAGTAAAACCCCTAGAACGAATCCACTCAGTGCAGTGATGGAATGAAGGGCTGTTAGCTGCAAGGAGCTTCCTGCTGCAATGCCAAGCAGCACAATATTACCTGTCATATTGGCTGTAAACACATGCCCTAGGCTCAAATAGCCAATCACATCTACAATACCTGCGGAAAGGCACAAGAAGATTAGTGCTGTATTTCGAAATGAATGTGCGGTCAAAATGGTCATCCCTTTCTTACTCTCTAATGAATAAGTGTAACGCTTAATGACCGCGTATGTCCATCTTATGTGCCGGTATAATGTCTTCAAGCCGATGTAAGACTTGTCTGAAAGTGTCATCATTTACAAGATGCCTCATACGGCGGAATGGATCTCCTTTTTCCTTTAGACGCTCTATAACAGCTGGCATGGTAAACAAAGAAGGATGAAGGCCATCGTGATGGAGTTCGCCCCATTCAAGCGGTGTCGCTACAAGTCCAAGCTCATTTCCTCTTGGTGAATAGGGCGCGATGATTGTTTTTCCAGCATCGTGCTGAATATAGTCTAAATACAAGCGATTGCCGCGTTTTTTCTTAAGACGTTCTAAAGTAAATAGCTCAGGAGCTTGTTCACATAAAAATTGGCATATAAACGCGGTGAATGATCTCGTTTCTTCGTATGTGAAGGCATTTTTCTTTAATGGAATATACACTTGCAGTCCTTTACCGCCGCTTGTTTTAATAAAGGCTGTAAGAAAGAGCCCGTCTAAAAGCGCTTTGATTCGCTTGGCAGCTTCTATGGCTAGATGAAACTCGTTAACAGATGGCGGGTCTAAATCAAAGACGATTTCGACCGGCCGGTCCGTATCCCTTGTTTCAAAAGGAATATGAAATTCCATCGCAAGCTGGTTACCGAGCCAAAGAAGCGTCTGAGGGTCATTACAGACCGTGTAAGCAATATCATCAACTTGATCGGTCAACACAAAATCTGGTGCATAATCAGGTGTCGACTTTTGATAAAAGAATTCATCCCCAGCGCCATGGGGGAACCGAATTAAAGTAAGTCGTCTTTCACGTAAAAAGGGCAAGAGATAGGGAGCCGCTTGTCTCAAATAAAGTAAGTAATCTGCCTTGTTCAGATGAAGAGCCGGCACAATCGGTTTTTCAGGATGAGTGACGTCAATCACGGCAGGGAGCGGATACAGCTGTTTGAGCATTTGCTGAAACGTACACGCTGCTGGGTCAGTATCTAGTAAAAAGGAAGAAAAACGCGGCTCTCTTAAGGCGGATCCATCAAAGGATATACAAGCAATGCTGGCGACGATAGAAGGAGGGATTTCATATCCTGATGCTCCTTTTAGCTGGCCTTTTGTTTGAAAGAGTGTACGCAGCGTTTGTTCTTCTTCTTTAGAAAACCCATGCTTGAATTGGACAACCTCGGTGAGATGATGATCTTGATAAATACAGCCTTGGAAATAGCCATTTTCTTTATCAAAACGAGTCACAATGACAGAGACATAGCGCCAGTTTTTGACTTTCAGCCATTCTTTTGACCGGGTATTGTCGTGCCATTTACTCGTCTTTTTTTTCGCAACGAGTCCTTCTGCTAAATACGTCGTCATCAGCTTTTTCATATATTCATGATTTGTGTCTGTATGAATAAGTTGAAGAAGGGAAGGGTGCTCCAGCTGAACAGATGGCGGAAGTTTTGCTTCTTGGAAAACTTGCTGTAACTGTTTTTTCCTATCCATCAACGGTAAATCAACAAGGGATCTCCCTGTACATCTTAATAGATCAAATGCAATCAAATGACATGGAAACCGCTCAGCCTGCAGCTTAATAGCCTCTTTGTTTTTCAGCCTGCCTCTTTGCTGAACCCTCGCAAAATCGCTTTGCTGTTCATCCAGTAAAAAGACCAATTCCCCATCAAACGTAAGTGGTAAAAAAGGAGCAAACTGGTCCCTTAATTGTTCGCACTGTTCAATAACCTCAGGAAACTGTTCGTTTAATCGTTTTCCGGATCTACTTTCTAAATGAATCTCGTTTTCCTCCCACATCAGGATGGTCCGAAAGCCATCATATTTTAATTCATACACCCAGTCTGAACCGGTAGGAATATCATGTGCCGCCGTTAATCGCATAGGTTTCATTGTCATGTCACTTCCTCATATGATGTGTTCTTAGAGTGGGATGAAATTTTCATTCGCATACATAAGTCTAACGAAAACATTACATAGTAAGGAGAAAAGAACGGAGGCGACGCGATGCATACAGTTTGGAAAGGCGGCATTAGCTTTGGACTAGTCAATATTCCAGTTAAGCTGTTTACTGCTACAGAGAACAAAGATATTAAGTTAAGACAGCTGCATAAAGAGTGTCACACGCCCATTAACTATAAAAAGGTTTGTGCCAACTGCGGGGAAGAGGTGGCACCAGAACAAATCGTCAAAGCGTACGAGTATGCGAAAAATAAATTCATTGAATTAGACGATGAAGAGCTTGAAAAACTGCGAAAAGAAAATGAAGAAAAAGCGGTTGAAATCATTGATTTTGTGAAAATAGAAGAGATTGATCCAATCTATTATGAAAGAAGTTACTTTTTATCACCAGATACGGGCGGTGCGAAGGCTTATTCATTATTAAGAAAAGCTTTAGAGGAATCGGGAAAAATTGGTGTGGCGAAGATTATGATCCGCTCAAAGGAGCAATTAGCAATCGTTAGGTGCTATGAACATATTTTGCTGATGGAAACCATTCATTTCCCTGATGAAATTAGACAAGTATCTGATGTACCGAATATCCCCCAAGAGGAGAACATTGTGAAAAAGGAGTTAGATACAGCGCTCCTTTTAATCGAGCAGCTGACCACGACATTCGATCCAGCGGCATATCAAGATGAATACAGAGAACAGCTGATGAACTTAATTGGCGATAAAATATCTGGAGAACATACGGTTCAGCCAGAAACGACAGGCAAAAAAGATCCTGCATCCAATGTGACTGATTTAATGGCGGCTCTACAGGCTTCAATCGATCGATCAAAACCAGCCAAAGCGAAAAAAGCAGCACCTAAAAAAAGAAAAGCACCAGCGAAAAAAGAAAAGAATGCATAAGAAAAGACCGCTTACGGGCGGTCTTCACTTTCTTCTTTTCAGCGTGATAGAAAACCTTTGAAGTCTAGGAAGGACGAGCACCGGAGCGGAGCGAATTTGACATTCGTGAGCACCGAAGCGCAGACCTGACAACGAATGCGAGGGTTTGCCTACACGCTGAGACCGCTTACGGGCGGTCTTATTGCGGCTTTAACACGTCCTGAATTGTTCCATCTTTTCTGTGGATAACAACAGAAGTCCCTTTATTAGAAGCAATCTCCTTTGCCCGGTCAATTGCTTCTTGTTTCGTTTCTTTGACCTCACTTGCTCGTTTCGCTTTCTCTGTCTGAACCGCCCAGCCTTCTTCGTGCTTGACGACATGCTGCGCATGATCCATGAGCTCTGGTCGTGCAGAGCTGCTGCCCTTAGAAGGTTTGACAGAACCATGAGATGAGAAATTCTCTATCTCTTTCTCCGTTGCGTTTTTCTTCCACTCTTTCGCTTGACTGATCGCAATTGGGATGGCTCTATTTTCGTCATAGCCTTCCTGTATCATTTTGTTGGCAATCTCAAGCGCTTTTTTTCGAATGACGTTGTCTAATGATTTAAATGAAGCTGGATAATCGTTCATCGTCCAAGGCATATAAACCGCTCCTTTCTTTTATTTGAACACCTTCCCCCATCTGCAATGGATCAAACATATCATTCTTCTCAAACCAATGAATGGGATAAAATACATCGTTTTGCTGAGGCGGAATCTCATCAAATCCAGGAGAATAGAAGGGAGAAAAGGAGTGGTTTTGATGATGATAAAAGGTTTGTATGAAGCCCATTTACCTGTGAGTGATTTGAAGGCATCTATTGCGTTTTATGAAAAATTGGAATTGACACTTGCTCACGAAAATGAACGAGTTGCTTTTTTATGGATTGAAAAAGGAAAGAGCTGGCTTGGCTTGTGGAAAGTAGATATAAATGCCTTTCCATACCATCCCTCGACTCGGCACGTTGCCTTTCAAATTACAACGTCCAGTATCGAACAGATCAAGGCTTGGCTTGTTGAAAAAGGCATCAGTATTCACCCAATGTTTGGTTTTTCAGAAGAGGAACAGCCTTTAGTTCTGGATAATCCGCCGCAATTTCATGCAGCGATCTATTTTCTTGACCCAGATGAGAATTTGCTTGAATGCATTGCCCCGCTTGAACTTGATACAGCAGAAGACTACGATATCATGACATATGAGGACTGGGATAGAAAGAAAAATCCGTTTATTGATTGACAAAATCACTCATTGTAACTATATTGATTACAACGGTGGTGAAAGGTTGTGAAACAAATTAGCAGCAGGTATCCGATTGCTGTTCATATTTTGTCATTTATTGCAGGTGTTCCAAAAGAGTGTACAGGGGATTTTATTGCGGAAAGTGTGAATTCAAATCCAGCCATTGTTCGAAAAATGATGGCAATGCTCAAACGGGCGGGACTTATTGAGATACGCCGCGGAGTAGGCGGTGCTTACTTAAAAAGGCCGGCAGAGGAAATCACGCTGTTAGATGTGTACCGTGCTGTCGATGTAAGCGAGGATGAAGATTTATTTAACTTCCATCAGCCAGTCATCGCATGTCCGATTGGTCAAGCAATGGATACAAGACTGAGGAGTGAACTAAAAGAAGCTCAGGCAGCGCTTGAAAATCACCTCAAACAAGTGACCATCCAGCAATTGTTGACAGAGTCAGAATAAAAGAAGCTCAGGCTGAACTTGAGCTTTTTTTACACCAGTTGTTGTAATCGAGATGGTTATAACGAATAAACGGATACGTAAAGCTGTACCAAAACATCACCGTCGAATCACAAAATGAGGAGGTCAAACAAATGAAGTTATTAGTAACAGGCGCAACAGGACAACTTGGATCGCTCGTCGTCCAGCATTTGCTTACAAAGGTACCGGCTGAACAAATTGCGGTCAGTGTTCGAAACCCGCAAAAAGCAGCACATTTGAAGGAATCTGGGGTGGATGTACGCCACGGAGACTTTACTCAGCCAGACACCCTTAAGGCAGCCTTTCAAGGCATTGACCGTCTTTTGATGATTTCAACTGCAGAAGGAGACCGCGTGCAGCAGCATACGGCTGCCATCCAAGCGGCGAAAGCAGCTGGTGTATCCTTTATTGCTTATACAAGCGTTGTGAGTGCAAGAGAGAGTCAGCTTGTCCTTGCACATGACCATGCAAAAACAGAAGAAGCGATTGTGGCCTCTGGCATTCCTCATGTGTTTTTAAGAAACAATTGGTATGTAGAAAACGAAAAAGATACGATTCTAGCAGCCGTTAGCGGCGCACCATTTTTAAGTCCAATTGGTGATGGCAAGGTTGGCTGGGCAACAAGAAATGACTACGCAGAAGCGGCCGCAAATGCGTTAACACTTCCTGTACATGACCAGGAGATATATGAGCTGTCAGGACCTCTTCGGACGCATACTGAACTTGCACACATTGTCAGTGAGGTAAGCGGAAAAGAGATCAAAGTCGAGCAAATTGATGTCGACACATTTGGAGAATTTTTAGCTTCAAATGGTGTACCAAAAGAAGCTGTGCCATTTGTCAAAGCCATTCAAAGCGGCATTCGCGATGGTGCCTTAGCTGTTGAAAGCCGTGATTTCGAAACATTATTAGGCCGGCCCTTAACACCTATCGAAGAAAGAATTCGTGAATTGATTTCAAAATAAATCTTCTCAAGCGCCCTTAAAAGGGCGTTTTTTATGCAGATTATGCTTTATGCATCATTAAATTCCTCTTCAACTATAGTCCTGTCAATGTAACGTTTTTTTATATAAACAGATCGACTGAATGGTTAATTTCCCCCTTATTTTTTCTACTCCTACATCATCGAGGAGAACATGAAACCCAAATGATAATTTGTTTCATTTTTTATGAATGTATCAAACCTCAAACAACTAATGTAACCTTATACCCGTAGTAGTTAACAATTTTTCAATCAACAAAAATAGTAAAATAGTATCTTTTTTTCATATGATAATGTTGAACTCTAATTTTATTTATTGTAATATTAGATAATAATAGGAGGAGGTGGTAATTGTGGGAAAAATTAATAGTAAACATTCTAAAATCCTAGCCGCTTTTGGGATGGTCTTTTTATCTATTTTAGTGATGTTTGGAACTATTGGATCACCAGTGAAGTATAATCAAAACGAATTAAGTAATTCTAATATCCAGACTTTAGAGAAATCATCATTAGAAGTGAACCTTGCCAAAATCATTAATAAATATAGTAAAAAGACCACTTGGAACCAGGCTCAAAAAAAGGCGTCCAAAATTGTCAACATGGTGATGACGGGGTCTGACGTTGCTTCGGCAATATCTATAGTGCTAGGTGCCTTTTCATTTGGAACCGTAACGGCTATCGCTTGGGCAGCAAGGATGTCATTAAAGTGGTATATCAAACGAAAAGGTAAAAAAGCAGCTGTTACATGGTAAAGTAAAGAAGAGTAGTTATGATTCTCATAACTACTTCTTCATTACTAATTACGTATAAGGGGAGCCGTGTGGTGAAAAGAATTGTAGAGGGCGTCAAATCATTCGTATCTGTATTATTTGAACCAGTATCTTTATTTAATAAATTAATTGAAAAACCTAAGAATTTTTATCCGTTCATTTTAATTATGCTAATCGGAATATTTTTAGTGCTATCCACCTCACAATTTATAATACAAGAAATTTCTCATCTTTTTGAATTAGAAGAAAAGGTGTCTAATTCAGCTATCATTATTGGTATTTTCAGTTTTATTATAAGTGGAGGATTACTTATAGAGTGGCTGATTCAAGCAATTGTCATCTATTTTATGGTATCACTGTTTTCTACTGAAACCCGGGAGTTCAGAGCGGTATCCAGTATTATCGGTTATAGCTGGGTTCCTATAGCCATTAAGGTGATTTCTTTCTCGTTATTAGTTATGTTTTCTGGGGAATTGTACGAGATTAAAGGATTTTCTGGTATTTTAAAAGATACCGATAATTCTCTTTTAAACAGTTTTTTAAAAAATATAGATTTTTTTGTCATTTGGCAGTACATAATCCTGTATTTAGGTGTTAAAATTTTGATAAGAGATTCTAGTAAGTGGATGTCCATAATGATTATCACTTTCACCTTCTTACTAAACACAATTTTAAAAATAATTCCAGAGTTTTTTACATCATTTATGTAATTGTTTTAACCCTATAATCAGACAGTAGGATGTGATGAAATGTTACGAAAAGCCTCACTTTCTTATTTTATTGCAAGCATTATTACAATAATAGTCATTTTGATTGAAGTTGGTATCCGTTCAGCAGTTGTTTCTCCATTTGTTCTACTTGATTCGAACAAAGATAACAATCCAAAAGTATTAATCTCCCATTCTCTTTATCAGGGTAATTTTTTATTAACCTATCAAGATGGTCACTCCAAAGATCGTTCAGAAGCAGCCTTTCAATTGGGCGGAAAGCAAATAAATTTCACGGAGATTCCCTCTAGGAATGGAATTAGCACAATTGAAACTGACAAATTAATGAAAGATAAGGCAACGGTTTTTCTAAGAAGAGGTTTTGTACTTATTCATGATGATAAAATTAAGATGGAACAGGTATCGCAAAATCCTTTTTTCTCTAAATACAATCTAACGAATCTAACAGAAACGACTAAGGTCAAAACAGGTTTTAAGCATAATACCACATATATTATATTAATTACCTTAATGGGAATTCTTTTTCCAGCTATGTTATTTTTATTTTTTAATCTTCATGAATCTATGAAAAACCTATTCACATTATTTATTCCCTTTGTTCTAGCCATTTTTCTTCCCTTGGGATTAAATTATTATTTCTTAATGGGATATGTGCTATCAATAACAGGCTCTTATGTCTTAAGTATTATTCTCTCTATACTTGTACCTAGTTTCCTGTCAGTCTTATTGACTGCTTATTCATTTGAGTATACTACAAAAGATACGCCTGAAGATTTAGAAGAAAATGAAGGCGCGTCAGGAAATTCGTTCTTAATGAATGTTAGGGAGCAAGTCGTTTTGATTGGTGCTGCCACATTATCCTTGTTATATTTCGGATCTTATTTATTACTTCCTTTGTCATTTCAAGCGAAGATCATGGATAACCTTTTTCTATTTTGTGGCTGGTACTTCGCTCTAATCATATTATTTATTATTGGTTACTCAATCATTCAAAAAATAATAAACAAATATGAAGTTTTAAATACGGAAGCATTCATGTATATTCGCAAGGATATTGAGTATAAGACAAACCAAAAGGTAAATATTTGGGTGAAAAAAGACTCTCAACAGGATGTGAATGCCTGGATATATTCTTTTAAACTTCCATTTAAAAGAAGAGTCGATTTGTATGTGACAGAAGGGTTGTTAAATAAGTTTGATAAAGATGAAATTCGTGCTATCTTATATCATGAAATGGGACATGCGAAGTTAAAACACGCACATTATACCATGTACCTAACTTTGATCGTAACATTACTTATGGGCATCAGTATGTATTATGCCAGACAGGTTATGCTTGCCAACGGATGGTGGCAATATGTTCTTATTTTCCCAATAGGAATAATTCTCATGATCTTCATTACGGAATGGCTGCCAAAGAAAATCAGCCGGTTATTTGAGATTCAGGCTGATAACTTTGCTGTTTCCCATCTTGAGAATAAAACACTGTATCTCAATACTTTGATTAAATTAAGCAGTCTTATTAAAGAAGAAGATGGAGATTATGGAAGAAAGTCTGAATGGCGTGAAAGTCACCCCTCTTTTGAAAAACGAATTGAGAACATAAAGAAAACCAATTAAGTCAACAAGGTGATTATGTGAAGACTAAACTATACCATTCCAAATATAATTGGATAAATCTATTTATAAAGAGAAATTCCCGGGTGTTGAAGTTGGCTTTATTAGTTGTTTTTATCAGCTTTTTTGGTACTATATTATTCTTATCAATTAACAATGATATGAACGTGACTACCATTCCCCTTAGTTATTTGGAGGAAGGCGTTAGTGATAGTGAGAATGATGGGTTTGCTGTTTGTTTCTCAATTTTTTCGCATAATTTCATTATCTTGCTGCCAGCGTTAATTGGTGTTTTTTCACTCGGTTTTTTATCAATAATATATGTTTCCTTACAAGGATATTTACTTGGCGTATCCATCTATAGCATCTCTCAAACAATGTCAATTTCAACTGTGATTACATTCACGATATTTCATGGAATTTTTGAGATGATTGCTATAGCTTTAGTTACTGCATTTGCTATAAAGCCGGGTGAAATAACGATTGAATCCATTCGTGGAAATCGGAAATTTATACAGAAGCAGGACTTAATAGATATGGTTGTTCTACTTGCTATGTATATTATTTTTTTATTCACAGCGTCAGTGATTGAAGGATTAATACTCCTAAATATATGAAGTTAGTTTTAAATATCATTTTGATGTTTAGAGGTAGATGGATATGAGAGAAATTTATTTGATAAACAAATATAAATTTAGAAGCATCTTAAACAGATTTTTGTATATTCTTAAAAATGGAATAACGCATAGTGTTTATCTCCTATTCCTTGTAGGAAGTGTCATCATCACTGTTACTGTTATTAACTTTTTTACTTCTTTCACAGTTGAATTTATGCTTGACAATTTAGAACCATTAACTAGCAAAGAGCAAAGTGAATGGGCCTATAGACTATTTTTATTAATAATATTGTTCATTCTGACTAGCAATGTTTATTCTAATGTGTACCGTATGCTAGAACTTAAAGACTTTAAGTTACTATCTTCTATTGTCCCATCTGTTAATAAAATAATACTCAGTAAGTTAATTGGGCGTGAATTATTTAAAAGTTTACTACTGTTCGTAATATTCGTGCTCTTTTTCATTCATATAGCTACAAAGCTTAACCTAAGTTTAGCAACTGGGATGTTTTTATTTCTTTTTATAACTCCCATCATAGTAATTGTAGCAACGTTAAAAATCTACATAGTGATGAAAATAATTTCGGCTAAAGTAAGTAAAAGAATTGGATTGAATTATAGCCTGTTTCTTTTATTCACAAAAATAATAATAACTATACTCTTTTTTTCTATTCTTTTTCCTTTTATTGAATATATACCTAGTAGATTGGTGAGGGAAAATTACTTATTAATTTACAACCATTCTATTATCCAGTCTTTACTAGGGTTCTTTAACCCATATCATTTTATAAGCAATAAATGGATAATTATCTCTATTTTCCTTTTTATAGGGATTTGTATTTGCTGGTTAATGGGTAAATCTTTAAAACATTTAGATGTCTATACATATATTGCTTTTTTTCAGCGGAATAATTCTAATGTCACTGGAACAGAGATAAGAGACAGCTTATTCAATTTGTATTTGTCGAGATTGTCCATGGTTCTAAAATATCTTAAGTTTATTCCATTTTTAACAAGGAAAATTGTTGAAAAAGATTATAAACATTTTCAAAGAATCAAGCTGTATAGATTTAACCAAACTTTTTTATTAATCATCTTTCAATACATATTGATATTTATACCTTATTATCTTTTAGCCTCCAAAAAAATTTCTTTTATAGAGGGGAATCATTTATCGATCTTTGCTATTCTCCATCTTTCAGGAGCCGTCATGGTAATCCATAGACTCTTTAATCGTTTTTCGCCTGACTTTGAAGGGAAAAGTTTCATTTACCTTTTACTTACTCCTGTAAGAGTAGAAGAAATTTGCTTAGCGAAGGTGCTTAGTTTGCTAGGAGTTGCACTGCCTTTTTCAATTATTGTTAGTTTAGCAACGTGTTTAGTATTTGACGTCAATTTCTTATTTATTCTTCCTTTAAATGTATTAACTATGGTTGTTACAATACTAATTGCTCTAGTCTCCAGTATTACCTTCCCGAATTACGAAAGAGAAACCTATCTGGATTTGCCTAGCACAAGGTCCAGTATCATGAGTAAATTTTTGTCGAGTGTATTTATTATCATTGGAAGTTTGATCATCATACTCTCCAAAAATTCTTTGCTAACCGTAATATTATTTTCGTCCATGGCATTTTTGATTAGCTCGATCCTCTTTCATTTATGCTGCAAAAAATTAACTAATTCTGAATTTAAAAACTTCGCATCTTTAAGTGAATTTAGTGAGTAAGGAATGATTATATGTTAAATGTAGTGAATATTTCCAAGTCATATGGCAGTATACCTGCGATAAAAGAAATAAGCTTCCACATACATTCCGGTGAAATTTTAGGCTTATTGGGTTCAAACGGTGCGGGTAAAACGACCACTTTATCTATATTATCTGGTTTAATGAAGCCTGACAGCGGATTTGTAAGTTTATATGAAGTTGAGGATCCCAATGAATATAAGTCACGGATTGGCTGTGTATTCGATGATTTAAGTCCCTATGATTATTTAACAGGGAGAGAATACGTAACCTTCATGGGTGAATTAAGAGGAGTTCCTTCCAATCAAATTGATTTATTTATATCCGAACTGTCCCAATTACTCTTTCTTGAAAGAAAAATTGATATCTTAATCAAAACCTATTCAAAAGGTATGCGTCAAAAAATTATATTAATGGGTGCCTTAGTTCATAATCCGGTGCTCTTGATTATGGATGAACCTTTTACAGGATTAGATCCAGAAAGCATTAAATCCATTAAAGATTATTTAAAAGCTTTTACTCATAAAGGAAATTCCATCATCTTTAGTACACATATACTTGAAGTAGCAGAAAAATTATGTGACAGACTAGTAATAATTGAAAAAGGATATTGTATTGCCACAGGTAGCTTGGAGAAAATAAAAATGCAAGACAGTCAGATAATTGGAAATACTCATAGTTTAGAAGAAGTTTTTCATTTGTTGACACATTCTAATAGAAATTTTAAAGAGTGATTGATTTGAAAAATCACATGAAATGTTGATTACAACACTGGAATCACAGTAAGTATTTGTAGATACATTCTTCATAATGAGAACAAAAGTTTTTCAAGTGTTTTCTTTTTAACTTAACATCTAAATTAATTCCAAAAAATAAATGTCAAAACGTCCTATCTTAGGGCGTTTTTTTCATTCAGCCACACATGCCATATGTCCAAATTTAGACAAATCACTTCGTTGAAATTTCAGAAATTTGGGATTAAAATGAAAATAGGGTCTGTTATTTCGTCATCAGATGACCAAATTAATGAATCAAATTGCAGCAAAGAAGGGAAGTTCGCCGATGAAAGTCCATTTATTCGTTACCTGTTTAATTGACACCATGCAGCCAAGTGTAGGAAAGGCGACAGTGAAAGTACTAGAAAGGCTCGGTGTAGAGGTGGAATTTCCAGAGGCACAAGTGTGCTGCGGACAGCCAGCCTTTAACAGCGGCTATACAAAAGAAACCATCAAAGCAGCAAAAAACATGATCAAAGCCTTTGAATCAGCTGAATATGTCGTGACGCCGTCAGGTTCTTGTAAGGCGATGTTTTTAGAATATCCTCATCTTTTAAAAGAAGACCCAGTGTGGTCAGCAAAAGCTGAGGCACTTGCTGAGAAAACATATGAATTAACCGAGTTTATTGTTGATATATTACACGTCACAGATGTAGGGGCGAGTCTGAAAGGAAACGCAACCTATCACACATCCTGTCATATGACGAGACTGCTGCGAATTAAGGAAGCACCTTTCACGCTGTTGTCAAATGTCAAAGATTTGACGATGACGCCATTGCCGCGCGCAGAAAATTGCTGTGGATTTGGAGGAACCTTTTCAGTAAAAATGACACCTATTTCTGAGCAAATGGTCGATGAGAAAGTCCAAAGCATAGAGGAGACAGGCGCTGAATACATTATTGGTGCTGACTGCGGCTGTCTGCTGAATATTGGCGGGAGGCTGAATCGTCTTGATAAGCCCATTCAAGTGATGCATATCGCAGAAGTATTAAATAGCCGCTGACTTTAAGAGGGGGAACGGCACATGAGTATGAAAATTGGAGAGAAGGGCTTTAAAGAACGAATCGGGGAAGGGTTAGAAGATACTGTCATGAGAGGTGCTGTTTCCTCAGCGCAGGAACGCCTGTATGAAAGGCGGCTATCTGCGAGCGAAGAGCTTGGCAACTGGGAAAAGTGGCGAGAACTTGGCGAGGAAATCCGGCAGCATACGCTGACGCATCTTGATGACTACTTATACCAATTAAGTGAAAGCGTTAGTGCACGTGGAGGACATGTCTTTTTTGCAAAAACAAAGGAAGAGGCATCGGCGTATATACAAAATGTGGCACAGAAAAAAGCGGCCAAAAAGATCGTTAAATCAAAATCAATGGTCACAGAAGAAATTGAAATGAATCAAGCGCTTGAAGAGATCGGCTGTGAGGTGGTGGAAAGCGATCTTGGCGAGTATATTCTGCAAGTAGATGATCATGAACCTCCTTCACATATTGTGGCACCTGCTCTTCATATGACGAAAGAACAAATACGGGAAGTATTTCATGAGAAGCTAGGGTATGAGATGTCAGAGACACCTGAAGACATGACGAGTTTTGTGAGAGCCATATTACGTGAAAAATTCCTCGAAGCTGACATTGGTGTCACTGGCTGTAATTTTGCTGTCGCCAATACAGGTTCCATCTGCCTTGTGACAAATGAAGGGAATGCGGATCTTGTCACGGCTATCCCGAAGACACATATCGCCGTTATGGGCATGGAACGGATTGTTCCAACGATGGAGGAACTGGATGTCCTTGTTGGTCTTTTGTGCAGAAGTGCAGTTGGTCAGAAATTAACAAGTTATATTTCTGTCGTCGGGCCAAAAGGAGAAGAAGAAGTGGATGGACCAGAAGAATTTCACTTGGTCATTGTGGACAATGGGCGGTCCAATATATTAGGTACTGCCTTTCAGCCTGTTCTCCAATGTATCCGGTGCGCAGCCTGTATTAATGTGTGCCCAGTTTACCGGCATGTGGGCGGACATTCATACGGATCGATTTATCCGGGGCCAATTGGCGCTGTTCTTTCGCCGCTTCTTGGCGGCTATGATGACTACCAAGAGCTCCCCTTTGCATCAAGCCTTTGCGCAGCCTGCACAGATGCTTGTCCAGTAAAGATCCCGCTTCACGAGTTATTAATAAAACATCGACAAGTCATCGTTGAAAAAGAGGGGAGAGCGTCTAAAACTGAAATGATGGCGATGAAAATGTTCGGAATGGGCGCATCGACTCCCGGAATGTATCAATTCGGAACAAAAGCAGCCCCTGTATTGATGAATCGTATGGCTTCAAACGGACAGATTTCAAAAGGAATAGGTCCTTTAAAGAATTGGACAGATATTCGTGACCTGCCAGCTCCAAGTAAAGAAAGATTCAGGGATTGGTTTAAAAAGAGACAGAAGGAGGAGCAGTGATGAAGGGAACCATTTCTCACCGAGAGTCGTTTTTAGCTCATATCCGTAAGCAATTAGGTAAAGATTCCTCCCCGTCTGCATCTATTCAGCGTCCAGCTTGGAAGCATCAAGTCCAGTGGGAAACAAACGGACTTTTGTCTAAAGAAGAACTAGTCGAGCAACTGAAGAAGCAATGTCAACGAATTCACACAAGAGTGGTCGAAACAACACCACAGGAAGCGCCCTCTGTATTAAGATTATTGATGACAGAGTATGGAGAGGGTTCTGTGATGACATCGGGCGATCATCGTTTTGAACAATATGGATTTCATCCGATGTTTGACAGCTTGCAGCACGAAGGATTCGCAGTCACCAGCTGGAATGCTGAGGCATCAAGGGAAGAAAATATCAGGATGGCAGAACAAGCGACATATTCGGTTGTATTCAGTGATTACACCCTAGCAGAATCAGGTACAGTCGTCCTTTCATCCCATCAAGGCCAAGGCAGAGCGCTGCATTTTTTACCGATGATGTATATCGTGTGTATCGAAAAAAGCACAGTGGTTCCGCGGATGATTCAGGCTGTTTCGGCTCTTAATCGCTCGGTAGAAGAGGGGGAGCAGGCGAAAGGTGCTATTCATTTCATATCAGGTCCAAGTAACTCTGCGGATATTGAGATGAATTTAGTGGTAGGTGTTCATGGTCCAGTTCGGGCCGTTTATCTGTTAATAGATGATGAATGAGGGCTTTCGTGCTGAAAGCTTTTTTCATGCAAAAAAGCTCACACAAGTTTTAAAATCATCTTGCCTCTAGCGGATTGGACATAGTAAGATGACGACATACAAGATGAACTTCTCATCTACTGCTGATGTAAAGGAAGCTGCTTATGGAAATGAAGTCAACTGCTCAAAAGAAATCAATTGCACTACCGCTTGTGATTTCAATTATTGCCATTTCGTTTTCTGCTATCATTGTGAAATGGTCAAATGCACCTGCTGCTATTTTAAGCATGTATCGAATGATCTTTGCCGCGGCTTTTATGCTGCCGTTTATCCTGCCACGTAAAAAAGAATTTCTTTCAATAAAGCGCAGAGACTGGTTTTTCTTATGTATGTCAGGCTTCTTTTTAGGACTCCACTTTGTGTTGTGGTTTGGCTCACTGAAGCTGACGACTGTGGCAAGCTCTACTATTATTATCGCCCTTCAGCCGATGGTCTCCTTATTAGGCGGCTTTCTCATTTTCCGTGAACGAACCACGCTGCCCGTACTCTTGACGATGTGTGCAGCGATTGCTGGTGCACTCATGATTGGATGGGGAGACATAGGTCATAGCCAGGAAGCCATCCTAGGAGACATTTTATCCTTTTTAAGTGTGATCGCGGTTGTTTGTTATTTATTAATAGGTCAACAGGCTGTAAGGAAAATATCTCATTGGATTTATAGTTTTTGTGTGTTTGGTTTTGCTGGTCTTTTTTTAATTCTATTCAACCTAATGCAGCAAACTCCTTTTACAGGCTATCCGGGTAAAGAGTGGGGGATTTTTTTATTGCTTGCCATCATTCCCACCATGTCTCATGTCATTAATAATTGGCTTTTAACCTATGTCAATGCAACAACGATTTCAATGAGTATACTTGGCGAACCTGTTGGGGCCACGATTCTTGCTGTGTGGCTGCTTGGAGAGAAGATTACACTGCTTCAAATGTGTGGCGGTCTTCTTGTCCTTTTAGGCGTCTTTTTCTTTTTGATGCAGCAGCGTCAAGGAATTGTGATGAAACCAAAAAAATCCGGTTAAATCCCGGATTTTTTACTCTTTTAAATCATTTTTTTCAATCACTTTGTTCAATCTTTCCTCAACCTTCTTCAATTCCATTCGTCTTCTTCTGATCATTCGAAAAGAGGTGACAATCATAGTCACGATAACAGCAATGAATAGAAGAGAGAACACTTGAAATAAAAAATCTCCAAGATTGAATGCCATATTCTCTCCATTAGACATACGTAAAACCTCCCTTTCTATCTATATATTACCATAATCAATAAAAGATTGAGATTTATCCATAATTTATCTATAATAGGTAAAATATCACTCATTAAAGGAGAACCAATATGAGAACTTTAGTCCTTTTACGAGGTCTCCCAGGCGTAGGTAAATCAACTTGGATCAAAGCTCAAGGCTTAGAGCCCTACACTTTATCAGCGGATCAGATCCGTCTTTTGACCCAGCCGCCGCAGTTATCTGTCAATGGGAAACCAGAAATTTCAAGCAAGCATGACCACAAAGTCTGGTCTTTGTTATTTGAATTGCTTACAGCACGTATGGAACACGGAGACTTTACTGTGATTGATGCGACACATATTTCAAGCAAATCGATATCTCAATATAAATCGTTAGCCACATCGTATCGTTACAGGGTGTATGTCGTCGATTTCACGCAGGTGCCGCTTGAAACAGCTCTCCTGCAAAATCGCTCACGGGAACCTCACAAAGTTGTGCGGGAGTCTGTTTTATATCAAATGAACGAGCGGTTAAAAACAGAAAAGGTCCCATCATGGGTGACTGTTTTGCAGCCTGAGGAGTATCCGCAAGTGATAACCTATCAGCCTCGATCCTTCGATCAATATGAGGCCATTCATGTCTTTGGAGATATTCACGGCTGTCATACCGCTCTGACCACCTATTTACAAGGAGACATTAAAGAAAACGAACTTTATATCTTTGCAGGTGATTTGCTTGATAGAGGAATAGAAAACAAGGAAGTATTAGAATGGATGCTCGCACATAGAGAATGCCGGAATGTCATCGTGATTGAGGGCAATCATGATCAGCATTTATACCGGTTTGCACATGGTGAGAAAGTAAGAAGCAATATGTTTAACCGGCATACTGCACCTGAAATCGAAGCAGCAGACTTTGATTTAAAAGAAGTACGGAAGTTTGTCAGAACATTTCATCAGCTTACTTATTTTACGTACCATAGCAAGACATTTCTTGTTACCCACGGGGGGCTTGCTCATTTGCCAGAAGAGCTTCTGCATGTCTCAACCCAGCAGCTCATTCACGGTGTAGGTGAATATTCAGATGACATTGACCACTTGTTTGTTCAAAACACCGCTGGATTAGATGTCATTCAAATTCACGGGCATCGTAATTTATACAGGCTGCCAATTCAAGCAGCGGAAAGATCTTATAATCTAGAAGGCCAGGTTGAATTCGGGGGGCAGCTGAGGGTCTTGAAAATCACAGCTGACGGGATTGAGGCTCATGAAATTGACAACCCAGTCTATAGAGCTTCTGAGAAAAAAACATCGGCTGCTCTTCAACCAGATATCTCACTGGATGACTTTTTAGCTCACTTAGATCAGCATGAATATGTACAGGAATTAAAGCTTCCGCACCATATTTCATCTTTTAATTTTACGAAAAAAGCTTTTAGTGAACGGCAGTGGGATGATGTGAATGTGAAGGCAAGAGGTTTGTTTGTCAATATGGTGTCAAAGCAGATTGTTTCAAGAAGCTACAACAAATTTTTTAATATTGACGAGCGTCCAGAGACAAAAATGCATCATCTAGTGAACCATCTTCAATTCCCTGTTACCGTCTATGATAAAGCAAATGGATATTTAGGAACGGTTGGGTATAACGAAATGGAAAATGAATTGGTGTTTACGTCCAAATCGTATACATCACATGTGAAGCAAAATCCGCATGCTTCCTGGGTCGAAGAGCTATTTTATGCAACCTTTGACGATGTGCAGGTCGACTACATCAAATCATACGTACGTGACAACAATGTATCTCTTGTGTTTGAAGTCATTTTACCAGAGAAAGACCCACATATTATCACATATGATCAAGATCAACTCATTTTGCTTGATATTGTGAAGCGTCAGCTAAGCTATGAAAAAGCACCATTCACTGAAGTGAAAAGGTTAAGCGAACAGCTTGGAATGTCCTGCAAGCAGGAAGTGGCTGTGTTCCATAATTGGACGTCTTTTTATAAATGGTATCAGGCAGTATCTCATGACGACTCTATTAAAGAAGAGGGATATGTCATTGAGGATGACAGAGGCTTTATGACCAAGCTCAAGCTTCCTTATTATCAATTCTGGAAGCAGATGCGTGCTATTAAGCAGCGTGTCGCCGAGAAACGTTCCACACAAAAATATATGCAGGCATTGCAAACAGCGGAGCAAGCTAGATTTTATACGTGGCTTCTTGAGCAAGATGCCAATGATGTCAGGAATAGCTCAATTATTGAGCTGCGAACACAATTTGAGCAAAGCGATGCTGCCCAATTGAATAATGATGAAATAAATGCATAGTCTAAACATGAGTCTTTTCTAAGGAAAAGGCTTTTTTTGATGCAGTTGAAAGGTAGACCCATATATGCCTGATCATATTGAAGTGATTCTTCGAACGATGTTTGCTTTTGCGATTTTATTTGGTGGAGCACGTCTTCTTGGAAAGCAAACATATTGATACATATGACGGCCATATTCAGTCTCCGATTGATCAAGAATGAACGTGTAGTGCAGAGGTCACCCGCATGACACATATCTGCCAAGATTTCTAAGTCCTTTGGATGCTGTCTGACTAGGCATCATTTCTCAATTATTATTATTTTCAGAAAATGTGATGACGGAGAAAAATAAGTGTGTTTAAGTATATATAGAAGAAATTAAAATATTAATATAATATACCGCATGCGGAATGAACATTCATTCCTGAAATGAGGAGGGGATGAAGTGCCAGCAGTGACTGATAAACAAGAACAGATTATGAAGGCTTCACTAGATTTATTTATTGAACGGGGCTTTGATGGGACCACGATGCCGATGATATCAAAAAGAGCAAACGTCGGAGCAGGAACCATTTACCGTTATTTCGACAGTAAAGAGGCACTCGTCAACATTTTGTACCAGCGCAGCCTTTCTGCATTTATCGAAAAAATGAACACAAACAGTCCAGATCCAAAGGCAAGTATTCGGGCGTACTTTAAGCATGTATTTTATTGCTTGGTTTTATTTACAAAGGAGAATCCAAGCGGGCTATATTTCTTAGAAATTGATAAACGATCCCATTACTTAGACGAGACGAGCAAAGAGAAAATGCAGCTTTTGTTACATGAGCTATTCCTTATCTTTGAAGAAGGGAAAAAGGATGGGATTCATCCAAATCTCTCAGGTAGAACCATTTTATCGATTGTATTTGGTGCCTTTGTACAGCTGCATAAACAAATTCTTGCAGAAGAAATAGAGCCAACGATTGAATTTCTAGAGGACATTGAGCAATGTTTATGGCGCGCCATTAGCGTTGCTTCTTAATGATATAAAGGGAGTGGGCACATGCAACAAACATCAATCATTCCAAAACCAAAAACATACGGACCTTTTAAAAATATTCCCCATATCAAAAAGGGGGAGCTTTCTCAAACCTTTTGGCGTCTTGCAGATGAATTAGGACCGATCTTTCAGTTTGAATTTTCAAAAGCAACAAGTATTTTTGTTTCCAGCCATGAACTTGTCCAAGAAATATGTGATGAGAGCCGTTTTGATAAATACATTGGGAGCAGTCTCAATAAAGTAAGAGCATTTGCAGGAGATGGGTTATTTACGAGCTGGACAGAAGAACCGAACTGGAGAAAGGCTCACCACATCTTGATGCCGGCGTTTAGCCAGCAGGCCATGAAGGGCTATCATGAGATGATGCTCGATATTGCCACACAGCTTGTACAAAAATGGCAAAGAACAGGCCGTGATGAAGAAATTGAAGTAGCAGAGGATATGACAAAGCTTACTTTAGATACGATCGGACTTTGCGGTTTTGATTTTCGATTTAACAGCTTTTATAAAGAAAATCAGCATCCATTCATCGAAAGTATGCTGAATGGTTTAAACGAAGCGATGGATCAGGCGAGCCGGTTGCCGGTTGCAGATAAGCTAATGATCAAAAGAAGAAAAAAATTTGACCAAAATGTCGATTTTATGAAGCAATTAGTAGATGACATTATTCAAGAACGAAAAAAACAAGATAAAACGGGCGATGATTTACTGTCCCTCATGCTGCATGCAAAGGATCCTGAAACAGGAGAGCGCCTGTCAGATGAAAATATCCGCTATCAAATCATTACCTTCTTAATAGCTGGGCACGAAACAACAAGCGGGCTGCTATCCTTTGCGATTTATTTCTTATTAAAGAATCCAGAAAAATTAAAGAAAGCCGTCCAAGAAGCAGATGATGTGCTGCAAGGCGGACTGCCAACATTTAAGCAGGTACAAAAACTAAATTACACTCGTATGGTTTTAAATGAATCACTTCGCCTCTGGCCAACAGCGCCTACGTTCTCTCTTTATGCGAAAGAGGACACCGTCATCGGAGGGAAATACTCGATTGAAAAGAATCAAAGTGTCTCCGTGCTGCTCCCTAAGTTACATCGTGATCAAGCGGTATGGGGAGAGGATGCGGAAGAATTTAAACCAGAGCGGTTTCTACACCCTGAAAAGATCCCGCAGCATGCCTACAAGCCTTTTGGGAATGGACAGCGTGCATGTATTGGTATGCAATTCGCCCTTCATGAAGCCACTATGGTGCTAGCGATGGTCCTGCACAATCTGGAATTGATTGATCACACATCATATGAACTTGATTTAAAAGAATCTCTGACGATTAAGCCAAACGATTTTAAAATCAAAGTGCGGCCAAGGAAGCAGCAACTCTTTATGGCACCACCGAAAGAAGAGACGAAAAAAAGCACAAAATCTGATGAGTCAAAAGTGGCCAGTCACGGTACACCACTGCTTGTTCTATATGGATCAAATCTTGGCACGGCGCAGCAAATCGCAAACGAATTTGCTGAAGACGGGAAAGCAAAAGGGTTTGACGTGACCACTGCTCCGCTTGATGACTATACACGCCAATTACCAGATAAAGGTGCAGTCTTAATCGTGACTGCTTCATACAATGGACATCCGCCTGACCATGCGAAAAAATTTGTGGATTGGGTCACGCAGGATGAAGAGCAGGATTTATCAAACGTGACATTTGCTGTTTTTGGATGCGGAGATCGAAATTGGGCGAGTACGTACCAGCGTATTCCTCGTCTCATTGATGAAGCACTTGAAAGTAAAGGTGCAAAGCGTGTAGCTGATTTAGGAGAAGGCGATGCAGGCGGAGATATGGATGAGGATAAAGAAACATTCCAGAAAACGGTCTTCAAGCAGCTTGCAAAAGAATTTAAGTTCACCTTCCAAGAGAAAGGTAAGGAAAAGCCAAAACTATCAGTTGTTTATACAAATGAGCTAGTAGAACGTCCTGTGGCGAAAACGTATGGTGCTTTTTCAGCTGTTGTACTGAAAAATGAGGAATTACAATCTGAAAAAAGTGAGCGGCAAACAAGACATATTGAACTGCAATTGCCTGAAGGGAAACAATACAAAGAAGGGGATCATATCGGAATTGTTCCGAAAAATAGTGATGCACTCGTGCAGCGGGTGATCAATCGCTTCAATCTTGATCCTAAGCAGCACATCAAGCTTTCTTCTCAGAAAGAAGCAAGTCATTTACCTTTAGATCAGCCGATTCAAATGAGAGAATTACTTGCGTCACATGTTGAGCTTCAAGAGCCTGCAACACGTACGCAGCTAAGAGAGCTCGCAGCATATACAGTTTGTCCGCCTCACCGCGTGGAGCTTGAGCAAATTGCTGGTGAAGCATATCAAGAAGCCGTTTTAAAGAAACGAGTAACCATGCTGGACTTATTAGATCAATATGAAGCGTGTGAGCTGCCGTTTGTGCACTTTTTAGCACTTTTACCAGGTTTGAAGCCGCGCTATTACTCAATTTCTAGCTCACCAAAAGTCGAAGAAAAAAGAGTCAGTATCACAGTGGCGGTTGTGAAAGGTAAAGCGTGGAGCGGCCGCGGAGAATATGCCGGAGTCGCATCAAACTATTTATGCGGTCTGCAGGCAGGAGAAGAAGTCGCCTGCTTCCTCCACGAAGCGCAGGCAGGATTCCAGCTGCCACCTTCATCTGAAGTACCGATGATCATGATCGGACCGGGTACAGGAATCGCTCCATTTAGAGGGTTTGTTCAGGCAAGAGAAGTGTGGCAGAAGGAAGGAAAACCACTAGGCGAAGCTCACCTGTATTTTGGCTGTCGTCACCCTCTTGAAGATGATCTGTATTTTGAGGAAATGCAGCTTGCAGCGCAAAAAGGAGTTGTTCACATCCACCGGGCTTATTCTCGTCACAAAGAGCAAAAAGTATATGTCCAGCATTTGTTGAAAGAAGACGGCGGCATGCTGATCAAGTTACTTGACCAAGGTGGGTATCTTTACGTGTGCGGGGACGGAAAAGTTATGGCACCAGACGTAGAGGCTACGCTTATCGACCTCTATCAAAACGAGAAACATTGCTCGAAGGAAACAGCTGAAAATTGGCTGACAACCCTTGCAAATGACAATAGATATGTAAAAGATGTGTGGAGCTGAAAAATTAGGAAGACCGCCAATTAGGCGGTTTTTTCTATTTCATAGAGAGAGATCAATAGAATGAAGGTTGGAAAGATACAAAACACCTAATTTAAAAATGAAATATTTTGTAAAAAATAAGAATATTCTCTCATTTACTCCAATATGAAACAATCGTATGATTTTTGATATAGGACATAAAGGAGGAATATGATGAAAAAGGTGAAAATGTTACTCCCTTCTCTGCTCGTTTTTGGTGCTTTAAGTGTGCCTAGTTTTGCCCATGCCACATCGGATTCAGTACTAACGTCTGATTATGACATGGTGACTTCTGATGGAAAGGTGATCTCTTCAAGTGATTTCCACAATGATACGAAATCCCCCTCATCCTTTGACAAAGTGGATGATCTTTCTTCTACTGTTGGCGAAAAAGTAAAACCACTATCAAAATATTTAAAAGACTTTCAAACAAAAGTCGTCATTGGAGACGATGGAAGAACAAAAGTAGCAAACACAAGAGTGGCACCATATAATTCAATTGCTTATATTACATTTGGCGGCTCAAGCTGCACGGGGACACTCATTGCCCCTAACAAAATTTTGACAAACGGGCACTGCGTGTACAATACAGCATCGAGAAGTTATAGTGCAAAAGGATCGGTGTATCCAGGCATGAACGATAGTACAGCGGTGAATGGCTCAGCAAACATGACGGAGTTCTATGTACCAAGCGGATATATCAATACTGGCGCGAGCCAATATGATTTTGCCGTGATCAAAACAGATACGAACATTGGCAATACGGTCGGTTACCGCTCTATCCGTCAGGTGACAAACTTAACTGGGACAACGATTAAAATTTCTGGATATCCAGGTGATAAAATGAGATCGACTGGCAAGGTGTCGCAGTGGGAGATGTCAGGTTCTGTGACAAGAGAAGATACAAATCTCGCATACTATACGATTGATACATTTAGCGGAAATTCAGGCTCAGCGATGCTAGATCAAAATCAGCAAATCGTTGGGGTTCATAACGCAGGGTATTCAAACGGAACGATTAATGGCGGTCCAAAAGCGACAGCTGCCTTTGTTGAATTTATCAACTATGCAAAAGCGCAATAAAAGCTAGAGCACAAAGCTTGTTTCCTTCATAGGGGACAAGCTTTTTTATATGGATAGAATCACTGGTTTCTATCTGTCTAACCTGAGAGATTCATTGAGTTCTCAGCCTCATCATTTTTTTCACATGTCATTCGTGAACCGCTCATACATTAAAATAACACATTTCCTTTAAGTCAAGATTCTGCTTGAGAAAAATGAGGAGGTCTCACACTTTTGAAAATGAGAAGAGGCTGGATCACTGGTGTCGCCTTATGCTTTGTGATATGGATGGGCACGTTGTTAGGTGGATTTGGGGAGAAACATGCGGCAAAAGGTGCGGATCGATATGATCATGTCATTCAATTTCCAAAGGAACGGTACCCTGAAACAGGCAGCCATATTCAAGAAGCCATTCGAAAAGGGCATTCAGATGTGTGTACGATCGACCGAAATGGAGCAGATGCCCGCAGGCAAGAATCATTAAAAGGAATTCCGACTAAACCTGGCTTTGACCGGGATGAGTGGCCGATGGCGGTTTGTCTTGAGGGAGGAAAAGGTGCGAGTGTTCAATATGTCAGCCCATCTGATAATAGGGGAGCAGGCTCATGGGTTGGACACCAGATCAGCGGTTATCCTGATGGGAAAAGAATTTTATTTATTGTGAAATAAAACTGGATGAGAGGCACCTGTGAGTAGGTGCCTTTTTTGTTGATGATCAGAGCGTATTGGAGCTAGCAGGGACAAAAGATTCAGTGGTACAATGGATCTATAAGGTACAAAGACTGTCAAGAAGAAAATGTGAAGGGACATATGCTTATGGATAAGAACCGTGCATTATACGATTTTTTCATGCAACATGCAGAGAAACTGACTGAAACTTGGTATGAATCAATTGAGGATGATGATCCAGAATCAATCTATCGTTCAACAGATTCCAGCATCATAGCAGAGCTGAAACGGCAAAATCAAGATTATTACCAGCATTTTATACGTGCTCTTATTGAAGACAAGACATATTTACATACTGAGTTTAAAAAGTGGTCTGAAGACTTAGCCAGTGACCCGAAGCATTTAAATACACCATTAGATTATGTTGTGAGAGAATACATGTCCAATCAAAGAGTAGTCCTTCATTACTTAAAAGAATTTATTAAACAGCGTCAAGATGAAATTGATATTGACCGCATCTTTTATTGGTATGATTTAATTTCAGAGGCGTTTAATATTTCAATTCATGTGTTTATCCAGCAATATGTGAAAAATACAACGAGGAAGCTCGTGGCACAAAGAGACATGATTTACGAGCTGAGCTCACCTGTCATTGTTTTAAAAAATCATATTGCGTTATTGCCGTTAGTAGGTGACATTGATACAGCGAGAGCAAAGATGATTTTAGAAAATACGCTGAAACAGTGCTCGCAAAAAGGCGTACAGCATTTATGTATTGATTTATCGGGCGTTGTCATTATTGATACAATGGTGGCTCATCAAATCTTTGATCTTGTCACATCACTTCGGTTAATTGGAGTAGAGACGACCATTTCAGGCATCAGACCAGAAATTGCCCAAACAGCCGTGCAGCTTGGGCTTCCTTTTAATGAATTTCGCACGGCATCATCACTTGCTCACGCGCTGGACCGCATGACTGAATTTTCTCCAATATAAAAACCAGGCCGATTGAATGGCCTGGTTTTTGATTTAGATGACAGCGTCAATTTTTGTGACTTTCCAATCTTTTTGTACTTTTTCGTACGTAACAGTTCGTTTTACTTTGCGTCCATCAAGTGTTGGGACGGTGAATTCATATGTGCGGACCGTTTGTTTTTTAGAGACAAGTTTAGGTGTGGCTTTATCCCAATTAAGCATGTTGTCTCCGTCACCGACTGGAACAGCCATTTTGCCTTTATGAACAATGAACTGGTAGTCTTTTAAACCTTGATTGATGGCATCTTTTGTGAAAACTTGAGATAGGTAGCTGTTTAGTTTTTTCTTTGTATCAAATGTTTTAGAAAGATAGTTGTATGTCATGTCTTTATAGCTAAATGATTTTAATTTGTAATCGGAATGTTCATTAATTTTGTAGCCTGACATCGCACTCCAAAAGTGTTCTCGTGCGTCAAGGGCAATATGTAACGCTTCTTTATTTGTCAAAGCGGCTGGTTTTTTAGAAGCGGCCAATGTTGTAGATTGTAATGAGATCATAAGCATAATAGCAGTTAATAAAACGAATAATTTTTTCAAGGCGATTGCCTCCTTTTCTCAATGAAAACTTCTTATGTTACAAATGTTACAATAATTACAGTGATATTACAAGTATTAATTCTAAATGTTTTTTATTTCTTTTCTTTCTATATATATATAACGTTTGAGGGAGACAAAAAGTTTTCATTTTTTTATTTTTTCTTTATATCTACTATTTAACCGTTCTAAAGAAGAACAAAACGTTTTTTGGAAAAATTTTTGTTTGGACGTTCAACACGCTTTTTCATTTATGACATATACTATCGTGATGAATGTCTAAGAAAGTGGTGTTGAATATGTATTATCCGTATGAAGGTATGTGGAATGGGTACTCATATGACAGGCAGATGCAAGGATGGCCATCACTCCCTATTCCTCAAGTTGGAGGATTTCCAGGGTTTCCAATCGGAGGAGGAGGCACTGGACCCGGATCAAGCGGATCAGCTCCGCCAGCTCCGCCGCAGCATATCATTTCGCAGTATCAGCAAGCATTATCACAGCCTCAAAGCATGCAGTCACTTATTTCAGGGCAAACAGGTGGAGGTCAGCAATCTGTTCAATTTGCAGCGGGATGTAATAGAAGATGGACGATTGTGTTCATGAGAAACGGTCAAGTGTTTTTAATGTATGTCCTATCCTCACAGCCTTTCGGGAGGACAACTGGCTTTATTTGGCCAAACTTTACATTTGGTTCCTTCCCAAGCTCGCGTATTCTAGCATATTCTTGTTCATAAAAGAAAAAGCCGGTTCTCATCAGCAGCTGATGAAATACCGGCTTTTTTTAGTGAATATTTCTAAATACGCCAATCACTTTACCTAGTATACTTACATTCTGTAAAATAATCGGTTCCATAGATGGGTTCTCTGGCTGTAATCTAAAGTGTGTATCTTCTTTATAGAAACGTTTCACTGTCGCTTCATCTTCCTCTGTCATGGCGACGACAATATCTCCATTGTTAGCGGTGCTTTGCTGACGCACAATGACATAGTCCTTGTCCAAAATTCCTGCATCAATCATACTTTCTCCCATAATTTCAAGCATAAATACTTGTTCATCTGGTGCTGCAAAAGTCTCTGGAAGAGGGAAGTATTCTTCTACATTCTCAACAGCCGTAATAGGCAGGCCTGCTGTTACTTTTCCGATGACTGGTACGTTCATTACAGCACTCTTAGGAATATTCATTTCCTCTTCATCTAGTACTTCGATCGCTCTAGGTTTTGTCGGGTCTCTTCTAATTAAGCCCTTTGTTTCTAGTCTAGCTAAATGTCCATGAACCGTTGAACTGGATGCTAGACCGACAGCTTCTCCAATTTCACGAACGGATGGGGGATAGCCCTTACTTTTTACTTCTTCTTTGATGAATGTCAGGATATCGAGTTGTCTTTTTGATAGCTTCGTCATCTTTTGCACCTCAAAACGTCAATTTTAAAGAAATTATAGCATGTTTTTCCTAACAGTACAAACATAGGTTCGAAAAAAACGTTTGACAGAAACGTTTGTTCGTATTTATAATGAGTGACAGAAAGAGCGAACACATATTCTGTTAGGAGAGATGACATTATGAGGTTAAAAGAATCTATTATTTTTATTGGGGTATTCTCATTCATCGTTGGCATATTTCTCTCACTTATTGCAGTCACAAGCCATAATGATCCAAATCAGTATGTTAAAATAGAGGTTCAATCAGGTGATACTCTTTGGGGGTTAGCTGATCAAGTAAACGACAGCAAATCAATCGACAAAAATGCGTTTATTGACTGGGTCACAGAACACAATGATCTTGCTTCAACGGAAATCCAGCCTGGTGACATTCTTGTCATACCAGTCAAAAAAGAGCATCCAGTCGTATATCAACTTGCAACAGTACAATAGAAAGGTCGATTGAAGTCATGAATGCAATCATCTATGCGAGAGTAAGCACTGTCAAAGAAGAGCAGGAAACCTCGCTGAAGAGACAAGAAGAAGAACTGCTGGCTTTAGCTGCTATGCACAAGATGAATGTGGTGAAAGTCATCAAAGAAAAAGCAAGCGGATATGATCTAGATCGTGATGGTGTGTTTGATATGCTAGCTACACTAAAAGAAGAGTCAATTGATGCCGTTCTTATCCAGGATGAAACGCGTCTCGGAAGAGGACAAGCAAAAATTGCGCTTCTTCATTGTCTTTTTAAAGAGAACGTAAAGGTGTACAGTACGTTTCATAGAGGCGAGCTTGAGCTTTCAGAAGCAGATGAAATGGTTATTGAGATCGTAGGAGTAGTTGAAGAGTATCAACGAAAAATTCATAACCTGAAAATCAAGCGGGGAATGAGAAGAGCTGTTGAGCGCGGGTATCAGCCCGAACTGAATTTAAAACAGCAGGATCATGCGCCTGGCCGTGAGCGTATTGAAGTGCCGATTTCAGAAATTGTTCGATTAAGAAAAAACAACATGACATTCGCAGAAATTGCAGCAACTCTTCAGGCACTAGGTTTTGACATTTCAAAAGCAACGGTCCATAGAAGGTATCAAGAATATGAAAAAGGTCTGACCACCTAAAGCTTGATTTGTTGTCAAAATGATTGATATTTAGTAGTATGTAGAGAAAATGTTTTAAAGGAGTTTGTCATGATTTCTAAAAAGCAGCTTGCAAGAATCAATGAGCTTTCAAAAAAGTCGAAAGAGACCGGTTTATCAGACGCTGAAAAAACAGAACAAAAGCTATTGAGAGAAGAGTATTTAAAAGCTTTTCGTTCTTCTATGAAAAATACACTTAAAACCGTGAAAATCGTTGATCCTGAAGGAAACGATGTCACACCAGAAAAATTAAAAAGAGAAAGAGATCAAAATCTTCACTAAGTCTGTGATTTCTTAAATTTTGAAAAGATGGGAAGTATATTCTCATCTTTTTTCATATTTGCATAACTTTTTAGGTGATCGATAAACTAAATGTGACAAAATCACTCTTTTTCAGCGTGAAATAGTTGTGAAAAAAGGACAGTAGATTTATGATAATGGTGTACACAAGATACGGAAGGGGATTTATATGGAAACGATTGAATTGAAATCTATTGCAACAATACGTACTCTCTCCATAGACGCAATTGAAAAAGCGAATTCCGGTCACCCTGGAATGCCAATGGGTGCTGCACCAATGGCATACGCTTTATGGACGAATCACTTAAACGTAAGTCCGCAAAACCCTAATTGGTTTAACAGAGACCGTTTTGTTTTATCTGCGGGGCATGGTTCTATGCTTCTATATAGCATGCTTCATTTAAGCGGATACAACCTGAGCATCGATGATCTAAAACAATTCCGCCAATGGGGTAGCAAAACACCTGGACACCCTGAATTTGGACATACAGAGGGCGTAGATGCTACAACAGGTCCTTTAGGGCAGGGGATTGCCATGGCAGTTGGTATGGCACTTGCAGAAAGACATCTTGCGGAAACGTATAACAAAGACAACTTTAATGTTGTAGATCACTATACATACAGCATTTGCGGAGATGGGGACTTAATGGAGGGAATTTCCTCTGAAGCTGCTTCACTTGCTGGTCATTTAGGCTTAGGCCGTTTAATTGTTCTTTATGATTCAAATGATATTTCATTAGATGGCGACCTAGATCGTTCATTCTCTGAAAATGTGAAGAATCGTTTTGAAGCGATGAACTGGGAAGTTCTCTATGTGAAAGACGGCAACAACATTGAAGAAGTGACGGCTGCTATCGAAAAGGCGAAACAAAGTACAGACAGACCTACATTGATTGAAGTGAAAACAACGATTGGTTTCGGATCGCCTAACCGTGCAGGAACGTCTGGTGTGCATGGTGCACCGCTTGGCAGCGATGAAGCCAAGCTGACGAAGGAAGCTTACTCTTGGACGTTTGAAGAAGATTTCCATGTACCTTCTGAAGTGTACGATCATTTCAAAGAAGCTGTAAAAGACGCTGGTCAGAAAAAAGAAGCAGCTTGGAATGAACTATTTGAACAATATGAAAAAGAATACCCTGAGCTTGCAGCTCAACTGAAGCTTGCGATTGAAGGAAAGCTTCCTGAGAATTGGGAACAAGAGATTCCTGTTTATGAAGCAGGTTCAAGTCTTGCCTCCCGCGCTTCTTCAGGCGAAGTATTAAATGGCATTGCGAAGCAAGTACCTTTCTTTATTGGTGGGTCTGCTGACCTTGCAGGTTCAAACAAAACAACGATTAAAAATACAGACGACTTTGGTAAAAATAATTATGCCGGCAAGAATATTTGGTTCGGTGTCAGAGAATTTGCAATGGGTGCCGCGTTAAACGGTATGGCACTTCACGGCGGCCTTCGTGTATTCGGCGGAACGTTCTTTGTTTTCTCAGATTACTTAAGACCAGCTATTCGTCTTGCTGCCTTAATGGGACTTCCAGTCACATATGTTTTTACTCATGACAGTATCGCTGTTGGTGAAGATGGTCCGACACATGAGCCGGTTGAACAGCTTGCTTCATTACGTGCGATGCCTAATCTTTCTGTTATTCGCCCAGCGGATGGAAACGAAACAGCTGCAGCGTGGAAACTTGCTGTATCTTCAACGGATAAACCGACAGCACTAGTTCTGACTCGTCAAAACCTTCCAACGATTGACCAAGCACCAGAGAAGGCGTATGAGGGAGTAGAAAAAGGTGGATACGTCGTCGTTGAAGCTGCTGATGCACAGCCCGAAGCACTTCTACTCGCTTCTGGATCTGAAGTCGGTTTAGCGATTGAAGCGCAAAAAGCACTTGAAAAAGAAGGGATCCGCGCGTCTGTTGTCAGTCTTCCTGCATGGGATCGTTTCGATCAGCAGTCAGATGAATACAAAGAATCAGTCCTTCCTACAGCAGTGCGGGCACGTATTGCGATTGAAATGGGGGCTTCACTTGGCTGGGAGCGTTACACTGGTCTTGATGGTGACGTGATTGCCATTGATAAATTTGGCGCTTCTGCACCAGGTGAAACCATTATTGAGAAATATGGATTTACGGTCAGCAATGTGGTCAGCCGTGTGAAAGCGAAGCTGAACAAATAATCAGTCTCCAAGCATCATGCTTTTTTTCATCTGTTTGCAGAGCATTTTCATCCGCTCTGCAAACTTTTTTCTTTTTTCTTGTTTTTTTGACAAAACTAGTTTCTTCTTGCTTCATATATAGACAATTCTTTCTTTCACATTTTTGTATAATACAAGCAATATACGAGATTGACGAAATGTGAAAGGAAGGGATAGACATGGAACGCCATTATTATATTTATTGGATTGAGGATGAATTTGCACATCATTATTTTGGCAGAGAATCGATTTTGTTTCATTTGTTTGAGTCGTTACACTGGACGAACCGCACGGAAGATGAATTGGTGATGCTTGTGAAACAAGTGGATTACGTGACGAAACGAATCCCTGCTTTTCATATGCACCAGCGATTAATGAACAACTTAACGAACATTCACTATACACAAATTGGCTCGATATACAGCGCTTCCTTACCTGATGGAAAAGGAACGGCTGCATTTATTATAAAAGACCGTTATATCCAAATGTCTGCCACCGGCAGTTACGAGGCAGAAGCGGTGTTTTTTGAAGTGCTGAGAAAAATTAGTCCTTGCTTTCTTGCGATGGACTTTGGTTCAAAGAAGCATGGGTGGCTCAATCCGGTAAAAGTGAGGAATTTTGTTTAAAAAAATAAAATTGAACGTGAAATGTTGTATAATAGCCTTTTGTTTAGTACACTTTATACGAGACAACATGAAGGAGGAAGAATTATGGATTTATGGGTTGTCATCCTTGTAGGCGTTGTTGCACTGCTTGCAGGAGTTGCACTCGGATTCTTTATTGCTCGTAAGTATATGATGAGCTACTTGAAAAAGAATCCACCAATTAATGAACAAATGCTTCGAATGATGATGATGCAAATGGGCATGAAACCGTCCCAGAAGAAAATCAATCAAATGATGAAAGCCATGAACAACCAAGCGAAATAATACGTACGATATTATGATCATAGATGGAACATGGTTATAAAGAATGGACAAGCGTTGTCCTATCTTTATTGAATTCACCTTCATCAGACGCTTTAAAACCACTGTACTTGCATGAATGAAGCAGGGAAGGTGGTTTTTATTTTTGCGTCAGCCTCCTGTTAAAAACAAAAAACCCCTGTAATCAGAGGTTTTTGTTTCGTTTATGGTCACATATCAACTGTTCTAAAAATCGTGCAGCATGATAGATATCATGAGATATGATTAGTTGGCTGAGTTTGAGTGTAAGTGTCGTTGATATTGTAAGAGAAGATGATCTAGCTGCTGGCTATGTTCGATGGTCACTGTTGATGTCATCCCATTATGCAAGACAACTTTCATCAGCTCTTCTCTTTTTTCTTCGATTTGAGTTAATAATGATGTTTTTACCAAAGTCATGTTCCTTTCATGCAAATCTTGATAAAAAGAATCGATTTTATTATATCCATTTTAAGGTTTATTTTCAAATTTAAAGGATTCGTTATCTTGATGTCAAATTAAATTATATAAGGTTTTAAGAGAATAGACCATCTTTATTGAGAGGATGTAAAAAAAATGAAATGATTTTGTCATCTCTTATTGTATATTGTAAGAAGGGGGTGTTCTTTTGACAGATTTGAATTACTTTTTAGCTTTTGGAGCAGGGTTTCTTTCTTTTATCTCACCATGCTGTCTGCCGCTTTATCCAGCCTTTTTATCGTATATTACGGGCGTTAGTATAGATGAAGTGAAATCTGAGAAGGTGATGCTGAGAAGAAGAAGTCTGCTTCATACCTTATTCTTTTTAGTTGGATTCTCTATTATATTTATTGCGATTGGCTTTGGGACATCGTATGTTGGGAAGTTTTTTTATGATTACCATCAAGCAATTCGCCAGGTTGGAGCCATTCTCATTATTTTCTTTGGTTTTATGATTCTTGGTGTCTTCCAGCCTTCTTTCCTTATGGGGGAAAAGAGAATGCAGTTCAAAAATCGTCCTGCTGGTTTTTTTGGGTCAATTCTCATCGGAATGGGCTTTGCCGCTGGATGGACACCTTGTACAGGACCTATTTTATCTGCTGTTATCACACTTGCTGGTAACAATCCGGAGTCGGCTGTCACATATATGATTGCGTATGTATTCGGATTTGCCGTTCCGTTTTTTGTTCTATCCTTTTTCATCACGAAAATGACGTGGATCAGAAAGCGCCAGCAGCTTATCATGAGAATTGGCGGGATCATTATGATTGTGGTAGGGATATTGCTGTTCTTTGATCTTCTGACATGGATTATCATCATGTTCTCCTCATTGTTCGGCGGATTTACAGGCTTTTGAAATCGTTTTCTACAGTCGCGGCGAATGGTTTTTTTTCGTCAATTGGAGTATATTATACATAGGCTGACCTTAAAGAATAAAGGAATGATTTGATATGATGGTCTTGATCTCTTCTATAATTGCGATATGTATGGCGGTAGCCGTCATGTTTATTCGCATTAAGTCATCTGCAAAACCTGCAACCGCAAAAAAAATTATATTACCTCCTATTTTCATGAGCACTGGGGCACTAATGTTTTTTGTTCCTATGTTTCGAGTAACTGGGGCTGAATTTCTAGAGGCGATCACAGTGGGGATGTTTTTCTCCATCTTTTTAATCAAAACATCGAAGTTTGAAATTAGAGGGAATGACATTTATTTAAAGCGATCAAAAGCATTTGTGTTTATTCTCATTGGACTTCTTGTTCTTCGTATCGGGATGAAGACCATCCTGAGTTCTTCTATTGATTATGGTTCTCTAAGCGGGATGTTTTGGATTCTTGCCTTTGGCATGATCGTACCTTGGCGCGTTGCTATGTATTTGTCGTTTAGAAAGCTGTCTAAGCAATTAGATCCGCAGCAGGTTCAAATGAATTAAACCTCCTTTTGATAAAGGAGGTTATTTTAATAACGATTCATATGGCGTGTGATCGATGTTTTTTTCTTGAAGGCGCTTCAGTAAAAACTTATGATCCCGCTTTGGGGTAGCGATAATATAGCCGCGAATGATTAAATCTAAATTAATGCTGGCAGCTTGTTCTTTTAAAGCCAGCTCGCCAATCTTTCCCGCAATTTTTTCTTTGGCTACATCTCTAAACAGCTCTGGAACAGGTAATACGAGTTCATTTAAAAGCTTTTTGTCTTCTTCCCGCCATAGGTGGAGGCTCTTTTGAATATATTCATCCTGCCAATCAAGCTCTGATTTCCCATCTTCCTTCGGCAATCGTTTTAAAAATTTGCGAAACATAAAAAAGCCACCGATTGCGAGTAATCCGATCATCACCGTACCCCAAAATAAAATGAACCACAAAAACCAGCCGCTTAACATGTTCTCACTCCTTATACCCCTCGTCTCTTATCTTATTTTACATGAAGAGATGATAGAAGAAAATAACAAAAATGTATGTCTCTCATCTCTATGAACGCCTTTTTTCATTAATAACTGCCCATTTACTAGAAAGACCCAAACCATCTAGTAGAAAGAGAATACCTTATCATATAGCGACTCTACTATTTGGCCATGGTGGTTCGCAAAAGGTATTGACTTGACACGAACGGAAGAGAGCCCACCAAATGAAGGTGGGCTCTTAATGTTTGAAGTGCGGGATTTGAAAGGAAAATGCCCCGCTTGGATGGTCAGAACTTTTTTTAATTCTTATCGAAATGATTCGGTTTTCGTATTCTGTTTCAATATCTTTGTCGTTCAAATAAAAAGGGAGCATGACACTTTTTTCAATTGGCTGTTCGCCTTCATCATTTGGCTTTTGTACCGTGTAAGCGAGAGTCAGCTCATGTCCAGCGAAGGTCAGCTTTACATCAGTGATCGATAGGGTGGATACATCAATCTCAATAATATAATCACGGCTTGTTTCATAAAGGTCAATTGGGAGGTGTTCATCATACCAGGCAAATGGATCATCCATTAAAACATTGAGCCAATCATCTATTTCTAGAAAATCAGAGGAATTCGATTGCTTTTCATTCTCCATAAACACTCCTCCATCACATCTCATAATAAATGATATGTTGAGAACTGAAATGTGTGAAAGACCTAAAACATCCCGCTTTGCCACGGGATGAGAGGAGAATATTTACATATCGTGATGAGAATTGTGCTTTTGTCTTGTATGGTTGCGGTTTTTCACTTTTTTACTGCCTGATAATGGCTCAGGCTGTCCGCCTTGATGCTCCTTAGGTGAGTTTTGACGGATGTCTTTTCCTGTGTTTTTATTCGTCATGGTGATTGCTCCTTTCTTATTGGTTTTTTTTACGTTTTTTATTGTTTTGTCTTTGTTCTTCTGTTAAAACGAGTTGGTCATCTTCAATATAACCTGCACCATTCCCTTGGCTTTTGGCTGCGTTCATGCCGTCAATCACATGATTTGCTTTGCGTTTTGTCATGTTCTATCACCTCAATTGTAGTATGATCCCGCCCTGCTTGGTTTATGAAGAGTAATCATTTCCTAATGATAAGCTAAACTTATTGAATTTAATAAAAGCATTGTTATTTACTTATGTATGAATTTGTTTTAAGATGAAATTGTGAGAAAATTGTGGTGAAATACGACGATTTTTCTGAGAATTGAAATTGATCTTGATCATCAAAAGGGGGATTTTGGACATGTCGAAACAGCAGCAAGTCGCTAAACAAGACGCTTTTCAATCTAGAAAAACGTTTTCGACAAATGGGAAAACGTATCACTATTATTCGTTAGAAGCACTAGAGAAACAAGGAATCGGAAATGTTTCTAAGCTGCCTTATTCCATTAAGGTACTTTTAGAATCAGTGCTTCGCCAAGTAGACGGTAGAGTGATCAAGAAGGAACACGTTGAAAACTTGGCAAAATGGGGAACTGCCGAGGTCAAAGAAATTGATGTTCCATTTAAACCTTCTCGTGTTATTTTACAAGACTTCACAGGTGTACCAGCCGTCGTTGACCTTGCTTCTTTAAGAAAAGCAATGGCAGATGTAGGCGGGGATCCGGATAAAATCAACCCTGAAATTCCAGTTGACCTTGTCATTGACCACTCAGTACAAGTTGATAAAGCTGGAACTGAAGATGCTTTAAACATTAACATGGATTTAGAATTCGAACGTAACGCAGAGCGTTATAACTTCCTTAGCTGGGCAAAGAAAGCGTTTAATAACTATCAAGCTGTTCCGCCTGCAACAGGGATTGTTCACCAAGTAAACTTAGAGTACCTTGCAAGTGTTGTTCATGCGATTGAAGAAGATGGTGAGATCATCACTTACCCAGATACATTGGTTGGTACTGACTCTCATACAACCATGATCAACGGTATCGGCGTACTTGGATGGGGCGTTGGCGGTATTGAAGCAGAAGCTGGTATGCTCGGTCAGCCTTCATACTTCCCAGTACCAGAAGTCATTGGTGCTAAATTAGTTGGAGAGCTTCCAAACGGAACGACTGCAACTGACCTTGCATTAAAAGTGACACAAGTTCTGCGTGAAAAAGGCGTAGTGAACAAATTCGTTGAATTTTTCGGACCTGGAGTTGCACAACTGCCGTTAGCGGATCGTGCAACGATTGCGAATATGGCGCCTGAATACGGTGCTACTTGCGGATTCTTCCCAGTAGATGAGGAAGCTCTTGCTTACCTTCGCCTTACTGGACGTGATGAAGAGCAAATTAATATCGTTGAAGAATATTCTCGCGCAAATGGCTTATTCTATACGCCAGATGCAGAAGAGCCAATTTTTACGGATGTTGTGGAAATTGACCTTTCTCAAATTGAATCAAACTTATCTGGTCCAAAGCGTCCACAAGATTTGATTCCACTTTCTGAAATGAAAGAGACGTTCCATCAGCACATTGAAAGCCCAGCTGGTAACCAAGGTTTTGGCTTAGAAAAATCGGAGCTGGATAAACAAATTGAATTTGATCTTGCAAATGGTGAAAAAGCTGTGATGAAGACAGGTGCGATTGCGATTGCAGCGATTACGAGCTGTACGAATACATCGAATCCATACGTCTTAATCGGAGCAGGTCTTGTTGCGAAGAAAGCAAGTGAGCTTGGTATGAAGGTGCCAAACTACGTGAAAACGTCACTAGCACCAGGTTCTAAGGTTGTGACAGGATACCTCGTGAACTCAGGACTTCTTCCATACTTAAGAGACCTCGGATTTAACATCGTTGGGTATGGCTGTACAACATGTATCGGAAACTCAGGACCGCTTGCGCAAGAAATCGAGGATGCTGTCTCTGAAAATGATCTGCTGATCACTTCTGTTTTATCAGGTAACCGTAACTTTGAAGGGCGTATCCACCCGCTTGTGAAAGGAAACTACCTTGCATCTCCACCATTAGTTGTGGCGTATGCACTTGCTGGTACGGTGAATATTGATTTAACAAAAGACCCTATCGGTGTGGATAAAAATGGTGAGAACGTTTATTTCGATGATATTTGGCCATCAATGGACGAAATCAACAGCGTCGTCAAAAGCACTGTCACACCTGAGTTATTCCGTTCAGAGTATGAAACTGTTTTTGACAACAATGACCGCTGGAATGAAATTAAAACGACGGATGATGCATTGTACAAATGGGATGAAAATTCCACATACATTGATAACCCGCCATTCTTTGAAAACCTATCAGTTGAACCTGGTAAGGTTGAACCGCTTAAAGGCTTGCGCGTCGTTGCCAAGTTCGGTGACTCTGTGACAACTGACCATATTTCTCCTGCTGGAGCGATTGGTAAAGACACACCTGCGGGTAAATACTTGCAAGAAAGAGGCGTATCGCCTAGAGACTTTAACTCATACGGATCTCGCCGTGGTAACCACCATGTCATGATGAGAGGTACTTTTGCAAACATCCGTATTAAGAACCAAATCGCACCAGGAACAGAAGGCGGATATACAACTTATTGGCCAACTGGTGAAGTGACATCCATTTATGATGCATGCATGCGATATAAAGAAGATGGTACGGGTCTTGCAATCTTAGCAGGTAAAGACTACGGAATGGGTTCTTCACGTGACTGGGCTGCAAAAGGAACAAACCTTCTTGGAATTAAATTTGTTCTAGCTGAAAGCTTTGAGCGTATCCATAGAAGTAACCTTGTCTTCATGGGCGTACTTCCTTTACAGTTTAAAGACGGAGAAAGTGCAGAAACTCATGGTCTAACAGGAACAGAAACATTTGAAGTTCATGTTGATGAAACAGTTCGTCCACGTGATCTTGTCACTGTGAAAGCAATTGATACAGATGGCAATGAGAAAATATTTGAAGTGGTTGTTCGCTTTGACAGTGAAGTCGAAATTGACTACTATCGTCATGGCGGTATCCTTCAAATGGTACTTCGTGAAAAATTGGCAAGCAACTAATACTCATACAGCAAAGAAGAGAAGGCGCCTAGACAGCTTTCTCTTCTTTTTTAAAATAGTGGAGGATCAATCATGTGGAAAAAAGGAATGGCAAGCGCTGTTTTACTTGTGTTGATTGGTTTACTTGTGTGGAATTTACTTGAACCAAAAGAGCCCGCAATCGGTCTTGAAAAAGGGGATCAAGCCCCTGATTTTGAACTTAAAACCCTAGATGGTCAAACGGCCTCGTTATCTGATTACCAAGGGAAAAAGGTGCTCGTCAATTTTTGGGCGACATGGTGTAAGCCATGCAGGACAGAAATGCCGGATCTAGACGCAATTAGAAGCGAATATGATCAGGTCGAAGTACTTGCGGTGAATTTGACGACCACTGAAAAAAGTGTAGATCATGTTGCAGCATTTGCAGATGAATTAAAGCTGAGCTTTCCTATTTTATTGGATCAAAAAGGCATTCAAGCACGATATCAGGTGCTTTCATACCCCACGACATACATATTAGATGAAAAAGGACGCATCGTGTCTGTAAAGCATCAAATGCTGACAAAAAAAGAAATTGAGCAAGAGCTGGGTCTATAATGATTCAGCTTTTTTGCTTATTTTCTAAATGTTTTGGCGAAAATGAAATACAAACACTGGAGGTGAGTACAATGAGAAGAAGAAAACGACGTACATTTGAAGAGCTTGTACTTGAAAATAAAAAAGAATTATTAAGCAATGAGGAATTTTTAAACCAGCTTGAAGAAAAGTTGGAAGAGCGTTTTAGACAGAAATAAGTTATGAATTATCCTTTTTCGTTCATCCTAAAGAAGAGGGAGGGATGAATGATGGGTAGAGAGCATGATAAACAAGCGCAGTTTACACCAGACCATTTAGGGACAAAACCTGTAGCATACAAACGTAATAAAGGAAAAAAGATGCATAATAAATCAAATGAACAGCCTGATGTCATACAGACGAAGGGCGAATAAGGAGGGTATCATGATGAATGGAAAGTCATATCAATCCAATCCAGATGATCGTTCTGATAATGTTGAAAAGCTGCAAGATATGATCGAAAACACCCTTGACAATATCGATGAATCTGAAGCAGCGATGGCCCTTTCGACAGATGAAGAAAAACAGATGATCAAGCAAAAAAATGAAAATCGAAAAATGAGTATTGATGCCATGCGTTCTGAGATCAAGGACGAAGAAGCAGCAAGAAAAAATGGCTATACCGAATAAACCAGGGATTCCTGGTTTATTTTATTGCCTCCTTTTAGAAGAACCATTTCGATTGTGGTAAAATGGCAGAGACCTTAGGTTTTGATAGGAGAGCGATGAAAACGTGTATGTATCTAAAAAAGAAATAGAAGTCCGTTATGCAGAAACAGACCAAATGGGCATCGTGTATCATGCCAATTATTTAATCTGGATGGAAGTCGGCAGAACAGCACTGATTAAAGAATTAGGATTTTCCTATGCGCAGCTAGAAGCAGACGGCGCTCTTGCACCCGTTATAGATTTACAGGTGCAATATAAAAAACCATTGCTGTACGGTGAAACAGCGACAGTTCATACATGGATTGAAGAATACAATGGACTCAAAACGGTGTATGGCTACGAAATTCAAAAGCCTGATGGGCAAACAGCGATTACAGGGACAACCTCACATATTTGTGTAGACAAAGAAACCTTTAGACCTATTCAATTTAGAAAAGCTTTTCCTGCCTGGCACAAAGTATACGAACAGTCGAAGAAGCAGGTTTAATTCATGGCGTTTGGTATTAAAAGAAGCGATCTAAATGCGTGGAAATCAGCTGTCCAGCAAGGAGAACTGGCCTTTTTAACCCATTATTGGCTTGATGACCGTTTCCCGCATGCCAATACCGTCACTAAAGCAGCCTGTCAGGATATGAAGCAGTTAATTGAGTGGGGAGAAAAACATGGACTCAAAAAAGAATGGATTCATGACCGCGCAGGGTTTCCACACTTTGACTTGATTGGTGAACCACAAAAAAGAATCCTGCAAAAGGAGCGGTCTTTAGGAAACATTCATGAGTATGGGCTATATATTGAAGGATAAAACAAAAAAGATACCCGAGGGATGAGGTATCTTTTTTGTTTATTCATAATGAAACTCTGGTTCTTTCACGGACTCGTTATAATCAATATGCAGATCATGGTTGTCAAAATACCAAATATCACTTTCTTCAACAAAGAAAGTAATACCTTCTATTTCAGCGGTTGCGCCAGCATTTTGAGGTTCATCTTTTGCGACGCCGAGAGAAAAGCCTTTTTGTACATGACTGCACCCGCCATATCTCACAAAAAAGCGAACTTGATCACCTTTTTCTAAATCTAATTCATCCTTGTACCAATTGAGTGCATCTTCTTTTATTGTTAATTTCAATGTGATCGCCCCTTTTTGAAGTCATGCTGTTTTTTAAAATGCAGGATGCAAAAAACAGCTTTTCTTTCCTTTTACCACAGAATGAAACTTATGAAACGGCTAGAGCCATTTGATTTTCGGTTCAGTTTTGTTGAGGATTCGTTTGAGGTTGGCGATGTGTCTGTAGATCACAAAACCAGCAAGAACGGCAACAACAATGATTAAGAATACGTCTTTGGTGAATATGCTGTAAATGAATGTATAGATGCCGGTCAGCATAGATGATAGTGAAACATATTTACTAATGTATAAAAATAAGAAAAAAGCAGCGATCATCGTAATAAATAAGAATGGGGTATAAAATAATAACACGCCGCCAGATGTAGCGACTGCTTTTCCCCCTTTAAATTTTGCAAAGACAGGAAAGCTGTGACCGATAACAGCAGCAACTCCTGCTAATAAGGGATGAATGTCCAGTTGCATGAAAAACGGTAAAGCAGAAGCAAGGGTCCCCTTTAAAATATCAGCTGAAATCACGATAGACCCTGCTTTTATGCCAAGTGTACGAAATGCATTCGTTGCACCTAGGTTTCCGCTGCCATGTTCACGGATATCGATACCCTTTGCAGCTTTCCCGACAATGAGACCGGATGGAATACTGCCGAGAAGATAAGCCAAAATAAACATCAAAGCAATTAACATCTGCATAACTCCTTTATATTCTCCCTCTTGTCTTACATTTTAACATGATCTTATGAAAAACATGGGGATCTTTTTTTGAAAAAAATCAAAAGCAGATGGATTCAGCTTTGTTTTTAAGCAGAAGTTCGCTAAAATAGAGGAAAAGGGGTGTTTGGATGAATCATCCTACGAAACAAGAAATTGGCCGTATATTAAAGAGCAGTAAACGAATTGCTGTTGTTGGATTATCAGATCAGCCGCACCGTACGTCTTATATGGTGTCTAAAGCGATGCAAGATGCCGGATATGAGATCATTCCGGTGAACCCAACGATTGATGAAGCACTTGGTGTGAAAGCAGTCGCTTCTTTAAAGGACATCAAAGATCCTGTTGATATCGTCAATGTCTTTAGACGTTCAGAGTTTTTGCCCGAGGTGGCAGAAGAATTTCTTGAAATGGACGCACCTGTTTTTTGGGCGCAGCAAGGCATCTATCACGAGGAAGCGAAAAGGCTGATTGAGGAAAATGGCAAGGTCGCCATCATGGATTTATGTATCAAGGTGGCTCATGCAATGACAAAAACTCATTAAATCGTCAAAAATCCTTGGTTTTCAAGGATTTTTGCTTTTTTGTTGCAGAAATATATTTGCGATTCTAGAAGAAAGCGATAAAATAAGGCGACAGGGACATAGCGGTGACCTTGCATATCAAGAAAAAGAGCGATAAGATAAAGGTAGAACGTTTGTTCTGTTTTATGAAAACCATCATATGATTGCATTTGGCTTATCAAACAGTCTTGTTTATAATGGACTTCTAGTTCTGATTGCAGAATGTAGAACATTCTCATAGCCGTGCAAAAGAGCATGTTTTGTTAATTCACACATGCATGGTGATGATGCAGCTTATTAAAGTGGACAGTAATGAGCAGCATGATCATCATTAAAATCTAGAGAGATCATTTGATGGTTTGCCGGTTATGTTTGTTAGTGAAAGGGGATTAAGCATTTGGTTAAAAAGCAGCAAGTAGATTATAACGATGATTCTATTCAGGTGCTAGAGGGACTTGAAGCGGTCCGTAAACGTCCAGGGATGTATATTGGGTCTACGGATTCACGCGGTCTTCATCACCTTGTCTATGAGATTGTAGACAACTCTGTCGATGAAGTGCTCGCTGGCCATGGAGATCATATCGTTGTCAAAATACATAAAGATAACAGCATTTCCGTCCAAGATAAAGGACGCGGGATGCCTACTGGTATGCATAAGCTTGGAAAACCGACACCTGAGATCATTTTAACGGTCCTTCACGCAGGCGGAAAATTTGGTCAAGGCGGATATAAAACAAGTGGTGGGCTTCACGGAGTTGGGGCATCTGTAGTAAACGCGCTGTCAGAATGGCTCACTGTCACAATTGAACGCGACGGCTTTATTTATCATCAGCGCTTTGAAAACGGCGGAAAGCCTGCCACATCACTTGAAAAAGTCGGAAAAACGAAAAAAACAGGAACACTGATTCATTTTAAACCTGATCCAACTATGTTCAGTGTCACGACCTATAACTTCGATACTTTATCAGAACGTTTAAGAGAATCTGCCTTTTTATTAAAAGGATTAAAAATAGAGCTGATTGATGAACGACATGATGTACAAGAAACCTTTTATTATGAGACGGGCATTGAAGCCTTCGTTGCTTATTTAAATGAAGAAAAAGATGTTCTGAGTGAAGTGGTCTCATTTGAAGGAGAGCATCAATCCATCGAAGTAGATTTTGCTTTTCAATTCAATGACGGCTACTCGGAGAATATTCTTTCTTTCGTCAATAACGTCAGAACAAAAGATGGCGGTACGCATGAGTCTGGTGCCAAAACGGCGATGACGAGAGCCTTTAATGAATATGCGCGCAAAGTAGCCCTTCTAAAAGAAAAAGACAAAAATTTAGAAGGCACTGATATTCGCGAAGGACTGTCAGCAATTATTTCTGTCAGAATTCCTGAAGAACTGCTTCAATTTGAAGGCCAGACAAAAGGAAAGCTTGGGACAAGTGAGGCTCGCTCGGCTGTTGATGCTGTTATTTCTGAAAAGCTGGCTTATTTCCTTGAAGAAAACCGGGAAACAGCCACTCTTCTTGTGAAAAAAGCGATTAAAGCGCAGCAGGCAAGAGAAGCTGCTAGAAGAGCACGTGAAGAAGCAAGGAGCGGCAAGAAACGGAAAAAGTCCGAAGCAACACTGAGCGGAAAATTAACACCTGCTCAATCTAGAAACCCAGCAAGAAACGAATTGTACCTAGTAGAGGGCGACTCGGCGGGCGGATCAGCAAAGCAAGGGCGTGACCGTAAATTCCAAGCGGTGCTGCCGCTTCGTGGAAAGGTCATCAACACAGAAAAAGCGAAGCTTGCTGATATTTTCAAAAATGAAGAAATCAACACCATTATTCATGCGATCGGTGGAGGCGTCGGTGTCGATTTTAATGTAGAAGACATCAATTATGACAAAATCGTGATCATGACAGATGCTGATACAGATGGAGCGCATATTCAAGTGCTTCTACTGACGTTCTTCTACCGCTATATGAAGCCGCTGATTGAGCATGGCAAAGTGTTTATTGCACTACCGCCTTTATATAAAGTCAGCAAGGGCTCAGGGAAAAAAGAAATCATTGAGTACGCATGGTCTGATGAAGAAATGGATGACGTACTGAAGAAAGTTGGAAAAGGGTACACGATTCAGCGCTATAAAGGTTTAGGTGAAATGAACGCCGACCAGCTATGGGAAACGACAATGAATCCAGAATCGAGAACACTTGTCAGGGTCAAAATCGACGATGCTGCACGTGTGGAACGCCGCGTCACGACATTGATGGGTGACAAAGTAGAACCACGACGTAAATGGATTGAAAAGAATGTCGCCTTTGGACTTGATGAGGAAAGCAACATTCTTGAAAATGAAAACTTGTCGCTAGCTGAGGAGGTTTAAACATGGCACAACAAGAACGATTTCATGATTTACCATTAGAAGAAGTGATCGGAGACCGGTTTGGTCGCTATAGTAAATATATTATCCAAGACCGTGCGCTTCCAGATGCGCGAGATGGACTAAAGCCTGTACAACGAAGAATCTTATATGCGATGTACGCAGAAGGAAACACGCAAGATAAAAACTTCCGTAAAGCCGCGAAAACAGTCGGTAACGTGATTGGTAACTATCATCCGCACGGTGACTCATCTGTTTATGAAGCGATGGTGAGAATGAGTCAGAATTGGAAAGTGCGAAATGTGCTCATTGAGATGCATGGGAATAACGGGAGTATCGATGGAGATCCGCCTGCTGCCATGCGTTATACGGAAGCAAGGCTTTCTGCCATTGCTTCAGAGCTATTAAAGGACTTAGACAAGGAAACGGTCGAATTTGTCGCAAACTTTGATGATACAAGCAAGGAGCCAGTTGTTTTACCAGCGATGTTTCCAAACCTTCTCGTGAATGGATCAACAGGGATTTCAGCAGGTTATGCCACCGATATCCCGCCGCATCATCTGGGAGAAGTGATTGATGGTGTCATTAAACGAATCGAACAGCCGCATTGTACGGTTGAGGATTTAATGACAGTCATCAAAGGTCCAGATTTCCCAACAGGCGGTATCATTCAAGGGGTCGACGGCATTAAGAAGGCTTATGAAACAGGAAAAGGAAAGATTATGATTCGCGGAAAAGCGGAAATTGAAACCATCCGCGGCGGACGCCAGCAAATCGTGATCACAGAAATTCCTTATGAAGTGAATAAAGCCAATCTTGTCAAAAAGATGGACGAGTTCCGAATTGAAAGAAAAGTTGAAGGAATTTCAGAGGTTCGAGATGAGACTGACCGAACTGGGCTTCGAATCGTGGTAGAGCTGAAAAAAGAAGCAGATGCAAATGGTGTCTTGAATTTCTTATATAAAAACTCAGATCTGCAAATTCCATATAACTTTAATATGGTGGCGATTCATAATCGTAGACCAACCTTAATGACGCTGACAACTATACTTGATGCATATATTGCCCATCAAAAAGAAGTGGTGACGAACCGCTCAGCATATGAGCTTCGAAAAGCAAAGGAACGCCACCATATTGTAGACGGATTAATTAAGGCGCTTTCCATCTTAGATGAAGTCATTGCCACAATCCGCTCCTCTAATGATAAGCGAGATGCGAAAAACAACTTGATGGAGAAATATGACTTTACAGAAGCACAATCAGAAGCGATTGTTTCCCTCCAGTTATATCGTTTAACGAATACGGATATTACGCAATTAAGAGACGAAGCTAGTGAGCTTGATGTGCGTATAACAGAACTTGAAGACATTTTAGGTAACGAGAAAAAGCTGCTAAAGGTCATTACAAACAGTTTGAAAAAGCTCAAAAAGACATATGCTGATGAGAGACGATCTGTCATTGAGGAAAAAATCGAAGAAATTAAGATTAACCTTGAAGTGATGATCGCCTCAGAGGATGTTTACGTCACGGTGACGAAGGATGGGTACATCAAACGGACAAGCCAGCGCTCCTATGCTGCATCTAACGGTAAGGACTTTGGCATGAAGGATACAGACCGCCTGATTCATCAGTTTGAAATGAATACAACGGATGTCCTCCTATTGTTCACGAATAAAGGGAGCTATATTTATTGTCCAGTTCATCAGCTGCCAGACATACGCTGGAAAGACATGGGGCAGCATATTACAAATATCATTTCAATTGATCGTGATGAATCAATTCAAAAAGCCATTCCAATTAAAGAATTTGATGAAACGTCGTATCTCCTGTTCTTTACAAAAGGCGGAATGGTGAAGAAAACAGAGCTTCTTCAATATAAAGCGCAGCGCTATTCGAAACCGCTTGTCGCCTTGAACCTAAAAGGAGACGATGAACTCGTGGATGTCCATGTGACAACAGGACAGCAGGAATTGTTTATTGCGACGAAAAATGGCTATGGATTGTGGTTTGATGAAGAAGAAGTAAGTGTTGTTGGTCCGAGAGCGGCTGGTGTCAAAGGAATCAACTTGAAGGATGGGGACGAAGTAGTCTCTGGTCAGATCATTGATCCGAAAAACGATGTCCTCGTGCTGACGACTCAAAGAGGGGCTGTGAAGCGAATGAACCTCTCTGAATTTGATAAAACATCTAGAGCCAAACGCGGAGTTCTGATGCTAAGAGAATTAAAGAAAAACCCACACCGTATTGTGGCTGTTATTGCTGCATCACTTCACGATACACTTGAGATTGATACGGATAAGGGTACAACGATTCCGCTTGATATCTCTACTTTAAGAGCGAATGACCGCTATAGCAATGGATCATTTATTGTAGATGAGGAAGAGCAGGGAGAAGTAACACATGTCCTTGTCACACCTCAACCTGCGCCAGATGACAATAAATAAGCAAACGAAAACCCCCTGCGATAAACAGGGGGTTTCTTTTATATACGGGTCATTTAGCTCTCGTGGTTGCCAAACATGCTTGTAATGGCGTGCACTACTTCAATTCCTTGGTAGACGAAAAGAGAAAGTGAAGTGACAGAGAATAGACCTAGAATAAATACTCTTAAGAAAAATAACATCGTGTAAAACCTCCCAATTTTTGTTTTGATTTAGATGGTTGGGTTAAACACGAGATAGTCGGAAATAAGAAGATTGATAGAATACTGCAAGTAAATGCTTCTTTTTCCGGTCAAATTGATCAGTATGAGTGATGCGTGCAAATCCAGCTGTCATACTGCCAATCATCAGCAGTACTGTAAATGCGGCAAATACTGCGCTCACATGTTTTTGTTTCTTTTCATCGCCCATTGTCTGAGCGATTTTCATTTCATGTGATTCTTGATCGGCAACCACCTTTGCATGATGGTATACCTGAACGGAATGAGGCAATGAGAACAAATGAAAACTTGCGAGTGCTATGAATAAGACAGCTAATTTTAGCAGCATATTTTTTTTCATTTTTCTCACCCCTTCCTGTTTATTTTCATGATCTTACCACGTTTTCTGTTATTTGAAAAGTCTTATTTTTTTACTTTCCCTCTTTAAAAAAGCGATAAACATCAGGACATTTATAGGACTGTTTCACTTCATGAAAGGTTTCAATTTTATTTTTTAAATTTAAAAAAAGTGCCATGATCGAGGATCAGACACTTTTAGTGAACTTGTAATGAACGCGGTTTTGCTACAGCTTTTGTAAAGATTCCTGCAATACATATGGCGAATAAAACAAAAATAAAGGCATGAAGCAGTCCTACTTGATTGGCAAGCAGCCCTAATATAGGCGGCCCAGAAAGAGAGGCTGTATAACCTGATAAGGTCACAATGCTGACGCGTTTCACGGCGTACCGGCTATCATCACCAGCTGCAGAAATGGTTAGCGGGAAGCCTAAAGAAGCGCCAAATCCCCATAAAAAGATCGATATCATACATACAACAAGTGAAATCTTTAAAATGACCAGAAATAGTCCGGCGGCGGCTGATAAAATCGCAATTCTTAGCAATAACACCCTGCCGAAACGATCGATCAAACGTCCGCTGATTAGTCTGCCGCTAATCATCCCGCATAAAAATAAAGCATAGATGACTGTACTCATGGAATGTGAAACCTGGTAGCCATCCACCATCGCAAGTGGAATCCAATCATTGGCAGACCCTTCGACAAACGCAAGACATAAGGCGATCATCGCAAGAGAGACCGTTCGTTTGTTCAGCCATGGCGTTTGAGTATCATCTATTGTATCTGACTGCTTCTCATGCTGATCCTTTCCTGTACCGTGCGGAATAAACCGTGTGCAAATCAAGATGCTGAGAAAGAAAAGAAGGGCAATGACTAGTAGGTGATTCAGCACAGAGACCCCTAGATGAATAAAAAGAATGCCAGCTCCTGCTCCAATTAAAGTGCCAATGCTAAAGGAAGCGTGCAATATAGGCAAAATGGTTTTCTTGATACTGTATTCAATTTCTGTCCCTTCTAGGTTCATCGCCACATTGCACATACCTGAGCCTGCTCCAAAAAGAAATAGACCGGCAGTGACAACAAAGATAGAAGAGAGTGTTGAACCAATGGCAAGAGTGGTGAATCCAAGGAACATCAAAAAAGCACTAATCACAATCGCCACGCGGCCGCCTTTTTTTCGAACAAATACATTTGAAAGAATAAGCCCGACAATTGAACCAACGGATAAGCCAAGTAAAATAAGTCCCATCGTTCCTGTATTGGCTTGTAATAAATCTCTAACTTCCGGTGTCCGTGAAAACCATGTAGAGATGGAAATACCAGACATCGTGAAAATAACTATAATCGCTTTATACCACTTTAATTCCATCTAATCCCTCACATTTAAAGATATATCTGTAACTGAACAAATCTACTCGATTATAAATGAGATGGGCTGATTCGTAAATAACTTGAGGCAGGAACATGACCAATTCTAGTCAAAATAAATCTTGCCTTCCCAATTCTTCTGACGAGAAGGTAAAATAAACATAAAGGGGGAGGAAGTATGAAGTCATATCGTATCGGTGTGTTGAAAGGGGACGGGATTGGGCCAGAAATTGTACAAGCAAATCTGCGCATCTTAAAGGCAGCGCTATCACAGTTTCAGGAGTCATTTGTGGAATATGTCGAATGTCCAATTGGCTTTGAAGCCATCCATTCTCACCAAGATCCTGTGCCAGCATCTACTATAGAAGAATTAAAAAAGTGCCATGGGTGGATTTTAGGGCCTCATGATTCTGCCTCATATCCAGAGATATTGACAGAGAGGAGAAATCCAAGCGGAGAGCTCCGTCATACGTTTGATTTATTTGCAAACATTCGTCCATCTCAATCATTACCTGGGGTACAGGGCCTTGTGCAAAACGTCGATCTCGTGATTTTTCGAGAGAACACAGAAGGCTTTTATCCAGATCGGAACATGTATCATGGGGTAGGAGAGTGGATGATTACGCCAGAGGTCGCTATATCCACAGGTGTGTTTACCAAAAAAGCGATTACACGTATTGCTCATGCAGCTTTTCAAAGTGCAATGGAGCGCAGGCGAAAGGTGACCATTGTTCACAAGGCAAACGTAATCAAATTAGGATCTGGTTTATTTCTGCGAACATGCCAAGAGGTGGCAAAAGCATATCCGCACGTGACAGTAGAAGATCTACATATCGATGCAATGGCAGCTCACTTAATAAGACGTGCCGGTGATTTTGATGTCATTGTGACAGAGAATATGTTTGGGGATATTTTATCGGATTTAACAGGGGAACTAGTCGGAAGTTTAGGGATCGCCCCTTCATTAAATTGTAACGAAAACCAAGCGATGGCACAGGCAGCACATGGATCAGCACCGGATATTGCTGGGCAAAATATCGCCAATCCCATGGGGTTAATTCTTTCTACAGTCATGCTTTTTGACTGGTTATATGTGAAATATCATGATGACAGGCTGAAAAAGACGGCTGTTCTTATAAGACGCACTCTGGATGAGATGATGAAAATGAACATAAAAACGAAGGATTTAGGTGGAAGCGAAACCACGACACAATTCACAGATGCATTCATTCAAATGATGAATCAGGATAAATAGAAGTGAAAAGGAAAAAATGATCCAAGGAGAACATTATGTATCTAGTGACCAAACCCTGATTGCAGATCGAGAAAGAGCGAGAAAATTGAACTTTGCATACCAGCAAACCAATCAGCCAGAAAAAAGAACATCCATTTTAAAGGAATTATTAGGCGCTTGCGGAAATGATGTCGTTTTTGAAGAAAGATTGCAGTGCGATTACGGATACAATATCGAGGTCGGAAAACATTTTGCGGGAATCCTGCGAAAATCATTAAATATCTTGATGAATCAAAATCTGGCGAATAAACATAGGATTTTGATTTTTTTCTTTTTTGTCTCAATAAGATAAGTATACTTAGATTTGAGACAAGGAAAATGTATTCATTGTTTAACTTCCTAGAATATATATTATGTAAACTAATAAAAAGAAATGAATAAGATTTCGTCTTCATAGCTTCATATGTACTAGAAGGTAAATGTGGATCCATTGTTGTACAGTCCCTCTTATCCATCTCCAACTGCCTCTTTCGTTAGGGTCATAATTGTTTAAGTAAAGTTAGTTGCTCCGTTTGTTCAATAAGAAAAGGAGGTGCCGCAGCTACCTCCTTTGTTAAGTCAAAGCACCCTTTAGTTTTATAAGCAACACTTCGAAAATACGAGATTATTGTAGCATACTCTCCAATTTGTCCTTCACTAGCACCCATTCTTGGTCGATTACACTGTAATACACAGAGTCTCTTAAATAACCGTCAGGCATCACCATATGATTTCGAAGCACCCCTTCTTTTACCAAACCCAACCGTTCAATTGCCTGCTGAGACCGCACATTTCTGCTATCTGTTTTCAACTGAACACGAATTGTCCCAAGTGTTTCAAAGCAGTGTTTCAAAAGAAGATACTTACATTCTGTATTTATTCTAGTTCGCCAAACAGTTGGAGACAGCCATGTCCAACCAATTTCCAAGTTACGATTTGGTATGGATATATTAAGAAAACGAGTGCTTCCCACAATTTTCCCCGAATTCTTATCCAAGATAACAAAAGGAAATTCGCTTCCTTGCTCTCTCGCTTGAAGTGCTCCATTCACAAGGGACTTCATATCTTCAATCGATTGAACCCTCATTGGCATGTGTGCCCATATATCTGGATTGTTTCCCGCATCAAATAATTCCTGTACGTGATAATCTTCCATAGGTTGTATCTTTACTCTATCTCCTATTAATACTACAGGCGTTATCTCCATAATTCTTCTTCTCTCCTTTTCTTCTTTGGTATGGTTATATATATCAACTAAGTAATTTTTCTTTTGACAACTCAGATAGTTTGTTCTGCTTTGTTAAATAGACGAGAGTATTATAAATGTGTTTGTAAAGTAACGCATTTAGAAGTTGTTCTCATGCCTACAATTGTTCCTAAATCATGAAATGGACTGTCTGGTTGGATAATAAGTTGTGCTGCCACCCAACTCAAATCTTCTGATTCCCTTTTTAGATATTGGCTTAAAGAAGACCCTATACCTTTAGCTTTAGTGTTGATAGTATCAAATAAACTGATCGCTTCTTCATCTTCCAAATAATGAAAAGCTAAAAATGGCATATTAATGAATGCATTTGTTTCTTCTAAATATAACTTAATTCCACCTAATCGATGCTGACCTTCCATTTGTTAAAGAGACATTTGAAAATGGTGACAAGTAATATCTAATCCAACTTTAAGGTAGAATCTATGTGCATCATGCCTATGAACACCAGAATCTAAATGAAATTGTTCACACTCATTTTCCTTTGCTTGACTTATTAGCCAATCCCATAGAATTTTTGCATACTCGATCATCGCAATCCACTGAATTGATGTCTCCTTTCACAATATAAAAGATATTATTCTCCAGTCTCAGCAAATTGTTTCAATCGATCTCCAATTTCATCTCTTACCCTTTGGAAAAATGACCACTTCTCTTCTTCTGTTCCTTCTGCTTTTGCTGGATCATCAAAGCCCCAATGGACACGTTCGACATGAGGTGGAGTCATCGGGCATTTATCAGCTGCATCACCGCATAGTGTGACGACTAAGTCAGCATTTTGCAATATGTTCTGATCAATCAGATCAGACGTTTGATTAGATATATCAATCCCTATTTCTTTCATTGCTTTTACAGCATTCGGGTTTAATCCATGAGCTTCAATACCAGCGCTATAGACCTTCCACTCATCTCCAAGATGTTTTTTAGCCCAACCTTCAGCCATTTGACTGCGGCAAGAATTACCGGTACATAAAAAGTAAATTGTTTTCTTTGACATGTTGATCGTCTCCTTTAATGTATAATCAATAGCCAGAAATACAAAGCTAAAAGTGTGATGAATAGTGTTGGTACAGTTAAAATGACTCCTATTTTGAAATATGTCCCCCAGGAAATCTTCACACCTTTTTGAGAAAGGACGTGGAGCCACAGTAGTGTTGCTAAGGAGCCGATGGGCGTAATTTTTGGTCCTAAATCTGAACCAATGACATTTGCGTAAATTAACGCTTCTCTCATCATTCCTTGTGTATCGGTACCGGATATGGCTAATGCATCGATCATGACCGTCGGCATATTATTCATGACAGATGAAAGAATTGCTGCGATAAATCCCATACCAAGAGTCCCTGCCAATAAACCTTGATCTGCTACAGCTTGGATCACGCTTGAAAGAGCATCAGTGAGCCCTGCATTTCGCATGCCATAGACAACAACGTACATACCTATGGAAAAGAAAACGATCGCCCATGGTGCTTCTTTTAGAACGCTTTTTGTTTGAACAGCAGGGCTTTTTTGTGCAATGACCAAGAATAAAATGGCAATCACACCAGCTATGACCGATACAGGTATAGATAAAAACTCGCTTGCAAAATAACCAATCAATAAAAAAGCTAATATATACCAAGATAATCTAAACATCTTTGGATCTTTTATTGCTTCACTAGGGTGCTTTAACTCAGTCAGATCATAGCGTTTAGGTATACTCTTTCTAAAGAAAAGGTACAGTACAGTGATACTCGCTAGCAATGAAAAAAGGTTTGGAACGACCATTCTGGATGCATATTCAATAAACGTAATGTTGAAATAGTCGGCTGTTACAATGTTCACCAAATTACTTACGACAAGGGGAAGCGAAGTTGTATCTGCAATAAACCCACTCGCGATAATAAAAGGGAATACAATTTTTTCATTGAAGTGTAATGCTCTGACCATGGCTAAAACAATGGGTGTCAAAATAAGTGCTGCACCATCGTTTGCAAATAAAGCAGCGACGATTGCACCAAGGATGGTCACATACACAAACATACGCAGCCCACTGCCTTTTGCAGCCTTTGCCATATGCAATGCTGCCCATTCAAAAAAGCCGATTCGATCAAGTATGAGTGAAATGACGATAATGGCAACAAAAGCTAAAGTCGCATTCCAAACGATGCCTGTCACGGTGATCACATCGTCAACATTCACAACACCTACGATTAATGCTAAAACGGCCCCTCCACATGCGGACCACCCTATGGATAAATTTTTTGGCTGCCAAATAACCAATACCAAAGTTAACAAAAATATGAGTAATGATAAAACGGCAAAACTCAAACCCATCCCTCCTTACGAACAAGAAATGTTTGTTGCTTTATGTTGTATACTTTTTAAAAGGTCATCTTCTTTATCAATTTGATTTAAGATGATACGAATCGTCTCAAATTCTGGAGACAGTGTATTGATTGAATAATAACGCCACTGCCCTTTTCTGTTCTCATGAACAAATCCAGCTTTTTTTAATTTTCGTAAATGCTGACTAATCGCTGGTTGACTCATTTCGAACATATCTACCAGTTCACAAACACAATATTCCTTCTCCAAAAACAATTTCATCATAATGAGTCTTGTTTGATCACTGAGTATTTTTAAACAATTCGACATATGTAACAAACCAATTGAAACATCTGAAGTCACAATGATTCCCTCCCTCTTTTAAATATTGGTGACGGTCCCTGTTATCAAATCCTCCAATATTATATAACTGAATACTTATATAATCAATTGATTATATGATTTGAACAAAAATTTATTCGCGTTAAAATTATTGATTAATGTTTTTTTCTTTTATTTTTTATTCATCAAAAAAATTGATTATTGTAGAATCCTTATTTGACTATTGTTTATAAAGCATAAAATGGATCTACATTTCTTTCAATGGTCTGTCATATGACAATTCCTATTCTTATATAAATCCCAATGGCTCATTTTGTTGATGCGCTAGCTCCATTCCTCCTACCAAATAGAGAGCGTTCTTTTTATCTATATCATCATCAGGCCAAGTGCGGATTAGTTGACGCAATCTAACTGCAACGGTCTTACACACATCTGGTATTAAGTAACTATCAGAATCCTAAAGATCCAGCAATGGAATGATGTCATCTTGATAGTTTTCAAATGGAAGTCGGTGTAAGACCAATCTGCTTCGCAATGGCGGATTTCCATATTTTCAAAGAGAGACAATTCTAATAGGGTTATTTTGATTTAATCCCTGCACCACAAAGAGGTATGACAATGGTTTCTTCTGATTCCTTTTGATATTTCATGTAGCCAGCAAAATTAACTGCAGATGTCACTTCCACATAAAATCCTTTCTCACTTAGTTTAGAGCGTGCATTTAGAATCTCATCTTCTTTAATATCAATAAACGTACCATTGGTATCTTGTACAGCTTCTAAAATTTGTTTGGAGCGAGCTGGGGCTGCAATTGCTATCCCTTCTGCTAAGGTCCCTTTATTCGTAACAGGCGATGCTAATCCTTTCGCATTTTGATAAGCTTTCACAAGTGGTGCACAGTTTTTCGCTTGTATGGCAACGATTTTCGGTATTTTATGAATGAGACCATTTTCAAATAACTCTTTAAAGCCATAATATGCACCTAGGAGGAGAGTACCGTTTCCAACCGGAATGATTAAAGTATCAGGTGCTCCTTTTAGTTGCTCATAGATTTCGTAGGCATATGTTTTTGTTCCTTCAAAAAAATAAGGATTATACACATGGCTTGCATAAAAAACGTTTTCATTGTCTACTGCCTTTTGTGCCGCAGCTGCAATGTCCTCTCGTGTACCGCGAATTTCTTTAATCGTTGCTCCATGTGCTTTTATTTGAGCGACCTTTTTAGGCGAAGTTTCATCGCTTAGATAGATGTCACAGGCAATACCACAACGTGCTGCATAAGCTGCAATCGCCGTTCCTGCATTCCCGCTACTATCAGCAATCACTTTTGATACCCCGAGTTCCTTAGCTTTTGTCATCAAAACAGCGGCTCCTCGGTCTTTAAAGGATAAGGTCGGCATCATATAATCAACTTTTACATAAGTGTTTGGCTCATTAGGATCTAGAACGATTAAAGGTGATTGACCCTCCCCCATTGTGACAGTTTCCCAAGTCTTAGAACCTTTTGAAAATGGCATGGTTTCAACATAACGCCATAATGAGTTTGGATAGTGATCCCAAGCTGCAACATCTATTTTCGGAGTATCTTTCACCAGATTTAATACTCCACCACAATCACATTTCCATAGAGTTGGTGTCATCTCATACTTTTTCCCGCAATGGTTACAAATCAATTGATTCATCAATCATCTACCCCTTCGAATATTTTTTTATATGAAATATAATTTTTTATATAGAGTAGGCAAAAAAATATCTTAAATATATGCAATGGCATCAATTTCAATTTTGAAACCAAAATGTAATTCATTCGTTGGTACAATAGTACGTGCTGGTTTATGTTCACCGAAAAAATTAGTATAAACAGCATCTACTTTGTCCCATAAATGAATATTCGAAATGTATAATGTCATACGCAAGATCTTCTCTTTTTTACTTCCAGCAGCCTCTACAATCATCTCTACATTCTTAAGCGCTTGTAATGTCTCTTCTTCAATGTGGCCGAACTCTTTTTCTCTCGTTTCGGGATTGATGGCAAATTGTCCTGAAACATAGACCGTGTTTTGATGAATGGTTGCGAATGCATAGTGTCCGTTTGATTTTAGATTTCCTACCTCGAGTATGCTTTTCATTTTGACACTCCTTACCTCGATTTATTTTTGATTTCATCCAAATAGCTATAGACGGTTACTTTGGAAATGCCTAACATAGATGCGACCTTCTCAACAGATCCTTTCATTAAAAAGATGCCCTTTTCATCCATAAATTTAATTAGTTCAATTTTTTCATGGCGTTTCATGACTGGGTGAACGCTGTTTTGAATGATTTGTTGAATCAATTGATCTACTATTTCTTCCACATTTTCAAGATCATCATTTGATGTTGTTTCTTTCTCTTGAGCTTCCACTTGTGTAGAAAGAAAAGTATCCATAAATTGCTGCATTTGATTCAGTGCTTCAACATCAAAATTGATACAGAAAGCACCAATCACTTTTTGCTTTGAATCACGTATTAATGAAGTCGAAGAACGAATCGTACGCTTATCTTCTGTTACAAATGTATAACCAGCCAGATAATCTTCTTTAAAATCTTCTGATTGTAATACAGTCTTTACTAGATGATCAAATGATTGGCCGATTTCTCTTCCTGTCACATGGTTATTTACTGTAAACATGACAGATGCTTGAGGGTTCGTTAAATCATGAATAACCACTTCGCAATTTGGTCCAAACATTTTGCCAGTAGATTTTGCTAAAGGAATATAACTCGCTAATAAATTCTTCATATGTTCCATGCCTAAGCACCTCATTTTTTTATTCCATTAAATTATATAATTTTTTATATATAAAAACAATATATAGATTTATTTATATATCATGATGATCACAAGATCACAAATGTGAAAATAACCATATAAAAAAAGCAGCCATTGACTGCTTTTTGCTTGTGCTCCTTTCTAATTGCTTTCTTTCTGGATTCCATACAAAATGACGTCAATTCCCCATCGGAACCGTTCCATTGATACGGTATCACCTGCAAACATTTCTTCTTTCAGGCTATGGATGAAAGGGAACCGCGTTTTGTCTGCATCATGAAATGTTTTTTTAATGTCTAAAATCTGCGTAGATCCATGTTTCTTCCAAGAGACCTTTTCGTAAGCTACGGAAGATACGTATAACAGTAACAGGTCTACTCCCCATGCAGCGGATGTAGATTTGATCCCGCCTTCATGCAATGCAGCGAGAATATGTTCGGTCAACTGAAGAAAGTTCGTTCCTTGTGGAATGGTGGAAAGAGAAATTTCAGCAAGACCAGGTTTTTCTAATAGCAGCAGGAAATAAGTATGCAATATTTCACATAACTTTTCTTTCCATGTGCCATCCACTGAATCTGGATAAACCATTTGGCCGAGACCATAATCCAATACGTAAGCACTTAGTTCTTGAAAATTGTTCACGTAGACATACAAGGATGCAGGTCCCGTATCCAATGCTTTAGCCACCTTACGCATACTCATGCCCTCTATCCCTTGCTCCTTAAGAAGCGCATAGGCAGTTTTAACAATAAGCTCACGGCTTAAGGGCTCTTTAGCCGGCCGAGACCGGCGACTTATAATATGACGATTTGAATTGTTCATACTCTCTTTATAACATGTCAAAGTAAAATAGTAAATTGAGCATCAATCACCGTTTACTTGAAAAGAATTCATCATATCTGCAAGCTTGACCGCAGCGTCTTTTGAAAAACACAGTTTTAAACTATTCTCCGATTCCTGAGCCTTTTCCGATGAATATTCATACATCATTTCTTCGTACTCTTCAATAGCCTTTTCAATATCATTAGGATTTCGGACAATAGCAAGTGCAAGCTCCATTGCATCAAACATCGCCATGTTTACACCCTCACCTGCGAATGGTGTCATGACATGGGCTGCATCACCGATAAGCGTTACTCCTTTATGACGGTTCCATTTAAAACCGACAGGAAGCGTATAAATACGTCTTGGAATGATGACATCTTCTGCATAACGAATATAATTTTTCAGCTGATCATCCCAATCACTAAATAACTCTAATAATGGTTCTTTCGCTTCATTCGCTTGATTAAATGGAATGCCACAAGTCTCGATCCAGCTGCGTCCTACCATAAGGCTTGCATACACTTTTATTCGTCCATCTCCGTTTAACTGACCAATAATTCCTTTGTGATCTGCTAAAGCAAACATCTTACCACGTTTATTAAATTCAGCTAAATCAGGGTGGTTCACCTCTACGCTTAGGACATTCAGTTCCAGCATTGTGAGCCCGGAGTATTCAATATCAATATCTGTTAACAGCGGACGTACACGAGAAAATGCACCATCTGCCCCAATCAAAAGGTCAACCGTCTCGACAACCCCGTTTTCAAAATGAAGTTCTGTCATGCCGTTTTCTACTGAAACACATCTATCTAGTTTATATCCGTATTTGATGTTTTCAGCATCAATTTGATCTAACAGCATTTCACACAAAACACCACGATCAATTTCTGGCCGAGTGCCTTTTTCATGTGATTCAGTTTCTTCGTCTAGATAAATTCTTCCTGCTTTATCAAATAACCGGAAATCTTCTCCTTCATAGCGAGCGTTCTTTTGAAATTTCTCATAAACTCCTGCTTCCTTTAAGGCTTTTTGACCTGTTTCTTCGTGAATATCCAGTGAGCCTCCTCTTTCAAGACTCTTGTCATGCATCTCCCGTTCATAGATGGTTGTTTGTATACCGTAATTTTGCAGAATTAAGGCGAGTGTTAGCCCTCCTGGTCCTCCTCCAATGATAGCGATTTGCTTTTGTTTTTTAGATAATGCCTGCATCGTATGCATCTCCTCTTCTTTATGGAAGTAGTGTAAAACCACATCTCATTTATACTATAACGAACATAGTTCGTAAAGAACAGTGTTCGTTTAAAATGGTTTATTTCATGAATGTGTGCTTTAATTGTAATGAACCCAATCATCCGACACCCATAGGATATAAATTGGACACTTCGATTTAGGGATTTTAAAGGATTTCAAATCATAACTTGATTCTTAGATCAGTCGGTTCCTAATGTTTCAATGCTGAGTCTGCGAGGTGTTTCTATGAATAAATTATTGGCAATGTTGATATTAGGATTGAGCTTTAGTGGTGCTGCTCTCATTCTTTCTGTCCCTTTGTTATTCAAATCCAAACCAGACCAATTTGAGCTGATGTTTGCTGCTGGATCAGCAGGCGCATTCGCAGTATTTGCTGTCTCATGCCTAGTTTTTCGAAAACAATTCAATCGCTCATTAGAACAATGAAAAATCGTTTTTTGCGGCGTTTATTCACTAGATATCTTTTTGAGTTGGATCAAATGTTTTTATCTTGTCTGCTATCATCTTCCTGTTTCATTCAAGATGGCTGTAAATGTGCTATTACTAAATATCAAGTTTTTTAAAGTCTAGCTGCCTGAACGTCTTCAATTGATCGAAACAAAAATAAGCCATTGATTCAATATGGCTTATCATGTAAAACTATATTTTTCAGTCACAGCAAACTGCTGTAATCAGCCCCCAATTTCATCTCTCACCCTTTGGGAAAATGCCCATTTCTCTTCTTCTGTTCCTTCTGCTTTTGCTGGATCATCAAAGCGCCAATGCACTCATTTGACCTATGGGATTAACACCGGAGTTAACGTTTTTAGGTAAGGTGATTCTTTCGATTCTGATGTTTATTGGCAGAGTAGGTTCTCTGACCATTGTATTTATCTTTATGAAACGAACCAAAAGCCCAATACGTTATCCGGAGGGAGAAGTATTTGTAGGCTAATATGAGCAATCATTGAAATGGTTCCCTTTTAATTTAATCATCAAGATGATGGATTGATCCACTTTACATTTTTTTCTCTTCATTCACTACAAGCTGTTTGGAATATAGATCTTTTAGTACGGTCTCTTCTTTTCCAAACAATCAGCATTCGGTATTTAACGGAAAAGCTGAGATATTCAACTTTAAGCTGGCGCTTGAAAAGGCTTTGATCAGCAGCTTCTCCGTTATTACTTGTTGCTCGTTTTCTTGATTAAGTCCACGCCATCATATGTCAGGCTTTCCACACGTGCAGCCTTTTGCAGGATGTAATGATCAAAAAAGGTCTTCGTATAGTCCGTCACAAGATTTCGCATCTCTACCGCCTCCCTTGTGCCTCTCAGTTGCTCATCTACGCCGGTAAACACGATGTCACAGTAATCTAAATGTGCAGCACGATCAACGGAGAAATAATAGGTTACCATGCTGTTGTTAGCGCCAATGATCGCATTCATATGATAGTTCGGTTCAGAAAACAGTAGCAAAAAGGGTTTATTGAGGTCGCTGTCGAGAAGGCCGAATGCCCCGCTATCCAAGCCAATCCCGCAGGCAAACCGGTCGTCATCCCTGCAAACAACCGCTGCCGTAGGTCCTCCATAAGAGTGTCCGACGATGCCCATGCCGACGTCAAGCATCAGTCTGTCATGAAAGATAGAATCCAATTCTTCAGAGTTTAGTTTGTGAAGATGATCGGCTACGTACCTTACATCTTCTGCCTGTCGTTCACTATATAATGTTAACTGATTAATGATTGGCAGAGCCAGGACGTTACGGCACATCTCAATGGCCGTTTCATCATCAGGCCGCATCTTCATCTTGCCAGCCAGCTCCATCATCTCCGGATCTTCAGAAAACGCCATAATGACATCCGAAAAATCCTTTGATACATTCAACAGCTTCCCATCTTTCCGTTTATACATTGTGCTATTCTGATGGCCGATACTGACGACAACATAACCCAGGCTTGCCAGGTCTGTACAGATGGCTGTCCCCCATTCCGGTGAACCGCCCCCGCCGCAAACATAAAATAACACTGGATAGCGCTTTTTCTTCCCAGAAAGAGCAAGGTCGTCGTAACAATGAGTCTTGATATCGATAGAGAAAAAATTCTTCTCTTTCAGATACTCAGTGACAAGTGGCTGCTCATGAAGCATTTCGTAGACTTCAGGAAACATGTACGTTGATGGAGTCTTCCCTTCGCTGCTATCGGACGGATAATACACAAACGCGGTCAATTCTCTTTTTGAGTCATCTGATGCTGTGTACTCAAAATCCATCTGGGTACGAGCGGCGGTATAGCTGCCGATTGGTTCTGGGAATGTGTCATACCTTTTCATCCTTTTGTTCCCCCTTAATTGAAGTAGATACATTGCGCTAAAAGCGCTTTTCAAAACTATGACACTATTAAATCCTATCTTCAGTGAATCATATCTACTCCTTGGCTTCTTGAGATCGCTAACAATTAAAAATGATTTCTATCTTCTTTGCCTAAATTCCTCTTTATTCGACAATTTTTATTCAGCAAACTAAGAGTTCAACTAGATGGAAGGGGCCCTTTTGCTTGTCTTGGTAAACTATTCATTTACATGTCTCCACCTCTTCTTTTTTTGTATTAACGAGAAAGACGGATTCATATGGAAAATATGGACGGAGAATGCTCAAAAAAATGAGGCTGATGGTGAAATCATTATCTATACAATAGGTTCAAGACCTGTTTATTCCCTCGTCTCAACGTTGCTTCATCAGGCATTCACCCGTTTGAATGATGAGGAGAAAGCGATGTCAACTCTCCGTCTAGTTCAACCTGTTTCTTGTCATTCCCACCTTCTTTCCAGTAGACCAACTCTCCTACTAAGCCATTACCTGTGTAACCAACGTTTATATCATGCAGAACATAACCATTAGAGTAATTAATAAAGAACGCACCCTCGTCATCTGTAGATTTTGAAAGTGACTTTGTATGTAGAGGGTTTACTCCTCAGTTTTCTTATCTAGAGATACGTGAAAGTTAGACCTATTAGATGGAAAGTAGATGTTATTATTGCTCTGAGTAGATGACGTGAATCCCACACAGTCTTTCATTGATACGTTAGACAATTTCTTCCCTGTGTTATCATAGTTGAGTATTTCGCAACCCCTGTCCATTACCTCTGAAAAAGTTACAGCAAATTTACTATCTTTTAAGCTGCTTAACTCTCTTTTTGGAGAGTCTACCACTGCATCCTGTCTCTTTGAACATGCTGAGCAGATTAATACTATGGTGCAAATTGATACAAGTAATTTATAGTAATTCATTTAATCATTTCCTTTTTCAATTATAAACAAGCAAAGCAATCGGGAAGCCCGGCTGCTTAACCTCTCACTTTTTATGATAAAAGACTTTTGTGTTATTCGATTTGACAAATCCATTGGAACTTTTCTCAAGGTCGAATGGCGCCATCGCGTACCGTGGTGTTAAAGACACATTTTGCATCGAGCACAAGCACTTAAAATATGCAATCGACACATATAAAAAACCAGCGTTCCCTTATTTGAGAATAAACGCTGGTTTTTTTATTATTTGATGTTTAATCCTTCTTTAATGGACTTTAACGTGATTTCATTCGACCATTCTGGACGATCAGAATATGCAAAGACTGCATTTGTAACGATTCCATCGAATTTCATTTCGCGTAATTTCCGGTAAAGTGCTTCAAAATTAATTTCTCCTTCACCAGGATTCAAGTGCTGGTGAACGGTTACATTGGCATCTGGTGGATTCACGATATAACGTAGCCCGTAAGCTGCTTTATGATTTAGTGTATCTGCGATTAATACATGTGCAAGCAGATCTCCTGCCTCATCAAGGTGCTTCTCTACATCACCAATCCCATCGTCATAGAAGAACGCATGGGGAACAGAATACACAAGTTTGATCCATTCTTTATCTAGTGCACGAATCATCCGAATTGCTTCAATGTTCAACTCAATAAAATCATGTGGATGCGACTGGATGTTTAATTTAATCCCTTCTTTTTCAAAGATCGGAATCAGCTCATCCATTGATCTTACAAAAGCTGCTTCACTTTCTAATGGGCGTGTTTTGTCACCGCTAAATTCACTATTCATAAGATCAACACCAAGTTCTGACGTGATCTCAATACATCTTTTCCAATTTCTCACGGCCGCTTGGCGCTCTAGCTCATTTGGCGAAGCCCATTGTTGAACAGGAAGAACAGAAGAAATTTTTACACCTGCATCACGACAGTACCTCTTTAAGTCTCTGATTAACTGTTTATCAACTTTTGGATATTCATAAAACCAAATGAAATCTTTACGCGGGGACAGCTCTACATATTCATAGCCGAGTCTTACAACGTTATCAATTGTATCTTTTAAATTTGTATTTTCACGGTAGTGTGATGGATCGTACGCTAAAATCATACACAAACTCCCTTTCTTTTCAGCTAAATATTTATTTTTGAACAGTTGTTACTGCTTGATTATAGAATGCTGGGCGCTCATCAAGGTGAATCGGAGTGACTTCTCCAGATACTTTCGCCTCTAAACATGCATCAGATGTGACGGCCGCTACATAACCATCCCATGCTGTTGGTCCATTTACTTCACCTTTTAATGTAGAATCAATCCAATCTTGTAGTTCAGCATCGTACGCATTTTTAAAACGAACTTGCCAATCTACTAAAATATCTTTTGAATGTTTTGCATTAGTACGCAAAACAACCGTAGCAGGCTCAGGAAGATTGGCAATTCCTTTTTCTCCAACGACTTGACACTGAATATCATATCCATACTCACAATTTACAAAAATTTCTCCACTAATGAGTGCCCCACGTTTTGTTTTCATCAAGACAATGATTGGATCTTGAAGTTGATCAGCCGCTTGGCTTGTTTTCTTAGGTGCAATTGTTTGTACTGACACATAATCATCGTTTAATAACCAGCGGTGAATATCAATTTCGTGGATAAATGTATCGACAATTGACATATCACTGGTATAAGTATCTGGTACTGTTGGGTTTCTATGTGCAGAATGAACGATTAATGGTTCACCAACAGTTCCTTGATCAAGAGTTGCTTTTAATGCTAGATAGCTTGGGTCATAACGGCGCATGTATCCAACCTGCACGAATAACTTGCCTGCTTCGATCTCAGCATTCACAATGCGCTTACACCCTTCTGCTGTTGTCGCAAGCGGTTTTTCGCAAAAAACAGGTTTTCCTGCTTGTATCGCAGCTAATACAAACTCTTCATGTGTTGGTCCCCAAGAAGTGACGATAATCGCATCAACGTCATCAGCTTGAATGAGTTGATGGCCGTCGTTATAGACTTTTGCATCTAAATGTAATGCGTTTACAATCGCTTTGGCTTGCGCTTGATTCACATCTGTTACTGCCACAATTTTTCCTTTTGACAATGTGTTTGTGATTCTTTTCATATGTTCTTGACCAATTGCACCAGTACCAATAACACCAATTCTTAATTCCATTTGAGAACCTCCCTGAATGAAAGCGCTTTATGTATAGCGCTTGCTCGTGTGTGTATCATGATTTTTGTATAAATGGATATTTCTTTTCAAAAGTCCTTGTCATAATAAGGCCGACTGCACATACCCCTAAGATGGCCTCGAAATAAAATCCAAATTCGATGCCAAATAGATTATTGACCATTCCTGCAATAAACGGACCACCAAAAATACCAAGTGCATATAATGCTTGATACGCACCCATGACAGTCGCTCTAAAACTTTGTGACACCGATTCAATGGCCATTCCTAGAAGTATTGGAAAAATAAAACCTAATGCAAGTCCACCTACTCCTTGGTTGATATAAAAGATGATCTTTTGTTGAATAAAAGGAATCATAAAGATCGAAAATGAGGCAGCCGTAAATGAACCGATTAAGATGTTTCTTTTATTCGCCTCCTTAAGCAGTCTCGCAAGTAATAAAGGTGCTAAGGTGTGCGGAATCATAAAAGAACAGACAACATAAAACAGCTCACTTTGTTTCATGCCGATGGTGAGCGCATACGTTGATGTAAATCCAAACATCGTCGTAAAAATCATACTGTGCGCTAAAATAGACAATAGTGAAATCTTTAGTAACGCTGGTTCTTTCACAACTTGAATGAGTTGCTTCATTTTCAATTGGGTCTTGTTTTCTGTTTTTTGTTCGAGAGTAAAGAGTGATAAAACAAGTCCAATCAAGCCGATGAAGGATCCAATCCAAAACGGCGCTTTCCATCCAAAGATATCGACGATATAACCACTAAAGCTCATACCTAACAACTGCGCGAGCACAACGATAAATGAAATGTAATTCATTGCCCTATGTGATTCATTTTCTTTGAAATAATTCGCATACATTATCGTGAAGGCAACCCATGTTGCTGCGGCTAAGCCAGCAAGACACCTGGCAATAAGTCCCCACATTAAGGCGTCCGTTAAGGCAAATAAAAGACTGCTACAAGTGACTGTCATCATGCCAAAAACAATAAACGGTTTTCTCATGTTTAAGAAGTCAGAAAAGATCCCCACAGGCAGCCTGCAAAAAAGCTGCATCAGCCCGTAACTACTTAACACGATGCCTATAAAGGCATACTGTCCACCAAGTGTTTTTAAATAAGGTGATAAAACGGGGACATAGAGAAACTGTGTAAACCAAAAGAAAAATGAAATGATAGAAAATAGGACTTTGTCTTTCGTGTTGACCACATCCATTTAATTAGCAAGCTGTGATTAGAAGAATCACAGCTGCCTGTTCGCTCGTTTACATATATCGAGCTGTAACCATTTTCTTTCTAGTATAGAATTCTACTCCGTCTGTCCCGTTGGCGTGAAGATCACCGTAGAATGAATCTTTCCAACCAGAGAATGGGAAGAATGCCATTGGAGCTGGGACACCGACGTTCACACCTAGCATACCTGCTTCAATGTTTTCACGAAATTCACGGACACTTGATGCACTGTCAGTGTAAAGGCAAGCACCGTTTGCAAATCTTGAACGGTTGGCAATGTCAATCGCTTCGCCAAGCGATGTCACACGTACAATAGAAAGAACAGGTGCGAAGATTTCGTCTTGCCAAATTTTCATTTCTTCTGTAACGTGATCAAAAATCGTTGGTCCAACGAAGTAGCCTTCGCCTTCTGTCTCACTGTCTTTTCTTCCATCACGAATGAGGCTTGCGCCTTCGTTTACTCCTGATTGAATGTATTGTAGCGTTCGCTCTTTATGACCTTCACGGATGACAGGTCCAAGGAACACATTTTTCTCAATGCCATTACCAATGACAATTTCATTTGATTCAGTTACTAATTTTTCAATGAATTCATCCGCAATCTCTTCTTCTACTGCTACAACAGCAGCTGCCATACATCTCTCACCTGCTGATCCGAATGCAGCACCGATGATTTGTTTTGTTGCCCCATCTAAATCAGCATCTTTTAAGACGATAGAATGGTTTTTCGCTCCAGCTAACGCTTGAACGCGTTTGCCGTGTTCTGTTCCCTTTTTGTAGACATACTCTGCCACCGGCTGAGAGCCAACGAATGAAATTGCTTTGACGTTTTTGTGCTCAAGCAATCCATTTACCACATCATGTGCTCCGTTCACAATGTTAAGAACGCCTTTTGGAAGGCCAGCTTCTTCAAATAGCTCAGCTAATCTTGCTGCTAGAATTGGTGTTCTTTCAGATGGTTTTAAGATAAATGTGTTTCCACAAGCAATGGCGAGTGGGAACATCCAGCAAGGAACCATCATAGGGAAGTTAAACGGTGTAATCCCGCCAATGACGCCGATGGGGTAGCGATACATACCAGACTCAAGTCCTGTTGCGATGTCAGGTAGTTGTTTCCCCATCATGAGGGTTGGTGCACCAGCAGCGAATTCTACACACTCGATGCCGCGCTGTACTTCTCCTCTAGCTTCTGTCAAGCTCTTTCCGTTTTCGAGCGTAACGAGTTCAGCTAATTCTTCCCATTTTTCCACAAGTAATTGCTGGTATTTGAAAAGAATACGCGCACGTCTTGGAACAGCTGTTTTTGACCAAGTATTGAATGCTTCTTTTGCAGCTTGGACAGCACGATCTATGTCTTCTTTTGTTGATAAAGGTACTTCTGCAATCACTTCATCAGTTGCAGGATTGAAAACCGTCTCTGTTTGCGTTGTTGAAGCTTCGACCCATTCGCCACCAATATAGTTTTTCACTGTTTTTATAGACGTTTTTGCCATGTTTTTCTCTCCTCTACTATTTAGAAACTACTTCTTCTGCTGCTGCCATAAATTCTTTGATTTCGTCTACAGATGGCATCGCATCAGATGAACTGTGTTTTGAAATAACAATTGATGCGGAAGCACTTCCAAAGCGCATCGCTTCTTGAATTGTCCTCCCATTCATCAGTGCATAAATGAGGGCAGAGGCATATGAATCGCCAGCACCAAATGTTTTCAGTACTTTCGTTTTAAAAATGCCCTCTCGATAGGAAAGACCATCTTTTGTATAGGCGATTGATCCTTCTCCACCATGTTTAATGATGACAATTTTTGCATGATGTGAAAACCATTTATTTGCTGTGAATTCATCGTCTGATGGGCCGTCAACTGTCAATTTTTCCATCATGTCAAACTCTTCCCTTGTCCCGATGATCAAATCCGATTTTTCAGCAGCAAGGTTATAATAAATCGATGTTTCCTCTTCGGACTGCCAAGTATATGGACGGTAATCGACATCAAAAATGACGGTCACTTGATGCTTTCTTGCGTATTCTAGTGCAACGAAGACTGCTTCCCTTGAAGGACTTTTTGCTAGCGCTGTTCCTGAGATAAGAATGGCTTTCGCTTGTTTCATGTAGTCTTCAGACACTTCGCTGATTTCAAGTTTAAGATCAGCGACATTGTCTCGATACATTAAAATGCTGCATTCTTCAGGGCTTTTAATTTCGGTGAATGCAAGGCCTGTCACCGCACCTGTTCGGTCGATGACAATTCCTTCTGTATCAATGTTGTTACTTTGCAAATAGTGTGTGGCAAAACGCCCCATTTGGTCATCGGCCACTTTCCCAATAAAACCTGTCTTCATGCCAAGTCTTGCAAGACCGATAGAAATATTCGCAGGAGAACCGCCGACATATTTTGTGAATGTCATTGTCTCTTCCATTGGTCGATTGATTTCATTTGCATTTAAATCAATACATAATCTACCAATCGCAATGACGTCTAGTTTTCTATCTTGTTCAAAAGTTAAATAGGACATTGTCACTTCTCCTTGCTCGCAGCTAATTTGTGTTCCATAATCCACTCATGTTCTTTGCTGTTATGGAACTTCCATGTCCGAACTGGACCTGCCATCACATTCAAATAGTAAATGTCATAACCTGGAGGCGCTGATACTGGGTGATACCCTTTTGGTACTAAAACAGCATTGCTGTCTTTCACCGCCATCGTTTCATCTAACGAAAGGTCGTCTGTATACACTCGTTGAAGCGCAAAACCGTGATCTGGATTTACCTTATGATAATACGTTTCCTCTAAATAGGATTCATGTGGTAAATTGTCTTGATCATGTTTATGCGGGGGATAACTAGACCAGTTTCCTTCTGGTGTAAATACCTCGACAACAAGCAAATGATCAGCAGGCTCTTGCTCTGGTAAAATGTTATGAACTTGTCTAGCGATGTTGTCTGCGCCTCTATGTTCCACCCCTACATGTTCAGGAGCAATTAGTCGCGCTGTGTATGTGCCTTTTCCTGGGGCAGAGCAGATCGCGATTTCAACATCTGTTGTTGCTTCAATATGAAATATATCGTCATTTGGTACATAGACTGAGTATGGTGGGATTTTTTTGAAGATATTCATACGCTCTCCGATGTTCTCCCATTTTTCAGTAGTTGTGGTAAGATGGAGTTTACCTGAAAGGATGACAAGACAAACCTCTCGATCTCCTGTTTTGCGGTGGAGCGTTTCACCTTTTGAGAGTGTATATACATCAAATCCAATGTACTCCCAACCTGCTGATTCAGGCGTGATGCTCAGTACCTTCCCCTCTTTATCACGTTGTTGTGCTGGAACAATTAAATCAGTCATGATGATCACACCTTTCGTCTTTTTATCCTTTTTAATATCTTCTTGCTTTATTTAGTTGTTTTTCTTTTGCTTCAAATGCCTTTTGTACAGATTCTTGCTCTGATACAGCTGCAATTCCAACATGCCACCAAGAACCACCGTAACCGTCTGTCATCGTTTTTGGTAACACTTTAATATCAATCAATGTACTGACCGTTTGACGTTTTGCATCTTCAATCGCTGCTTTTAGCTCCTCAAGTGTATACACTTCATACGTTTTTGCACCGTAAGCTGCTGCTGATTGAGCAAAATTGATTTTCATGATCTCGCCATCAAGCTGACCTGTCTTTTTATTTCTCATACGGAATTCTGTTGCAAAGCTGGAGATTCCGTTATCCATTTGAAGGTTGTTGATACAGCCAAATCCTGAGTTATCAAAAAGCATAATGTTGATTTTATAACCTTCTTGAATACTAGTGACAAGCTCACTGTGTAGCATTAAGTAGCTCCCGTCTCCAGTCATCGCATATACTTCTTGGTCAGGTGCAGCCATTTTTGCACCGAATGCAGATGCCACTTCGTATCCCATACAAGAATAGCCATACTCTAAGTGGTACGTATTTCTCTCTTTTGCGACCCACATACGTTGCAAGTCACCTGGTAAACTCCCTGCTGCGCAAGTGATGATGCTATCTTTTGGAATCCATTCGTTAATGCAACCAAGAACAGTTGTTTGCGGGAGCGTTGTGTTTAATTCTTTTTTGTATTCTTCCATTTCTTCTTTGAAATGCCCTTTGATCTCTGGCTCAAAGTCAGCGCCTGAGTATTCGATGTTGCGGAGTCTTTCAAGTTCTTGCTCCCACTTCGCTTTTGCTTCTTTAATCTCGTTCGTATAACTAGATTGATAGCCGTCTAGCGCTTTTCTTAATGCACGAAGTCCTAGTTTCGCATCAGCGATGATTTTTGTCGCTTCTAGTTTAGAAGCATGGAAGTCTGATAGATTGATTGTCAGTACATCTCTCTCTGCGTAAAAACGTTTGGATGATGTCGTAAAGTCAGTGAAACGAGTGCCTACACCGATAATCAGATCAGCATCATGTGAGATTTCGTTTGCCGAACTGTTTCCTGTCACACCAAGTCCGCCAACGTTCAATGGGTGCGTGCTTTCAATTCCGCTCTTGCCGGCTTGTGTTTCACTAAATGGAATATTGAACGTTTCTGCAAATTGTTTGAATTCGTCAGCAGCCTCTGAATAGCGAACGCCTCCGCCAAGAATTAAGAGTGGTTTTTTCTTCGTTTTGATCAGCTCAGCCGCTTCTTCGATGCTTCTGGTAGAAGGCGCCTGCCGATCTAAGTAATGCGTACGTTCTTTAAAGAATGACATAGGATAATCCCATGCCTCGCCTTGTACATCTTGAGGTAAAGAGATGGTGACAGCACCTGTATCCATTTGATTTGTTAATACGCGCATGGCGCTAACCATTGCACTCATCAGCTGTTCTGGACGTGTAATGCGATCCCAATATTTGCTGACGGCTCTAAACGTATCATTTGTAGATAAGCTCAGATCATGAGTTTGCTCCATTTGTTGTAACACTGGATCTGGCTGACGGGTAGCAAAGACGTCACTTGGCAAGAGAAGAAGTGGAATTTGGTTCGCTGTTGCTGTTGCTGCCGCTGTAACCATATTGGCTGAGCCTGGGCCAACTGATGAAGAACAAGCGATAATTTGTTTTCGGTGTTTTTGCTTTGCAAAAGCCATTGCAGCATGAGCCATTCCCTGTTCATTTCTTCCTTGATAGACTTCGAGTCTTCCTGGGTTTTCTTGAAGAGCTTGACCAATTCCAACAACGTTTCCATGACCAAAAATGGTGAAGATTCCTTTAATAAATGGTTCTCTCTTTCCGTCGAACTCAATATATTGGGCATTTAAGAACTTGACCAATGCCTGACTCATTGTCAATCTAATTGTTTCCATCGAACTCCCTACCTTATCGTATAAATTTATTTCTGCTCTCAAGAGGGTTTCTCTTACTCAAACAGCTTCGCTTGTTTCAAGCGTGTCAATCATAATGTCAATTCTTATCCTTTGTCTGTCGCTACAATCAATTTAATATTGTTTTCTTCAATAAAGTTGACATACTGTGTATCTAATGGATCATCAGTGATTAAATAGTCTATCTCATCCAAACCGCAGTAGGTAACCATTGCATATTTGTCGAACTTCGTATGATCGACAAGTAAAAAAACATCTCTTCCTTTTTTTACAACTAGCTCCTTCATACTTGTTTCGACAGGTGATGAGTTGGTGACACCATTAGAGATGGAGACACCTGTAGATGCCATGAATACTTTATCAAAGTTATATAGATTAAACTCCTCAGCTATAGAATAGTTGGAAAAGGATTTCGTCTTTCGTTCTAATTGTCCCCCTGTCGAAATCACTTGTAGCTGTTTATAAGGCATTGCTTGAACGATGAAATCCACGTTATTTGTCACTACTGTTACCTGTTTGTTGTGAATGAAATGTATGAGCTCTAGTGTTGTTGTACCAGAATCAATAAAGATCACATCTCCATCCTTCACCAAGCTTGCTGCCTCTCTTGCAATCAGACGTTTTTGCGCTTGATTTCTAATTTGTCTGTCTTGAAAGGCTTCAAGCTTCGCGTGATTTGCAGCAACTCCTCCGTAGACCTTTTGAATATGTCCTTCGTTCACTAATTTTTGGACATCACGCCGAATGGTATTTTTGGAAACGTCAAATGTCTCGACAAGGTCGTCTAAAGATACAGATTGATTTTTCAAGATATATTCTTTGATTTGTTGAATTCTTTTCATTTTTAACATCGTGATCTTCCTTTTCATCATGGCTTATGGAGGGCGGCTTCATGTGATCGGATGGGTTTTTACTTGATGCGTTGGCTAGATCCGAATTCCCTCATTTTCATTTTGACCACATTTTTAATAGCCTCTTTACCTGGTGTTAGGATTGTTTGTGGATCGTACATGTCAGCATCGTCTTTTAATTTAGAGCGTATAGCTTGATTCCAAGCTAGTAGACATTCTGTATTGACATTAATTTTTGCATGCCCTAATGAAATCGCTCGCTGAATTTGTTCGACCGGAATCCCAGAACCACCGTGGAGTACTAATGGGATATCTGTGCGTTCAGAAATTTCTTTCATTTCTTCAAATCCAAGCTTTGGTTCACCTTGGTATGGGCCATGTACTGAACCAAGTGCTGCCGCAAGTGCGTCTACATTTGCTTCTTGCACAAGGCGATGACAGTCAACTGGATCAGCGTATACAATGTTGCCGATCATCCCGTCTTCCATACCACCGACTGAGCCGACTTCTGCCTCTACTGATACATCTCTTTTCACAGCATAGCTGACAACTTCGTTTGTCATACTGATGTTTTCTTTTAAAGGAAAGGAGGAACCATCAATCATGACAGAGCTGAAACCTGCTTCAATGGCTGATTGGCACCTAGCTACACTCATCCCGTGATCTAGATGCAAAGCAACTGGAACTGTAATCGATAAATCCTTAATCAATCCTTCTACCATTCCAACAATTGTATGAAAGCCACCTAGGTAATCAACAAGTCGATCAGAAGCTGCAACAATGACAGGAGAGTTCTCTTCTTCTGCAGCATGTAGAATTGCTTTCGCCCATTGCAACCCATTGATATTAAACTGTCCAATAGCATATTTTGCTTGTTTTGCTTCTTTTAACATCTCTTTCATTGAAACTAATTTCACATCAGTTACAGTCATTTTGAACACTCCTTAATGGCAATTAGACCCCCATTTTTGCAAGTACGTCGATTGTCGTTTGTTTGGCTTTTTTAATGACTACTTCTGCATCAAGGTTGTAATAATCTGGTCTGAATAGCTCAACAGATACCACACCGTCATATCCTTTTTCTTTTAAGATGCTGAAAATCCCTTGAAGATCGATGGCGCCTTCACCTGGCCATACGCGATCTTCATCTGTTAAAAAGCCGATTGGGAAGTCCTCTGTATCATCGATATGGACGATAAAGATTTTTGAAATATCAACCTTTTGTAAATCCTCTAAACGTGAGCCCATTGCATGGAAATGAAAACAGTCTAGAACGAGCCCTACGTTGTCACAATTAACCTCTTCAATGATTTTGTATGCTTGAGACAATGTGTTGACAGTACATTCAGGGTGACCTACGAATTCTAAAGCGATTTTTACTTCATAAGGAGCAGCAAGCGTAGAAAGTTCTTTTAACACGCTTACACAACTTGTATGAATGTCTGATTTGAGAAATTTTTCTTTTGTTACAAGTGGAACGGCAACGATGTAAGGTGCACCAATTGCTTTGGCAGTTTCAAGCATGTCTTTAAATGTTTGAATTGTCATTTCGTATTCTTCTTTTGATTGATTATTGAAGAAGACGAGAGCATTTAAAGCAAGTGGTTTAATTGTGGTTGATTGAAAATAGTTGTTTAGATCCTCAAGTGAAGCAGCCTCAAGGTATTCTGGTAATTTATCCATTGTTCGAATTTCAATAAAATCATAACCGTATTTTTCGCAAAGGTCTAAATCTTTTGATAAATTAGAATTTTTGAGAGTTGTCGCTTGGTTAAATGCAAGTTTCATTTATATACCTCTTTCATTAAGAAATTGTTTTATTATTTGAAGTAACATCAACGCTTGAATGACCGTGATTTCGGAAATTCTCTTCAAGTTCTTCTAATGTAAACCCTTTCGTTTCTGGCAAAAATTTAGCAACAAACAACATTGACAAGATACCGAATCCAACGAAGATAAAGAATGTCACAGACAACCCAAGTTGAGATAATAGAATAGGGAACGTTAGACCGACTAAGAAATTAACAATCCAAAGGCAGAAAACTGTGACGCCCATGCCAAGCCCTCTAAGTCGGAGTGGGAAGATCTCAGATAACATGAGCCAAGTCACTGGAGAAATCGCACCTTGTTGGAACGCAAGGAAGGTAATGGTTAATGACAACACAATGTATGGAAGTAATTCTGACCCAGCAAATAGATTTGAAAAGATCCCGATAAAAAGTAATGTAGATGTTGTACCAATTAAACCTGTAATGAGCATCGGACGGCGTCCAATTTTACCTAGCAAGACAATTCCGACAATTGTCGCGATAACCGAAACAATACCATTTCCAATATTACCAATCAACGCTGCTTTTGTATCAAACCCAGCATCTCTTAAAATCTCAGTTCCATAGTACATAATAGAGTTGACACCGGTTATTTGTTGAACAATCGCAATCCCTACTCCGATAAGCACAAGTTTTCTCACCCAAGGAATAGAGAAATCTTTAAAGGTTGCTTTATCAAGGTTTTTTTCTTTTTCGTGAGCTTTTTCAATTTCACTAAGTTCTCTATTGGCTTCTACCTTTGAACGAATCTTTTGTAGCACTTGAAGGGCTTCATCTCTTTTCCCTCTAGTGACAAGCCATCTTGGGCTTTCAGGGACTCTCATCATACCAAAGAATAAAATGATAGCTGGAAGAGCAGCAATCGGTAGCATAATTCGCCATACAAATGGGTTCTCTCCTAATAAGTTGCCAATGATAGCATTGAAAACGAACGCAAGTAATTGTCCTGTTACGATCATCAATTCATTTTGTGTAACGATTCTTCCGCGCTGATTCGCAGGTGACATTTCTGCTAAGAAAGTTGGCACTGCAACAGATGCTCCCCCAACTGCTAGGCCAAGAAGGAATCGGAAAATAATCATGATTTCTGCATTCGGTGAAACCGTACAACCGATCGTGGAAAAAAAGAACATCGCTGCAAGAGAAAAAATCGTTCTACGCCTGCCATAACGGTCTGATAACCGACCGCATATCACTGCCCCAACTGCTGCACCAAAAAGTAATGCACTTGTCACTAATCCTTGTGTAAGCGATGTTAAATTTAGCTGCCCTGGTTGTGACATATATGGTAATGCACCATTTAAGACGCCAGTATCATATCCGAAAAGAAGTCCGCCAAAAGTCGAAATTAAAATAATCGCCCTAAGATTTTGGTGTTGGTTGACTTGTTTATTCATGCTCGTTTTCTCCTGTTCTATTTTAAGTATGAATCACTAATTTCTCATCAATGTACTTACGAGCCAACAGCGCATATTCAAGCGGATGTGCAATTGAAGGATCTTGTTCAGCTTCAACCACAATCCATCCTTTATAACCATTTTCTAGTAGAACGCGGTATACTTCTTCAAAATCAATGCATCCGTCACCTGGAACTGTGAAAATACCTTTTAGAAAGGATTTGAGAAACGGTTGATCTTCTTGCTTGCAAAGATCCATTATTTCTTTTCTAACATCCTTAAAGTGAACATGATGTATGCGGTCAATATGTGTATGCAATAGGGTCATATAATCGCCATCTGATACGAAAATGTGACCAGTATCATATAGAAGATGAACATATTTTTCGTCAGTTCCTTCTAATAAACGAGTAATATCTGATAATGTTTGAACCACTGTGCCAAGGTGATGATGGTACACAAGTTTAAGATTGTAAGCGTTAGCAATTTTACCTAACTCATTTATTCCTGTGCACAATAACTCCCATTGTTTATCCGAAAAAGTGGGTTGATCTTTGTAAATACTCACTTCTTTTTTTTGAATAGAGTACGTTTGTTCAGATATAACCGCTACACTTGCATTTACTTCTTGTAAATATCGGCAATGGTCAGTAAATTTTTTTTTTGTAGTCTCTAGTCCATCTTGTATGATATAGCTACTAAACCACTTGCCTGCAATTTTTAGATTACGTAATTGAAGCTCTTTATTTAAAATGTTGGGTTCGGGGAAAAAACCACCTACTTCAGTTCCTTGAAAACCAGCGACACAAATATCGCTTAATAAGTGAGACAATGTATTATTAGCTCCTATCGTTGGAATGTCATCATTTCTCCAGCCAATCGGAGCAATTCCCCATAAAATACAGTTCGTGTTGGTCACGCGTTTGTCAGCCTCCTCTATGACTAAATACTTGGAAATTAAAGTTAACCATAAGTTTATCAAAAATTAATCATATTTTTGGTTAACTTATGGTTAACTTTGAAATAATCATAATATTAAAAGCGCTTTCAGTCAATTGTTTTTCAGAATTTTTTCATTGTTTTAACGATTATTAATGAAAAAAAGCCTGATGCAACTGCACCAGACTAGACACCTATTACAAGGCTATACATTGGATTTAATTTTAATGATAGCTTCTCCATATTGTTGCATGGCACTATTGAGTTCTTTCAGCATAGCTTGAACATTTCTTTTCAAAGTTCATGACCCCTTTATGCTTCATTCTCCTTTCATTATGAAGATGATGATTTCGTTTGGCAAAGTCAATGTATGCGCCAACATTCTCCATGAAAACGCAAACAACGATTGAAAACTTATGCATGTCTCATTTTCCTGCAATTTTTACAGGTTTCCTTTACTTGTGAATATTCATTGAAAAAGATCACTGATCTGTTCTTAGCCTTGTCAACTTGGCGAATATAAAAAACTTAAAATTGCCAGTGTGTGACGGTATTCTATCGGAGTACACTGATTTAATTTTTTCGGGATTCGGGAAAGGTGTTTCCATCAAATATTGAATTGAGTATGTTTCATTTATTTCGTGACTTAAAAGGACAATACCTAGCTATTAATGATCTGAATGATTTTTTGTTTGGCATCTTTTGCTTCTGGGATTAGCATGACAACAAACACATGAAGCATTTCCGGATAAACGTAGGTGTTGATCTCAATTCCTTGCTCTGTTAGTTTTTCATCAAATTTTATCGCATCTGGATATAAAGCTTCGTGTGTGCCAATAAAATGAGTGATTTTCCCCAGTCCTTTAAAATCACCGTAGATTGGGCTGATCAATGAGTCAGTTGGGTGTTTATCAGCAGCCCATATGCTTGTAATGACTTCCATTCCTTCACGAGCCAGCATCGGATTTTTTTCAGCATATTCAGGGAGTAACTAACGATTTAGCCCCTTTTATGAATTCAATTTTTAATAGGTCATCTTCTGTATATAATCGATAACCATTAGAATGGCGTATTGGGACAGGTAAAATGTCGTTTTCTTCATAGTACCGAATGGCAGCAGCACTTATTCCTGTTCTTTTTGCAAGTTCACCTTTTGTCATCAGCTCCATTCCTATGTTCGTATTTTTCATGAATAGGTTAGTCACCTGTTGATATTTCCATTATAAAGGTTGAAGTATACTTCAAGGTCAAGAATAAGGTCAAAAATATAGATATGTGATTTTCAATTTAGCCTTTTGAAACGGAAATGTCACTATTTATTCTTTTTTAAGGTTGCTGTAAGGTTCGGATTAATACAAGTTAAGATTGAGGTTGTACAATGGGTTTGTAAGGAAGTGAGGGCTGAGTCGAATGATTCTCCCCCTTCTAAATCAATCATAGAGGTGAAAAGGTTTGAGAGAAAATAAAATTTTGTCTTCATTATGTTACTTCAGTATCTTTTTTGCGCCATTTTTGTTTCCGATTATCGTCTATTTCTTAGGGAAGGACGAAGTGAAATATCATGCGAAAAAATCGCTATGGACACATTTTATTCCTTATTTGATTTTTGGCATTGGCATCCTTGGTTCAGGTTTACTTGGCATGAACGATATCAGACATGCTGGTCCGTTCTTAATTGCAACGTATGCTGTGACATTCCTTGTGGCGATCTACTTCTTTATTTGGAACATTGTCAAAGGCATTAAAGTGTTTTCAGAATAATAGATGGGAAAAACGGTTCTGTGATTGATCAGAACCGTTTTTTTGTATGTCCATTCATGCGGGTAATTGGATATCAATCGTTGTTCCTTCCCCTATTATACTGCGTATCGTAATATCCCCGCCGTGCTTTTGGATAATATCCTTTGCAATGGCCATTCCGAGACCAGAGCCTGCATGTGTCCCTCCTGTATTCGTCCCTCTATAGTAGCGGTCAAACACTTTTTCTAGCTCTGCCTCTTCGATTCCTTTGCCGTTATCTTTAATCGTGATGTGGGTATTTTCTTTTTGTTCCAGCTGTACAATGATTTTCACATCAGAATCATTGTGAACAAGGGCATTTAAAATGAGATTGGTGACCGCTCTTCGTATGAGGATCGTATCAATATTTAGCATGAGCTTGTCTACATTCGTTTGCAGCTCAATCGTCTGTTCTGCATATCTCGAATCGTTTAGGAGATCAATTAACGTTTCCCGCAGCAACGGCACAATGTTCACTAGCTCTTTATGCAGCATCACGTCGTTATTTTTCAGCCTTGTTGTTAAATTTAGATCCTCCATGACATCTTTGATGTACAGTGATTTATTCTCTATGATGCTGGCATAAAGTCTGATGTCTTGATCTGAAAGAGGATAATTTGGATCTTTGATGATTTCTGCATAGCCTTGAATAGAGGATAATGGTGTTTTAATATCATGAGAAATATGACTGATCCACTCTTCCCGCATTTGCTCTAATTTGTCTTTTTCTTTTTGGCTTGAAGCAAGCTGCTCTGATAAGTGATTGACATTATAGAAGACATCTTTATATATTCCCTTAGTTGGCAGCTTTGTCGTATAATCTCCGTTTGCGACCCGCTGGATTCCATGAATGGCACGGCCGAGCGGTTTGATGAGCTGCCGGCTGAATAAGTATCCAATGAATAAGGCAATGATGGCATCGATCGATAATAAAATCATCGTTCCGATATTGAATCTTGATATTAAGTCCTTCGTGTCGAACGAGAATAAATATTTTCCGATGGCAGGGTTCTTAAATCCGATAAAGTAGCTGTATTCCCTGCCCTTTCCTTTTTTTCCGCCGGCATAAATGGTCGATAGCAATTGCTTATCTTTATATTTATGTATGTTCACGATTTCTATAGGTGTATATTTGCTCTTTATTCCTTTAGGTGCGTGTGCATGATAGACGTCTTGTCCATTTTCGTCTAATATTTGAATCCACGCATTTTGTTGTTTTAAGGCTTGCTGTCCTTCTTTGTTCACAGTGATGCCTTGATCGGAAAAGGTTATGTATTGTTCAAATGTTCTTGTGAAGGTTTCGGGCGTATTTTCTTCGTTTTGCTGGCTGCTTGCTTGTAGTACAAGCCAGATCATGAATCCAAATAAGTTGATAAAGACCGTGATAATGGTCACGATAATGACAGAGACCATATATCTGCCTGTTAATCGCCATTTCATCCTTACGCATCCTTTACAACAAATTTATAGCCCAGCCCTTTGACCGTCACGAGAAACTCTGGTGTAGATGGGGAATTCTCTATTTTCTCCCGAAGTCTTCGTATATGAACCATCACCGTATTGTCAGAACCGAAGAAATCTTCTCCCCAAACGGTTTGATAAAGCGTTTCTTTACTGATCACTCGATTCGGGTGCTGCAAGAAATAGGTCATCAGCATAAGTTCTTTCGGTGTGAGCTCAATTACCGCTCCGTTTTTCGTCAGTTCGGCTTGCTGCTCGTTTAACTCAAATGGCCCTTTTTTGATCACGGGATCAGCTTGAGAAGGCTGTAAGTATGATGACCGTCTCAGCTGGGCTTTTACCCGGTAGGCGACTTCCTTTGGGCTGAAAGGTTTTGTAATGTAATCATCGCCGCCAATGGCAAGTCCTACAATTTTGTCTGATTCCTCTCCCTTTGCTGATAAAAAGATAATCGGAACATGCGAGACGTCTCTGATTTGTTTGCAAATATCGTAGCCTTCACCGTCTGGCAGCATAATATCCAGTATGACGAGATCGGGATGTTCTTGATGGAATTGCGTGAGCCCATCACGGGCAGTTGAAGCTGTTATCACCCGGTCAATGCCTTCTCTTGTTAATACTGTATGGATTAATTCCAAAATTTCTTTTTCGTCATCTATAATCAATACTTTGCTTTGAAGCTTTGGCATTATGATCACTCTCCTGAAGTCATTGTTATTATTATACCCAAAGTGTAGACATCGTGAAAAATCAACTTTCTATTTGCACAGAAAAAAGCCAATTTTCTTTTTTAATGAGAAAATTGGCTTTTGGTGTTTTTTTAGCGTTTGACCACAAATGTTGTCACACTTTGAGCCGGGAGATGAGCCCAAAATTGATTACCTGATATATTTAAGTCAGTTCCAGGCTGAAGGTTGCTGTTACTACTCGTAATCCATCTTGACGCTTGTGAAGCGGTTCCATTTTGCATGACAAAGTGTTGATTGACGCCTGTATTGTTTTTATTAATCGCTACAATGACGACCTTATTGTCCCCTTTATAGGCTGAGACGAAAACATTCGGTTCAGGGCTTTTCGTTGCATCAATTCTGACGTACCCTGGACGCACAAACTTGGAGAAATGCGCCATGTTGTAGCCACGTTTGCTAATCATTCCATCTTCCTTCATAGGACCGTATGATCTGCGGATGTACCACCAAACATACGCCTGAAAATCACCTTCCACCATCGAATGGTGAATATGCTCTGACACCCCTAATGCCTCAGGCCAGCGGTCCGCTGAATTGTTATCACTATTCGGGTAATATACCTCTGTCATCCACAGCTCTTTCCCCGCTCCTTTTTGTTTAAAAAGAGGATACGGAAGCTGGCTGATCTGGGTTCCATACAGATGGGCACCGAGAATGTCCATATTTCTAAGCGCCTGCGGATCGTTTAAGATAGGATCTGATATATTTTTAAGGTATTGAAAAGATTCTGGTGCAATCACGCGTGCATTAATGGAGCCGGCATTTTCTCTCATGAATCGCAGGATTTCCTGAGGCGTCCACCATGTCCATTCGTGTGCATAATCAGGCTCGTTTTGTACAGAAATGGCATAGAGGTTGACACCATTATTTTTCATGTATGTCACAAAATCATTCAGATGCTGAGCATATGCGGCGTATTGATTGTATCTCAACCGCTTTGCAGACGCACCATTACGGTTGAAAGTCTCCACCATATGGCTTGGAGGATTCCAAGGCGAAGCGATCACTAAAGCGCCATGATCTATTGCTCTTTTGGCGGTAGCAACTTCTCTGTGCCAATTATTTCTGTTCTCGTCTACATTAATTCGTAGAATGGAGAATCCTAATTGATTCTGCCCATTGCCAAAGGCGGTTTCCCTTTGAGGGGCGGTTAAATCACCAATCCAAGCCGGGTGGTTCATTCCGCCAAAGCCGCGAATCACTTGTCTTTCCGCATTGACATTAATATTCGCATCACTTGCTGCTGAAACCTCAGTTACCCCAGGCCCTATGAACATGACAGACAGCATAGTGCAGCAGACCAATAAAGTACAAATTGGTTTTTTGATTATGGACATCAAATTTTCCCACTCTCCCATCAACCAGTGATCGATGCCGCAGCATCTGATTTTGTTTACCTTTGAGTAAACTGCCAGGAATCAAATTGGAATAGGTTGGCACCATTTCCTTTGAAGACAAAAAATACGTTGTGCACTCCTGCTGCTCCGTTCACTGCCGTTTCTATTTCTCGCCAGTTTCCGCCTGTGGAAGGGACATTGAGTGTTCCGGCAATTCTGCCGTCTGGACTGCCAAGACGTACTTCTATTTGTCCGCCTGAAGCGGATGCTACATTGGTTTTAAAGGTTCTGGCACCGCTCGATCCGAAATCGACATTACTGATAGCCACCCAATCACCGTTTTGAATGTTTGTGACATGCTGGTTATTGACTGGTCCACCTGGTGCTGAGGAGGCCTCTGTTAAAATGCGTCCATTCCAAGCGAATGTTTCAGCTTCTACCCGTTGATAAGGATTCAGGTTGGAAAGCTGTTTGACTCCTTCAAAATTGGCTGCGACCTCTCGAAGGGAGCCGTCAGCATTATGCACAAGCTTATTAATGTGTGGAGATCTGTAGCCTTTCCCTGCTCCATATAAGGCAGAGCTCACCGTTTGCGTGTGATACACGACATACCACTCGTTTTTAAAATGGAACACAGCATGATGGTTGTTACCGCCGCCGCCGAAAAATGCACCCGGATTTTTCAGGAAGTGTCCTTTATACGTAAAGGGGCCCATTGGACTTGAGCTCGTCATATAACCGATCTCACCAGGTGGTTTATCTGCTGGGTGGGAGCCGCCAAAATTGATGCAATAAGAATAGTAATAGGTACCGTTATACTTATGCATACCCGAATCTTCAAACATAAAAGGAGCATCAATGGTTGATGCGCTGCCAACCACACTAGTCATGTCAGGTCCTAGTTTCAGAACTCTTGCTGTTTTAGGATTGGCCCATTGTCCCTGCGTTGGATTTGAACCGCCTGGAACGCCTCCTCCGGCATATAAATAACCGGTCCCGTCATCATCTACAAATACGGCTGGATCAAACAGCCATACAACACCGGACATCCCTGGGGTATTTGGCGTGACGAGCGCTTTTCCGATAGGATCTTTCCAAGGACCAATCGGGCTGTCTGCTGTCAAGACGCCAATCCCTCCGCCGCTGTTAGCAAAATAAAGGAAAAATTTATCCTTCCCATTGATCTTTTTCACCGCAGCGGATGGAGCCCAGGAAGCGCCTGCCCATTTGGCAATCCCTCTCCCGCCATTGGCCCCATTTGCGCCAGCTACTGGAATCGCTCCGTGATCTGTCCAGTTCACCATATCCGCCGAAGAGATGACAAAGACCCTATTCAAATTCGCAAAAGAATTATCCTTAATCGTTCCATTGCTGTGATATTCATAGTCATCACTCGACATATAAATGTACACTCTTCCGTTATAGGTGAGCGCAAACGGATCCGCCCCCAGGTGATGGTCTATGAGTGGATTTGCATTTCCTACTCGTTTTGCAATGGGGGTACTTGCTGCACTCGCATCATATACCGGTATACAGCTCAGCACCAAAGCAAGAATCAAAAAACCTACACCGCACTTCATCCTCTTCCTCATCGTGTCATTTTCCTCCTGTTTTCATCTTCCTAATATTGGGGTTTACGCCCAATTTCAAATTATGTTGATATGAGCTGATGAAGAATGAATACAAAGGATGATTTCTAGGGAAAATCACTGCTAAAACCATCATGAAAACCCTTACTTTTTGACTAGGAGACAATAAAAAAATACAGTCCTCCACTTTGGAACTGCATTTTTTCTTCTTATTCAATGAATGTAGATTACATATAACGAGCGGTCACCATTTTCTTTCTTGTGTAAAACTCTACTCCGTCTGTTCCGTTCGCATGTAAGTCCCCGTAGAAAGAATCCTTCCAGCCGGAAAACGGGAAAAATGCCATTGGTGCGGGCACACCGATATTGACGCCGAGCATACCTGCTTCGATGTTTTCGCGAAATTCTCTGATGCTTGATGCGCTGTCCGTGTAAAGGCAGGCACCGTTCGCAAATTTTGATTGATTGGACAGGTCGATCGCTTCTGTTAGTGAAGAGACACGGACAATTGATAAGACTGGGGCGAAAATCTCGTCCTGCCAAATTTTCATTTGATTTGTCACATGGTCAAAAATCGTCGGTCCAACGAAATACCCTTTTCCCTTTGTTTCAAGGTCATTCCTACCATCACGAATGAGGCTTGCTCCTTCTTCAATCCCTGACTGGATATATTGAAGCGTTCGTTCTTTATGTTCCTTTCGAATGACTGGACCAAGAAAGACATCTTCATTTATTCCATTTCCAATGACGAGCTCGTTCGATTCATCAACTAATTTTTGAATGAACTCATCTGCCACTTCTTCTTCCACCGCGACAACGGCCGCGGCCATGCAGCGCTCTCCCGCTGATCCAAAGGCAGCACCAATGATTTGTTTCGTTGCCGCATCTAAATCTGCATCTTTGAGGACAATGGAGTGATTCTTTGCACCTGCAAGTGCTTGGACACGTTTGCCATGCTCTGTGCCTTTTTTATAGATGTATTCTGCGACTGGCTGAGAGCCGACAAATGAAATGGCTTTGACAATTTGGTGTTCAAGCAGACCATTGACAACATCGTGAGCCCCATTGACAATGTTGAGAACACCTTTTGGAAGACCTGCTTCTTCAAATAGTTCGGCTAAACGTGCGGCAAGAATCGGCGTGCGCTCTGAAGGTTTTAAAACAAACGTATTTCCGCAGGCAATGGCAAGCGGAAACATCCAGCAAGGGACCATCATCGGAAAGTTAAATGGTGTAATCCCCCCGATGACGCCTATTGGATAGCGGTACATGCCAGATTCGAGTCCAGATGCGATATCTGGTAATTGTTTTCCCATCATTAAGGTTGGTGCACCAGCGGCAAATTCGACACATTCAATCCCTCGCTGCACTTCTCCTTTTGCTTCTGTTATGCTTTTTCCGTTTTCAAGCGTTACGAGTTCAGCCAGTTCATCCCATTTTTCAACGAGTAACTGCTGATATTTAAATAAAATGCGTGCACGGCGGGGAACGGGTGTTTTCGACCAAGTGGTAAATGCTTCTTGTGCTGCCTGTACCGCACGTTCGACATCTTTTTTTGTTGAAAGCGGCACTTCTGCGATGATCTCTCCAGTAGCTGGGTTATATACTGCCTCTGTTTGACTTGTTTCTGCCTCAATCCATTGTCCGCCAATATAATTTTTCAACATTTGTACATCTGTTTTGGTCATGTTCCCTCTCTCCTTTTTATGAAAGAATGTCATGCTTATAGGATGTGTATGGTTGTCATTGTCCCATCTAATGGGCGCCCATCTGTATACACTCTTTGTCAAATGTAATTGTCGTTTTGGTTTACGTTGTGATAAAAGCTTGCTCTAACGTGTGAAAGGTTGACGCCCTATCCCTTTGTTTGTGAGAAATGATTCCGGAATGCGATTTATTCATGGTGTATTTTTGGTCAACTATTGGGTAACTGTAGAAAAATCATAATATTAAAAACGCTTTCAGTCAATCCTCTTTTTGCAACATAAGAAAAACCTGATGCGCGTTGCATCAGGTAGAGGCTGGTTCTTTTCTTTTATTTAGTTGATGCAGCATATTGATTCGGTTCTGCAAAATGCGGGAGCATCTCACCATGTGCTTCAATGAGTTCATCGCATAATTTGATGATGTCATCAATGGATAGTTCAGCGCTTGTGTGTGGATCAAGTAATGCCGCTTGATAAATGTGCTCTTTTTTGCCGCTAATTGCTGCTTCGATTGTCATGAGCTGTGAGCTGATATTGGTCCGGTTGAGTCCAGCCAATTGTTCAGGGATCTCTCCGACATAGCAAGGCATGATGCCGCTGCGATCTGCAACACATGGTACTTCGACACACGCTTTTTCAGGCAGATTGTGAATGAGTCCTCCTGTGTTCAGCACATTCCCGCCAAATTTAAAGGGAACGTTCGTTTCGATCGCTTCAATGATACGAGAACCATATTCTTTTGAGCGAGTATGTGTGATCTGTGTATTGCCCACAAGGTCATGCTTCATTGTATTCCAGTTGTTGATTTGTTCCTCGCAGCGTCTCGGGTATTCATCGAGCGGAATGTTAAATTGACCGATCAGTTCTGGATAGCGTGATTTGATAAAATAAGGATGGTATTCGGCATTGTGCTCTGAGGATTCTGTGACATAGTAGCCGAATTTATCCATCAGCTCAAAACGTACCATATCATGATGCCGCGCTTGCTGCTTTTCTTTCGCTCTTCTTTTGATGTCTGGGTACAAATCTTTTCCGTCCCGTTTCACCTCTAATAACCATGCCATATGGTTGATGCCGGCAATTTTTTCTTCAATGCCTTCATGATCCATTTCAAGTGATTCAAATAGATCCTTTGTACACACCTGCACACTATGACAAAGACCCACCGTTTGAATCGGTGTATAGCGCAGCATCGCACCTGTCAGTGTGGCCATTGGATTTGTGTAATTTAATAATAAAGCATTTGGACAAACCTCTTCCATCTCCTTTGCAAAATCAAACATCACAGGAATTGTTCGAAGGAAGCGGAAGATGCCGCCGATGCCAACCGTATCCGCAATCGTTTGTCTTAATCCGTATTTTTTCGGAATCTCAAAATCAATCACAGTGCTTGGCCGATAGCCTCCAACCTGGATGGCATTGATGACATATTTCGCATCCTTTAAGGCTTCTTTTCGGTTGTGATAGGGCTTAATGGTCACATTTGCACCGTAGTTCTCTTTTAAATGCCGAAGCATCGTGTCTGATTCATTCAGCCGGTTGTGGTCGATATCATATAATGCGAATTCAAAGCCGCTAAGTGCAGGGACCAACAAACAATCTCCTAATATATTTTTAGCAAACACGGTACTCCCTGCACCGATAAATGTAATTTTAGACATTGACGACTCTCCTTTTTACATCCATATTGAACTACCCTTTGACAGAGCCTTGTGAAAGCCCTGCGATAAAATATTTTTGCAACAGTAAAAACATCGTAACCATTGGCAGCATCGCAATGAGCGCAGCGGCACCAACGAGCTGGAGCTGATGCTGATTTTGACCAAAAAAATGGGATAAGGCGACTGTGAGTGTATGCATTTCTTTATCTTGCAAAAAGAAGATGGCAAATTGATAGTCGTTCCAAATATACACACAGGCAATGATTAAAACAGAAGCGGTAATGGGCTTCAGAAGAGGAAAAACGACAGTGAAAAAAACTCTGAGTGTCCCCGCTCCATCAATACGGGCTGCTTCTTCAAGCTCCTTTGGAATGGTCGACCGGATAAAGCCTGCGTATAAGAAAATGGTTAGCGGCAAAAAAGCAGCGACATTATTTAAAATAGCGATTTGATAGGTGTTCATCATCCCGATTTGAACGACCATTTTATAGAGCGGGACAAGGGCTGTGAGCGGTGGAATGACCATAATGGTGATGAATAAAACATAAACTGCTTTATTTAGCTTTGTGTTTCTTCTTGCGAGCGGATAGGCTGCAAGAGATCCAAGTATGATGAGTAATACAGCGGAGGTAAACGTAATCATCACTGTATTCAAAAAGGACTGGCCAAGCTGAGCCTCTGTCCATGCCGTGCGAAAGTTTTCAAGATGGAGCGCTTTCGGAAACAGCCATTTTGAACTGAAATCTCCTATCCCCTTTAATGATGTCGTCACCAAGATATAAAATGGAATGAGGTGAAGCAATGTCACCAAAAGTGCGAGGAAGGTGTACCATCTCTTTTTGTGTTTAAAGGCGTTATCCATCACACCTCGGTCTCCTTTCGTTTGAAATAAATCAGTGCTGCGACACTAATGACAAGGATGATGACCGCCATGAAGACTCCTTGCGTTGCTGCATAGCCTGCATCCTGACGTTTGAAATACAGATCATACATAAAGGTCGACATCGATTGCGAGGAATCTCCAGGTCCGCCGCCTGTTAGTGCCACAATGACATCAAAAAGTTTCAGCCCGCCAATGACATTAAGCACAACATTAATAGTGATAGACGGCATAAGCAGCGGCAATGTGATCCGTCTGAATTGCTGGAGGCTTGATGCGCCGTCTAATTGTGCCGCCTCATAATAATCCTTAGGAATACTTTGAAGGCCTGCTAAATAAATGATCATCGCAATTCCGACGAATTGATAGGTGTTGACAAGCACAATGATCCATGTGTTTAATTGCGGATTGCCAAGCGCATTCATTTGGTCAAATCCAAAAAACGTCACCACATCGTTTAAGGCACCGCCTTGGTAAGCAAACACAAAATACCAAATATAGCCCATCGCAATCGGACTAATCATGACAGGTAAATAGATGACTGTTCTTGTGATCGCTCTCATCTTTAAGCTTTGATTTAATAAAAGAGCATATCCAAGTCCAATGATATTTTGTAAGATTGTACTCCCAATTCCGTAGAGAAGCGTGTTTTTGACAACAAGCCATGTCGTTGGGTCTTGAAGCAGACGTTTATATTGATCAAGCCCAATCCATTCATAAGTTTGTGAGAACCCGTTCCAATTCGTAAAAGATAGCTGAATGCCGTTCAAAAAAGGATAAATGATAAAGGTACTGACGACGAGTACAGCTGGCATGTACATCCACCAAAGTGATGAATTCCGGCTTTTTTGCATCTTTTGTTTTGGTAAAGAGGTAAATGCGGCTGGCTGCTTTGCTTTTGTGATGTCATTCATTGGCTTCACTCCTGTTTCAGCATGGGCCTGCTATTGTTTTTTCAGACGCTTATATTCCTCTTCCATCTTCTTCGATAATTGTTCTGGTGTGATGGAGCCTGCTAATAATTCTTGACCCGTCGTTGCCATGACAGCCCACATTCCGCTTGGTAAGTATTTTCGATCGAAGTAAGGTTCAATCTTCACCTGTTCGTATTGATCGTAAAACGTAGAGTAATAGTTTTTCGCTTTTACATGCGTTAAGGCTGCTTCAGAGGATGTGCCTTCTGCGATTTTTTCCGCATTTTCAGGCTTTGCGAGAAAATCGATGAATTGTTTTGCTTCTTTTAGATGCTTGGAGTCCTTCCAGGCAGCGACAGTAAATCGTTCTCCCCCAATCCAGCTTTGCTCATCTCCTTCATGAATGGCAGGAACAGGTATCGTGCCTACTTTGATCGATTGATTGAGTTCTGACGCTTCAGGTCCTAAAGAACCTCCGACAAAGGTGAAGGCTATTTTGTTTTGTGCCATCAGTTCAGGTGCTTGAGATAGTTTCGCTGTCAGGACATCTTTGTTTAAAAGATCTTGATCCTTCAGCTCCTTCATGAACTGTGCAAGCGGTGTATAGTGAGACCAATCAAAAGATCCGTTTTCAAGTTCTTTTCCGTATTGATGTGTTTGATCGGTGATTAATAAAGGTGTGGCTAGTTCATCAAAGACTTGGGCGATATTTGAGTTATCTCCTCCTGGTATCCAGAGCGGCACAACCTCTCCTTTGCTCTTTTCTTTAACTGTAAGCAAAGCAGATTTTAATTCATCAAGTGTTTTAGGGACTTCAATGTCATAGTCCTTTAATAGATTGGCATTAAAGCTAAGCCCGTCTTTTGCTTGATTCAGCGGATACGCGTATACTTTGCCATCTTGGTCCTTTAAAATCTGATCGAGTGAAGGATCAAGCTGTTTGACCCAATCCATCTCTTTTAAATCAGCCACATACTCGCTATAGCGCAGTTTGGCCCAGCCATGTGTGTCAAACAGATCCGGCATATCGTTTGCCCCCATTTTGACGCGAATCATATCTTCATAGCTGTTGCCTGGGAAGTTGGCATCGATTCCAATATGTGGATGCTCTTTTTCAAACTCACGAATCACTTCTTCAAATGCTTTTCTTTCCCCGCTGTTGCTCATCGTCGAAAAGAGAGTCAGGGTGACCTTTCCGTTTGCTTCGGACGTACCGTTATTGCCGCAAGCAGACAAAAGAATGGTCAAGACAAAGGCCGCAGTCAGCAGCATGAATTTTTTATTCATGGTTTCCTCCTTTTGATCACTGAAAATTCAGACGATAATCGGTAGAATTCATGCAGTTGCGGAAACAAAAGAAGTCCATTATACTGGAATTCTATTCTTTTCAAAGAGATAAGAGAGCATAACGGCAGGCTGCCTTGTTCTTAGCATGATCTGGCCATCATGCTGAGCAGCTGCTTTCTGCTTTTTTGTCTCTTTTTTGTTTGCTGAGATCTTGGTTCACCCCCTTTCATGGATGAGACATGTGCTGCCCCGTTCGATGAGTTTTGTTGGCACGACGACTTTTAGAGGGAGCTTTCTTCCGTTTATTCGCTCAAGCAAAAGCTTCAAGCCGACTTCCCCCATTTCTTCTGTATATACTTTTACGCTTGTAAGCGGCGGACTTGAAAATGAAGCAGCTTCAATGTCATTAAACCCAACAATGGATACATCGAAAGGAACACGCAGACCGGCTTCGTTGAGCGCACGTATTGCACCGATCGCCATTGAATCACTTCCGATAAAAAAGGCTTGTGGAAGGTTTCCTTTTTTAATGGCTTGCTGCATAAGCGTATAGCCTTCTTGCATGGAGTATTCCCCAATGTGGATGTCATCCAGATGAAGACATCCTGCCTCCTGCATTCTTCTCATAAACGTCGTTTGTCTTTCGTCCTCAATCACAGCGTTTCCTTCGAAATAATGCTCCCGCTCCTTTCCGCCAATATAGCCTAGATGTGTATAGCCAAGCGATTGCAGATGGCGAATTGCTCGATCTGCCGCTCTTACAAAATCAACATGTACACAATCATACAAATCTTCATCCGCATAATGATTAATAAAAACAATGTGTTCCATTCGGTTTGTCATTTTTTCAACTGTATCGGGGCTGATTCGTCCAATGACAATCAAACCGTCAATATCCTTTAGCATCGCCCCTTTGTCCATGCTTCTCAGGCGAAAGGTATGGAGGGTGGACAGTCCTTGTTTGGCATATTCTTTTTCAATTCCTTTTCGAATCGATGAAAAAAAGGGATCATTTAATTCTTCGTCAATGGATTGAGCGACAACGATACCGATGACTGGGGATTCAGATGGAGGTTTTTCTTCTGCTTGATCGGCTTTTCTTGCTCTCACTGGGGTATAGTTTAGCTTCTTTGCAATGTCGAGGATGTTTTGTCTTGTTGCGTGTGAAACGGCAAGTGTTTGATCGCCATTTAACACACGGGATACAGTGGATACGGACACTTTTGCATCATGGGCAATATCTTTGAGTGTGGTCATAGGCAAACTCCTCTTAGATTTTGACTAAATATTTACTAAAGATATTTGAAGGATAACATATAAGTAAAGCGCTTTCAATTGTGGATTTGTAATTTTTTATTTTATATTTGGGTATGTTTTGGTGAGATTGTGGTGTTTTAGTAAAATTGCGTAAAAAAGAGGATGGATTACATCCTCTTTTACTAACGTGATTCAATTGAGGCTGTTTCTTTTGCAAACAATTGCTTCATTGTCTCCCAAGCTTTATCGAGTTGGTTGTGAAGTCCAAATAAACCTGAGTTGCCGATGATATAGATCTCATTTCCAGCCTCAGCAAGCAGCCGGAACGTGCTCTCATTACAAGAGCCGTCTACTTCAATTGAAAACGTGTATCCTCCCTTCTCTTTTACATTTTTCACTTGTTTAATTTTCTGAAGCATTTCTTTAATAAAAGGCTGTCCTGCAAAGCCTGGATCGATCGTCATGATCGTCACTCGGTCTATTAAATGTATAAAGGAATCTAACGCCGCAATTGGTGTGGCGGGATTTAAGACAAAGCCGACCTTGCAGTCTCTTTGATGGATATGCCGAATGATTCTAAAAACGTCTCTTTGCACGACCTCTGGGTGTAAGCAGATCATGCTTGCGCCTGCATCAATGCAGGCATCGATTAAAAATTCTTGGGGGTATTCCGCCATAAGGTGAACATCAATTGGTCTATCTGTTAGTTTTCGAAGCTGTTCAATGAAAAAGGGTGATAGGGTGATATTTTTCACATAATGACCATCCATGACGTCGACATGATATCGATCTGCTCTCGTGTTGAGAATATGAATTTGTTCGCGGAAGTGCGTTAAATCCATGCACATTAGTGAAGGTGAAAAAATGGCTTTCATTCTCAGGCTCCTCTTTTTTAAAGTTGAAATAAAAGCTTGATCAATCCAATTAAGATTCCGATGATACCAAAGTCTGTATCTCCAAAAGTTGTCCCTTCAAAGCCAAGGGTCCCTAACACAGGTAATAAACAAGCAGGTAAAAAGGAAAGAAGTAATCCATTCACAAAGGCCCCAGCGACAGCACCTCTCACGCCTCCTGTTGCATTGCCATACACTCCTGCTGTAGCGCCGCAAAAAAAGTGCGGGACAAGACCAGGGACAATGACAGTTAAACCAAACAAAGGTAAAAGAAAAATGGATACGATGCCTCCTGCAAAGCTGCATAAAAAACCGATAATGACTGCATTTGGAGCAAATGGAAAAACGGTTGGCGCGTCAAGTGCCGGCTTTGCCCCTTTCACAAAACGATCGGCAATCCCTTTAAAAGCAGGCACGATTTCACCGATTGCCATCCTCACCCCGGCTAAAATAATGTATACACCAGCGGCAAAGGTAATAGCCTGAATGAGAATGAAGACAGCGAAGTTCGTGCCCCCGCTAATTTGTTCTATAAAGGGAATCCCTGCAAACGGTGCAATCGCAAAGAACAGCAAAGCCATCGTGATCGAAATGGCAACAGATGTATCTCTTAGAAATCCGAGTGATTTAGGCACTTGAATGGTTTCCGTTGATTTCTCTGGACGACCGATCCATTTGCCGATCATTCCCGCTGTAAAATAACCGAAGGTACTGAAGTGTCCGAGCGCGAGATCATCGCTTCCGGTGACTTTCCTTGTGAATGGCTGAAGGATAGCGGGTGCAATGACCATAGCTGTTCCTAATATAATCGAACCGGTGGTGACAAGAAATCCTCCTTGCATTCCGGCTGTCGAGAGAACGACTGCGAGCATTGCAGCCATATACAAGGTATGGTGCCCTGTTAAAAAGACATATTTAAAGGGCGTGAATTTTGCCAATAACAAATTGACCAGCATGCCAAAAATCATAATGAGAGCCGTCTGTGTCCCGAATTCCTTTTGGGCAATGGCCGCCATGGCATCTGTATTTGGGACAACTCCTTGAATGTGAAAGGCTGCTTCAAACATTTTTCGAAAAACTCCAAGTGAATCAGACACGACCGTGGCGCCCGCTCCTAATATTAAAAAACCCATGGTTGTTTTCAAGGTGCCTGACACGGTATCTGCGGCTGATTTTTTCTGCAAAAGTAAACCGGCCAGTGCAAACAAACCGATGAGAATTGCCGGTGTGCCCAATATATCGTTCATGATCAGTTCTATCATGATGTGAATCCCCCTTTTTTGTGGCTTATATGTGTTTACGAAGGACGTCTTTAATGGCTTCCTGGTCTAACAAGTTATTTAATCCAGCGACCTTTCTTGTGCCGTCATCCAGCTGGTCGATAATGTCTGTTGCTCCGATATAGAGATCTGCCTGTTCATTTTTACTTGTGCTGAGATCGGTATGATCCACTTCAGCTACAAGCCCTAACTCTTCTAATGCTTTTTTGACATTCATTTCTACGATAAAGCTGCTTCCTAATCCGTTTCCGCACACAACAAGAATTTTTTTCATTCTCTTTTTCCTCCTTTATAGTTGTGAAAATTGATCAATTAGTTCTTGCACCGATGCTAATTCCCTTGCTTCAACCAATTGTTTCATCCGTTTTTCATCACTTAACAGCATGGTCAGCTGTTTGAGTGCTTTCAAGTGGGTCATACTGTCAATGGCTGCTAGGACAATGATGAGACGAACCTGTTTTTTTTCATCCTTAGAGAAAAAAATGGGCCGTTCGAATGACATGAGTGACATGCTTAATTTGTTCACGCCGTCCTCTGGTCTGGCATGCGGAATGGCTACTTGTGGTGCAATCACAATATAAGGTCCATTTTGATCAACGGACTGAATCATGGCCTCCACATAACCTTTCTGAATGGCATTTTGATCGAGTAAAGGCTGCGCTGCTTTTGTGATGGCCTCTTGCCATGTTTCTGCTGTTTGCTGGAGATGAATGGTTTTTTCTGTTAATAAATCGTTTAACACTGGTTTCCACCCTTTCTGATGGGATACATATGCGGGATGAAGTAGCTCTTTAAGATCACGAAGCAGTGCTTTTTCATTTTGTACGATGGTATGCTGCTGAATGATGTTGAATAAAGCGTTCACATTTTTCTCATCAAGCCTGATTTCTGCACCTTCTCCATATTGAAGCAAGGTTTTTTTCTCATAGGCAGTGAGGATGGGATGAACGAGGTGAACGGGTTTTCCTTTAAACGAAATAGGTGTTGTTGACACAACAAAGTCGACATCAATGGATGACATTTCTTCATATGAACGCTTTGATAATAGATCGCGTACTTCGATATAACCGATTAATTCGATAAGCTGTGTTTTCAGCATGTGACTTGTGCCAATTCCTTCGCCGCAGACAATGTATACAGAACGCCGCACAATTGGTGAAATCCCTTCTCTTCTCATCCAACCACCAAAATGCATCGCCACATATGCAATTTCATGGTCGCTGATCTTTGAGCAAGTCGCCTTTTCTAAATGGCATACGACCTTTTGAGTGATGTCAAACACCTCTGGCTGTGCTTTTTTAATAGATTCTGTTAATTCATTGTTGATATCAATGTGATAGATGAGTCTGTAATAGGCCGGGATGAGATGCATGGTCAAGTTTTGCTCCAAGGCTTCGTACTCTTGAAAGGAAATACAAGCATACCGCTGAAAGTCAAAAATCATTTGTCTGGCAATGGTGCGAATGAGATGCTCTTCTGGTTTTTTACTTGATGGAAGCTTTTGTTTCTTGGCGCTGAGCCATAGAGTGCTAAGAAAATAGATTTCATCATCATAAACTTGAAGAACTGTTTCCCTTTGAATTTGTGCCATGAAACGAATAGCCGCCAAGCATTCATCTGTTTCCTGCAATGTACGCTTTTCTTCGTTTGAAAGGTGTACAGCACGTCCTAGCTTCATCCGCTTGAAGTAGAAAAAGAGATCCAAAGACAGCTGATCCAGCATGTCATCTGCAAACTCGAGCTTAAGCTCTTGTTCTGACTTCTCGAGGAGATGCTTTAACCGCTTATATGAAATGGGCCCCTTTAACCAAAAAGATGGAAACGCTTTTTCGTTTTTTATCATTGTGCGAATGGAATGAATATAAGGTTTCAGCGCCAATCGAATCGCTCTTTCTTCTCCTGAAATCAAATAGCCGCAGGCTGTCTGATAGTGAAGCGTGAGCTGCTGCTTTGAAAGTGCTTCTTTTAGCTGTTTCATATCTTCAAGCAATGTATTCCGGCTCACTTTGATCATCTTCATAAAATCATCAATTCTTAGGCGTTTCTCACTGCATGCAATGGATAAGAGCAGGATGGCTCTTCTTTCCTTTACGCATGGTTCATAATCATGGCCAACGAGAATGGTGTTCGCTTTTTGAATAATGACTTCTTTTTCATGTGGGTGTAAGTAGTAGCCAAGTTGATCTTTTCGCTGAATACCACTCAGCTGCTGAGTTTCCAGCCAGCTATTCATGCGTTTGATTTCAGAGTAGACGGTTCGAGTAGAGACATTCAGTCGATTCTGTAAATCTTCAATTGATAAATAAGATGTCGTGTGAATCAGCATTGATAGTAAAGTCGTGCCCCTTTTGGTTAAATACAGTTGGAATTCCTCCCTTCTTTCCTTTGGTTATAAGTTTAATCAACTCACATGCATCAAAGAAGCCCAAATGTCTTCAGCAAATGCAGTGCAGCTTTTGGGTGCTATTTTGCTATAAGAAAAAGCACACCCGCATGAGTGTGCTTTAGACTTGTATACAAAGAATCATTTGTCTTCTTTTACGTGATAGAAATTTTTTTGAATGCCTTTTTTTGATTTTTTACAATTCTTTTGGCATTCTTGATTCACACATATGTACTGGGCTTCATTGCCGATAAAGAAAGCGGACACCAATCAAGGCACTTAAGTGCCTAATGATCAGCGTCTGCAGGTTCTTCTTTCTGGACAAAATAATCGTTTTTTGCTAGTCTCTATTATACGATGATCCACATAGAAAAAAGATGCTCTTAATCAGGATGCTTTTCTGTTTTTTTATTTACGAAGTAATGGCTGAGTCGTGCATCGGAAAGCGCCACCATAGCTTCTTGTTATTTTAAAATCAACATATTCCACCTTGATATTTCTTTTTTCTAATTCTTTTCCAATTGTATTTTGATATGCTATATCCGTTACATATACTTTTTCATTAATCGGTAACCCATTAATAGCTAAATTTTGCGCTTCTTTGTAGCTTACTTTTATTTTATCCCAATCTCTTAATTCATCTGGAACTCCGTTTGGTAGTGAGTCTTCATTCACAATCATCAGACCGTCTCGCACAAAACTAATGGCACAATCAAGATGAAGAGTATTTTTCTCGAGTTTCACTTCAACTACTTTATAACCATCTGGTGTTAAATAATTACGGAGCCAATCGATTCCTTCTTTATTAGATGCTTGACCAGAGTTCCCAACAAAAATTGTTTTCCCGTACACAAGAATATCTCCACCCTCTAGAAATGGACCAGTCTTAGAATTTATGCCTTTTGAAACATCCGGCTGTGGAACAGCAACATATGGATTTTTGTTCGCTCTTACCTCTTTTAAAAGGATATGTCTTGCTGGGAAAACTTCTAGTCTGCGGTAGCTTGAAAAGAACGATCCTTCGATTATGTGATTTCCTATTGTAAAGAATGGATCTCTAACAAAGAAATTCGTAGCCCCTGCTCCACCAGTTATACCATTTTCAGCTAAACCTAATTTCTTTTCATTCTCTGTTAAAAGGCGTGGCATTTGGGTGTCTACATCGTATTTCTGAAGTACTTTTTTAAACTCTTCACGTTCTTTTTCCATTTTGATTTGAATATCTTTCATATCTTCCATCATGTTTGAGCCGCTATCTCCCTCGGGAAAATAAACTTCAGACTGAGACAAAACGACACGTTTTAATGGAGCAAATTCACTTTCTACATACACATTTCCTTTATTTTTTTCGTTTTCAGCTGAGACTTTTTCTGCTTTCACACTATCTGAGCTTTTTGACTGCGAGCAGCCTGTTACAATAACGGTCAATACCGCAGCAAAGCCAACTAAATTAATAAATTTTCTTTTCATTCCAATTAACCCTCCATTTTATTTATTTTGTGGTTAATAAAAATAGTAACTATTAAATCTTAAATATTTATTAACTTTTAGGCTTTTTTTATTTTTAAAGTGGAAAGATTACATGTTGCTTGCTTTTTCAGATTATAACAATCCTTTTTCATCTCTAAACCTTTGAATCTATTAAAAATAGTAAAAAGGGCTAGTTCAGCGAATTCATCTTCTGTATATCAGATCCAAAGGAATCTAAAATTCTTCATCCGATGCAGGTTAATTTTTTCATTAGAAAAAGCACACCTCCAACAGTGCGCTTTCTTACGATTTAGACTTAAACAATCGCAGCTCTTGCTCCATAATATCTGCTGCTTCGTTAATAAATTGAATGATTAAGTCTAATTCTTCTCGCTTGTATTCGTTTGTAAGCTGTTTTGTTGATGCCGATAAAGATTGAAAGAGTTCTTTTACTTGTGATTTCCCTGCCGTTAATGGAACGATAATGACTCTTCGCTTGTCTTTTGGGTCCTTTTCTCTTTTGACGTAGCCAGCTTTTTCAAGGCGGTCAATGAGAGCTGTGACCGCACCTGAGCTAAGACCTGTTTTTTCACTTAATTCCCCTGCTGTGAGGGGGCCGAGTTCGTTTAATAAATCGGCTGATTTGAGATCTGTTGGGAAAAGGCCGAGCGATTGCGCGGCCGCTTGATGGAATAAAACCGTTCGTGTCGCGAGGCGCCTCAGTGTATGTATGATCAGGTCTGCTCTGTCTTCTGCGTCGTTCTTTATTGACAACTTGTTCTCCTCCCTTTAAAATCAATTTATCTTGATCATCAAGATAAATGTTCTCTTCCTTTATATTTAAGTTGATCATAGCAAAAATAAGGAGAGAACGTAAGCAGGAGGTAAATGAAATGAATCATGTGGATAAAGGCAAGGCATCCACTCGCTTTGTTGTCATCGGTTTGCTGTTAGGGATTTTTATGGCAGCGATGGACAATACCATTGTTGCAACAGCGATGGGAAGCATCGTAGCAGATTTGGGCAGTTTTGATAAATTTGCTTGGGTGACGGCTTCTTATATGGTGGCAGTAATGGCCGGAATGCCGATTTACGGAAAGCTTTCTGATATGTATGGTCGAAAGCGTTTTTTTCTGTTTGGACTTATTTTCTTTTTAATTGGATCAGCGCTGTGCGGTATTGCACAAACGATGGATCAGCTCATTATTTACCGGGCCATTCAAGGGCTTGGAGGCGGTGCCCTTCTTCCGATCGCGTTTACGATCATCTTTGATATCTTCCCGCCTGAAAAGCGCGGAAAAATGTCCGGTATGTTTGGTGCAGTATTTGGTTTATCGAGTGTACTAGGACCACTGTTAGGAGCTATTATCACAGATTCGATCGGCTGGCATTGGGTTTTCTATATTAACGTGCCAATCGGTATTGTTAGTGTGTTCTTGATCGCCAGATACTATCATGAATCGCTAGAACATCGCAAGCAAAAAATTGACTGGTCAGGTGCTATTACACTTGTCGTGGCAGTTGTGAGCTTAATGTTCGCACTTGAGCTTGGCGGTAAATCTTATGCGTGGGATTCGGTGCAAATCCTCACACTTTTTGCCGTGTTTCTTGTGTTTGGTACCATCTTCTTTATTGTTGAGCGTAAAGCGGAGGAACCGATTATTTCTTTTTGGATGTTTAAAAATCGTTTATTTGCGACATCTCAAATATTGGCGTTTTTATATGGGGGGACATTTATTATTCTTGCCGTCTTTATTCCTATTTTCGTGCAAGCGGTGTATGGTGAATCTGCGACAAGTGCAGGGTTTATTTTAACACCGATGATGATAGGATCTGTGATTGGCAGTATGATTGGCGGAACGATGCAGACGAAAGTTCCTTTCAGACGTCTTATGACGATCTCTGTTATTTCATTTTTTGCTGGGATGCTGCTTCTTGCCAATATGTCACCAGATACAGCTAGACTTTGGCTCACAATCTTTATGATGATATCAGGCTTTGGTGTCGGCTTCAGCTTCTCCCTTCTGCCGTCAGCTTCAATGAATGATCTTGCCCCTCGTTACCGAGGCAGTGCAAACTCAACCAATTCATTTATGAGATCACTTGGGATGACACTTGGTGTCACGATTTTTGGGACGATTCAAACCAATGTCCTATCGAATCGCTTAGCAGAAGCCTTTAGCGGAATGAAAGGAGCCCCTTCTCAAATAGGCAATCCACAAGCCATATTCCAAGAAGGTGCCCGTTCACAAATTCCGCCTGATATTTTAAATAAAGTCATCGATGCGATGTCACAAAGCATTACGTACGTATTTTTGATTGCGTTATTCCCTATTGCCCTTGCAGCGATTACGGTCCTATTTATGGGAAATGCACGAGTACGCACATCAAATGAAATGAAAGAAAGCGAATAATGTGAAAAAGCAGAGCGTTAGCGGCTCTGCTTTTTTTCGTTTCACTGATATAGAGGATGGGCTTTGCCCTCACTGCCAACGATACGTATTTTCGATGTGACCATGTCTTTTGCTGCTTGCTTTGCTTTTTGTAAATACATACGTGGATCTAAGCTTTCAGGTTCGTTTGAGAAATGATCACGGATGGCTTCAGAGTACGCATTTTTCAATTCAGTAGAGACATTAACCTTTGCCATACCAAGTGCCACACATCGTCTGACGTCTTCATCCGGAACAGCGGAACCACCGTGCAGCACAAGGGGAACATCGACCAGCGCTGCAATTTGTTCAATACGGTCAAAGTCAATATCCGGTACTCCTTTATAAATGCCGTGAGCGGTGCCGATCGCAGGCGCTAAAGTAGGTACCCCAGTTTCTTCTACAAATTGACGGCATTCTGATGGAATGGCTTTTTCAGCATCCTTTTCATCGACGACGATATCATCCTCTACGCCGCCTACCTTGCCTAATTCTGCTTCGACATTCACCCCTACTTTTAATGCGAGGTCTACGACTTCTTTTGTGCGGCGTACATTTTCTTCATATGAATGCATGGATGCATCAATCATGACGGATGTATATCCTGCTCGAATACAGGTGAGAATCACATCAAAGTCCGTGCAGTGATCGAGGTGCAGACCGATTGGGATTTGATATTGATCAGCCGCCGCTTTGACTGTATCTGCAATCGCTTTTGCTCCAAGTGATTGAACCGTTCCAACCGTTGTTTGCAAAATGACAGGTGATTTTAATTCTGCGGCCGTTTCGAGCACCCAATAAATACTGTCAAAGGAATGTACATTGAATGCAATGATTCCGTATTTTTCTTTTTTCGCAGCCTCAAGCATCGGTGTTGTTGAAAGTAAAGGCATAATCAAACATCCTCTCTCGTTAAAATATCTGTTTCTAAAACAGTAAGCATGTCTTCATTTGTTCTTGTTTCCAGCAGCTTTTGTCGTTTCACTTCATCCATTAATCCTCGTGAAAGAGCAGAAAGAGCCTTTAGATGAGTGGTGCCCGCTTCATTTTTGGGGATCAGTAAGGATAAGAAGAAAAAGCATGGCTTCCCATCAAAAGCGTCCCATTCAATGCCTGTTTCAGTGCGGACGATCACAAGTGCTGGTTTTGTGATGGCTTCTGTTTGTGTATGTGGAATGGCAAATCCATCTTGAAATCCAGTCGTGCTCAGTGCTTCCCTTTCAGCTAAGCCTTTTTTGACATCCTCTGCTGATGTACAAATACCTGCTTTGTAGGCAATGTCAGCAATGGCTGCGAAAACGCCAGCCTGTGAAGAAGCTGTTTCATGAAGATTCATATAGATATGTTCCATTATTTCTCTTCCTCCCTATTAAACTGCGGGTTTGTCTATTTTTTTACGGTAAAGTCCGTATAGAATGGCACCTACAAGTGATCCGATCAGTATGGATAGTACCCACTGAAATGCACCTGTGACGACTGGAAGGACAAGGAATCCACCATGCGGAGCTGGAACCTGTACGCCAAATAGATACGTCAATATAGCAGAGATGGCTGAGCCAAACATGATAATTGGCAGGACAACGATCGGGTTTTTTGCCGCAAATGGGATGGCCCCTTCTGTAATATGTGTCGCCCCTAGAATATAGTTGATTGCCCCTGCATTTCGTTCCTGCGGTGTGAAATGTTTTCTGAAAATCGTTGTGGCAATCGCAATGATAAGCGGCGGTGTGATACATGCTGCGGACACACCTGCCATGAAGTAAAGGTTGCCTTGTGCAAGTAAAGCCGTTCCTGTGACATAGGCTGCTTTGTTAAAAGGACCTCCCATATCAAATCCACACATCGCTCCAACAATTAAACCTAAGAGCAGCGGGTTCGTGGATTGAACAGCTGAGAGAAAATCCATTAATGAATTATTTAGGCCTGTGATCGGAACTAATAGTGGTGTCATCACAGCTCCAATCAAGAAAATACCGATAACAGGATAGATGAAGATTGATTTTAAACCGTCAAGTGATGCAGGTAATTTTTGAAGCAGGAATTGAAGGAATACGATGATATATCCTGCTGCAAAACCTGCGATAATACCACCTAAGAATCCAGCGCCTCCGTCGTTTGCAAGCAGGCCGCCGATAAACCCGACAACCATCCCTGGGCGTCTGGCGATTGAATCAGCGATAAATGCTGCTAAAATAGGCACCATTAAGCTAAAGCCGAGTCCGCCAATGCTTTTCAAATAGGCAGCAAACGGATGATACGTTTCATGCTGAGGATCAGCAGAGTAGATACCGAATAGAAATGAAATGGCAATTAAGACCCCGCCTCCAACAACAAATGGAAGCATGTGTGATACACCGTTCATTAAATGTTTGTAGATCGTGTGTATCCATTTATTCGTCGTCTTTTGTTGAGAGGATGAAGGAGCAGATGTTTTCTCCGTTCCAGAAGCCCTTCCTTTCACTTGATGAACGGGTGCATCTCCATTGATAATGCCTTGGATCAGTTCTTCTGGCGTGCGGATGCCTTTCGCTACAGGCACTTCAATAAGTGGTTTGCCGTGAAAACGATCTGTATTCACATCTTTGTCAGCTGCGACAATGATCCCATCGGCCTCCAGAATGTCTTGATCGGTTAAAGCGTTTTCAATTCCTACTTGACCATGTGTTTCGACTTTGATGTCGACCCCTAATTGCTCAGCAGCTATTTTTAATGCCTCAGCTGCCATAAACGTGTGTGCAATGCCTGTTGGACAGCCAGTTGCAGCGACAATTTTTTTACGGCTCATATCTGATTCCCCCTTATATCTTGTGAATGTGTACTTGCTCAATTAATGAATGAATGTCATGTAAATCACTTAAGCCTTTAGAAAATGCAGTAGATGCGCCCGTTGCAATGCCGTAACGTAAGCATTCTTCAGGTGAATGACCTTCAAGCTGTTTACTAAGAAAGGCTGCGAGCATTGCATCTCCAGAACAAGCTGTGTTTACCACAGTGCCTGTCGGTGCGTTTCCTTTTAAGATGACGTCTTTCGTAATGAACAAAGCCCCTTCTCCTCCGCGGGAAATAAGCACTTGCTCTGCACCCATCTCAATGAGTTTTTCTCCTGATTGAATGAGTTCTTTTTCTGACATAGGATGTATTTTGCCGAAAAAAGCAGCGATTTCTTCTTCATTCGGTTTTAATAAATACGGCTTGTATTGAAGCGTCTCAAGAACTGCTGCGGAGCTTGTGTCTAAAATAAACTTGACGTTGTGCTGATGACAAATAGCTGCTACTTCTGAAAAAATGCTGGCGGGTACGCCCTTTGGCAGGCTGCCTGACATGATAAGGATGTCCCCCTGCGGGATGGCCGCTATTTTTTCACGAAAGGCGTGAAGCGCTTTTGCTTCAATCGCAGGTCCTTGGTTCACGAGCTTGTATTCTTCTGTCGTATTAATAAAAACATTAATGCGTGTAATTCCTTCAACCGAGATAAAATCGGTTTGAATGGAAAGGTCCTTTAAGGATTGTTCAATATAAGAGCCTGAAAACCCAGCAATAAATCCTAATGCAGTGCTGGTGAATCCATATTTCTTTAGCATAATGGAGACATTGACTCCTTTGCCATTCGGCTGATAATCTTCATCTTCCGTGCGGTTGACTGCATTCGCTCTCATTTCTTTTAATGCAATATATAGGTCAATAGCAGGATTTAAGGTGCAGGTATAAATCAATTGGTTTCACCTTCTTTCTTTTCTCTAAAGAAAGTATCTCATACGATGGAGTGAAAATGTTTTCAGATTGTGTAAAGGTTTTCATGATAAAAAGCCTTCCAGATCAAAGTCTCGAAGGCTTCTTTAGCGGTTATTTCATTCGGATCACATAGGCATCTAGTAAAATGCGGGCAATGACATGAAGAGACAGGCGCGATCTGACTTCATAATCTGGGAAGAAAGATTGTTCGCCTTTATATCCGACTAGAGTCATATCTGATATTTTGCTTAATGTAGAATCTATTCTTGTCGTGACGGTAATGGTCGTGACTTGCTTCATGCTGAGATTTTGACACGCTTCAACGAGCTCTGCTGTTTCGCCATTTAATGAAACAAAGATCGCAAGTTCGTTTTTACTGATGTCTCTCGATTTCAGCCGAATGATATTCGGATCGTCATGTACTTCGCATGTTTTTCCGATGAGCTGTAATTTGATGGTCATTTCTTTGGCAATCATCTCTGAGAAGCCTCTGCCGAAAATATAAATTTTGTCCGCATTATGTATTTTTTGAACGGCATCTTCAATTTGCCCAATACTTTGCAGCTGAATCGTCTTTAAAACCTCTTCTTCATTTTTCCGAATCGCTAGTTTGATGTCTTCATCGATGTTTTTTAGCTGATCACTTGCATCGGTCATTTTCTTTTCTTGTTTCAATCGATATTTAAAGGAAGTATAGCCGTTGTAACCAATTTTTTTCATCAATCTGACAATTGTGGCTGTCGACACATTCGCTCTTTCACTTAATGTGACGATGGATAAGGTGGAGATTTCCTCTAGATGCTGGTGAATATAATGGAGTAAATAACGTTCTGTTTCACTTAACGTTTGATACACATCGCTTGGAATGTTAAATAGTGGTTCATTCAATTCGATTCCCCCTTACTCATTTCATACTATAATTAAATGCCCAATAAAAACAAGATGATTCTTTTATCATATATTTTGATGTGGCAGCCAAAATGAGTGAAATTTGATTTTTGACATACACTAAGGAAAAGTTGTGTCTGTGTGAAAGGAGCTGATACCCTATGCTTCATCTCTTGTTTTTTCTCATCCTTCTCTATGTCGTCTATGTATTTTTGACCGCATTTGTGTTGTTTTATTTACCGATACGAAAAACATGCAAAGAACATTGTATTTATAAAGCCTCTTCTATCTCAGGAGACGATCAGGGGACAAATCAAGTGATGCTTCTTGACGATGGGTTTGAATCTGGTCAGGTTAGAATCCAAATGATTCGTGAGGCAAAGAAGGTGATCCGTCTCAGTTACTATTCCATTCAAAAGGGAAAAACAGCCGAATGGGTACTAGGTGCTTTAATTGAAGCAGCTGATCGAGGTGTGAAAGTCCAGGTGTTGTTAGATGGCATCTGCCACAGTTTGCGCGGGCCGCTGAAGCATTTGCGCTATGCGGTGGCAAATCATCCGAACATGTCGATTCGTTTTTATGAGCCCTTTCGTTTGTTCAAGCCTTGGACGTGGCATAATCGGCTTCACGATAAGCTGCTACTAGCAGATGGCCGAGTGGCTGTGATGGGCGGAAGAAATATCGGTGATAAATACTTTGCAGATCAGCCGCCGAAAGACTTTGCTTTTGACCGCGATGTGCTGCTCTATAACGCCAAAAAGGGAAAAGTATTAGATGAAATGGAGCAATATTTCGTTTATCTATGGAATCATGATTTTACGAAAAGAACAAAAGAGGTGTTCTCCAAGCCAAAAGCGAAAAAAGGGTTAAAGCTAAGAAAACAGCTGCTCAGATCCTATCAAGAAGCAGTGCGCACAAAAGAACCTTTTGTGATGTCCTCCTTTGATTGGGCAGCAGATGCCACTTCAGTGAAACAGATTGCCTTTTTCACAAATCCTGTAGAACGCTTCAATAAGCGGCCGCTTGTGCTGAAAAAACTGAACGATCTTGCGCACCGGGCAAAGCGTTCTGTGCTTATACAAACGCCTTATGTCATCCCAACACGCCCAATGAAAGCCGGACTCACCCCCTTAGGTAGTGAGATTCAAACGACAATGGTCACGAATTCTCTTACAGCGACACCAAATCCGTTAGCCTTTGCTGGATATTTAAGCACGAAAAAGGAACTGATGAAAACAGGCGTTCATTTGTATGAATATGAAGGCCCCTATTCCATTCATGGGAAATCAATGGTGATTGATGATTACTTGAGTATTATTGGGACATATAACTTAGATGCGAGGTCTAGTTTTTTAAACACAGAGTCGATTTTGGTGATTGACAGTGCCCCGTTTGCGTTATCACTTACACAGGCAATCGAACAAAAAATCGCCTACAGTAATCTCGTTGCTAAAGACCGAACAGCCTATCATGCGAGCGCATATGGGCAGAAAAAAAAGCCTTTGATGAAAAGGCTCCTTTTAAATGGATTATCCGCGATAACGGTATTATGGCGGCGATTGATTTAAAAAAGGGCGGCTACTCTTGTGGCAGCCCTTTTTCTTGCGATTGATCTTTTTCGGCTGACTCCAATTTGGTCAATTTAAACACTAAGATCCCAGCAACAATCACAATGACACCTAATAGTTTTGTAAAAGAAAATGCCACTTTTTCTAACCCAAGCCAGCCAAGCGAATCAAACAAAAGAGCGCAGCCCAGCTGTGACGTGAGGACAATCGAGATGCCATAAGTCGGTCCAAGACGTTTGATACTCTGAACTAGACAAATGACCACTCCTACCCCAATGGCTCCGCTGATCCAGTACCAAGCTTCCATATGTCTTAATTGAAACATGCCAGTTCCCTCTAGTAAGAGACCCATCAGGAGTGAAGCAATAAAGCCCATTCCAAGAACGAGGGTGGTAGTTGACCAAGAGCCTGTATGCTCATTGACCTTACTGTTAAAAATGGTTTGTAAGCTGACGAGTGCGCCAGCAGTGATAGCTAATAGTATTCCTATGATCATATATAAATCCCTTCATTTCTTCTTTTCATAAATATTGTGCTCTGCTATTTCTAGAAGCCCTTTCCGGTCACAAATCGTAATCTCTCCTCTACGCCTCTCTATCAGCCCTTTTTCACAGAATTGCTGAATGACCCGGTTAATATGACGATAGCTTGTACCGATTAAGCTTGCCGCATCAGTGAGACGAAGGGCGCTCGCGCTGTCATCATTTGTTACAACAGACAATAAGTAGCTTGCAAGCCTGACCTCCACAGGATATAAAAGGTGGAAACTCAGATCGTTTGATTTTGTATAAAATTTGCTTGTGATGCCTTTTAGCAGAAAGGTTAACACGCGTGGGTCATCCTTCGCATGGCGCATGAGCGCTTGATGAGAAACCCTTAGCATATGTACTTCTGTGACAGCTTCGACTGTATTGACCATGTCGGTTTGCTGAACGTATTCAATATCTCCAATCGCTTCAAGGGGATGTTTAAAGCTAAGAATAAAGGTTTTCCCTTCCTTTGTGGTCGTGAAAATCTTTAATTTTCCTTTCACTAACAAGTACAGGTACTCCCTCTTATCCCCTTTTGAACAAACGAGCTCACCCTGCTCATAGCGCCACAAGCTCACGTGTGATATGAGCTTTTGATGAAAGACGTTTTCTAATTGATGTGCCTTCATATATGAGGCAAAAAGAGATTCATCATAAAGCTCCTCCATCTGACGCCCTCCTTTATAGCTTTAAAATGATCACGCCTGCGACCATCAGTAAAATTCCTGCATAATGAGGCCATTTCATTTTTTTCTTCTGTACACCAAACCATCCTTTTGCATCGATTGCAAAGGTAAAAGCAAGCTGTGCAATAAGTAACGCTGCGATGGTGAGTGTGACACCGATCATTTGAATCGCGGTGACTTCATTAAAAATAATAATGGCTGCAAATGCGCCGCCTATTAAATAAAGTGGCTGCACCTTTCGATATTCCCTGAAGTGTCCGTCTCGTACGATGAGTAAAATGACAAGTGAGATGATAAAACCGGTTAGCTGCGTGATAGTTGCTGCCTGCCATGTGCCGATATCCTGGCTGATTCTTGCGTTGGCTACGCCTTGCAGTGTAATGCAAGCGCCTCCTAATAAAGCGAAAATAACACCTTTCATTCGTTCAAATGCTCCTTCTTTTTTCAGTCTAGTTCCATTAAATGATACATGCTCACCTATTGAAAAGGACATATGTCCCACTTTGCGTATTATATCAGAAACTTTTTCTTTTGCAGTTTCTTCGTTTTAGATTTTTCACAGTGGGTACAGTTTTATATCAGCTGAAAACAGAATATTAAATGAATCACATATAAAAAGGAGACATGTCAGAATGAGAAATCAAGAGAAACATTTTATTAACGGAGAATGGGTTGCATCAACAGGAAACGAAACGACAGAGGTCATCAACCCTGCGACAGAAGAAGTCATTGGCACCATTAGCTTAGGAACAAAAGAAGATTTAGATAAGGCAGTGAAAGCAGCTCGTGCCGCCTTCCCTTCTTTCTCGAAAACATCTCGAAATGAACGCGTGAAGATGCTGGAAAACATTGTGCGTGGCTACGAAAAACGCAAGGATGAACTTGTAGAAGTGATGACACAAGAGCTCGGTGCACCGCTGAAAGTATCAGAAGAAGTTCATTACACAATGGGCTATGAACATTTTTCTAAAGCAGCGGAAGCACTTAAATCTTATACATTGACCGAGGACCGCGGCGGACATACCATTATAAAAGAAGCGATTGGCGTCAGCGGATTGATTACACCGTGGAACTTCCCAACGAATCAAACATCTCTTAAAATTGCGGGTGCCATTGCGGCAGGCTCACCAGTTGTCTTAAAGCCAGCGGAAATTACACCTTTTGCTGCGATGATTCTTGCAGAAATCATTGATGAAGCAGGCGTACCGAAAGGAGTCTTCAACTTAGTAAACGGAACTGGTGACGTTATTGGTGACGGTATTAGCTCACATCCTGATATTGACTTTGTTTCATTTACTGGATCAGGTGCCGTCGGCTCTAAAATTATGGAAAACGCGGCGGACAATGTGAAGAAAGTGGCTCTTGAGCTTGGCGGGAAATCCCCTCTTATCGTCTTAGATGATGCAGATGTGGATGAGGCAGCAGAAACCGCCATTCATCATATTGCGATGAATACAGGTCAAGTGTGTTCTGCAGCTACGCGTGTGCTTATTCCAGAATCAATGAAAGACAAGTTTGAAAAAGCGCTGCTGAATGCCCTGCCGAAGTTTACAGTTGGTGATCCGAGAGAAGATCACGCTACAGGCCCGCTTGTTTCTAAAAAGCAGTGGGATACTGTGCAATCTTATATTGAAAAAGGAATCGATGAAGGTGCTACTCTGCTTGCAGGGGGAACTGGAAAGCCGGACGGAATCGATAAAGGATATTTCGCCAAGCATACCATTTTCACCAATGTAAAAAATGATATGACCATTGCGCAAGAAGAAATATTCGGACCGGTCATGAGTGTGATTACGTATCAGGACCTAGATCATGCCCTTGACATCGCCAATGATACGGTTTATGGCCTTGCCGGGTATGTTGTTGGAAAAGATGAAAAAACTTTAAAATATGTAGCTGAACATATCCGTGCTGGCCAAATCACCATTAACAATGCCGAAACAGATTACTTTGCCCCATTTGGCGGCTTTAAGCAATCTGGTATCGGAAGAGAATGGGGAGACTTCGGCATTGAGGAATATTTAGAAGTGAAAGCTGTGATGGGACTTCCAACGGCATAAATTGAGAAGGGAGAAAAACTCTAGGGTTTTTCTCCTTTTTTATTTGTGAATTTTAAGAAGTGCTCACTGCCCTCCTACTTATCCATAATGATTTTATATTTTTCGACCGTTGCTTTAGGAGGAAACGATTCTTGTAACTCATCAAACCAGATCTCAACCGTTTGACCCTGTACCAGCTCTTTAGTATCAACTTTCGATAAATCCATAATGATGAGATCATGTTTATACTTATCAATAAGAAGGTGAGTATTCAATGAATAATCGCTTTTTAGAGGAGTTTTATTGTTTATAAGAAGTAAACCAGTCTCCTCTTTACTCAGCAGTATGCCTTTTTTTGAAAAAGGTGCTGTTGTTTTATTCTTATTGTATGAATCCTTTATATTGTCCTTTGGAGAATTGCACGCTACTAATAAAATGAGAAAAATCAAGATGACAAGCCGAAAACATTTTATGTTTTTAAACTTTAGCTGCATCAACTTTCATACACCCCTTTTCAATTCTTCACGATAGCTTCTTCATGCTAGCATTCTCAGAACAAAACGCCTATTTTTCTTAAGGTGCTTTATAAGTTAAGCTGATTTACCTTCAAGTTCATTCACCTTGTAAAGGTATTAGAAATCTTAATCATGACAATCAATATTATATATTTTACTTAATGGCAAACTTTCGGTAAAGTTCAAATTGAACCTATATATATAATTCCTATCGAATTAATCTATGTTTATATTCCTTGTGAGGTGGATATCGTTGCAACTTCATGTATTGAACAGTCCGTTTAGTCAGCAGCAGGCAGAGCTACTCAATCAGCTGCTTCCGACTTTAACAGATCAACAAAAAATTTGGCTTACCGGTTATTTATCAGCACAGGCAGCTCTAGCCGGATCAGAAACGGCCGCTCTGGCCCCTACTCCTTCTGCCGCAGCCCCTGCGCAGCCTGTCAGTAAAGATGTGACCGTACTTTATGGCTCGCAAACAGGCAATTCTGAAGGATTAGCGAAAAGGGCAGCGCAGCATCTCGAGGAGAAAGGTTTTCAAGTGACGCTCTCTTCTATGTCAGATTTTAAACCAAATAATCTGAAAAAAATACACAATTTACTGATGATCGTCAGCACACATGGCGAGGGAGATCCGCCTGATAATGCCCTTTCTTTCCATGAATATGTCCATGGTAGACGTGCGCCAAAGCTCGATCATTTAAGCTTTTCTGTTCTTTCGCTTGGCGACAGCTCTTACGAATTCTTCTGTCAGACTGGAAAAGAATTTGATGAGCGCTTCAAAGAACTTGGTGGAACGCGTCTTATAGGCCGAGTGGATTGTGACCTTGATTATGATGAGCCGTTTTCTGAATGGCTTCAAGGGGTGACATCGGCACTTAGCGAAGGTGAAGCCGCAGCATTCCCGCAAGAATCAGCAGGAGCAACCAACCAAACAGCAGCTTCTGAATACTCAAGAACGAATCCTTTTTATGCGGAAGTTCTTGAAAATATCAACCTAAATGGCCGCGGATCTAACAAAGAAACCCGCCATTTGGAGCTCTCTCTTGAAGGATCAGGACTTGTTTATGAGCCGGGTGACAGTCTTGGTATTTATCCAACAAATGATCCTGCGCTTGTTGATGAACTGCTCACGACATGCGGATGGAATGCAGAGGAAGCCGTAACCGTGCATAAAAATGGCGACACTCTTCTTTTGAAAGAAGCACTCACCTCGCACTTTGAGATTACAGTATTAACAAAACCCCTTCTTCAAAAGATGGCGGACTTTACAAAAAGTGAAGCCCTCCATGCCCTTTTAGAAGAAGGGAATGAAGAAAAGTTAAAAGCGTATATAGCAGGAAGAGATCTAGTAGATGCTGCGCGCGATTTTGGTCCTTTTGAAGGAACAGCCGCAGATTTCACCGCTATTTTAAGAAAAATCCCTGCACGCCTTTATTCGATTGCAAGCAGCCTGAAAGCCAATGAAGAAGAAGTTCATTTGACAATAGGTGCTGTGAGATATGATGCACACGGGAGAGAACGCCAAGGTGTCTGCTCCATCTTATGTGCGGAGCGCTTAGAGCCAGGTGATACACTGCCTGTTTATATCCAGCACAACCAAAACTTTAAGCTTCCTGAAAACCCTGATGCACCGATCATTATGGTGGGACCAGGCACAGGTATCGCTCCTTTCCGTTCGTTTATGCAGGAACGAGAAGAAATCGGTGCTAACGGAAAATCATGGTTATTCTTCGGTGATCAGCACTTTGTGACGGATTTCTTATATCAAACTGAATGGCAAAAGTGGTTAAAAGATGGTGTCTTAACGAAAATGGATGTGGCTTTTTCAAGAGATTCAGAGGAAAAGGTATATGTCCAGCACCAAATGAAGAAACAAAGTAAAGAATTATTCGAATGGCTGGAGCAAGGTGCCTATGTATATGTCTGCGGAGATGAAAAACATATGGCGCATGATGTTCATGGTACCCTTCTATCGATCATCCAAGAAGAAGGTGCGATGAGTAAGGAGAAAGCAGAAAGCTATTTAGCCAATTTGCAGCAGCAAAAACGCTATCAGCGCGACGTATATTGATTGATTTGATGCTTGAAAGAAAGGAGCTTTTACTTACATGGTGAAGACAGCATTAACAGCGCCGGATGGACCTCCGAGCGACGTAGAGGAAATCAAAGAAAAAAGTGATTATTTACGGGGTACGTTAAAAGAAGTGATGCTTGATCCGATTTCAGCGGGCATTCCTGATGATGACAACCGCCTGATGAAGCATCACGGCAGCTATTTACAGGATGATCGAGACCTCAGAAATGAACGGCAAAAACAAAAGCTTGAGCCAGCCTATCAATTTATGCTGCGCGTACGCCTGCCTGGCGGAATCGCCACATCCAAGCAGTGGCTAGTGATGGATGAGCTTGCTCACAAATACGGAAACGGTACGTTAAAGCTGACTACTCGTGAAACCTTTCAGCTTCACGGTATTTTAAAATGGAATATGAAAAAGACCATTCAAGACATCCATTCGACTATGCTTGATACAATTGCTGCTTGCGGCGACGTGAACCGGAATGTGATGTGTACATCAAACCCCTATCAATCAGAAGTGCACCATGATGTATACGAGCTGGCCAAAAAATTAAGTGATGACCTGCTTCCGCAAACGAGAGCGTATCATGAAATTTGGCTTGATGAGGAAAAGGTTGCGGCAACGCCTGATACAGAGGTTGAGCCGATGTATGGTCCGCTTTATTTGCCAAGAAAATTCAAAATTGGTGTGGCGGTCCCTCCTGCTAACGATATTGATGTCTTTTCGCAGGATTTAGGCTTCATTGCGATCATCGAAAATGAGCAATTGATCGGCTTTAATGTCGCAATTGGCGGTGGAATGGGCATGACGCATGGTGATACAGCGACCTATCCTCAGCTTGCAAAAGTGATTGGCTTTTGTACACCGGAACAAGTTGTAGAGATTGCGAAACAAGTGATTACCATTCAGCGTGACTATGGAAACCGTTCGGTGCGAAAAAACGCCCGCTTTAAATATACAGTGGACCGCCTTGGTCTTGAGAATGTAAAAGAAGAGCTGGAACGCCGCCTAGGATTTGCCCTTTTAGACGCAAGAGATTATCGCTTTGATCATAACGGAGACCGCTATGGCTGGGTAAAAGGCATCAATGGCAGATGGCATTATACGATGTTTGTAGAAGGCGGACGCATCACAGATTATGATGATTATCCGCTGATGACGGGCATTCGTGAAATAGCAAAGATTCATACAGGTGACTTCCGCTTAACAGCGAATCAAAATTTGATCATTGGAAATGTCACTTCTCATAAAAAGAAACAAATCGAGCAGCTCATTCAGGAGTTCGGTTTATCAGATGGCCAGCAGCACTCTGCACTGCGCCGCAGTTCAATGGCCTGTGTTTCTCTTCCAACATGCGGCTTAGCGATGGCAGAAGCAGAACGCTACCTTCCACGCTTGATTGACAAAATTGAAGAGATTGTCGAAGAAAACGGCTTAAGTGATAAAGAAATCACGATTCGAATGACTGGATGTCCAAATGGATGTGCCCGCCATGCGCTAGGTGAAATTGGCTTTATCGGCAAATCACCTGGCAAATACAACATGTATCTTGGCGCTGCGTTTGATGGCAGCAGATTAAGTAAGCTGTACCGTGAAAATGTTGGTGAGGAAGACATTTTAAACGAGCTTGGCTCTCTGCTCCCTCGCTATGCAAAAGAACGAGAAGACCAAGAACATTTCGGTGATTTTGTCGTTCGGGCAGGGATTGTCAAAGAAACAACAGATGGCACGAATTTTCATGTGCAATAGAAAAAGACAGGACACTCTCCTGTCTTTTTTTTATGGATTCTGTTTCCGTTTCAAGTATTCGCAAATGCTTTTGTACACATGAGGGTTTTCTAAAGAAGAAAGATCTAGTGAAGGCTGCTGTTCATAGGCTCCTTTTAATAAACGCCGGACGATTTTTCCGTTTCTTGTTTTCGGTAAAGTTGAAATGAGATGAATTTCCTTTGGCATGAGAGCTTTTCCCGCGTGTGAACCAACATGTGTTTTGAGCTCTCGAATCAGTTTTGCTTCGTCACAAGATTGTGAGCTAGTCACGATGAAGCACACGAGTGCCTCCCCTTTCACCTCATCCTTTACCCCAATTACAGCTGCCTCGTGTACGGCTGGATGTCCGACAAGAATGGATTCAATTTCTGCTGGACCGACACGTTTTCCTGCTGAATTAATGACATCATCCGATCTGCCCGTGATATGGAATGTGCCATCCGCTGATTGCATCACCCAATCCCCATGTGTCCACACCCCATCAAATCGTCTGAAATACGTGTCTTCATATCGCCCCGGATCTTTCCAAAAACCACATGTCATGCCGACCCATGGCTTTTTCAAAACAAGTTCTCCTACTTCATTTATGACGCTCTGACCAGCTTCATTATACACATCTGCCGCCATTCCTAAGATCGCCGCATTAAAAAGAACTGGTTTGATTGGGCGAAGCAGCGTACTTCCTACAATTCCACCAGAGACCTCTGTTCCCCCTGAATAATTTAGGATCGGAATATGCTTTTGACCGATTTTGTCAAAAAGCCATTGCCATGGTGCTTCATTCCACGGTTCACCTGTAGAAATGATGGCTTTGACATGCGGCAGCTGAATACCTGAAAGGTTTTGCTGCATCGCAGACCGAACAAAAGTAGGTGAAAGTCCAAAATGGGTGACTTTTTGCTCGTGGATGAATGACCAGAGGTGCTGTTCATCAGGATAATCGGGTGCACCGTCATATAAAACGATTGCAGCTCCATTGATCAAGCCGCCAAAGACGAGAAATGGCCCCATCATCCAGCCCATGTCTGTGAGCCAAAACAAACGGTCTCCTTTTGCAACGTCCATACAAAGACCGGCGTCAAAAGCAGCTTTTACAGGGAAGCCTGCGTGTGTATGGACAGCTCCTTTTGGCGTACCAGTTGTTCCAGAAGTGTATAAGATCATGAGAGGCTCTTCATTTGTGAGATAGGTCGTTTCACTTATCGGATCTTCTTTTAACAAATCGTTTAGCCTGATATCTCCTTCATATTCAGTATGAGAGGGAGTGTGTACAATGACGGTTTTGACAGTGTCTGTTTTGTGAATCGCATCTGCCGCACATTCCCGCATATTGATCGTCTTCCCGCGTCGCGTCATGTCGGAGCCTGTGACGACAATGGTTGCACCTGCCGCACGAATACGCACGGCAAGAGGCTCGCTTCCATATCCGGAGAAGACGGGGCTAAAGATGACACCAATTTTTGCAAAGGCTAGCATGACAGCGACCGTTTCAGGAAGCATCGGCATATAAATGACCGCCACATCTCCTTTTTGAAGCCCATTCTTCAAAAAACCAGCAGCGAGGCGATTAACCTTTTCCTGAAGTTTGAGATACGTCCATCTCCTCTCAGCCCCAACTTCATTTCTCCAAATCACGGCTGGCTGATGCTGTGTCTCTTCGTTCTCTGCCCATTTGTCCACGGCCGTTTCGGTCACGTTTAGTTGACCGCCTTTATACCACTTCGGCCACATGAATGAATCTTGCCCTAATGCGGCTTCATATGGCACCTTCCACTTGATGCCGACCGCCTTTTCAGCTTCTCTCCAAAACCAATCGGTCCGCTCAATACTAGCTTCGTAGAATGCTTCATAAGTAGAGAAACCAAGTGAGTGCATCCATTTGTAAAGACGTGTATGTTTGACCTTCTGCTCTTCCGGTACCCATGCTGGTTTCAGGTTCATCATAAGGATGCCCCCTTTAGACCGGATAGACCGGATGTTTTCGTCTTGTAAATGTCATCTCTTTTGAGGAATAGGCTTGTAATCGATGACAAAGCTCAGCTCGCAGGTGGTCAAACGGGATGACGCCATCGACAATCATTTCAGAGGCAAGCTCATATATATTCATATCTTCCTGATATTCCTTACGTTTCTCTTGTATAAATGCAGCTCTCTCTTCGGCAGGCAGCTCGGCAATTTTATTCGCATAGACAGCATTCACAGCCGCTTCTGGCCCCATGACAGCAATTTGCGCCGATGGAAGAGCAAGACAGCAGTCTGGTTCAAACGCTGGCCCTGCCATTGCATATAACCCTGCACCGTATGCTTTACGCACAATGACCGATATTTTCGGAACAGTGGCCTCTGACATAGCGGAGATCATTTTCGCCCCGTGTCTAATAATGCCGGCTTGTTCCACTTTTGTTCCAATCATAAATCCCGGTATATCCGCAAGAAAAAGGAGCGGGATATGAAAGGCGTCACATAGCTGAATAAACTTGGCGGCTTTGTCAGCTGAGTCATGGAATAACACCCCGCCTTTCACCCTAGGCTGGTTGGCAATAAGACCAACAGGCTGACCATTCATGCGGCCAAAGCCTGTAATCAGCTCCGCGGCAAACAGTTTTTTGATTTCAAAAAATGACCCTTCATCAATGAGTAAATCAATGAGCTGATACATATCAAAAGGGGTATTCTGCCCCTTAGGGATAAGGTCTTGGATGGTCATCTCAGATGGCTGAGGTGCTTTGGCGGCTGCCCGTTTTGGTTTCTCTGTATAGTTGGCAGGCATGTAGGTTAAATAGTCGCGGGCGATTTGAATGGCTTCTTCCTCTGTTTTGGCTAAAATATCACCACATCCTGATATGCTGCAATGCATGTTTGCCCCGCCCATTTCTTCTAGTGATACTTTTTCTCCAATCACCATTTCGGCCATTCTCGGAGAGCCTAAATACATCGAGGCATTCCCTTCGACCATAACGACGATGTCACAAAAAGCAGGAATGTAAGCACCTCCTGCCGCAGAAGGACCAAATAGTAAACAAATTTGCGGGATACGTCCAGACAGCTTCACCTGGTTATAAAAAATGCGCCCCGCGCCCCTTCTGCCTGGAAACATGGCAATTTGATCGGTGATTCTTGCACCCGCAGAATCGACTAAATACAGCATCGGGCAGTTGAGCTTTTCCGCTGTTTCTTGGATTCTAATGATTTTTTCTACCGTTTTGACGCCCCATGATCCAGCTTTGACGGTAGAGTCATTCGCCATGACGCAAACCGTTTGCCCATTCATCCGCCCCGTCCCTGTGACAACCCCATCTGCTGGTAAATGTTGATCTTTACACTCGGCAAACATGGCATCCTCAATGAAAGAATCCTCATCTAATAACAACTGGAGCCGGTCACGGACGAACAATTTTCCTTTTTCTTTGTTTTTTTGATGGTATCGTTCGGCTCCTCCTTTTACAATCCGCTGTTTTTTCACTTCATATTCTTCGATCATGCCCATTCCCCTTTCTTGCTAGTTGCCTCTGTAATGAGGCGTTCGTTTTTCTTGGAAAGCTTGAAGTCCCTCCATTCGATCTTCTGTATCAATGAGCCGTACATAGGCTTCGTATTCCTTCATCAGACCTGTACGTAAATCATGATCAAGGCTCATTTGAATCGCTTGTTTCGCTTCTTTTAAAGCAATTGGACCGTTTTTGGCGATTTGTTTTGCGAGAGAAATGGCGTCATCCATAAGAGAATCTGCTAAAGAGAGGTGCTCAATCAACCCGATTTGAATGGCTTCTTCAGCTTGTAATGAACCACCTGTGAAAATCAGTTCTTTTGCTTTACCGAGTCCAATCAGGCGCGGAAGCCGCTGGGTTCCTCCGGCTCCTGGTATGATGGCTAGTCCAGTTTCTGGCAGGCCGAATCTTGCTCCGGCTCGTGCGATGCGGAGATCACAAGCCAGTGCGAGCTCAAGGCCTCCGCCGAGTGCGTGTCCATTCATCACGGCAATGACAGGCACAGGAAGGGAGTCAATTTCTGTAAAGGTTTGCTGAATCGACAGAACCGCCGCTTTTGCTTCTTCTTCTGTCATCAATCGTCGCTCTTTTAAATCAGCTCCTGCGCAAAAGACGTTAGAACCAGCTCCTGTAATGAGCAGACAGCGGATGCTTTCATCGTGTTTGATTTCTTGAATGATTTGATTGATCTCCTCAAGCATCGCAGCGGATAGGGAATTCGCTTGTTTCGGCCTGTTTAAGGTCATGATCCCAATCCGTTCATCTTGTATCATAAAATTAACCAATGTTGTCATGTCACATTCATCCTTTATGAAGTAGTATGAGAGTGAAAAGCACGTAAACAATGACTAGGCAGGGTTCGATCTACTTTTGTTTCGATCCATTCTGCCGCTTTTATCAATGCAGGAAAATCGATATTGGTTTCGGTTCCTAGTTTTTGAAGCATATGCACTACATCTTCTGTCGCGACATTTCCGCTAGAGCCAGGTGCATATGGGCAGCCGCCAAGCCCGCCGCTAGAGGAGTCAAATGTTGTGATTCCCGCTTTTAATGCCGTATAAATATTGGCAAGACCCATCCCCTTCGTATCGTGAAAATGTAGAGCGATTTTATCAGCAGGAAAACGTTCAAGTAAAATGTCTAATCGCCTTTCTACTTGAAGCGGATGGGCTTCTCCAATGGTGTCGCCGAGTGATATTTCATCAATGCCATAAGAGAGCAGAATATCCGTTAACCGCAGAACTTGATCCATTGGCACTTGATGTTCATAAGGGCAGCCAAACACGGTAGAAATATATGCGCGTGTGATCTTTCCTGCTGCTTTTAAATCAGCTGTCATTTGTTTGATGACAGGAAGTGTTTCGTGGATGGATTGATTCATATTTTTTTTGTTATGTGTTTCACTCGAAGAGATAAACATAGCGCCTGCGTCAAGATTTGCTTCAAAAAAGTGAGCCAAGCCTTTTTCATTAGGAATGAGTGCTGCATAGGTGATGTTGTCATTTTTGTGTAAGGATTGAGCTAACTCTTTGGCGTCTTTTAAGGCTGGAACCCATTTAGGATGAACAAATGAGGTGACTTCAATATAAGGAAGCCGGGCTGCTGTGAGCAGTTCAATCCACCTTTGCTTCTCGCTTGTGTCCAGCCAAGTGGATTCATTTTGCAGTCCGTCCCGCGGGCCGACCTCTCTGATAAGTACACGCTTTGGTAATGCCATCTCGCTCCCTCCTATTCTGTCAGCTCTAGAAGGACCTCTCCTTCATCGACAAATTCCCCCTCTGCCTTATACACTTTGCTGATGACACCAGCCTCTTCTGCAACAATTGGAATCTCCATTTTCATTGATTCCAAGATAGCGACCTCCTGCCCTTTTTGCACTTCATCGCCTTGTTTCACAAGAAGCTTCCATAAGTTTCCGGCCATTTGTATCGTGACCATTTTCATGAACGGTTCCCCTCCCTTTTTTTCATGAGAAAATCGGTTGTGATGCTGCCATGTAAGAAAGCAGAAGATCCAGCCATTTCCCTTAAAAGCGGTAAGTTGGTTTTGATCCCTTCTATTTCATATGCTTGTAACGCCTTTTTTAATCGTTCTATTGCAAGTTTTCGTGTATCACCGTAAACAATCATCTTCGCAATCATTGGATCGTAATATGGGGTAATGACGCTCCCGCTTGTCACACTTGATTCATGGCGTATATAGGGAGCTTCTGGCATAAATAGCCGAGTGATTGTTCCTGGTGACGGATAAAAGGTAACGGGGTCCTCCGCATAGATTCTGACCTCGATGGCATGCCCAATTTGATGAATATCCTCCTGAATGAAGGAAAGCGGCTCTGATGCAGCGATTTTCAGCTGCTCCTCGACAAGATCAATACCTGTAATTTCTTCTGTGACAGGGTGCTCTACTTGTAATCTCGTGTTCATCTCTAGAAAATAAAACTGTTGGTTTTGATCGACTAAACATTCAATCGTCCCTGCGTTTTCATAGCCAATGGCTTTGGCTGCTTTGACGGCCATTTGTCCCATCTGTTGTCTCACTGATTCATCGAGACAGGTGGCAGGTGCTTCTTCGATGATTTTCTGGTGTCTTCTTTGGAGTGAACAGTCGCGCTCAAATAAGTGAACCCCATGGCCGAAGGAATCAAAAAGGACTTGAATTTCAATGTGCCGCGCGTCTTCAATGACCTTTTCCATATAAAGCGTCCCGTCGTTGAAAAAACTTTGCGCTCTTTTTTGATTTCCTTCAAAAGCTTTATGCAGCTCCTCGTCATTTCGCACAAGCTGCATGCCAATTCCCCCGCCTCCGCTTGATGCCTTGAGCATGATCGGATAACCGAGTGACTGGGCTTTACTGACTCCTTCTTCTGCGTCATGGAGCGGGGCTGAAACGCCTGGTACAATGGGAATCCCCGCATGGTCCATCGTTTTTCTCGCTTCAATTTTATTCCCCATTCGCTGAATGACCTGTGCGGATGGTCCAATAAAAATAATTCCTTCGCTGCGGCAGCGTTCAGCAAAGGCCGCATTTTCTGATAAGAGGCCATATCCAGGATGGATGGCATCTGTATTTGTCTGCTTGGCAACCTCGATGATCACTTCCATGTTTAAATAGCTTTCAGATACTTTCGCTCCTCCAATCAGATAGGCGCTGTCTGCTTCTTGCACATGAAGCGCATGCTCATCTGCCTCTGAATAAACAACCACGGTGTTGATCCCGAGCCTTTTACAAGTCCGAATAATTCTACGAGCAATTTCGCCTCGATTTGCGATCAGTACTTTTTTGAACATCGCTGCCCTCACTCCTTTATTAGATCAAGCGCCTGTTTTTTCAGACGAAATTTTTGAATCTTCCCTGATGCGGTCATCGGATACTCATCTGTGATGAAAAAATATTTTGGAATTTTGTAGCGAGCCATTTGTGACTGACAATAGCTGGTTAATGACTCAATCGTCACCGTGTGACCTTGTTTGAGCCGAATGAATGCGGCGGCTTCCTCTCCGTAGGTCTCGTCAGGAATACCAACAACCTGTGCATCAAGAATGGCTGGATGCGTGTAAAGAACGTCTTCAATCTCTTTTGGATAAACATTTTCCCCGCCTCTAATGATCATATCTTTCAGCCGTCCTGTGATTTTCACATAGCCATCCTCATCCATCTCCGCTAAATCCCCTGTATGAAGCCACCCGTCCTCATCAATGACTTCATTTGTGGCTTCTTCATTTTTATAGTAGCCTTTCATCACATGATAGCCTCTTGTACACAGCTCGCCTTGTTCTCCTCTTGGTACTTCATCCGGCGTACCTGGTGCAGTGATTTTCACCTCGATGTGAGGAAGTGCCCGACCGACTGTTTGAACCCGCCTTTCAAATGAATCATCCGTTCTAGTTTGGGTAATGACAGGTGAGCTTTCGGTTTGACCGTAGGCAATCGTGAGCTCCTTCAGTCCCATTTGTTCAATGACTGCTTTCATCACATGGGATGGGCAAAGAGATCCTGCCATAATGCCTGTTCGTAATGTGGACAGATCGTATTGGTGGAAATTCGGATAATCAAGCTCTGCAATGAACATTGTCGGGACGCCATGAAGAACAGTGCACTTCTCTTGTTCCACTGTTTGAAGGACTCGCTCTGGGTGGAAAGATTCAATTGGAATGATCGTGCCTCCTTTTGCGAGACAAGCAAGTACGCCAAGAACAGATCCAAAGCAATGAAAGAACGGCACGGGGATACACATGCGGTCTTCATGGGTGAGCTTCATGCAATCTGCGATCTGACTGGCATTGCAGACAATGTTTGTATGGCTGAGCATGACACCTTTTGGGTAGCCGGTTGTGCCAGAGGTATATTGCATATTAATAACGTCATCAGGCGCCAGCTCATCCATTCGTTTCTCCCATGCATCATCCTCCATTCTTTTAGCAGCAGCTTGAATACTGTCCCAGCTGCGCATGCCCTTTGGCGTGTGCTCGCCAATATATACGACACTTTTTAAATATGGAAATGATGATGAACTGATCTCGTCTTGATGAGCTGTTTGAAGCTCTGGAATGAGGTTTTCAAGCATCCTGACATATGATGTCTCTTTAAACCCGTCAACGATAAACAGCATGCTGCTATCAGAGTGCTTTAGTAAGTAAGCGAGTTCTTGTGATTGAAAGTTCGTATTCACGGTGACAAGAACGGCTCCAATGGAGGCGCAGGCGAATTGCAGCATGAGCCATTCAGGTACATTGGGCGCCATGATGGCGATATGATCCCCTTTTTCAACCCCTAATGCCATAAGACCTTTCCCTGTTTCCTTGACCTCTCTAAAAAACGCTTCGTATGAATAACGTAATGAACGTTCTGGATACACAATGGCTTCATGTGCTGGGTGCTGCTCCTTTTTCTCTTTTAATAGGGAGCCGATCGTTTGTGGATGAATCGACATCATGATTTTCCTCCTCCATCAATGGTAAGCGTTTTCATAACAGGATTAAGCTAACAATTGTCTTGCGATGACTAAACGCTGAATTTCAGAGGTGCCTTCTCCGATTTCCATGAGCTTGGCATCTCTCACAAGCCGTTCTACCCCGCACTCTTTCATGTAGCCTGTTCCTCCGTGAATTTGGACAGCATCAAGACTTGCTTGTGTCGCCATTTCCGAAGCGAAAAGCTTGGCATAGGCAGCTTCTTTTGTAAATGGCTTTCCATGATCTTTCAGCCAGGCGGCTTTCCACACCATTTGACGAGCAAGTTCTATTTGCATCGCCATATCTGCCAGTTTAAATTGAATGGCTTGAAAGGACGAGAGGGTCTGCCCAAATTGCTTTCTTTCCTTTGCATAGGAGAGAGAAGCATCTAGTGCAGCTTGCGCGATACCAACAGATAAGGCAGCAATTGATATGCGTCCTCCGTCTAATGTATATAAAAATTGCTTGAAGCCTTTGGCTGGGTCTCCTAATATATGATGTGCTGGTACACGTACGCTGTCTAAAATGATTTCAGCCGTATCTGAACCGCGCACCCCCATTTTGTCGTATGGATTTGTAATGGACAGCCCTTTTTGACCTTTTTCTACAATGAAGGCGGAGATGATCGGGCGGCCGTGCTCATCACGATCCGTGACAGCGGTGACGATAATGGTTCTGGCAAAATTGGCATTTGTGATCCAGCACTTCTCCCCGCTAATCACATACTCTTGTCCGTCTTTGACCGCTTTTGTTTTCGTCCCTTTTGCATCTGACCCTGCATTTGGCTCTGTTAATCCGAAGGAACCGAGTGCTGTTCCAGATGCCAGCGGGACAAGGTGATCCATCTTTTGCTCCTCTGTACCGAAGTAATAAAGCGGGCTTGCGCCTAAGGAAACGGCTGCGGCATAGCTAAGGCCTGTACTGGCACACTGTTTTCCGATTTCTTCTACAGCGAGCGCATATGAGATTGTATCTCCTCCTGAGCCTCCGTATTTCTCTGGAAAAGGGATGCCCATCAAGCCGAGCTCTCCCATTTTTTGAAAAGTTTGGACCGGGAATACAGCCTGTTCATCAATGGTTTGAGCGAGTGGAGCAATTTCTTCCTTGGCGAATTCTTTGACCATCTGCCGGATCATTTGTTGTTCTTTCGTTAATTCAAAATCCATCATGTTTCCCCCTTTGGCTCTTTTCTATCATATTTATTAATCAAGTGGCTGCTTCATGCCAAGCTTGGCTGAATTCAGAATATTAAAACAAAAATAATAGAAAAAAGCATGAACGGAGAAAATCCTCATTCATGCTTTTTCGTTATCTCACTTTTATTGTAGAAGGCTTGCTTTCGTGATGAAGTCGATTGAGAGCCGTTACTTTGTAAGTATCACTCTTATTCTGATGAACTGAAAGATTTTTGACAGATGTCAGCGTGCCGGCTTTTTTTCTAACGGTTTGCAGCAATTCATATGTTCCTTTCGTCGTCAAGCGATAGACCGCGTAATAGGATGCGGTAGATTGTGGATCATTTTTGATCTGTAAAGCCGCACCCTCTGCTGTCTTTTTAATAGATTGAATGATTGGTTTTTTTGGCGCTTTCTGATGAAGCCAAGGCATTTCTGGAATGAGAGCCGGTTTACGGTAAGCATCTTCTATCAATCGATTTTTGACATTCAAAGGGTTGCGATTGATATCCTTTAGGCTAAAGTGCATGCTTCCCTGCACGAGAGGCGACTGTCTGTTCAGTTTGATCTGCCGAAAGTATTCTTCTGGATCAGACCAAGCAGGATCACTGTTTTGATTAATTTTATACGTCGCCTGACCGATGTACAGGTGAACAGGCTCTCCCTTCACTTCATTTGACCACCATTTTGTTAGCACATCGTATGCGGCTGCCTGAAAGCCGATGCTCCAGTAAATTTGCGGGGTGACATAATCGATATCGTGCTGCTGAATCCACTCTCTTGTATCAGCATACAAATCATCATAGTTGGTCATCCCTGCTGTGGTGTTTGAACCAGTCGGATCATCCTTTATGTTGCGCCAGACTCCAAATGGGCTAATACCAAACTTCACATACGGCTTTACTTTCTTCACGGTGTCGTTGATTTGCTTGACCAATTGGTTCACATTATCTCTTCGCCAATCTTCTATATGCGTGAATGCCTTTTTTCCATATGTTTCATACGTTTCTTGATCTGGAAACGGCACACCGGCTATTTTATTCGGGTAAAAATAATCATCCATATGCACTGCATCAATATCGTAGTTTTTCACGACTTCTTCTATGCCGCCGACAATGAACTCCTGAGCTTTAGGAATGCCTGGGTTGTAATAAAGCTGATTCCCGTACGCAATGGTCCAATCTGGATGTTTTTTTGCAGGGTGATCGGCTGATAAACGGCTGAGGTCGGTATGATTCATTGTGATTCGATACGGGTTAAACCAAGCGTGAAATTCGAGCCCGCGTTTATGAGCTTCTTCGATCATGAATTCAAGCGGGTCATACCCGGGATCTTTCCCTTGTGTCCCGGTCAAATATTCGGACCACGGGCCGTATGCCGAAGGATAAAAGGCATCTGCTGTCGGTTTAATTTGCATGATCACGGCATTCATATTCATCGCTTTGATCTCATCTAACAAATGAATAAACTCTTGTTTCTGCTCTTTGACAGGCAGTCCTTTCTTTGAAGGCCAATCTAAGTTATAAACCGATGCGATCCATACCGCGCGCATCTCTCTTGTGCTTTCAAGCTTCCCTTTTGGCATTGGACGAGCTAGACTGCTAGAAGGAATCAATAAGAATACAAACATCAAAATTAGTGTTAGACACGTCATACTGATTTTTTTCAGCATTTTTTGCATCACCTCATATTCAGTTTATTCCGCTTTTTGAGATCGAATGCCAGCAGATGGTGTCAGCAGGATGTTTTTCATTTCCTTGAGCTGAGCTTCAGGTATTTCGCAAGCCTCGATTAAATATCGCTCTGTACTTCCGTATGTCGCCATCATCTCGTTTAGCACATCTTCCAGATAATCTTGCTGCACACCGAGAAGCGGTTGAATTTGCTCTTTTGACACCCGGTATAAACTCATCATGCGGACAAATCGCTGCTGCCTTCTGACAAGCATTTTCACACCTTCATTGGAACGCATATATTCACTTAAAACGGCCGGCATCGGTACACCTGCTGCTAATTGAATAAGGGCAGATAAAAAGCCTGTCCGGTCCTTACCGCTCGTGCAGTGAAGCATCAGCGGGTAATTGCTCTTATCTGAAAGCAGTGAGAACAGCTGCTGAATCTCTTCTTTACGCTCTGTGAGCATACTTTGATATAAATCTTTCATAATCGGTGTAAATGAGAGAGATTTCCCTTCAGTTGTCAGCATACGAAACATGGTCCACTTACTTGGCATCTTACTGTCTGGCTGCATCGGGATATGAACGATTTTGTTGTGTTCCTTGATTTTTGGCGGATGTGATTTGCGTTCTGAGCTTGTTCGGAGATCACAAATGGTTTGAATCCTAAGCTTTGAGAACGTCAACATATCTTGTTTTGTGAGACGCGATAGATCTGCGGATCGATAAATCATTCCCTGCCTGATCACCATCTCACCTGTTGTTTGAAGTCCCCCTACTTCTCTAAAATTCGCAAGCTTTGAAAATGGGTTGTTTGATTGATTCATAGAAGTGAAAATCCTTTCCGTTACGTTCTTTTCTCTATCATACGCTTTTATTGAGATGGGGAAAAGAGAAGCCATTTGGTATAATGGAAAAAGGAGATTCGGATGGATTGGAGATATGAAGCATGATAAAAACAAAACGGATTCAGCAAATCAAAGAGTATGTGTTTGACCGGGAATCTGCCTCACTTGATGAGCTTGTGGCGCATTTTGGCGTCTCAAAAAACACGATACGCCGAGATGTACAAGCATTGGTCGAGTCCGGCGTACTAAAGAAAGTGTACGGCGGAGTCGCTGTGAACCATTCAACATTAGTAGTATATCAAGAGCGAAAGACCCGCCAGCTCAGTAAAAAGCAATTGATCGGACAAACGGCTGCTGCTTTTGTGGAAAATGGGGATATGATTTTTGTTGATTCTGGTACGACAACACTTGAAATGCTTCCCTATTTGACTGAGAAACAGGTGACCGTTGTGACCAATAATGTAGATTTTATTACACAGGCGATGCCTTATGAAAATCTCACTATCTTTTCCACCGGCGGGATGCTTGAGAGAAAAACGAATTCTTTCGTTGGCTATCAAAGTGTAGAGCGTTTGAAAGCTTACAATGTCAATAAAGCCTTTATCGCATCAACTGGTTTATCCATTGATCACGGAGTCACGAATTCGTCCCCGCTTGAAACGGATATTAAAAAGACAGTTGTTGAAAAAAGTGCCAAAACGTTTTTATTAGTTGATGATAGTAAGTTCGATCACTACGCTTTGACCACGTTTTGTGATTTACACGATCTTGATGTCGTCGTGACGAATAAACAGCCAAATGAAGATTATCTTCAATATGGAAAAGATCATGATGTACGGTTTGCCACGCCTTCATCAAATGAGAAGACGTAAATAAATGGATCACAAAAAAACGGCTCAGGAATTTGAGCCGTTTTTTGATTCATTCATTTCAAGCTGCATGATCATGCGGAATAAAAAACGGTACACGGCTGAGATGACTTCAATAAAAGGCATATCTTCATGGATGTCCTCAAGTTCAAGAAGCTGTAAATTCACATCGAATAAGCCGTCTTGCCCATTAAATTGAAGCTGCGCACCATTTAATGAAGCCAGCATGTCTTTTAAAATACCTGTGTCTTTTTTAGGACGTTTTAAACCTAATAACACGGTATACGTTTGAAACACTTCGTCCCATTCAATGGCTAATCCATCGACTCTCACCACATCAAACCACTTTGATTCGATATAAATGAATTCTTTTTGATGTTGTTTTACATATGTAAGCGGTGTGTTTAGAAATGAGGCGCCTTCTGTTTGAATCATGTCCTCGGATTCTTTGTCTACACGCTCTATATATACATCGCTAAAGCGTGCCTCTTCCTTTATTCTTGCACCTTCTAAAGGCCAATTGTGGCGCGCCGCTTCGTCATATTCAAAGTCTGTCAGCGCTTGTCCTTCTTTCAATAGATCTTGTAAGCGATTTTGCAATGACATGGCTATGTCTCCTTTCTTCTCATTCATGTGCGTTTATTATTTTAGCATAACTCATGAAAAGAAAGATATGACTCAGCATATGATGGTATGATAGTGTCAAAAGAAACATCTCGGAGGGGTACGTTTTGCTCACAATGACACTGGCAGAAAAAATCGTAGACGAGGTCAAAAAAGTGCTGACTGAGGAAATCATCATCGCACAAACAAACGGCACCATCATTGCGGCAACAGATCCAGCGCGCATTGGTCAATTTCATGAAGGGGCGTATTTGACATCCTTTGAAGGACAAAAACGAATCCTCACAAAGAATGATGAGCAGCAAATGAAAGGGGTCAAAGCCGGCATCAATCTGCCTATTTATTTTAAGCAAGAGGTCATTGGTGTGATTGGGATGACAGGAAATCCCGTCCATGTCTCTCCATTTGGCGAAATATTACGAAAAATGACCGAACTGCTTATTCAAGAGCATGAATTTTTTCTAGAAACGGAAACCGATGAACGGCAGCTTGAAGCGTTTGTGTTCGACTGGCTTCATCTGCCAGAGACAGCAATCAATCTCACTGAAAAAGCAGCGCGGCTTCAGCTTGATGTCAAAAAACAGCGTGTCGTCGTCCTCATTGATTGTCACGATGAAGCGTTTATGAAGCAGGATCAATACAAAAAAGTAAAGGAAATGCTGCATCTCACAAGTCAGGAAATGATCGTCCGCTGGGGACATGCCCGCTTTTTGCTCATGCTGCAAACCACAGCAGATGAACGTGATACCTTGCAGCAGCGTCTTTTTCACATCCATGCTTCCCTCACCTCACGTTCCACATCAAAGGTTTTGATAGGTGCGGGAAAACCTGCAGCTGGACATATGATGAAGCAATCCTTTCATCAAGCCTTTCGTGCCTTAAAATTGGCACATGTGGATACACCGATTGTGTTTGATGAGGATTTAACACTTGAACTTTTTATAGAAGAAGTGAGTCAGGAAACAAAAGAAGTGTTCCTTGATCGAACGATCGCCCCACTTCTCCCCTACCCTGAACTAGTGAAAACATTGCGTGTACTCATGACATCAGATTACTCATTGAAGTATACCGCGGAAGCGATGCACGTACATATCAATACACTGCATTACAGACTAAAACGTATCCAAGATTTAACGGCACTTGATCCAAAACGCATGCAAGATGCGATGCTCTTTTATTTAGCCTTGATGCTATTAGATCATCATCCAAATAAACGAGGCGAACAGCCCAATATTTTGTAGAATCGTCCATAGGCATGAGGCGATTCTTTTTTTATACTGAAAGAAACGGTATGTCTAATCAGTAGGAGTGAATGCGCATGTTAAATTCTGAATTTTTAAGTCAATTAAAAAAGATTGTCGGTGCGCCCTATGTACAAGACAGTAAAGCCGATCGGCTTGCCTACTCTTATGATGCAACGCCTAATTTTCAGCATCTACCGGATATCATCGTGAGCCCGCACGCGGCTGAGGAAATCCAGCAAATCGTCCGGCTCTGCGCCTCATATAAGGTGCCGATCGTGCCAAGAGGATCAGGAACGAACCTTTGTGCAGGAACCTGTCCTACACAAGGCGGACTTGTGATGTTGTTTACAAGAATGAACCAATTAATCGAAATAGACGAAGAAAACCTCACCGCAACGGTCCAGCCTGGTTTGATCACACAGGAACTCATTCGCCAAGTAGAGGCAAGAGGTCTCTTCTACCCACCAGATCCAAGCTCAATGAAAATCTCCACGTTAGGCGGCAATATTAATGAAAATTCAGGTGGTCTCCGGGGGTTAAAATATGGCGTGACGAGAGATTATGTACTTGGACTTGAAGTGGTGCTGCCAAACGGTGACATCATCAAAACGGGCGGCAAGCTCGCTAAGGACGTGGCCGGGTATGATATGACCCGTTTATTTGTTGGATCAGAAGGAACGCTCGGAATTGTCACAGAAGCCACGCTGAAGCTTTTGCCGCTTCCAGAAACCAAACAAACGATGCTTTGCTTATATGAAAGCCTAGAGGAAGCAGCCGCATCAGTTTCGGCGATTATTGCAGAGCGTATTATCCCCGCCACATTAGAATTTATGGATCAGCCGACACTGAAAGTCGTCGAAGACTTTGCCAAAATCGGCCTGCCGACTGACGTTCAAGCGGTGCTATTAATCGAACAGGACGGCAACCCTGAGGCCGTTTCCCGTGATATAAAGAACATCGCAAAGGTCTGTCAGCAGCACGGTGCAAAAGGAGTAAATATCGCACATTCTGAAGAAGAGGCAAGTGCCCTTTTAACAGCGAGACGAGCCGCTTTATCTGCCCTCGCCCGTTTAAGCCCCACAACGATTTTAGAAGATGCTACAGTCCCCCGGTCTGAAATTGCTAACATGGTGCGGGCGATCGAAGACATTGCGAGAGAGTACGAAGTAAAAATCTGTACATTTGGTCATGCTGGTGACGGGAATTTACATCCTACTTGTGCAACCGATGCAAGAAATGAAGAAGAAATGAAGCGGGTCGAAGAAGCCTTTCAGGCCATTTTTGAAAAAGCAGTCTCCCTTGGCGGCACCATTACGGGTGAACATGGCGTGGGTCTGATGAAAGCCCCCTATTTAGAGCTAAAGGTCAAAAAAGAAGGAATCGCAGCAATGAAAGCAATCAAACAAGCGCTAGATCCAGCAAATATTATGAATCCTGATAAGGTGTTTGGAAAAGCAGCAAGAAAGCGGGTGGTGGTCTCATGAATTCCTCTAAACAATCAGAGATTCAGCAAAACTTTCAGCAGCAAATGGATGAAAAGGAGCTGCTCAACTGCATGCGCTGCGGCTTCTGCCTCCCTTCCTGCCCTACTTATATTGAATCCGGTCAACAAGAAACGCACTCTCCCCGCGGCCGGATTGCTTTAATGAAGGCGGTGAGAGACGGTGTGATTGAGCCGGATGAAGATGTCGAACATTCACTGAACCTTTGCCTTGGCTGCCGTGCATGTGAACCGGTCTGCCCCTCCGGCGTCAAATATGGACGTTTACTTGAGGATGCAAGAGACATCATTCAGCAGCACAAAAAACAATCTCTTCCTGTCAAATTTGTAAGAAGTGCTGTGTTTAAAGGTCTCTTTCCTTCACAAAGCCGAATGCGTCATGCGGCTGGACTTCTTCGGTTTTATCAAACCTCTGGTCTGCAAACGGCCGCCCGCAAGTCTGGCATGCTGAAGGTGCTTCCGCCGCATTTACAGCTGATGGAGCAGGCCCTTCCAAAGGTGCCGCGTCAACAAAAAAGCCGTGCGTTAGAATACAAAGCCACTGGCACAGCAAGAAAGCGTGTGGCCTTTTTTACTGGCTGTTTAATGGACACCGTTTTTTCCAGCACAAACGAAGCGACCATCCAGCTTTTGCAGCTGGCCGGCTGTGACGTTGTCATCCCTCCTGTTCAGACGTGCTGCGGTGCACTTCATGGCCATAGCGGAGAAAAGGAGCAAGCGAAACAGTTAGCAAGGCGGAATATTAAAGCATTTGAGGAGATAGAGGCAGATGCCATTGTCATGAATGCGGGCGGATGTGGTGCCTTTTTAAGTGATTACGATCATTTGCTTCAGGATGATCTGGCTTTTCAAAAACGAGGTGAAGCCTTCTCAAAGAAAATCACGGATATATCAGACATTCTCGTGGAGCTTAAGTTTCACCAGCGTACATCGCTTGCCTTGCCAGAGCAGATCATCACCTATCAAGACTCTTGTCACTTACGAAATGGAATGGGTATAGAGCAAGCGCCAAGGGTGCTGATGAAGTCGATTCACGGGGTATCATTTAAAGAAATGAAGGATGCCGACCGCTGCTGCGGATCTGCCGGAATTTATAATATTTTGCAGCCAAAGATGTCGATGCAAATTTTAGATCATAAAATGAGAGAAGCTAGTCAAACAGCGGCGGCTGCCATTGTCACGTCCAATCCAGGCTGTCAATTGCAAATGGCAGCGGGTATCAAACGTTCAGGACAATCGCCCAGCATGCGTGCCGTCCATCTCGCAGATTTTTTATTAGAAGCCGTTCAATATGGAAAAGAAGCGTCCAGCTCATCAAGCTGAACGCTTTTTTTCATGCATATCTTCAGACAATTGGTTGGATAATAGAGGCAAATCGCGGAAGGAGATGATTCAAGTGCTGAAGAAAAACAAACAACATCAAAAGGACCCAAATTCAGTATTTGAGGCATTGTCACGTTCCTCTGATTTTACAAACGAATTGTCACGAAGTGAAGGTTTTCTTTATCGAATCTCTTTTTTTCGTTCTTTAATTAATGGTCATCTACTCCATGAACAAATTTTGCCCTGCATGAAAGAGTTGCACCTCACCCCCACTCTTGAGGAGCTGAAAGAACGAATCCCCATTGAACAGTCTGTCATCACGACCGATCTTCAAAAAGTGGAAGAAGCCCTTCACCTAGGTAACTTGGCCATTCGGCTCGAAACGGACTGGGGCAAAGCGCTTCTGATACCGATTGAAGAAAAGAAAGGCAGACAAGTAGGGCCGCCTGATATTGAATTTGGCATTATCAGTGCACAGGAAGCATTTGTGGAGGTTTTGGATACCAATTTAAATTTGGTCAGACGGCGGCTGCCGACACCGAACCTGAAAGTGGCGGAAAAGACGGTTGGCACGCTATCTCAAACAAAAGTAGCGGTGTTATATATCGAAGAAATCGCCAACCCGCAAAACATCGAAACTGTTCTGCAGCGAATTGAGGACATTGATTATGATCAGATTTTAGATGCGAATTACCTCTCTCAAATGCTTAATGATGTATCCAATACCATCTTTCCGTTGTTTTTGAATACAGAAAGACCTGACCGTGTGTCTTCAGGTTTATCGGAAGGGAAAATTGCCATATTAGTGGATGGATCGCCTCATGTCTTGCTTGCTCCGACTATTTTACTTGAGTATTTTTCCACTATGGAAGACTACAATATGTCGTGGATTGCGGCTTCTTGCTTTAGACTGTTACGCATATTTGCTGTGATATTCTCCATTTTTGCGACGCCTTTATATGTAGCCGTTTTAACCTTTCATTATGAGCTGATCCCAAAGGATTTATTAGAAACCATTGTGTCCTCGCGCTATCTTGTTCCATTTCCTCCAATCATTGAGGCCCTATTTTTAGAGATTTCGATTGAATTACTAAGAGAAGCAGGATCGAGGCTTCCAGCTAAAGTCGGACAGACACTCGGGATTGTTGGAGGGATTGTCATTGGACAGGCTGCTGTGGCAGCAGGCTTAACAAGTAATATTTTGCTCATTATTGTTGCCCTTTCTGCTCTTGCCTCATTTGTCACCCCTATTTACAAAATGGGCAATGCCATTCGCCTGCTGAGATTTCCATTTCTACTTGCAGCACAGATTTGGGGCGCATTAGGTATTGCTGTGATGGGATCTTTCCTTCTCACCCATTTAATGAAATTAACGTCTATTGGGTGTCCTTATCTAGAGCCTATTTTTCCGCTGCGTCTGACTGATTTAAAGGGCAGTTTGATTCGTCCTCAGCTCCGTTTTTTGAATAAAAGACCGGAAAATTTACGTCCGCAAAATGAAACGATTCACCGGCAAAAACCGAAGCAAGGCCGTAAGGGGAAAAATGATTTTTATGAATAAGGAAGTGAAAGCATGAGTTCTTCTTCTGTGATAGAGAAATTTCAAGTTTCCCCTTTTTTTGTGTTTTTTCTCATTAATGCCAATCAAGTTGGTGTCGGTATTTTAAACTTTCAAACAAACCTTGTTCGTTCTATGAATAATGATGGATGGATCGCCATTCTTATTTCTGGCATCAGCGTCAATGTGATGATCTTTCTCATGTACTTGATGTTTAAAAAGGCCCCTTCGGATGAATTTGGTGATATCACACAATACGTATTTGGCAAATGGGTTGGGCAATTATTCAACATTCTCTATATCTTATATTTTGCTTCTTTGTCATTGACGGTTCTCATCCATTATATGGACGTGATTCATGTATGGCTGTTTAAAGAGATTCCTGGTCTATTGTTTGCGTCTGTACTGCTGCTGCTTGTGTATTACATTCATACCGGCGGCTTTAGAACCATTGCTGGATGGTCATTTTTTAGCATTGTACTGACGTATTGGATGACGTTTATTTGCTTTTATGCCATGAAATATAGTCACATTCGCTTCATGTTTCCGATGTTTGATCATACATTTTCGCAGCTGTTGATGGGAGTGAAAGATGCCTCCTTATCCATGTTTGGTTTTGGCACGCTGCTTGTCTATTATCCCTTTATTAAACAAGCTCAGACGTCTCAAAAATTTGCTCATATGGGGGCATTATTTACGACATGCTTAAATTTACTCGTATTTCTCGTCTCCATTGCGTATTACTCAAGTGCTCAGCTCAAATTAACAAAATGGCCGACGTTAACGTTAACAAGCATTGTGAAGCTTCCGTTTATCCAGCGCTTTGACTTTATTGAAGTGTCTCTTTGGCTGTTTTTGATTATTCCAAATATCGCGATTCCATTATGGGCTGCGAGCCGAATGGCGAAACAAGTATTTCATACGAGTCAGCGCGTCACTTTAATCTGTCTCAGCATCCTCATTTTGGTCATGTTTTCGTTTTTTGCCGGGGCAACCTCTTTTGAAGCCTTTAATCAATGGGTGGAGTATAGCGGATACATTCTTATATATGGATTGATTGTCTGTATGGTCATTGGGCTGATGCTGAAAAAAAGGTGGGTGAAAAAACGAGCATGAAACGTTATATACTCATGGGTCTCATGTTGTTTAGTCTTTTGTTAACTAGCTGTGCACAGCCTCGCCTTTTAGATGAATTAAATATCTCTCAGGCGGCAGGATTTGATTTAGTAGAAGATGGCGAAATGAAGGGCTTCTTCGTCTTTCCTGTCTTTAAAAGTGAAGAGCAAGGAAGTTATCAAATATTAAGTGCGAGGTCAAACACCATTAGTAATATTCAGTTTCTCGTGTCAGAAAAATCGCCTTTTCCAGTCGTCATGGGCCAGGTGCTCGTTATTTTAGTCAGTGAAAAGTTAGCAAAAGAAGTCGGCATGATCGATTTAATGAATTACATTTATCGTGATCCTATCATTGGTTCACGCCAAGTGTTTGCGATTGTAGGCGGAGAAGTGGAAGACTTATTATATACAAAAATGAATCAAACGAACTTAAATATAGGTGTATATCTCTCTGATCTCTTGGCCCAAAATATGCGAAATGGCAATGAACCTGTCACCAATCAGCATATTTTTATGAATCAGATGCTGGCAAAAGGGGTAGATGCTTACCTCCCTTACATCAAAAAAACAAGCAATGCCATCAAGGTCTCGGGCGTCGCTCTGTTTGATCAAGAAAAAATGGTGGGTCATATCCCTGGAGAAGAAACGTTCGCATTTAAAGCCATGATTGAAAATCATAAAAACGGCATCTACGAGTTTCAATTGGATGATCAAGCAAAGACCCATGTCGTCATTGAAAATATCAAATCACATGTGTCTTACCAGATCAAACCAACGAAAAACCTAACAAAAAAGCCTCATATCACGATTGATATTAAGCTGAAAGGTGAATTAAAAGAATTTATGAAGTCCAAAAAAATTGATAAACCTTCTATATTGGACCATGTTGAAAGAAAAGTTGAAAAACGTGTCGCTCAGCAAGGACAAGACCTTGTTCAATCTTTTAAAAAGCAAAACATAGATCCGCTTGGGCTGGGTTTGAGGTATAGATCAAAAGACAAAGCAATGACACCAGAAAAATGGCAGGAGATCTATCCTGATGCGGATGTACAAATTAAATGCCATATGAAAATTGTTCAAACCGGTGTCAGTCAATAAATGAGTGAAAAATTATTCGAAAATGTCTTCTTTGTTATTCATTATTTTAGACACTTTCATTTTGGCTCGTGGAACGCGATCTTTTTGAAGATAGTCATTTAAAGTGTTCTCTACTACATTTTTATCTGTTCTAAGGATTTTAGGTGAACATTGTTCCACAAGAACTGGTCTATTCCCTTTAGCGCAGTTTGCCATTGTATCCAGTGCAATTAAGCTGAAATGTCTTCCTTTGTCGAGCCATGTTTTCATTCTATCCCAGGCTGGACAGCTTACGGCTGCCAGCCTTCCCCAATGATCGTGAAAATGAGTGCAGGCTGATTAGGCTGATAAAAGCAGCTGTAGGCAATTCTTTTTCACTGATCGATTTCAATTTCTCTATCATTCGTGATTTCACTTCGACATGCTGAGTTTCATCAAACAGACTTTGAACAGAGTCTAAGATCTTTTTCTCATCGTGCTGTTTCAGCGCATCGATGACATCACCCTCAAGAAACCACCTAGTGATTGAAAAGTCTAATAAAGACGCCAAATCTTGCCGAACGTCTTGTAATTTGGGTGCTTTATCTTCTTTGGTGACGATGACATCATCCTCTGATTGGAAAGCCTGTCCGTCCTCTCCATAAAAGTCATCGTGCAGTAAAAATTGTTTCATTTGAAAAGATGACAATACTCTAATCTTCGTCCTTTACATCTGGATCTTCAGGAATCGGTTCATTTAAAATCTCTTGGACGAGCTCTTTGTATTGTTCAAGCTGCTTCATATGCGTTTGAAACTGTCCTTGATAAATCAGATAGGATTCGCCGTCAAATACATAGCGGATCTTTTTTTGCTGGATTAATTTCTCAATATACGCTTCAGCTACTTCTAAGTATTCAGCTGTTTCTGCGATTGTTAAATACATGTTTGTGCACCACCCGTTCGTTTCATCTAACAAATTATATCATGATCTGTTGAAAAAAACGGATGCAGCCTGTTCATATTTTCTTTACTGATTTGACCACTGACTTCATGATAGTTCTTCACATAACAAGTGTTCAGCAAGTAGATCGTCTAGGTACAAGCAAATATGGTATGATAAAGTTTGCTAGACGAGAGTTTATCGTCACAGACTTGGTGGAAAAGCCAGGCATTCATGAGGCGTCTTTCGGTTTAGCCGTGAGAGGTAAGCGGAAAGCATACTCATGAGAAAAGCAAAACAAGCATAGGCTTTTATAAGGATGCTTGAAGAAAATTCGTATTTAAAGGCAGAGTGAAATGAATGGGAACCTTGTTCAATGAAATTTTAACCTGGCTGACAAGCCTTGGTTATGTAGGTGTAGCACTAGGTCTGATGATTGAAATCATTCCGAGCGAAATTGTTCTTGCTTATGGCGGATATATGGTGTCAACAGGAACAATCGGTTTTGTTGGAGCTGTTATCGCTGGCGTCATCGGAGGTACGCTCGCACAGTGTTTTATATACTGGATCGGCCTTTATGGCGGAAGACCTTTTTTAACAAAGTACGGAAAATACTTATTCATCCATGAACACCATATCGCAACTGCAGAGCGCTGGTTTGACCGATATGGAACCGGTGTGGTGTTTACAGCGCGCTTTATTCCTGTTGTCCGCCACGCCATCTCCATTCCAGCAGGTATTGCCAAAATGCCTTTTTTGAAATTTGTCCTCTTGACAGGATTAGCTGCCATCCCTTGGTCGATCTTATTTATCTATCTCGGTATGCAGCTTGGGACAAAGTGGGATCACATTCAAAGTGTTGCTCACGCTTATACAACCCCTATTATGGCCATTGCGATCGTCCTGATCGTTCTCTATTTTGTCCTCAAAAAAATTCGTACGAACCGAAAACGGACAATCTAATGAAAAACGCCTTCCACTGATCGGGTGAAAGGCGTTTTTTCTATGAATGTGATGATTGTTTTTTCATATATTGGGATAATTCCATAATCATTGCACCCATTCTCTCAAGTGACGGAGCTAGAATTCTGTCTATTCCCTCTTCTTTTAAAGCTTCAGCTGTGACTTTTCCGACGGCCACTGCCAGTACGTGCTGCTCGAATAGCTCTTGGAGTTCTTGTTTTCTGCCCCATTTTGCCGCTAATGTGAAAAAGGCGTGAACCTGAACAGCGGTTGTAAAACAGACGGCATGGACTTTTTCATCTTTCATTTCTTGAAGCAATGTTTCTGCGGCCTCTGGTTCAGGAGGTGTGTGCTGATAAGGTAAAAGCGGCAAAACATCAGCCCCTTTGTCATGTAAAAACTGGATGAGAGCCGGAGCGTTTTCCCCGTGAAGCTGCACCATGACGCGTTTGCCATGAAACTCCTTGTCTTCAAGCTTTGAGATCAGATTACGCACCGTTCCATCTTCATCAGATACGTCTGGCTGAATTCCGCGTTTTTTGAGTGCCGCAAAGGTTTTATACCCTCTTGAAGCAATATGCGCATTTGATAGAATGTGCATAAATGCTTCCCCCAGATGAAGCTCTTCTGCACTCTCAATCAATGTTTCTGTCCCGATGCCTGTTGTGAAAATCACCCAATCCGCACCTTGCTTCACAAAGGTTTCAATGTCTGGCTTTAACTCCTCTTTGGCTAAAAATACGGTTCCTTGAAGAGAACGAATAACGGCTTGTCCCCCTTGCTTTTCGACAAGTGTACACATTTCTTCTGTTTTTCTCGTTCCACAAATGGCAATCGTTTTTCCAGCTAAGCCTTTACTCAATTTTATCCCTCTTTTTCTATCACATTTGATATGTATTAAATATAGATTTATTTGGAAGACGATGCAAGTGTCTACTAAAAAAGAGCTTGACGTTTCGGTCTAATTCGAGTATCTTTTGTAAGTGCAAATTGTAGGAGGTCATTATGGAAAAACAGAATGTTCAAGCTATTCGATTATCAATTGCAGACCCAACACCACTTGGTTTGTTTGGTTTAGCAATGGTGACGCTCGTTGCGTCCTCACAAAAACTAGGAATTACAGATGGCACTTCCCTTATTTTACCTTGGGCTATCTTCCTTGGAGGCATCGCGCAGCTAATCGCGTCCATACAAGATTCAAAGCATCATAATATTTTTGGAGCCACTGCCTTTGGCGCATTCGGTCTTTTTTGGATGGGCGTTGGAACGACTTGGCTCATTCAAGCCGGCGTTTTTGGGAAAACGCTTGCGGGAGCAGCAGATCCAAAACAACTAGGTTTTGCGTTTATCGGTTATTTGATTTTCAGCTTGTTTATGACGATTGGTGCAATGGAAACACATAAAGTGTTATTTTTGATTTTCGTCTTTATTGATTTCTTATTCCTTGGTCTTTCCCTTAGCTCGTTTGGTGTGATGTACGATGTGACTCATACCATTGCCGGTATCGCAGAATTGATCATTTCCCTGCTTTCGTTTTATGGTTCAGCAGCTGTTGTGCTCAATACTCATTTTGGCCGAACTGTGCTGCCAATTGGACAACCATTTCGTATTTTTACAAAAGCATAAATAAAAAAGAACTGCTTTGTGCAGTTCTTTTTTCATGTTTATTTTTCTTGTGCCTCTTGGAAGATCTCTCCGATGATTTCATACGAGCGCATTCTTTCTTGATGGTCAAACATATCCGAATTAATCATCACTTCGTCTGCTTGAGTGGCTTCAATAAAGGCTTCCAATTCTTTTTTCACCTTTTCTTTATCCCCGATCATTGTCGAACTTAATTGTTCATCCACCATCGCTTTTTCATACGGACTCCAAAGGCCGTCCATACTGTCGACAGGCGCTTTGAGTTTTCCTGGAGTATTTCGAATGAGACTCAAAAACCGCTGATAATGAGAGGTCGCCAAATATTCAGCTCGCTCTGTTTGATCTGCAGCAAAAACTGTCACACCCACCATGGCATAAGGCTCTTTTAACACATCAGAAGGTCTAAATGACTGTCTATACAACTCTAAAGCAGGAATTGTATTTTTAGGTGAGAAATGTGCCGCAAAGGCAAATGGCAATCCAAGCTCTCCTGCAAGTCTTGCGCTAAAACCACTTGAACCAAGCAGCCAAATCGGAATGTCTAGACCCTCTCCCGGTACTGCTCTTACATGTTTTTTAACCTGACCTGTTGGTTTGAAATATTGCCGAAGTTCTTCAAGCTGCTCCGGGAAATCTTCTCCGTTATGAAGGTTACGTCTGAGAGCTCTTGCCGTTAACTGATCCGTTCCCGGTGCTCTGCCAAGACCTAAATCAATTCTCCCCGGATATAATGTCTCAAGTGTCCCAAATTGTTCAGCAATGACAAGTGAAGAGTGGTTTGGCAGCATAATCCCGCCAGATCCTACTCGAATTTTTTCGGTTCCCCCAGCAATATATCCAATTAAAACGGACGTTGCAGAGCTCGCAACACCTTCCATATTATGGTGTTCTGCCAGCCAGTATCTTTGATAACCCAACTTCTCCGCCTTTTTTGCTAAATCCATACTATGTTCAAAAGACTCCTTAATGGTGCCTCCTTCTGTCACAGAGGATAAATTTAAAACGGAATAAGCTGTGCGCTGTAAAACTGATTGACTCATAAATGATGTCCCCATTTCTGTCAAAAATCATACTAGTTATATACTTTCAACACCATAACATAAAATCATGAAACATTTAAATGATTTGATTCGATGGTTTTCGAAATGATGAGTTTCTAGGTTTTACTTCCAATTTGAAAATTTGCACATAGAATGAAATATCAATTTTAGGAGATGGGCAATTTGTACAATCAATTCGATCACAAATGTCCATTTTGCGGTAAATATCATGAGTAGCCTCATTACAAAAGATCACGTCATGACCGTCCTCAAAGAAGAGACTGTCCATTTATCAATCAAGAACATTCAAAACAAAACAGGTCTCGAGGGAATCCCCCTGTGAAAAAGGAGAAAAACAATCAAAAACAATTCAAAGGGTTGGACGAAGAGGTCCAGCAGGTCCCGCTGGGCCAACCGGACCTGCTGGCGGATTAACCGGCGCCCTCCCTTTTAACCCCTCACAATCACAAGATTACGAGGCGGGTCAAGTTGTCACGTTTAATGGCAGTATTTATATAGCCAATGTAGATGCTCCATCAGGAATACCTGGGCTCTCCCCCGACTATACACTTTTGGAATATTCTAGGGTATGGTCCGACTGGCCCTACAGGGATAGAATTAAGTGGTGCTGAAGCATTTGATCCTGCAATAGCATCAACATACTCAGTGGGTCAAGTGGTCACTTATGAAGGTGGTACGTATATTGTGGACTCTGCTCCACCTTTAGGTACGCCAGATACGTCACCGGATTATACGCTTTTGGCAGCACCTGGTGCTACAGGTTCAACAGGTAGCACAGGTTCTGCTGGTCCTACTGGCGAAACGGGAATCACCGGATCGGGGTAGTACCAGCGAAGCTGACACCACCCGCAATAAGGAAATATCAAGGTAATAATAAGTTGTTTAAGTTAAATACCTCCAACACACATACCCCCGTCCTGTTTTATGAATAATACCAACGCGACGAGCCCAATGACGATTGATGTGATCACAACCATGCTACTCCAACCTCAAATCCTTCGCCGGCCTTACTGAAGCCAAAGACAACTCCTCCGAATCCAACAGATAGTAGATCAATCCGAGGCTTAGTGACATCGGTAATGTTTTTCAAATACTTAAGCCCTATCAATAACCCTATGACCAAAAGTGGCAGGGATATCCAAAAGATGTAAAATATTCTATTAATAGACCGCCTATAGTCGGTCCAGACGTTGGTGCGACCATGATAACCAGAGAGACCAATCCCATCGCCGCCCCCCCCCCCGCTTTTCCAGTGGATATATAACAAGAACGGTATTAAATATGAGTGGAAGCAACAATCCCATGCCAACCGCCTGTAAAACTCGGGCGAACATCAACATTTCAAAATTGAATGCCAGTGCCGCAATCAATGTACCTACGATTAAACTCATGACCGAACCTATGAACAGCTTCCTTGTGGAAAACGTCTGCAACAGCAACCCACTCACTGGCATTAAAATACCAAGAGGGCATAAAACCGGTTGTTAACCACTGTGCGGTTGCAGGCGAAATTTGGAACACTTCTATTAAATTAGTCAATGCTATATTTAGAGAGGTTTCGTTAAACATGCCAACAGCACCGCAGATAAGTAACGCTGTCAAGATGGCCCGCGTATTGTATTGATTCTTCATTTTATATATCCTCATAAATCTATTTTTAATTAATATCCTATCAGATTATTTTTTAGCAAATCCTTGTTTGTTTAAATACTCAAGCATAAAAGGGAGTCTACTTCTTTCAAGATGATCCTCGATGTGATCTTTCCATCCCTTTACTTTCTTAACTGTGAAAGGCGCTTTAACCGGACGATTTTGGTAATATTCACGCATCTGTTGGTCATAAGTTGTTAATTTTTCTTCATCTAGTGGTTGATACTGATTATCAAACATGACCATCGATTGAGGCAAACGTGGTTTTAGTCCAGGCTTCTCTCCAGCAGGATGTCCTATGCATAGCCCCACTAACGGAATCACATACTTTGGTAAATTTAATACCTCGGTTAATTCTGAGATATTAGCTCTTACTCCACCGATATAAACACCACCGAGTCCCATTGATTCCGCCGCAGTTAAAGCATTTTGAGCCATTAACCCAGCATCGAATGTACCTATTAATAGGTATTCAATATAGTCAAGGTCAACCTTGGGTGCAATTTCATGATTCCTGTTAAAATCTGCACAAAAAATCCAAAATTCTGCTGCTTCTTCAATATAAGGTTGATTTACAGAGAGCTGCATCACTTTTTTTCGTAATTCTGGATCTGTAATTCTAATGATAGAAACCACTTGTAGTAGACTGAATGATGAAGTTTGATTAGCTGCCTTAAAGATTGCATCTCGATGTCCCTCTGTCAGTGGTTGATTAGTGAAAGAACGAATGGATGTATGATTATGAAGCAATTCAAGGGTATTATTCATTTGAACCTCTCCTCTATTAATTATTGTTCTCTTTCAGCCTTCCGTATTGGTAAGGAACTCCCATATTCTCACACAGTGTTTTCCCTTCATATTCCCTGTGGAATAAACCTCGGTCCTGCAAAATTGGGACAACCAGTTCCACAAAATCAGCAACTCCATCATAGGCTATATCCGGAACAACCGAGAAGCCGTCACATGCACCAGCCAAAAACCATTCTTCCAAGAAGTCAGCAACTTGTACGGGGGTACCTGCAACTACTGGATGATAGTTAATAACCCCATGAGCAAGAACATCACGAATGGAGATCCCTCTTTTCAGCAGCTCTAAAGCTCTGTGGGACCGTGGATCCATTGGATTGGCATATGCCTTTTTCAACAAGTCAGCTGATAAAGGTTGATCAATATCAACCGAATTCTCCGATAGTCGTAAACCAACCATTGAACCAAGGTAACTTACCCTTCCTGGAATCTCCTCAGGATTAAAACTCATAAGCTGTCTTCGTCGTTCTAGACCTTCTTCTTCAGTTGAGCCTAGGGAAAACATAAAACCTGTATACATCTTGATGTCATCGGGATTTCTGCCAAAACGGGCAGCACTTTGTCGAAGCGCTTGTCTGTGTTCACGAGCAGATTCTATATCATAAGGATTTGCATAAACACCAGAAGCGTATCTTCCCGCCAATTCCAATCCTTCAACCCCTCCACCTGCTTGAAAAATAACTGGCTGACCTTGCTCAGAGGGTGGGATGGGCAAAGGACCACGAGATGCATAATATTCCCCTTGAAGATTAATAGGCCGAATTTTGTCCATGTCGGCAAATTTTCCTCCTTCTACATCTAACGTCCAAGCGTCTGATTCCCAACTCCCCCACAATGCTTGAACAATTTGGATGGATTCATGAGCCATGTCATATCGTTCTTGGCGACTGGCAATCTGAGCACCAAAATTTGCTGCCGCTACTGGATTTGATGTGGTGACAGCATTCCATCCTACACGTCCATGACTTATAACATCCAGTGCTTTGAACTGACGTGCTATGTTATATGGATAATTGAATGTCGTTGATAGGGTAGCAACAAGCCCAATATGTTTCGTTTCTCTAGCTACAGCCATTAGTGCTAACATAGGATCCATAGGGAACATAGGAGTCTGAGGACCTAAGTCATTGTATAATCCAGGAGTATCAGCGATAAAAATCATTTGAAATTTCCCTTTTTCAGCTAATTTAGCTCGCTCCACATAACCATCCGTATTTGTGTAGGCTGCTGGGTCTGTACCAGGCATTCTCCAAGCGTTGAATTCAGCTCCATATCCAGAGACCATTTGTAGTGCCAGTTGCATTTCTTTTCTTTTCATGTATCTTCACTCCTTTATTTTTAAAAGGCTCCAAGTAAACAAAAAAGCCGCTGTAAACTCTTTCTAATTAGATTCAATAAATTTGTAAAACACAAAATTAGCTTACTAACTAATTTGAAACATTTTAGCAAGTATGGATATCAATGTTTCAACTAGACGCATCCTCTTCAGTGGTTTCCTATAAACTTTTTCTTTTTCTTAGTAACTAAACGATATAGACTGATTTTATTTAGCATGCTAAATATCAACATAGAGAAAACTTTAGAATAAGTTTCTCTCCATTCTCTTCATAAGTTCCCTTAAGATTAAGCGTTCTTCCGGTAAAATTGAACCGAGTAATTTTTCTTGTTGCTGCTTCCATTTGAAATCAACAGGTTTCTCTAATTCTTTCCCTCTGTCAGTTAGGTAAATTCGCATAACCCTTGCATCTTGTTCATCACGTTTACGGTATATGAACCCATTTTGCTCCAACGATTTAACCATATTTGTTACCGTAGGCGGCTCACATTTTAAATGTTCACATAGTTGCATTTGTGTTATTCCATCACCTAACCACAAACGAGCGAGTAGTCTATCCTGGCCTACATGAAGATTAAGTTCTCTTAGATTTTCGCTATAATCTCGACGCATTTTGGATGAAATTTTATCTAATGACTCACGAATTTCGCATCCAACTATATCGTTCATAGGTATACCCCCACTACTACGATGTATTTAGTAAGCTAACTATATCATAGTTAAAAATTAGTTGTCCATCTAACTTAAGAGAACTACTCTCATTTTATCAGGCTGAATTTATCTAGAACGGACGACAAAGGGATATGGATCAATGCATCATTATCTGTTAAACACTGAAATGTCCGGATTCTGTATATTACACCGTTTTGCCTATCAACTTGTTGTATGGAGTAATTTTGTTACAGACACTAGAATAAAACAAATTCTCAATTTTTAAAAGAGGGCAATAAAAGTTGCCATAGTACATTTTTTTGTACTTAATAGCTTGGTATTACAAAAAAGCTGCCGCAATGACAGCCTAGGCCTTAAATCATTTAGTTTTGAATTAGGGGTAACTTGTAACCAATAAATGTGAAGGCCTTGGTTAGTCTGCCTGCTCCCCAAACTTCTTCCCGAACTCTTCCATCAAATCAATAATAGGGATCAATTCTTCCCCTTTTGAGGTTAGTGAATACTCAACACGAGGAGGAACCTCTGGAAAAACTTTGCGATTAATTAAACCATCCGTTTCCAGTTCTCGAAGTTGCTTTGTAAGAGAACCTTGTGAAATATCCCATAAAAAGGCTTTAATTTCACTATAGCGACGCTCTTTGGTCTTTAAATACCATAGAATTACATATTTCCAACGTCCGGAGAGGATATTTTGGGTATAAGCAATGCCATAAAATTCTCTTTGTTCCTTTATACACTCTTTATCAAATCCATCCTTACATATCCTAGACACCTTCTTCACCCGCTTTCTACTGTTAAGTACAAAAAACTGTACTACGTCAATTTTTATTGCCTACTTTAAAAAGATGAGAAATGATTTTATTCTAGTATATGTAACAGAAATACTCAATACTTTTTATTATCTAATATATGTTTACAATTTGATAAACATATGATTGTGTAACTTTAAGCTGAATAATTCTTTTATATACAAATACTTTAGGAGGAACAATTATGAGATATGGAATTATAGGTGCTGGACCAATTGGGTCAATTATTTCGAAAAAATTGGTTAAGATTGGACATGATGTCAAAATTGCAGATGCGCGAGGAATTGAACATTTAGAAGGAAAAGAACTTGCTGGAACAGCTGTGCGGGTAGAGGATGCCATTAAAAATATTGATGTTCTAATACTATCGCTCCCTATAAATGTACTTCCAAACATTCGGAACACTATCGATCAAGTTGGTGAGGCAGTCATCATTGTAGATACTTCAAATTATTATCCTTTTAGAAACGGTAAAATTGAAGAAATAGAGAACGGGATGGTTGAAAGTGTTTGGGTTTCAAATCAATTAGGCAGACCTATCATAAAAGCTTTCAACAACTTATTAGCCTACACTTTAGAACATGAAGGAAAATCCGAGGATTCTAGTGGACGAATCGCGATGGCAGTTGCTGGTAATGATCCTACACAAAAATACGAAATCATGGAAGTAGTAAACAAGTTAGGCTTTGACGCAGTAGACAGTGGTTCTTTAAGTGACTCTTGGAGACAGCAGCCAGGAACTCCTGCTTACTGCACAGAGTTAACAAAAGATGATCTTACGAAAGCGTTGAAAAAGGCAAATAAAGAAAAAGCACCCTTACTACGGGACAAGGTGATGGAACGGTTTGCAGAGCTCTTTGCAGAAAAAAAGGAAGGCGAATTTTCACATAAGGATATTGTGAATATAAACAGAGAAATATACAATTTATAAAAACAAAAGGTGCACTCAGTTAAGGTGTACCTTTTTGTATATCCATATATACCTATTTTGCTAAAAAAATCATAACTACTATTGGAAATTCTGAAAGATTCAAGAGTCCGTTAAGTTAGATCTTAATTCTTTCAAAACAGAATTTATTTATAATTATGTTTTAAATCCCTCTTCTACTAACCTGCCCTACACGTTTAAGAACATTCTTTCAAAAGGTTATCCAAAATGAAGACAGTGTTGCACAGTAATGGTCTAATCCGTATTACTTACTTACTTACTTTCTTGTTCAACTTTACTGCCTTTGGTTTAAGTAAAGATCGTCACAATCATAACGAGTCAAACTGGAAATTCATTCAAACAATCCTCGACAATATGGCCTGATTGCGGAAAAGAGTAACTGGAGCTTTTAACTTTACTACTTTTTATAAAGTAGTGTTTGTTATGCAATTGCTGTAACAAAAAAGACCCTACTTATCAGGCCCTTTCTGAGTTGGGAAAAGTCATTAAAACCATTTTCTTGTGTGATTATATAGGCTCGGAAGACATTCGGAGAGAAATTAATGAAGGCCTCAATGTTGTAGAGAATTGGAATTCCGCCAACAGCTTTATTTTTTACGGAAAGGGTGGAGAAATTTCAACAAATAGATTGGAAGACCAGGAGGTTGCCGTTCTTTCCCTACATTTATTGCAAAATTGCCTCGTGTATATTAATACACTCATGATTCAATTTGTATTATCGGAAAAGCAGTGGCAAGATATGATGACACCTGAAGACTTAAGAGCGTTAAGTCCACTTATCTATAGCCATGTAAATCCTTATGGTATCTTTAAATTGGATATGATGGAGAGAATTCCAATCGAAGAAATACAATCAGAAAAAGAAAATACTTTGCATATTTAACTTTATTCCTTATTGCGGGTAGTGACAGCTTCGCTGGTACTACCCCGGATCAACGGGACCTACTGGAGTTACAGGAATCACTGGTGCAACTGGAACAGGTGGTTTTACGGATACAGCACTTTATGCTGCTAATAGTTCTGGCCCTACCATTGTTACTGTAGCCGGAGGAACGAATATTCCTTTGCAAACTTTCAAAACATTACTGGTTTTACAGCAAACGGCACAAGTACTGTTTTTACCGTTCTGCAAACTGGTAAATATTATATTACGTATCAAGTCAACACCACTGCAGCTCTTTTAATTAATACATGTTTGCTTTTAAATGTAGCAACTACTGTGCCTGGTTCTGTTCAATCACCTGTTATCTCTACTTCGTTTATCAATAATACTGTAATCGTTAATTTAACAGCTGGAAGCATCATTTCACTGCAGTTTTTTGGGGCAGTTGTCACAGCTGTTTTAGTTGGCGGGGGTGCTGCCTTGACCATCATACGGCTTAGCTAAACTAAAAAAGAAAGGCTTTTTCAGCCTTTCTTTTTTATGTCTTCTATTACATTTATACAATGTTCAATATCATGAGACTGCAAAAGGTGAAAAATAGATTGGATGATTGCAAACTCTAAATTCCACCATTCTAATAACTGCAGTTTTTCGATCATTTCGGATGAAAACCGATATTTCATGAGCTGCTGCGGATTTCCTGCAGCAATTGCATATGGCGGCACATCTTTTGTGATGACACTATTTGCTCCGATCACTGCTCCGTTCCCTATCCATACTCCTGACATAATCGTCGCGCCATATCCAATCCATACGTCGTGTCCTATCTGCACATCTCCTTTTGATTTGGGATGTCCTTTGATGTGGGCAGCTTCTTTGAAAATTTGATTAAACGGATACGTTGTGACCCAATCTGTCCGGTGTTCACCGCCAAGGAAAATTTTCACTTCGTTTGCGATGGAACAAAACTTCCCAATGTTTAGTGTCGCACCTTCCCCCCATGTCAGCACTTGGAAATCTGGTCCGGCATAAGAAAAATCACCGATATTGTGCGAGCTCAGTTCACTTCTTTGATTCAAAAACATAGAAGATCAGACCTCCTGAAAAGTGATAGATCTTCGTATGTATATGCTGCTTCACACTTTCACATTATGACTGAACAAGCGCTACAATTTGTTTTTTCTTCCATACGAGCTGATAGTAGCCGTATTGAAGGAGTAAGTTCACAAAGAAAGCCGCAGGATAGCCAATCCATATGCCCTTGATGCCAAGGGATGTGTAGTGCGATAGCACATAAGCGACTGGTACTTCTACAAGCCAAATGGAGCAAATACTAAAGATTGTTGGCCATAAAACTGTTCCACTTGCTCTCATCGTGGCTGCAACAATTTGGGCCGTTCCAAAAATAAGATAGCTCCATAATGTAATGACGACCAAGCTATAGGCAATGTCAATCGTCTTAGAATCTGTTAAAAAGATAGATAAAATCTGTGGTGCAAAGAGATAAACGATGATAATAATGAATCCGCCTATGGCAAAATTGAGCCCTAACCCGATTTTTATCACATCTTTCAAGCGGTTGATATTCCCTGCACCGATGAATTGTGCTGCAAAGATAGAGACTGCAATGCCAAGACTCACTGCCGGCATCTGTACATAGCTCACGACTTGATTGACAACACCATAGGCAGCTGTGGCCTGTGATCCATAATCGTTGACAAAAGAAATAACAGCAATTTCTGATAAAGAAATAAGGATCATATTAATGCTCGATGGAATGCTGAGCTTTAATAATGTTTTTAGTAGATCCCCTTTCATCAATAAATGCTTTCTCACTGATGCATCAATGCGAAGCGGGTGCTTTGTCTTATATAAGTAGATATGTAGAATAATAAACGTCACAATGGTTGAAATCACAGAAGCATATGCAGCGCCGTATAAACCAAATGCCGGCAGTCCCAGCCAGCCAAATAATAAAATGGGCAGCATTAAAATATTCGTTGCCGTACTAATCATTAAGAAATAAAAAGGCGTTTTTGAATCCCCAGTTCCTCGCAGGAAGGTCGTGTAAACAAAATAAAGAAATAAGATCGGCATTGAGATGAATAGAATTCTGGCATATGCCGCACTTTCCTCCACAATATTTGCAGGTGTTCCCATGAGATTTAGGATGTCTGTTGCAAATAAACCTCCAATGATCGCTAAAGAAAGTCCGATTAAAAAGGTGAATGAAAGCGTTGTGCCAATAATTTCTTTTAATCTTTTTTCATTTTTCGCTCCATACGCTTGTCCAATAAGGATGGAACTTCCCGATCCAATTCCAATGGAAAAAGAAACGAGTAAAAAGAAAAGCGGAAAGAATGCAGAAATAGCAGCTACTGCATCCTCTCCAATCCATCTACCGACAAGAACGATGGATACAAGCTGTCCGATTGATTGCAAAATATTGCTAAGCAAAAGCGGGACGAGAAAAATGGACATGGTTTTTACTAAAGATTGATTGTTATCTAACGTCATGATGGTACTCCTTCTCTATCTAAAGATTCTCAGCTAAAATGCTGACAATATGGTCTTCTATCTCTTTCCCTTTTTCGTCATCAACAAGATGATTTAATAAAATGGAAAAGGCGACCGTCTTTCCGCTCTTCGTGTCAATATATCCAGAAAGTGTGCTAACCGTTGTTAATGAACCTGTTTTTGCACGTACTTTTTCTAGTGTAGCTGGTTCTTTCAATCTGTTCCTTAACGTCCCTCCGACCATTCGTTCACTTGCCCCTGCTAACGGAAGCGCATGTTCATAGGTCTTAAACCATTTTTCCTTTTGAATGTTTGTCAAAAATAACGTGAACTGGTTGGCAGAAACAAGGTTAATAGGTGATATGCCCGACCCATCTCGCAGCACTGCATGCGAAGGATCGATGCCAAACGCGGGAAGCCGTTCATACATGACATCCAGTCCATCCTCAAAGCTCCCTTTGCTTTTCACTTGTTTTCCAAGTTCCTTTAGCAAAATTTCTGCATGGGTATTGTTGCTGAGTTTCATCATGGGAACAAGCAGATCTGATAAAGGCATCGATGAATGGGTGGCAATTTTCTTAGCTTTTTTAGGAACTTGTTTTGTTTTAAGCGGTCCTTTTACTTGAATCCCATCCGCCTTTAACGCTCGTTTCATTAAATCTAACGCATAAGTGGTTGGCTCCCATAACGCTACCCATTGTCTAGATGAACTCGCTTTAACCGGAATGGTTCCAGTCAACGTAATCTTGTTTGTGCCGTGAGAGCGCTTAAAAGAAATCTTCTTTTCTCCGCCTTCTGGCACGGTTTTTACTTGATTCATGATTTGAGGGACAGAAGTCTTCGGGATGATGTCATAGGTCGCTTTTTGCCCTGCTTTCTTTCCTGGTTTTACTTCGAGAATCACGGTTCCTGCATCATAATCTTGATTCGGTGAAGCTGTGAGAGCAGAGATTTGTGCACCGTAATATTGATCCTCATCACTCCAAGGCAAATCAATAGAATATCGCGTATCATCATACCAAGTGTCATCTGCCGCAAGCTGTCCGCGAATGGTATGTATTCCGGCCTTTTTCACTTGTTTGGCAAGTGCTGCAAAATCCTCTTCTAATAAAGTCGGATCCCCGGTACCGCGTAGATACAGGTTGCCATGTAACGTTTTCTTTTGAATAGAACCATCCATCCAGATATCTGTCAGGAATGTGTGTGTTTCTCCTAGTATATCAAGGGCGATGGCTGATGTGAGCAGTTTCATATTAGAAGCAGGAGTAAGACGAATATCGGCTTGATGTTCATAAAGAAGAGAGGAGTCAGAAGTATTGCGGACGCTGATGCCGGAGATCGCGCCCTCTAAATCAGGTGCTGTTCGTATGAATTCATCTAAAGCTGTCATCCACGGCAGTGAGTCGTTACGAGCTGTAAGTTGATCATCTTTTGCTGAAAAAGGGAGAAATAAAATCGACAGGATACATATTTGTAAAAACAAGAGCTGTGAAAAACGCTTCACGCAATCCCTCCTTTTTTATCGCAGCCAATTTTAGAAGAATATGTTCATTATACACAAAAGAACGTTTGTTCTCAAAGGTTTTTTAAACAGAAAAGTCAGCTTTCTTTGACGAAAACTGACAAGCCCTTTACCTTTTTTCTGGATTCCAGCCATCGGCTCCGCCAAGAACAGCTTGCACCGTGATTTGACTTGCTTCGTTTTTCGTTAAAATATTGGACCATTTTACGCGATTTGCTACATTGCTTCCGGTCCCAGTCGATCCATATTCTTTATATCTTGCTGTTCTTTCGTTATCACGGTTATCCCAGTTATGCCATCCCTCTGCCTTAATATGTTCATCCATTTTTGTATAGAGGAATGTCACAGCGGAATGAGGCCTCCACGGACGTCCTAAATAAACCGATTGAGCAGCTGCCGTCCCCTTTTTCAACGTAGAATCGATGAATACATAACCATACCTTTGTGCTTCTGTTGTGGATGCTGCAGTAATATACCCATTTCCAAGACTTTTTATTTCAGCTCTTTTAAACACAGCTGTGGCTGATCCAAAAATAAAATCGACCGTGCCCTCGATATAGCAGTTTTCATAATATTGCCGGCCTGAGCCTGTTGCATAAAGTGTATCTTGATACCCTAAGACTCTTATTTGTTTGAACGCAGCCCGGTCGCCAGACACATACAGCGCAACCGCCTGACCAGCATGTCTGCCAGCTGTATTTTGAAAGGTGATATTTTCTGCGTAAAAGTCGTTCGAACGAATCATAGTGCTGGAGCTATTTGTTGTGCTGCCAGTACTTGCATTTGTATCATCATACGTCAGAATCGTCTTGTGCTGGTTTTCGCCGATAAAGGACACGTGTGGTTTATTTTGAGGAAGCAGGATCTTTTCTTTATATACACCATTTTTAATATAGATCGTTACGCGCTGTTGATTGTTCGCTGGAATCGCATCAATGGCAGACTGAACGGTTCGAAACGAGCCATTTCCCTTTTGATCGACCACAAGGACGCGGTTTGTTTGATTCTGATGTTCGGCTGCTTGAAGTGAAGCTGAGTTAAATAGTAATAAAGACAAGACGACCACAAGCCATACCTTTCCATACTTCATCGCACATCTCCTCCTCTTTGTGAACATTTTCAATCAAACATTCTTTTTGATCCTATTCATGACACACAAAAAAAACACCCACTTAATTTTGTTGTGGATGTTTTTTAGACTTTTCATATTTCATCGCATAAATCCCTTCATTTTCAATCCATTCACAAAATAGAACATCTCGATGAGAAGAAATGTGCTGCTTTTTTAATTGCTCACTCAGCCATGTTTCGTCAAAGCCAGCTTCTTGTAGGTCATCTTTTAAAATTTCGCCATCAATAATAAATGTTCTAGGCAATTTGACTTCTTTTCCCTTCACGTTCACATCTTCTGCTGTGGCAGTTGCGTATTTCATTTTCGGAAGAACACTGACAGAGCCGTCTGTTTCCAAAATGGCATATTCTATTTCATGCAAGGCAAAATGACCTTTCGCGCGAATCAGTGTCTGCAGCTGATTGAGATCAAGCATATTTTTCTTCAAACGATTGTAGTGAATGTTCCCTTTATCAATGACAAGCGTAGGTCTTCCTTCTAAAAAGGCTCGAATACCTTTAAAGCGTTGTGAAAACCATTCAACTGTATAGATGAGAACGCCCCATACCGCAACAGCAAACAAAATGTGCTGAATCTTGACTTCTGGGTCAAAAATGGCGTTTCCGACCATTTCGCCTAAAATCAGTGCAGAAATAAAATCAAACGGCGTGATTTGTGCAAACTGTGTTTTCCCTAATAATTTTGTAATAAAAAATAAGGCGAAAAACCCGATAAATAGTTCAATCAAAATACTAAAAAACGGCACAGAAATTCCTTCCTTTCTTGCTGCATTTACATACAGCATATACATGAAAGGAAGGATCTAAACTATTTATGAGGGCAATAAAATAAAGACATCGTCCCCCTCGACCAATGTTTCATACGTTTTAACGCATCCGTGATCTGGTGCTTGAACGTTCCCTGACGAAAGATCAATCTTCCAATCATGCATTGGACAGAAGACATGGTCTCCACTTACCATTCCTTCAGCCAGAACACCGCCTTTATGAGGGCAGCGGTTTTCAATGGCTTTGAACTGCTTATTAGAGGTTTGAAAAACAGCTAATTCAAGAGTACCGGCTGCGACTGTTTTTCCTAGCTGCAGCGGAAAATCTGATAGGGTGCCAATGTGAACTTTTACAACTGAAACTGTCATATGATCTCATCCCTTCAATTGATTTATACAGAAGCCGTCGCTTTTTGAAATAATTGTTTCGTGTCTTTTTGACTCTCGCGCAGCTCCTGCCAAGGCTCCTCATACGTTGACAGTGCGATGTCCATTCTTTGGATTAAGGCTTCTCGTTTCTCATCATCTAGGAGTACTGATTGAATATGATCTAATCCAAGTCGTTCAACCCAAGCAGAGGTTCTTTCTAGATAATTTGCCGTTTCTCTGTAATATTGAAGGTACGCAGCTGCCACTTGCTCTACTTCTTCTGCTGTACTGACCTTCATCAATAAATCTCCAGCCCGCAAGTGTGTGCCGCCATTTCCGCCGGCGTACAATTCAAACCCTCCATCAATTCCCACAATTCCAAGGTCTTTAATGCCAGATTCTGCACAGTTTCTAGGGCAAGCAGAGACAGCCATTTTGACTTTATGCGGTGTCGCAAGACCTTCGAATTTCTTTTCAAGTGCAATGCCAAGAGCCATCGAGTCCTGTGTGCCGAACCGGCAAAATTGTTCTCCAACACAAGTTTTGACCGTTCTTAAAGATTTTCCGTATGCATAACCAGATGGCATATCCAGGTCTGCCCATACTTTAGGTAAATCTTCTTTTTTGACACCTAGAAGGTCGATACGCTGGCCGCCAGTCATTTTCACAAGCGGTATTTCATATTTGTCGACGACATCAGCTATTTTTCTCAGGTCATTTGCATTTGTCACGCCGCCGTACATCCGCGGAACAACCGAATATGTGCCATCTTTTTGAATATTGGCATGCATGCGTTCATTCACAAATCGTGAGCTCTTTTCATCTTTGTACTCAAGAGGTTGAAGCATGCCTAAATAATAATTCAGGGCAGGTCGGCATTTTGAACAGCCTTCCTCTGTCTCCCAGTCAAGTACGTTCATCACTTCTTTGACATGCTGCAGGCCCTTCTCTTTGATTTCATGAATGACTTCATCTCGTGAAAGAGTGGTGCAGGCGCAGATGGTTTCTTTTTGGGCTGTTCGGTTCGCATCATCGCCCAACGTGTGCCAAAGAATCTCTTCGACAACGGGCTTGCAGCCTCCACATGATCGTGAGGCACTTGTACATTGCTTCACTTCCTGAATCGTTGTTAAGCCTTCTTTTTGAATGGCTTCCACAATCTGACCCTTTGAGACACCATTACAGCCGCAAACGATATGGTCATTTGCCATGCTTTCAATCGTGCTTTCTTGCGCCGGATCATTCGAGGTTAAGACAGATACCTTCTCCATATCCGACATATCTACCCCTTCTCTAATATACGAGAATAGACGAGGTCCATCGCTTGTTTCTCCAAACATGACGGCACCTACTAATCGGTTTTGCTGGAAGACTAGTTTTTGATAGATGCCTTTTTGTTCGTCAAAGATTTTGATCGCTTTTTTCTCATCGTTTTCTATAAAGTCACCAGCTGAAAACACGTCAACCCCCGATACTTTCAGTTGCGTTGACAGAACAGAGCCTTCATATGGCACAGGATTCATGTCACATACATGCCCAGCAAGCACATTCGCTTGATCGTATAAAGGAGCGACAAGCCCGTACGTTTGTCCTCTGTGTTCTAAACATTCTCCGACGGCATAAATGCCTGGGACACTCGTTTCCATGAAATCATTGACAATAATACCTCGGTTCACTTCAAGGCCGCTTATCTCTGCAAGCATTTTACTTGGTTTAATTCCTACAGCCATGACGACTAGGTCTGTCTCAAGTGTCGTGCCATCTGAAAATGATAACCCTTCAACTCTTGTATCTCCTAAAATCTCATTTGTCTGTTTTCCTAACAGGAAGTTCATGCCCTGTTCTTCTAATGCTTTTTGTAGAAGCTGACCTGCAATAGGGTCTAGCTGGCGTTCCATTAAATGAGAGCTGAGGTGAATGACATTCACTTCCATGCCTAAGTTGAGTAGGCCGCGTGCTGCTTCCAGTCCAAGAAGGCCGCCTCCAATGACTGCTGCTTTTTTGTACCTGCTAGAGGCATTGACCATTTCCTCTGTGTCTTGCAATGTACGAAAGGCCGTCACGCCTTTTTTATCACTCCCTGGAATCGGCAGGATAAACGGAAGTGACCCTGTTGCTAAAATCAATCGGTCATAATGCACGGTCCGTCCTTGATCACTGGTGACTGTTTGGTTATCTGTATCGATCTTCACAATGGTCTCATTTGTAAACAACTGAATATCATGCTCCTGATACCAATTCCAATCGTTTAGTGTAATATCTTCAACCTTCGTATCTCCTTGAAGCACCTTCGATAAAAGAATCCGGTTATAGTTAGGATGCGGTTCACTTCCAAATACCGTCATGTCGAATCGTTCGCTGTCTGCTTTTAAAATGTTTTCGAGGCTTCGAATGCCAGCCATACCGTTCCCCACTAATACGAGTTTTTCTTTCACGATAAAACACCCCTCATGTGATCATTTTTTAGAAAGTACCATCATCTAAACATAGATGGAAAATACATGTTATGATTTCTCACATATTTTTTAATTCACATAGGCTGACAGCTGTACAGGACAATATTTAAAGCCTGGCATTTTACTGTGCGGATCTAGTTGTTCACTAATTAATTGATTAATGGATTGATGTTTACTCCAGTGAAATGGAACAAACACGGTATCTTTTCGAATGGTGTCTGATATGCGGCATCTCATGATGACACTTCCTCTTTTTGACTGGATGGTCACAAGCTCCCCGTGCTGAAGTCCATACGTTTTTGCTGTGTCAGGATGAAGCTCTGCATAAGATTCAAACTGCCGGGCAACAAGAGAGGTACTTTTTCTTGTTTGAACGCCCGTTTGGTAGTGAGCCATCACTCTGCCCGTCGTTAAATAAAGAGGATATTCTTGACTGACTGGTTCCTTTGCCACATTTTTTCCGTGTGTGACGACGGCAAACTTTGCTAAACTGTCAGAATGTGAGAATGCATGTTCAAATAATCTTTCGGTTCCTGGGTCTTCTAGATGCGTACAAGGCCATAATATGCCTTGCTCCTTCCTCAGTCTTTCATAGGTCATGCCTGAGTAATCCGCTTTTGCGCCTTTCGTTGCGGCTCTTAATTCTTCAAAAATCTCTTCTGCGGATGAAAAGGAGAAATAGCCGCTTTTGCCTAATACAGCTGCTATATCACAAATGATTTGCCAATCGTGTTTTCTTTGATGCTTAAGTGGATAGGTTGCTTCTCTAAGCGTAACGCGCCCCTCTACATTTGTCACCGTACCTTCATCCTCTAAATATGACGAAGTAGGTAAAATTACATCTGCCAGCGCAGCTGTCTCAGACATAAATAAATCAACAGCTACAAAAAAGGACAATTTCTTGATGGCTTGTTGAATAAAGCGCGCGTGCGGGCCTGACTGAACGGGGTTTGAGCACATTAAAAAGAGCGCTTTTATTTCTCCTTCCTGCATTTTTTCAAACATCTCAAAAGCAGACACGCCTTTTCCAGGGAGTTCTTTTTCATCAATGTTCCATATGTCAGCTATTTCTTTTCTGTGAGCAGAATTTGTGATATCTCGATACCCTGGAAGCTGATCTGCTTTTTGTCCATGCTCTCTTGCCCCCTGGCCATTTCCTTGCCCGGTTATTGCGCCATAGCCGCACCCAACGCGGCCGATCTTCCCAGTAACAAGCAGAATATTCAGGAAATTTCGCACAGATGCTGTCCCGTCTATTTGCTGCTCAATGCCTCTTGCTGTGAAAATCATGCCTGTCTTTTCTTGTGCGAATTTCCTTGCTATTTTCTGCAGAACTTCAATCGTCACACCGGTTTGCTCAGCAATGTTTGAGAGGGACATGCGCGAGACGTGCTCCTTTAATTCTTGGAACCCTGACGTTCGAAGACGAATAAATGATTCATCTATTAAATGTTCATGAAGCATAATGTGCAAGATGCCGTTTGCCAGTGCAGCATCTGATCCTGGTTTCAGGCTGACATGTACATCGGCTAATTGGGCTGTCTGTGTTTTGCGCGGATCGATGACGATGAGAAATGCACCGTTTTTTTTCGCCTCTTCGACGTACGGCATGAAGGTTGGCTGACATTCTGCTATATTCGTTCCAACCAATATCAATACCCGTGTATGCTTGATGTCACTGAGAGGAAACGTAAGACCCCGGTCAAGTCCGAATGTTTGATTCGCCGCAGTTGCTGCTGACGACATACAAAGTCTCCCGTTGTAATCGATGTATTTCGTTTTCAGCGCCACTCTCGCAAACTTTCCCAGTAAGTACGCCTCCTCATTTGTAATAGATGCGCTTCCGTACACACTGATGGCATCATGCCCGTGTGCCATCTGAAGGGATTCCATGTTTGTTTTGATTTCATTAAGTGCCTCCTGCCATGACGCTTTTACAAATTGCCCGTTTCTTTTGATGAGCGGGTGATTCAAACGTTCTTTGTGCAGTGCGTGCTGGTGTGCATGCTGCCCTTTCATACAAAGTCTCCCGTGCGTAGTTGGATTGTGTACGCCAATCGTTTGATATCTGGTTCGTCCTTCCACATGCTGCTCTACTAGCTGCATTTTGCACTGCATACTGCAAAATGGACATTGGGATTGATACACTCGCTTTCGTTCTTCCTGCTCTGATATTTGCTGGGCATATCGTAAAAAAGACTGACTCATACCTTCACATCCTTTTGTCTGCTTTGGTCAAATTGTTCACAGAGCTCTTTTCTTCTTTCCTCATCAAGCAATTTTTCTCGAATAGAAATAAGTCCATATCGGAGAAGCCAATCGCCGATGGATTCTTGAAAGTATGCACTTTTTCTATAATCTTCAAGCAGCGCTTTTAAAAAAGGGATCAGCTCACTTGATTGAGGCAAAGTGTAAAAAAGCTGGCCGGCCTTCGGCTGACATACGTCACCTCCTATATAAATGTTCCATTCCCCCAGCTGTCTCTTCATGCAAATGTCATATATTGGAGCTAGTTTACACGTGCAGGAAGAGCCGGCGACATGAATAGAGGTGACGGCTGGTAAAAGTGTGTCTTCTACTTGTCTTTCAAACTCCATTACTAGTGCTGTGACAGCTGGATCGTGACTACAATCACATGTAAGGACATGAGATAGTCTTCTTTTCTCTTTCGCCATGATGGGCCAATGTTTTTTGACGATCTGTGCCGCCTGTTTTGACACGCCGATGAGCCGTATTCGCTTATGCTCTGTCAGCTCTGCCTGATCAATCAGTTTTTGTTCTAACAAAGACGTCATGATTTTCAGGAAATCCAGTTCAAGACTCCCTCCGTATAGCTGAGGCAGCATGTCTTCTTGATCAGCATCGCTGATTTTTTCAATCGGTGATTGAAATTGCTCGAGATAGTATGGAATGGCAGACCTGCAGTTGCTGCAGCCGTTCTCTGTTTTCCAATGAAAATGTCTTCTGATTTCCTCCACATTCAGCAGCAGTTGCTTTTTGATAAACGAAAAAATGGTCTGCTTATCAGCTTCTGTACATGAACAAAAAGAGGCCGGCTCATCTATTTGTTCATGTGATGATAACTGACAGCAGGCACGGACGAGCTCTTGACAGCCGCCGCAGCCGGTTGCTGCTCCTGTTTGTTTTTGAACCTCTTCTAAGCTTGTCAGCTGATGGACGGATATGGTGTTCAAAATCGTCCCTTTTGTAACGCTTTGACATTGGCAGACGAGATCGTCCATTTTTAATGAATCTAGAGGAGATGGCTGCTCCTCATGAAGAGCTTTCATGACGACACTTTTATCACGCCCCACTTTCACATCTTGCAAAAGCTGATCGGCTTTCTCCAGTTCTCCAACTAATAAAAAACCTGTTAGCGCCTCGCGTTCAAAGACGAATTTTTTATACACTTCTTGCTCTTCATCTAAATATGTCACCACTGACGTATACGGAGAATGGTGTTCAATACATCCCGCAGAATAGATAGGCATGTCAGGTACTTTTAATTTTGTTGAGTAAATAGGTTGAGGTACAGATGTAATTTGCTCGCCTAATAGATGATTGGCAAGTGCATTTGCTTGTTCATAAATGGGCTGAACAAGGCCATGCACCATTCCTTTATGCTCTGCACATTCCCCAATGGCATAAATATCTTGGACATTTGTTTGCATCATATCATTGACGACAATGGCTTTTCGCGTATGAATGCCGTGATTCTTTGCAAGCTGTATGTTTGGACGGATACCTGTTGTGAAGACAACAAGATCAGCATCCACGATGTCGCCATTTTTCAATAGAACGCCTTCTACCCTCTCGTCCCCTAAGCATGCAATGGTATGGGCATTTGTTTTCACCTGAATGCCCTTGCGCGTTAATTGCTGCTGTAATAGACTAGCAGCCGTTTCATCTAATTGGCGCTGCATGAGCCACTCGGCATGATGAATAATGGTTGTCTCAAGTCCCGCAATCTGCAGGCCAGCCGCCACCTCTACACCAAGCACACCGCCTCCGACCACTGCTGCTCGTTGATAACGCATCGCATCCGCACAAATGGCCTCATAATCATCAATTGTACGAAACGCATAAATCCCTTTTTTGGATACGCCCTGAATAGGAAGAAAATACGGCAATGATCCTGTTGCGATGACGAGCTTGTCATAGGAAATTTCCCGGCGCGCATCTGTCATGATACACTTCTTGTTTGTATCGATATGGACGACTGTTTCTCCTTTGTACATGATGATGTCATGCGGGGTGTACCATTCTTTTTCCTTGAGTTCAATTTGAGATAATGAGTCGCTTTTTTGTAAAATCGATGAAAGTTTTATTCGATTGTAGGCAGGGTGCTTCTCTTTTCCAATGACTGTTATGGCATAGTGTTCTGGCTGTTTTTGAACCATCTGTTCGATACATTTCATACTCGCCATGCCGTTTCCGATAAACACGAGTTTGCGTTTTGCCATATGAAATCAACCTCTCTAAGCTTCTTGCCCAACACATTGTATGGATAGATTATGGCACATGCCTGTAAAAAAGTGTGTAATCATGTCAATTTTTCTAACATGATACTTTTATTACTTGGGATAACTCGCTATCTTTAAGTCAGAAAATTCAAAATAGAGGAGGCATTTTATGAAACTCTCAGAGTTAAAATCAAGTGGTCACCCTAAGACATTGCTAAGTTCCTTTTTATATTTCGATGTGAGCTTTATGATCTGGGTCTTATTAGGGGCACTGGGTGCTTTTATTGCGCAAGACTTTGCTTTATCGACCGCAGAGAAAGGCATGATTGTTGCCATTCCGATTTTATCTGGTTCTTTTTTTCGGATTGTACTTGGCTTATTCACTGATCGTATAGGACCTAAGAAGACAGCGGTAATTGGCATGCTTTTCACCACCATCCCGCTCATCTGGGGGTTCATCGCTGGTACAACCCTTTCCGAGCTCGTGCTGATTGGTATTTTGTTAGGAGTAGCAGGAGCAAGCTTTGCTGTTGCTTTGCCAATGGCAAGCCGCTGGTATCCTCCTCATTTACAAGGCGTGGCCATGGGGATTGCAGGTGCCGGTAACAGCGGAACACTGATCTCCACACTATTTGGTCCACGTCTTGCCGAGATTTATGGATGGCATGCAGTCATGGGGCTCGCCCTGATTCCGTTAAGTCTTGTCTTTTTGTTTTTTATTTTCACAGCAAAAGATGCACCAAATCAGCCCGCTCCAAAGCCGCTACGGTCGTATTTTTCAGTATTTCAGGTGAAATCGACATGGTTTTTCTGCCTGCTTTATGCGATTACATTCGGAGGATTTGTCGGGCTTTCCAGTTTTCTCAGTATTTTCTTTGTGGATCAATATGGTATCTCGAAAATTCATGCAGGTGATTTTGTGACTCTTTGTGTGGCGGCGGGCAGCTTCTTTCGCCCCATTGGTGGTCTCATTGCGGATAAAATAGGTGGAATGAAAGTACTGCTTGGATTATTCGCAGTCATCGGCATCTGCTTAGGAGGGGTGAGCAGTCTTCCAGCTTTACCTTTGGTCATTACCCTTTTATTTACCGGGATGATGTGTCTCGGGATGGGGAATGGCGCAGTTTTTCAGCTGGTGCCTCAAGTATTTCATAAAGAAATTGGGATCGTGACCGGAATTGTTGGTGCTGCTGGGGGCATTGGCGGCTTCTTTTTACCTAATATTCTGGGCAGTTTAAAAGAAGTGACGGGCTCATATATGTTTGGCTTTTTGACCATTTCTCTTTTTGTTCTAGTTGTCTTTATTTGTTTAGTCATATCGCAGCTTAAACGCAAAAAAGTCATCATCAACCACACCATTTCTGAATCATAAAAAGCCATGACCACTCTTTGGCCATGGCTTTTCTTTATATGTGTAAACACCCTTTGTATGACCTATTTTGGCAGAACCGAACTCCCCATTAAATAACGGTCTACCTCGTGCGCCACTTGTCTGCCTTCATTAATCGCCCAGACAATCAAGCTTTGCCCGCGTCTTGCATCTCCCGCTGCAAATACGCCTTCTACATTTGTTGTATACTCCCCATACTTTGCGTCAATGCGATTGTTTTTGCTGTCCACGCCAAAGTGTTTCACGAGTGGCTGTTCAGTTCCCTCAAAACCAATTGCAATAAAGACTAGCTGAGCAGGCCATACCTTTTCTGTCCCTGGAATCTCATGAAATTCAAACTTCCCCTGTTCGTTTTTCACCTTTTCCATTTGAATGGTATGAAGCTCTTTTAATTTCCCATTTTTGTCTGCCACAATTTTTGTGGTTTGAATGGAATATTGACGCGGATCTTCTCCGAATTTTGCTTGTGCTTCTTCATAAGCATAATCCAGTGAGAAGACGTAAGGCTGTTCAGGCCACATGTTATCCCCTACACGTGTATCCGGAAGTTTTGGGTGCTTCCCGAACTGAACAACACTTTTTGCTTTTTGGCGAAGTGCAGTTGCGACGCAATCCGCACCTGTATCTCCCCCGCCAATGACAATGACGTCTTTTCCTTTTGCATCAATGAAGTTTTTGTCTTTAAATCCTGAATCAAGCATGCTTTTTGTTGCGAGGGTTAAATAATCCATCGCAAGGTGAATCCCTTTAGCTTCCCGGCCTTCAATCAACAGGTCACGCTGCTTCTGTGCACCTGTACAAAGGATGACCGCATCAAACTGTTCTTTCAGTTCGTCGGCAGTGACATCCACGCCGATTTCTGTGTTCGTTACAAAATCAATGCCTTCTTGTCTCAACAGTTTGACTCTTCGCTCCACCACTTCTTTGTCCAGCTTCATGTTTGGAATGCCGTATGTCAGCAGCCCGCCAAGGCGGTCAGACCGTTCGAACACTGTTACGGCGTGGCCTGCTTGGTTTAATTGATCCGCACTTGCAAGTCCTGCTGGCCCTGAGCCGACAATGGCAATCTTCTTGCCTGTACGGCTTGAAGGAATTCTTGGTGTGATCCATCCATTTTCAAAGCCTTTATCAATGATCGTCCGTTCGATATTTTTAATCGAAACGGCTGGATCATTGATGGCAACTGTACATGACCCTTCGCAAGGTGCTGGACATACTCTCCCAGTAAATTCTGGGAAATTATTTGTTTTTTGCAGTCTTTCGAGAGCTTCTTTCCATCTCCCGCGGTACACAAGGTCATTCCATTCTGGAATTAAATTGTAGATCGGGCAGCCTGAGACGCCGCCCCTGATCTCCATCCCAATTTGACAAAACGGTGTGCCGCAATCCATACATCTAGCGCCCTGCTTCTTCAATACGTCATCTGTATAAGGAGCGGAATATTCTTTCCAGTCATTTTGACGAGTGAGAGGGTCACGTTCATTTGGCTTTTCTCTTTTATAATCCATAAAACCTGTTGCTTTGCCCATTGTCCTCTCCCCTTTCTTAATGAGCGAGGGCTGCTTTTTGCCCGTTTGCCGTTTCTTGATTTTTCGGTTTAGTGTTTGCTTCAAAGGCGAACATGACAGCTTCTTCATGACTGAGGCCCGCTTGTTTTTGTTCTTCAATGCTTTGAAGCATCATTTTGTAATTTCTCGGAATAACCTTGATGAATTGATCCTTTTCTTGCGCCCAGTTTTCGAGAAGTGCTGACGCTTTTGAGCTGTTTGTATAATGAAGGTGCTCTTTAATCAGCTGTTTCACTTCTTGTTCTTCTTCATGATCTGTGAGCTTTTCAAACATGATCATTTCCATGTTGCACATTCTTTTGAACTGTTTCGCATCGGATGTATGGACGTAAGCTACGCCGCCAGACATGCCTGCGCCGAAGTTTTTTCCGACGTCTCCTAAAATGACGACACGTCCGCCAGTCATGTATTCACAGCCGTGATCACCGATTCCTTCAACGACCACATGCACACCTGAATTACGAACGGCAAAGCGCTCACCTGCACGACCGTTAATAAAGGCTTTTCCGCTTGTCGCTCCGTAGAATGCGACGTTTCCGACAATGACGTTTTCATGTCCATTTTGTACAAAGTGATCAGAGGTTTTGACCGCAATTTTGCCTCCAGAGAGTCCTTTGCCGATATAGTCATTTGAATCACCTGTTAAATAGAGAGACATGCCCTTTGGCACAAATGCGCCGAAGCTTTGTCCTGCGGAACCAGTGAACCTTAGTGTGATCGTATCCTCTGGCAAGCCTTCTTCCCCGTAGCGCTTAGACACTTCACTTCCAGTAATGGTTCCGGCCACACGATTGATATTGCGAATATTCAATGATAGATCAACCGGTGTTTGATGATTCAGCGCTTCCTGTACATAAGGGAGGATTTCATTCATATCCAGTGATTCATCAATTTTATGATTTTGCGGTGTTCTGAATGTACGAGCTCCTTCTGGCTGATAAAGCAGTGTTTCAAGGTCTAGCTGCCCTGCTTTCCAGTGTGCTTTTGCTCGTTCACTGACTCCTAGAACATCCGTGCGTCCAATTAATTCATCCATTGATGTAAAGCCAAGTTCCGCTAAGATTTCTCTTACTTCCTCTGCAATAAACATCATGAAATTCACAATGTGATCAGGGTTCCCCATGAATTTTTTGCGAAGCTCTGGATTCTGTGTAGCGACGCCGACTGGGCAAGTATCTAAATGACATGCTCTCATCATCACACAGCCCAATACGACAAGTGGAGCTGTCGCAAAGCCGTATTCTTCTGCTCCTAAAATCGCAGCCATGACAACATCGCGTCCAGTCATTAACTTGCCGTCCGTTTCAAGAACGACTCTCTCGCGAAGACCATTTAACACAAGGGTTTGATGTGCTTCTGCCAAACCGAGCTCCCAAGGAAGTCCTGTGTGTTTAATACTCGTTTTCGGCGAAGCTCCTGTGCCGCCATCGTATCCACTGATTACAATGACATCCGCCGTCCCTTTTGCTACACCTGCTGCAATCGTCCCAACGCCGGCTTTAGACACAAGCTTGACGCTGATGCGGGCATCACGGTTCGCGTTTTTCAAATCATGGATCAGCTGCGCCAAATCCTCGATGGAATAAATATCATGATGCGGCGGTGGTGAAATCAATCCGACGCCTGGTGTAGAGCCACGTACATCGGCAACCCAAGGGTATACTTTATTTCCTGGCAGCTGTCCGCCTTCTCCAGGTTTTGCTCCCTGCGCCATTTTAATTTGGAGTTCATCTGCATTGACCAAATAATGACTCTTTACGCCAAAGCGGCCGGAAGCAATTTGTTTAATCGCACTTCTGCGATCATCGCCGCGTTCATCAACTGTAAAGCGTGCAGGATCTTCTCCGCCTTCTCCGCTGTTACTTTTACCGCCAATTCGGTTCATGGCAATCGCAAGCGCTTCGTGCGCTTCTTTACTTAAAGATCCAAATGACATGGCACCTGTCTTGAATCGGCGCACGATGGATTCAGCAGATTCAACTTCTTCCAGACGAACTGGTTTTTGTTTTGGCTGGAAAGAAAATAAATTTCTAAGGAAGCCGATTCTTTCTTCGTCCGCTGCCTTTGTATATTGCTTAAATAGATCGTAATCTTCATTGCGGCATGCCCACTGAAGCGTATGGATCGTTTTTGGATTAAAGGCATGGTGCTCTCCATTTTTTCTCCACTGGAAATCACTGCCTGATTCGAGTGTTTGGTCAGTCGCTGCCTGATACCCTGTTTCATGACGGAGTTTTGCCTCATGTGCAATGGTCTCAAGATCGATCCCGCCAAGCTGAGAAGCTGTTCCCGTGAAATACGCCTGAATGACGTCTTCACTAATGCCGACGGCTTCAAAGATTTGCGCTCCTCTATAGCTTTGCACAGTGGAAATTCCCACTTTAGACATGACTTTGACGACACCTTCGGTCACGCTTTTACCAAACTTTGTGACCGCTTCATCAAAGCTGAAAGAGATCGCTTCTTCTGCAATCAACTGTTTGTACGTTTCATACACAAGATAAGGATGGACCGCATCTGCTCCGTAGCCAATCAGTGCAGCAAAATGATGGACCTCTCTGACTTCTCCAGATTCAACGATCAGACTAACCTTTGTCCGTAAGCCTTGGCGTACAAGATGCTGATGCAGTGCACTGAGCGCTAGAAGCGGTGGAATCGGCACTTTTTGGTCTGTCATTTCACGATCTGAAAGGATTAATAAAGATACGCCTTCGCGGATCGCTTTTTCCGCCTCTTCAAACATCGCATCCAATCCGCGCTTTAAATCATCGGTGAATAGAGTATGAATCGTTTTGCTTTTAAAGGCATTATGAACAATCGTTTTCAAGCCGTTAAATTGTCCACTCGTTAAGACCGGTGTATAAAGTTTAATTCTTCGGCATGAATATTCATTCGGATGTAGAATATCTCCTTCAGCACCTAACCAAGTCATGGTTGATGTCACAAGCTGCTCACGAATGGCATCAATCGGCGGGTTCGTCACCTGTGCAAACAACTGCTTGAAATAATGAAACAGAGACTGCGCACGATCTGATAACACAGCAAGCGGTGTGTCGCTTCCCATTGAACCGATTGGGTCCTTACCTTCTTCTAGTAAAGGAATTAAATATTTTTGAATGTCTTCGTACGTATAATGGAACGCACGCTGACGAGTCAATAAATCATCCATTATACTAGAATTTTCTGAATTTTCTTCCGAGCGATTGACATGAACCATTTCTTCATCAAGCCATTTTTGATAAGGAAGTTCATTCGCAATCGTGGATTTCACTTCTTCGTCAGAAATAATTCGTCCTTCTTCTAAATCGATTAACAGCATTTTGCCCGGCTCAAGACGGTCTTTGTATTTGACATCCTCTTCATTTGTGTCGATCACGCCGACCTCAGAAGAGAAAATGATATGATCATCATTTGTGACGTAATATCTTGCCGGTCTTAATCCGTTTCGGTCTAAGATGGCACCGATTTGTTTACCATCTGTAAAGGAAATGGCTGTTGGTCCATCCCACGGCTCCATGAGAGAACTATGGTATTCATAAAATGCCCGTTTCTCTTTTGACATGTGCGTGTTTTCAGTCCAAGGCTCTGGAATCAGCATCATGGCTGTATGAGCAGGTGTACGGCCTGCAAGCACAAAGAATTCAAAGGCATTGTCTAGAATGGATGAATCACTTCCGTCTGCATTCAGCACTGGCAAAATCTTGTCTAAATCGTCTCCGAAAGCTTCAGATACGAATTGTTGTTCTCTTGCTCTCATCCAATTGATGTTTCCTCTTAATGTGTTGATTTCACCGTTGTGAATCAAGTAACGGTTTGGATGGGCTCTTTCCCATGTAGGAAATGTATTTGTACTAAATCTTGAATGAACAAGTGAAAATGCAGAAACAAATGTTTCATCCTGAAGATCAAGATAAAAAGCATCGACTTGATCTGATGTTAAAAGCCCCTTGTATACAATGGTTTGACTCGACAAGCTGACAAAGTAAAATTGCTTTTCCTCTGCTGTTCCCCAGTTCTCAGCCTGCTTACGAATGACATATAATTTTCTTTCAAATGACAAACGATCTGTGATGTTGTCGTTTGCCCCAATAAAGACTTGCCTCACAACCGGACAGCTCTTCGCTGCGACAGTACCAATTTTCCCGGCATCGACAGGGACTGTTCTCCAGCCAATTAATGTTTGACCTTCTTGTTTAATGAATCCGTTGATTTTTTGCTCGATGGCTTGACGCGTTTTCTCGTCATCCTCTTTTGAAAAGAAGACCATTCCTACCCCGTAACGGCCCTTTTCAGGAAGTGCAAAGTCTTTGCAGCTTTTTCTAAAGAAAGCGTCTGGCAGCTGTACCATTAAGCCGGCACCATCACCTGTATACGGATCACTGCCTTGCCCGCCGCGGTGATCAAGCTGGCAAAGCATTTGTAATCCCTTTTTGACGATGCTGTGTGTCGCTTCCCCTTTTAAATGAGCGTACAGTCCGATTCCACATGCATCATGTTCAAATTCAGGACGGTAGAGACCTTGTGGTTGTGGTAGTTGATTATAAGTCATCGTTTCTCTCCCCCGTTTAAAAGATCCGTTTTTTCACAGTCATAAAATCTCACAAACTCTGTAACTTATTTTAAGTTTTCAAATTAATATAAACAATATATAATTTAGATGAAAACAATCTCTTTTTGAGATAGATGGGTGTGAAGTGTAAAAATGGAGCTTCGTCAGTTGCGTTATTTTGTAGAAGTCGCAGACCGTGAGCACGTGTCAGAAGCGGCTGAAAACTTACATGTCGCCCAATCTGCTATCAGCCGGCAGATTGCGAATTTAGAAGAAGAACTTGGAGTGGCCTTATTCGAACGAGAAGGCCGAAATATCAAATTAACGAAAATCGGCAGACAATTTTTAGATCATGTCAGAACGGCACTAAAAGCCATTGATTATGCGAAAGAGCAAATTGATGAATACTTAGATCCGCACAAAGGAACGGTGAATATCGGCTTTCCTACAAGTCTAGCAAGCCAAGTGCTTCCTTCAGTCATTTCCGCCTTTAAGCAGGAATATCCAGAGGTCGATTTTTTACTTCGTCAAGGATCATATAAATTTCTCATTGAAGCTGTAAAAAATCGGGATATTGATCTCGCCTTTTTAGGACCCGTACCGACAAACGATCCTCAAATAGAAGGAAATATTTTGTTTTCAGAAAGCATTTATGCCCTTTTGCCGGTTAGCCACCCCTTTAGCGGACAAAAGAGTATTCATTTAAGTGATTTAAGAAAGGATCATTTCGTGTTATTTCCTGAAGGGTATGTGCTGAGACAAATTGCAGTTGATGCTTGCAAGCAGGCAGGCTATAAGCCAACCATTTCATCTGAAGGAGAGGATTTAGACGCCATTAAAGGTCTTGTATCAGCGGGTATGGGCGTTACCTTATTACCCGAAAGCGCCTTTTATGAAACCACACCGCGATTTACAGCGAAAATTCCGATCGATTTTCCGCAAGTGAGAAGAACTGTTGGAATTATTGCGTCTAAGTCACGAGAAATGTCTCCTTCTGCCCATGATTTTTATGTGTTTGTGAAGGATTTCTTTTCTAAAATTGAACAATATAAATAATTTATTAAAACAGGACATTTCATTTGTGGAAATAATCCCTCTTTGTATATGATGGGTTACAGAACAACACACTATATGGAAGAAAGGTATTCGTATGAAATCAATTTTATCGTTTTTAAAGCCGTATCGGCTGTCCGTTGTGTCCATTGTTATCCTCACCTTTTTAAGCAGCATGCTCCAGCTGTATTTACCGACGCTTACGGCAGATATCGTCGATGTCGGAATCGTCCAAGGAGATATTGCTTACATATGGAAGGTTGGCGGCTGGATGGTGGCCTGTTCTTTACTTGCCATCTTGCTCACGATCTGGAAGTCTTACTTGTCATCAAAGACTGCACTTGGCTTCGGGCGTGATATGAGAAGACAGCTGTTTGTGCATGTCGAACAATTTTCACTAGAAGAATTTCAAAGGATCGGGACGTCTTCCTTTATTACAAGATCAACAAATGATGTGAAACAAGTCCAAGATGTCACGATCATGATTTTACAAATGATGACGAGAGCACCGCTCATGCTTGTGGGCGGAATTATTTTGGCTGTATCCCGAGATGCTGTCCTGTCTCTCATTTTTTTAGCAGCTCTTCCCCTTCTTGGCGGATTTATCTATTTGGTATCGAGAAAAGCCATTCCATTATTCGGCCAGCTTCAGAAGAAAACAGACCGGCTGAATTTAATTATGCGAGAATCTCTTTCAGGCATCCGGGTCATTCGTGCTTTTAACCGTGTAGATGATGAAAAGGAGCGTTTTCAAGAAGCCAACACATCCTACAAGGATACTGGCCTTAGAGTCAACCGATTAATGGCTTACTTGTTTCCATTTATGCTGATCATCATGAACTTCACGAATATCGGCATTGTCTGGCTAGGTGCAAACCGAATTGATGCCGGAGAGATGGAAGTTGGGAATCTCATTGCTTTCATTCAATATGCGATGATGATTTTAATGGCACTTATTATGCTGTCGATGAGCTTTATTATGGTTCCAAGAGCACAAGCATCAGCTAAACGCATGAACGAAGTGTTAAACATGGAACCGAAGATTAAAGACAATGAAGGAACTGTTATTGACCTGCGCGCGCCAGCCCAATCCATTCGTTTTGAAGATGTGTCATTTTATTACTCAAATGCTGAGAAACCGGCAGTTCAAGACATTACGTTTGAAGCCAAAACTGGCGAAACGACAGCTATTATCGGAAGTACAGGTTCTGGGAAAACCACTCTTCTCCAGCTGATGACACGCTTTTATGAAGCAACAGATGGCCGGATTACACTAGATGGTGTAGACATTAGAGAGCTGCCTCAGGAGAAACTAAGAAGCCAGATGGGCTATGTCTCTCAAAAAGCGGTTTTATTTAGCGGCACCATTGCCGATAATGTGCGTTTTGGCAGGCAGGATGCAAGCGATGAGGACGTCTGGCAAGCGCTGCGAACGGCGCAGGCAGAAGAATTTGTTTTGCAAAAAGATGGCGGAATCAATGCGGAAATTGACCAGGGTGGATCGAATCTATCTGGCGGTCAAAAGCAGCGTCTTTCTATTGCAAGAGCGCTAGTGAGAAAGCCGTCATTCTATCTGTTTGACGATAGTTTCTCAGCACTTGATTACAAAACAGATGCGAAGCTTCGGGCATCATTAGAAGCTGAAAAAGCGCATGCAGCCCTCATCATTGTGGCGCAAAGAATCAGCACAGTGAAGCATAGTGATAAAATCATCGTACTAGATGATGGGAAAATCGCAGGTATCGGAACACATGAACAATTACTGAAGGACAATCTTGTCTATCAAGAGATTGTTGCATCCCAGGAAGGTCAGGAGGTGGAGCGAGGATGAGTAAGAAAATGTCTTCCGGCATGGGCCATAAAGGCGGCCACCCTAGAGGACCTGTCACAAAACCGAAGGAATTTAAGAAAACACTGCTTCGTTTGATTGGTTATTTAAAACCGAGGAAAATTCAATTGATCATTGTCTTCATTGCAGCGGTCGGTTCAACCGTCTTTAACGTCATTAGTCCAAAGCTGCTAGGGGATGCCACCTCTTCCCTGTTTGACAGCTTTACTCAAGGAACAGCTGTTCAATTTGATGTCATTTCACGTATTTTATTACTGCTTGTCGCGCTATATGTCATTGCCTCTCTCTTTTCATTCGTTCAGCAATATGTGATGGCGGGTGTCTCCCAACAGACCATTGCTGAATTACGGCAAGAAGCAAATGACAAGCTCACACGTCTCCCCCTTCGGTATTTTGATAAAACAACCCATGGGGACACGCTGAGCCGTGTGATGAATGATATCGATAATATTAATACATCGCTTCAGCAGGCACTCACCCAAGTGATTACATCTGTCATTACGGTCATTGGGATTGTCGTCATGATGCTATTGATTAGTCCGCTATTGACCTTGCTTGTTTGTTTAACGCTGCCGCTCAGCCTGTTTGCGATTCGCGGCATTACGTCATTTTCTCAAAAGCATTTTAAAGCGCAGCAAAAAGAGCTCGGGATGATCAACGGACATATTAATGAAATGTTCTCAGGGCATCAAACGGTTCGTGCGTATGGCTACGAAAAGAAAGCGATTGATACGTTTGATCAATTAAACGAACAGCTGTATGAATCATCAAGGAAAGCGCAGTTCATTTCTGGTTTAATGATGCCATTGATGACGTTTATCGGGAACCTTGGCTATGTGGCAGTCAGTGTAGCCGGCGGTATTCTTGTCATTAATGGGAATATTCGTGTCGGAGATGTGCAGGCGTTTATCCAATACACGCAGCAAATGTCTCAACCGCTCGTGCAGGCATCAAGCGTCGCCAACTTGGTTCAATCAGCGATTGCTTCTGCTGAAAGGGTATTTGAAATCCTCGATGAGGAAGAAGAAAGTGCCGAGGAAGATGCAGCAATTGATCTTGAATCACTTTCAGGCGATGTGAGCTTTGAACAAGTTCAATTTGGGTATGAAAAAGACCATCCGATTATTAAAGATTTGACTTTAGATGTAAAAGAAGGACAAACGGTTGCTATTGTCGGGCCAACAGGCGCTGGAAAAACAACCATCATCAATCTTTTAATGCGTTTCTATGAATTAGATCAAGGCTCTATCCGCATCGGCGGCGTCAAAACAACTGACCTCAGCCGTCAGCAAGTACGCGACTTATTTGCGATGGTTCTTCAGGATACGTGGCTTTTTGAAGGAACGATTCACGACAATATTGCCTATGGCAGGCAGAACGTCTCAAAAGAGGATGTCATCAAAGCCGCCAAACATGCTTATGCTGATGACTTCATCCGCACACTACCAGACGGATATGACACACTCTTAACAGAAGATGCCGGCAATCTGTCCCAAGGTCAGCGCCAGCTGTTAACCATCGCCCGTGCGATTTTATCTGATCCAAAGATCTTGATATTAGATGAAGCGACGAGCAGTGTGGATACACGGACAGAGATGCACATTCAAAAAGCGATGAATGAATTGATGAAAGGCAGAACGAGCTTCGTCATTGCACACAGGCTGTCGACGATCAAGGATGCAGACCTTATTCTAGTCATGAAAGATGGCACCATCATTGAAAAAGGAACGCACAGTGAACTCTTGAAACAAAAAGGCTTTTATGCAGACTTATATATGAGCCAATTTTCGGAGAATCAAGTGGGTTAAATATAAAGAGAGGATAGACACGCGCCCATGCGGTCTATCCTCTTTTTTGTTAATCAGCTCGCTTTTTCACTTTTACACTGAGTTTCGTTATATACTCTGCTTCATCTTTAGACATGAGTGAATGAAGCAAATACTCCTCAAATACATCTCCATCCAGCATCATTTCCTCTTTCTCGATTTCATCTAACAAGCGCGAATAAGCAGACTCAATCTCCTCATATGATCCTTGATCATACATCACAGCATAGAGGCCCGCAGGTTTTTTAACTGCTCCTGGCGCTTCCATTCGGCAAAACAGCTGATCTGACTGATGATAGTGACGCTGAAGAAACTGCTCCTTTTTTAAGACAGCACCATTTGCCGCAGCACCTTTTATACCAATTCCCTTTAGAAATTTTCCAACAATACGTGATATTTCTTCTACGGATGTATTCATGTCAATTGGGTTCGATGCACTTAATACAACAGGTTCTTCTGGCATCTCTTGAAACAGAACCTCTCCTATTTTTATAGATGATAGTTCTTGCGTCGTCTCCATCACCCGCATAAGAAAAGACTGGATATCTTGAAGTTTTTCAATCTCTTGTTTGACCTTTTCTATTTGTTCGGCTGCTAGGCTTTGAAGCCTTTCGCGGGAAGGCTCTGTAAAATATTGTTTTAACTCTTTTATCGGAAATTGAACAGCTCGAAGGGATTGAATCGCTATAAAATGATCAAATTGCTCGAGTGTATAGTAACGGTACCCATTTTCATGGACACCAGCTGGCTTAAATAAATCAATTTTATCGTAATAAAACAGGGTATCTTTTTTTACATCAAATAGCTTGGCAAATTCTCCAGTGAAAAACGTTTTTTGCACATCATTGATCATGATTAAGGCTCCTCTCTTGACTATGGAGTTACTCCACCCTTTATCATGATAACATGCAGAACCACCACTACGCTGGGAAAGGATAAAAACATGAACAACATAACTCAACATGAAGTGACATTAGAAATTGCAAATAAAGAGGATTTCCCTTTTATGAAAAAAGAGCTGCAGAAAGCTTTTACAGCTGGCGTGATCGATGCATTTGGCGATGCGCATGATGGACCGATTCCTCCAGATGAAGTGATTGATGAATCTTTTCAATCAAATGAACACATTGTTTATCATATTAAGCTAAATGGTGAAAAGGCAGGCGGAGTTGTCATTAAAATCAACAAAGAGACCCATCACAACTCAGTTGACCTATTATACATCTCTTCATCCTCACACGGAAAAGGCATTGGTCAGGCAGCATGGAAAGCCATCGAGGCGCAATATCCAGAAACGATGGTATGGGAGGTTGTGACCCCGTATTTTGAAAAACGCAACATTCATTTTTATGTCAATAAGTGCGGCTTTCAAATTGTTGAATTTTATCACATGAAACATCCAGATCCGAACGAACCTCATGCAGATGATCAAGAAAATGAGCTTTCAGCACCTGAGGAATTTGAATTCTTTAAATTTGAGAAAGTTATGAAGAAAACTTGCTCTAGCAAATAAATATATGCATCATACACTAAAAAACACTACCCCATAAAAAAGGTAGTGTTTTTTGAATCTCTTCTAGCCTCTAATCTGGCCATCGCCAGATAGAAGCAGCTTCGTTGTCGTGAGTGCAGGAAGTCCCATTGGACCTCTTGCATGCAGTTTTTGAGTGGAGATGCCAATTTCAGCCCCGTATCCAAGTGCGCCGCCGTCTGTAAAGCGGGTAGATGCGTTATGATAAACCGCCGCCGCATCGACTGCGTTTAAAAACGTGAGTGCCTGCTTTTCATCTTCTGTCACGATGGCTTCTGAATGTTTTGTACCGTACTGATCAATATGGTGTATGGCTTCCTCGATTGAATCGACTACCTTTACTGCAAGATCAAGACTTAAATACTCATCTGCCCAGTCCACTTCCTCAGCAGGAATGGCGTTTGAAAAATGAGACAGTGCTGCCTCGTCACCATGTACAGTGACATGGTGCTCCAGCAGAGCTTCATTCAATGATGCAGCATTCTCTTTCAGCCAATCACGATGGATGATCAGCGTCTCAAGTGCATTACATACAGCCGGACGATTCGTTTTTGCATTGATGACAATCTCAATGGCTTTTTTTACATTGGCTGTTTGATCAATAAAGACATGGCAGTTTCCTGTCCCTGTTTCAAGGACTGGAATGGTGGATTGTTCAACCACTGTTTTGATTAAAGAAGCTCCCCCTCGCGGAATTAAGACATCGATCCAATCTTTCAGATGGAACATCGCTTGAACCGATGAACGGTCTGTTTGTTCAATCAATTGCACCGCATCACGCGGGATCTTTGTTTGATCCAATGCTTCATGAATGACACGGACAATGGCTTTGTTGGAAGAAATAGCGGAGGAACCGCCTTTTAAAATCACTGCGTTACCTGCCTTGAGGGCAAGCCCTGCTGCATCGACAGTGACGTTCGGTCTCGCTTCATAGATCATCCCGATCACGCCGAGCGGTACTCTTCGGCTTTTCACGTGCAAGCCGTTTTCAAGAGTCCATTCATCCAATATTTCTCCAACAGGATCTGTTAATCTCGTCACAAGCCGCAAACTTTCAGCAAACTCATGAATTCTTTCTTCATTTAACATTAAACGATCCAAGAGTGCCTCTGAGAAGCCCTTTTCCTTCCCGGCATCTACATCCTTTTGGTTCTCCTGTAAAATGAAGGTGCTTTTTTGTTCTAACGCTTCTGCTAGTTTAAGCAGCGCCTCGTTTTTATCCTCTGTATGAAGTAAACCTAGTTTTTTTGAAACGTGCTTTGCTTTTTTTGCTTTTTCTTTGACCGATGTGACAACTTCAGCTGTCAGTGTCATGAAATTCCTCCCTTTTGGTTAGCAAACTGGTATCGATAAATCTAAATGACAAACAAACGCTTCAAGATCGACGACATGAACCACTTCATCCTGTAACGAGTCACTGCTCAGTGCAAGTTCATCAGATGGATAATTCACAATACCAAGCCCTATTTCTCTTCCATCTTGATCTAAAATACGGACGACATCGCCTTTTTTAAACGAACCCTTTACATTGACAATGCCATCGGAATCAAGGCATTTCTCGCGGTGCATGAGGTGCTCCTGTGATTTTTTTTGAACAACGATCTCGCCTTTTGGTCCAGAATGAAAGGCAATCCACTGCTTCTTGTAATTCAGCGGAGCTAAATTTTCATCAGCCGTAAAATAAGTGCCGTCCTCTGTCCCATTGATCGCTTTATCTAAAATGTGAGGCGTATCCGCTTTTCCTAAAAAGCCATTGATGCCAGCGGCCATGGAAATTTTAAACGCATCGAGCTTTGATTTCATTCCGCCTGTACCCACACTGCTGCCTGCATCTCCAGCCGCTGCTTCGATGTCTTCTGTGATGTCTGTGACTTCAAGAATTCTCTTCGCATTTGGGTTTGTATGCGGGTTATCTTCATACAAGCCATCAATATCAGATAAAATGGCAAGGAAATCCGCATCAATCAATCCAGCTACTTTTGCAGACAATGTATCGTTATCTCCGAACTTCAGCCGATTGATCGTCACTGTGTCATTTTCATTAATAATTGGGATGATGCCTCGGTCTAATAACACATTCATCGTGTTGCGCACATTTTGATAGCGTGTTTCATCGGAAAAATCACTTCTTGTGATTAAAAGCTGTGAGGCAATATAACCGTGTGATAAAAATAAAGTAGAATATGATTCCATTAAAAGGCCTTGCCCAATTGAGGCAGATGCCTGTTTTTCCGGCAGTGTTTTGGGTCTATCGATAAATCCTAGTTTTCGGTAACCAGCTGCAACCGCACCAGATGAAACCAAAATGACTTCGTGTCCTGCATCTTTGAGTTTCACAATTTGATTGACGAGGTTTTCTAGTTTTTTTAAACTAATCTCCCCTTGAAAGCTAGTAAGAGAGCTGCTTCCGATTTTCACAACAATTCGTTTTCTCTCTTTATCTGCGTACACCTTATCACTCCTGTACCTGAGCTCTATTTATATAGATACTTTTTGTTTTTGCTGATTGCTGATCTCTTTTGATCGATTAGCAGCATGTTTGACGGCCTGCTTGATCGCTTCTCCACCGCCAAAATCATCTAATGCATTCAATCCAGCAGCCGTTGTTCCATTTGGTGACGTAATTTTCTCTCTTAGAGTAGAAGGGTCTTCTTCTGTTTCTTGCAGCATTTTCGCTGCACCGAGAAGTGTCTGCGTACCGATTTGGCGAGACAATTCCTTAGATAAACCTGCTTCTTCTCCCGCTTCTTCGATTCTCTCCATTAAGAAATAAAAATAGGCTGGGCCGCTTCCGGCAATTCCAGTGAAAATATCCATTTGCTCTTCCTGAATGGTATAGACTTCGCCCATTTCAGATAAAAGAGCCTGACTCATGCTGATATGGTCGTCTTTCACATAACGTCCAGCACATAAAGCGGTCGCTGAAGCCCCGATCGTACTTGACGTATTGGGCATCACCCTCATAACAGGCTGCCCTTCATGCAGCATATCTTCAATATATGATTGCTTAACGCCTGCAAGGACAGACATGATCAGCTGGTCTCTCTGAATATGAGGTTTTAACGATTCAAGTGCTGTTTCAGCATCCTTTGGCTTCATGGCCAGGATCAACATATCCATTTCTTCAAAAGGAAAAGAATCCATTGTGGCTGTTTGTATTCCGTATCGTTTCGTTAGTTCATTCAATCGATGTTGATTTTGTCTGTTTGTTGCGTAAATTTGGCCTAGCGGCATCTGTCCTGATCGCACAATCCCTGCAATCATTCCTTCCGCCATAGAACCTGCTCCAATGAAAGCAACTTTCTTTTGATCAATGATATGGATCCTCTCCCTTGTTCGCTTTTTGTTCGTGTTTTTCACACGTTAGTTATCGTAACATGATGAGAAATCGTGTCAAGAAAGAGCTAGTGCTTTTCAAAAGTCCCGATTGTATAGCGAACCGCTTGCTATATGTATGCTGACTGCGCTTTTACGAAACAACAAATTAGACCAAAAGAACTATTCGTATTTGCATCATAGTACCCTTTCTTTCGACTGAATTCCCCATTTTATTTTTGATTCGGTGACTTCAATTCTATTTTTTAGAAAGCGCTATCATTTTTAATGACTTTCTATTTTCCTATACGATGAATGTGCTTGAATCTTCCGATTAGACTATTGACATATTTTAGAAAACATGTCCGTTGAAATGACATTTTACTGGTGATACGGTGAAAGAGAAACCAAGTGAAAAAGGAGCGTTCATAATGAAAGTGAAAGAAAACTATGTCAATGTCATTCCAATGAAAGAAATCCGTTCTACCGATGACCTTCTTTTCCCATTCCCTATTTACAATGAGCTACGTGCGCAGAGTGATATGAGATATGATGAAACAAGAAAGTGCTGGGATCTCTTTCGATATGCGGATATCCAGTCTGTTCTCAAGCAGCCGAAAGTGTTCTCATCACAGCGAGGAAGAAGCACCTCGAAAACGAGTATTTTAACAATGGACCCTCCAAAACATACAAAGATGAGAGCACTCGTGAATAAAGCATTCACGCCAAAAGCGATCAAGCAATTAGAAGGTAAGATTAAAGACCTGACACATGACCTGCTGCAACAAGTCAAGGATCAACGTACGTTTGATATCGTGCAAGATCTAGCAGCTCCCCTGCCTGTGATGATTATTGCTGAGCTTCTCGGTGCAGAGGTAAAAGATAGAGAACTGATTAAGAAACATTCTGATGCCCTAGTGGCAGGTGCTAAGGATGAATCAAAAGAAGCCATTCAGGCAGTTGTCGATATGCAGAAACGCGCAGAGGAAGAGCTGTCCTCTTATTTTGCTCACTTAATCCAAAAACGAAAAGACTCCCCTGCTGATGACCTGATCTCACTTCTCATTCAAGCGGAAATCGATGGTGAGCGTTTAACCGAGAATGAACTGCTTGGCTTTTGTATTCTATTACTTGTTGCTGGTAATGAGACAACGACCAATTTAATTACAAATGCAGTACGACTGCTTACAGAGCAGCCGCATATCGCCGAAGCAGTACGGCAGGACCTCTCTCTTATTCCTCAATTGACCGAGGAAACGTTACGCTATTACCCGCCTGTTCAAGCCATTGGGCGAATCGCGGCCGAGGATGTGGAGATTGCAGGCTCAAAAATTGAAAAAGGTGACTATCTCATTAGCTGGGTCGCTTCTGCAAATCGCGATGAACAGAAATTTGACGATCCAGATACGTTCCGACTTGACCGGAAATCAAATCCGCATATGAGCTTTGGCTTTGGCATTCATTTTTGTCTCGGTGCACCGCTAGCCCGCCTTGAGAGCAACATTGCCCTTGAGGTTTTACTCCAGACGTTTCAAGACATCACCTGTGCGGCAGATCAGCTAAAACCCATTCAAAGCACATTTGTTTTTGGGGTAAAAGAATTTCCTGTACAGGTCACCCGTTTTTAAAAGTCCCTTTTGAGGGGCTTTTTCATTTTCTTCAATTCATCATCTCTTTCTTACCTTCCATCTCCGAACATGCTAAAATAAAGTCCATACAAAGTGATAACGGAATGCAGAAAGGGAGCCAAAAATTCATGACCGATTATACAGCAATGAAAGACGGAATATTCAAATCAGTTTGTTCGTTAGATTGCCCGGATCAGTGCGGTCTTTTGATACATAAAGAAAATGGAAAGATCGTAAAAGTGCAGGGAGATCCAGACCACCCAGTTACCCAAGGCAACATATGCAACAAGGTGCGGAATGTCACAGCCCGTTTATATGATGAAAAACGGCTGACCACTCCTTTGAAACGTGTTGGACGCAAAGGCGATGGTCAATTTGCACCGATTACGTGGGAAGAAGCCATTGAAACCATTCGTCAAAAATGGACAAAGCTGGTTGAAGAAAAAGGTCCAGAAAGTATTCTGCCTTACAGCTTTTATGGGAACATGGGCAATCTGAATGCAGAAGGCATGGACCGCCGCTTTTTCTATCGTCTTGGTTCAAGTCAGTTAGACCGGACCATCTGTCAGTCAGCAGGAACGACTGGCTATAAATATACAATGGGTGCAAGCATCGGGACAGACCCAGAAGACACCATTCATACGAAACTATTTATCTTTTGGGGCATCAATGCTGTGTCGACCAATATGCACCAAATCACCCTCGCACAAAAAGCGCGAAAGCAAGGAGCAAAGATTGTCGTGATTGATGTTCACAAGAACCAAACCGGACGGATGGCAGATTGGTTTATTCCGCTTCGACCTGGTACTGACAGCGCACTTGCCCTTGGCATCATGCATGTCCTTTTTAAAGAAGGACTGACAGATGAAGCCTTTTTAGAGGAATATACAACCGGTCATAAAGAGCTGCGCGAGCATGTGAAGCAGTATGATCCAGACACCGTTGAGGGTATCACTGGGGTTTCTAAAGAGGACATCCTTACACTTGCGAGAATGTACGCAGAGACATCGCCATCTCTCATTCGCATTGGCAATGGTTTGCAGCACCATGATAATGGCGGGATGAGTATTCGAACCATTTCCTGCCTCCCTGCTCTGACTGGTCAATGGCTCTACAAGGGCGGCGGTGCGATGAAATCAAACTCTTCTTTTCTCAGTTATAATGAAACCGCTCTTCAGCGGCCGGATCTGTTAAAGGAACGCACGCCAAGATCATTTAATATGAATCAGCTAGGCAGTGTGCTGACGAATGCAGCGCCTTCCATTGATTCACTCTTTGTCTACTCGTGCAACCCAGCCGTTGTGACACCTGAAGCAAATAAAGTAAGAGAAGGTTTGCTGAGAGAGGACTTATTTACAGTGGTTCATGACCTATTTCTGACAGAGACAGCTGCGTATGCAGACATTGTCCTGCCGGCAACATCCGCTTTTGAAAATGAGGATTTCTATACATCATACTGGCACCATTATATTCAAATTCAAGAGCCGGTGATTGAACGCTATGGAGAAAGTAAATCCAATACGGAAGTGTTCCGCCTGTTAGCCCATGCGATGGGCTTTGAAGATGAAGCCTTCCGCGAGACAGATGCGGAGCTCATGGAACAAGCCCTTCACCATCCGGAAAATCCGCATTATGAGGACATTTCGTACGAAGCATTAAAAGAAAAGAAATGGATCAAAGCAAAACGAGGACCTTTCCAAGACTTAAAGCTCTCTACTCCAAGCGGGAAAATTGAGCTTTATTCTGAACAAATGAAAAAAGACGGCTATCCAGCACTACCAACCTATATGCCCCTTTATCAGGAAAGTGAATATCCGCTTACCTTTATACCAGGTCCGAATCATAATTTTCTTAACTCAACCTTCTCACTTCATGAAAAGCATCAAAAGCTTGAGAAATTTCCTAAGCTTCATATGAATGAACAAGATGCAAAGGCAAGACAGATTGAAGATGGTGACATGGTGCGTGTGCTGAATGATCGAGGAGAATGTGAGCTGGTCGTATCAGTCGGTCAAAATGTATTATCTGGTGTTGTGGTCAGTCAAGGATTATGGGCAAATCAAAAAGGCAAAAAACATTTAGTCAATGGATTAACACCAGATCGCTTGGCAGATATGGGCGGCGGCGCGACGTTCTTTTCTGGCAGAGTGGAAGTTGAAAAATTATCATAGACAGAAGAAAAGCCAGCAAAAACTGCTGGCTTTAGATTGTTGACAAAGTGCTAAAATGATTTTTATTTTAGCACTTTGTCTTCTTTTCAGCGTGATAGAAAACCTTTGAAGTCTAGGAAGGGCGAGCACTGGCGCGGAGCGAATTTAACATTCGTGAGCACCAGCGCGCAGACCTGACAACGAATGCGAGGGTTTGTCTACACGCTGAAGCCAGCAAAAACTGCTGGCTTTTTTTCATTTGGTTTTATCGAATAATCAGCTGGTTGGTCATCACATTTGCACTTCCATTGCTTCGGTAGCCTTCTACAGTTAATGCTGTTTCATACATTTTCCCCATTGGCATACCTAGGCTTTCCCATTTTCTGAAATGCTCACTGACGGATACAGTTCCGCTCGTACGTTTTGTTTGACGTACACTCCAATATTGCTTAAAGGTAGCGTCCCCAATAATAGAAGGCTGGTTGACACGTAGCGTTTCATAAATGTCATATGTGCCTCCATCGGCATAAAATGATCCTTTATACGTTCCTGTTGGGCGATAGGTGCCCCATGACTCAACAATGTAGTATTCAGCTAATGGAGATTGTGTCCAGCCATAGACACATAAGTAGGAATTCCCGCCCGGGTTAAAGGCTGCGTTGTAATTGATGGAGATGTTGCCAAGTTGATGATGAGTTTTAGTGGAATCAAACTTCTTCCCTTTTCGAAACAAAGCATTTCCAATATTGTTCCATTGTGCGCTAAATGCTCCGCCATTATTGAGTGTCATTGAGGTATTTCCGTAATCCTTCCATAATTCAAAATCGTATCCGCTGTGTGTGCCTATTCTATTATCATAAATCGTTTCCGCATGAGCTGGTACAGCAGTCAGTGTCAGCACAAATCCAATACACATCACAAACAACAGCCTCAATCTTTTCAAATTCATTTTTCATCCCTCTCCTTTTTTCATCATATTATTCTGCCTTCTCTAAGATGAAACGAGCCCATCACCTCCTTTCATGTAACCTTTCTTGCTAGACAGAACGGTATTGTTCTAACCCGGCATGGATGTCTCTTGTTTGTGTATAGATCTTTTGATACAGATGAAATAGATCAGCATATATACTTGCATGCTGCTGCTCTGGCTCATAGACAGCAGCTTGATGAATAAACTGATCTGCACATGCCTCAAGCGACGGATACCATCCGCAGCCAACGGCGGCCAGCATAGCTGCACCTAAAGCAGGCCCTTGTTCATTGTCTAACTGGATGACCTCAGCCTGAAAAATGTCTGCTTGCATTTGAAGCCATGTCCGGCTTCTCGCGCCGCCCCCAATGGAGACAATAGAATCTATGTGTTTCCCTGCTTGCCGGAATAAGGCGATGGATTCATTTAACGAGAAGGTAATCCCTTCTAGCACAGCCCTTACGATATGTGTCCTTTCATGTCTGCTGTCTAATCCAATCAAGCTTCCACGAACGGTAGAATCCGCATGAGGTGTTCTCTCCCCGACTAAATATGGCGTAAAGAGCAATCCATTCGCTCCTGGCGCGACATCAACCGCACCCTCTAAAAGCGATTGGAACGATTCCTCTGGAGCCAGTAAGTGTTTTACCCAGTTAAGGCTATATCCTGCTGAAAGGGTGACACCCATTGTGTAAAAAGCGTCTTTTTTTGCATGATGAAACAAATGCAAGTTTCCTTGAAGCGCTCTTTCATGATCCTCTTCGTAAGAGAGAATGACGCCAGATGTGCCAATGCTGCATAACGTGCGGCCAGAGGATAAAATGCCAGCTCCAATTGCTCCGCAAGCATTGTCTGCCCCGCCAGCAAAGACTTTTGCACCCTCTTCGATCCCCGCCTCACGTGCAATGTGCGGCAATAGTGTACCGACCTCTTCCTCTGATGAGACAAGCGGCGGACAAATATGAGGAGGAATATCAAATGCCTGACAAATCTCTTCACTCCACTTTTGCTCTCCAATATCTAACAGCAATGTGCCAGCCGCATCAGAATAATCGATATGAACAGACCCTGTTAAACGAAATCTGACATAATCTTTCGGGAGTAAAAACATGTCGATTTGTTGATCAATTTCTGGTTCATGTTCCTTTACCCATAATAATTTTGGCAGTGTAAATCCTTCTAGCGCCTGATTTTTCGTGATCTTTTGCAGCCGTTCCCCCAGCTTTTTTGTGATGCGTGTACATTGCGCTGTCGTTCGTGTATCATTCCATAAAATCGCAGGGCGGAGTACCTTGCGGGATTCATTTAAAAGAACCAGACCATGCATCTGTCCAGAAAAGCTGATGCCTTCTACTTTCTTTGAATGAACAGGCTGTCTTGCCATCAGTTCTTTCATCGCAGCCACTGTTTGCTCAACCCAATCCTCTGGGTTCTGCTCACAATATCCAGGTCTATCTTGAATGAGGCGGTAAGACTTAGAGGCCTCGCAGCACACCTTTCCATTCTCATCTACTAATATTGCTTTGACTCCGCTCGTTCCAAGATCAATTCCCATCACATACTTCATGTCTTCACTCCTTCAAAACAGGTCCGCTCCTTCAATCAATCTTCTAACAAATATTGATTTAACCGGGCTTTCAACTGTTCCTCTCTTCCCGATTCGTTTCTGATCAAAGGGTGTTTGAGCGCATACTCTTCTAATGTATGAAAGTTTGCCTTTCCTTCTGAAATGTCACGGCCAATCCCTTCAGAAAAACTGCGATACCTGTGCTTTATCACATCTTCAAACACACGATCTTCTATGAGTCTATGAGCGACCCGCAGTCCTTTTGCGAATGCATCCATACCCGCAATATGGGCATACAAAATATCTTCAAGCTCAAAAGAAGCTCTTCTAACTTTTGCATCAAAATTGAGACCACCAGTTCCTAGTCCGCCATTTTGCAGAATTTCATACATGGCAAGAGTTGTGGCATATAAATCTGTTGGAAATTCATCAGTGTCCCAGCCGAGCAGCGTATTCCCTTGGTTCGCATCCACAGAACCGAGCAATCCATGTATTCTTGCTACTCGTAATTCATGCTCAAACGTATGACCGGCAAGCGTCGCGTGATTGGCCTCGATATTCAATTTAAAATGTGAATCTAATCCGTATTGCTTTAAAAAGGCGATAGATGTCGCTGCATCTGCATCGTATTGATGAGTGGTTGGCTCCTTTGGCTTAGGCTCAATTAAAAATTGGCCAGTGTACCCAATTTCCTTTGCATAATCAACAGCCATATGCAAGAACGACGCCATGTGGTCAAGCTCTCTTTTCATATCTGTATTCAGCAGAGTATCGTATCCTTCTCGTCCTCCCCAGAAAACGTAGTTTTCAGCGCCGAGTTCTTTAGCTGTTTCGATGCCTTTTTTCACCTGTGCGGCCGCATAGGCAAAGACATCTGCATGACAAGATGTCGCTGCGCCGTGTACAAATCTAGGATGTTTGAACATATTGGCCGTGTTCCAGAGCAGCTTTACTCCGCTATCCCGCATGTATTCTTTCATTCTATCTAAAATGATGTCTAATTGTTGATTGGTCTCTTGAAGCGTATCTCCCTCCGGTGCAATGTCACGGTCATGGAAGGAAAAATACGGAACATCCAATAGATCAAAAAGTTGAAAGGCCACTTCCAATCTAGCTTTCGCTAAATCCATTCCGCTATAGGAGTCCCAGGCTCTCTGCATCGTGCCAGTTCCAAACATGTCTGTTCCATCTGCAGTCAATGTATGCCAATAAGCGACTGAGAAGCGCAGGTGATCTTTCATTGTTTTTCCGCCAATCATTTCGTTTGGATCATAGTGTTTAAAAGCGAGTGGATTTTTTGATTGTTTTCCTTCATATTGTATTTTTCCGATTCCTTCTAAGTTGTGTAACGTTTTCATATTTGAGTTGACCATTTTTTATTCCTCCTATGAATATACTTAGTAAGTTGATTCAACAAACTAATGTTCAATTGATGATCAATTCACTTTGAATTTTCCATATTTTTTAGTTTTTTAGAAATATTTTCGTTATAATAAAGTTAAAATCATCCTTCTTACAGAATACAGGCGAACAAAAACAGCTTTTTTTCAACTTAATCTAAAGACGAAACAAATGGAGTGAATAACGTGGATATTGCTGATCAGAACTTTGTGAAAAAAATAAATCAAAAGCTATTATTAAAAGAAATTCTCCAGCATGCGCCAATTTCCAGAGCAAAATTATCTGAACGCACTGGATTAAATAAATCGACTGTTTCCTCTCAAGTAAGTACATTAATGAAAGAGCATCTCGTCTATGAGATCGGTCAAGGTGAGTCTAGCGGCGGGAGAAGACCGGTTTTACTGATGTTTAATAAACGTGCTGGCTGCTCCATCGGGATTGATGTCGGCGTTGATTATGTCAACGGCATTTTAACCGACCTCGAAGGGTCCATTCTTCATGAAGAGCAGATCAAGCTCCCATCAAGCTCTCCTGATGTGACCATACGCATTTTAATTGAATTAATACAGCAGTTGATGGCACAAATCCCCTCTTCCCCATACGGGCTCATAGGTATTGGCCTATGTATACCTGGGTTAGTGGATACCGATGAACAAATCGTGTTTACGCCTCATTCCAAATGGAAAAATGTTGACCTGAAAACAACGCTCCAAGACGCTTTCCAAGTACCCGTCTTCATTGAAAATGAAGCAAACGCGGGTGCATATGGTGAAAAAATCTTTGGCGCTGCTAAACACTATGATCATTTGATCTATGCCAGCATCGGCACTGGCATTGGAATCGGGATCATTATCAATCATCATTTATACAGAGGCGCATACGGCTTTTCTGGTGAAATGGGACATATGACCATCGACTTTAATGGACCAACATGCAGCTGCGGAAACCGTGGATGCTGGGAGCTGTATGCATCTGAGAAAGCCTTGTTTCAGTCCCTTCAAACAAATGATCAGCCCATCTCCCATCAAGACTTGGAACAGCTGGCGACGTTAAATGATATGAAAACGCTCAATGCCCTGCGCAACTTTGGTTTTTACCTTGGCGTCGGTCTCACAAACGTCCTGCATACCTTTAACCCGCAAGCGATTATTTTACGAAACAAGGTGATTGAAGCACAGCCAACGGTTTTACGTGTGATTCAAGAGGAGGTATCCTCAAGGATGGATACGCAATTCAGTTCACATGTAGAGCTGCTTCCTTCGTCATTAGGACACAACGCACCGGTATTAGGGATGACATCTTTAGTCATTGAAGCTTTCCTGCAAGATGCCACCCTCTCACCATGACAGGTTCATAGATAAAAAAGACAGCTCTTAGCGTGTTGTCTTTTTTATTTATCTGTTTCCTCATAACGGAAATAGTTGAAATCAGCAGGAAGACGCTCGCCGCTTGTATCCTGGCACTCCATGCCGACAAATGCCCCTGTAAAAAATCCCCCTCCTCGAATGAAGTCATCGGATAAATGGCTTGATTCAAATGACACATCAATTTCCTTCCATTCTCTTTGATCAAAAGAATAAGAATAGGTATATGTCTCTTTCTGAACGGTCACTTTTAAATACACATACGTGACCTCCTCTGGAATGACGATTTTTTGTGTCAACGGCTGAGAAAAGGAAAGGTTTTGACAGACAGATAGTTCAAGAATGCGGCCAAGTTCCTCGTCATATGTCACCTGAAGCGCTGTCCAATTTTCCGTATTATAATAATTCACAAGACCAGCAGCTTGCTGAAAATTCTCTGGAAAGAACGAAACAGCTGTCTCTGCTTCAAAATAAAAGCTTTGCCAGCGCCTTGCAACGAAAGCTTGAGTAAACTTAGATGTTAGTGATTCCTGTCCGTATAACCTTAAATGCTGAGGTTCTTCCGTTAATGAACCGATCTGATCAGTAAAAGGGATTCTTAATGTTTGGAAGTGTCTATTTAACGTTGATTCTTTAAATTCATCGACTGTATGGTGTGTAGGAGCAAAAACCTTTTCGTTTATCGCTGGCGCTTCAACCTCCAGCGCCCCCTCTTTTCCGCCCACAACATACGGCCAGCCATCCTTCCATTCGAGCTTTTGAATCGCTGTTTCTCTTCCTAAAGGACACCACCCTCTCTGTTGAAAAATAGATTCCTTGCTTGATTGAATGGGGCGGCCAGTGAGATGAGCCAAATACCATTCATTTGTATGCGTTTGAACGATGGAAGCATGCCCGCATTTTTGAAGCGGATGTTCAGGTGCGTGAAAAGCACTTAAAATGGGGTTATCAGGATGAACCTCATAAGGCCCTTCAATCTGCGAGGAACGGGCAATTGTTGCCGCATGCTCGTACCGGGTACCTCCTTCTGCTGTTAATAAATAATAGTAATCACCAATGTGATAAAGATGCGGCGCTTCTGTCAATTTTATCGGCGTGCCTTTAAAAATGACCTTCCGCTGACCAATGAGTTTCTTTTCCGACACGCTATATTCTTGCAGGGCAATACCCGCAAAGGAATGGTGTTTTTCCCTATGATCCCACAGCATATTTAAGACGTATTTCTTGCCGCTTTGGTCATGAAATAAAGAAGGATCAAAGCCAGAGCTATTGAGACGGACCGGCTCACTCCAATCACCATCCACTTCACTTGCCGTGACCAAATAATTATGACCATCTTTAAATGGACCATCCACTACTTTGATATCTGAATAAATGAGCCAAAACTGACCATCTGCATAGCTTAGGCACGGTGCCCATACTCCGCCAGAATCAGGATTCCCCTTCATGTCCAGCTGCGACGTTTTTTGCAAAGGACGCGCAGCAAGCCGCCAATGGACTAAATCCCTCGAATGATAAATTTGCACCCCTGGAAACCATTCAAATGTAGAGACCGCCATGTAATAATCTTCTCCTACACGGCAAATACTTGGGTCCGGGTTAAACCCTTTGAGCACTGGATTGGTAATTTTCATTCAACTTCCTCCTCTTCACGACCTACATTTTAAAATCATCCATATGATCGATATATACTTGATCCCTATTCTCAAGCTCCCTTACAACTTTTTTGTGTTTTTCTTCATCTAGGTTGTAAAAATTAATATCAATCATCGCTAAAATCAGTAAGCATACAGGAATCACCGTTACCGTGATTAAAATGCCAAGTAATGCTTCAGGTGTCTGTATTTGGTTCGCGACATAGCCAAATCGATCGAGTACAAGCCCCGGAACAATCCCGCCTAATGCCATCCCAAATTTAAAGAAGAACCCAATGACTGCGTAGATGAGCCCGCCCATCCTTTTCCCTGTTTTATATTCGCCATATTCAACAGTCTCTGGAATAAGTGCCCACATGTAAGCACCGGCTGTAATACTCCCCGCAGCAGCGACGAGCCTAAAAACAAGTATTAAAGTGATTTGACTCGACGGTATCACAAGTAATGCAAGAAGACCTACGATATTCAGCAATAAAGAATAATTCAGCAGCTTTTTCTTTCCTAACAGCTTGTGCAGCTTAGGAATAAACGGCAGCACCATTAAAGCTGGCAGACTGCCAATGAGTCCGTACCATTTCACTAAATCTTCTCTGCCAAGGTTATACGTCACATAATAGATCCCAACAGAGTTGCTGATCGAGTTCACACCAAAAATAATAATAAAGAAAATGCTTAATACAACAAGCGGACGATTCACTCGCAACTGGACAAAGATATCACTGAATTTAATCTTTTCCTCTGGCTTTTGAAGTGTGACACGTTCATTCGTGCTTTTAAAACAGAAAATCAGTAATGCACCGCCAAGAACGCCGAGAAAAGCCATCGTCATCTGCCAGCCGAGTGCTGTATTTCCTGTCGTATCACTTAAAAAGGTCGCAAGAAAAGGAACAAAAAAAGCCACAACTAGACCGCCTAGATTGGCAAAAACCATACGAACGGACGTAATACTGACAACCTCTTGGTTATTTCTTGTCATTGCGGAAGTTAAAGCACCATAAGGAACGTTGATGAATGTGTATGTAAGCGATAAACCAACATACGTGATGTAGGCATAAATGAGTTTACCCATTTCGGAAAAATCAGGTGTTGTAAAGCAAAGGATGGCAAGTACGACGAAAGGAAACGCACCGAATAACAAGTAAGGTCTGAACCTGCCAAAACGGCTGTTCGTCCGGTCCACCAATGCACCAATAAATGGATCTGCAAGCGCATCGATGGCGCGAACAACCAAAAACATCGTCCCTGCTGCTGCCGCTGATAAACCGTACACATCTGTATAAAAAAATAATAGATACGTAGAGACAGTTGCATAAATCAAATTACATGCGAAATCCCCTGAAGCATATCCCACTTTTTCAGACATACGAATCTTCTTTAAATTCTCACTAACCATGAGCTTTCTCCCTTCTTCACTTAGCCTCTTCTAACGAACAGATGATGGAGGGCAGCAGCAATCAATGCGGGAAATATAAAGCGCTTTCAATTTGTTGTAAAAATGTAGCTGAACATCTCATCCTTTCAGCTTAGCCCATTTAAGCAGCAAATCAGTTGAATGACGGAATCATCTCCTTCAATATAGGAATCAATGCTTGAAATTCATCTTAGTTTATTGACCAAACAAACTAAGATGAATTCATTTTATAAAATCTGATCTGACTTTTCAATATTTTTTGAAAAAATAATCCAAATAATCGATTTCTTGTCATTCATCTTGTAAAATGACATGAAAATCTGAAAGAATTCATTTAATGGTTGCATTCAAGCTCATCCCATGCTATATTAATCAAGCGATGAGCTGAATTGTGTAAGTCGGGTAACATGTCTCTTTGAGACACACACGAATGTGGCGTGTGGTTATTCCGCCTCAATACGCAAAAGACATCTTCTGAAGAAGATGTCTTTTTTCTTACCCTATTTTTGTTCCATTCTCAACCGGTTCATCTGTGGCTAGCAAAACCACGTCTTCTTTTGATTGCATGCCTCCTAAGACAAGCACTTCTGATTTGAACCCTGCAATTCTTCTTGGCGGGAAATTAACGACTGCTACAATTTGTTTGCCGGTAAGATTCTCCGCTGTATAACGCTTTGTCAGCTGAGCACTAGATTGTTTTACACCAATTTCTTCACCAAAATCAATCTTGAGTTTCAACGCAGGCACTCTTGCCTCTGCAAAAAATTCTGCTTCTATGATCGTCCCAACACGAATATCTAACGCCAAAAACTGTTCAATATCTGCCATATGACTCTCTCCCCTTCACGAAAGGTAACGTAATCTATTGATTATCCATTGTAGCACATTCATTTCGTCAAAAAGGAGGTTCAAAAAGCCTATTCAGCGCTAAAATCACCCTTTTAGTTTACATAATAAATTTATAGTCGTGTATTAAATGTTTGCATCCTGAAAATGAATTCAGTAAAATGGCAAATAATCCTACTGCTTCCTCCCGAATATATTGGGGAGGGTTCACACTTGTTTACATTATCGGATATGTGGACGTTTTGCTGGTCGTTTTTCGTCATTCTTCCTATCGTTGCCATCCTGCATCAGCTTGGCCATATTGTGGTCGCGTGGATGTTTGGGGCAAAGGTTTCCTTTGCTCTTGGCAGAGGCAAAAAAGTGTTGAAAGTAGGCGTCGTTGAAATTAGACGAATCTATTTTCTAGATGCATTTTGCCACTATGAAGAAATGAGGAAAAATAACCGATTTTCGCACATTCTTGTCTACTTAGGCGGTTCATTATGCAACCTGCTCAGTGTTCTCATACTGAATACAATGATCGCCAATGATTTCCTGCCAGAGCACCAATTTTTCTATCAATTTGCTTACTTCTCAGTCTACTATGTATTTTTTGCACTGCTGCCAGTCCAGTATGCAGATCATCATCCGAGTGATGGGCAAGCGATTGTGAACATCATTCGGCACGGTGAACCATGTGACATCATTGACTAACATGATGACTTTCGCTGTCAATATGATAATGAATCGTTAAAAAAGGAATACCGAACAGCTTCATTTGGTGTACCGCTGTGAGACTTTGATCTGTCTCCGGCTTCATATGAAAGCTTTCTTCCATTGGCAGTTTCATGGTGATAAAAGGCGTATGTAAATACAATCCTTCGTCACCGGTACTGCCTTTTGGACGTGTGCTTTTTAATAGAAAGTATTCCTTTTCATTAAAAGGCTTTAAAATGGCAGTCAGCTGAGAATACGGAAGCGGCAGCGCAATATTCATATAACCCGCAGCTGCATCGTGATGAAGAGCATAAAGTGCAAAAAAGACTTGCTCCCCTTTTGCGTTATGACGAATCCACGCACGCACATTCTCTCTTTCTTCCTTAGGGTGTTGAAATCTACAAAGGCTTCCCGGCATTTCATAAGGAATACGAGATGACCCCAAATAAAGCTGACCTATTTTCTTAAACACTGGCTGAAGTAAAAAAACAAAAGGCCTCACCCACCAATGGAAACTGACGGCTGCTTTTAACGTAAAAGCCATAGGGTTCTCATAAAATCTGCGAATCACAGGTGAAACCCGATCAGCTGAAAATGTCGTTCCATTTAATTCATCAAGTGAATCGACTAAACCGAGCTTCCCTCGATCGTGCACTCTTTCCTCTTGAAAAGAGATCAAATGAAAGCGACCATGCACTTTCGAAATCGGAAAATCCTTCTGCTCCAATTGATCCTTCGGTCCTTCGATCAACCAGCCAATTAAACCTGGCAAAATCACAAAAAAAGCATTGATACTGCCATGAAACCAAATCATCTGATCAATGCTGATGTAGGTCACGCGCATAAGCATACCCGCTGAATAAAGAAGAGATAACACGATCGTCCCCATTAAAACAAAGCTAGAAAACACAACAAGACCTTTTGCGAAAGTTGACCGAAATTTTGTTTTCACACAAAGGATTCCATATATGTAGAGGGCAACCACATAAAGAATGACGCTGAACGTATCAAATAGACGGGAGAAGCTAATCCCAACAGCAATCATCACAGGCGACAGCAAAATCACCCAGCCCGCCGCTTTGTATAAAGCTGTCTCCTTTGTTCGCTGTCTCCCTAATAATCCATAAAAAAGCGGGATAAAAAAAGCCGAGTAATGAAAATGAATAGCGGTCAAAAGAACAATGATCGGCGAAAATGTCATCACCTGTATATCTGTTGTGTACAGCCAAAACCAAAGCCCGCCTAAAGCGATATACATCCATGCGCCATCGATCATCAGCTCATGAAGCGGAAAGATTCCTCTTTTCAGCAAACAAGAAAAGCCAAATAACGCCAACAGGAATGTATATAAAAGCCAGCCCGATGCAAACCAGGCGGAATGATAGATAAAAGCAGCGGTTGCACAAAGAGCCGCTAGTGGAAAGGCTTTCATTAAAAAGCCGATCAGCATCCCTGGCTTTTGATTCTTCCCTTCTTTCTCAAAAAAGTGTAAGGCAGCGGGAAGAAAAAATAGAATCGCCATGAGAACAAAAAATTCTGCTATCGGACCAGTCATCAAACGCGTGGCAATAAAATAAGACATGAAGATCAGACTGGAGGTCAAATGCCACTTATTCATCAGGAGACACCCTTTCTGTAAAACGGCCTTTATATGTAAAAAGAGTACCAAACAGGCGATTTTTCACGTGGACATCAATGGTATATTCACCTGCATCCTCATCGTAGCCTTCCGTTACATCTGACACACCATAAAGCCATGAAGGCAGCGGCCATTCCCTGCCGAACATCAAAAACTTCTGCCGGCCGGATTGAATGTGCAGGAAACCATGCTTTGTTACTGTAAAATGAAGCTCTGACACAAGAAGTCTAGGCTTTCCAAAGTAGTCTAGTACTGTATGACTCTTCTGATCAATGATCATATCTGCATCAAAGTGCCGCTCCTGCTTTGGAAAATAAAACGTTCGATACCAGTGCATCCCTTCCTCCCCCTTATTTGTCACAAAGGGCTCATTGACAATTTGGAAAGGAATATCTTTTCCTCTCTCAGGGAAAAAACAACGAAACAATGGACCAATTCTGAAGATCAATCGAATGAGTCTTGACCCGCCGCCTATCTCCTCCATGGTGCCTTCAGCAGAAAACGCGCGGTTGTATCTCTCTTTTAGTTTTGGATGCAGTTTATCGTAATCCTTTACTTGATGACGATGAACGACCATGTCTACCTCCCCTTTTTCGTTTGATGGAAAATACATCTATACAATCTCTTAAATTGATCATACCTGCAATCGACAAGATGAAAAATGCACTCATCACAAGCGGCTCATGAAGCGTCGTTTGCGGGGATAGGATCCCTATACAAAGCATGATCAGAAAAAAAATGCTTTGTAGAATGAAAAGATATTTTTTTGACAGCTTAGGAATCAGCCATGATACACCTAAAAGCGCATAAAACAATCGAAATCCCATGCTATGATCAAAAGCAGAATGTGAAAAAGGGATGACCGCTTGGCATAGCCAGACGATGGCAAACAGCAAACAAATCCCGTAATGAGCAAGTGTTCTCTCTAGTAATAACCGAGGATGCGTTCCCTTTTCAAGCCACGTCTTTAAAGCGCCAAAACTAAAGGCCGTCATAAATCCTATCATCGGGCGAAAAAGAATCCGGTCTGCCCATGTCCAACCTTTTCCTTCTTTCGTTTCGTAATCAAATTGAGTTTGAAATACAATGTGATCGCTTGTTTTCATATACTTCCAGTAGCCGCTGCCTTCTTTGATAAAAGACAATGGGTGCGACGATTTGAAATTGAGTGAGGATGCCCGCTCATTCCGTTCATCCATCATTCTTGTTCGATACGCTCCTGTCCCTGTGACACTTAAACCAAACCCAAGATGCTTTTCATACAAAAAGGATTGGGGCTGTTCATTTTGGGGTTCATTTAATGAAATGGTTGAAAAACGCAAATCCCACTGTTCATGAAGCTTTGGATTTTGCGTATATTCCCAGACTTTCTCTATAGGTGCATGAATGGTTGTTTCCACATAAACAGGCTTTCTTTTCATCTGCCTCTACTCCTCTATGTGAATTATTTCACATAATAAGCATACCATGTTTCACAAAACTGTCAAATCTTTATTCGTTTTCTGTTAAAAAATTCTTCAAGACGGCCGCCCTTTTAAGATATCTATTCACTGCAAAAAAAAGACCTGTCAATGAGACAGATCTTCTTTTTGCAACACACCTGAGATATAAAGCCTGACCGCATAGCTCACACTGTCTTCAAGCTGTTCTTTTCGTTGAAATCCCTTTTTATTTGAAATATCACCGAAGCCGTGCAATAAGCTTCTTAGTCCTCTTACCACATGTGTCATCTCTTCTTCTTTTACACCAAAGCGGGACATGATGGATTGGACAAATTCAGCAAGGCGCTCTGCCTCGCTTCTTACTTTTTGCTCATCCATATGTGAAAAGGCAGCTTCATAGAGACCTGGATGTTCCCGGACAAATTCAACATACTGCCTGGCGAAGGCTAAAACAGCTTCTTCTTTATCCAGCCCCTCTGTTACGTGTATGCCTTCTTCACAAAGCATGGACAGCCCTTTTACTGCGAGTGCCGCCTGAATCTCATGAAGACCGGATACGTGATTATAAAGGGAAGGCGGTCTGATGTTCAGCCTTTTAGACAATGTAGCAATGGTCAATGCAGAAAACCCCTCTTCATCAACAAATGCAGCTGCTGTATCCATAATTTTTTCTTGCGTGATACCCATTCTTGGAGACACGGTTTACTGCTCCCCTTTCTTCAGCTGCTGCTGCCTTTTACGAACGGCAGCTTGCAGCTTTTCATGAGGTTTTATGATGAGATCGCCATGTCCTGCAGCAAGACAGGATAAGCGAAGTGCCAGTAATTTTTCGGCGCTATTGAGTGCGGTTTCTGCATCCCATGTAGCAAAGGCCGGGAACGGAAAGGTCCAGCGAAATTCACCCGTTACTGATAAGCCGCCTTTTGTTACAAAGGCATCCCCAGCAATCACAACTCCTGACCTTCCATCGTATAAGGAAATGCTGCCAGGTGTGTGCCCTGGTGTCGCAATGACTTTCAGCGGCCCAATCTCATCTCCTTCTTCGACAAGCACATCCGGTTTTGTGTGAATATTTCTCGAAAAACTGCCTTTGATTTTTTGCTGGGGTTCGCCAGGAAGCAAGGATAAGTCACCCTCAAATAGGCGGGCATCGCGTTTTGATAAATAGACGACTGCCTCTGGAAAAACTTTTTTCACTTCATCTAATGCGCCTATATGATCCATATGACTATGGGTGAGAATAATTTTGTGTATGGGTTTGTTCTTTTGACGGGCAAATTCGATGATCGGCTTTGCTGCCATTTTTAAAGCAGCATCAATTAAGATGAGCCCATTCTCTTCCTCAAATACATAACAATTTACCGGAAATAATCGCGGCATCAATGTGAGCTGGTGCAGACGGTCAAAAGTTGTCAATCTCATCAAGTGTCCCCCCAAAACTAATGTTGTTAGTTTTATATTAACTAATACTATTAGTTTTAGCAACTATTTTTTCATCGACCGCAATATAAATATCGATTTGCGCTTCTTTTGGATCAATAGACCTTTCATCGTACCATTCAAAATCCCCTGTATATGTGCGAAAATAACGCTGATCCCAATTCCAAATCTGCTGCCATGTTTCAAGCACAACTTCTTCAATCGGCCCCTTTCTCGTTCGAAATCTTGCGTACGTGGACGAGGGAATCTCTTTTACATGTTCTAAGTGCTGATCCACAAAGTGTCCCGCTGTGAATAAATAAGAGCCATGCTCATCTTTTTCATAATCTGAATACAGCCCTATGACGGGCGCTTGTCCCCCGTGAGGCTGCTGCGCAAAAAATTGCTGCCAAAGAGGTGCAATCTTCCGCTCTTTTGTCAGCTCCATTTCGTTTGTTGTTCGAACAGACAACCCTTTCATCCATTGTTTCTCTAATGTCACGATATCGTACATACATTCTCATCTCCTTTTTTTCTATCATATAAAAAGAAACCTGACAACATTGTGTCAAGTTTCCATTCGTTTGAGAAATTGTTTCAACTGGAGATCAAACGCTTCTTTGACATGCTTCGGGGAAAGAATGTCGACATCTGGACCTAAAAGGAATAGGAAACTATTTAACCAATCATCTTGAGGTACAGTGATGGTGGCAAGATAGCTTCCGTCTGAACATACGTTCAATTCGTTCTCATCCACCCATTCCTTCACTTTGCCCACTGATGCTTCCGTTAACCTGAGCGTGACAGAGCTGACCGATGGTTGTTCTTGCCAAGAGTCATTCCAAGGCTTCTCTTCGTTTTTGATTCTTTTCGGTTGGAAATATCCTGAAATGGTGACAAGACCCGTCATTCTGGTCAGCTTGAACAGACGAAAAGCTTTTTTCACACAACAAAACGCATACAAATACCAATGCCTTCCTTTTAAAACAAGCGTATAAGGCTCCACTTTGCGTGGAAGTGTTTCGCCTTTCGCATTGCGATAGGTGAACTGAATATATTGGTGCGCTGAGGCAGCTGTATGGATGAGCTGGAGCTTCTGCTCAGCCTGGCTGTCTTTTCCCCAGGAGCTTAAATCAATGAAGACATGATGCTGTTTTTCGCTCTCACCCGTATGCGTGGGAATGAGCGATTTGATTTTTTTCAGTACATGCTCACTTTCTTTAAAGGAGTACGCACTCGTCATGCTTTCGAGGGCTGTTAAAATGACCTCGATGTCATCATCGGTAAATAATTTTTTCTCTAAACGATAGTCCTCAACAAGTGAAATGCCTCCACCTGCTCCTTGGGTTGTCACAATAGGGATTCCCGCTTGATTGATGGTATCAATATCACGATAAATGGTCCTCACGCTCACTTCGTGGAGTTCAGCAAGATCTTTCGCCTGTACTTGCTTCTTGCTAATGAGCAGCATCACAATAGATAAAATGCGGTCGATTTTCATGACTTTTCCTCTTTTTCATAAATGTAGGTTTTGTTTTGATAAAAAAAGAAAGAATGGTAAAGATAAGTAACAGCCAGCATTCGTTTACATCCCTGCACGTGCAGGAGGAGGTTGCATCATGACACATAACGTGTGGCAGTTGTTCATGATTGGGAGCATTATGTTGATCTGCATCATGATTCGAATGAATCGAATGAGACGCTATCAGCTTGTACGCCCCATCAGTCTTTTGATGAGAATGTATATCTTTGGTCTCTCTGCCCTTATTCTCCTATCAGAAGGATGGCAAAATCACAGTATCTTCATCTATGCCGCTATTGGCATGCTTTTTGGAAGCAGCCTGGCTATTCATGCCTATCAGACGATTCGAATGAAAGAAGAAAATGGCCGGCTGTATATGAAAACGAGTAAATGGATTGAAAGCTTCATTTTATGTTTGTTTTTATCCAGGCTTAGTTTTAAGCTGGTTGAGCTGACAAACCATTCGATGACCAAGATCAGTGTCGTTGAACTATATCAGCATATCGTGAGCGATGATGCGATGACCATGCTCAGCTTTTTTCTTTTAGCTGCTTACTATGTTGTTTTTTCTTATCACATGATGAAAGCAAGTAAACGATCGTCACATGTGCATCATGCATAAAAACCTTCCTATAGGCGTAGGAAGGTTTTTTATCAATCGTGCTGTGCATGGTGAATCATCTGTTCAAGCACTTCCATCACATGCTGATCTTCAGGGCTGTAAAAAATCGAGGTCCCTGCTCGTCTAGATTTCACGAGACGAAGGTTTTTTAAAAAGCGCAGCTGATGAGAAACGGTTGATTGCATGAGATTCAGTGTTTCTGCTATATCATTTACCGAGTGTTCACCTTGAGACAGCAGGTGCAGAATTCGAATACGAGTCGGATCAGATAAAGCTTTAAAGGTTTGGGAGACAAGAAATAGACTTTCTTCATCCAGCTCCATCCGTTCCTGTTCTTGATTTGTATTCAGTTCTTCCTTCATTTTGCTTCACCTTTCTTGTCCGTCAAATCACGACTTATTCTCTGTATCATCATATACCAAAACGTCCGGCATGCAAAGCGGGCACACTTTAGAAAAAAGATTTACTCAAATAGCATTGACACTTGGTAGCATTCTTTTTAAAATGAGCATTATTTATTCATTTTTTTAGAGGAGCTGATAGGCAAATTGACTGAAGAGCCAAGACTAAAACGCAGCCTGACTGTCTTTCCACTTGTTGTGATCGGGCTTGCTTATATGGATCCACTTGTCGTATTTGATTCATACGGCATTGTTGCTCAGCTGACGAAAGGACACGTCGCTGCAGCTTATATATTTACGTTACTTGCATTACTATTGACAGCGCTTAGCTATGGGAATATGGTGAAGGCTTTTCCAAAAGCAGGATCTGCTTATACATATGCGCAAAAAAGTATTCATCCTCATGTCGGCTTCCTTGTGGGCTGGACACTTTTACTGGATTATTTATTTTTGCCTATGGTGAATTTTGCGATCGGAAGTGCTTATTTAACCGCAGCCTTTCCTGATGTACCTCATTACATTTGGATCATCATACTTGCTATCGCCATAACGACTGTCAATGTAATCGGTATTCGGCTTACAGCCAACATCACGGCACTATTTGTGACCTTCCAGGTCATTGTCGCCGTCACTTTTGTTGGGTTTGTTATTTATGGGCTCACACAAAACGCTGGAAGTGGAGAATTATTGTCCGCCCGGCCTTTTTATTCAGCGAGCTTAGAACCAGCGCTTATTTTTTCAGGAGCGACTATTTTATGTTTTTCGTTTCTAGGATTTGATGCAATTTCGACCATGTCTGAGGAAACCATTAAGCCAAAAAAGACGATCCCACTTGCCATCTTCTTAACCGTCGCCATTGGAGGCGTACTGTTTACCTTGACGTCTTATTTTTTGCAGCAGGTATTTCCAAATTTTCAACAGTTCAAGCATCCCGATGCTGCCTCACTTGAAATTGCGGAATTTGTGGGGGGCGCATTTCTCCACTCGTTCTTTTTAGCTGGCACAATGGTCGCTGTCATCTCTTCTTCCTTATCGTCACATGCAAGTGCAGCAAGGCTGTTATATGCAATGGGTAGAGATGAGTCGTTACCGAAGCGTTTCTTCGGATATATTCATCCGAGATTAAAAACCCCTGTTTTTAATATTTTATTAATTGGTGCTTTCTCCTTAACCGCAGTCGTTGGCGAACTTGAAGTCATTTATTCCTTTATCAGCTTCGGCGCGTTGATTGGATTCACTTTTGTGAACTTGTCTGTTTTTGCGTACTATTTCGTCAGACAAAAACAAAGAGGTGTACTCAATACATTGAGATACGCATTGATCCCTCTGTGCGGGACGGCCTTTTGTATTTGGCTGTTAACGAGCATCAGTACAAATGCATTAATCATTGGTATGCTTTGGCTGATTATCGGTTTTGTTTATTTCTGCTACAGATTGAAAACAAGACCCGAATTTACATTTGGGTATGATTGATTATAAGGTTTTCACTTGGTATCCTGTGCAGGATATGGCATAATAAAAAGGCTGTACTTCCCTTTTAAAAGCGGGGCAAAACAGGGGTGAACTGACCTTGAAAAAGAAAAAAACAGGATGTTTTGCCATTTCAGGCTGCTTCACGATTTTTCTGTTTGTTTTCGTATTAGCAGCCATTGTCATGTCCTTTAATCAAAAGGAATTAAAAAAGCTGCCGATTGATACGGAATCAATTGTTTTGTCGAGATTGGATGATTACAAGCCGCTTGTAGAAACAGAGCTAAGAGATCAAGATTTAGATCAATATACCGCGTTAATCCTCGGTATGATGTATCAAGAATCAAAAGGCAGAGGCGGAGATCCAATGCAGTCCTCTGAATCTCTTGGTTTGAAACGAAATGAAATCAATGACCCTCAGAAAAGCATTAGACAAGGAGTCCATCATTTTTCTACTATGTACAAGCATGGGAAGAAAAAAGGCGTTGATTTGGAAACCATTATTCAAAGCTATAATATGGGAATCGGCTATATTGATTTTGTTGCAAAAAACGGGGGAAAACATTCCGAGAAATTGGCAAAGCAATACTCCAAAAAGCAAGTGAAACAAAACCCCGAAGTCTATACGTGCGGAGGCAACAAAGATAACTTCCGCTATCCGTATTGCTACGGTGATTTCACTTATGCTGAAAAAGTAAAAGAAAAAACGAAAACAGTTGAAGAAAAGATGAAATTGGCTTCATCATCCACACCATCATCGTAAAAAAGCACTTCCGTTTAGGAAGTGCTTTTCATTTTATCGCTGTTCTTTCCCGATTTCCGGCAGGATCGTTTTCGCTAAATGCTGATCCATTTCCTCATATTCCTCATATTGAATCGTTTCATACAGCTCTTTTCTCGTTTGCATGTCCTTCAGCATTCCTTGCTGCGTCCCCTTCTCCATGATTTCTGTAAATAAACGCTCATACGCTTTTGCAGCGACTCTAAGTGATGACACAGGGTATATGACCATCTGAAATCCAAACATCGAAAATTCGTCTGCATGATAATAAGGTGTCTTACCAAACTCCGTCATATTTGCAAGAAGAGGTCCTTTTATGCTGCTTGACGCATGCGTGAAGTCTTCAGCTGTAATGAGCGCCTCAGGAAAAATAGCATCAGCTCCTGCTTCGAGATAAAGATTGCCTCTGCGGATGACATCCTCCATCCCGTTTACAGACTTTGCATCGGTTCTTGCAATCACCAAAAGCGTTGGTGCCGCTTGTTTGATGGCTTTGATTTTCGCGATCATCTCTTCTACTGGAACGAGCGACTTTCCGTTTAAATGTCCGCATTTTTTCGGCATTTGCTGATCTTCAATTTGAACAGCTGCCACCTTGCTCTCTACCATTTCTTTGGCCGCCCTTGCAGCATTCAATACGCCGCCATAGCCAGTATCCATATCGACCAAAAGCGGCAGCTGAGAAGCTCGAATGATTTCCTTCGCTTTTTCAGCCATTTCCGTTGAATGGATCATGCCGAGATCAGGCAGTCCTTTGCTGGCACAAAAAGCGGCGCCAGATAAATAGAGCCCTTGGAAGCCCATTTTTTTTGCATAAAGCGCAGACATTCCATCGTGAACGCCTGGGATTTGAAATAAAGCTGATTTGTGCATTTGTTCTTTAAAGGCTGCGGCTAAATCTGCTTGACTTGATTCATCATTCACGATCCACACACTAGTTCCCCCTTATATGACGAATAGGTCCATAAATGATGGTACGGTTGTTGTTTTTAATTGATTTGGATTTTGACAGAGTGACACAATTTGATCCACTTGTTTTTGTGGAAATCTCGTCTTCAAATGATAGAGCCATTTCTTTTCAAGCAGCGGAATGCCTTCCTGCCTTCTTCTGCGATGACCAAGCGGGTATTCAATTTCAATTCGATCTGTCATCGTCCCGTCTTTAAAGAAGATCTGCACACAGTTTGCTATTGATCTCTTTTTCGGATCTAAATAATCTGCTGTATAACGTTTATCTTCTTTGACGACCATTTGATCCCGGAGACGATCAATGGCCGGATTTTGCGCCATTTCTTCTTCATAATGGTCAGCTGTCAGCTCACCATAGATCAATCCAATCGCGGTAATATACTGCAAGCAATGATCGCGGTCTGCTGGGTTATACAGTGGCCCCTTCTTATCAATAATCCGAATCGCTGATTCATGTGTTGTAATCTCTACCCGGTCAATGTCATCTAATCGATCTTTTACAGCATCATGCAGCATCATAGCGGCCTCTGCAGCCGTCTGGGCATGAAACTCAGCAGGATAAGCAATTTTGAAAAGCACATTTTCTATGACGTATGATCCTAGCGGCTGAGCGAGTGTGAGAGATTTTCCTTGCATAAGAACATCTTCAAAGCCCCACTTCTCAGCACTAAGCGGTGTTTGATAGCCCATTTCCCCTTTTAGTGTCATCATTGCCAGTCTTACCCCGCGGCTTGTTGCATCACCCGCTGCCCACGATTTCCTTGATCCTGTGTTTGGGGCGTGGCGATACGTCCTAAGCGGAGAATTATCAACAAACGCTTGCGATAAAACATGCTGCACGTCTTCCTTTGTTCCGCCAAGCAATGCACACACAACAGCACTTGTTGCCACTTTGACAAATAACACATGATCCAAGCCATTTCGGTTCAGACAATTTTCTAAAGCGAGCACACCTTGAATTTCATGTGCCTTGACGATCGCATGCAGTACGTCATTCATCGAAAGCGGCTCTTCACCGTTTGCAAGCCGCGTTCTGCTGATGTAATCACTTACAGCTAATATTCCGCCTAAGTTATCTGACGGATGTCCCCACTCCTCTGCAAGCCACGTGTCATTATAATCTAACCAGCGAATCATACAGCCTATATCAAAAGCCGCTTGAACAGGATCTAGCACAAACGAAGTGCCTGGAACTCTTGCTCCGTTAGGCACAACGGTACCAGGTACGATGGGGCCAAGATGCTTCGTACATTCCGGAAAATTGAGCGCCAGCATTCCGCAGCCGAGTGTGTCTATCAGTACATACCGCGCTGTTTCAATGGCTTCTTTGCTCGTAATCTCCCCGTCTACTGCATAGGCTGCGATTTCTTCCAATAGCTGATCCGTTTGATTGGCGACTGCTGTTTTATTCATGTTCATTCCCCCGTTTTTCTATCATCATCTGAGACTTTTAATCCTCTTGGCCCTAAATACCGGACTCTCGGTCTAAAAATGCGATTATGCAAATGCTGTTCAATGACATGGGCAGCTAATCCACTAGCTCTTGCAGCAAAGAAAATCGGTGTATAAAGTGAAATTGGAATCCCGAGCACGTAATAAATAGGTGCAGCGTAATAATCAAGGTTCGGATAGAGGTTTTTCTTCTCTTTCATGTATGCCTCTCCTGCTACACACATGTCATAAAGCGTTGTATCTCCCTTTGATTCCGTAAGCGTTTTCAATGATCGTTTTAAAAGAGCGGCTCTTGGGTCCATTTTTCTCATGTATACCCTATGGCCAAAGCCCATCATTTTTTCTTTTGCGGCTAATTTTCGTTCAATCAGCGCAAGGAATCCTTCCGTTGTTTTTCCTTCGAGAAGCATGTGCATGACAGCTTCATTCGCTCCCCCGTGCAAGTCACCTTTTAATGAAGAAATCGCTCCAGTAAAAGCACCATACATGTCAGAATGTGTGGATGCGATGACTCTAGCGGCAAACGTTGAATTAGGCAGTTCATGTTCACTATATAATGTGAGTGTTTGGTCAAAAGCGGTGATTTCGTCTTGTGTTGGAGTACGTCCTGTGAGCATGGCTAAAAAGGTTTCAGTGTAGGATTTGGTCTGATCTGGAGAAATAGCGGCGTCTTTTGTGAGAATATGATAGCTTCCAGCAACAATGGCCGGCAGCTGGCCGAGTAATCGAACAGCACGCCTTTGCTGGCACGCTTCTGATCGATCATGTAATGCATCATCGTACCCACTAAGAGCAGATATGCACGTTCTCATGGCATCCATAGGATGAGTGGTTTTTGGCAGCTTTGTTAAAATGGTTTGAATGGTTGGATGTAAGTTAGTTTGTGAGGAAATGTCTTGCTGAAATTGGTGATATTCCATGGTATCTGGTAATCTTCCATAAATAAGCAGATAGGCTGTTTCTAAATAGGTCTTTTTTTGTGCCAACTCGATGAGGTCATACCCGCGAATTACAATTTCTTCTTGCTGCACATCTAAGTATGAGATAGACGTTTCGCTTGCCACAATGTCTTCAAGCCCCGGTTTATAATGCAGTTGTTCAGTCATCATATAACCCCCGTTTCGTTCAATTGTTGTTCTCCAAACGAGCAAACGGCCAGAAATGATGTGAGTCTATAGATGGGAAGATACCGTGCAAGTCGGATACCCAATTCCCATTTTATCCAAAGCACTGCCTCTTGTAAATAAAAGAACGTATGTCCAGTTGGGCATACGTTAGCTGTAGTATGGAGAAATCATCATATACACAATGACGCCAGTGAGACTGACATAAAGCCATAGCGGCATTGTCCAGCGGGCAATTTTACGGTGACGCTCGACTTGCATCTGTGCACCTCTAAAAAGAGTAATCAGGGCAAGCGGTACAATTACAGCTGATAAGACGATATGTGTGATTAAAATAAAGAAGTAAATTGGACGGATGATCCCTTCTCCTCCGAAATGGGTATCAGCTGCCATTGAATGATATGTCACATACGAAATTAAAAAGACAAGTGTCGTTGAAAATGCAGCAAAGATAAATCGTCTATGCGCTTTAATGTTCTTTTGTTTAATCATGATGAGTGCTGAAAGTAAAAAGATAAACGTAAAGCTGTTCATCACGGCATTAAGTAACGGCAAAAATGTAATATCCAGATGACTAAATTTATCTGATTTTGGCATTAAAAATAATAAAGCGATTAATCCGTTTATGGCAATTGTTAAAATGATCACAATACCAGTGAAATTTTTCGGTTTTTGATTCTGTTCGTTCATGTTTGAAAACCTCTCTTTATTAGTTCCGACTAAGAGTATGTTATTTAACTTTCTCTATAAAGTCAATGAATTCGCTGTCTTCGTCGAATTTTAGACAAACTTAAGGGTTGCAGGCGTTCTAACGGCTTGAAAGATCCATCCACTTCCTTTAGAATTGGAATTTATGTGATTTTTATCATTTCTGATATGAAAGGAGTAATGGACTTGTCAATTTTACAGGAAACAGCCAAAGATGTGAAGACGTTAGAGCAAGAATTACAGCAATTGCAGTTCCAAATGTATCGAATGCAAGAAAATATGAAAGATATTTCGAAAAAAGCAAAAATCATTGGCATCGATCAAGCGAAAGAAGATGAGTGGATGATCGTCTCTGCCATTGAAAGTGCAGATACATGTAAAATTATGTTGAGCGATTGTGAAAAAGCTTATCGCGGACAATCTGATTTTTCCTTAATTGCGGAATATCCTGAAGAAGGAAAGATTCATATTGCCGATATTAAAGGCCCGCCAGATAATGGGTACGGCTCCATCTGTATGAAGCATTTAAAAGAAATCGCAAGAGAGCAGAACATACCAGTGATTACTGGCGACCTCGTCAAAAGGGACTGGAATCACGTGGACCGCTTGATTCATTTTTATGAAAAACATCAATTTGATGTCCAAATCAATTGGAAAGAACAAAGCGGAGAAATTTATTGGGTGGACAGCTAACGACAAAAACCAGCGTGTATCATAAGATATGCGCTGCTTTTTGTCGAAAATGCAAACTTTTCAGAAAAATATGTGTATTTTTGACCAAAAAAAGGGTATAATAAAAGCATCAGGCCGCCACCTGATGCTTTCTTCCAAAAAACAATTGTTTACTAGTTAAGTACTTTTACTTTGACTGATTTTACGCCCCAATTTTGCGCTTGGGATTTGCTTGGTACATGTACATCAATTTTGTTACCTTTAATTGCGCCGCCAGTATCTGCTGCGATGGCTTCACCGTAGCCTTCAACATAAACCTTACTTCCTAGTGGAATGACATTAGGATCTACTGCAATGACTTTTGCGTTTGGGTTTTTGTTTAAGTTTACCCCTGTTGCAGTGATACCTGAGATGCCACCATCATTTGCTGTATAAGCCGTAGCCGTAACAGTCATTTCTTTTTGTACACTTTGACTAGCAGAAGATGATTCTGCTTTAGCTGTTTCCTTTTTAGGAGCAGCTTTTTTCGTTGTTTGCTCTTTTTGGACAGGTTCCTGTTTTTGAACAGGTTCTGAGCTTACCGGAGCCGAGCTTTGACCAGCAACACTTAGTGTTGAACCAACCATAATTATATCTGAGTTTAAGTTATTCCAAGACTTAATATCGCTAATTGACACATTGAATTTTTGAGCGATTTTCCAGAGGCTGTCCCCCTTCTGGACTTTATACTGCTCCTGAGTTTTCTCTTTTGAAGAGATTGTCAATTTATCACCTACATAGATCATATCAGTAGATAAATTGTTCCAACCCTTTAGGTCTTTTAGAGACACATCATTTTTTTGAGAGATTCCCCAAAGTGTATCACCTTTCTTCACAGTGATTTCCTTTGCAGAAGCTTGCTGCGCTCCAAATGCTGTTGTTGAGATTGCTGCAACAGCAACCAAGGACATAATAGTCTTCTTCATAAAGTAAATCCTCCCTTGTTAGCTTTTTATGGCGGCTAACGAGTGCTATCGTAACATATGTAAATGTCATTTCAATAACAAAACGATATGTTTTAGATTACAGTTCCTTTACATGAAACATCTCTCTCCATTGGTAAATCAGCCCACAAAACGGCTTGATTCCCCGCCATATCAAGGTTTTAAAAGGATCGAAAACGACCTGATGAAAACGTGTCCAAGTGCAGCGAAAAAAATTTATTTTTCTTCTTTAAACACTTTATTTTTTCTCTTTTTCTATAAATAAACGAATTTCTTCTAAAAAAACATCTCCGTATTTCTCTCTTTTTTGAGCGCCAATCCCCTTAATTTGGAGTAATTCTTCATCTGTTTGAGGCTCTACAGCTGACATTTCCTTCAATGTTTGATCAGAAAAAACAACAAACGGCGGGACACCTTGCTCTCTGGCTAGCTTCATTCTCAGCGATCTCAATCGCTCAAATAATGCATCATTTTCTTGAATGGCCTCTGCTTTGATCGCCTGCTTTTTATACACTGTCTCTTGTCCAACTAACACTTTCTTCCCTTTATGGGTCACCTTAAGTGTTGGGTAAGCACCTTCAGACATGTGCAAATACTCTTCTGTAATTAAAAATTCAATGAAGTCACTGATTTGCTGAGCCGAATGTTGTTTCATTAAAGCATATGTAGGGAGACGGTCGAAACCTAGCTCAAGCACTTTTTTGTTTTTAGAGCCTGCCAGTACTTGGGCTATCATCATTTTACCGAATCGCTCATTCATCCTCACTGTACAAGATAACACCATCTGTGCTTCTCTTGTGACCTCTTCACGCTCTCTCTCATCAAGGCAGTTGCTGCATTTACCGCAAGGCGAACTAGCTGTTTGATCAAAATAGTCCATCACAAATTGCTGCAGACATTGCTCGGTATGACAGTAGTCCACCATTTGCCTTAATTTAAGCAGTTCATGCTGATAGCGCACCTCATCTTCTGTTGACTGCTCAATGAGAAAGCGCTGCACTCTTACGCCTTGTGGTGAAAACAGTAAAATGCACTCACTTTCAAGCCCGTCTCTGCCGGCACGCCCAGCTTCTTGATAGTAGCTTTCAATATCCCTTGGAATTTGATGATGGATCACAAAACGTACATTCGACTTATTGATTCCCATGCCAAATGCTGATGTAGCGACCATAACCTGGATGTCATCATTTAAAAACAGGTTTTGCTGCTCTTCTCTCGTATGGTCATCCAATCCGCCATGATAAACGCCAGCTTTGATCTTTTGTTTTTTTAGTCGATTATAAATGTTATCCGCTTCTTTACGAGTTGCTGTATAAATAATGCCAGACTCAAGACTGTTTTTCTTCATATATTGTGTGATAAAACGGTCACTATTTTCCCCTTTGATCACTTGAAAGGACAAATTTTCTCTAGCAAACCCAGTAAAGATGGTTTCTTCTCCGTTCATGCCAAGCTGTTCACATATATCTTGGTGAACCTTTTTCGTCGCTGTAGCTGTTAATGCGACAATCACCGGCCTTTTTGACAGCTTGTTCAAGCATTCTTGAATGAAGCGATAACTTGGCCTAAAATCATGCCCCCACTCAGATATACAGTGCGCTTCATCAATCGCGATTAAAGGGATCGTTAACCGATCCAGCAGCTGAAAAAAACGTTCATTTTGTAAGCGTTCAGGTGTGATATAAAGCAGCTCATATTCCCCATTTTCGCATTTTTTCAGCCTTTCATTCATTTCAGCTGCGGAAAGTGTGCTGTTTAAAAAGGAAGAACGTATTCCCATCTCATTTAACGCATCGACCTGATCCTTCATTAAAGAAATAAGCGGAGATACAACGATCGTTGTACCTTCCATCATGAGGGCAGGGATCTGATAGCAAACTGACTTCCCACCGCCTGTCGGCATAATGCAGACAGTATCCTTTTGTTTATTTACAATCGCTTCAATGGCTTGTTTCTGTCCTTTTCTAAAGACATCAAAGCCATAGTATTGTTTCAGGAGTGCTTCTGCTTGTTCTAACATCCAATTCCCTCTCCGTCATTAGTTTTGTCCATTTTAACATATATTCTTGCCTCTACAGGCGATCTGTCCAATTTCGCATTTTCACAAAATAAAAAGCCATTTTCCGAAATGGAAAATGGCTTGAATCATCCTAGGAAAAGCTGCGGATGCCGTAATCTAAGTAAGAAAGTTTTAAACCACCACTCCTCAAAGTGGGTGTTTGCAGAAACGTTCCTGTCTTCCTCTCTAAGGAGGCATGACATTCCGGCTTCAATATAAAACTCCCTATTACAGCTTAAAGGTTAAAACTTAATTAACATTACGCGCATCGCAGCCTTTAAACTATATTACACGAAAGTTTATTAAATTTCAAGAGATCTTTTTTCTAAGAAATACTTATATATACAAGATATTTGTCCTTGCACACATAAGAAAACATTATTCTGAAAAAATGTAACTTCAACTTATTATCCTATTTTTCTTCGTCTATGTCAACATCCTGCTCTTCCTCTAATCGTTCATACGTATCTGAATGCATCTGATCCATTGTTTCCCTATTTGTTAAATCACGCATTTGATCAGAGAAATTACGGTCAAACTCGTTTGGGTCTTGAGTCGTTTCTTCGTTTTTCTTCGCATCGATTGAATAACGTGTATAGGGGACTGCTTTTAAACGTTCATATGGAATGTCTTTCCCTGTTTTCTCACATATCCCATATGTTCCGTCTTCCATTCGTTTCAGTGCTGCATCAATTTCGTCTTCAAGCTCGCCATCAACTTGATCCAGCGTTTGTTCTGTCATGCGGTCTAAATAGATGCTCCCATGATCAGCGATATGGTTCCCAACACCATTTGAAATCTCGCTGGATTCACTTAGCATAGATTCTTCTTTCTTTTTTGATCCTTTTACATCTCCCTTTAATTGATTCAATCTTTCGTATAAATCAGCTTTTTGTTCTTTCGTTAAGCCCACGGTCAATCACTCCTTTCTCATTACCTTCCCGCTGCAAGGGAATTGAAAACATCAAAAAAGCCGCCGCCTTTTTGGCAGCAGCTTTCTTCTCTTACATGGTGCGAAGTGCTTCTTCTACTGGTTTATCCCCTTTAATCAAGTCAAAGGATTTATTTTTCACATTGGATTCCGTTAAGCTTTCCACAAGTACAGCGGCTACGTCCTCTCTTGAAATCTCAATGTTTTGATCATCTGGAATATGCTCCGCAGCTTCAATCTTTCCTGTCTTTTCCTCATGCAGCAAGGCACCTGGGCGGACGATGGTATAGGAAAGCCCAGACTGTTTTAAGTGTTCATCTGCTTTTCTTTTCGCCTCATAATAAATTTCCATACTTCCTTGCCCTTTTCCCTGGTTTGGATCATCGGCATTATAGGAACTCAGCATAACAAAATGCTGAATGTTTTCTTTTTTCGCTGTGTCGACAAGGCGTTTTGCACCTTCTTGATCCACTGCAATCGTCTTATCTGCACCTGTTTTTGAGCCTGAACCAGCTGCAAAGATGACAGCATCTGCTTGTTTCACAGCATCTGTCACATCCTTTTCAAGATCACCGATGACAGGCGCTGCACCAAGTTCCTTTAGCGCATCCGCTTGTTTTTCATCTCGAATGAGAGCAAGCGGCTCATGTCCTTTTTCTTTTAAATAACGAATGACGAGCCTGCCTGTATGTCCATTTGCTCCAGCAACTAATACTTTCATTGTTCATTCTCCTTTCTGTATCTGTTTCATCTTTATCCTTTTTTGCTATCATTCAAACACCTAAACAAAAAAAGCCCTTCCCAGAAAATATGGGTAAGGGCTCAGGCAATGTGCGATCTATTAAAATAAGTAGAATGAGAAAAGTGCATGATCTATGTAATCGCAAGGTTGATCAGCAAAGATGTTTTGTCAAAATGGCTTGCACATCACTCAAATCCGTCTCTTTCGAAAAATCGAGTTCAAATACTTTTGAGCTTGTGACAAGCAGCATACCTGTGTCCTGATCAAACACGCCAGCTTCTTGAATGGCAAAACTTTCAATTGATCGATACGGCAAGGAGACCCTGACTTTCTTCTTAGAAAATACGCGGTTATCGCCAAAGATCAGTCGTTTATTGGTGAAACAAATTTGGTCGTTACGCAGTCTGTAAACAGCCTCAATTCTTTCCCCTTCAATTAGTAAGGATTCGAATTTCTTATCATTTTGTTTACTGACAGAAAAAATACCCACGTAAACCCCCTCTTCCTCCATCAAATTCCTTTATGAAAAAACGGACGCACGCTCTTGTGGGTACGTTTTATTCTCACTTATAGAATACGCTATAAATGGTCGTTATTCCATTACGAATAGATTAAATTTCATTTAACTTTTTCTTTTTGATTCGATGCTCTTTCCTCTACTTATTTAGACAGTTAAAGCAGGAAAAAAGTTTCAGTTCTTTTTGAGAAAAATTGCTGAATGTTACCAATAAAAAAACAGTGATTTTTTCAAATCACTGTCAGCGTGTAGACAAACCCTCGCATTCTTTGTCAGTCCTGCGCGCCGGTGCTCACGAATGTCAAATTCGCTCCGCTCCGGTACTCGTCCTTCCTAGACCGCAAAGGTTTTCATGTCACGCTGAAAAAGAAGACAAAGTGCTAAAATAAAGATCATTTTAGCACTTTGTCAACAATCTGGGCTATTCGTCTTTTGGTGTATCAATGGTTCCCTCGGCATATACATCGGAAATCTGCTCAAGCGTAATCGCCATATCAGCATCTTCGTGATCATGCCAAGCATTTTGATTATTCTGCTCGTCTGTTTGCTTCTTTTTCATCATCATCACCCTTTACTGTTTTTCTTAGTATGAGTGATGATCACTAAAATCATTCAGCAGAAATGTCTTCGAAATACTCTTTATAATACCCGCCTACTTTACCTGTATTATCAACGACAAACAGGAATTCTTCTGTCTCATTTTTCACTTCATATGTGCTTCCAACCGTTAGTGCTCGATCGACCATATATTTTTTCGCATTCGTATGTATACATTTTACTTGCTTTAACGTTTGAGCCGTTTGCCAGTTTTGATGGATCATAATTTAAAAACTCCTTTTTTCATCTATACATTTATTGTAGCCAATTTTTCGTGAAATGCAATGAGTGTTATGGATTGCTTTCAAACATGTCGTGTAATATGATAAATGTATACGTTTACATATGTGTGCGTATACTGGTTCATTTGCTTCAGGTCCGCTTTTCCACCTAGAACTCGCAGAACAATCCATATCTTTAAGGAGGTTTGTTTATTTATGAGCTCTACAACACTTCAAATTAGTTCAAAACTCGAATCTTTTCTCCAAGGGACGAAAAAACTCTACATTAACGGTCAGTTTGTCACAAGTCACGATAACAAAACCTTTTCGACTCCTAACCCGGCCACAGGTGAAACCCTTATTGATGTATATGAAGCAGGTGCAAAAGACATTGATGAGGCAGTAAAAGCTGCAAAAAAAGCTTTTCATGGTCCTTGGCGCTCCATATCTGCCGCTGAACGCGCCCGCTTCATGTTCAAGCTTGCCGATCTAATGGAAGAAAACCAAGAAGAACTCGCACAGCTTGAAACATTAGATAACGGAAAACCAATTAATGAAACAACAAATGCAGATATCCCTCTCGCCATTGAGCATATGCGCTATTATGCGGGCTGGACGACCAAAATAAGCGGACAAACCATTCCTGTCAGTCAAGGGTACTTTAATTATACCCGTCATGAGCCTGTTGGCGTTGTAGGACAAATCATTCCTTGGAACTTCCCGCTGCTCATGGCCATGTGGAAAATGGGTGCTGCACTTGCAACTGGCTGCACCATCGTTTTAAAACCAGCAGAACAAACACCCCTCTCTGCTCTTTATTTAGCTGAATTAGTGGATAAAGCCGGCTTCCCAGAAGGTGTGATTAACATCGTTCCTGGATTTGGTGAAACTGCTGGGAACGCATTAACCGATCACCCTGATGTAAACAAGCTTGCCTTCACGGGGTCAACAAGTGTTGGGAAACTCATTATGGAGAAAGCAGCCAAATCCATTAAGAGGGTCACATTAGAACTTGGCGGAAAATCACCTAATATTATTTTGCCAGATGCCGATTTAAAGAAAGCCATTCCAGGTGCTCTAAATGGTGTCATGTTTAACCAAGGCCAGGTGTGCTCTGCAGGTTCTAGGGTCTTTGTTCACCGGAGCCAATATGATGAGGTTGTCGATCAAATGGCCAAATATGCGACATCACTCAAGCAAGGCGCCGGTCTTCATCAAGATACGCAAATCGGACCTCTTGTAAGTAAAGAACAGCACGAGCGCGTGTTAGGCTATATTGAAAAAGGTAAATCTGAAGGTGCAACAGCCGTTGTCGGTGGCGATTGCCCTTATGAGGCTGGCTATTTTGTCTCCCCTACTGTTTTTAAAGATGTAGAAGATGACATGACCATCGCAAAAGAAGAAATCTTCGGCCCTGTCTTATCTGCCATTCCATACGATTCCATTGATGAAGTGGTCGAAAGAGCCAACCAGTCTGATTATGGATTAGCCGCAGGACTTTGGACAGAAAACTTAAAGCATGCCCATGATATTGCTGCACGTCTTGAAGCAGGCACGATTTGGGTCAACTGCTATAATGTCTTTGATGCTGCATCCCCATTTGGAGGATACAAGCAATCAGGTCTTGGCAGAGAAATGGGAACATACGCCCTTAACAACTATACAGAAGTCAAAAGTGTGTGGATTAATCTCCAAGACTAATGACGCCTATAAAGCCGGTGACCATGTCATCGGCTTTTTTGTGATTGCATGTGACAGGCAGGCTCCTGAATATAGTAATAAAGGAAAGGAGCAAGGCCGAATATGCAAGATTTCAAAACGAAAGTAAACGAATTTATTGATGAATTGCACATGCAAATGCAGCGCAGACAACGAGAAGATGGCGCTTTTGTCTTCTGCTTTGAAGGCCCAATGATGACAAATGCTTTTTTGATTATGCTGTTAAAGGCTGTTGGCGATTCGGATCAGGCGTTGGTTCATCAATTGGCAGAAGCGATTCGCGAAAAGCAAAATGAGGATGGTTCTTTTTCTTTGTATCATGATCAATCGGGACATGTAACAGCGACTGTGCAAGGCTATTGTGGAATGCTTGTTTCAGGCAGGTTTCAACAAGATGAGCCTCATATGGAAAAAGCAGCACACTTTATTCGATCAAAAGGCGGATTAAAAGACGTTCATTTTATGACAAAGTGGATGCTTGCCGTCAATGGCATGCACCCTTGGCCATACTTCTATGCGCCACTTTCATTTTTACTCATCCCTACATACTTTCCGCTGCACTTCTATCATCTTAGTGCATATGCAAGAATTCATTTTGTCCCAATGATGATTGCACTCAACAAACGATATACCTCTCATGAAAAGTTTCCAAGCTTAGCACATCTTGATGCGAACATGTCTAAAAGTCCTTTTGACTGGTTTATGGCAAGAGAAGAACGTTCCACTCACCACTTTCTAGCGTACATGCGGTCGTATACAGCACTCGACAGCCGCCTCGACTTTTTCGGGTATGAGGCAGCGAAGCGGTATATGTTTGACCGACTTGAAAAAGATGGCACGCTGTACAGCTATTTAAGTGCCAGTATTTTTATGGTCTATGCACTCATGAGTCTGGGATACTCTCCTGGGCATCATCTCATTTTAAAAGCAGTTAAAGGGATGAAAAAGATAGTCACTGACTGTGGGGGCAGGAAATATGCTGAGAATTCTACATCCACAGTTTGGGATACAGCGCTTGTCAGTTATGCTTCTCAGCGAGCAGGCAGAACACAAGAAGATCCAGTTATCGAAAAGTCTTTTACGTACTTATTGAACCGGCAGCAAATGAAGAAAGCAGATTGGGCGATTCATAACCGGCATGCGGCTCCGGGAGGCTTTGGTTTTTCAGATTTGAACACAAATAACCCTGATTGTGATGATACGCAAATTGTGTTAAAAGCCATTCCTCACATCTACGCACCCGTTCAGTGGAAACGAGGGTTTGATTGGCTTCTTTCCATGCAAAACCGTGATGGCGGCTTTTCTGCTTTTGAAAAAAATCAAGATCACTTCTTGCTTCGTCATCTTCCGCTCGAATCTGCTGAGGATGCGGCCATTGACCCATCTACTCCTGATATTACAGGTCGTGTGCTTCATCTCATCGGTCTTGAAGAGAACAACATGTCACCACTCATGCAAAGGCAAAAAGATCATTGCGTAAAATGGCTTCTTGATCATCAAGAGAACAACGGATCATGGTTTGGCAGATGGGGTGTTTGCTATATTTATGGAACCTGGGCTGCATTAACAGGACTAAAGGCTGCTGGCATCCCCTCATCGCATCCTGCTGTTCAAAAAGCGTGTCGATTTTTAAAAACAATTCAATTGGAAGATGGCAGCTTCGGAGAATCGTGTAAAAGTGCAGAGGTAAAAAGATATGTCCCGCTCCCATTTGGAACAGTGGTTCAAACGGCTTGGGCTGCTGAGGCACTTTTACAATATGAGAAGCCGGATCACACAATAATTTTAAAAGCCATCTCATTTTTGATTCATCATCAGCACTCGAGTGAAGCCTTGCACTATCCAGTAGGCATTGGTCTTCCAAAGCAATTTTACATCACCTATCATAGCTATCCATTTGTCTTTCCAATGATGGCTTGTTCCACATTTTTAGAAGAAATGAGGCGTAAAAATGAATAAGGAAGAATATCGCATGCAGCTTAAAGATTGGCTTAGCTCCATTCAAGGTGCAGTTCAAGATGACAACATCCGTCAGAAAACAGAACATTTATCGTTCATCATGAATGATGAATATTCCAGTGAAGAAGAGTGGTACGAATTGGCTGAAAGTATTGCAGAGGATATGAAATTACTAGAAGCAATGCGGGATGTGGCAGCTGGCGACCATAAATTACCTCCGCTCCCTTACCGGTATGATGCACTAGAACCGTTTATTTCAAAAGAGATTATGTATTTGCATCACCAGAAACATCATCAATCATATGTTGATGGTCTGAATCAAGCTGAGCTTGCCTTAAAAAGAGCGAGAAGAACCAATGATTTTAAAATGATCAAGCATTGGGAACGGGAGCTTGCCTTCAATGGTGCGGGACACTATTTACATTGCATTTTTTGGTTTTCTATGAGTCCTTCAGGAAAACGAAAGCCCACTGGACAAATGCTGCGTCTCATTGAACAATCATTTGAAAGCTATGATGCATTCAAATCCCAATTTTCAGCTGCAGCCAAACAAGTAGAAGGTGTTGGCTGGGCCATTCTTGTATGGGCACCAAGATCTCAACGATTAGAGATTTTACAAGCCGAACGCCATCAATTTCTATCACAATGGGATGTGATCCCTCTTCTAGCTCTTGACGTATGGGAACATGCCTACTATCTGCAATATCTGAATGAAAAAGCACAATATGTAGACCGTTGGTGGAATGTCGTTGACTGGCGTGAGCCAGAAGCACGACTAAAGCAAGCTCAGCAAGTGAAATGGACCCCTTTTTAAGACGATACTCCATATAGGCAAATGCTTATATGGGGGTTTTTAATTCAATTTAGTTTACATAATTTTATTATGATCGCCTTTATAAAGAATGGGTTGTTTTTTCAGAAAATTCGTTTAAAATAAAAAAGATATGTAAGGAAAGAGAGTTGAAACAATAAATGAAGATTCTTTTAACTATTAGTCACTTTGCAGGAAGGACCTTTGCGATTTGGGTCATTGTCTTTGCACTTCTTGGATTTGCCTTTCCTGCCGAATTCTCTAAGATTGGACCGTATATTCCTTTTTTACTCGGTATTATTATGTTTGGAATGGGGCTTACCTTGTCCGCTGAAGATTTTAAAGAACTGTTTCGAAAACCTCTTTATGTTCTGATCGGGGTGCTGACGCAGTACACACTCATGCCGCTTCTTGCCTTTTTGTTAGCTTACGGACTGCGGCTTCCGTCTGAAATCGCAGTAGGAGTTGTTATCGTAGGCTGCTGCCCAGGCGGTACAGCATCGAACGTCATGACCTTTTTGGCGAAAGGAAATACAGCTTTATCTGTAGCTGTAACCACCATATCAACATTGCTTGCGCCGTTTTTAACCCCTGTTTTCATTTTAATTTTTGCAAGATCTTGGTTACCTGTATCACCAGAGGCTCTGTTTTTATCCATTGTACAAGTTGTCTTAATCCCTATTATTTTAGGTATTCTTGTGAAATTGTTTTTTAAAAAACAAGTATTATATGCGGTTCAAGCACTGCCGCTTGTATCTGTTGCTGGAATTGTGGTGATCATTGCTGCGGTTGTCAGTGCAAATAAAGAGCAGATTCTTCAATCTGGACTGCTGATATTGGCCGTTGTTATATTACATAATGGACTTGGTCTTTTATTTGGTTACCTGATCGCAAAGTGGTGCAAAATGGATATCCCTTCTCGTAGAGCGATCTCGATCGAAGTTGGCATGCAAAACTCTGGACTCGGTGCAGCTCTAGCAACAGCGCACTTCTCGCCACTTGCAGCCGTTCCAAGTGCCATTTTTAGTGTGTGGCATAATTTATCTGGTTCCTGGCTTGCAACATATTGGTCAAAAAAAGGAAATCCTGAAAATGAAAAAGAAAAAAAGCTAGCACCTTAACGGGTGCTAGCTTTTCAAATTGAAGATTATCCTTCAAGCAATAGCTGCTCCGGATCTTCAAGCAAGTTTTTAATCGTGACAAGGAATCCAACTGCTTCTTTACCATCGACAATTCGGTGGTCGTAAGAAAGAGCTAAATACATCATCGGACGGTTTTCAAAACGTTCTTCATCAATTGCCACAGGACGAAGCTGAATTTTATGCATACCTAAAATTCCAACTTGAGGGCTGTTTAAAATTGGTGTTGAAAGCAGTGAACCGAATGTTCCACCGTTAGTGATCGTGAATGATCCACCTTGTAGCTCATTCAGAGACAATTTGTTATCTCTTGCTTTTTTCGCAAGATGACCAATTTCCTTTTCAATCCCTGCAAACGACAATCTGTCTGCATCACGGACAACCGGTACGACAAGTCCTTCGTTAGCAGCAACGGCGATGCCGATGTCATAGAATTTCTTCAAGACGAGCTCATCACCTTGAATTTCTGCGTTAAGCAGCGGATATTTCTTCAGTGCTGCTACAACTGCTTTTGTGAAGAAGGACATGAAGCCAAGCTTTACATCATTTTGTTCAAGGAAGGCATCTTTACGGCGCTTTCTTAAGTCCATCACGGCCGTCATATCCACTTCATTAAATGTCGTCAGCATCGCAGCCGTTTGCTGAACCTCAACTAAACGTTTTGCAATCGTTTGTCTGCGGCGTGACATTCTCTCACGTTCAACTGGCTTTCCTGGTTGCTCATTTTGCACCGCAGCATTTGCTTTTGGCGCGGCTTTCGGTGCACTTGCAGGTGCTTCATTCTTTTGATAAGAAGCGACATCCTGCTTTCGTACCCTGCCCAGCGGATCTACGGTTGGAATCTCAGATAAGTCTAGTCCCTTCTCTCTCGCCAGTTTTCTAGCTGCAGGAGAAGCGATGGTTCTGCCATTACCAGATTTCGGCTCTTCTTTCACTGCTTCTTCTTTTTGGGCAGCTGCCGGTTCTTCTTTCGAAGCTGGTGCAGACTCTTGCTCAGGTGCTGGAGCTGCGGACTCGCTTCCGCCAGCTTCACCTGCTGCAATTGTTCCAATGACTTCTCCAACTTGTACAGTGTCACCAGAATCTTTCAGCACTTCTTTCAGTACACCAGATTCTTCGGCTGTCAGTTCGACATTGACTTTATCTGTTTCAAGTTCTAACAGGTACTCTCCCTGCTCCACATAATCGCCCGGCTGCTTTAGCCATTGAGCAATCGTTCCTTCCGAGATCGATTCCGCTAATTCAGGTACTTTAATTTCCGCCATTTTTCATTTCCCCCTTAGTTTTTGCGAGTCAAGCTATCAGATACAATTCGTTCTTGTTCTTTTTTATGCACAGTTGGGTCACCCTCAGCCGTACTTGAACGTCTTCTTCGGCCGATGTAACGTACTTTTACTTTTTCAGGCGCAATCTCACGTAAATATGGCTCAATGTATCCCCAAGCCCCCATATTTTGTGGCTCTTCTTGCACCCATACGATTTCTTCTAAGTTTGTTAGTTTCGATAAAATCGCTTTAATATCTTTGGCTGGGAATGGATATAGTTGTTCCACTCTCGCAATGTGAAGCCAATTTTTCGTCTCTTCCATTTGAGTAAAACGATCACTAATATCGATTGATACCTTTCCGCTAGATAGCACGAGGCGCGATACTTTTTCGTGTTCATGCACAAGGCCTGGCTGTTCAAGAACTGGACGGAACTGTCCATCCGTTAATTCCTGGACTTCAGACAATGTGTTCGGATTACGAAGCAGACTCTTCGGTGTCATGATGACAAGCGGACGAATCTCTTCACGAAGCAGCATTTTCGCCTGTCTTCTAAGGATATGGAAGTATTGCGCTGCACTTGTCAGGTTCGCCACTGTCCAGTTATTCTCAGCAGCTGATTGCAGGAAACGCTCTGTTCTACCACTTGAATGTTCAGGTCCTTGTCCCTCATATCCATGCGGCAAGAGCATCACTAGACCTGATTTTTGTCCCCATTTTGCGCGGCCAGCTGAAATAAATTGATCGAAATACACTTGAGCCGCATTTGCGAAGTCTCCAAATTGAGCCTCCCAAATGACTAACGTTTCAGGAGAATAGACATTATAACCATATTCAAATCCGATCACTGAGCCCTCTGACAGTGGACTATTATGAACAGTAAATGATGCGTTTGCATCACTCAGCTCATGAAGAGCAATAAATTCATCTCCAGTTTGACTGTCGTGAAGAACAAGGTTTCTTTGAGCAAAAGTACCGCGCTCTGAATCCTGTCCGGTCATTCGAATTGGCGTACCGTCTTTTAATATAGATGCAAATGCAAGTGCTTCCCCAAGCGACCATTCTACTTTACGGTCATCTGTAAACACTTTTGCACGTTTTTCAAGGATCCGCTTGAGCTTACCAAATACTTGGAAATCCTCAGGCCAGCTGATCAATTCTTCATTCAGCTTTCGTAATACATCAAATTCTACTGATGTATCCACTGCTGGGAAGCCATTTGATACTGGTTCTGGCAGTTCAATTTCTTGAATCGTATGCTCTTTCTTTGAAGGCACCTTTTGATAGGCTTCTTCTATTTTCGTCGCTACAGCCTGCTCGATTTCTTCACGCTGCTCTTTCGTTAGAAGACCTTCTGTAACAAGTTTATCTGCAAAGATATTCTTGACCGTTTTGTGCTTTCTGACTGCATCGTACAGCATCGGCTGAGTCGTAGAAGGCTCATCCATTTCGTTATGACCGAATCTGCGATAACCGATCAAGTCAATTAAGAAATCCTTCTTAAAGCGTTTGCGGTATTCTACAGCTAGCTGAACAGCCGCTAAACATGCTTCTGGATCATCTGCATTGACGTGAACAATTGGAATCTCAAACCCTTTTGCAAGGTCACTTGCATATTTTGTTGAGCGAGATTCATTGCTTTCTGTTGTAAATCCGATCATATTGTTTGCAATGATATGGATTGTTCCGCCCACCTGATAGCCTACAAGTTGACTTAAATTTAATGTTTCTGCCACAATTCCTTCTCCAGGAAATGCCGCATCACCATGAATTAAGATGGCTAATGCCTTTTCAACGTCTAGAGCTGGATAACCTTTTTGAGTACGTGTTTCCTGAGCGGCACGTGTGCTTCCTTCAATGATTGGATCAATGAATTCCAAGTGACTTGGGTTATTGGCAAGCGTGACTCTCGCACTCTTTGTATCTTCGTCTTTAATTTGGCGATCTGCTCCAAGATGGTACTTTACATCACCTGTCCACCCGTAGCTGATGCCGATAGAGCCTTCTGATGGAACAAGCTCTTTATTTGGCGCATGCTGGAATTCTGAGAAAATAATCTCGTATGGTTTTCCTAACACATGTGCTAATACATTTAAACGGCCTCTGTGTGCCATTCCAATGTTAATATTTGAAGTCCCTTGTGTAACAGACTCTGAAATAATTTCATCAAGTACTGGGACAAGTGCGTCTAATCCTTCTATTGAGAAGCGCTTTTGCCCAACAAATGTTTTATGAAGAAACTGTTCGAACTGCTCAACTTCTGTTAATCTCTTGAAAACAGAAACTAGTTTATCCGCTGGTTTTTTCTTAAATAGTTCACCAGACTCAATCGATTTTGAGAGCCAGTTTCGTTCTTCGAAATCATGCACGTGATCAAACTCAAATGAAATGGTACGCTTATACGTATTTCTCAAATGGTTAATGGCTTCTATGCCGTTTGAAATGTGTTTTGGTGCGTCAGGACTAATAATAGATATTGGAATATTCTTGACGTCTTCTTCTGTTAAACCGTACTCCTTTAAAGGAAACAGCTCTTGTAATTCCTTTTCTTTGCGAAGAGGATTGACGGAAGCATTTAAATGGCCATACGTTCTGATGTCTTCTGCCAGTTTAACGACTGATGCTATCTTTTGGATTTGTTCAGAAGTAACTACGCTATTTTCTTTTTTCCCAATTTCCTCCTTCATTTCACTCGGTGGTGCACCAAGTTCATCAAATATGCCTCTTAGATCTTCATCAACACTAGTAGGATCCTGGACATACTGATCGTAGAGCTCGAGCACATAGCCGAGGTTCGGACCATGAAATTCTTCCCAACTCAACGGTTGTTTCACATCATTTTGAAACATTTTGAACACTACCCCCAACTTTGATCATCAAGTGATTGAACACTATCTCGATATAACTTCCAGAACACAATGACCAAATTTATGTAATAAAACGCTTCCAATAATATTCTACCACTGTTTCGGATTACTTTCTACATTCTTTGTTCAATTAAAGATAAAAAATTCACAGAAAAACAAAAAATTTAAATCATTCCGAAAAATATTTTGAAGAAAGGGGCAAAACCTTATGCCCCAATGCTTTTATGCAGTAATTTCTTCAGTAATGGATATAAGACATCCGGCAATGTATCGACATCTGGTACAAAAATGCTGAACTTGCCATACATATCTTGAATGGTTTTTATCTGTGCTTCTTCTATCGGCGAATTGGATAAAAACACATTGATCACCTCAATACCCTTTTTCCTCGCCTCAAGAACTGCTTCATGTGTATCGACGATCCCATTTTGTTCGTAGCTGAAGGCAGCTGGCTCTCCGTCTGAAAAGACAATGAGAAACTTTTGCTCTTCTCTTCGTTTTAAAATCATTTTTGTCATTTGACGAATCGCATAGCCATCCCGGTTATCCTCTTCTGGTTCAAGGGACATAATGGAAGGACCTGCATCAAATAAAGAATCTTTGAACGACACGACCGTGTTGAAATAGTTCGGCTGACTTGTTTCGGTTGCGTCGTTTGTATCTTCCCAAAATCCTACAATTTGATGTGGGACTTGAACGGATTTTAACGCTTCATGAAATAGAACAATTCCTTTTTTCGTCTCGTCCATCTTGTCAAACATGCTGGCAGAACAGTCTACTAATAAAGTGAAAACAGCATCAATCTCCGAAGAAGGTGCCTGTTTTTTATAGAAAAGACGCGGGTTAGAATCTGTAAAATACCGAATCAGCTTTTTACTGAGGCGTCCTGCATGAAGGTCCGTTTTTGGCCATGATTTTTTGTGTTCGAGCGTTTTTTGAATCATCTGTTTTAAGCGTTTCTGATAAGGCTCAATCTCCTTAGCGTGCTGCTTGTATACATCGATTTGTTCTGGCGCGGGAGGATCAGGTGAAATCATGACTGGAAACGCATATTTGTTCTCTTTTCCATTCTCATGAGCATCCGCCCCGCTTTCTTCCCCTTCAGCCTCTTCCAGCGCCTCAAGCTTTGAATAATCTTTTCGGTATGTTTGCTTGGCAGAGCCTTGGACAGTGCCGAGTGCTTGATCTCCGTCATCGCCTTCTCTTGCTGCATCCTTCCCGAGATCACTTTTACCGCCGTGCTCTAAATCAAATTGAAGGAAGCTTTTTGACGGCGCTTCTGTTTCTCGATGCCACACTTCCATATACTCCTGGTGGATATCTTCATCGCCCTCTTTTTCGCGGTCGACTTTGATGTCCTCACTTAATTTAGGTTTTCTTTTCAAGTCATGAAACAGCGGTTCTTTTGCCGCTTTTTCATAGTCCAATTCCGGGAAGAAAAAGTACGTATTCAGCATATCCTTATCAAGAAGCTCATCAAAGCCTTCCATTAATTCTTTGACAATGACTGCGATATCTCCGGTTGAACCCGCTTCATATACACGCTCAAGACTTGATTCAACAAACGGAATCATTGGGTTGATCCGCTCGTGAAGAGGCGGAATCTCTTCCAGCGGCGAATCAGCTGTCAGCTTCACATACATTGCACAATAGAGTGCATCCGTTAGAATGCTTCGCTCTTGGTTAATTGTTAATTGAGTCTTAAAGTGTCGCCGGTACAGCTCTCTTCTTCGTTTAAATACCTTTTTTGTTCCTGGGCGATCGCGTTTAATCCGCTCTTCAATCCGGATATCTTCAAACAGCATAAACAATTGTTTACATAGATCAGGAATGGAAATTGTATGGGCATAGCGAATAATTTCCTGAAAGACAGTCAGATCACTATAAACAGTTCCTACTGCACGGAGGAACACATCACTTTTTAGCCCGGCTGTCATGTCTTCTTGTTTACGATCATCCCAAAAATGGCTGATGAAAATTTTCTTTTCAAAAGGCTCATAGTAAGAATGCACTCCGTATTCAAGCTCGACATCATCACTTTTTGCTAACGTTTTAGCTAAATCCGTTAATTCCATAAATAAAAATGAATCGATTCTGCTGTCATTAAATTTGATGAATTTCAAAAGTCAGAACCTCACTCGAATAATGTTTGGGCAATATTTCTTACCGCTGCTTTTTCCCGGTCATCTTCTAGCTTTTCAACAATCCCTCGTTCAACTGCACGAAGCGGCGGGATGTATTGCGCAAGATCACATGTGTCTAGGAGTGCGCGGATGGATGCCGCTTCTTCACTTACCTGCCCGTTGTGCGCCTGTGTAATGAGGTCTGATGAGAGCTGCACGAATTGATCGATTAACCGTTCATCCTTTAATACAGATTGAGATTGCAGTACATCCTTTAGGATACCGCCGCCGATATATGGAACGTCAATCACAACAAAACGGTTTTTTAACGCTTCATTTAGAGGCACTGTGCCGACATAGCCTTCATTGATTGCCGCAATCACGCCAAAGCCTTCATCTGCTCGAACGACCTCGCCTGTAAATGGGTTTGTCATCATTTTTCTGTAGTCGAGTACACCGTTTAAAATAGGCAGTGTTTCCGGCTTCGCCATGTTGATTTCATCAATATATAAAAGATGGCCTTTTTTCATCGCTTTCGTTACGGGTCCTTCAATAAATTCAATAGAAGCAACTTGACCATCATTGTGAATGGTTTTATAGCCAATCAAGCTTTCTGCATCAAGATCAACCGAGCAGTTCACACTATGCATCGGCTGCTGAAAGAAAGCAGATAAAGTTTCTGCTAGTTTTGTTTTACCTGAGCCGGTCGGCCCTTTTAAAAGAACATTTTTGCCGAGTGCTAGTGCAATCATCGCATCTTGTATGATAGACGTATCCTGTGATTCATAGCCGCCTGTTCCAATAAGCGGACGGAATTCTTCTTCTAGTCCTTTTGCTTTTGCTTCAATCATTGCTTGAATTTCTTCTGGGAGTGATTGTTCGTTAAACATATATGATTAATTCCTCTCTTCGATCATTTTCCTCACCAAGTATACTAAAAAAACCTTTATGCACTCAATACATAAAGGCTAGACATCTGTTATTTTACCATTTCTTTTGTAATCGCTCCGCAAGCGATGCGTTTCCCTGAGTTTCCAGAAGGGTTGCTTAAGTAATCATCTGCTTCTGCATGAATGATAAAGCTCCGTCCATTTTGATCGATTAATTGGTTTGGACCTCCCTTTAACGTCACATCTGGTACATTCACGACAACATCAATTTGTCCATCTGCCCCAACTTCTAAATTAGGCATATCTCCAGCGTGGTGGCCTTTTGGGTTATCAAATCCATGCTCCCGGTGTGTTGGATTAAAGTGAGCCCCTGCCGTTTCAAAATCTGGCGCTTCACATATTCCTGTTTCGTGAATATGGAAGCCATGAGGACCAGGCGGCAGATCTTTCGCTTTCACATGTAAATCCAGCCCATTTTCCGAGGAATCTCTTACTTCGATGCTGCCTATTTTTTGCCCGTTTTCATTGATGAGTGTCGTGGTAACTGGTGCTTGTTTAGGTGCTGCAACCTCGCTGATTTCTTCTGTCGTTTCTTTTTTCGGCGGTGCATGACATGCTGTTGCGACAAAGACCAGACACATCATGATCACCCACACTGACTTTTTCATATGACTGCCCCCTTTTGATATCAGTATGGACAATCTGAACAATAGGCAAACAAAAAAAGCCGAAAATCGGCTTTTTTTAGAAGAAACGTTTTGCACCTAAATAGGCTTTTTTCCAATATGGGTTGCTTAAGTTCGATATCCCAACTCCGCTGTCACTTGCATGAAGGAAATCTCCTCCGCCAAGGTATAGTCCCATATGAGATGGACCCGCTTTGTATGTTGTGAAATAAACAAAATCGCCAACCTGTGGTGTGCTCACAGGTTTCATCATACTCCAGTAGCCTGCTGTGCTTAATCTGGATACAGAGGAAACTTTATTAATGAGGTAATAAACAAAGCCGCTACAGTCAAAACCAGATGGTGTATTGCCGCCCCATCTGTAAGGAATGCCTGTCAGCTTTTTCCCTTCTTGGATCATCGTCGTGATTTTTGCATTCATCGGCACATCATTTTTGTTATTATTGACCGGAGTTGTCGAACCGTTAGACGTAGAACCATTCGACCCAGTTGAGCCTGAAGCTGCACCATTAATTTTTAGAACTTGTCCAATTCTAAGCACATCGCTTTTTAAGCTGTTTGCTGTGCGGATGGATTGAACCTGCACTTTAAATTGATTCGCAATTTTCCATAAGGAATCGCCTGATTTTACAGTATAAGATGTCGCTTTCCCGCTTGAAGGCGGGTTGCTTGGTTTAGCAGGTGCTTTCGGCTGACTTGGTTTTGATGCAGCCGTCCCTTTTACTTTCAATACTTGATTCGGATAAATCATATCAGATTTTATCCCATTCAATGTTTTGATTTCACCAATCGACATATTGAGCGAATTCGCAATTTTCCAGAGAGAATCCCCTAATTTAACCTTGTATGTACTTGATGAGGATGAACTATTTGAGTTCGTTGTCTTATTGTTTGAGCTGGAATTTGAAGAGGAGTTTGATGACTGGCCCCCGCTTGTCTTCGTACTTCCAGATACCTTTAGCTTTTGTCCAGGACGAATTAAGTCACTGTTTAAGCTGTTTAGACTTTTTAAGCTTGCGACTGACATTTTATGATTTTTTGCAATGAGCCATAAAGAATCTCCAAGCTTTACAGTGTAGCTTGATGTCGTTGAAGCATTTGATTTCGTTGCTTTTGATCCAGTTGACGAGCTGGATTTTTTGTTTTTTGCGCCAGGAATTTTCAAGCTTTGTCCTGCAAAAATCATGGTCGTTTTTAGTTGATTAAGAGATTGAAGTTCCGAAATACTTGTATTGTACTGTTCGGCAATCTTCCAAAGTGAGTCACCGCTTTTCACTTTGATCGTCTGTGCTTCTGCCGGTGCAGCAAACACAGCTGAGCCAGCGATCGCTGAAACTGTGAGGCCGGTTACTACTTTTTTCTTCATAGATGAATCTCCGCCTTTCATATTTCATTCAATAAGACTTATGTACTAGTTTTGAGTTTAGCATTTAATGGTTCTGCTTCTCTTGCACTATTTTATCTTTATTTCTATTATATTACTCGACATGTAGACGTTGGGCAATAACAAATAGGCTAAAGCAGCCAACTCAAAATGCTAAAACAAAGCCATATCGTTTCTATCGGCAGTTTGCTGTATTTATAAACATTTTTTAAGGAATTTTTAAGTTGACGTTTAGAAATTTGTCAAAACAAGCACGGTGCTAGTTTCATAGTTCTATTCTACATGACAAATTTTTCTGTATCAAATGACTTTTTACTCAATTGGCTGTTTTTTCTCCTCAAATGAAAAAAAGCATCCTTCCGAATGAAGAATGCAGCGATTCATTTTTATTTCCTTATTTCAGGTTCTTTTACAGTGAGCGGATAAAGGACTCCTTCTTTCGCAAACGACATTTTCCCCGTTTCTTCTGATACGACGAGAACAAGTGCATCGGTCATACCGGAGAGTCCGATCGCAGCCCTGTGTCTTGTCCCGAGAGAAGGACTAACTTTTTTTGAAGTAAGCGGGAGCACATTTGCAGCAGATACGAGTGTATTCTCTTTGACTAAAAGAGCACCATCATGAAGTGGATTTCCTGGGTAGAAAATGCTTTCTATTAATGAAGCACTAATTTTCGCATGAAGATTTGTCCCTTTTTGAATAAAATTCTCAACCTCATCACGCCTTTGAATCACAATAAGTGCCCCGTGTTTTTGTTTTGATAAGTTCTCAATGGCTAACGAAAATTGAGCAAATCCAGGTGTGAATTCTTCCATATACGATTGCAAATAAAACGAGGAAGCCTCTGCGTGCATTTCATTAAACTCATCATGTAATGACTCGAGATCACAAAGTAGACATTGCTCGATCTCATCAAGGGAATCAATAATGTCACTTGCATCCTTCATGATTTTCATCAAGTGTGTTCTCATGTCCACTTTAAATAGCGCTTCTTCATTCGTACGATTGATCATTTGACCTTTTCCCTCCTCCTTTTTGTTGTCATAAAATAACAAATTATGCGCATTCTATTGATATGGAGGTGACTTAATATGACCATTCAGAAAGTGATTCAATATGCTTGCAGCATTTTAGGTGTTGTCAGTCTTTCCTTTATTTATGCCCAAATGTTTAAAAAAACGAAGCCATCTAAGAAAAATAATCCGACGGGGAATTGATTTTTTTACATAGCATGATATAATCCTCTCGTTATTTCTGTTCAGAGAGGAACTTATGATGAGAGAAACAAATAGCATTCGAGCTAAGGTGACACTATTTTTAACCATTTTGATTCCGATTTTAATCACTCAAGCGGGTCTTTCGCTGATTACGTTTTTAGACACCGTAATGTCTGGAAAAGTGAGTGCAGAAGACCTTGCGGGTGTTGCGATCGGTTCTAGTATTTGGACACCCGTTTATACAGGACTTGCTGGTATATTAATGGCCGTTACGCCGATTGTCGCTCAGCTGATGGGCGCTGGGCATAAAAAAGATGTTCCCAAGGCTGTCTTTCAGTCGATTTATTTATCCTTTCTTTTAAGTATCGGTGTGATTGCGATTGGTACAATCAGCATCCCTTACGTATTAGGTGGACTTGGACTTGAGCAATCCGTAGAGGATATTGCGCGGCATTTTCTCAGTTTTCTTGCTTTTGGTATCATCCCGCTGTTTGGTTATTCGGTACTCAGGTCATTTATTGATGCATTAGGGAAAACACGTGTGACGATGTTCATCACGTTAACAGCACTTCCTATTAACTTTGCTTTAAACTATGTATTTATTTTTGGGAATTTTGGCTTTCCAAAGCTTGGCGGTGCGGGAGCTGGCCTTGCATCTGCGATGACGTATTGGGCCATTTTCATCATGAGTATTTGTATTGTCATGAAAGCAGAACCATTTGCCTCATTTCGTTTGTTTCAAAAACTGCCTCGAATCAATATCTCCCGTATGGGGCAAATACTGAAAATCGGTCTTCCTATTGGGTTTGCGATCTTTTTTGAAACGAGTATCTTTGCAGCTGTCACGCTGTTAATGGGTCACTTTGATACTGTGACGATTGCAAGTCACCAGGCTGCGATGAACTTTGCTTCTATCTTATATATTTTACCGCTCAGTATCTCAATGGCTTTAACAATTGTCGTTGGGTTTGAATCCGGTGCCAAGCGGTATAAAGACGCGCAAAACTACAGCTATATCGGAATTGGAACGGCGGTATTATTCTCATTGTGTACGGCGGCACTCATTTTGTTATTTAGACCAGAGATTGCTGGTTTATACACAGCTGAATCGGCTGTTTTACAGTTGACACAGCACTTTTTGATTTATGCGATCTTTTTCCAGCTGTCAGATGCAATTGCTGCACCCATTCAAGGGGCTCTGCGCGGCTATAAAGATGTGAACTATACTCTCATTGCCGCATTTGTTTCTTACTGGGTGATCGGTCTTCCTTCCGGCTATTTGATTGGCACCTATACCTCATTTGGGGCATTTGGCTATTGGATTGGTCTCATTGCAGGACTTGCCGCTGGTGCCGTCGTCCTCTTTATCCGCCTCAGATTGATTGAAAAACGCTTGCTTCAGCAAGCGCTCAATCACTAAATACGACACAAAAAAAAGCAGCTGATCGATGTCAGCTGCTTTTTTATTTAGTCATTCCATTGGTACGTCCAGAAAATTTCTTCATCGAACCATTTTTGGACGACAGGTTCTTTGTTTTTCAGCTTCTGTTCAAGCTCTCTCAGCATGCCTTCTGTTTGCGTTCTATGCGCTCTCAGTGCATTTAATTTGATATCTGCAACATCTGTAATGTCGATCATAATATCTGCATTTCCCAGCACTTCTTCTCTATTTCTTGTAATGGCCATGCAGTATGTGACAGGACGGTCTTCTTTTTTCTTACGGTAAAGAGCGCGAATAACCGCTTCTCCTGTCGCATCATGATCAGGGTGTACACCGTGTCCTGGATAAAACGTGACAATCAGTGTAGGTTTGACTTCATCAATGATGTTTTCCATCACATCAGCTAAATACTCGTCGTCTTCAAATTCCAATGTTTTATCACGAAGTCCAAGCATACGTAAGTCTGTGATATCCATTTCTTTGCAGGCATTGATTAATTCCTGTTTTCTTAATTCAGGAAGTGTTTCGCGATTGGCATATGTTGGGCTGCCCATATTTCTGCCCATTTCCCCAAGTGTCCCGCATGCATACGTGACTGGGATTCCGCGTTTTCTGCTTTGTGCAATGAGACCTGCAACCCCAAAGGATTCATCATCTGGGTGAGGCAACATCACTAGTACATGTTCGTTCATGACTCGTCACCCTTTCTTCTACACCTGAAATGGTGTTTCACTAATTTGTAATGAGATCGCTAGTTTTCCGTCTGGCAAGTGCCCTGCTAACAGCAGGCGGCCATGGTCATCAAACACATAATCCGTTAATCCTTCTGCGTAAATCCAGCCATCTTCTGTTTTCATTCCAACACGGTACGGACCTTGTCCTTTTATTTTCGCCTGTGAATAGACGACTTTCGCATTTCGGATATAAGCCACGACCGTCATATTTTGTTCATTTACATGAGCTGAATAAGAACCAGTTGTCGTTTCAAGATGAACGAAAACTGGACGATTTAAAAACGATTCAAGATGTGTTGTGACATCTTCCGTTTGAATTGGTTTCATGAGTGGTTCCTTCCTTCATTTTGAATTAATTCTCGCAGCTTTTTTGTATGTAAGCTGATCAGCTGCAGCTGATGATCATGCTCAAGCTCACTTTCTAATATTCTCTCTACAGCGAGCACATATTTTTGATGGAATGATTTTCTCGCCCGCGGATGAGTGCGCGCATCGCTTAAATCATCACATATCGCCTCGAGTAAAGAAGACATATCATCGACATCAAGCTGACGATTTTTCCATAAAGATTGATAAGCGGCTGCAAGCTCATTGGCAGATGACATGTAATCACCTCTACAGTTTTGGTAACAACTTATTATGACATGATCCGCATTCAAAAAAAAGCAAACTGCTTGTTCCACTTAATGAGAATTCGCTGTTTTTTTCATGCGTAATTGAGAGGTAGTAAATAATAAAATCGCCACCCAGATACAAAGAAACGTCACGATTTTAGCTGAAGATAAATGCTCGTGATACACAAATAACCCCAAAAACAGCGTAATCGTCGGTGCAATGTATTGTAAAATGCCCACTTGATAAAGAGGAATTCTTTTTGCGCCTTCAGAGAATAAAAGAAGTGGCACCGCTGTAAAAACCCCTGCAAAGAATAAGAGACCAAGCGATCCGAAGCTGTTAGGATTCATTGTCACCACAGGTTCTTTTAAGAAGAACAATAAGTACACAAGGGCCGCCGGGGCTAAAAGCAGCGTTTCAATTGTCAATCCAATTGCACTCGTGAAGCTCATTCTTTTTTTAATCAATCCATAAAAACCGAAGCTAAAGGCAAGTAATATCGCAACGACAGGAAATGAACCGTACTGAATCGTGGAAAGAATCACCCCAGTGGCGGCAATTAGTATCGCAATGGTTTGTAATTTATTGAGCCGCTCTTTCAAGAAAATGATGCCTAGTAAAACAGAGACAAGCGGATTAATATAATACCCTAAACTAGCTTCTAGCATGAGATGGTGATTGACTGCCCAAATGTACACATACCAGTTACCCGAAATTAAAATAGCAGATAAAAGTAGTGAAAAAAGTGCTTTACCATCCAGCATGAGCCCCTTCACTGTCTGCATCGCAGGCCGGACTTGTTTTAAATACAGTAGAATACCGCACATAAAAACAAATGACCATAAAATTCTGTGCGCTAAAATTTCGCCTGACGAAATATGCTCCATCAGTTTCCAATATAAAGGGAATAGTCCCCATAATGTAAAAGATGCTGCCGTATAGAGAACACCTTTTGATTGTTGCTGATCGTTCAATCTAACCATTCCTTTCTAAACCTATCGTATATTATAGCACGCACTCAGGTGAATGGGCATATACTAATTCAGGGCATTTAGAAAGGATGATTTGCATGTTTGACTGGAACCGATTATTCCCTTTTCAAAAGCAATTTTCAAAAGAAGCCTTAAAGAATTCAGACCCTAAAGACGTTGAGCAGTATGTCAATCAAGTGATGGAAAGTGTATTCGGCTCCAATTATCCTGCTCAGTTCCCTTTTCAGGATCCACTCTCTCAACATCAAAAAACGAGAGAAACAGACGTCAAAAAAGAAAAAGAACCCGAAGTGGAAGTGTTCGAAACCACTGATCACGTGTTCGTTAAAATTGAGCTTGCTCGGCCGAACACAGAAAAAGTAAAAATCAAACATACAGCCAACCTGCTGTTTATTGATCATTTTCCTGAGGAAGGCACGCAGAAGAAAGTTGTCCTTCCTGCTGCTGTAAAAAGAAAAGGAACGAAGGCTTCGTATCAGGATGGTATTTTGGAGATTATGTTTTTAAAGCATGATGATCCGGGGATCTCTGAAATCGATATTCCATTATAAAAAGCCTGCTTTCATATAGAAGCAGGCTTACTCTTTTTTCTTAATAGTATGGTGGATATCCGCCGCCATAAGGTGGTGGAGCAGGCGGTGGTGGCGGGTAATATGGACGGGGATAATTAAAAATCGCACTTCCTAAAAATCCGCCAAGCAGTCCGCCGACTAAAGGAGCGCCAAAACCAAAAAACAAAGGGACTCTGGATTCATATGGCGGTATGCCAGGGGCGCCGCCTCGGAAATACGGAGTATGAGGGTACATGCATTTCTCCTCCTTTGTCATGTGCCTAACATCAGCATATTCATCAGGAGTCAAAACGTTTGGGCAAACCTGAAACTAGGCTTGCTCCTTTTTTTCATGAGATTCTGTATACTCCCCTGCCCACCTAGATACCTCATGAAACACATTATTTAGCGCATTTCCTTTTTCAGTTAAACAATAAATGACTTTAACAGGCGTCTCAGGCAGAACAGTTCGCTCTATAATCCTTTCTTGCTCAAGTTCTTTTAAACGCTCTGCGAGCATTTTTTGACTGATAGATGGGATAATGTCCGTCATGTCTTTAAAGCGCTTTGGACCATCAAGCAATACATGAATAATGAGACCATTCCACCTTTTGCCTAGCAGTAAAAAAGCTTGCTGAATGTGTGGACATAATTGAAATTCCATAAATTTCAGCCTTTCTTTTCATGATTGTTTGACAAACTAACGGTATACAATTTAAAATAGCTCTAGTTACAATAAGTAAGTTTCTCACTTTTTTAGTTATTGTACCATACTATTTGCAAAAACGGGAGGAAATATCCATATGGCGACTGATCAAAAAACAATTGACATTTTAAAACAAAGAGCTTCAGTAAAAGAGTATGATACAACTCATGAAATGACAAAAGAAGAGTTAACAGAGCTTCTTGATATCACAACTAAAGCACCATCTGCGTGGAACCTTCAGCATTGGCATTTCACTGTTTTCCATAGTGCTGAATCTAAAGCGAAGTTACTTCCAATCGCTTACAACCAAAAGCAAATCTCACAAGCATCAGCTGTTATTGCTGTACTAGGTGATCTTGAAGCCAATCAAAATGGTGAAAAAATCTACAGTGAGCTGGCAGAACAAGGCTTCATTACTGAAGACATCAAAGAAACATTGATGACTCAAATCAATGGCGCATACCAAAGCGAGCAGTATGCACGTGAAGCTGCGTATTCAAATGCTTCATTAGCTGCTATGCAATTAATGATTGCTGCAAAAGCAATGGGCTATGATACATGCGCAATGGGTGGTTTCAGTAAAGACGCCTTCATCAAAGAATTCAATGTAAGCGGCCGTTATGAGCCAGTCATGTTGATTTCAGTTGGTAAAGCAGCGAAAGAAGCTCATAAAAGCAATCGTTTCGACATCGAACAAGTATCTGATTTCCTTTAAAATTGGCAAGGCCTCAGCTTTCATGCTGAGGCTTTTTTTATTTGGTTTAAATATTATTCCTACATACTTTCTTTTCACTTTACCCCTTTTCACCTTCACCCTTTCTCCTTTTTAAGAATGAAAGCGTTATATTAGTATGATATTCGCCAAAATGATTGTTTTTTCTGAAAATGGTCTTGTGATCTAATCTGACAACTGCTATTATTATGAAATTACAAAAAATTCAGGAGGGAATCATGAATAAAAAATTGATACTGGCACTACTTATAGCGATTCCATTCATCGGACAGCTCGCACTGCTGCCCTTTGCAAATCGTATTCATCCATTTGTGATAGGGCTTCCTTTTTTCCACTTCTGGCTCTTACTATGGATTGTTCTCACACCAATCTGCACATTCATCATTTACCGGATGCAACATTCAAATGGAGGAACTGACTAATGCAAGGAAATTTAACAGCTTTATTGATTACTGCAAGTATTATTTTCATCGTCGTGGTCATCGGATTTGCCGCTGGCCGGGATAAATCATCGAGACAGTCAGTAGAGGAATGGTCTGTCGGCGGGAGAAAATTTGGCGGTCTGCTCGTCTGGTTCCTCGTAGGCGCAGATTTATATACCGCTTATACCTTTTTAGGGCTCACTAGTACAGCCTATACAGCTGGAAGTGTCGCTTTTTTCGCTATCCCCTATTCAGTTCTAGCGTATTTTATTGCTTATTTCTTCTTACCAAAGCTATGGACGGTTGCGAAAAATCACAACCTCACAACGCTCGCTGATTATGCACGTGAGCGGTTTGACAGCAAGCTGTTATCCAGTTTGATTGCGATTATTGGAGTACTTATGCTGATTCCTTATATTTGTCTTCAGCTGAGCGGGATTCAAGATACGTTAACTGTCGCTGGTACTAGTTATATTAATGTGAATGCAGTTGTTATTATTTCATTTATTTTAGTCGCACTTTATACATTTTTCAGTGGTATTAAAGGTCCTACATATACAGCCATTATTAAGGATATTCTCGTTTGGGTCATCATGCTGTTTATGGTGGTTTCACTGCCAATCATTCATTTTAACGGCTGGACCCCGATGGTGAATACGTTAGCTAAGGAAGCGCCACAGCTTCTGACGATCCCTGACGGCGGTCCTAAAGGCATTTTATGGTTCATTACCGCTTCAGGCGTTTCTGCCCTTGCTTTGTTTATGTGGGCGCATGCGGCAACAGGGGTTTTTACAGCCAAAAGTGCAGATGCCATCCGTAAAAACAGTATGTTTTTGCCTCTTTATAACATCGTATTGATTTTGGTCATCTTCCTTGGATTTATTGCCTTTTTAGTCTTACCTGAAGATACAAATCCAAGATTTGCTCTTCTTCATTTAATTCAAACGTCATATGGTGGTGTGATGCAGGGCCTCGCTTATTCAACAATTGCACTGGCTTCCCTCATTCCATGCTCGATCATGGCCATTGGCGCATCGAATTTATTTGCCAATAATTTATACCGTGACTTAATTCATCCGAATGTATCACCAAAAAGATTGACCATCATTACACGTTCAATGGTGTTTATCGTCATCGGACTGGCCCTTTTATTCGGGATGCTCTTCCCAACAGCACTTGTAACGCTTCAGCTCATTGGCGTTTCAGGAATGGTTCAAATTTTCCCAGCCATTGCGATCAGCTTGTTCTGGAAAAAACAATCGAGAGAAGCAACGATTGCGGGGTTAGTTGTTGGCATCATCGTCACCTTTACAGCCAATATCTCACAAGTCACGTTCGGTCTTTATGAAGGTTTTCTCGGTTTACTAGCAAACGTTGTGGTCATCTTGATCTTGAATCCATTCTTCCAAAAGCATGTCACAGACAATTCTGTCATAAATGATCTTTTTGAAAAAGATAACGAAAAAACAGAAGCGACTGTAAACAACGCGTAAACATAAAAAGAGCAGTCCCCCTTATGAGGACTGCTCTTTCTTTATTTCATTTCTTTTTTCAAAACTTCAATGGCTTTTTTCATTTGTGTATCATTGTTCTTTAACTTATCTTGGATCTTTGTCATCAGTACTGTCGTTGTATCTCCTGTCAGAATACCGTCTGTTTTCAGATCGTTGTCTGTTTGGAAGCGTTTGACGATAGACTGGAAAGCTTGATCGTACTCACCATTTGCTTTTGCTTTGTAGCCAAGCGCTTGGAACATTTTTTGAGCCGCTTTGACTTCATCTCCATTGTCATTCAGCTGATACGATTTTTTCGGACTTAAGTATGGCAGCTTTGCATAACTTGGGAGCGATGCTTTGACCTGTGGTTCAATTCCTTTTTTGTGAATCCAAGAACCATCCGGAGTCAGCCACTTGGCAATGGTTAACTTGACGCTAGAACCATCATTATAGCTTTGTGCATTTTGAACAGTCCCTTTACCAAATGTCTTTTCACCAATAATTTTGATACCTGAAGATTGGTGCAGAGCCGCCGCCATGATTTCAGCAGCGCTGGCTGAGCCGCCATTTACAAGAACAACTGCCGGCTGATGAACTTTACGTTCTTTTTCAGCCTTGTACTCTTCTTTCTTCCCTTTTTCTTCAACTTGCATGATGACTTTCCCTTTATCGATAAAGTCATTACTCATTTCAATCGCTTCTGTCATAATGCCGCCTGGATTATCTCTCAGGTCGATGACAAAGCCTTTTGCCCCTTTTTTCTCGAGGTCATCAATGGCTTTATCTAGCTCTTTCGATGTTGTTTCAGCAAAGGACGTAATTTGGATTTCTCCTATTTTGTCTTTTGTGAGTTTTGCATACACCGTTTCAAGCGGAATGGTGTCTCTTGTGATCGTCACATCAACATTGCCCACTCCTTGGCGGTTAAGGTGCAGCTTGACATCCGTTCCTTTTTTCCCTCTAATAAGAGAAACTGCTTTATTGACCGACATGCCTTTTGTGCTTTTCCCATCCACCTTTAAAATACGATCATGAGGTTTCAAACCAGCTTTTTCAGCAGGAGAGCCTTTAATCGGCGCGACAATTAAAATTTGCCCATCCTTCTCTTCTACTTGTGCACCAATTCCTTCAAATGATGATGAAATGGTGTTGTTAAATCCTTCGGCTTCCTCCTGATCCATATATGTAGAGTATGGATCATCAAGTGATGCAATCATTCCTTGAATCGCACCATCTACTAGTTTTTGATCATCCGTTTTTTCGTAATACTCATCTTTTACCTTCGTATACGCCGCCATGAGTTTACTAAACTTCTCGTCTCCTGAGACACTGACAGCCCCTTGTTTTGTGATCACAAATGTAATCGCAGAGGACAGGGCCGCTGTCACCAGAATGGCGATCACGAACTTAAATTGTTTTTTCAAAAAAACACCACCTTTATCTCCTTTCATTATTATCAAGGACGATGCTTCATCCGTCAACCAAAGGATCGAAGTTCTCTTTGAAAAGATAAGCCATTTGACCTTGCATTGCATAATCTTTAAAGAGGAACTTGATAAGGAAAGAAGGGATTTTATGAGTGATTATGTAGAAATGCTTGCCTATTTTGGCGTATCCAGTGCCCATCCTGGCGGAATTGAGTTAACAAAAACGATGCTTGAGCATATAAAATTGACGCCGGATGCACGTATACTGGATGCGGGATGCGGGACAGGACAAACGGCGGCATATTTAGGAAATATCGGTTATCAGGTAGAGGCGATTGATACACACCCTTTGATGATTGAAAAGGCCAACCTGCGATTTGAGCGAGAAGAACTGCCGATCCGCGCATTGCAAGCATCGATTGAACAGCTGCCATTTCCAGATGAAGCGTTCACTCTTCTCATCAGTGAATCTGTTTTAAGCTTCACAAACCTTCCTGCTGCACTTGCTGAGATCAAACGAGTGCTTGCCCCTGGAAGTCAAATGATCGCAAATGAAGCTGTGTTAAAAGCACCACTTACACCAGAGGAGCTCGCCACCGTACGAGATTTTTACGGGTTCCACTCACTCTTTTCACTTGAAGAATGGAAGGAGCAGCTAAAAGCAGCAGGATTCCATGACTTTCGCATTCTCTCATTTGATGAACACATGGTACAGGAGGAGCCGACAGAAATGGAATTATCTGAACACATCCCCCCTTCTCTTTACGAAACGCTGCAAACACACTACGATCTGATTCAAGCGCACCGGAAGCAGCTAAGCCACATTCTATTTGAATGTACCGTATAAAATGAGCGAATCTCCTATATGTTTTGTCCAAACTCTATGAGGTCTCTCGCATAGGATAAGAGTGAACAGAGTTTGTCATAAGGAGGAAAAATATGGAGCGCTATCAAAAGCTTTGTCAGCAGCACATGGGAAAAGTCGCTAGAATCACAGATCGTAATGGCAGAGTACATGTCGGACGCATTGAGCGGGTGACAAACCGTAAAGTGTATATTCGTCCAGTCGGCGGTTCTCGCGGCGGCTTTGGCTTTGGTTATTACGGAGGGTATTACGGCTGGGGTGCCGCTTATGGCATCGGGCTTGGTTTCATTACAGGTTTCGCATTAGCAGGATTGTTCTTTTTTTAAAAGAAGAATAAAGAAGGCCCCCCGAATAGCTGGGAGGCCTTTTTATTTGATTAGATTTTCTTCACTTTGTTCATGTACTCTTCAAATGTTAAATCGTGATCATGCATCGCTTTTGCTGCTTCTTTTCCAACATAGCGCAGATGCCACGGCTCATATTCATATTTTGTAATATCTTCTTTTCCTTTTGGATAACGAATGATAAAACCATATTTATAGGCGTTTTTAGCCACCCATTTGCCATCAGGTGTTTCACCAAACTTTTCAGAGATGTCAAAGCCGGCACTTTTTGAGGAAATGTCCATGGCAAGACCTGTTTGATGTTCACTTTCGCCTGGTAAAGCTACTGCTTCCTGCGCTTTGTCTTTGCCTTTTAATTTGACTTCACTATCAAAAATGACTTTTTGACGGTCATAGGAGCGATAGCCAGATACTGCAGCCAGCTCGAAGTTTTTCTTTTTCGCATCTTTGAATAACTTCTCAAGTGCTTCCGCTGCTTCTTTACGAATATATCGTTTTTCAATATCCTCTGAAAAAGAGAATTCTACTTTTGGTACAACGAGATCAGAAGGTTTATAGGTTCCTGGTAATGCGTATTCTTTGTTGACAAGAGCTAGCACGTTTGCAGGATTTTGAATGGTTTTCAGCCCACTTACCACCTTGATGTCATTGAAATATTCACTCTTTAATGTCAGCTCTTGATCCGATGAATCTGCTGTATTGTTTGAGTTTTGCTGGGTAGATGAATTTGCTGCGCTCTTTTGTTCGTTTGTTTTGTTCGATTCAGATGTACCGCTTTTTTGATCCAGCAACTGGCAGCCCGATAGTGCGGCTGTCAAACCAAGAATCGATGCGATTGAGAGTATTTTATAGCTTTTCTTCATGACATACCTTCCTTTTGCTCTTCTAAAAAAATAAAGATGCGCTACATCGTAGCACACCCTTTATACTATTATAAAACAGAGTCTAGTGCAATTAAGATCATTTCGTCAAATGTCGTTTGACGCTCTTCAGCCGTTGTTTCTTCTCCTGTGAGAACATGATCACTCACTGTCAGAATGGATAACGCTTTTCGATCAAATTTTGCTGCAAGCGAATAAAGAGCTGTTGTCTCCATTTCAATCGCTAGGATACCGTATTGAGCCATGAGTTCAAGTGGTTTTTCATTGTAAAATTGGTCTGCTGTAAATACATTACCGACACGTACAGCGACATTTTTTGCTTCTGCTGTATCGTAGGCTTTCTTAAGCAGTCCAAAATCAGCGCAAGGTGCGTAATCAATCGGTCCAAACGCCACACGATTCATTTGTGAGTCTGTTGAAGATGTTTGAGCTAAAATGACATCACGCACGTTGACATCCCTTTTGATAGCCCCGCAAGATCCGACGCGGATTAAGTTTTGAACATCATAGCTTTGAATGAGTTCATTCACATAAATCGAAATAGAAGGTACGCCCATTCCGGTACCTTGTACAGAAACGCGCTTTCCTTTGTAGGTTCCAGTATAACCATACATTCCGCGCACTTCGTTATAGCATTCGACATCTTCTAAATATGTATCTGCAATATATTTCGCACGAAGCGGGTCGCCTGGCAGCAATACCGTTTCTGCAATTTGTCCTTTTTCTGCTCCAATATGTACACTCATTTTTTAGCCTCCACTTACGTTTACTATGTGATTTATCCTATTTAGTATAAACGATTGAGCCTAAAAAAGAAAATACCAGCTGAAGCTCAAGCTGGCATCGTCAATCATCTATTTAACTCATCGTCATCAGTCGTTCACTGCGTTTCCATCCTGCCGGAAAAAGCTGATAATAGCACTTTCCCTTCTTCTTATCATCAATCACAACAATATCACCTGTTGTCATAAACCGTGCATTGTAATCATTAGGGACTGTATCATGTACATTAAATGTCGAGAATGCTTTTTCCAGAACATCCAGGTGTGTTCTGCCGCCAATCTTTGTCCGGTACACAGGCTGATGCCCGCTTGCAGCGCCATATTCAGGTGTCTGATAAATGGTTAAGTGAAATGCTGAAGGTTTCTTTTGAAAAAATCTCAACGTCAATTGCATTCAAATCCCTCCCCTTTTATATAAAATTGGCTGGTGTCTGTCAATTTCCTTCTTCTATTTTTGTCGAATGACAGACAATTTTTCGTCAATCTTTTTACAAATGAGAAATAAAGCAAGTCCTATCGCAAAACCGCCTGCAACATCTGTCAAATAATGAACACCGATATACATTCGGCTGATCCCAATCAAAAGAACACAGAACCCCGTGATCAAGTAGACGATTTTTTGTCTTTCTTTCAGCCATGGAATCATTTCAACTAATAGATAAGCTATAAAAGGATAGATTGTGGCTGCATTCATCGAATGTCCGCTCGGAAAGCTGTAATACGTTTCATTGACAAGATGATCAAAGGCCGGTCGCTCTCTAGCAAACAGCCCCTTTAGTTCATGATTGATGGTTTTTTCTGTGAGATATAATAGAAAAAGCATCATGATAGAGTAATAGCGCTTATACATGAATAGTACGACACTAAAAATGAGCATGATTGGGACGAGCAGCGCACTAATGCCAAAGTCCGTCAAAGTCAGCATGACATTATTTAAAAAAGGGAGTCTGATGCTCTCAAACCATAAGATGATCTGGTTGTCCAATTCTTGACCCGCACCAGATACCATGAGCGCAGCAAGGGCGCCAAATAAAATCAAAAGAAATAGGATATACACGCGAAAGATTCTCCTCCCTCTCTCTTCAGAATCTCTTCAAAGTATAGTGCCTACCACGCCTCTTCTTCAACTATCATTGCTTTTTTCAGCATATATTCAAACGTAATGTCAGCCAGCTCAAACGTTTCCAGCTCAGCAGGTATGTACCCTCTTTTGACCAGCTCCATGTAGAAGAATTCCGCAATTTCCTCTGTATCAATCACCAAATCTGCTTCTTTCATTACATTCCGCCTCCTTTTTTATGATGTATGAACGACGCCTGTTTTTTATTACAGTTTGTCATAATGGCTCATTCCATACATATAAATGCAGTAAACAAAAAGAAAAGGGGTTTGAGGCAATGAAATGGTTAAGCATATTAGATGGAGAAACGTTTGATCAGGTGATGGGCCGTATCTTGAGGGGATGGTTTTATGTGATTGTTTTTTTCTGTGTGCCTTATTTTTTATTCGTGTTAGGACAAGTCTTTCTTTAACCAAAATGTTCGTGTAAACTTTCCAATATAAAATCCATCATATCCTTGTATTCTGGATCTTCGAAAAATTCGTAGAGAATTTTATAGTCATTATATATATCAAGAAGCTCATCCACTATAGATACAGCGAGGAATTCTAGTGATGCTTCGCTTTCTTGTTTCTCTTCTAGTTGTAATAGAGCCGTTTGAACCATATCTTCTTCCATTTCTTTTGAGGTTTCACCGACGTAATGCACAAAAAGAAGCTGATGAACGAACTGGTCCATCTCATACTTCCTCAGGACAAGCGTTAAGTCTTCCTCTTCTGTTTCCAGCCACTCTCCGTCCTTTAGCCTCGTGAGTTCGTAAATGACATCTTCCCAGCCGTCATCAAGGTATCGCCATATTTCAGTCCGATGGCCAATAATTTTAAATAGCTCTTTTCCGTAATCTTTTACATATACAACATCGCCAATGAGGAACTCATATTCAATGTCCAGCTTTTCTGTATCCACAATCACCCCGTCGTACTCATCGTAAAGCTGAAGTGATGTTTCAAAATAAAGCACCTCATTATGATTGACCTCATACAAATAGTGCTGGTCAATTTGATGGACTTTTGTAATCGTTCCGACTGTGCCGTACATGACAACGACGACAATATCCCCTACTTGATATTTTGGTGCTTTCGCCTTCATTCTGTCTCCCCCTTGCCCGACTTTTGGTCTTAACGTATCGTATGCCGGCGCAAGGAATTCTGCATGGGCAACCACACCATGCAAAACGCCATTTTATTTCTCATAAAAAAACCGCTTCTCCCATCTGGAACAAGCGGTTGTTTGTTATTTTTTTTTGACTTCTACTTCATATTGCTCAAACGCTTCGTCAAATGTTGTCATTGAGCTCAAATAATCGCCATTTAATTCTAAATAGGCACACAGCTCATGATAATCAATGGACGCTTTCGGGAAGCTGTGATCCTCATAAGCAGCATTTGCAAAATGGCTGATTTCATCTTTCGGTTTTGGATGTCTGTACTTCATTAAATAATGGTAAAACGACTTCACCTGTTTTTCCCTCCGCGACACTCTATTTTGTTGTTATATTATACAGCAATTTGATGACTTGTATAGGCGGAGGTACAACTTATGATGAAAAGTCAAAGTAATTTCGCTTTAATAACCGCTCCATGCTCATTAATTCTTCGTATGAAATTTTTTCTGGAAGTTTTGTCTGATCCACTAAAATTAATTGATCTTCTATCTCTTTGACCGTCTCATCCTTTTGATATAACATGCCGCAGTGCGTGCAGGAAATGGACGGTGTTTCGATGATTTCAATTGATTGTGTGCCAGTGATCAGTTCCCAATAGACTGTTGTCTGCTCTGCGTTTGCTTTGTTTTCCTCACACCAATCACATGTCAGCAAGGTCATTTCTCCTCCTTTACAGTTTGATCTTTTTTGAGCTGTGCTTGATATTTTTTCTCTTTTAATTCATCTCGTTTTTCACGTTTGTTTTTGAGTGTGTCATGCTCAGGATTTGTCTCATATGCTTCTCTTCGTTTCATCCGGCTTAAATTCTCAGGCGTAAACGATTTCGCTTCATCCTGAAATAGTGCGGTAACACCAATTGCCGGTTCTTGTTTCTCTTCATAAATTTCATTAAAATACGCATCTGCCTGCCCTGCGACGTAATGCTCTGGTTCAGGGTAAGAGGTGATCACACCTTCAAAGTTACGAAGGACGACTTTGTCAGGGCTTTGCGATAATAAATAATTTGGCTGTAAGGCGATCTTTCCTCCGCCTCCTGGTGCATCTACAACAAAGCTTGGCACGGCATACCCGCTCGTATGCCCTCTTAAGCCTTCAATGATTTCAAGACCTTTTGATACTGGTGTTCTAAAGTGGCCAATCCCCTCAGATAAATCACATTGATAGATATAATAAGGTCTGACCCGTATCTTCACGAGATCGTGCATCAGCTTCTTCATAATCGGCACACTGTCGTTAATACCTGCAAGGATGACAGCCTGATTACCAACAGGGACGCCGGCATTCACAAGACGTTCGCACGCTTCTTTGGCTTCTTTCGTAATTTCAATGCTTGTATTGAAATGGGTATTCAGCCAAACCGGATGATATTTTTTCAAAATCTCGCACAGCTCATCTGTAATGCGCTGCGGAAAGACGACCGGCGCGCGGGTTCCTATCCGAATGATCTCAACGTGCGGAATGTCTCGTAAGTTTTTCAAAATGTATTCAAGCACTTGATCATTGATTAAGAGCCCATCTCCGCCGGAAATTAACACATCCCGCACCTCAGGTGTTTCTCTAATATATCCAATGGCAGCATCTAACTGCTTTTTTGGCACGCCCATACCGATCTGGCCGGAAAAACGTCTTCTCGTACAATAGCGGCAGTACATGGAGCACTGATTTGTTACAAGAAAGAGCACACGATCTGGGTACCGATGCGTTAACCCCGGGACAGGTGAGTCCTCATCTTCATGCAGCGGGTCTTCCAAGTCATATTTTGTTTTATGCAGCTCCTCAGCGATTGGCACAGATTGCATACGTACTGGGCATCTTGGATCGTCTGGATTCATCAGTGAGGCATAGTAGGGTGTAATGTTGAGTGGAATGGTTTTGGTGGAAATCTTCACCCCTTCTCTTTCCTCTTCTGTTAAGTTCACGATTTTCTCTAAATCTTCAAGCGTTTTCACGGTATGCGTCAGCTGCCAAATCCAGTCGTTCCACTTTTCCTCAGGTACATCCTTCCAAAGCTCAATGTCCTTCCAATGACGCGCCGGTTCATACAGTTTCTGATTCATATCCATTCCCCCTATCAGCATTCACCTTATACTATGCAAGTTATGTGCCAACATGGGAAAATGCCCCTATTCTTTACAAAAGGAGCTTTACCCGTGATATTCAATGGATGTTGGTGCCTATTTTTCGGCATCTGCATATTTCTTCAGTTTATACTGCAGCGTTTGTCGAGGGATTTTTAAGGCTGCGGCGGTTTTTTTAATATTGCCATGATGCTGATTTAAAGCTTCTTGAATCAATGTTTGTTCAAATGAAGAAACCTGACTTTTTAAGGAGGCGTCGGGTGTTTCTTCCTCGATCTTCTGCGTACGTAAATGAGCAGGAAGGTATGAAGGAGTGATGTCTTCCGCTTCCTTTGGCATCATCAATACGGCATGCTCAATGGTATGTTTTAATTCTCTGACGTTTCCCGGCCAGTGGTGAGCCATAAACAATTGTTCCGTTTCTTCAGAAAGGCGTTTGACGTTTTTTGAAAACTGCTGATGATAGGTTTGAATGAAATGGCGGGAAAGCAGCGGGATGTCTTGCTTTCTCTCACGAAGCGGCGGGATATGAAAAGATGACACATGCAGTCTATAAAATAAGTCTTCTCTTAAAATTTGCTTTTTCACCGCTTCAAATGGGTCCATATTGAGTGCAGTAATGAGTCTTACATCCACTTGAATCGCTTTTGCATCCCCAATACGGCGCACAACACCATCCTCTAACACACGTAATAATTTCGTCTGCAGCGTGAGCGGCATCGCTTGCAGTTCATCAAGAAAAAGCGTGCCTCCATCAGCCAATTCAAAGAGCCCCTTGCGATCAATTGCGCCCGTATAGCTCCCTTTGACAGATCCGAATAATAGGCTCTCAAGTAGCGATTCTGGAAGTGCTGCACAGTTTTGCGGAATGAACACTTGGTTTTTCCGGTCAGATTCATGAACAATGGCTTGAACGAGCACTTCTTTCCCTGTCCCTGTTTCCCCGTAGACAACAACTGATGACGGATAAGCAGCTGCTTTTTTTGCCTTTTCAAGCATTTCTTTTAAGAACGGATCATTTGTTAAAAATGAAGCAAAATCATGCATTTGTTCTGCCCCAGCCACATCGTGTATCCGTTTTTTTTGATCTAAACGATTTGAAAGGGCTGACAGCTTCGATACATCTTTTGCGACTTCGACCGCGCCTATTAACTTGCTTTCTTCAATAATGGGCAATGTCGTGTTGACGGTTTCAATTCTTTCTCCGTTTTTATTCAAATAGGTTTGCAGCGAATGATAAATGGGCTTCCCAGTTCTCAAAACATGCATAAGCGTACTTGTTTTTTCTGTTAAAGAGGGATACACCTCAAGGATGTACTTGCCAATCACCTCTTCTTTTTGTAAACAGTCAAACTTAGCGGCATTATGATTGTAAAAGATCGTCATGCCTTGATCATCTACAACATGAATGGCTTCATCAATGGCTTCTAAAATTAATTCAAACCAATCCGCTCTTTCGACAACTTTCCCCATTCTTTCCCCCTCACTTTCAGTGCCAAAAAACCGGCGTCTATTGCCGGATTTTCAGCGGCTTGATCATCTTCATCACACCTTCTCCTGTCCTTTCATGTTTCGCTTTTTCCTTGCAACTTCCTGCTTTTTTTGTCTATAGCGTCAAAAAAGCACCCCTCTTATGAGGAGTGCTTTCGCCCTGATGTTTGATAAAGAGACATATCGAATTCTTGCAGCGATTCCATATACAGCGGCACTATCGGCTTTCCTTCTTGAAATAACGTAAATTGGGAAGGGTATAAATTAATTGGCTGATGATAAAAAGCAAATCGCTTCACGACATCAGGATCAATACGGTAAAAGGTATGGTGCATCAGTAAATAGACATCTTGTTTCCATTTAAACAGCCGCCTGTTTGGCGGACTAAATACTGGAGAAACTTGAATCATGCCGCCATCTTCAAACATCTGAAGCCGTTCATTTGAAATCGTATAGATCTCCTTAGGGTGAAACTGAAAATATTGCACGTCACGTTTTGCAGCAAATCGCCTTTTTTTCTGTTCTTCAATATAATAGAACGTTTTTCCATGATCTGCCGTGACAACTGTATAATTTGGTACTGCCAGCATGTCTTTCATCTCATATTTCATCGCACATAACGATGGCACCCGAATCGCGCGCCTGTTTTTTTCGTTCACCCAGCACCTTTCAATTTCATGAAGATTGCCGCCTGCGATTTGGTAGTAATCCCCTTCCTTTTCAATCACCGTTCCGTCAATGAGATCATACGGCATACTCGAAAACAGATGATGAAAGGAATGAGGGGTTTTATACGTTGTATCAAGTACATCTCTTAATGGAAAAAACGCGGCAAATTGATTCAGCCTCATCCAAAAAACAGAATCTGCATGATGCCAGTGTTTCGGCCCATCATCCCAATATTGCCCGTATTTTTCATGAATTAGCGGAAGCAAACGCCTTCTGTGCATGACCGAACAATGATCCACTTGAAAGGACGCATGCTCCAAGATTTGGTCTGCTTCACGGACAAAGCTCATGGTCTCAACTAAATGCTTATCAACATGCACGACCCGCTGCGAGGAATACACGATATCGATATGAGGCTTCGACTGAAAAATATCCACCATTTTCTGCAAACGATCTTGATGATACACAGTATCATCTGTTAAATAACAAATGAGCTGACCTGTTATACGGGTTAGCGCTTCATTAATAAGCGTCGCATACCGAACGGTTAACAGCCGTTTTGCAGGATGAACCGTGCGTGAATACAGATGAATGCGTTCATCGTCTAAATAGGGCTGGATCTTTTGGAGGGTGCCTTGTTCTGAGCCATCATCCATAATCAGAAGCTCCCAATTTGAATACGTTTGTTCCACCATACTCTTTAGCACACGATCAATGAAATCAGGTTTATTGTAGCTTGTTAAAATTACCGATACTTTCATGATCATTATCCTTTTTAATTAGATTAAAAAGCCCCCCAGCTGACAATGTTCACGTAAGGAACATTCACTCTTAGCTGATTTGTCACGTTTTTAAAGACCGCTACTGTATCAAAGAGCTGCACAACAACTACGTTTTGAAGGACCTCTCCATTGACTAAATGAACACGTGGCAGCGGAATGCCAAGCTCAAGCCATGGACGAAGTAATTCTTTGATGTCTGACACACTCTCTTCCTCACTTTCTTCTAAAAGACGAAGAAGAAGTAAAATCAAGATGACTTCAAGTACTCCTTCTGCTTCTAGTAATTCTTCGTTCCAACCATTTAATAATTGTTCAAATTCCATTCATAATCCCTCTCTCTTCACATTTAATCTTTACTAGAGTATGAGAATCACTTCATTTAGCCTCAGCATTTGAAAACATTTTTAAAAATGTGTGAAGTAATTAAATGAAAAAAAGAACAAGGAATCAGCGTTCTGCTTATACCAAAAAAAGTGAACGGCATATACATAGGGGTGAGTTTGAATTGATGAAGAAAGGATGGGGAAAAAATGAGCGACAAGCGTGCCGAATTAAAAAAAGAACTATTGAAAGTGTTTTTCAAACCACTTACTCGTGCATTAACAGTTAATCTTGAAGAAGGAGGAGTTCAAATGGAAGAAAAATTGAACGATTTATTAAGTGAAGTGGCAGCTGAGGCATCACCTTCAGATTCTGCTACAACACTCGATGTATCTCAGCCAGCAAGATGGATTTTTGCAAGACTTGCACCAGGAACCGTCATCAGCATTGTCACTGACTCAGGAGACTTAATCGGGCCAGTTCAATTCGTAGCATTCAATGCTTTAACGGGTGTTGTATTTGTTACACAAGAAAGCTCAGTCACACCAACAGGCTCTGCAACGACTTTATTAGATGTAGATAAAGTTGAAAGTGTTACGTTCACATCTTAATGTGAGAGGGTCATGATGAAGCTTCTTTATATCAGCTCTGGCTACGGCGGAATCTATCACATGTTTGATCAATGGGTAGAAGAGAGCTTCATTGATTCCCCCTTTTCATGTGTAAAAATTGATCGAGAATCTCTACCCGCTCACATGCACAAAATCCGGACATTTTCTCCGGATTTTGTTTTGATGATGATCGGTGATCATGTTCCGAGCGAAGTGCTTCATCAATTCAAACAAGAAAAGATCCCGATCGTTTTGTGGATGACAGAAGATCCCTTTTATACAGATGTGTCAGCTGCTTGCACACGTGATGCGCGGCTCATATTAACGATTGATGAAGGAGCTTTGCCATTTTACAAACAATTGGGCATAGGTCACACCCACTACTTTCCCATTCCGGCAAATACACGTGTTTTTCAAAAAAACGAATCGCCTGAAGAGATGTGCAACTATGACATTGCACTCGCCGGCTACCCTTATCCCAACCGCATCATCGCCATTGATACACTCTTACAACAGAACAAATGGCGGATTCTCGTTGCAGGTAAGGAATGGCATCGTCATTTAAATAAGTCACGAAGACATTATCGAAATCTCACACTAGTGACCAATTGGCTGAGCCCTCAGCAAATGGCGGACATCTATCAGCAATCAGCGATTGTTCTTAACCCGCACAGGCCGGCTCAGTTTGCCTATAATAAAAACAAAGCCATGATTCAAAATGTAAGCCTGAACAACAGAGCGTTTGATATCGCTGCAGCTGGAAGCTTTCAATTGACGGATCTACAACCGCCGCAAGCTTTTTCAAGCTTCGTTTTTTATAAAGATGAGGACGATTTGCTGGAACAGGTTGAATATTATGGATCAAATGCCGAGAAAAGAAAAGCGATCGCACGAAACAATTACGAACAAGTCGTTTCCTGGAATACATTTGAGACATTTCCACACAGGCTTTATGAGATCGTAAAAAGCGCCCTATGACCGGGCGCTTTTCTCGTTGAAATTCATCTTATGCATAACCCTCCGCATCTCGGCGAGCCAATAAGACTTTCTCCGCTTTCTCAAGGTCTTCCTCCTGTTTCACCACGAGTGATTTTTGGCGATCCATGATATACGCTCCAACAGATCCTTCTAAAAAGGAATGAATGCATTCTTTTGCATATGGAACATAAAAAGCATACACTGCTCCATTTAAACGGCCATACGTATATGGCTGCTCATGCTTTGGTATGAAAAAGTAATGATTGTCCTTATATAAAGTTGCTTCATTATTCTCATGCAGTGTCCATGTTTCATTTGGGTTTTCTAGCGCCTCTGTAAAAGATGCCATGCAGTCATAATTCCCTTCTACTAGAAGCTGCAAGCACTTCTCAATATCTTCCGGCTCTCTTAAAGGAGACGATGGATGCAAATATAGAACAATATCAAAGGTCTTCCCCTCACGTTCTAAATAAGCAAGCGCATGCTTCACAGCTATGAGTGACGGTGTTTGTTCCGTTACATGCGTGTCTGGCAGTTCAATCACATGGGCTCCGTAGTGAGATGAAATGATTTGAGTATTGACATCCTCTGTAGAAACGATGACTTCATCTAACTCAATCATTTGCAGTAACGGCTGAATGGTCCAATAGATGAGCGGCCGCTCCGCCAATACGCGAATGTGTTCATCGTGCTGATCGCGCCTACTTCTAAAAGCTGGTATCAAGGCTAAAATACGATTTCCCCTATACATGTATTCCCTTCTCCCCTCGCGCAAAGCTCTCTTCATTTTTATCCGAGCTGATCGCAGTACTGAAGTGTTCAGGTCTCTCGTTTTTCTACTTGTTCTCTTATCTCTCCATATTCTATTAAGACGTCAAGCAGATGGTTATAATTTGTTCACCTAATTTATATAGAAAGTGGTTCTTTTCCTCAAACGGATACCGCTCTTTCACATATGATGCAAAGTAGAGAAATGAGAGTTGGGGGATTAGATATGTCCAAAAAGATAGAAACGAGTTTGAAGGCTTTTTTTCGTGACAAAACGATATTAGTCACAGGCGGTACGGGTTCGATCGGCCGTCAAATTGTGAAAAAATTAACATCATGCTCTCCAAAGAAGATTATCGTCTTCAGCAAAGATGACAGCAAACAATACATGATGAAAAATGAGTATGCAGATCATCCAGAAGTTGCATTCGCTTTAGGAGATGTACGAGATGCAAGCCGCGTGAGACAGCTCGTCAAAGGCGTTGATATCATCTTTCATGCAGCCGCCTTAAAACAAGTACCCACTTGTGAAGACAATCCGTTTGAAGCCGTGCAAACGAATATTATCGGAGGGCAGCACGTCATTGAAGCCGCAATCGAACATGAAGTCAGTCATGTTGTCAACATATCAACTGACAAAGCGGTTTCTCCGACAAATGCCATGGGTGCAACAAAATTAATTTCAGAAAAACTATTTTTCCAAGCAAACGAAAGTATTCCGAATCAAAAAACGATGTTTTGCTCTGTGCGTTTTGGCAATGTGCTTGGATCAAGAGGTTCAGTCATTCCCATCATGCTCCAGCAGCTGTTAAATGAAAAACCTTTGACCGTAACTGACCCTAATATGACACGTTTTTTTATGTCCATCGAAGAGGCTGTCTCCCTCACACTTCAAGCAGCAATCATGATGAAAGGCGGCGAAACGTTCATTCTCAAGATGGAGTCATTACAGCTTGCTGATCTCTTAAAAGCGTTTCATGAATATGCCACTCAAATCAATGTCGCACCCCCGGATATTCTCGTTGTTGGGAAAAGACCTGGAGAAAAGCTTCACGAAGAGCTCACATTTCAGCACGAAGCAGATGCACTATTTGAGCATGAACAATTTTATGCCATTTTACCAAGACCACAACTGCACGCTGACTTTCAAAAAGTCGACTTAACCAATTACACATCAAATGAAGCGCCTCTCATTACAAAAGAAAAGCTATTCCACATCATTGAACAATTACATCACACGCATCATAAAAAATAAAAAATCGTCACACGGAAGCAGATGCCTTCCATGTGACGATTTTTAAATAGATCAATCAAATAGATGTATCAAATCCCCATAGCCTTCTTTTTCAAGATCATCTTTTGGGATAAACTTCAAAGCGGCTGAGTTAATACAATACCGAAGACCATTTGGTCCTGGACCATCAGGAAAGACATGACCTAGATGAGAATCAGCTGTTTTGCTGCGCACCTCTGTCCGCACCATCCCATGGCTCGTATCCACCTTCTCCGCTACTTCCTCATCTTCAAGCGGCTTTGTGAAACTCGGCCAGCCGCAATGGGCATCAAACTTATCTAAAGATGAAAAAAGCGGCTTGCCTGAAATGATATCCACATAAATGCCTTCTTCTTTGTGATCCCAGAATTCATTTTGAAATGGCGGCTCAGTGCCATTATTTTGCGTGACTTCGAACTGCATTCGGTTTAATTCTTTCAGACGCTTTTCTTTTTCGTTTGTCATGATTTATCACTCCAATGGGACTCAATAAAACCCGCTCTGCCCGAACCGACATGATATCGTTCGTAGTGCATTTTGTTCTTTTTATAATAATGCTGATGATATTCCTCTGCGGGATAAAAAGGACCAGCATCTAAAATTTCTGTCACAATTGGCTTTTGGAAAGTGCCGCTTTCGTTCAGCTTCTCTTTCGATGCTTCTGCAAGCTTTCTCTGCTCGTCATGATGAACATAAATACCTGTGCGGTAGGACTCTCCTCTATCACCAAATTGCCCTCCATCATCTGTTGGGTCTATTTGCTGCCAATACAGTTCTAATAGCTTTTCATACGGGAAAACGTCTGGATCAAACGTGATTTGAACCGCTTCTCTATGTCCCGTTGTATTTGTACATACTTCCTCATAGGTCGGATTCACTGTATGTCCGCCAGTATACCCTGATTCAACTTTGATAATGCCCGGCTGTTCATCAAAAGGTTTAACCATACACCAGAAGCAGCCTCCTGCAAATGTGGCTAATTCTTGTTTTTCAGACATATTAGTGCCCCCTTCATTTAAAAAATGGTATCATCATATTATAACATGATGAAAAATAATGAAAATGATACGACTTGTATACCTAAAATAAAAGAAAGCATTCTGTCGTATCTTAAAATATAATGGGGGTTTAATGATTGGAACAAAGAAAACAAATGATGTATGAAATGGATTCTTTACTGAGAACCGTATTTAAGCAGATCCGTTATGAGATTAACAGCCTGCTCGAAAACGAATTATCTCGGAATGAATTTCTCATTTTAAATCTGCTTCGTGAGCAAGGTGCAAAAAAAGTAACGGAATTTGCGTCCATTCTAGGGGTGTCAGCAAGCCATATCACAGCTGTGACCGACACACTCGTAGAAAAGGGCTGGATTACCCGTATCCGTTCTAAAGAGGATCGCCGCATCATCAAAATCCACTTAACCGATAAGGGTAAGGAAATTACTGAGCATTTTGAGAAAAAGAAAACAGAATACTTTATGGAGCGATTTGAGTCATTCGACGACGAAGAACTGAAAACAATGATCAAATTATTTAAAAAGCTGGATAAAAGTCAAAAGGATTAAGCATAGATTTTAGCGCTCTGGACATGCTACGGATAAAAAGAGGTGGAATGAACCATGACAAGCCCTTATCTTTGTCCAAACTGTAAAACAAACAGAACTCGCTTTAATCTGATTGAGCAGCTTTCAGAACCTGTGAAGCTGGATCCTGCGACCGGAGCAGTTGTCGAAAGATACGAAGGAGAGCAGCTTTCTCCTTTTCACGTGAGCTATCAAGGTCCTCAAATAAAAGTCCAGTGCGGCGTTTGTGGTTTAATTGAGGATGAAAAAACGTTCATTAAGCTAGCCGAATATCATCAATATTCTTCTCCTTCTTAACTTGCGGGCCTGACGGAAAACGTCAGGCTTTTTTCTATGCTTCTTTTGCCTATACAGATCGCCTTTTTCATGCATACGCTACAAAAAACACCATCGCATAAGAAAGTAGGGATTGATGACATGCAGCAGCTCTCTTATCATGACTTTCCATACCGTCCACTCGCTGCGGGCTTCGAGCACCCTCAAAGCAGCCTTTCATCCAAAGCCTTTATTCGGCTCTTTCACGCTGCACCAGATCTTAGTGAGCTCGCTGTATATGTGAATCGGAATGAGGTCTTGAAAAAAATGCCTTACAGTCATTTGACAGCTTATATGGAGTGGGATGAGGGAATTTATGAGATAGAAGTGTTCAAGCTGGCTACAAAAGAAAGAGTTCTTCATTCTTGCATGATGATTAAACGTAGCGAGATTTACACCCTATGTATCACAGGTGCTCATGCAGGTTTTGCGCTGCTGACAGAGCGGCAAGACCCTGTGATTCAACACGAGGACCTGTCAGCCCTTACATTTGTCCATCTGTCTCCAGACCTTCCTTCCATTGATATATATGAACGTGATCAAGGGGTGTTATCAAAGGAGCTTCATTATGTAAACGGCACTCACATTCATCATTTCTCCCCGAATAAATATCATTTTGAATTGAAAGCTGCTGGCACTCAAAGTATACTGCTTGATATCCCCAAAGTTCATCTGCAAGCAAATCGCGCATACCTTATTCTGCTTCATGGCTTTGCTAACGGAGAGCCAGAGCTTATGGTGAAGGTGGTCTTGTCTCAGCAAATATAAAAAAGAGCCTTTCCTCAATGGAAAAGGCTCTTTACGAGACATCTTCAGCTTTTTCTTGCTTTTGAAAATCAAAAGCAAGAATCATGATACCTAGAAATAATGCACAATAGGCAATATTTAAGTAAAACTGATCGATATTTTCTGCTCTTAAATCAGTGGCAGCTGTAATGCCAAAGTACGCAGCAAATAAAAGCGACAGTAAACTAAAATATTGATAGACTCGCTTCATGATTTCACTCCTGACTCACTTTCTATTGCTTTGGATGATAATATGAGAACTCAATTTCATCGTTCTCTAGATCAATTTTGTTTGCTTTCACATACATATCATTCGTCAGTGGCATTTCTGAAAGGCGTACTTCAACCGTTTTTTGATCCGGTTTCACATGAACGAATTCTGGCAGTTCATAGAACTGGCCCATGTAGCTTAAAACAAAACTAATCGGAATGCTCAATTGTCCAATTGAAAGGCCATCCACTTTCAACAGCACATCACCATTATCTTCGACAGTTGGCGTAAAAGAGACGTTTGCATCAATAGTCGAAGAGAAAGCTTTAATTGCGCCTGTTACTTTCACATCTTGATCGATCGCCACATGAAAATCTGGCATATCACTTGATCCTTGATTTTTCAAGTAATCATTGATAAAGCTGGTGAGCGATTCCTTTGAGCTAGATATATTAAAAGAATACTCGCTTTTTAATTCCTTAGTTGAAGCGGATTGACCGCCTGGCAGCATCATCAAAATACCGCAGGCAAGAACAATCAATAGATTGATTGCAAGTAAAATAAAAAATAAGCTTTTCCACTTTTTCATACGTTCACCCTATTCCTTCGGCAGTCCTTCTTTTTTCACTTTGGAGAATAAACGATTTGCCATAAGAGAGTACCCCTTTTGGTTTGGGTGGAAATCATCATCTGCCAGTAATTTTTCATCAGAATCTTCCTCAAATAAATCTGCTACATTGATCATATCAGCGTTGCCGTCTTTTTTCAGTTCCTTTTTGGCAGCGGCATTCCAATCTTTGACGACTTCATCAATATCTCGCAGCTCAGACAAACTGAACTTAAAGGGATTGTACATGCTGACATACATGATCTTCGCATGATCATTGTGCTGTCTCAATTGAGCAAGAATGGTTTTAAAGCGCTCCTCAAAAGGACCCTGCTCTTTTTGAAAAGGAGCAAACGTCAAATTGAGCACATTTTGATGGACAACATGCATTAAGTCATTGCCGCCGATCGTAAAGAAAATATAGTCAGCGTCTTTCAGTCCGTCTTGCACCTTTTTTTCTTTTAATCTTTTTAATAAATCTACCGTTCTACTGCCTTTAATGGCATAATTTTTTAATGTGACAGATTGCACGCCGTCCACCGCTTCTAACTTGTCACGGGTCATGCCTGCATATCCTTTTTTATGTTGATCTCCGATTCCTTCTGTTAAGGAATCTCCAACCGCTGCGATCGTAATATGTTCTTTTACGTCTTGTGTGTCTTCTAGTTTATCCTTTATGCCAGCCTCTTGCGCGGAACATGCAGAAAGAACAAAAGCTAGAGACATCACAATCAAAATCAAACGAGCCTTCAAACGATGATGTCCCTCCTTTTTCTGATTAAAAAAGTGTATCATGTTTTCGCTCATTTGAACATCCTTATGCTAGCTTCGATTCAGCGTTTTGATGTCCTTGATAATTTCATCATAAGGTGTATTTTGTACGCCATCATAATTTTTCATCACTTTCCCTTCTTGATCAACTAGGAAAAACAATGACTGATGAATCACTTGGTCTTCATCTTCAGGTTTCTTCACAATGGTTTTAAAGCTCTTCATTGCGAATTTTTCGATTGCGGACTGTGAATAGCCAGTGAGAAAATCCCAATTTTTAAAGGACAATGGATATGCTTTTGCAAATTCTTTTAGCTTGTTCGGTGAGTCTACCTCCGGGTCCACGCTAAAGGAAATGATATGCGCATCCAATTTTTCTTCTTTTAACCGTTTTTGCAGCTCTGTCATATGAGCAGTCATCGGCGGACAGATCGTTTCACAGCTTGTGAAAATAAAATCTGCAACCCATACTTTCCCCTTCAAATCATCCAATGACACCTTTTGACCATCCTGATTTTCATACTCAAACGGCTGTATTTGATAATTTAACGCATCTTTGATTTGTCCATTTGAACATGAGACTAAAAGAAGCACGCTTATGATAATAAGCGCACCAAGTGAGGCTCCCCTTTTTTTAAGCATGGTACGTCCATCCCCTTTTTCAATCAATCGGTATAAAAAGTAAAGCCTATTGCGCCTTTTCCAGTGTGACACGAAATAATCGGTGTTGTGTAGGCGATGTCAACAAGTGCTTCAGGTGTGTGATCAAGCAGCGCTGATTTGAGCTTTTCAGCGAGTTCTAATGCATCTGCATGCGCTATCCCAATGGCTTGAACTGTTTTTCCTTTCACGGCCTGTACATACTGTTTGGTCAAATAGCGGACAAGAGCAGAATAGCTTCTCACATTCGCTTCCGGCGTGTATACCCCATCCGTTAAGCTGGCAATTGGTTTGATGTGAAGAAGTGAGCCGATCAGCGCCTTTCCTCTTCCAATTCTTCCACCTTTCACGAGATTTTCTAATGTATCGATTGTGACAAATAGCTTTGTTTTAAGACGGATTTTATCCATTTCTTTGATGATGTCTTCACGGCTTGCACCATTTTTTGCAAGCTCTGCTGCTTTGCTGACTTGAAACCCTAATCCATAGGAAATAAAATTTGAATCAATCACCGTGATGTTTCCGTCTACCATTTTCGAAGCGCTTTCAGCAGTTTGAACAGTACCACTCATCCCACCCGTTAAATGGATACTAATGACTTCGCTTCCATCTGCTGTGAGCTTTTCATATAATTCGACGAATTGACCGATCGCAGGTTGAGACGTTTTCGGCAATTCCTCAGCGGCCTCCATTTTTTCAATAAATTCATCTGGCTGTATATTCACTCGGTCAATATAATCAACCCCAGAAATGGAGATATTGAGCGGAATCACGTGAATGGAAAGATCATTGATTTTTTCTTGCGGAAGGTCCACAGTTGAATCTGTTACAATTTTAATTTGTTTCACTATCGTCTCATCCTTGCTGTCTTAGTCTTTACTTATGATATTACCTTATTTCGTGCATACTTGAAAACAACTGTCATGACGTTTTTAAAATTGTCACATTTTCTTCTTTTTATGAAAAAAATCTTTGCCAAGCTGAGCAGCTGTCATTTCAAAACGGCCGCTCACTCCACTTGACAAAGATTTCTATTTACGCATTGTGTTTCAGTGTAGGCTCCTGATAGATCTGCTCATATGTGCTCCACTTGACGTTACGTTTCACATCCTCTCTGAAAGAGTATACAGCTCTCTTTCCTTTAGATACATAGACTTTTTTCAAGAAAGCTTCAAGTCTAAAGGTGAGCATGAAACCATACGTCTCATCTCCCTTTAGTACAGGGACTTCTGTTACCTTGATCTGAGCTCCATCCATCCGTCTAAAACATATTGTTTTGAGCAGCACAAACGATCAATCCTCTTTTCCAATGTTCTGTTAGGCCTAAATAAATAGGTGGAATAAATCTTGATCTTTATTCACTTCAACATAATGGAAGCCTTTTTTATTCATCCGTTCAATCAGTGCCGCATAGTCATCTCTTTCATTCAATTCGATGCCAACAAGCGCGGGGCCTTTGCTTCGGTTATTCTTTTTCGTATATTCAAAGCGTGAGATATCATCATTTGGCCCTAATACTTCATCTAAAAATTCCCGAAGCGCTCCTGCTCTTTGCGGAAAATTGACAATGAAATAATGTTGAAGCCCTTCATAGATCATCGACCGTTCTTTGATTTCCTGCATTCTGCCAATGTCATTATTTCCTCCACTGACAATACAGACAACATTTTTCCCTTTAATCTCCTCGCGATGGGCATCCAGCGCTGCGATCGGCAGTGCGCCTGCCGGCTCTGCTACAATCGCACATTGATTATACAGCTCTAAAATGGTTGTACATACTTTTCCTTCAGGTACAAGACTGATTTTATCGACAACGGACTGAAGCGATGTAAACGTCTTTTCGCCAATCCGCTGAACCGCTGCTCCGTCTACAAACTTATCAATTGAATCAAGTGTCACAACCTTGCCCTTTTCATGGGAAGCATGGAGTGAAGCTGCGCCAAGCGGTTCGACTGCAATGATTTCGGTTTCTGGGGCGATATTTTTGATATATGTACCAACTCCAGATAACAGACCTCCACCTCCAACACTTGCAAATAAAAAGTGAGGCTCCACTTCGATATCATTTAATATTTCTACAGCAGTCGTTCCTTGTCCTGCCATCACATCCAAATCATCAAACGGATGGATAAACTCGCGCTTCTCTTCATCTCCGCATTTTACTGCTTCATGATATGAATCATCAAACGTATCTCCGGTTAAGATAATTTCAACATATTCTTTTCCGAAAAGCTCCACTTGAGATACTTTTTGCCTTGGTGTCGTGGCAGGCATAAAGATTTTCCCGTGGATCCCTAAATATTTACAAGAATAGGCAACACCCTGTGCGTGATTTCCTGCACTTGCACAGACAATGCCGTTTTCTAGTTTATCTTTTGGAAGCTGGCTCATTTTATTAAAAGCGCCTCTTAATTTAAAGGAACGAACTACTTGAAGATCCTCTCTTTTTAAGTAGACATTACATTCATATCGTTCAGAAAGTCGCTCATTTTTTTGAAGAGGTGTATGAATCACTACATCCTTCAAATTTTGATGGGCCTTTAAAATGTCTTTCACTTGAATTAGCGTGTTTTCTTTGAGCAACGGTTTCATGTACAAGATCCTTTCTCTTTAACCTTATTTAATTTGTCATTATAACATGAATATTCAAAAAATAAACCAATAGATCATGGATCAAGCATAAATTTCATAAACTTTTTCGTTTTTCTGTACATTTGGTTTTATTGGGTGTTACAATTGAACCAATTAGAACCACAAAGAAAGGAATCACCCGATGACCACACATTCGTTTACGTCTATATATGGAGAGCATCAATATATCAAGCGTGCCATTCATCTGGCAAAGCAATTCACAAAACACGAGCAGCCGGTCTTGATAACAGGAGAAATTGGCACAGGCAAAACACTATTTGCCCAGGAAATTGCAAATGCAGCTGCTCCAAACGCTTCACTGACACATCTATATTGCCCCGTCTTAGATGAAGATACCTTACAGAAAGCCTTCACGGAAAAGACCCGTCAAATTCTTTATTTAGACGAAATCGCCGCATTAAGCATTCCTATGCAGCATCAGGTCATTCGTTTTCTAGAAACATCTTTTGCAACAAAAATCATTGCCACTTCGTCTTTATCAATAGAGGCATTGAGGGTGTCATCTACCTTTTTACCTGAGCTGTTTTATCGTTTAAATGTTTTTCATTTGCCCCTGCCGTCATTAGCAGATCGAAAAACAGACATTCCTGTGTTAACAACTGCTTTCTTTCAGGAGCTGAGCATGACGCCTGATATTGATCCAAGTGTTTGGGAAACCTTGCAGGAGTATCCGTTTGAAGGAAACGTACAGGAACTCAAAAATATCGTTCATTATGCTGCAGTCATTCTCGAGGGGCAAACGGTATTTTTACACCACCTGCCGCCTTTTGTGTTAACACCTCTTTCGCCGGACGTAAAAGGAAAAAAGGAAGAACACCAGCTTACACTAATGGAAAAACAAGAGTTTGTTTTCCTGCTGGAAGCCATTAAGTCTCTCAATGAGAAAGGTGAAGCAGCCAGCAGACGCATCTTGTCTGAATTAAGCAAACAAGGCGACATTCCGCTTACTCCTCAGCAGGTGAGAAGCCGATTAGATGACCTTGAGAAAAAAGCATACGTGACAAAAGGAAAAGGCAGGGCCGGCACGAAGATTACACTTGAAGGTCTTTCATTCCTGAAGTCACTTGATGGTTATATACCGGTTCAATAAAAGGAGGACATCCATTGTTTACTGTAAAAGAAGAAATTGCAAACGCCATTACACATGGCATTGGCGTTATTTTATCCATACCAGCCATTGTTTTTCTCGTGTTATTCGCTGTTCAATACGGCACTGTCACAGAGATCATCAGCTTTTCGATATTTGGCGCATCCATGCTGCTGCTCTATTTAAGCTCGACCTTGCTTCATAGCATTCGGCACAAAAAAACAAAAGATGTATTTGAAATCCTCGACCACTCGGCTATTTATGTATTGATTGCTGGTACATATACGCCCTTTTTACTAGGACCATTAAAAGGCGCACTAGGCTATACGCTTCTTGCGATTGTATGGGCTCTTGCTGCTGGCGGGATTGTCTTTAAAATCTTTTTCGTTAAACGGTTTATCATTGTGTCCACGCTCGTTTATTTATTAATGGGCTGGATGATTATCATTGCCATCAAACCACTTTACATTGGGTTAACGGGCGCAGGATTTGGCCTCTTACTGTTAGGCGGTCTATTGTATTCAGTCGGAACCATCTTTTATATTTGGCGGAAAATCCCCTATCATCATGCCATTTGGCACAGCTTTGTACTCGGCGGCAGTGCATCGATGTTCTTCTGCATTCTCTTCTATTGTGTGAACATTCCTGCTGCATGAAAAAAACCAGCATCCACTTTCGGATGCTGGTCAGGCTGTCGAGAAAATCTCGACAGCTTTATTTTTTCCTTAAACTTTCCATCTCCTCATTTTATAATAGAGAAAAACCCACTTAAGGAAGGTGTTTTTCTCATGTTCCACACTAGAAATTCTTCTC
>NZ_PVQZ01000018.1:0-1024 GCF_002998465.1 Bacillus sp. NMCC46 | reverse complement strand
ATCAGGTTGATAGGTCTGAGGTGGAAGCGTGGTGACACGTGGAGCTGACAGATACTAATAGATCGAGGACTTAACCTTTATTCTAATGTGAAGCTTGAACATTGTTATCTAGTTTTGAGAGAACATTCTCTCCATCAGGTTTGGTGGCGATAGCGAAGAGGTCACACCCGTTCCCATACCGAACACGGAAGTTAAGCTCTTCAGCGCCGATGGTAGTTGGGGGTCTCCCCCTGTGAGAGTAGGACGCCGCCAAGCTCTTCTAAGGATCAGTTCCATACGGAACTGGTCTTTTTGTGTTGCTTGAGAGGATATTTTTTTGATTGCACTTGTTTGATGAACGTGCGGCACTCCAACTCATTTACAAGTATGTGAGACATTTTAAATCAAAAAGATAGAACGTTCATCATATTATAAATCCTTGTTATGAAAAAACTAGTAGAGAGATAGAGTATTAGATTATAGAAGGGGACTGTATCAATCTTTATAGTTAACTCTATTCTAATATCTATAAAAACTGTACCTAAAGTTTGATTCCAAGGAATACCTATACCATGAAAGCATAAAAATAATAGGCTGCTGATATTTCTGAAGGAATTGACCGTTTTTAAAGAGAATATAGAGAGGAGAACTTCAGCTGATAAACGTTGAATGACAGCAGTTTGAATGGAGAAAATGACGATCATTTGCTAAAAGAAATACCAATGAAAATTGAAATAAAATTTTTTTAATATAGCCTTTACAAATGACGAAAACCTGTATATAATAATCTTTGTCGGATCGAGAGATTCCTACATAGTGGAGGATTAGCTCAGCTGGGAGAGCATCTGCCTTACAAGCAGAGGGTCGGCGGTTCGAGCCCGTCATCCTCCACCATATTTATTCTTACATAATGTTAGGATAGATAAAGCCGGTGTAGCTCAACTGGTAGAGCAACTGACTTGTAATCAGTAGGTTGGGGGTTCAAGTCCTCTTGCCGGCACCACTTTCATATGGTAAGATAGACAAGTCGCTTTTAAAGAGAGCC
>NZ_PVQZ01000017.1:0-1150 GCF_002998465.1 Bacillus sp. NMCC46 | reverse complement strand
GGTAAAATAGACTTTATGATCAATAATGGAGGGAGTGACTTCTTCTGGGCAAGATAATTGATGCAAAAGCACTAACAAGTGCCACGGACACAAGGGCAAAACACTATCAGGAACTCCGTGAACAAATGGTAGATTTAAAAAAGGCACTACAAGGTGTGGCGAATCTCGGTGATGATTTCACTGGAAAAGGCGCCGACAACATTAAAAGCTTTTATAAAGAGCTGGCTGGAAATGTAGACATGTTTATCAGCTTCATTGATAAGCAAAAAGCCTTTCATGAAGGTGTTTCTGGGACACTCGATGATACAAACTTTGGCGGCGATACCTTCGTAGAAGAACACTTTTTAGACAACGCTGTACATATGGGCATCAAAAATGCCAAAAGCATTGTAAAGGATCAAAAAAAGGCACTCAAAACGATTTTTCAAGACATCGACGACCTCATTTCTCTAGAGGTATTTGACAGCAAAACCTTTGATGAAAAAATTGCAAATGCAGAAGATGAACGAAAAAAGACAGTAAAAGACCTAAGAGAGCTTGATCAAAATTTAAAAGATGAATATGCTTTGTCAGAAACGGAGCAGCAAGCTACAATGGCATTGTACGCAGAAATGATGAATGCGACAAATGACGGAAAAGCGATTTCGCCTATGAATTTTGACAAGAAAGCGTATCAAAATAGCGAAATCTACAAGGCAAAAAGCGATATTGAGAAGCAAACTTCCGAATATCTCAAAATCAAAAAAGAACAAGAAGAAGCCCGAAAGATTGCGAAGGAACAAGAAACCCTCGCCAACCGTCCTTGGTATGAAAAAGCGCTCGATTATGGCGGGAACATCGTGAATGAGCTGACAGGTGTGAACGATGCAAAACGTGCCGCAACAGGCGTTGACCCGATCACAGGCGAAGAACTTACCGCAGGACAGCGCGTCGCCGCAGGCGGCATGGCAGCAGCAGGATATATCCCTATCGTCGGTTGGGCAGGACGCATTTTCAAAGGTGGGAAAGCCGTCTATAAAACGACTCAAGCCACATCAGCCGCAGTCAGGGCAGTCGACGTCTACAAGACGTCACAAAAGTCCTTTGACGCCTTAAAAACATCACAAAAAGGCTTATATGGCCTCACCGCCACCAACGGTTTCAGTGAAGC
>NZ_PVQZ01000016.1:0-1264 GCF_002998465.1 Bacillus sp. NMCC46 | reverse complement strand
ATCAGGTTGATAGGTCTGAGGTGGAAGCGTGGTGACACGTGGAGCTGACAGATACTAATAGATCGAGGACTTAACCTATATTCTAATGTGAAGCATGAACATTGTTATCTAGTTTTGAGAGAACATTCTCTCCATCAGGTTTGGTGGCGATAGCGAAGAGGTCACACCCGTTCCCATACCGAACACGGAAGTTAAGCTCTTCAGCGCCGATGGTAGTTGGGGGTTTCCCCCTGTGAGAGTAGGACGCCGCCAAGCTTTTCTAAGGATCAGTTCCATACGGAACTGGTCTTTTTTGTGTTTTTGAAAAAATTACTTCTATTAAATCACTTTGTAAAGTGAGAAGTGATGATTTAGTAAATGCCTTATCGATAAGTTGATCTTTCTGTCCGTCTCACTTTCATGTATTTTCATTGAACAACGCAGCTGTTGTTGTGGGTCGGCCGTTCAATTCGTTTAGGATGAAGATCAAAAGCATAGAAAGCAGCTAATAAGAATTTTCTTTGGCAGCCAGATACAGAGGACTATTTAGAGACACACTAGATGACTGAGTATCGCAACACTTACAGTTGAATTTTTCGCTCGCTCTAAGTAAGAATAAGAAAGAATCAACACTAACTTGATACCCTAGTAACACTTTGATATTGAAGATAGTAAAGAAACAGCATCATTTAAGGATATTTTTACATGAAAATGATTTCTCAGAAAAATAAAATAATAAAAGAATTCCTTCTCTAAATGATTTGTATGAGAAGATATATTGAATAAAATAAGCATGTAAAAAGCTTGAAAAGGGTAATTTCCCATCAATAAAGCTTTATTAGAGCCCTTTTTAACAAAAAAACATAAAAAGATGAAAAAAAGACTTTTAAAATGATGAGACAAGTGGTAGAATTCTTTAGGTGCCTTAACGAAAAGATGAAAAAACAACGTTAAAATAAATTCAAAAATTATTTTAAAAAAGTCTTTACAAACAATATCTTATCGTTATATAATACTATTTGTCGGATCGAGAGACATTCGAAATGACAACACAATATGGAGGATTAGCTCAGCTGGGAGAGCATCTGCCTTACAAGCAGAGGGTCGGCGGTTCGAGCCCGTCATCCTCCACCATATTTATTCTTACATAATGTTAGAATAGATAAAGCCGGTGTAGCTCAACTGGTAGAGCAACTGACTTGTAATCAGTAGGTTGGGGGTTCAAGTCCTCTTGCCGGCACCACTTTCATATGGTAAGATAGACAAGTCGCTTTTAAAGAGAGCC
>NZ_PVQZ01000015.1:0-1488 GCF_002998465.1 Bacillus sp. NMCC46 | reverse complement strand
GATGGGATTTAATGAAAAAGGCCTCCCACACACCTAGCCTAGCTTCGCTAGGTGTGTGGCAATCTTCTTCATGTTCTGGCACGCAGCTGTGAGGAGAACTTGCTCACTCACGTTTTGTTTTCCCCTCAACCGACAGTAGCGAAGCCCGTGCAGTTGTTTTGAATCTGCAAAGCTTCGCTCTATTTTTTCTTTTCTTTTTTTATATAGCTCTTTTCCAGAGGCAGACAGACGATTTTGTCTGATCTTTTCTTTGTGTTCCTCCCATACATGTCTTGAGATCACTTTTTGATGATTTTTCGATCTTGTACAGCTCTCAAGGAAAGGACACGATACGCATTTTTTAGGGTCTGATTTGTAGAACCTATAACCTTTTCGATCAGTTGTCGTATATAATAGCTTCTCGCCATTTGGGCATATGTAGTGATCAGATTCAGAATCATACTGAAATTTCCACTTCTCAAATAATCCTCTTGTTGGATGAAAGCGTCTATGTGCGATGACACCAAAAATATGGCGATCCGATAAACCTTTACAGATTGAGGTTGTCAAATAACCAGAATCAAGGGCAACAGCTTCTACTTGAAAACCAAATCGGGCGATTTGGTGATCCAATCGATCAAGATACGGAATAGAATCATGGATATTGCCGGGCGTGACATGGGCATCCGTGATGATATTGTACTTCATATCCGTTGTACGGTGGTCTAGGTAGAAAAAGCCTTCCGGTTTATTTTCACGATAAAGATAGCCACTCTCAGGGTCAGTCATACTTTGACGAATGTCTTTTTTCGTTTTCACCTCCTCTTTTACCTTTAAGGGCTTTTTTCCGTGTGCCACCCGATCTTCTTGGATCGCTTCTTCTAATTCATTTATATAGTTCTGGGTATCTTGTTCAATCGTTTTTCTCGTATATTTATGTTTATTGGCATTGGCTTTAAGATGAGTTGAATCAGTAAAAAGAACGCGGCCTCCTACCATATCATGATTGATGGCTTGAAGCACAATTTCATCAAAAATATCTTGAAAAATCGTTGTATCTTTGAATCGAGTACGACGATTCCAGCTAATGGTCGAGTGATGAGGAACGGGGTCATTGATGTTCAAACCTAAAAACCATCTATACGCCATGTTATAGTAAATTTCTTTTTCAAGTTGTCTTTCAGAACGGATACCGTACAGGTATCCGATAAACATCATTTTGAACAAAATAAGTGGATCAAGAGAAGGGCGACCTTTATTCTCACTATAATACGGTTTTACTTTATCTACGATAAATGAAAAATCAATGTACTGATCAATTTTACGAAGCAGGTGATCCTCTTCGACCAGTTGATCTAGCAATACAAATTCGGCTTCGTGCTGAGAAGAATTTCTAGTGTGGAACATGAGAAAAACACCTTCCTTAAGTGGGTTTTTCTCTATTATAAAATGAGGAGATGGAAAGTTTAAGGAAAAAATAAAGCTGTCGAGATTTTCTCGACAGCCTGA
>NZ_PVQZ01000014.1:0-2964 GCF_002998465.1 Bacillus sp. NMCC46 | reverse complement strand
TCAAAAGGTTAGGGGTTCGACTCCTCTCGGGCGCGCCATTAAGATCGGGAAGTAGCTCAGCTTGGTAGAGCACTTGGTTTGGGACCAAGGGGTCGCAGGTTCGAATCCTGTCTTCCCGACCATCTTTTATGGGGCCTTAGCTCAGCTGGGAGAGCGCCTGCCTTGCACGCAGGAGGTCAGCGGTTCGATCCCGCTAGGCTCCACTTTTTAAAAGATTATTTTGATCATGGCGGTGTAGCTCAGCTGGCTAGAGCGTACGGTTCATACCCGTGAGGTCGGGGGTTCGATCCCCTCCGCCGCTATAAAGGACCTTTAGCTCAGTTGGTTAGAGCAGACGGCTCATAACCGTCCGGTCGTAGGTTCGAGTCCTACAAGGTCCACCATCTATACGGAGGAATACCCAAGTCCGGCTGAAGGGATCGGTCTTGAAAACCGACAGGGGTGTCAAAGCCCGCGGGGGTTCGAATCCCTCTTCCTCCGCCATATTTTTTAAAACCCATATCATCGCGGGGTGGAGCAGTTCGGTAGCTCGTCGGGCTCATAACCCGAAGGTCGCAGGTTCAAATCCTGCCCCCGCAACCAAAATGGTCCGGTAGTTCAGTTGGTTAGAATGCCTGCCTGTCACGCAGGAGGTCGCGGGTTCGAGTCCCGTCCGGACCGCCATTTTCAAAAAGAATACTTGGCTCGGTAGCTCAGTTGGTAGAGCAACGGACTGAAAATCCGTGTGTCGGCGGTTCGATTCCGTCCCGAGCCACTTTTATAAAAAAATATTGACAGTATGGCGGTTGTGGCGAAGTGGTTAACGCACCAGATTGTGGCTCTGGCACTCGTGGGTTCGATTCCCATCAATCGCCCCATACATATTTTTGCGGGTGTAGTTTAGTGGTAAAACCTCAGCCTTCCAAGCTGATGTCGTGGGTTCGATTCCCATCACCCGCTCCATTTGTATATCCGTTCATGGGCCTGTAGCTCAGCTGGTTAGAGCGCACGCCTGATAAGCGTGAGGTCGGTGGTTCGAGTCCACTCAGGCCCACCATGATATTCCGCAGTAGCTCAGTGGTAGAGCTATCGGCTGTTAACCGATCGGTCGTAGGTTCGAGTCCTACCTGCGGAGCCAAATGGAGAAGTACTCAAGTGGCTGAAGAGGCGCCCCTGCTAAGGGTGTAGGTCGCGCAAGCGGCGCGAGGGTTCAAATCCCTCCTTCTCCGCCATTTATCTGGCCCGTTGGTCAAGCGGTTAAGACACCGCCCTTTCACGGCGGTAACACGGGTTCGAATCCCGTACGGGTCATGTTTAAAAGAGGTCTTGTCAAAGATCTCTTTTTTATTTTCTTCAAAAGGAAAGACCGCCATCATAGCGATCTTTTTTTACATATTCATGGAATAGATCGTATAAGACAAGTATGTCGCAAAGAAGCCCCATAAGACATAAGGGACCAGTAAAATTGGAACGACTTTGCTTAGTTTACGCGAGACGATGACAAGTGCAAGTGCTGTCAGTGCTACAAGCAGGCAGTCGATCGTAGCGGCAAATAAATCTTTTTGTGTAAATTGAAAAAAACTAAAGGCTTGATTAAATACGTAATTTAAAAGAAAAAGAATCCAAAATGGTAAAGTGATTTTTTGAAATCCGTACTTTCCATAAATGATCGCTGCGGACAACGAGATCAGAGCAAATAAGACAGCCCACACAGCACCAATTACACCACCACTCGGTGTCCATTCTGGTTTATTCAGTGCATCATACCACTCTCTGTCAATCGGAAACAAGAATCCGGCAATAGAGAATAATGCGTATGTAATAAAGAAGACAACCACTGCCCAAATGATACTTTTTCTTGCCATTAAGAATCTCCTCCAATCAAATTCACTCTTAAAGTGATTTCCCAATCATTACATGATATAAACATAAAGCCCCCAATATGAGGGGACTAATGATTTTCTTCTGTATAAGGTTCTTCTTCGTACGGCTTCAAGTCACCAAATACCGTCATGACACCTTCTTCGTCTAATGCCTCTTCATAGGCTTCGTGGGCTTTATTTGGATATACCTTGCTTGCTTTGCCCTCAATATCAGCTGCTGCGAATCCTTCATAGTCCTCCACATAATCTTCATCTTCTGATTGCGTATACACATCATCGTATGTCAATGGAGGGAATTCCATATCGGACGGGGTATCAGAGTTTCCATAGCGTTCTACGTCTTGATATGCATCCTCTCCATCATAGGCTGCGCTTTCTTCATTTTCAAATTGATCTGATGGCGGACTTAATAAATCCTCTTCAATCGGACGGTTTTGTGAAACGGTTTGTTCTTTTGAATGTTCTGTGCATGTGACGGCACTAGGCAAGGCTTCTAAGCGTTCCTTTGGAATAGGGGCCTTACAGACCTTGCACAGACCATAAGAGCCGTCTGTGATGGCTTGAAGTGCTTCATTGATGTCTAACAGATGTTCATGTTCCAAACTGTTTAACGCAATATCTTTCCCGCGTTCGAATAGCTCTGTCCCTTGATCACCTGGGTGGTTATCATAGGCTGACAGTTCTCCGAGCGAATCATAAGGAAATGATACTTTTTGTTCATCGTCATGGCTTTTAGCTTCGAGTTCTTGTTTTTCATCGAGAAGTCGCTGCTTCAAATGATGTAATTCGTCTTTAGACAACAAAGCGATCATCCTTTCATATCAAACATAATGTTAGTATGAGCAATTTTGTCTGTAAGACTAGTTCCAATTTGAAGCAATTCCTCATGAAAAAACGCCTGCGGCTGCAGGCGTCAGATTGTAGAGAAACTCATGTTTTTCTACAATCTTTTTTATTTTCATCGTAATTATGATGGATGGGATTTAATGAAAAAGGCCTCCCACACACCTAGCCTAGCTTCGCTAGGTGTGTGGCAATCTTCTTCATGTTCTGGCACGCAGCTGTGAGGAGAACTTGCTCACTCACGTTTTGTTTTCCCCTC
>NZ_PVQZ01000013.1:0-3077 GCF_002998465.1 Bacillus sp. NMCC46 | reverse complement strand
CGTGTTCTTTGAAAACTAGATAACAATAAGTAATACATTCACATTGAATGCAATGCAAAGTTCATCACACATAGTGATTCTTTCTAAAGTAAGAAATGGTTAAGTTAGAAAGGGCGCACGGTGGATGCCTTGGCACTAGGAGCCGATGAAGGACGGGACGAACACCGATATGCTTCGGGGAGCTGTAAGCAAGCTTTGATCCGGAGATTTCCGAATGGGGAAACCCACTGCTCGTAATGGAGTAGTATCCATACTTGAATACATAGAGTATGAGAAGGCATACCCGGGGAACTGAAACATCTAAGTACCCGGAGGAAGAGAAAGCAAATGCGATTCCCTGAGTAGCGGCGAGCGAAACGGGAACAGCCCAAACCAAGAGGCTTGCCTCTTGGGGTTGTAGGACACTCTATACGGAGTTACAAAGGAATGATATAAGCGAAGAGGTCTGGAAAGGCCCGCCAAAGAAGGTAACAGCCCTGTAACTGAAATGTCGTTCTCTCCAGAGTGGATCCTGAGTACGGCGGAACACGTGAAATTCCGTCGGAATCCGGGAGGACCATCTCCCAAGGCTAAATACTCCCTAGTGACCGATAGTGAACCAGTACCGTGAGGGAAAGGTGAAAAGCACCCCGGAAGGGGAGTGAAATAGATCCTGAAACCGTGTGCCTACAAGTAGTCAGAGCCCGTTAATGGGTGATGGCGTGCCTTTTGTAGAATGAACCGGCGAGTTACGATCCCGTGCAAGGTTAAGCAGAAGATGCGGAGCCGCAGCGAAAGCGAGTCTGAATAGGGCGCATGAGTACGTGGTCGTAGACCCGAAACCAGGTGATCTACCCATGTCCAGGGTGAAGTTCAGGTAACACTGAATGGAGGCCCGAACCCACGCACGTTGAAAAGTGCGGGGATGAGGTGTGGGTAGGGGTGAAATGCCAATCGAACCTGGAGATAGCTGGTTCTCTCCGAAATAGCTTTAGGGCTAGCCTCAAGGTAAGAGTCTCGGAGGTAGAGCACTGATTGGACTAGGGGCCCCTACCGGGTTACCGAATTCAGTCAAACTCCGAATGCCGATGACTTATCCTTGGGAGTCAGACTGCGAGTGATAAGATCCGTAGTCGAAAGGGAAACAGCCCAGACCGCCAGCTAAGGTCCCAAAGTATACGTTAAGTGGAAAAGGATGTGGAGTTGCTTAGACAACCAGGATGTTGGCTTAGAAGCAGCCACCATTTAAAGAGTGCGTAATAGCTCACTGGTCGAGTGACTCTGCGCCGAAAATGTACCGGGGCTAAACGTATCACCGAAGCTGCGGACTGTTCTTACGAACAGTGGTAGGAGAGCGTTCTAAGTGCTGTGAAGTCAGACCGGAAGGACTGGTGGAGCGCTTAGAAGTGAGAATGCCGGTATGAGTAGCGAAAGACGGGTGAGAATCCCGTCCACCGAATGCCTAAGGTTTCCTGAGGAAGGCTCGTCCGCTCAGGGTTAGTCGGGACCTAAGCCGAGGCCGAAAGGCGTAGGCGATGGACAACAGGTTGATATTCCTGTACCACCTCCTCACCATTTGAGCAATGGGGGGACGCAGGAGGATAGGGTAAGCGCGGTATTGGATATCCGCGTCCAAGCAGTTAGGCTGGGAAATAGGCAAATCCGTTTCCCGTAAAGGCTGAGCTGTGATGGCGAGCGAAATTTAGTAGCGAAGTTCCTGATTCCACACTGCCAAGAAAAGCCTCTAGCGAGGTGAGAGGTGCCCGTACCGCAAACCGACACAGGTAGGCGAGGAGAGAATCCTAAGGTGATCGAGAGAACTCTCGTTAAGGAACTCGGCAAAATGACCCCGTAACTTCGGGAGAAGGGGTGCTTCTTAGGGTGTTAAAGCCCCGAGAAGCCGCAGTGAATAGGCCCAGGCGACTGTTTAGCAAAAACACAGGTCTCTGCGAAGCCGTAAGGCGAAGTATAGGGGCTGACGCCTGCCCGGTGCTGGAAGGTTAAGAGGAGCGCTTAGCGTAAGCGAAGGTGCGAATTGAAGCCCCAGTAAACGGCGGCCGTAACTATAACGGTCCTAAGGTAGCGAAATTCCTTGTCGGGTAAGTTCCGACCCGCACGAAAGGCGCAACGATCTGGGCACTGTCTCAACGAGAGACTCGGTGAAATTATAGTACCTGTGAAGATGCAGGTTACCCGCGACAGGACGGAAAGACCCCGTGGAGCTTTACTGCAGCCTGATATTGAATGTTGGTACAGCTTGTACAGGATAGGTAGGAGCCTTGGAAACCGGAGCGCTAGCTTCGGTGGAGGCATCGGTGGGATACTACCCTGGCTGTATTGACCTTCTAACCCGCTGCCCTTATCGGGCAGGGAGACAGTGTCAGGTGGGCAGTTTGACTGGGGCGGTCGCCTCCTAAAATGTAACGGAGGCGCCCAAAGGTTCCCTCAGAATGGTTGGAAATCATTCGCAGAGTGTAAAGGCACAAGGGAGCTTGACTGCGAGACCTACAAGTCGAGCAGGGACGAAAGTCGGGCTTAGTGATCCGGTGGTTCCGCATGGAAGGGCCATCGCTCAACGGATAAAAGCTACCCCGGGGATAACAGGCTTATCTCCCCCAAGAGTCCACATCGACGGGGAGGTTTGGCACCTCGATGTCGGCTCATCGCATCCTGGGGCTGTAGTCGGTCCCAAGGGTTGGGCTGTTCGCCCATTAAAGCGGTACGCGAGCTGGGTTCAGAACGTCGTGAGACAGTTCGGTCCCTATCCGTCGCGGGCGCAGGAAATTTGAGAGGAGCTGTCCTTAGTACGAGAGGACCGGGATGGACGCACCGCTGGTGTACCAGTTGTTCTGCCAAGGGCATCGCTGGGTAGCTATGTGCGGACGGGATAAGTGCTGAAAGCATCTAAGCATGAAGCCCCCCTCAAGATGAGATTTCCCATTCCGCAAGGAAGTAAGATCCCTGAAAGATGATCAGGTTGATAGGTCTGAGGTGGAAGCGTGGTGACACGTGGAGCTGACAGATACTAATAGATCGAGGACTTAACCTTTATTCTAATGTGAAGCTTGAACATTGTTATCTAGTTTTGAGAGAACATT
>NZ_PVQZ01000012.1:0-6486 GCF_002998465.1 Bacillus sp. NMCC46 | reverse complement strand
CTGATTTTTTGCAAAACGTTACCAAACTTTCGTGAAAAAACCCTCGTTGGCTTTTCTAAAAACACGCACATTTTTTGGTGCATATAACTGGGCACTTTGACAAGTGATTGACAACTGGCGGATCATTTTCCATCACTGGTCCGCCAGTGACCGGCTCGTTTTTTAGTAGTGATCGGGAAGTGATCACCTCAAAAATCTCCACTGCTGCAGGAGTGATTTCCACCACTTCTTTGGGGTCATTTTTTTGCTAGGCTTTGCCTAGTTCCACACCATAAGTGGGGACAAAAACCCCTTATGCTCTTTTCAAAAAAATCCATCTATATGCTATCTCCAAAACTGCCACCAAGATTTTTTTTGCCCTTCCTTTTCCTCTTGTTTCGTTGATGCAATTAATTTTTTCGTTTCTTGTGTTTCTCTTATGGCCTCTAACAGCTTTTTATCTCTTTCAAGAAGACTACTTTGTATGTATTCTTGCTGTTTTTTCAACTGATCAATTAATTCTTTATTGAATTCCTCTTGTTGTTTTTTAAACTCCTCAAACTCATCCAAAAGCTTATTATAACTGTCGTTATGACGTTCATCATCCGTTATATCATTTATATCACTATCCGTTACGTCTTTCTTCTTAACCCATGATATAACTGCGTTACAAGCCTGTTTCAACGTCATATCTGGATGTTTTTTTATTTCTATAAGGCGTTTCAACGCTATAACATCATTGTTAAAGTAACCTCGATGACCGTACTCATTTTTATGAAATTTATAACCAGCCTCATCTAACATGATGCAATATTTCCTTAGCGTGGACTCTTGTATTTTAAGTATGGCAGCTGTATCACTACTGTTATAAACAGTTTGTTCTTGTTTTGTATCGCCTGACATAACACATCACCTCCGTTATAACATTCATTATACAAATAAAAATATCCTGCAAATAAAAATGAGCCTTAACGGCTCATTAAAATTTATAATCTGCATATAAATTAAATTCTTCTCTAAAATGATTAAACTCTTTGGATCTCCTTTGCAATAGAAAACACCTTTGACAGTAGGTCAATTGATTTGCAGAAAGAAACAAAAAAGTGATGGCTGACAATGGCGCAAATATACACATCCCTGTGTATGCTAAAATCTCCTAATTTCCCGAAACTCTTAAATGAATAATCCTACGCATTAAATACCCATAAAAGAATAAACAGACCTATCGTAAAATCAATAATTTCAAATGAAATATCGGGAGTTTGAGTATAGAAAAACCAACTAAAAATGAATATAACACTTATAACACCATAAAAGTATTTAAACATGATTTAAATCTAACAACCCTTCAAACTTATGATTATTAAGTGTATTAAAAAGAGTACAGAAATTATCCTCTGTACTCTTTTTAATACAAATGAAACATCAATCTTGAGATAAATAAATCCAGTTTTTATCGTCGAATTTTTTGATATCATCTGACCCTATATGACGTAACATTCTATTAAAGAAAATGATGTCATCTTCGTCATCATAATCATATAAACCCTCTTGCACATATTCTTTAATAATAAAATTAGTTAAATCAGTATTATTAACAAAATCAGAAAAGTAAGACCGCACAAGAATCGAATCATCTTCATTTAATTTTTCATCATTAATAATTGAAATCTTAAAAACATTCAAAATCTCATTAATATCCTCTTCATCCATATAACATAAGGGGTCTAATTTTTTATCTTCTTCTGTCAATGGTTTTCGAGTATCCTCAATTATTACGTAACATAAAATATTATCATTTTTCAACACACGAAAAACTTCTAAGTCACGTAATTTTAAAGGTCTATTAAGTGTTATCATGATTTCCCCCCTACTCAAACATTAACCAAATACTAATTTTGGCAAATTCATTAACTGAGCTATTCCCACACCTACTAGAGATGCTATTGTTACAAGATACCAAGGATTCATTACTATATCAAACCAACTGTATTTAGAGATTTTTTGACGTTCTTTTTCTAATTTTTTCTGTTTATCTAAAGCTTTTTTAAAGTCACTAGTCTTCTTTACATTTTTTTGTACAGATTTAGGGACTCCAGCTGAATTTAGAGTCTTACCGTGACTTTTGCCTCCAGTAACTCTTTCAGCTCCTTTAATCTTTCCTTTTTCAACATGTACATGCCAATCATTATTAACCCCGTCAACATGTGGCTTATCAACACGATATTTCCACCCAGGAGAACCAGGTACTTGTTTCATAGTAGCAGCTTCTGCTTCACCAGTTCCAATACTCAAAAGCATAGTCGAAAATAACAAAGTAAATATCATTGTTAAAATAAAATTCTTTTTCATAAATACCTCCAAATTACATATTATTGTATTATAGTGAAAATAATATATAAATTGAGGATTTATGTATATATCTACATATGAAAATTAAGGTAATTTTAAAGGAAATAGATGGTGAAATTAAATATTACTTTAACAAATTACAATACTGACATTCATTACTAATAGGTTATATAATTTTTAATGCCAACATGCCAATGAGCCATGACTTCAAATGTATCATTCGCCACCTCGTCCTCATCTTCTTCAATACGAATCAGATCCCCGTCTTCAGCATCCGTCAAATTCAGTTCCTTATGAATCTCTTTCAAGATCCCGCCATAACCAATTAAACGCCTTGCACTTAATGCATCATCCAAGTAATAGACCGTATCCAAATTCTCCTCGGTCACTTCATTCCCACGTATCACATCCGTATCCTTGACTGGATACTTTGAAATTTCAAGAATCGCTTTTTGTTCTTCTATTGCTTCGCGCACTTCTTTTTCAATCGCTTCCGCATCGATCACCTTTTTTCCTTTGACCCGCTGCACGTGCACAATCGGTGTGTAATCCAATTTCATTGCCTTCTTCCAAAAACTTGTCCACTCTGCTTGCTTAATATAACTTTTACCAAAGTAATTTCTCTTTACAGGGATAAGCACATGAAAATGTGGGTGATATGTATTTTCTTTATGATTTTTTGTTATCTCTAAAGCTCTAAAAAAACCAAGTGTCCCAGTTTTCACTTTCTTATATTGAAACAGCTTTCTATAACCTTGCATCATATCTGTAATTGTTTGTCTCAATTGATCCCCTTCAACATTTTTAACTGTTAACGTGAGAAATATCCATGCAGGCTTATATTGCCTGTTTGCTTCTTCCACAATCAACTTATTGTGATAAGCAATTTTTAAAGACCTTCGCCATGCACACATAGGGCACAACCTCACTTTACAAAAATAAGCTTGATATAATTTAAGTCTGCCTGTTTCTTTTTCTCTTTTAAACGTAAGACATTCGGCACAATTAAATATCTTCTCTGCCTTTTTTCCGTAGTAAGGCGCACCGATACGCTTTTCAAGCCCTTCATAATGAGATGACATTAGTGAAGATCGCATCTTTTTTCCTTTCCAATCCCGCTTTTTACCTGTTGCGGTTTTGTCCTGAAGGATGCTATAATTCGATTCAGATGAATATGTCAAAATAAAAACTCCTTCTGAAGCTAGTCCTCTAGCACTCTATTATTTTTGTTGTGGTGACTTAATAATAGCAGATGGAGTTTTTACCTGTCAAAATGCCTTTAAACCATTGATATCACTGTATTTACTCTATTTTTTCAAAATGACAGTGTTTCTATATGTATCAAGATAAGAAAAGACACGATTCTGACTCCGTCAAAATCGCCTAAAAATCTGGCGAAACCGCCATCTTTTTAAAAACCAAAACCTCAAAACCTAAAAGACCAAAGACTAAACCAAATTTCCCCGCATGGGGAGATTTTTTTTTTGATTTTTTCCACTCCATTCATAGTATAAAAATTCTTTACACTACCCCTACAACCTGACTAAACCTGACTCCAGAATGTAATTCTCCAGATCTGGAGAATCATGTGCCATCACCCGCCCACAAAAATGTTGAGATTGAAAAAGAGACAAACAGAAGAGCATAGAACAAGTAAGGTCATTTCATGGCGATCGGTCCGACCTTCTTGGCCATTGCTATTTATGGGTTCCTGCCGACTGTAACCAGTGGAAATATCACGTTTAATCAAAAACCTAATAGTTTACGTGTTATTTCCAAGTGACTGTACCCGATATTTTCAATGACAACATGCAAAAAACAGATCATATTCTCCCTAGCTGTACATCCAAAAGTCATTGCTGTCAGCATCCATATTCACACGCACCCACTCAAAAAGAATCGGTTTCGTTGGGGAATTTCTCACTTTCTAAATATTTACTAAATCTGTAAGATTAAGAGAAACATTTATGACAGGCAAAAGGTGGGTATGATGATGGTCAAAACAATTGCATATGAAGAAGTCGCTAACATGATGAATGAATGGTATGGGGTAATTAAAAAAAGAAAAGTAGACGAAGCGATCCAGTTGAAAGAACAGATTAAAAGAATGCTTCCACATATGGAACAAAATCAAGACCTGCTCCTCTATTTCAATCTTTTGGACTTTAGAAACAATCTCTTAATCGACGACGCGCAGCGATTAAAAATTAAAAGCCGCACAACCGTCAAACAAGAGGATATTCAAAAAACAGACGACATGATTCAATACTACTTTTACTTTTTCAACGGACAATTTGAGTTTCACAACAAGAATTACATAGATGCAATCAACTTTTACAAAATTGCTGAAGATAAACTGAAGAGAATCCCCGACGAAATTGAGCACGCTGAATTCCACTACAAAATTGCCGTAGCCTATTACCAAATTGACCAACATTTCTTTTCCCTTAGTCATGCTCAAAAAGCACTCGATTCCTTTAAATCGAATGATCAATACACCTACAAACAAATGAATAGTGAAATGATATTAGCATTAAACAAAGTTGACTTGATGCGTTACAAAGAAGCTGACAAGCACTATGAACATGTCATCAAGAAAGCAGAGGAAACAGGCGATTCATACACCAAAAGTTTAGCTCACTTCAATATCGGAATTAGTTACGAAAGACGAAGCTATCTACCACAAGCAGAGAGTCATCTACTCAAAGCCATTGAAATACCGGAACATAGAGAATCAATGAACACCATCCGCACATATTACATGCTTAGCAAAGTCTGTTTTAAAAGTGGAAAAACTGATAAAGCTCTTGTCTGGCACAAAAAAGCATGGAATCTAGTCGAGGAAAATAACGAAGATGAATACAGAGCAAAACTCATGATACTAGATGCACTTTACAACAATAGTCACATAAACAATATTCACCACGCCATGAAGTACCTAGAGAAAAAAAGACTATGGACAGATATAGCCGAATTGTCACGAGAAATAGGAAATCACTTGAAAAATAAAGGGAATATCACGCAAGCCGTTAAATATTATGAACAAGCACTTGTTGCAAAAGACGAAATCATAAAAATGACGGAGGCGTTAGAATGAAATGGATGATCAGCTTATCTCTAATTGCTTTATTAATCACAGGTTTATCAGTTTATTCAAACACTCAAACAGATCAGATCGCTGAAAAAGGTGTAGTAGGCGCTGTGATCAAACATGAAAAAGGAATAGATTCGAGGGTGATGATTTAAAACAAACAATTGCATAACCAACATAAAAACATTTAAACGCCCTGTAAGGCGTTTTTTCTTTGTCTGCATCTTTTTATACCTGAACAAAAATAAAAGCGTTCAGAATCGAATCTGAACGCTCTAAGAGGCATTTTAAAATAAAACACTCTCATTTTTTTATAAGTTTTCATTTCATTGCTTGTCTCATAATTAAGTCTACTTGTTTTTGAAAGATTACTACCCCCCTGTTAGCTGGGGGGGGTTCTCGTTTGGCTCTCGGTGATTCGCTTTTCGTTGCCACTCGACGACTGTCGTCGTCTTCCGCTCACACCTTCGCCAAACAAAAAAGACGCACAAATATTTCTTTAATCTTACCATTTTTGACTCTTTCATGCCAACGGTACAATGCTTGGCATTCTGCTTTGAACGGAGAGAAAACACACAGCACCTATTTAGGTGCATAAGTGGGCACTGGTTCTCCAGTGACTCTTTTCGGGCTCTGCCCAAACCCGCCAACGGTCAGCCCGTTGGATCGCAAATAGTCAAACCCCCTACCCCCGATCTTCGGGGGATGCCCCTTCGGCGGGCGCAAACAAACGGGGTTTGTTTGAATCAATAGGCTTTGGGTGTGGTGAATGTGTCAACTCCTTAATGCTCACTTTCGTTCCGCTTACCGTTGACTCATTCCGCATGTTTTTCACTCCATTTTTTAAACAGTAACGCTCCTTTTGAGTGCACACCTTTCCGAAACAACACAAAACAAACACGAACTTAATTCATCCATTATTGAACCCTTGTTGCGACTGATTTTTTGCAAAACGTTACCAAACTTTCGTGAAAAAACCCTCGTTGGCTTTTCTAAAAACACGCACATTTTTTGGTGCATATAACTGGGCACTTTGACAAGTGATTGACAACTGGCGGATCATT
>NZ_PVQZ01000011.1:0-18548 GCF_002998465.1 Bacillus sp. NMCC46 | reverse complement strand
ATCAGGTTGATAGGTCTGAGGTGGAAGCGTGGTGACACGTGGAGCTGACAGATACTAATAGATCGAGGACTTAACCTATATTCTAATGTGAAGCATGAACATTGTTATCTAGTTTTGAGAGAACATTCTCTCCATCAGGTTTGGTGGCGATAGCGAAGAGGTCACACCCGTTCCCATACCGAACACGGAAGTTAAGCTCTTCAGCGCCGATGGTAGTTGGGGGTCTCCCCCTGTGAGAGTAGGACGCCGCCAAGCTTTTCTAAGGATCAGTTCCATACGGAACTGGTCTTTTTTGTGTTTTCTTCTAACAGCATCATGATATAAGCTGGGAACTTCTCTTCGGCAATCTCCATGTAGCGTTCAATCATGACGTAATCATCACTAATGTATTGAGACAGCAGCTCGTACCACCATTCAGTTTCGTAGCGGGAAATCATACTGAGGTTATACATTAATAAGTAATGGCTGATGATCTCAGGAATCCCTAAAAATGAATCACGAGTTGACGGAATAAACCATTGATCCATTTCTAAATCATAATGAAGATGAGTAGCGAGCGCTGGATTTTCTTCTAGAGCTACATCAAACGTCAGCTTTTTGGCTTCTCTTTGCTTGAGTTTCCAACTTGTATGGAACTCAAAGTATTCAATAAAGCGTTCAGCAGACATGTTATAAAGCAATGGAATATGATCTTGAATCATCATCCCATTAACCTTTTCCACTTTAACTAATGTCGAGGGCTGCTTTTGAAACTCCAGAATATGACTCATTTCAGGTATCTTTGAAAGGAGATGAATCATCGTAAATCGCTCATCTTCAAGACCATTTAAATGAAATAGATGCTTTAACACATGCATGCATAGTCCATTTCGCTGAATTTTCACTTCATCTTCACTAAAGCGGTAATGCTGTTTCTTTCTCTTTCTCGATGTTACGCCATGGGCCAAAACAGAGGTTTGAGAAGGATAGTGAGGATCAACTGTCAGTAAACATGCCTTTAGCAACTGAGCCATTCCATAAAACAATAAAATCGGCTTCAGTTCGAGTGGAGCGATAGCTGCCTGTTCATAGAACGTATGGCCATGCTTTAAAAAGTAAATAAACCGTTCACAGTTTTTATAGGCTTGCTGGTTTGCATCTTGAATGCTTCGTTTCTCATATTGTTGATATAGAAACTTTTGGGAAGTTTCGAGTGAGTAAAAACGTTTTAAATCCTTCCATCCTGAACTTTTCATCTTCTTCCTCAACTCTCTTTATATTTTCTAAAAATTGCAACTGTTTGTTGCTTCCTTGACATGCTGTTTCCTAGTTGATAATCTACATATAATATTTTGCCGAAAAGAGGGGGATTTACTAATGTGGGAAAGTAAATTTTCAAAAGAAGGTTTGACGTTTGACGATGTTTTGCTTGTTCCAGCTAAGTCTGAAGTACTTCCGCGTGATGTCGATTTATCAGTTGAGTTAACAAGCACATTAAAACTAAACATTCCAATTATCAGTGCAGGAATGGACACGGTGACGGAATCACAAATGGCGATTGCAATGGCACGTCAAGGTGGTCTTGGTATCATTCATAAGAACATGTCTATTGAGCAACAAGCAGAACAAGTGGATAAAGTAAAACGTTCAGAGCGCGGCGTTATTACAAATCCATTCTTCTTAACACCTGAGCATCAAGTATTTGATGCAGAGCACCTAATGGGTAAATACCGTATTTCAGGTGTACCGATTGTAAATAACGAAGAAGATCAAAAGCTTGTTGGTATTATTACGAACCGTGACCTTCGTTTTATTTCGGATTATTCAATGAAGATTAGCGACGTGATGACAAAAGAGGAACTTGTGACAGCTTCTGTAGGTACGACGTTAGAAGAAGCTGAAAAAATCCTACAGCAATATAAAATTGAAAAATTACCTCTTTTAGATGACGAAGGAACGTTAAAAGGTCTCATCACCATCAAAGATATTGAAAAAGTGATCGAATTCCCTAACTCCTCTAAAGATGCACATGGCCGTTTAATTGTTGGTGCCGCTGTTGGTGTCACTGGCGATACAATGACTCGTGTGAGAAAATTAGTCGAAGCCAATGTGGATGTCGTTGTCATTGATACTGCACATGGTCATTCACAAGGTGTTCTAAACACTGTATCGAAAATCCGTGAAACGTATCCTTCTCTTAATATCATTGCTGGTAATGTTGCAACAGCCGAAGCAACTAAAGCATTATTTGAAGCAGGAGCAGATATTGTGAAAGTCGGTATCGGACCAGGGTCTATTTGTACAACACGTGTTGTTGCAGGTGTTGGTGTACCACAAATCACAGCAATCTATGACTGTGCAACAGAAGCAAGAAAACATGGTAAAGCTATTATTGCAGATGGTGGAATTAAATATTCAGGTGATATCGTAAAAGCTCTAGCATCTGGTGGACATGCTGTTATGCTTGGAAGCCTTCTAGCTGGTACATCTGAAAGCCCAGGAGACACAGAAATTTTCCAAGGTAGACGCTTCAAAGTTTATCGCGGTATGGGTTCAGTCGCTGCAATGGAAAAAGGAAGTAAAGATCGTTACTTCCAAGAAGATAATAAAAAATTCGTTCCAGAAGGTATTGAAGGCCGTACACCGTACAAAGGACCAGTCGTTGATACAGTGTATCAACTAGTTGGCGGTATCCGTTCTGGTATGGGCTATTGTGGAACACAGGACTTACGCTCACTTAGAGAAGACGCACAGTTCATTCGCATGACTGGTGCAGGACTTCGTGAGAGTCATCCACATGATGTACAAATTACAAAAGAATCACCAAACTACACAATTTCTTGATAAATTGTGACAATCAAATTACATTTGACAGGGTCTATGACTCTGTCTATTTTTTTTGTCTTTATTGTGATAAAATTTATACTGTTGTGTTGAAATAAGCCCTTGTGGATTAAATATATATGAAATACGTCGAAAAAAGATGAATACGGAGGTATGACGATTGAACAGCAAGATGTTGAAACAGCTTATGGTCTCTATCCTTGCACTGGCATTGATTGTGACAGCATTTACACCAATGTCCAAAGCAAAAGCAGCTGAAGATCCATTCAATGTGAATGCGAAAGCAGCAATCCTAATTGAAGCTTCTACAGGTAAAATTCTTTATAGTAAAAACGCAGAACAAAGACTGCCTATTGCAAGTATGGCAAAGATGATGACAGAGTATCTATTACTAGAGGCGATTGCCGAAGGCAAAGTGAAATGGGATCAAACGTATACGCCAGATGATTATGTATACGAAATTTCTCAGGACCGCAGTTTATCAAACGTTCCTTTGAGAAAAGATGGCTCGTATACAGTGAAAGAACTTTATCAAGCAACGGCTATTTATTCGGCAAATGCAGCAGCGATTGGCTTAGCAGAAGTGATCGCTGGATCAGAATCGAAGTTCGTTGAAAAAATGAACGCAAAAGCGAAAGAACTTGGTTTAACTAACTACAAATTCGTGAATGCAACTGGACTAGAAAATAAAGATTTACATGGCAAACAGCCAAAAGGTACAGGCCCTGATGAAGAAAGTGAAGTATCTGCGAAAGATATGGCATTGCTTGCACAGCATCTCATCAAAGACCATCCAGAAATTCTTGAAACATCAAGTATCGCGAAAACAAAGTTCAGAGAAGGCACAGACGATGAAATGGACATGCCTAACTGGAACTTCATGCTTAAAGGACTTGTGAAGGAATATGAAGGTGTAGACGGTCTGAAGACAGGCTCTACGGATTCAGCTGGTTCTAGCTTCACAGGTACCGCAAAACAAGGTGACATGCGTGTCATCGCTGTGATCTTGAATGCAAAAGGTAATCTTCATACAGCACGTTTCGACGTGGCGAAAAAACTGTTCGACTATGCATTTAAAAACTTCACGATGAAAGAAATGTACAAAAAAGGTCAACAGATCAAAGGACATGTAAACATCGAAGTCGATAAAGGCAAAGACAAAGAAGTACCTGTCGTCACGAAAGAAGCTTTCTCTGTGCCAATAAAAAATGGCGACGAAAAGAGCTTTAAAGCAAAAGTAAATATCGAGAAAAAGAAACTAGAAGCTCCTATTAAAAAAGGAACGAAGGTTGGCATGCTGACGACTTCTTATTCTGGTGATGAGAAGGACTACGGCTATTTGAATAAAGATCAATCAGGTGTTGAGCTTATAACGAAAACAGGCGATGAAAAAGCAAACTGGTTCATCCTTGCAATGCGTAGTGTAGGTGGATTCTTCGCTGGCATTTGGGGCGGAATCGTTGACACAGTAAAAGGTTGGTTCTAATAAAAAACTGCTCTCTATGCATAGAGAGCAGTTTTTTTATCGTTAAAAGAAAAGTGATTGTTTTTGATTTTGAGGAGTGGACAAGGCTTGCTGAAAAATACCACATAACTTTTCCACGCCCTCGGTCAGTGCCTTTTCATTCACATAAGAAAAGCTGAGGCGGATATAGTTTTGCTTCGGCTCTCCAGGATAGCACACAGAGCCAGGCAGAAAGGTAATTTGCTGCTTACGTGCCTCATGCAGCAGTGCACGTGTATCGACCCAGGAAGGAAAGCTAAGCCATAAATTGAGCCCGCCCTGAGGGATTTGCCACGTCACATCTTTTGGTGCATGCTTCGTTAATACATCTATCATTAAATCACGTCTCACCTTCAAGGCGGTTCTCAGCTTTTTCGTATGATCAATCATCTTCTTCGAAGTCAGAAATGGCAGAATGGCTTTTTGTGTGAGAAGAGGGCTGCCTAAATCATTATTGGCCTTTGCAGCTAATAAACGATTAAATATCGAGCCTGAGGCGGTGATAATCCCAATTCTGCATCCTGGAGCCAGTGTTTTACTTAATCCTCGCAAATAAATGACGTGTCCATCATGATCAAGACTTTTGATAGGTGCTGGCGGCTTCTTTTCGAAATAAAGCTCACGATAAGGATCATCCTCTACAATGAGACAATCAATACTTTGAGCCAGTAAGAGAAGTTGTTTTCTGCGTTTCATTGACATACTGGCCCCTGTCGGACTGTGAAAAGTAGGAATCGTGTAGATGAGCTTTGGTTTATATTTATCACAAATGCTTTGAAGCTGCTTCATGTTCATGCCTTCATGATCAACAGGGACTGTAATAATTCTTGCCCCTCTGCCCATAAAGACATCAATGGCGCCTGGATAAGTCGGTGCTTCCATGACAACTACATCATCAGGACCGATAAACGCACGTGCGACCAAATCAAGCCCTTGCTGAGAACCACTAGTTACAAGGATATTTTCAGGAGTAGAAGGCACACCCAGCTTTTCTAAAAAAGACTGAATGACTTGCCTAAGCTGAAGATCCCCTTGAATTTCCCCATACTTCGACATGATTTGAGGATGTCTGGCTAGTACGTGCTGCATTTCTTTTTCTAAATACCGGTTTGGCAAAAGCCCTGGATCAATCATAGAGGAAGAAAGGTTGATCGCTTCTTCGACATAGTGATACTGAGCAAATTGAGACCGAGGTAAATAATCCGGAATGGATAACTGCCAATCAAAAGAGGTAGATGATGGAACCGGAATATCTGACTGCTTTTGCAGCTCATCCACAAACGTCCCTTTACCTTGCACAGTCGTTAAATATCCGTCGTCCTTCAGCCGTGTGTATGCCTTTGCTGCCGTGACAAGACTCACATTCAGCTGCTTTGCTAAATCACGTACAGTTGGCAGCTTATCTCCCTGCTGAAGCAAACCCGATTGGATATGATCAATGATCGAAAAGTAAATCTGATTCGAAAGAGATGTATCAGAATGTCGATGGATATCAATATGCATGAGAAACCTCCATTGAGTGCAAAATTGTTATACATGAATTTGAATTGTTATAGTTGCATTATAGCATGTAAATCACACTTCAAAGAAAAAACGACTTATTTTTAGCCAGAAATCGTTTATATACAAGGGTTTAGGCTTTTTTGTAGGCTGATTGAATTGTTATACTATTCTCTTTATTGTTATACTGTCTCGCTTGTATGATAAAGAGGTAAATCAATCGAATTGACAAATGGGAGGAAACTATTGTGAGCAATAAGGGAACTGAACGAGTGAAACGTGGAATGGCAGAAATGCAAAAGGGTGGCGTCATTATGGATGTCGTCAATGCTGAGCAGGCAAAGATCGCAGAAGAAGCAGGTGCGGTGGCAGTTATGGCACTAGAACGAGTACCAGCTGATATCCGTGCAGCCGGCGGTGTAGCCCGTATGGCAGACCCAAGAATCGTAGAGGAAGTACAAAATGCAGTAACGATTCCAGTCATGGCAAAAGCACGTATCGGCCACATTGTCGAGGCTCGTGTCCTTGAAGCACTTGGTGTTGATTATATCGATGAGAGTGAAGTGCTGACGCCCGCAGATGAGGAATTCCATTTAAATAAAAATGAATACACAGTACCTTTTGTCTGTGGTTGCCGTGACTTAGGTGAAGCAACCCGCCGTATCGCAGAAGGCGCTTCGATGCTTCGTACGAAAGGGGAACCTGGGACAGGCAACATTGTAGAAGCTGTCCGTCATATGAGAAAGGTCAATGCTCAGATTCGTAAAGTAGCAGCAATGAGTGAAGATGAACTGATGACAGAAGCCAAGAACCTAGGAGCACCTTATGAATTATTGCTTCAAATCAAAAAAGACGGAAAGCTCCCAGTTGTTAACTTTGCAGCTGGAGGCGTTGCGACACCAGCAGATGCTGCGTTAATGATGCAGCTTGGAGCAGACGGTGTATTTGTTGGATCTGGTATTTTTAAATCAGACAATCCGGCGAAATTTGCAAAAGCGATTGTTGAAGCAACGACTCACTTCACAGATTACCGTCTCATTGCAGAACTTTCAAAAGAGCTTGGAACAGCCATGAAAGGAATTGAAATCTCAAATCTACTGCCAGAAGAGCGTATGCAAGAGCGTGGCTGGTAATTAAGGGAGCGCAAACGAACATGCTAACAATTGGTGTACTAGGGCTTCAAGGAGCCGTGAGAGAGCATATTCAATCGATTGAAGCCTGCGATGCAGAAGGTAAGATCATTAAACGAGCAGAAGAGCTAGCATCCGTTGACGGTCTTATTATCCCTGGTGGAGAAAGCACGACGATGAGGAGACTCATGGATACGTACCAATTCATTGAACCGATTAAAGCGTTCGCTGCAGAAGGGAAACCGATTTTCGGGACATGTGCCGGTTTGATTATGCTCGCAAAACATATTGAAGATCGAGAAGATGCCCATCTTGGATTGTTAAATGTATCAGTTGCACGGAATTCATTTGGCAGACAGGTAGACAGCTTTGAAGCAGATATAGAAGTAAAAGGGCTGGATGCGCCGTTTACAGGGGTGTTCATCCGTGCGCCTCATATCATCAGCGCAGATGTGAGCGTAGAAATCATGGCTGAATATGATGGCAGGATTGTGATGGCGAAAGAAAACAATATCTTAGGCTGTTCTTTTCATCCAGAGCTGACAGACGATCATCGGTTAACACAGCTGTTTGTTGAAATGGTGAAGTCTTACAAAACGAAGCTCGCTGTATAAAACGGTTGAAAAGAGATAAAACTTATAGTACATTAAAATCACAATCAAAGATCGAAAAAGCGTTGACGGGAAATAGTAAGAAGCCCCTCTTTCTCAGAGAGCCGATGGTTGGTGCGAATCGGTGAAAGATGCAGTCTGAATCCATCCTTGAGCGAAATGCTGAAACACGAGAAGTAAGCATTTACGGTGATACCGTTACAGAGGAAAGAGGAAAGCATGCTTCTGCATGTTTTCAATCAGGGTGGCAACGCGAGAGCTCTCGTCCCTTTCATGGGATGAGGGCTCTTTTTATTTTTCGATAAAAAAAGGAGTGTTACACATGCTGGATATTAAACAACTGCGCACGGACTTTGATCAAATTAAAGAAAAATTAGCACACCGAGGCGAAGATTTAGCAGATTTTGATAAGTTTGGTGAACTGGATCAAAAAAGAAGAGAACTAATCGGGAAAACAGAAGAATTAAAGAGCCGAAGAAATGAAGTATCACAGCAAGTGGCCGTTCTAAAAAGAGAAAAGAAAGATGCCGATCACATTATTCAAGAAATGCGTGAGGTAGGAGATGAGATTAAAAAGCTGGATGATGAGCTAAGAACAGTAGAAGAAAGCTTGCAGCACATCCTCTTCTCTATTCCGAATATCCCTCATGACACTGTACCGGTTGGGGAAACAGAAGATGACAACGTGGAAGTGAGAAAATGGGGCGAACAGCCGGCCTTCTCATTTGAGCCAAAACCACATTGGGATGTAGCGGATGAGCTAAACATTCTTGATTTTGAACGCGCAGGAAAAGTCACAGGAAGCCGATTCGTTTTTTATAAAGGGCTTGGCGCACGCTTAGAGCGCGCACTATATAACTTTATGCTCGATTTACATGTCGATGAGTTTGGTTTTACTGAAGTGCTCCCACCTTACATGGTCAATAGAGCTAGCATGACAGGGACTGGGCAGCTGCCAAAATTCGAAGAGGATGCCTTTAAAATCCGTGAAGAAGATTATTTCCTCATTCCAACAGCTGAAGTACCTATTACTAACATGCACCGTGATGAAATTCTTGAAGGGGAACAGCTACCAATCAATTATGCAGCATTCAGTGCTTGCTTTAGATCAGAGGCTGGATCTGCCGGAAGAGATACACGCGGACTCATCCGTCAGCATCAATTTAATAAGGTAGAGCTTGTGAAATTTGTTAGACCTGAAAATTCTTATGAAGAATTAGAGAAACTAACAAATCAAGCAGAAAAAGTCCTTCAGCTATTAAACCTGCCATACCGTGTCATGAGCATGTGTACGGGAGATTTAGGCTTCACGGCTGCGAAGAAATACGACATCGAAGTATGGATTCCGAGCCAAGATACGTATCGTGAAATTTCTTCTTGCAGTAACTTCGAAGCATTCCAAGCAAGACGCGCAAACATTCGATTCCGTCCAGAGCCTAAAGCGAAGCCAGAGCATGTCCACACGTTAAATGGATCTGGTTTAGCAGTAGGAAGAACCGTGGCGGCCATTTTAGAAAACTATCAACAAGAGGACGGCACAGTAATTATTCCTGAAGTACTGCGTCCTTATATGGGAAATAAAGAAGTGATGAAATAAGATGCCGCTATGGTATCTTATTTCTTTTTACCAAAAGTCCTACAGTTTTCCTAAATTTAGCCGATAAAAAAATAAAAGCTTCTAGGAAAGAAGGAATAACCTTGAATAGGCTTGACTATTATGTTGAAATGGCTCAATTAATTAGAAAAGTTCTAGATGAAAGTATTCTTTTCGGCATCACTGATACAGAGAAGGTGCTTTGTTACTACCCGTCTAACACAATAGATTTTGGCGTGAAAGTTGGGGACCTATTGAACCCAGAAGACCAAAACGTGGCGACGACATTAAGAGGACAAGAATATGACGGTCATTTACCAGAGTCTTTATATGGTTATGAAATTGCTGTAAAAGGTTACCCGATTTTTGATGAAGATAGAAAAGTAATTGGCTCTTTTTTAGTGGCATTTTCACATCATCGTGAAAAGAAATTAAGCGGTTATATGGAGCATATCAATGATGTAGCGAAAGAACTCCAAGGTGGAATCGAGCAAATTGCTGCGCATTCACAAGAGCTGGCTGCCACAAGTTTAGAAATAAGCGAACAGGCAGGAAGAGCGGAAGAGAAATCTGCAAATATTGAAGAAGTCGTCAAAACCATTGGCGGGATCGCTAGACAAACAAACTTGCTAGGTCTAAATGCTGCAATTGAAGCAGCAAGAGCAGGCGAGAATGGAAAAGGGTTTGCTGTCGTAGCTGATGAAGTTCGTAAATTATCAGATGGCTCAAAGGAAGCGGCAGAAACCATTAATACCTTCTTAAAGGAAATCCAAGACAGTATTAGCACTTTGTCTGAAAACATCTCACAAATCAGCAGCTCAACAAATGAACAAGCCAAACAAGTGACAGACTTTACGAAAATTATTGAATCATTAAATGAGTTTAAAGAAGAGATGAATCAGTTTATTGAAGAGATTAGACAGGATACAAAATAGATCAAGAGCAGCCGTTAATGGCTGCTTTTTTATGGGCAGATTCTCATACCAAAACAACTTATTGAAATTTTTTTCGAAAAGATGTTGACTTGAATTAAAATGATATGGTATATTAATTCTTGTCGATACGGAGGAATACCCAAGTCCGGCTGAAGGGATCGGTCTTGAAAACCGACAGGGGTGTCAAAGCCCGCGGGGGTTCGAATCCCTCTTCCTCCGCCATATTGATTTTTTACCTTAGTTGAATTGAAACGCAAGCATAAAAATTGGAATTGTCAAACCGCTGCATTCGCGAAATGCAGCGGTTTTTTTTATTTTGTTTTAGAGCGATTTTTTTGTATAACAGAAGCAATTTCATGAAGAATGGGTTCAAGTGAGCTTTCATCATGAAGTAAGTCGTAATCTTCAATGTTAATTTTAATCACTGGGCATAAATCGAATTGTTCGATCCATTCCGTATATCGAGTGTACATTTCTTCCCAATAGGCTCGATCAGTTTGAGTTTCCATCTCTCTGCCGCGTTCTTCAATACGATTCAAAATATGATCTAAATCCCCGTGTAAATAGATGAGAACATCAGGGTGAGGGAAGTAAGGTGTCATCACCATCGCTTCGAATAGACTCGTATACGTTTCATAATCTACTTCAGACATCGTACCTTTGTCCGCATGCATTTTCGCGAAAATGCCTGTGTCCTCATAAATTGAACGATCTTGCACATATCCTCCACCAGATTCAAAAATCCGCTTTTGCTCCTTAAAACGCTCAGCTAGGAAATAGACCTGTAAATGGAAGCTCCATCTTTGGAAATCTGAATAAAAGGGCTCTAAGTATGGGTTATCATCTACTTTTTCAAGAGAGGTTTTAAAGCCTAGCTTGTCCGCTATCGTTTTAGTCATAGTTGATTTTCCGACACCAACAGTCCCGGCGATTGTGATCACTGCATCCTTTGGTATTTCGATATTGTTCATAGTACTTGCTCCTTTATGTTCTGTACAATTTGCTGGTAATCTTGCTGTGAGGAAACGAAGTCTGTATGATCTCCTTCAATTGTAATGATAGGAAGCCCTGGGTCAGTCTGTTTTAAATGTTCAATGGCCAGCTCATAATCTTCAATGAGTGTTTTTAAATAAGCTGGGTCGATGTCTTCTTCAAAAGAGCGTCCTCTCATCTGTATTCTTTCAAGTAAGGTAGGAAGGCTGGCTTTTATATAGATTATGGCATTTGGTTTAGGCAGATCATCTGTTAGCAGGTGATAGATCTTTCTGTATTTGTCCATGTGCTTTTTTGATAATGTTCTTTCTGCAAATATCATATTTTTATAGACATGATAATCAGTGACAATCGGCTGCTGTTGACTCACATAGTTTTCTTCAATAGATTCTAACTGTTTGACCCGATTGCATAAAAAGAACATCTCAAGCTGAAAGCTCCATTGTTCCATATCTTCATAAAATTTATCTAAGAATGGATTTTCTTCTACAATCTCTTTTACTAAAGGAAATTGAAATTCCTTCGCAAGCATTGTAGCCAAAGTTGTTTTTCCGGCTCCAATTGGGCCTTCCACTGCAATAAAAGGGGCAGGATACATAGGCGTTCTCCTCTATCTATAAAGTTGTCAAACCAATGTATATTGTACCATACCCCTTCCGAGAGATAGAGCGAATGGGTTACGATGTCGTTCTTTTTTCAATATTAAATTGATCTGATAATAAGAGCCAATTTTGTGGGAAGGATAGACCTAATTTCCAATAAGCAATTCCGTTCAAGTTTAACTCTTTGATGAGATTGAACTTTGCTTGAATCGATCTAGCGTCTTCGAACCATACCTCATGCTCTTTATTAGTGGCATCTGTGTAACGAAAATAAGGTGCTTGTGCTGTTTCGTCGTATAGAATGGAGGCATTATTATTTCTAGCAATGGCAATCGCTTGTTGAGGACTGACGGCTTTAGCAATGGGGCCGCCCTGGACGTAAGGAAGCGTCCAATCATAGCCATATAAATTCTGCCCCATAACAATTTTATTGGCCGACATGACGGTCAGTGCATATTCAATGACTTGGCGGACAGGTCCAATGGGAGAGACAGCTTGCGCAGGGCCGCCGCTGTATCCCCATTCATAGGTCATTAACACAACATGATCGACGATCTTCCCAATGGCTTCATAGTCATGAGCTTCATACCATTTTCCCTTTTGCTGACTGCTTGTTTTAGGGGCAAGTGCAACAGAAATTGTCCATCCTTCTTGATGGAAGCGGGTTGTTGCCTCTCTTAAAAATTGAATGTAAGCATCTTTATCAGCGGGACGTAAATATTCAAAATCAAAATGGATTTCTTTTAATTGATACTTTTTAGCAACACGAACGATTTCATTTAAAAATGTGGCTTTGACAGATTGATTATTCAAAAGAATTCGCCCAAGTTCATCACTGAATTTATCATTCTCTAGGTTTGTCACTACCATGGATAAAACGGTTCTGCTCTGAGCGGCTATTTGAGGTAGCTGATCTAACGGTGGTTCTTTCAGTGTTCCGTCTCTTTGTGCTTGGAAACTAAAGGCGCCTAAATGGGTTAAATATGGAGAGGCCTCTCTAGCTGCTTGTTTTAAGTTTTCACTGACTTGATTTCCCCTTGGTTCAATGTAAGCATTCGAATTAATGTTCCTTTTCGGTCTTTGAGGAATATAGAGCAAGAAGCGAATAGGTAGTATCGCTTCAGGCCGAATTCTATTCACACGTGCCAACTCCTCCACTGAAATTCGAAATCGTCTTCCAATTTGATAAAGTGTGTCATTTTGTTTGACCTCATAAAATTGTCCTCTAATTGGAATGACAATTGTTTGTCCAATGACAAGTTGATTTGGTGTTTCAATATCGTTGGTACGGATGATTTCATTGACTGTTGTTTTAAAGCGCATGGCAATTTCGTTTAAAGTATCTCCTCTTTTGACAATATAAATTTGAATAGTCAACGCCCCCTTTGTTATTGCTAACAATTTATGAGGGTTATGGATAAATCATGTTTGATTTTCATTCGTGATCTCTTTAGCAGTGGTGATTTTTGCTAGTAGAACGTTCTCCATCATCGTTAAAGCATATTCGTTATCTCTGTCGTCATTTGATGCGATACAATCTTTAGGTACAATTAGATTGTATTCTCGCATGTATGCGTCATTTGCAGTGAACAGAACGCAAATGTTTCCTGCAATCCCAGTCAAAATGATGTCTTGTACACCTAATTCATTTAAGAGTGTCTCTAGTGCAGTTCCATAGAAGGCAGAATGCTTCGGTTTAATTAAGAAGTAATCATCTTTAGATGGTGCCATTTTCTCTAAAATAGGGGCGCTTCTTTCGTTTTTGCATGTTTCCATCACAGCTTGAATATCAGCCTTCCAGAGACCGTAGTGGTCGTTGATATAGATGATTGGCCAATTTTCCTTGAAAGCATGATCTTTAAGAGCTAAAATCTTATTGGTCATTTGCTCTGTTTTATTAGCGAGCACATGTCCCATTTCAAAATCAAAATTATTAATTATGTCGATAATAAGCAGTGCCTTTTGGTGCTTTGACAAAGTAAGACCCCCTTTAAAAGATTGTGCTAATATGTTAACCTCAATATCCTTTTAAAAAACATGAAAAGAGAGCCGTGCTATGACGAGAGATGAACAGTTTATGCAAGAAGCTATTTCTGAAGCCTTAAAAGCAGAACAAATAGGAGAAGTACCAATCGGTGCCATCATCGTTGTTGATGACCAAATTGTGAGCCGCGCTCATAATTTAAGGGAAACAGAGCAGCGTTCAATTGCACATGCAGAATTACTTGCTATTGATGAAGCGTGTAAAACGACTGGAAGCTGGCGTTTAGAAGATGCTGTACTTTATGTGACGCTTGAACCGTGTCCTATGTGTGCGGGAGCGATTGTCCTTTCTAGAGTGAAAAAGGTCGTTTTCGGTGCATACGATCCAAAAGGTGGATGTGCAGGTACTTTAATGAATTTACTGGATGATGAACGGTTCAATCATCAGTCTGAAGTCATTGGTGGTGTACTTGAAAATGAGTGCGGTGAGCTGTTAAGTCAGTTCTTCCGAAATCTCCGTCAGCGAAAGAAACAAGCCAAAAGTAAATGAATGGATGTCGTTTGCAATTTCAGCTATAAGAAGGTATACTTATGTATGCGTCACTAACAATTTAATATTCATTTTGCCGTGCTAAGCGGGGAGGTAGCGGTGCCCTGTACTCGCAATCCGCTCTAGCGAGGCCGAATCCCTTCTCAAGGTTCGTTTACTTCAAGGTCTGCCTTAAATAAGTGGTGTTGACGTCTGGGTCCTGCGCAATGGGAATTCATGAACCATGTCAGGTCCGGAAGGAAGCAGCATTAAGTGAAACCTCTCATGTGCCGCAGGGTTGCCTGGGCCGAGCTAACTGTTTAAGTAACGCTTGGGGTAGCGAATCGACAGAAGGTGCACGGTAAATCAATATTAAATGTAACTCATCTAGTTAATCTAGGTGAGTTTTTTGTTGCTGTTTAAAGAATAGCTCAGCTGCTTTGTTTATACAAATAGGCAAAAAACCTTTTTAGAGTCTTTTTGTTTTTTCATTAATCACAATAGGAACAAAAGTTCTCCATGGTGTTGCAGAACAATTCGAAAATCTAGAAAACACGTTTTTGATTCATAAAAAGTAGAAAATCTATAGTTGAAATCATCATTTTCGCTTATTAGAAAATAAAGGTGTGCTTTTGAATTGATCGGTGCATCATGTATAATGAAAATGATGATAAATGGAGGAGGGCGTATTTGTGAGTTATCAAGCTTTATATCGAGTGTTCAGACCTCAAGTTTTTGAGGATGTTGTTGGACAAGAACACATCACAAAAACGTTGCAAAATGCCCTTTTGCAGAAGAAGTTTTCTCATGCTTACTTATTTTCAGGTCCTAGAGGGACAGGTAAAACAAGTGCTGCCAAAATCTTTGCGAAGGCAGTGAACTGTGAAAAGTCACCTGTGAGTGAACCTTGTAATGAATGTGATGCCTGTAAAGGGATTACAAACGGCTCGATTTCAGACGTGATTGAAATAGATGCTGCCTCAAACAACGGGGTTGATGAAATCCGTGATATACGTGATAAAGTGAAATTTGCTCCTTCGGCGGTTACATATAAGGTTTATATTATAGATGAAGTACATATGCTCTCTATCGGGGCATTTAATGCCCTCCTTAAAACGTTAGAGGAGCCGCCTGCTCATTGTATCTTTATTTTGGCTACCACAGAGCCTCATAAGATTCCTCTTACCATCATATCCCGTTGTCAGAGATTTGATTTTAAACGAATCACGACAAAAGATATTGTTGGAAGAATGAAGAAAATTGTAGATGCAGAAAGCCTAAATGTACAAGAGGGCTCGCTCGAGATTATCGCTAGTGCAGCAGATGGCGGTATGCGTGATGCACTAAGCCTCTTAGATCAAGCGATCTCATTTAGTGGTGAGCAGCTGACAATTGATGATGCGCTGCTCATTACAGGAGCTGTTTCTCAGCATTTCATTAGTCAGCTAGCCGAAGCAATTTTTGATCAAAATATTGCTGTAGCGTTAGATACCTTAAATGAATTACTTCAGCAGGGGAAAGATGCTGCTAAATTAATAGAGGACATGATCTTTTACTTTAGAGATATGCTGCTTTATAAAACGGCACCGGATCTGGAGGGGGTCCTTGAAAAGGTAAAGGTCGATGAAAATTTCGTGACGCTTTCGGATCGTGTGACACCTCAATTTCTATATGAAACAATTGAAGTGCTGAATAAAAGCCACCAAGAAATGAAATGGACGAATCATCCAAGGATTTTCTTTGAGGTAGCTGTTGTCAAGCTATGTCAATCAACGGCTGGAATAACACAAGCTCATGCTAACGCTGATTTAACGGCGCTAACGGATAAAATAGACAGGTTGGAACAGGAGCTATCGAGGATAAGAGCTGAGGGTGTGCCAATGTCTCATTCTCATCATCCTCAAGAAAAAAAGGAAGCACCTCGACCACAAACGAGTAACAAAAATGGATACCGTGCACCTGTCGGCCGAATTCACGAGATTCTAAAAGAAGCAAAACGTCCAGAGTTAGAAAAAATTAAAGGCAAATGGGGAGAACTCCTTGCCCACTTGAAACAGCAGAATAAGGTGTCTCACGCTGCACTATTAACGGATAGTGAACCAGTTGCTGCTGCTTCTCATGCCTTTGTTTTAAAATTCAAGTTTGAAATACACTGTAAAATGGTTGCCGAAGATAAAAGCGGTGTTCGAACCAACCTTGAGCAGCTATTAGAGTCTATGTTAGGAAAAAGAGTGGAATTAGTTGGCGTTCCTGACGCTCAATGGGGTAAAATAAGAGAAGAATTTTTAAGAGATCATCAGCCGGATGAACAGGCAGATGGTCAGGGGACTTCTGCTGAAGAGGATCCATTGATTGCAGAAGCAAAGAAGTTAGTAGGAAACGATTTAATTGAAATTAAAGATTAATAAAAATGAAAGAGAGTGGTTTTCATATGCGCGGTGGAATGGGAAATATGCAAAAAATGATGAAACAAATGCAAAAAATGCAAAAGGATATGGCTAAGGCTCAAGAAGAGCTTGCTGAAAAAGTCCTTGAAGGTACAGCGGGTGGCGGTATGGTCACTGTAAAAGTAAATGGACAAAAAGAAGTTGTTGATGTAGCAATCAATGAAGAAGTTGTTGATCCAGAAGATATCGATATGCTTCAAGATCTTGTACTTGCAGCAACAAACGACGCATTGAAAAAAGTCGATGAGTTAACGAATGAAACAATGGGTCAATTCACAAAAGGAATGAACATGCCAGGTTTATTCTAGGAGGAATAACTGAAGATGCAATATCCTGAACCAATATCAAAGCTGATTGACAGCTTTATGAAATTGCCAGGAATCGGACCGAAAACTGCGGTTCGTCTGGCTTTTTTTGTTCTTAGTATGCAGGAAGATGTCGTACTAGATTTCGCGAAAGCGCTTGTTAATGCAAAGCGTAATTTAACTTATTGTTCGGTATGCGGCCATATCACAGACCAAGATCCTTGCTATATTTGTGAAGATACAAGAAGAGATCAATCTGTTATCTGTGTAGTGCAAGACCCAAAAGATGTGATCGCAATGGAAAAGATGAAAGAATACAACGGCTTATACCATGTGCTTCATGGTGCCATTTCACCGATGGACGGAATTGGCCCAGAGGATATTAAAATTCCTGACCTGTTAAAAAGATTGCAAGACGATCAAGTGACAGAGGTGATCCTTGCAACCAATCCAAACATTGAAGGAGAGGCTACAGCCATGTATATCTCTAGACTGTTGAAACCATCAGGAATTAAACTCTCTCGCATTGCTCACGGACTTCCAGTAGGTGGAGACTTAGAGTATGCGGATGAAGTCACACTGTCTAAAGCTCTAGAAGGCAGACGTGAGATGTAGGAAGGAGAAGTACGGTACATGGGTTTTCTTCGCAGAAAATCAATTCGAAAAGAATTCGATGAGAAATTAATTCAACAGCTTTTTAAGCAAAAGGAAGAATGGAACAGACAAAAAAAGCTTGTCGCAAATAGCGTTGAGCCTTCACCGGACATTCTATTCGAATTAAAGCTTGCTCAAGCGAAGTACTTTTTCTATCTAAGAGAAGCGAAAAAGAGGAATTTACGTTTAAACAACTGGAGATAGCAGGTCTATTTTACATAGTCCTCTCATATGCTTGTACTATTCATATGAAGAGGAGATGAGAGGATTATGGAACCTGTTATTGTGATCGGGTCAATTTTGCTAGCTGTACTATTGTTGTTTATGTCAGGTGTTCAAGCGAACCCCTTCAAATGGTTAGGGCTGATCGGAGTAAAGTTTGTGGCAGGTGCTCTTTTTTTATTTTGCCTCAATCTATTTGGAGAGAGTCTAGGATTACATGTCTCTATTAACCCTGTAACGAGTGGAATCAGTGGTTTATTGGGCATCCCAGGCGTAGCAGCTTTAGTCGTAATTGAAAAATTTATTATTTAATGAGAAATATTATTGACTTTGATCCTGTATGGTGGTAAATTAATATACGTCGCTGATGACGAAGAAACGAAAAAACATTATAACAAAAAAGTTGTTGACATTAACAATTTAAATATGGTATGATGTTCTAGTCGCTTCTGAAGCGGTAAACAAGTTCTTTGAAAACTAAACAAGACAAAACGTACCTGTTAATTCGAGTTTTTATAAAAAAATCCTATGAAATATCATAGGTAGTCAGTCAAACTGGCGAAAAACAAAACTTCGGTTTTGTACTTTTTCGGAGAGTTTGATCCTGGCTCAGGACGAACGCTGGCGGCGTGCCTAATACATGCAAGTCGAGCGGACAGAAGGGAGCTTGCTCCCGGATGTTAGCGGCGGACGGGTGAGTAACACGTGGGTAACCT
>NZ_PVQZ01000010.1:0-55630 GCF_002998465.1 Bacillus sp. NMCC46 | reverse complement strand
ATCAGGTTGATAGGTCTGAGGTGGAAGCGTGGTGACACGTGGAGCTGACAGATACTAATAGATCGAGGACTTAACCTTTATTCTAATGTGAAGCTTGAACATTGTTATCTAGTTTTGAGAGAACATTCTCTCCATCAGGTTTGGTGGCGATAGCGAAGAGGTCACACCCGTTCCCATACCGAACACGGAAGTTAAGCTCTTCAGCGCCGATGGTAGTTGGGGGTCTCCCCCTGTGAGAGTAGGACGCCGCCAAGCTTTTCTAAGGATCAGTTCCATACGGAACTGGTCTTTTTTGTTTTTTAAGAAAAGGAACAAACACCCGATCTGACATGGATACATATACTAAACTACCATCTAAAACATTCTTAATTTTGTATACAATTGAAAGCGCTAGGGCATACTGAAGCTATAAGTGGAGGTGTCACAATGAGCAAAAAAGAGCGAGAAGCGATTTGTTTGATTTGTGAAGAGAAAAAGACAAAGGGAATTTATTTATATCATCAGTTTTTGTGCCGAGACTGTGAGCGAAAGTTAATTTCTACATCGACCTCGGATCCTAGCTATTCCGATTATGTGAGAAAGCTTAAAAATCTTCATACGCCGCCTTTGTATTCATAGACCACTAGATGGTCTTTTTTTATGAGCTATAAAGGATTGGTCTTGTTTTTTGGAACTTAGTTTGGACATCATCCGTAATTCATAATAAGATAAACAGAGAGCCTGATTATTCATAGGAGTCGATGAACATGAAATCAATCTTTTATACATTTATATGGGCCATCCTCTCTACTTTTTTTTCGGTTGTGATTTTAACCGTCAGTATAGGGGTTTTCCATCATCATGCTGGATTATCGATACTGTATGCGATGATTGGATGGGGTGTGATGTTTGCAGGGGGCAGATGGGCTGCTTTCCAATTGTTTTTAAAGAAACACGGACTGTCTCGTAGTGATTATGTATATATCAAACAGCATTTAAAAGAAGCAGGGCAAAAACTTGTGCGTTTAAAAAAAGCTTTATTTGCTGTGAAAAACGTACAAACGATCAAACATAATTATGAAGTTCTTCGGCTTGCACGACGAATCTATACAATAACAAAAAAAGAGCCAAATCGATTTTATGATGCACAGCGTTTTTATTTCGAAAGCTTGGATTCTGTCGTTGAACTAACTGAGAAATATGCACTATTGTATAATCAGCCTAATCGTAGTCATGAGCTGGAAATGACATTGAGCCAAACCCGAGTGACATTGACAGAGCTGCAAAAGCAATTGACCAATGATTTGCAGCAAGTTTTAGGAAGAGACATAGAAGCTCTCCATATTGAGCTTGAAGTAGCAGATAAAATGATGAAGAAATAGATGAAAGGAGTCAAACTCGATGAAACCGGAAGATCACGCCACACCATCACCTGCCTCCACTACAGATCTTCAGTTTCGGGTGTTTGATACCTTATCTGATGAGGAGAAAAAAGAAGCCGTGCAGCGTGCTAAGCAGATCCCTGACAATCCGCAAAAACTGCTTTTCTATGGTACACGTGTGCAGGAACGACTATTGGAACAATCACAACAGATGATGAAATATGTTGAGAAAAAAGATATCGATCAAATAGGAGACGTGCTTGAGACCTTTTTGCAGCAGCTGCATGTAGTGGAGCCTGAGGATTTACTGCCAAAGAAACAAGGCTTTTTTTTAAAATGGTTTCAACGGGATAAACGATCTACTCAGGAGATCATATCGCGTTTTCAACATGCAAAATCACAGATCGAGAGATTGTCAGCAAGGCTTCGTTATGCAAGAGGCGTATTAATCTCGGATCATATGTTATTAGAGCGTTTATTTGAAGAAAATCAAACTTATTTTCAAGAGATGACGCTGCAGGTCGCAGCAGTTGAAGCGAAAATGACAACGTTAGAGCAACGGCCTATTTCAGAAACGCAACTTTCTGTTGACCGGACAATAGAGGAGCAATTGATGAGTCAAGAAGTCAATGAAGAAGAGTATGTGGAGAGACTAAAGGAACGAAAGTATGATTTGCTGTTAAGCCGGCAAATTGCATTGCAATGTAATGCACAAATTCGGATGATCCAGCATACGAATCATACATTGGCCAATCATATTCAATCAACTGTTTCTGCGTCTATTCCTCTATGGATCAACCAAATGTCGATTGCGTTAACGCATATTCAGCAACGGGCCAATTCAGCTCTTGAGAACCGAATCCAAAAAACATATGAAAAGGTATCGAAGCAACAGGAACAGCTTCTTGAAGAGGCATCTTTTGCTCCTATAGATACGTTGAAAAAGGTCCAACGTCAATTAGCTGAAACATTACAGGAAACGTTACAGGTGAAAGAGCATGGAAGCCAAGAGCGAGCTCAATTGAAAAGCAGTATGTATGAGGCAGAGCAGCAGCTGGCGAATCCAATAAAGGAATGAGAAACCATCTTTCGGTTCACTTGTTTGAACGTTATAATAGACTTAAGATATCGTTAAAGTGAAAAGGGTCGATTTGATTGAGAACACCTTTATATACAGCATTAGCACAGCATGCGGAAAAGAAGCCTTATTCTTTTCACGTTCCAGGACATCACAATGGAGATGTCTTTTTTGATGAGGCACGGTCCCACTATGCTTCAATCCTTCAGCTGGATGTGACGGAGCTTGAAGGTCTAGATGACCTCCATCACCCGACTGGTGTGATTCAAGAGGCAGAAAATTTATTGACTAAGCTATATGGTTCAGATCAAAGCTTTTTCCTTGTAAATGGCACAACAGTCGGAAATTTGGCGATGGTGATGGCGGCATGCCGCACGGGAGACGAGATTTTTGTCCAGCGTAATTGCCATAAGTCTGTCTTCCATGCGATCGAGCTTGCAGGAGCAACGCCTATTCTGGTAGACGCTGAGATAGACCCACACTTGCATGTTCCAACACATGTGACGGATGATACAGTCAGAAAAGCCATAGCAAGACATCCTAATTGCCGAGCAATCGTTTTGACTTATCCGAACTACTATGGACATGCAGCTGATTTATCAAAGCTGATTCACATGTGTCATGAAGCAGATGTGGTTGTTCTGGTTGATGAGGCTCATGGCGCGCATTTTGTATTAGACGGCGCATTTCCTCCATCTGCTCTTTCCTATGGAGCGGACGTGGTGGTACAATCAGCACATAAAACCCTTCCGGCAATGACGATGGGTTCCTATCTTCATCTTCAAGGGGACCGAATCGATGCGAAGCGATTGAAAACATTGCTCACGATGCTTCAAAGCAGTTCGCCGTCTTATCCAATTATGGCCTCATTAGATGTGGCGAGAGCTTATGTCGAGGAGATCAAAGGAAAAGGGACATTGCATGTAATCATGAAAGAACTGACAGAGCTGAAAGATCAGTTCAACCGTCTGACTCATCTTGAAGTGGTTGAGCCTGACTCGCTGCTTTCCGATCCATTAAAATGCGTCATTCGATCAACAAAAGGACTGACTGGTTACGAACTAAAACGGGTGCTTGAATCAGTGGATGTTCATCCAGAGCTTGCGGACGAACATCAGGTTTTACTTATTCTTAGCTTAGAACAGAGGAAGGACGTTCCTTTCAAGCGGATCGAGCAGGCTCTTAAGCAAAGTGATTCATTGCTCAAAGGAAAAAAACATATCCAAAATGAGACGTTATCTATTGAGACTGATGAGCAAAATCAAGACATAGAGGCTGTCCCATTTGAACATGCAGCAGGCCGGATGAGTGCAGAATCAATTATTCCCTATCCGCCTGGTATTCCTTTGATGATTAAGGGAGAGCGTATTGAGATAGATCAAATTGAGGCGTTAAGCCGTTTGCTTGGACATCAGGTTCATGTTCAAGCAAGTCAGGTCATTCATCAGAGAAAATTATATGTTTATATAGAAGAGGAGACACTATGAGCGGTATGTTTATTACGTTTGAAGGGCCAGAGGGCGCCGGAAAAACGACAGTGATTCGAAAAGTGTACGAAGAAATGGAACGTCAAGGATACGCAGTCATGGCGACACGTGAGCCGGGAGGCATTGAGATTGCTGAGCAGATTCGTGAAGTCATTTTAAATGAAAAAAACACGAAAATGGATGCGAAAACAGAGGCATTGCTGTATGCAGCAGCGAGAAGGCAGCATTTGGCTGAAAAGGTAGAACCGGCATTGCAGCGCGGAGACACAGTCTTATGTGATCGTTTTGTTGATAGCTCTCTCGCTTATCAAGGCTATGCGAGAGGGCTTGGAATTGACCAAGTCAGATCAATTAACGACTTTGCTATTGATGGTACGATGCCGCAAATGACTATTTATTTTTCCATTACACCTGAAGAAGGGTTAAAACGAATTCACGCCAATCAAGGAAGAGAAAAAAACAGATTAGACATGGAGACGCTGAATTTCCACCAGTTGGTCAGAGAAGGCTATGAACTGCTTATTGCCCAATCGCCAGAACGATTCCGTGTAGTAGATGCGTCTCAGCCGATACAGGATGTCTATGAAGAAGTACTTCGGGTGATTCAGGACACATTAAAGAAAAATCAAATATGACCTCATTCCCAATCGTTGTTATAATATAGAGGAAGACATCGGCATGTCACCTGTGCCTAAAACAAAGGAGGCCAATCAAATGAAATTAATTGTTGCCGTTGTACAGGACCAAGATAGCAGCAAGTTGTTGAAAATATTGACTGAACATCATTTCGGCGTGACAAAATTAGCTTCAACTGGTGGGTTTTTAAAGTCTGGGAATACGACTTTTATCATTGGTTGTGATGATGTCCGAGTGGATAAAGCATTACAGCTTATAAAAGAAAATTGCCGCAAACGTGATCAAATGATTGCACCTGTATCTCCAATGGGTGGTAACGCAGATTCATATGTACCATACCCTGTTGAGGTTGAAGTTGGTGGAGCTACTGTCTTTATTCTGCCAGTTGAACAATTTCATCAATTCTAAGGATGGGTTGCTGTGAAAATTAATCAAGATATGCGGCTGCTTTTAGAAAAGCGTGAACTCCAAGGCATTAAAGGAAGCCAAACATCTGCCTCCTTTAAAGCATCGATGGAGACGCAAAGCGGCAAAATGCGCTTAGAGCAGCTGACGGTCATGCTGAGTGATATCGAAGTGTTCGGTAAAAAGCTGACAAAGTCACGAAACCTAAAGGACTTGGCTAGGTTTAAAGGGCTTGTGAAGCGCTTTGTAAAAGAGACAGTCGATAATGGATTCAATATAGAAACATCAAGGAGCTTTGACATTTATGGCAACACGCGTACACTCGCTTTAGTCAAAGCATTAGATGAAAAGCTGATTGAATTAACAGAGGATATGATGGACCAAGAGAAACCTTCTATTGATTTGCTTGAACGTATTGGAGAAATAAAAGGTTTATTGATTAACCTTTACACATAGAGAGTGATAACATGGCAATTAGCTGGGATGACATGAATGATTTGCAGCCGCGCGTCATGCGGCTGATTTTTAATAGTATTGATAAAGACCGACTTGCGCATGCCTACTTATTTGAAGGAAAAAAGGGGACGGGAAAGCTGGATGCTGCGATGCTTTTGGCTAAGAGCTTTTTTTGCTTGAAAGCAGGAGTGAAACCATGTGAATCCTGCCAAAACTGCAAAAGGATTGAGTCAGGAAACCATCCCGATTTACATCTCGTGCAGCCTGATGGTCAATCGATTAAGAAAGCGCAAGTGCAGGCATTGCAAGAGGAATTTACAAAAGCAGGTGTGGAATCTCACCGAAAAATGTATATCATTCTTCATGCGGACAAAATGACGGTCAATGCCGCGAACAGTTTATTGAAGTTCCTAGAGGAGCCTAACCGGGAAACGATGGCAATTTTAATCACTGAGCAATCGCATAAAATGCTGGATACGATTATTTCAAGATGTCAGATGCTTAGCTTTCAGCCGCTGCAGCCGCAATCCTTGGAGCAGCAGCTATTACAAGAAGGCGTATCTCAGCATCTTGCAAGGCTTTTGTCGAATTTAACCAATAATTTAGCAGAAGCACTCGAATTAAGTCGAAATGATCAGTTTGCAGAGTCTAGAGCGAAAGTGATAAAATTGTATGAAGTCTTACACCAGCGAAAAGAACATGCATTTTTTTATATACAGGATCAATGGATGCCTTTTTTCAAAGAGAAAGACCTTCAAGAAACAGGTCTGGATATGCTTTTATATATATATCGTGATGTATTGTCGATTCAAATAGGAAATGAAGATAAAGTCATTTATCAAGACTTATTCCAGACAATGAAGCAGCACGCGCTGCATTCCACACAGCAGATGGTGACGAACCAGATCCTTGCTGTATTAGAAGCGAAAAAGAGACTTCAATCCAACGTGAATGCCCAAGGGCTGATGGAGCAATTGGTGTTGATGTTGCAGGAGGGATAAGTTTGTACAACGTAATTGGTGTTCGTTTTAAAAAAGCGGGCAAAATCTATTATTTCGATCCTAATGGATTTCATATAGAAAATGATAGTTGTGTCATTGTAGAGACGGTCAGAGGAGTTGAGTACGGACAAGTGGTCATCGCTAATAAAAAAGTAGATGAACACGATGTCGTTCTTCCTCTGCGTAAGGTGATTCGTGTAGCAGACGAACGAGACCGGCTCATCGTTGAGGAAAACAAAGAAGCAGCGATGACAGCCTTTGATACATGTCTTCAGAAGGTAAGTGAACACGGGCTAGAAATGAAGCTGGTCGATGTTGAATTTACATTTGACCGAAACAAGGTCATCTTCTACTTCACAGCGGATGGCAGAGTAGATTTCCGCGAGCTAGTGAAAGATCTTGCTTCAATTTTCAAGACGAGAATTGAACTTCGCCAGATTGGTGTAAGAGACGAGGCAAAAATGCTGGGTGGCATAGGTCCTTGCGGGCGAATGCTTTGCTGTTCGACATTCTTAGGAGACTTTGAACCAGTATCCATTAAGATGGCAAAAGATCAAAACCTGTCGCTAAATCCTACAAAAATTTCAGGGCTTTGCGGCCGTTTGATGTGCTGCTTGAAATATGAGAATGATGAGTATGAAACAGCGAAAGAACAATTGCCCGATATCGGTGAAACGATTCAGACATCTAGTGGCTCTGCAAAGGTAGTAGGGCTCAACATTTTAGAACGAATTTTGCAAGTTGAATTAACCGGGCAAGAAAAAGTGATAGAATATACTTGGGAAGAATTATTACAAGAAGGCGTTGTATCTGCACAAACAACTGAGTAACGAGGTGTGCCACCTTGGATAAAAAGGAACTATTTGATACGGTGATCAATTTAGAAGAACAAATCGGTTCTCTTTATCGCCAGTTAGGTGATTTGAAAAATCATATCGGTGAAGTGATTGAAGAAAATCATCAGCTGCAGATGGAGAATCAGCACTTGCGTGAACGTCTGGATCAGTCTGATCGGGACAAATCGTCTGAGACAGAGAATGATTCTGCTCAGAAGCCAGGTCATTCTGATATAGGAGAAGGTCATGATAACCTGGCTCGGTTATATCAGGAGGGCTTCCATATTTGTAATGTACATTATGGGAGCATTCGTAAAGAGGGAGACTGTTTGTTCTGTCTGTCATTTTTAAATAAAAAATGAGAAAAGGCTTCCGCTGAATCGGAAGCCTTTTTCACAGGAAAAGAAAGGATACATCATGGTTTCGTTAAGAGAAGATGAACGATTAGATTACTTGCTCGCCGAAGATATGAAGATTATTCAAAGTAAAACGGTTTTCGCCTTTTCATTGGACGCAGTATTATTAGCGAAATTTGCGTATGTGCCAATCCAAAAAGGAGAGATCATTGATCTTTGTACGGGAAATGGCATTGTGCCATTGCTGCTTTCGACTCGATCTAAGGCCTCCATTACTGGGGTCGAAATTCAAGAACGGCTGTTTGATATGGCAAAAAGAAGTGTGGCGTATAATCAACTTGAAAAGCAAATTAAATTGATTCATGGTGATTTGAATGATATGCCAGCACGCTACGGCAACCACAAAGTAGATGTCATCACATGTAATCCGCCATATTTTAAGACACCTTCTAAGGAAGAAATCAATGAAAATGAATACTTGGCAATTGCTCGGCATGAAATCCATTGTACATTAGAAGATGTCATTCGCGTTTCTTCCACGCTGCTGAAGCAAGGGGGTAAACTGGCGATGGTTCATCGGCCGGGTCGGCTGCTTGAGATTGTGGAATTGATGAAGAAGTACCGAATTGAGCCAAAACGAATTCAATTTGTTTATCCCAAACAGGGGAAAGATGCCAATACCATCTTAGTAGAGGGTATAAAAGATGGAAAACCAGATCTGAAAATTCTCCCGCCTCTTTTTGTTTATGGAGATGATCAAGAGTATACAGAAGAAATCAGGACGATACTGTATGGAGAAGCATAATCATTACTTCTATGTATTGAAATGTGCAGATGGCAGCCTGTATGCAGGTTATACAAATGATTTGCAAAAAAGACTGACGACCCACAATAGTGGAAAGGGAGCAAAGTATACAAGAGCGAGACGGCCGGTTGAGCTGTATTATCATGAATGTTTTGCAACCAAAAGAGAAGCCATGCAGCAAGAATATCGTTTTAAAACGTGGACGCGGAAAAAGAAAGACCTTTATATAGAAGAAATGCGAATAGAAAAGGAGGCGACACATGAAAACACAGAAAAGCTTTGATGGTCAATCAGATATGGGCATTCTGTATCTCGTCCCAACCCCAATTGGCAATTTAGAAGATATGACGTTTCGAGCCATACAAACATTAAAAGATGTAGACTATATTGCCGCAGAAGATACAAGACAAACGAAAAAACTTTGTCATGTCTATGAAATTGATACGCCATTAACGAGTTATCATGAGCATAACAAAGACAGCAGCGGCCACAAGTTAATCGAATGGTTAAAAGAAGGAAAAAACATCGCACTCGTGAGCGATGCTGGTTTACCGACGATCTCAGATCCAGGTGCTGAAGTGGTTCGAGACTTTACTAATATCGGCGGCTATGTCGTTCCGTTACCTGGAGCAAATGCTGCACTTACAGCACTCATTGCATCAGGGATTACACCTCAGCCATTTTTCTTTTATGGTTTTCTTGACCGACAAAAAAAGGAAAAGAAAAAACAGCTCGAAGCTTTGAAGAAGCGTCAAGAAACAATCATTTTCTATGAAGCGCCCCATCGATTAAAAGAAACGCTGACTTTGATGAAGGAAGTGTGGGGCAACCGGAATATCGCCATTACGAGAGAACTAACGAAAAAATTTGAAGAGTTTATTCGTGGAGATTTAGAGTCTGTGCTGACATGGGCCGCAGAACATCAAATCCGGGGTGAATTCTGTCTTGTCGTACAAGGTAATGATCAAGATGAAGAAGAGTTAAATGAAGATGTCTGGTGGAAGTCCTTATCTGAAAAGGAACACGTGATCCATTACATAGAAGAAGGATTAACGTCGAAGGAAGCCATTAAACGTACAGCCGTCGAACGTGGTGTACCAAAGCGCACCATATACGATGCTTATCATATTGGACAATAAAGAAAGGTTCTTGCAAACGGTGCAAGAACCTTTTTTATATCAAACTTATTTTTGTGATTGAAGTTGGTTTTGGATTTCGTTAATGATTTGCTCTGCACCTTCACGGCTAAGAACTAATTTACCATTAGCAAGTTTAAGGTTATCGTCTGATACTTCACCTGTAACTTGGCAAGTCATGTTTGGTTTATATTTTTTTAGGATAATTTTTTCATCATCAACATAAATTTCCAAAGCGTCTTTTTCAGCGATTCCTAGAGTACGGCGAAGTTCGATTGGAATCACCACGCGCCCTAATTCGTCAACTTTACGTACAATACCTGTAGATTTCATCTTCATTCTCCTCCCAAAGAGTTCTTATTCTTAATATAATATTATCTTCGTCATTATTCGACAAATTCCTTACATTCATAGCATAACAAGGTTTCCATAAATCGTCAATCATTTTGTTTACTATTGTTTGTAAAATATGACTCTTAAAGTCAAAAGACCTTGAAACTACTGATTTATAAGGGTTTTGTGGCTTTTTTCTATGAAAATATGAGAAATGACGAGTTCAGATTAACAAGACTTTTGCCCTAAATTAGACAATTGTAAATCTGGAGATATATTTCATACGACAATATTCGACAAAATGACGACAGGTTTGTCGTTTTTTTCGAAAAACTCATCTTTTTCGATCATTTCATCTTGTTCTATGTATATATGCTTGATCTTAAAGGCTAAGATGGTATCATAGAGAAAGCACAAGTGCAAAATTTAATGAATTGATCTAACACATTTTCATGTAATGATGATAACCGCTCTCGTCCATTGGGCGGGAGTTTTTGACATTTACACACACGCAGGAGGTTCCGACATGCCGGAAAAGAAAAAAACGTTTTATCTGACAACACCTATTTACTATCCGAGCGGAAAATTACATATTGGACATGCTTATACGACAGTAGCAGGGGATGCTATGGCTCGTTATAAACGTCTTCAAGGCTATGATGTGATGTATTTAACGGGTACAGATGAGCACGGACAAAAAATTCAGCAAAAAGCTGAAGAACAAAATATTACACCGATCGAGTATTTAGATCCGGTCGTAGCAGACATTCAATCATTATGGAAGAAACTCGACATTTCGAATGATGATTTCATCCGTACAACAGAAAAAAGACATACGAAAATCATTGAGCAAGTGTTTCAAAAGCTGCTTGATCAAGGTGATATTTATTTAGATCAATATGAAGGCTGGTACAGTATTCCTGATGAGACATTCTATACGGAAACACAGCTTGTGGATGTTGAGCGGAATGAAAAAGGAGAAGTCATTGGCGGGAAGAGCCCTGACAGCGGACATCCTGTCGAATTAATTAAAGAGGAATCATATTTCTTCCGTATGAGTAAGTACGCGGATCGTTTACTAGACTATTACGAAAAGAATCCAACGTTCATTCAGCCTGAATCAAGAAAGAATGAAATGATCAATAACTTCATTAAACCCGGTTTAGAGGATTTGGCTGTATCAAGAACAACCTTTGATTGGGGAATTAAAGTTCCTAACAATCCAAAACACGTCATCTATGTATGGATTGATGCGTTATTCAACTATTTAACTGCGATTGGCTACGGAACTGATCAGGATGAAAAATATAAAAAATATTGGCCTGCTAACGTGCATCTCGTAGGGAAAGAAATTGTACGCTTCCATACGATTTATTGGCCAATTATGCTGATGGCACTAGATCTGCCGCTGCCGAAACAAATTTTCGCACACGGCTGGCTGCTGATGAAAGATGGTAAGATGTCTAAATCAAAAGGGAACGTAGTAGATCCCGTCACATTAATTGATCGCTATGGCCTTGATGCCCTTCGTTATTACCTCCTTCGTGAAGTACCATTTGGTGCGGATGGTGTGTTTACACCAGAAGGATTCGTGGAACGTGTAAACTACGACCTTGCCAATGATTTAGGTAACTTGCTTAACCGTACAGTTGCGATGGTACAAAAATATTTTGACGGTACATTAAGCAGCTATAAGGGTCCAGTTAATGAGTTTGATGAGGAACTTAAAGCGGTAGCTGAGCAAACAGTCAAAGCCTATGAAGAAGCGATGGAAAACCTTGAATTCTCGGTGGCTCTTTCAAATGTTTGGACATTAATCAGCAGAACCAATAAATATATTGACCAGACAGCTCCATGGGTGCTGGCAAAGGATGAAACAAAACGAAAAGAGCTGCATTCTGTCATGTATCATTTAGCAGAATCACTGCGCATCACAGCGGTTCTCTTAACGCCATTCCTAACGAAAACACCTGAGAAAATCTTCTTCCAGCTTGGCATTGAAGAAGAGAAGCTTAAAAGCTGGGATAGCATTCTATCTTTTGGTGCCATTCAACAAGCGACGGTACAAAAAGGAGAGCCTTTGTTCCCTCGTTTAGAGGTTGAAGAAGAAGTAGCGTATATTAAAGAGAAAATGCAGGGAAGTGCACCAAAGGAAGAAGAGAAAGTAGAAATAGAAGAAACGGAATTACCTGAGCTTGGAGCAGAAATTGCATTTGATGATTTCTCAAAAGTTGATCTTCGAGTAGCACAGGTACTGGAAGCAGCCCCAGTGAAAAAAGCGGATCGTCTCTTAAAGCTTCAGCTTGATTTTGGATTTGAAAAAAGACAAATTGTTTCAGGGATTGCCAAGCATTATCAACCTGAGGAATTAGTAGGGAAAAAGCTCGTTTGCGTAGCGAATCTGACACCAGTCAAACTCAGAGGGGAAATTTCCCAGGGAATGATTTTAACTGGAGAAACTGATGGGAAATTGCAGGTTCTTGAAGTAGACCGATCTCTAGCAAATGGAACAAAAATTTTATAAATCAACAAAAGGTGTTCCACGTGTAACATTTCGTCGAACACCTTTTGTTTTTTTAGAAGAATTATCGAAAGGAGCAATCAACGATGTTATTTGATACACATGCCCATTTAAATGCTGAACAATATAATGAAGACTTAGAGCAGGTGATCGAAAGAGCGAAAAGTGAAAAAGTCGAAAAAATCGTGGTGGTAGGGTTTGACCGCCCGACAATTACGAGAGCAATGGAATTAATTGAAGAGTATGATTTCATCTATGCAGCCATTGGCTGGCACCCAGTCGATGCCATTGATATGACAGATGAGGATTTGCTGTGGATCAAAGAATTATCTCAACATGAAAAAGTCGTTGCGATTGGAGAAATGGGTCTGGATTACTATTGGGACAAGTCGCCAAAAGATGTACAAAAGGAAGTCTTTAGACGTCAAATTGCTCTTGCGAAGGAAGTGAATCTTCCAATCATTATTCATAATCGTGACGCAACGGAAGATGTCGTGACGATCTTAAAGGAAGAGGGAGCGGCTGATGTTGGAGGGATTATGCATTGCTTTACGGGCAGCCTAGAAATCGCAAAAGCGTGTATGGATATGAACTTTTATATTTCATTCGGTGGACCCGTGACATTTAAAAATGCCAAAAAACCGAAGGAAGTTGTCAAGGACATACCAAGTGACCGGCTTTTAATTGAAACAGACTGCCCTTACTTAACGCCAGCGCCATTTAGAGGGAAACGTAACGAGCCAAGTTATGTGAAATATATCGCAGAACAGATCGCGGAGTTACGAGAAACAAGCTTTGAAGAGCTTGCTGAATTGACCACAAAAAATGCGAAAAAAGTTTTCGGTATAAACTGACAGTATATGATGTCAATCCTTGTTTAAGCTTGTCCAATTGTGAAACATAACGAAAATGTTCTACACGTTTGCGCCTCCTCATAGGATAAGTTGTCGATAAGTCTTTCTTCCCTTCCTTCCATCAATCTCCCATAATAGGGTTACAATCGAGCATTTTTGTACAGTGGGAGGAAGGGTTGACAGGTTTTGAGATACTCTATATAATCTCTCCGAGGAGAAGGAGGCGTTTTTCATCGTACAAAAAATGAAAAATCTGTTTTCTGTTAAGCTAGGAAAAGGCAAGGTTTTATTACTAGTTGTTTGCTTGCTTTTAGCTGGAACTGGGACGGCTTACGGTGCGCATGAGCTCACTAAGCAGTCTATTACCATTTCAATCAATGGTAAAGAGAAGACAATTCGTACACATGAAGAGACAGTAGCACAGCTGCTTTCAGACCTTGGAATAAAGACCAGGGCGGAGGATCATATCTCTCCAAGTCTAAATACAAAAATTGAAGACAACATGAACATTGTGTATGATGCGGCTATACCGGTTCATCTGACCCTAGATGGGAAAGAGAAAACGATATGGACAACAGATCAGACGGTTGGAGCATTATTGAAGAATGAGAAGATAGATATTGGGAAGCACGATCAAGTAACTCCAGGAAAGAATGACAAGATTAAAAAGGATATGAATCTTGTGGTTCAGCAGGCCTTCCAGGTCAGCGTAAATGATGGAGGAAAAGATAAAAAGGTGTGGACCACTTCGACTACGGTCGCTGACTTTTTAAAGCAACAAGAGCTGAGGCTCAAGAAGCACGATAAGATCAAGCCTGCGTTACATAGTCATATTTCTAAAAAAAGCGCAGATATCCAGATCACTCGGGTGGAAAAAGTCACCGATGTAGTGGAAGAGAAAATTGCTTTTGATACCAAACATAAAAAGGATCGTTCTCTTGAAAAAGGAAAAGAGAAGGTGCTTAAAAAAGGTGAAGAAGGTAAATTGAAGAAGCACTATGCCATTGTGAAAGAAAACGGCAAAGTGGTGTCTAAAGAATTGATTAAAGAAGTGACTGAAAAAGATAGCAAGGATCGTTTAGTGGCTATTGGTACACAAGTGTCCAATAAAGAGCCTAAAGCGACACCTGCCGTTTCAAGAAGCAATGAATCATCTGGAAAAGAATTTTATGTGGCGTCGACAGCCTACACAGCGAGCTGTGCTGGATGTACTGGCAGAACGTCAACAGGCTTTGATTTAAAAGCAAATCCGGGTGCAAAGGTTATAGCAGTAGATCCGAGTGTCATTCCGCTAGGCTCTAAAGTGTATGTGGAAGGCTATGGATATGCCGTTGCATCAGACACTGGATCTGCTATAAAAGGGAATAAAATCGATGTGTTCGTCCCAAATAAGTCGGCAGCTTATCAATGGGGAAATAAACGAGTGAAAATTAGAGTACTCAAATAAACACATCCAATCATTTATATGAACAGAGGGCTTTGCGCACCCTCTGTTTTTTTGGTTATAATAGAAGCACTGTTTTCTAATTAATTAGACGCAAAAACAGCATGAAAGGTTTCATTTTTTAACCAAAAATTGTTTATTGTTTTTGCAAGCGGAGGAATACATGAAAATCAAAGAAATCATTGTGGTGGAAGGTCGTGATGACACTGCCAGAGTGAAGATGGCAGTTGATGCAGATACGATCGAAACAAACGGATCAGCTATTGGTGATACAGTTATTCAACAAGTGCGTCTTGCTCAGGAGACGAGAGGGGTCATTATTTTAACTGATCCTGATTTCCCTGGAGAGAAGATCCGGAAAACCATCGCAGAAGCGGTTCCTGGCTGTAAGCACGCATTTTTGCCAAAACATCTTGCGAAGGCGAAGCGGGACAAAGGAATTGGCGTCGAGCATGCTTCCTTGGACAGTATTCGAGAATGCCTAGCCCATGTCCATGAGGAAATGGAAGAATCGGAAAGTGACATTACATTAGATGACTTATTTGACGCAGGCCTTATCGGAGGCGAATCGTCGAAACGCCGCCGCGAACGACTAGGTGTGCTTTTAAATATAGGATATACCAATGCGAAGCAGCTGCAAAAGCGCCTTCACATGTTCCAAATAACCAAACATGATTTTATTGCGGCCTTAAAGACCGTCATGCAGGAGGAAGCCGATGAATAAAGATATTGCGACACCCATCAGAACGAAGGAAATACTGAAGAAATACGGTTTCTCTTTTAAAAAGAGCTTAGGGCAGAACTTTTTAATTGATACAAATATACTCGATCGTATTGTCGATCACGCAGAGGTGACGGATGAGACCGGCGTGATTGAGATTGGGCCTGGTATCGGTGCATTGACCGAGCAGCTCGCTAAGCGTGCAAAGAAAGTCACTGCTTTTGAAATCGATCAGCGTTTATTGCCCATTTTAAACGATACGCTTTCTCCATATGATAATGTCACGATCATTCATCAAGACGTATTAAAGGCGGATGTGAGGAAGGTCATTGAGGAAAATTTTGCTGACTGTAAAGAAGTGATGGTTGTCGCCAACCTTCCATATTACGTGACGACACCGATTATTATGAAGCTGCTTGAAGAAAACCTTCCATTGAAAGGGATTGTGGTCATGCTGCAAAAAGAAGTAGCAGATCGTATGGCAGCAGTCCCTTCATCAAAGGAATACAATTCGCTGTCTATCGCAGTTCAATACTATACGGAAGCGAAAACAGTAATGGTTGTGCCTAAAACTGTTTTTGTTCCACAGCCTAATGTGGATTCGGCTGTGATTAAACTAACCGTTCGTGAAACGCCTGCTGTCTCAGTAGAAAATGATGTGTTTTTCTTTCAATTGATCCGTGCGAGCTTTGGTCAGCGCCGAAAAACATTGATGAATAATCTCATGAACAATTTACCTGATGGAAAAAAACATAAAGCCATCATCGAAGAAGCACTTCAAACAGCAGACATTGATGGAAAGCGCCGCGGCGAGTCATTATCCATTGAGGAATTTGCCCGTTTGTCGAACGTTTTACAAAAAGCCCTGTCTTAAGGGCTTTTTTCTTTTGTTTTTCACCACTTTGTTCGTTCGGGCATAGGCTAGAAAGAACAGCACACATGAAAGAAGAACATATTTTAGCGTAAGACGATACCAACAGGATATGAGCCTGATTGTGGAGTGAAAAGCATGCAATTTCAAATAGGAGATATGGTGACAAGGGCATCCTATCAAATGGATATTATGTTTCGAATCATTCGAATTGATGAGACCGATCAGCACGAAGCCACCGCCATATTGCATGGGAATGAAGTGAGGCTGATTGCTGATGCCAAGGTGTCAGATCTCGTCAAGATTCAAAAAGAGGAACAGCTGACTAGAGAGAAGGATGACGAGCGAAAAATCAATGAATCGCTCGATTTACTAAGACAGGATTATCAGCTGCTGCGGGAAAAACAAGAGTATTATACTTCTGGACAATATCAGCATCAAGAGCAGTATTTTCACATGCCTGGAAAGGTCCTTCATTTAGATGGAGATGCTTCATACTTAAAGAAATGCTTAGATGTATATGAACGAATTGGTGTACCTGTGTATGGTGTACATTGCCATGAGAAGAAAATGCCAAGCATGATTGACTCGTTAATTGATCAATATCGACCTGATATTTTGGTCATCACAGGACATGATGCGTATTCCAAGCAAAAGGGCGGCGTACATGATATCGGTGCCTATCGCCATTCTCGTCATTTCGTTGAAACGGTTCAAAAAGCAAGACGGAAAATTCCTCATTTAGATCAGCTTGTGATCTTTGCAGGTGCCTGTCAATCTCATTTTGAATCATTGATCCAAGCAGGTGCCAATTTTGCGAGCTCGCCTTCACGTGTGAATATCCATGCGCTCGACCCCGTCTATATCGTTGCGAAGATCAGCTTCACTCCATTTGTAGATCGAATCAACGTGTGGGATGTGCTCCGAAATACATTAACAAGAGAAAAAGGCCTCGGAGGCATCGAGACGAAGGGTGTTCTAAGGGTAGGTATGCCATATAAAAGAGACCATGAATCGACATAACCCGACTGATTTCAGTCTGGTTTTTTTTATGTTCAAAAAGAAATTTCAAAAGGATACATAATTCACCGGAATTTGAGAAAAATAGGGAGAAGAAAAGGTAGAAGTTTGTCAAAATTATTTTGTTGACAATGGCTCGTGTTCGTTGATATAATTTAATTTTTATTTGACAAAAACGGGCCGTTGTTGTATAATTATCTCAGTGAGGTGGATGCAATGGCGAAGACTTTGTCCGACATCAAAAGATCGCTTGATGGTAACTTAGGTAAACGTTTGACGTTAAAGGCTAACGGGGGCCGCCGTAAAACAATTGAGCGTTCGGGCATTTTAGCTGAAACGTACCCTTCTGTATTTGTGATTCAATTAGATCAAGATGAGAATTCGTTTGAAAGAGTTTCTTATAGTTATGCAGATATACTGACTGAGACGGTCGAATTAACGTTCGATGATACCGCTAGCTCAGTCGCCTATTAATGGGCAGTGAACTTCTTGTTTACTGCTTTTTGTTTTGCCTTTTTTTCTGAATGGGAGTCTGTCCATTTTTTGAAAGGGGTAAAAGGAAGGAATCGATACAAAATAAGAAAGCCACACAAGCAGTGGCACTGATTCGAATTCTCGACTAAAGGGGCTGTTTCGTTTGGGTAGACGCCGAGGCATTATGTCAGATGAGTTCAAATACGAGCTGGCGAAGGATCTTGGATTTTATGATACCGTCAAAAATGGAGGCTGGGGAGAGATTCGTGCGCGTGACGCAGGTAATATGGTCAAACGTGCCATTGAATTAGCTCAACAGCACATGGCTCAGGATGAGAATCAACGATAGAAAAACGGTCAGGGATACCTCGGGTGTCTCTGGCTTTTTTTGATGAAAAAGTCAGTGTGCTCGGCGTAAAAGCCTATATTCATCAGATCCATCAAATGTGATACAATATTGATACTTATGTTTAGATGGAGAAGTAGGTGAAATGTTTGCGTATTTTAGAAAAAGCACCGGCAAAAATTAATCTCTCACTTGATGTTCATGGAAAAAGACCGGATGGATATCACGAAGTGGAGATGGTGATGACAACAATAGACCTTGCAGATCGACTAGAGCTGACGGAGCTGGACAAGGATGAAATCCGTGTATCATCTCATAATCGATTCGTGCCAGATGATCAGCGTAATTTGGCTTATCAGGCGGCTAAATTACTCAAAACAAGGTTCGGTATTCAAAAAGGTGTATCAATTGTCATCACAAAAGCAATTCCAGTCGCAGCAGGTTTAGCTGGGGGCAGCAGTGATGCGGCAGCAGCTCTTCGCGGCTTAAATCGTTTGTGGAAATTAAACCTCACGTTAGATGAACTAGCTGATCTTGGAGCGGAGATCGGCTCAGATGTGTCTTTTTGTGTACACGGAGGCACAGCACTAGCGACAGGACGTGGAGAAAAGCTGAAGCATATTGCGACACCGCCGCATTGCTGGGTGATTTTAGCGAAGCCGGTGATTGGGGTATCTACAGCTGAAGTCTATAGACAATATGACGCAAGCAAAGTAGAACACCCAAATGTAAAGCGTATGATTGAAGCGATTGAAGCGAAAGATTATAAAGAGATGTGCGGCTCACTCGGCAACGTTCTAGAGTCTGTGACATTAAAGATGTACCCAGAAGTAGATATGATCAAAAGACAGATGAAGCGTTTCGGTGCTGACGCTGTTTTAATGAGTGGAAGCGGCCCTACAGTATTTGGCTTGATTCAATATGAATCGAAGGTACAAAGAATATATAACGGACTGAGAGGATTTTGTGATCAAGTATACGCTGTCCGCATGATCGGCGAACAAAATGCCCTTGATTAAATCCGTATATTAAGTTATATTTATCATAAATTATTCGGGTTCTGGGGGTAAGTTCATGAAGTTTCGTCGAAGCGGCAGATTGGTGGACTTAACAAATTATTTGTTAGCCCACCCGCACGTACTAGTACCGTTAACTTTTTTTGCAGAAAGATATCAATCTGCGAAGTCCTCCATTAGTGAAGACTTAACGATTATCAAACAGACCTTCGAACAGCAGGGAATAGGCACATTGCTTACTGTACCTGGTGCTGCTGGCGGAGTGAAATATATTCCAAAGATTCACCTAAAAGAAGCAGACGACGTAGTAAACGATATCGGAGAGGCTCTATCGACTCCTGAACGTGTACTTCCTGGCGGTTATTTATATTTAACCGATGTTTTAGGTAATCCATCAATTCTTGCGAAAATCGGTAAGCTGTTTGCGACCATCTTTGCAGACCGTGCGATTGATGTCGTCATGACCGTTGCGACAAAGGGTATTCCAATTGCCTATTCTGTTGCGGGTTATTTAAATGTGCCTGTTGTGATCGTTAGAAAAGATAATAAGGTAACCGAAGGATCAACTGTAAGTATTAACTACGCGTCAGGTTCGTCTAACCGAATTCAAACCATGTCACTTGCAAAGCGGAGTTTAGATAAAGGATCCAATGTCCTAATCATTGATGACTTTATGAAAGCGGGCGGAACCATTAACGGCATGATGAATTTGCTTGAGGAATTTAATGCAAATGTTGCAGGGATCGGTGTTCTTTTAGAAGATGAAGGCGTAAATGAACGTCTCGTTGATGAATATGTATCGCTTTTAAAGCTTTCAACCATTGATATGAAGCAGAAGATCATTGAGATCAATGAAGGCAATTTCCACGAGTTTTTTCATTCGAAAGCTTAAGCTTTGATCAAACATGTAGTTGAATGGGAGAGATTGATATGACAAAAGTTGTTCAAACCAAACATGCACCAGCAGCCATTGGACCTTACTCTCAAGGGATTATTGTCAATAACATGTTTTACAGCTCAGGGCAGATTCCATTAACGCCAGCTGGAGACTTTGTAAATGGAGATATTAAAGAACAAACACATCAAGTGTTCCGTAATCTTAAGGCCGTACTTGAAGCAGCAGGTGCTTCCTTTGAGACAGTCGTGAAAGCAACAGTTTTTATCAAAGATATGGAACAATTCGCAGAAGTAAATGAAGTGTACGGTGAGTATTTCCATACACATAAGCCAGCTCGTTCATGTGTGGAAGTAGCAAGACTTCCTAAGGATGCACTCGTAGAAATTGAAGTGATTGCATTAGTAAAGTAAACAGGCAGTCTCAACGAAAGCCGTTTGGTTTCATCATATGCAGGAAAAGACATCATCATGATGTCTTTTTTTCACGCAGAGAATGTAAGCGTCGTCACCAAAATGACAAATAATGTATAAATATCCCGATATTTCAAAAAAAGTTTAAAAAAAGAGCAGGAGAATCACCACAATCGTTGAATACCTAAGTAATGCTTTTATATTGGGAAAAGGTGGTGAACTACTGTGGAAGTTACTGACGTAAGATTACGCCGCGTGAATACCGATGGTCGCATGAGGGCGATTGCATCCATCACGCTGGACCACGAATTTGTTGTTCATGATATTCGTGTGATTGATGGAAACAATGGGTTGTTTGTGGCAATGCCTAGCAAACGCACGCCTGATGGAGAGTTTCGCGATATTGCACACCCAATTAATTCAGGTACTCGGGGTAAAATCCAAGATGCTGTATTAAATGAATATCATCGCTTAGGCGAAGAGGAAGAAACAATTGAATATGAAGAAGCTGGAGCTTCTTAATCATATGTGAATCCAAAAAGACAGCTTTAAGAGAAAATGGAATGTTTTCTTTTAAATGCTGTCTTTTTTGCGTTTTTTCTCTTGTTTCTTATGTCTTTCAACCATTAGAAAATTATTGCACTTCCTCTTGTATCCTTGAAATCAGTCCTTATTTAGGATATATTTTTCTATGGATAATAGGGATATTGGAGGCCAATCAATGGATAAGCGGTTCGCAGTGATTTTAGCAGCGGGAAAAGGAACGAGAATGAAGTCAAAGCTATACAAAGTACTTCATCCAGTTTGCGGAAAGCCAATGGTCGAGCATGTGGCAGATGAAGCGTTAAAGCTTTCTTTAGCCAAGCTAGTGACGATCGTCGGTCATGGAGCAGAGAACGTCAAAGAGCAGCTTGGAGACAGAAGTGAGTATGCACTTCAAGAAGAACAGCTGGGAACAGCACATGCCGTCAAACAAGCAAAGTCGTTCCTTGCGCAGGAAAAGGGAACAACCATTGTCATTTGTGGTGATACGCCATTATTGACAGCGGAAACAATGGAAGCTATGTTGAGCGAGCATCAAAAACATCAAGCGAAAGTCACTATTTTAACAGCACATGCGGATGACCCGACAGGTTATGGTCGTATTATTCGTGACGAAACCGGTGCTGTCGTGAAAATTGTGGAGCATAAAGATGCGAATGATGCGGAACGTCAAGTGAATGAAATTAATACAGGGACCTATTGTTTTTCAAATGAAGATCTCTTCCGTGTGATTGAGCAAGTATCGAATGAAAATGCACAGGGTGAATACTATTTGCCAGACGTCATTGAAATTTTAAAGAATGAAGGGCAAACGGTTGCAGCATATCAAACACCGCATTTTGAAGAAACACTTGGAGTCAATGATCGTATCGCTCTATCACAAGCAGAGCAATTCATGAAGCGACGTATTAATCATCAGCATATGAAGAATGGTGTGACCTTGATTGATCCTGAGAACACGTATATTTCACCAGATGCTGTCATCGGTGAAGATACAATCATTTATCCTGGGACGGTCATCAAAGGGAATGTGAAAATCGGTGCAGACGCTACTATTGGGCCAAACACTGAAATTGTTGACAGCATCGTCGGAGATCGCACAGTGATTAAGCAATCTGTCGTCTGCGATAGTGAGGTTGGAGTCGATGTGACAATTGGGCCGTTTGCTCATATTCGCCCGTTGTCGAAAATTGGCGATGAAGTGAAGATCGGGAATTTTGTCGAAATCAAGAAAACGGTTTTCGGTGACCGCAGCAAAGCATCTCATCTAAGCTATATTGGAGATGCAGAGGTCGGAACTGATGTAAACCTTGGCTGTGGATCTATTACAGTCAACTATGATGGGAAGAACAAATTCTTAACGAAGATTGAAGATGGCGCTTTTATTGGCTGTAATTCAAATCTCGTGGCACCAGTCACTGTCGGAAAAGGGGCATATGTTGCAGCTGGTTCAACGGTTACAGAAGATGTACCGCAGGATGCATTGTCTATTGCTAGAGCAAGACAAGTCAATAAAGAAGATTATGTGAAAAATATTCATAAAAAATAATCCAAATACCCGGAGGTTTACCATGTCTAATCGTTATGCTGATGCGAATTTAAAGATATTCTCTTTGAATTCAAACCCTGAACTTGCTAAAGAAATTGCCGATCGTATCGGAGTTGATGTAGGAAAGAGCTCTGTTAAACGCTTTAGTGACGGTGAAGTCCAAATCAATATTGAAGAAAGTATTCGCGGCTGTGATTGTTATGTCATTCAATCAACTAGTGCGCCAGTCAATGAGCACATTATGGAACTGCTCATTATGGTGGATGCACTAAAACGCGCTTCTGCGAAAACGGTCAATATTGTGATCCCTTATTACGGATATGCACGTCAAGATCGTAAGGCAAAACCTCGTGAGCCAATCACTGCGAAGCTTTTTGCGAACTTGCTTGAAACAGCAGGTGCTACTCGTGTCATTGCACTTGATCTTCATGCGCCGCAGATCCAAGGTTTCTTTGATATTCCAATCGATAACTTAATGGCTGTGCCAATCTTAACAAACTATTTCGAACAGAAAAATTTGAATGATATCGTCGTTGTGTCTCCAGACCACGGTGGTGTGACACGTGCGCGTAAAATGGCAGACCGCCTGAAAGCGCCAATCGCTATTATCGACAAACGTCGTCCGAAGCCAAATGTTGCTGAAGTGATGAACATCATTGGTAACATTGAAGGCAAAACGGCGATTCTCATCGATGATATCATTGATACGGCTGGTACCATTACACTTGCTGCAAATGCACTTGTGGAAAATGGAGCGGCTGAAGTATATGCTTGCTGTACTCACCCAGTATTGTCTGGACCAGCAGTAGAACGTATCACAAATTCTAAAATAAAAGAATTGGTTGTGACAAACAGTATTCACTTAACAGATGACAAGAAAGTTGAAAAATTCATTCCGCTTTCAGTTGGGCCTTTGCTAGCAGAAGCCATCATCCGTGTACATGAAGAAGAATCTGTGAGCTACCTTTTTAGCTAATTTTCTGATTAAAAAAGGCCCTAGGCATCAGCTTGGGGTCTTTTTGCTGTCATCATTCAGAGCAAATAGGTTTAAAATGATTCACTTATGGGTAATTATGAGAGTAGTGACAAAAATGAAATAGGATGGTGCTGAATATGGCAACTTTAAAAGCAAATAAAAGAACTGATTTCAAACGTTCCACACTGCAAAAAATCCGTCATTCAGGACACGTTCCTGGTGTCATATACGGAAAAAATACAGACAACCTGGCTGTTTCACTAGACAGCATCGATTTATTAAAGACCTTACGTGATGAAGGAAAGAATACAATCATCACATTAGACGTGAACGGTGAAACAAAATCCGTGATGGTCACAGAATTACAAACAGATCCGCTGAAAAATGAGCTTGTCCATGCAGATTTCCAAGTGGTCGACTTACAGCGTGAAATTGAAGCAGATGTACCTGTCCAGCTGATTGGCGAATCTAAAGGGGTAAAAGATGGCGGTGTGCTTCAGCAGCCACTATTTGAACTATCCATTACAGCGAAACCAAAAGATATCCCGCAGCATATTGAAGCAGATATTACAAACTTAGAAGTAAATGATGTCCTAACAGTCGCTGATTTGTCTGTTCAGTCATCATATCAAGTGAATAACGATCCAGAAGAAGTCGTTGCATCCATTTTGCCGCCTCAGCAATCAGAGGTTCCTGAGCCAGATAGCGAAGACGAACCAAAAGAACCTGAGGCCATTAAAGAAAAGGATAACGATGGAGAATAACTGGTCATTTAGAGACGTAACCCTCCCGCGGTTGCGTCTTTTGTGCTAGAATGAAAAGAATTCATACGTTATTACATGGGGCAATCCTATTGGCTCATTTTTTAGGCGTGTGCTTTGTGACAAAGGAGGTTATTGGTTTCATGATTGCATTCGTTGGATTAGGTAATCCAGGAAAAGAATATGAAAAAACAAGACATAATGTCGGGTTTATGACAATAGATGAATTATCGAAAAAATGGGACATCCCCTTAAATCAATCAAAATTCCATGGACAATTTGGAACAGGGTTTGTTTCAGGGCAAAAGGTTCTACTTGTAAAGCCGCTTACATATATGAACTTATCAGGAGAATGCGTGCGTCCGCTAATGGATTACTATGATATTCCACTTGAACATTTGAAAGTCATCTATGATGATCTTGATTTGCCAACTGGGCGGATTCGTTTGCGTACAAAAGGAAGTGCAGGCGGGCATAATGGAATCAAATCGTTGATTCAGCATTTAGGGTCACCTGAGTTTGACCGATTCCGTATCGGCATTGGACGTCCTCAAAATGGCATGAAGGTCGTCGATTACGTGCTAGGACGCTTTTCTGAAGAGGAGCAGCCTGACATTGCATCAGCCATTCAGGCGTCTGTCGAAGCTTGCGAGGCGGCTTTAACAAAGCCATTTTTAGAAGTGATGAATGATTTTAACAAGAAGGTATAAGAATGATAAGCAAAGCACATACTGATTATAAAATCTCAGCATGGGAGGATCACGTATGGCTTTGCATTATTACTGCCGGCACTGTGGTGTAAAGGTTGGCAGTCTAGATGAATCCGCTGTTCAAAGTGAAGCACTTGGATTTCATCACTTAACAAATGAGGAAAGAAACGATATGATTTCTTATAGGGAAAATGGTGATCTACATGTACAAACCATTTGTGAGGATTGCCAAGAGGCGCTCGAAAGAAATCCTGATTACCATCAGTATCATACCTTTATTCAATAAAAAGCTTTGGTGTAGATAATAGACCAAAGCGTTTTTCTGTTTTAAACAAGCAGGGAGGAGGAGCCAAATGAAAAATATACAATCATTTATCAAACAAAGTGATGATTTTCAGTCCATTTTTAATGGGCTAAAGGAAGGGTTAAAAGAACAGCTGCTCGCCGGACTATCAGGCTCCGTCAGATCTTTATTTACAGCCGCTATATCAGACGAACTTAAGCGGCCGATGTTTATTGTGACTCACAACTTGTATCAAGCGCAGAAGGTAACAGATGATCTTGCCAGTGTGATTTCAGATCGCTCGGTCCTTCTTTATCCTGTTAATGAACTCATTGCTTCAGAAATTGCCGTTGCCAGCCCTGAGCTCAGAGCACAGCGTCTAGATGTTCTGAACCGGCTGGCGAATGGAGAAAACCCCATTATCGTCACACCGGCTGCAGCGGTGCGCAGAATGCTTCCGCCAGTTGAGCTCTGGAAGGAGAGTCAGATCCATTTAAAGCTCGGTGAAGAAATTGATTTGGAGGCGTTTTCAAAACAACTTGTACAAATCGGTTATGACCGGACGTCGATGGTTGCTGCGCCCGGAGATTTTAGTGTGCGCGGAGGAATCATTGATATTTATTCGTTAACGGAAGATCATCCGATCCGTATTGAGCTGTTTGATACAGAAGTAGACTCGATTCGAACGTTCCACTCAGATACACAGCGTTCATTAGAAACACTTCAAGAGATTAAAATCGGTCCCGCAAAAGAGCTGATTGTGAGAGGTCCTGAACGAGTGAGAGCCATTGAACAGCTTGATCAAGGACTTGCGAAGAGCTTAAAGAAATTTAACTCAGACCAGCAAAAAGAACTGCTTCATCAACATATTTCTGCTGATCGAGAGAAGCTGCTAGAAGGTATCGTGACACAGGAAATGACGAAGTACCTGTCCTATTTCTATGAAAAGCCTGCTAGTTTGCTAGATTACACATCACAGGATACGATTATTATTTTAGATGAAATTAGCAGAATTCAGGAGATGGAAGAACAGCTTGAACAGGAAGAAGCTGATTGGACAATTAGCCTGCTTGAAGAAGGTAATATCCTTCATGATTTATCCCTTTCTTTCCCGTTCCAACAACTGATCAATCAGCAATCGCGGTCTATTCTGTACTACTCCTTGTTCCTGAGACATGTCCAGCAGACAAATCCGCAAAATATCGTCAATGTATCTAGTAAGCAAATGCAGAATTTCCACGGGCAGATGAATGTGCTTGCGAGTGAAATTGAACGCTACAAAAAACAACAATATACAGTTGTCTTCTTAGGTGCGGATGAAGAGCGGACAGATAAACTATCTTCTGTCTTACATGATTATGACATTGAAGCCGCTCTTGCCAAGCCGGACGCCGAGCTTGTAAGCGGACAGGTGTATATTTTACAAGGTGAGCTGCAAACAGGCTTTGAACTGCCGTTATCGAAAATTGCCGTGATCACAGAAGGCGAGCTCTTCAAGAAACGTGTGAAGAAGCAGGCACGTAAGCAAAAGCTGACCAATGCAGAGCGAATTAAGAGCTATTCAGAGCTTCAAGTCGGCGATTATGTGGTGCACATTAACCACGGGATCGGTAAGTATTTAGGAATTGAAACGCTTGAAATCGGCGGCATTCATAAAGATTATTTAAATATTCATTATCAAGGAAGCGACAAGCTTTATGTACCGGTTGAACAAATTGATCAGGTGCAGAAGTATGTCGGATCAGAAGGTAAAGAACCAAAGCTGTACAAACTAGGCGGCAGCGATTGGAAACGTGTGAAGAAAAAAGTGGAAACATCTGTACAGGACATCGCAGATGATCTCATTAAGCTGTATGCGGAACGTGAGGCAAGCAAAGGGTATGCCTTCTCGCCTGATCATGAGATGCAGCGCCAGTTTGAATCAGCGTTCCCTTACCAGGAAACAGATGATCAAATCCGTTCGATTCACGAAATCAAACAAGACATGGAGCGGGAGCGTCCAATGGACCGCCTGCTTTGTGGAGATGTGGGATATGGAAAAACAGAAGTGGCGATTCGAGCGGCCTTCAAAGCCATTGCTGACGGAAAACAGGTTGCTCTGCTTGTACCGACAACCATCTTAGCGCAGCAGCATTTTGACACGATTATGGACCGATTCCAAGACTACCCTGTCAAAATCGCTCAGCTGAGCCGTTTCCGTACAAGAAAAGAAACAACCGAAACGTTAAAAGGGCTGAAAAACGGAACGATTGATATGGTCATCGGCACACACCGTTTGCTTTCTAAAGATATTGTCTATAAAGACTTAGGTTTGTTGATCATTGACGAAGAGCAGCGTTTTGGTGTGACGCATAAAGAGAAAATTAAACAGATGAAAGCCAATATCGATGTACTGACATTAACGGCTACGCCAATTCCGCGTACGCTGCATATGTCTATGCTTGGCGTACGGGATTTATCGGTTATTGAGACACCGCCTGAAAACCGTTTCCCTGTTCAAACCTATGTGGTTGAGTACAATGGCGCTTTAGTCAGAGAAGCGATTGAGCGAGAACTAGCACGCGGCGGTCAAGTGTACTTTCTTTACAACCGTGTTGAAGATATTGAACGCAAAGCAGATGAAATCTCCATGCTAGTCCCAGACGCGAAAGTCAGCTATGCACATGGGAAAATGAGTGAGAACGAGCTGGAATCAGTGATGATCAATTTCCTTGAAGGTGAATCAGATGTATTGGTCAGTACCACCATCATTGAAACGGGAGTCGACATTCCAAATGTGAACACGCTCATCGTCCACGATGCGGATAAAATGGGGCTTTCTCAGCTGTACCAGCTAAGAGGACGAGTAGGACGTTCGAATCGTGTCGCATATGCTTATTTCACGTATCGAAAAGATAAAGTTCTGTCTGAAGTAGCAGAGAAGAGACTTCAAGCTATTAAAGAATTCACAGAGCTCGGATCAGGATTTAAAATTGCGATGCGTGATTTAACGATTCGAGGAGCAGGAAATTTACTTGGTGCACAGCAGCATGGATTCATTGATTCTGTTGGATTCGACCTCTATTCTCAAATGCTGAAAGAAGCCATTGAGGAAAGAAGAGGCGATACAACGGCTCAAGATAAATTCGAACCGGAAATCGATCTGCAAATCGATGCCTACATCCCGGACACTTACATTGCGGATGGGAAGCAAAAGATCGAGATGTATAAACAGTTCAGAGCGATTGGATCAATCGAAGAGAGAAAAGAGCTTCAAGATGAAATGATCGACCGATTTGGTGAATATCCGCAAGAAGTGGCGGACTTGTTCACGATTGCGACGATGAAAGTATACGCAGTGCAGGAACGTGTCGAACTGATCAAGATGGAGAAAGGCATTGTCAGGCTTACTCTTGAAGAGCAAGCAAGCAGTGAAATCGACGGTCAAAAATTATTTGCGCTCAGCAGTAAATATGGTCGTGATATAGGCTTGGGAATGGAAGGCAGCAAGCTGATTATTTCTGTTCAAACGAAAGGCAAGAAGACTGAGGAATGGCTTGAGATCGTTCTGAATATGCTTCGAGGCCTTCAAGAAGTGAAAAAAGAAACCATTCCATCTTCATAAAATTTTGTTTGTCTCTCGTGTATATTACGTTTGATGTGACGGATACTAAACTCAGGGTCAAGTGGTGAATGTTGCATAAAGTGGACGCTTTTGTTCCATTCACCCAACACATCATCAAACGAAAGAGAGGCAGCAGTGAATGAAAGCAACTGGAATTGTACGCCGCATCGATGATCTAGGTAGAGTGGTTATTCCGAAGGAGATTCGCAGAACATTGCGCATCCGGGAAGGAGATCCGCTTGAGATTTTCGTCGACCGCGATGGAGAAGTGATTTTGAAGAAATATTCGCCGATTAGTGAGCTAGGAGACTTTGCGAAGGAATATGCTGATGCATTATTCGACAGTTTGGGTCATTCCATCCTGATCTGTGATCGAGATACGTATATTGCTGTATCCGGCAGTTCGAAAAAAGAGTACTTAAACAAATCCATCAGTGATTTACTTGAACGAACAATGGACCAGCGTAATTCTGTATTAGAAGAAAGCAAAAAAGAAATTCAACTTGTCGATGGTATTGATGATGACGTATCTGCTTATACCATTGCACCTATTGTTGCAAACGGAGATCCTATTGGCGCCGTCGTCTTATTTTCTAAAGAGCGTTCAATGGGAGAAGTGGAGCATAAAGCGGCAGAAACGGCAGCTGGCTTCTTAGCCCGTCAAATGGAACATTAGGTCTAATAATTCTATATCATATAGATAAAACGAAAGAATGCCGATGAAATCATTTGATTTTGTCGGCGTTTTTTATATGGGATGAAACAAAACGAGGAATGTGCCGTCTACTCCTTAGAAAGAAACGGCTTTTCATTCACGTATGATATAATGAGTGCGTTTAACTGTAGATCTATTTTTAAAGGAGTCATCCATGAAAAATGCTGTGAATCAGCCGCATTGGCTTTTCCAGGGTGCGGTGATTTTGACCATCGCAGGCTTGTTATCAAAGGTTCTAAGTGCCGTTTATCGTGTTCCGTTCCAGAACATCGTAGGAGACACAGGGTTTTATATTTATCAGCAAGTGTATCCCTTCCTTGGCATTGCCATCATGCTCGGCACCACAGGGTTTCCTGTCATGGTGTCCAAGCTTCTGAGTGAGCATGGGGAAGAGAATCGAAGGATCATTACAAGGGTATCCTTGGTCTATATCACTTTACTGAGCTTGGTCTTATTTCTTTGTCTTTACATAGGAGCAGGCAGAATTGCGAGCCTTATGGCGGACAGTCAATTAATCCTGCTCATCCAAATGAGTGCTTTCGTGTTTTTATTTCTTCCGCTTACCGTGATGCTGAGGGGAGTTTTTCAGAGTGACGGTATGATGCTTCCAACGGCTATTTCTCAATTGGTGGAGCAACTCATCAGGGTAGGCGTCCTGCTTGTTTTATCCTTCTATTTCGTGAGGCGCGGCTATTCGCTTTATGAAACAGGGGCGGGTGCGGTCTTCTCCTCCATAGCGGGGAGTGCGGCCTCGCTTATACTACTTCTTTTTCTTTGGCTGACATACCGAAAACAGTCTGCTGCAAGTATGACAAGCAAACAGGCGACACTTCGGAAAAAGGATGTTTTGAAGAGTTTGGTGCTGTATACATTCACGATTTGTGTCAGCGGACTGCTCATTTTATGGATGCAAATGGTTGATGCCTTTCATCTGTATGCGTTGCTGCGCAGTGAGGGTCTGAGTGAAGCCGCGGCAAAGGCGGCAAAAGGTGTGTATGACCGAGGACAGCCGTTCTTACAGCTAGGGACGGTGTTTGCCATTAGCATCGGAACCTCTCTTGTGCCATTTTTATCGGCGGCTATGAGGAATGGAGAGCATGAAGCGATAAGGCAAAAAGTGCGTACATCGTTTAAGACCACGTCGGTTTTAGGGATTGGTTCAGCAGTTGGGCTGATTTGTATTCTAGCGTCAGTCAATACCATGCTTTTTCGTAATGACTTAGGCACCGATGCGCTGCAAATATTCTGTATTTCCATCGCATTTACATCGATTGCGATTACGCAAGCAGCTTTACTTCAAGGGCTCGGGCATACTGTGTATCCGGCTGTTGTGGTGATTCTCAGTGTGCTGGTGAAATGGATACTAACGCTTGCACTTGTCCCGCTATTTGGCATCTACGGTGCCGCATGGTCAACCGTATGTGGTTTTCTCGCTGCGGCTCTGCTCAATGCCGTTTATTTGAGGCATAAAGGATGGATTTCTTTGAGAGAGCTGTTCCCAGTGAAAATTCTTTTATCGGCTGCTTTCATGGCCATTGTCTTAATAGGGTATCAGGCACTGTTTTCTTGGGTCATTCCCTTTGAAAAACGTCCTTTTTTCGTTTTAGAGAGCCTGACGTCAGTTTTTATTGGTGGTTTCGCCTTTTTATATAGTATTCTTAAGCTAGAAGTATTTACGGACGAGGAATGGAGACTCATTCCATTAGGAGAAAAGATTTTATATTTTAAACAGATGAGAGGGAATCGAAATGGCAGGTAAGATTACCGTCGTCGGTCTCGGGGCAGGCGACATGGATCAGCTGACGCTCGGTGTATACAAGCAGCTGAAGCAGGCGAAAGAAGTATTTATGAGAACGCAGGATCATCCGCTTACCGCAGAGTTGATGCAGGAGGTCTCATCGCTGACCTTTTTTGATGAAATTTATGAAAAGCACGATCAGTTTGATTCGGTATATCAGGAAATCACTGAAATTTTATTTACAGAGGCTGCGGAACAGGAGATTGTGTACGCAGTACCAGGTCACCCATTTGTCGCAGAAAAGACTGTCCAGCTATTAGTTTCTCAGCAGCACGAACGCGGGATTGATGTGTCTGTTGCTGGTGGACAAAGCTTTTTGGATGCGACGTTTAACTCCTTGCAGATTGACCCAATCGAGGGATTACAATTCGTTGATGCAGGAGATATGAGAGCGGACGATCTGAAATTGACCCAGCATGTCCTCATTTGTCAGGTATATGATCAGCTGACCGCTTCGAATGTGAAACTCACGCTGATGGAAAAGCTTCCTGACGATTATGAAGTCTATATTGTGACTGCGGCTGGAAGCAGTCAGGAACAGATTACTGCCGTTCCTTTATTTGAACTTGATCGAGATGTGTCGATAAATAACTTAACGAGTGTTTATGTACCTCCGATTCAAGATGAAAAGCTGCTTTATCAACAATTTGACACTTTCCGTGACGTCATACGTACATTAAGAGGTCCGGGCGGCTGTCCATGGGATCAAAAACAAACCAATGAGTCACTTAAACCATATTTAATTGAAGAATGCTATGAACTGCTTGAAGCGATCGATGAAGATGATCCAGACCATATGGTGGAAGAGCTCGGAGATGTGCTGCTGCAGGTGTTACTTCACGCCCAAATTGGTGAAGATGACGGCTTTTTCTCAATTGATGACGTCATCCAGCATGTCACAGAAAAAATGATTCGTAGACATCCCCATGTGTTTGGTGACACAAATGTTTCTGAAGCAGCAGATGTGGTCGCCAACTGGGAAAAAATCAAGCAGCAGGAGAAGCCGGAGCGGGCAGCCTCCATTTTGCAATCCATCCCGGCGGCGCTTCCAGCACTAACAAAGGCATATAAGCTCCAAAAGAAAGCCGCCAAAGTAGGCTTTGATTGGACAGATGTGAAAGATATTTGGAACAAATACGAAGAAGAGAAGCAGGAATTTCTCGTTGAAGTGGCAGAGAAGCCGGACGAAAGTGCAACGAAGCAGATGAAAGATGAATTTGGAGATCTTTTGTTTGTTCTCGTCAACATTGGAAGGTTCTATCAGCTAGAGCCTGAAACGGCACTCGCTTCCGCCAACACAAAATTCATGCGTCGCTTTCAGCATATCGAACAAAAAGCAAAGGACATGGGACGTTCATTAGAGGACTTAACGCTAGAGGAAATGGACGAACTATGGAACGATGCCAAACGTATAGAAAGAGGTGAGCATACATGAGACTAGATAAATTTTTAAAAGTGTCCCGTTTAATTAAAAGAAGAACATTGGCAAAAGAAGTAGCTGATCAAGGCAGAATTTCTATTAACGGCACACAGGCGAAAGCCAGCTCTGACGTGAAAGAAGGAGACGAGCTTCAAATCCGTTTTGGTCAAAAACTTGTGACGGTTCAAGTCAACGAGTTAAAGGACACGACGAAAAAAGAAGAAGCCGCTGGCATGTATACTGTGCTAAAAGAAGAAAAAACAGCAGAATAGGGCTTGTTCTAAATGATCCTCCTGTCACATACAATGCAGTAACAATGCAAGTATGAGATATGGGGGATGTATAAATGAATCAATATTATAATCAACCTCAAGGCACGAAGCTGTCATCAGAAGCGGAGCACAATGTCACAATGCGAAACAGAAAGCATTTAGATATTACCGGTGTCAAACAGGTGGAAAGCTTTGATAATGAAGAATTTCTGCTTGAGACGGTCATGGGGATTCTCGCTATCCGTGGAGAAAATCTGCAAATGAAAAACCTAGACGTCGAAAAAGGCGTTGTATCGATCAAAGGGCGTGTCTTTGACTTAATTTATGTAGATGAGCAGCACGGGGAGAAAGCTAAAGGATTTTTTAGCAAGCTGTTTAAATGACGCTGACAGTCCAGTTTTATACGATGCTTTCGATGGTAGCGATGGGCATCTGGCTGGGCGCATCGCTTGATACGTACAAGCTGTTTGTGAATCGGGAAAAGACAGCAAAATGGCTTTTGGTCATACACGATCTCCTTTTTTGGCTGGTACAGGGCCTCTTATTCTTTTATGTCCTGCTGCTGACAAATGAAGGAGAATTCAGGCTTTATATCTTTCTAGCCGTTGCACTAGGTTTTTCGATGTATCAGGCATTGATGAAACAGCTGTATATGAACATTCTCAAGTTTATGATGATGTGTGTGTATCAGACCGCTCTCGTCCTTAAACGGCTGGTTATGTCCATCGTCTTCCAGCCAATCCGCTGGCTGCTGACCTTAATCATAAGTGCTATTATGTTCTTGCTCCACTTGCTCTTACGTCTTGTTCATTTTACGTTTCGGCTCGTGTGGAAGGTGCTGTCTATTGTTTGTTATCCGCTCATCTGGTTACTCAATGTGACCATTATTCATCGGATTCCCGAAAAATGGCGAACATCAATGAGATTGTTTTTCTCAAAAGGAGCAGGAATTTTACAAGGCACCAAGAAATTATCTGGTACCATCAAAACGAAATGGAAACAATTCTGGACAAAGTAAGAGAGGAGGCCTTCAACCTTGAATAAGAGAAAAAGAAATATCGCACAAATTCAAAATGATTACCAAAAACAAATGGAACAGCAAGCACAGCGCTTAAAACGCAAACGCCGTGGACTCCTTAGAAGGCTTACCGTGTTTGGTGTGATTGTGCTCATGTTTGCTGTCTTGGTGACAAGTGCCCTCTGGTCGCAATCGTCCTCATTAAAGGAAAAAGAAGAGAAGAAGGTTGCGCTTGAAAAAGAATTGAAGCAATTACAAACAAAGCAGGAAGATATTTCTGATGAAATTAAAAAGCTGAAAAGCAAAGAATACGTACTCGAACTGGCACGACGAGACTATTATATGTCCAAAAAAGGCGAAAAAATCTTTGATGTGGGCAATAAGAGCGATTAGCCTTGTTGACACTTAAAATTCAGTTTATGTATAATTGAACAAATGAGATTTTTTTATAAGTCTAAGGAGGAGCACTTTTTTTATGTCGATTGAAGTTGGCAGCAAGTTACAAGGGAAAGTTACGGGCATTACAAATTTTGGAGCTTTTGTGGAGTTGCCAGGCGGTTCAACTGGTCTCGTTCATATCAGTGAGGTAGCCGATAACTATGTAAAAGATATTAATGAGCATTTAAAAGTCGGTGAACAAGTTGAAGTGAAAGTGATTAACGTTGAAAAAGACGGTAAAATCGGCTTGTCCATTAAAAAAGCAAAAGATCGTCCTCAACAACAACAATCAAGACCGAGCAGAAATGATTTCCGTCCGAAGGAATCGTTTGAGCAAAAAATGAACAAATTCTTAAAAGATAGTGAAGACCGCTTAACATCTTTAAAACGTAACACGGAATCAAAACGTGGGGGACGCGGAGCAAGAAGAGGTTAACTTGTTGCTGCTTTCTATATATCTTTCACAACAAAGCACCTGCTGTCCGCAGGTGCTTTTTTTCTTGATCCATACGACATTTTTTGAGATTTCGTCATTTAATTTAAAACTTTCTATTGACGGACAAGCGATTCCTTTGTATTATAGATCTTGTGCTTCTTAGCGCATTTTTATTATGGCGGTGTAGCTCAGCTGGCTAGAGCGTACGGTTCATACCCGTGAGGTCGGGGGTTCGATCCCCTCCGCCGCTATCCTTTTTAGTAGAACATAAAAGCAAGGCCCGTTGGTCAAGCGGTTAAGACACCGCCCTTTCACGGCGGTAACACGGGTTCGAATCCCGTACGGGTCATCTTCAAAACAGCTTTCTTTAGGAAGGCTGTTTTTTTGTGTCTTCGTAAAATTCTGATGAAAGACATCGACTTTCATGAAAGTATGCCTCTTTGACGAATAAAGCGTCGAACGTTTTATGGAAACGACAACTTCTTTTGACAAAATTTCTTTTTCACCTTCGCTATAATGACAAGCAACGAATATCAGGTGGGGGATGAAAAGATGGAAAAACTAGAAAGAAGAACTGATTTAACAGGAGCGGGGTTTGAAAGAATCAGTGCAGGGTTAAAAAAGATGAAAAACCTGTTTCTTCATCACACGCATTCTCTTTTTTTCTATAAAGGGTTTATTTATGTTGTTCTTGGTTTTTTATTAGGACGAGCCTTTATTTTATCTGAAATTATGCCGTTTGCTCTGCCTTTCTTTGGCTCCATGCTGCTTATCAAAAGAGATAAGGCCATGCTTGCTTGTCTCGCTTTACTCGCTGGAGCCATGACGATATCACCTCAAAACGCATTGTTTGTGTTTGCGTCGTTAATCGTGTTTCTCCTTATGTCCAAGGTGGTTTCTTTCATCATCAAAGACCCAGTGAAAACATTGCCGGTTGTCATTGTGCTGTCGATGCTGATCACCCGAGGAGCATTTGTTTACCTAGAGCAAGGTGCTGTGCAAAGCTACGATTACGTCATGGCGGGTGTTGAAGCAGGACTTGCCTTCATTTTGACACTGATTTTCCTTCAAAGCCTGCCGATTTTTACAGTCAGGAAAATCAAACACTCCTTAAAGGTTGAAGAAATTATTTGCTTTATGATTTTAATTGCCTCAGTTTTAACAGGTCTGGCTGGCATCACATTTCAAGGGATGCAGGCAGAGCATATTTTGTCACGTTATGTAGTGCTGAGCTTTGCTTTTATTGGAGGAGCCAGTATTGGTTGTACGGTGGGTGTCGTGACAGGATTAATTCTCGGTCTCGCTAACATCGGAAACCTTTATCAGATGAGTCTTCTTGCCTTTTCAGGCTTATTAGGGGGACTGCTGAAAGAGGGGAAGAAAGCAGGCGCAGCCATTGGCTTAATTGTGGGTTCCTTACTTATTTCCCTATACGGAGAAGGATCAGCAGGTCTCGTGACCACGCTGTATGAATCACTTATTGCAGTTGCGCTCTTCTTACTCACGCCACAATCAGTGACCTCTAAGGTAGCGAAATATATTCCTGGTACGGTAGAGCATGTACAGGAACAGCAGCAATACGCCCGGAAAGTACGAGATGTGACAGCAAAAAAGGTAGACCAATTTTCTAATGTATTTCATGCGCTGTCTGAGAGTTTTGCGACATTTTACGAATCCATTCCTGAAGAAAAGAAGCAGGAAGAGGATGTAGATCTTTTTTTAAGTACGATCACAGAACGATCCTGTCAAACGTGCTATAAGAAAAATAAATGCTGGGTGCAGAACTTTGATACAACCTATGAACTGATGAAACAAGTTATGCATGAATCTGATGAAAAAACCTACGAGCATAACCGGAAATTGAAGAAGAAATTTAGCCAGCACTGCTCAAAATCAAAACATGTCGAGGAATTGATTGAAGAGGAGATCGCTTACTATAAAGCCAACCAGACCCTGAAGAAAAAGGTCCAAGACAGCAGACGACTTGTAGCCGAACAGCTGATGGGGGTCTCACAAGTGATGGAGGATTTTTCCCGGGAAATAAAACGAGAAAGAGAACAGCATTTTATTCAAGAAGAGCAGATGATAGAAGCACTTCAGCACTTTGGGATTGAAATTCAGCAAGTAGAAATTTATAGCTTGGAGCAGGGGAATGTCGATATTGAAATGAGAATCCCATATTGCCAAGGACATGGTGAATGTGAAAAAATCATCGCTCCCATGCTCTCAGATATTTTAGAAGAACAGATTTTAGTCAAAGCAGAGCAGTGTGCAGAGCACCCAACAGGCTATTGCCACGTTGTATTTGGCTCTGCAAAATCATATCGAGTGGCTACAGGCGTAGCGCATGCAGCGAAAGGCGGAGGGTTAGTGTCTGGGGATAGCTACAGCATGATGGAGCTGGGTGCGGGCAAATATGCCGCAGCTATTAGTGATGGAATGGGCAATGGAGCAAGGGCTCATTTTGAAAGCAATGAAACGATTAAGCTGTTAGAAAAAATATTGGCGTCAGGTATCAATGAAAAAGTGGCAATCAAAACCATTAATAGTATTTTATCTTTACGAACGACGGATGAAATCTATTCTACATTAGATTTATCAATTATTGATTTACAGGATGCGAGCTGTAAGTTCCTCAAGATTGGTTCAACACCCAGCTTTATTAAACGAGGTGAACAGGTGATGAAGGTACAAGCGAGCAACTTACCGATTGGGATTATTGATGAATTTGAAGTGGAGGTAGTGAGTGAACAGATGAAGGCAGGAGATCTGCTGATTATGATGAGTGATGGCATTTTTGAAGGACCAAAGCATATTGAAAATCATGATCTGTGGGTGAAGCGCAAAATGAAAAGCTTTAAAACAGAAGATCCGCAAGAGATTGCTGATTTATTAATGGAAGAGGTCATTCGAACAAGAGCGGGTCAAATTGACGACGATATGACGGTTGTTGTCATCAGGCTTGATCACAACACACCAAAATGGGCATCCATTCCGACTGGTACATTCTATCTTGAGAAACAAGAGATTTCTTAAAATATCGTATAATATGAATTTCTTCTGGCGATGATGGGAATATAAAGCATTCAGTTACGATCCCAGGAGGAATGAAGATGCGAAAAGGTCACGTAAACCAAATCTTATTGATTACAGATGGCTGCTCAAATCACGGGGAAGATCCACTTGCGATTGCCTCATTGGCAAAGGAACAAGGGATTACAGTCAATGTCATTGGCATTATGGAGGAAAACAGACACGATCATGAAGCGATGAAAGAAGTCGAGGGGATGGCCCTCGCAGGCGGAGGCATCCATCAGGTTGTCTACGTCCAGCAGTTATCTCAAACGGTACAAATGGTCACAAAAAAAGCGATGACACAAACCTTACAAGGTGTTGTGAATAAAGAATTGCAGCAAATACTTGGCAAAGACACTGAAATTGAAGAGCTTCCGCCTGATAAGCGTGGGGAAGTGATGGAAGTAGTCGATGAGTTAGGAGAGACGGTTCATCTTCAAGTACTTGTGCTTGTTGATACAAGTGCAAGTATGAAACCGAAGCTGCCGACCGTTAAAGAAGCACTCATCGATCTCTCTATTAGTTTAAATTCAAGAATTGGTGAAAATCAGTTTGGGATGTGTATATTTCCCGGGAAAAACTCAGATGCTGAAATTGTGTTGAATTGGACGCCTCGATTCGATTCGTTATCATCTATTTTCCCGAAACTGACCACGGGAGGAATTACTCCAACTGGACCAGCGCTTCGAGAAGCACTCCAGCATTTCAAATCAGTTCGTTCGCGTAAAGGGCTGCTTGAAGCAAAGGAAGAGCATGATAATGAATTCGGCTTCTAACATTCCGTTAGGCACGGTGATTCAAGGGAAATGGCATCACAATCATTACCGCATTGTAAAAGAGCTGGGAAAAGGGGCGAACGGTATTGTCTATCTAGCCGAATCGCCAAATGGTCAAGTAGCCCTTAAAGTGAGTGATGACAGTATGCTCATTGCATCTGAAGTCAATGTATTAAAATCCTTTTCTAAGGCTCCTGTGAAAACCATGGGGCCTTCTTTTTATGATATGGATGATGCGATTTATCCCGGTATGCTTCAAAAGCGTTCCTTTTATGTGATGGAGTATGTCAGAGGCCCGTTACTGCTTGAATTTGTAAAACAAAAAGGTGATGAGTGGATCGTCGTTTTAATGGTTCAGCTTTTATCTAACCTGGCTCATTTACATCAGGAAGGCTGGATTTTTGGTGACTTGAAGCCAGACAATCTCATCGTGTCAGGTCCCCCAGCCGCGATCCGGTGCATTGATGTAGGGGGAACGACAAAAGCAGGCAGGGCAATCAAGGAGTATACAGAGTTTTTTGATCGAGGCTATTGGGGATTCGGCACAAGAAAGGCAGAGCCATCCTATGATCTGTTTGCCTTAAGTATGGTGATGGTGAATTGTGCGTATAAGAAAGAATTCAAAAAAGGAGCAGAACCGGAAAAGCAGCTTTACAGAGCGATTGAAGGACATCCTTTATTAAAGCGTTATGAAAGGGTGTTAAAGGCTGCTCTACAAGGTAAATATCAATCAGCGGCGGCTATGAAGAGTGCGATGCTGAAAGAAGGACAGCTGATCGCTTCAAGAAAAGCGAGTCAAAAGAAGCAGCAGCAAAAAAACGGGCAAAAGCCCGCTGTTCAACAAAATCAACAGGTGACTTCACGATCGAGAGTTGCAGCAGCAAAAAGAACACCAGTACGCAAAAAATCAGGCGGGCTTTTTGAAACTGTTCTGATCGTGTGCAGTGTACTTGCTCTTTACTGTGCATATGTAGTTTTGTTCCTGCTATAGACCTGTAAAAAAGCAGGCTTCATCTTTGCTTGGAGCTACTGAAAGTGATAGGATATGTATATCTTTAAATTACCTGCTCTTTGTGAGGAGGAAGTTGTGAATAGAATTGAATCATTTTTGAAAAAACATGATGTTTACCTTGAAAATACGACAGTCATTGTCGGGGTTTCTGGCGGACCAGATTCCATGCTTTTACTGCACGAACTAAACAAACGTCGAAAAGGTTCCTATCAGCTGATTGCAGCCCATGTAGATCACATGTTCAGAGGAGAAGAATCCTTTGCTGATTTGGCATTTGTTGAGGCTTACTGCAAGGAGCAAGAGATTCCTTTTGAATCGGCCCGCATACAGGTCACCCAATATGCAAAAGAAAACCACTTAAACAAACAGGCAGCTGCAAGGGAGTGCAGATATGCTTTCTTTCGTCAATTGATGGAGCAATACAACGCTCAATTTATAGCGCTTGCACATCATGGAGACGACCAAGTAGAAACAATGATGATGAGGCTTGCGAGAGGGACTGTTGGAATAGGACTCGCCGGTATCCAAGCAAAACGTCCTTTTCAAGATGGATGGCTGATTCGGCCGCTCATTGGATATTCCAAGGACGACGTGCTGACAGCTTGTGAAAAAGAACATATTCCCTATGTCATTGATCAAAGCAATCACACTGATGACTACTTGAGAAACCGGATAAGAAGACACATTCTTCCCGTGTTAAAAGAAGAGGCACCTCATGTACATGAAAGCTTTCAGTTTGTAAGTGACATGCTGACTGAGGATGAGCAATATTTGCAGGCATTAACAAAGGAACAAATGAACCAAGTGATAACGAATCAATCGCCTAAGCAAATTAAGATCAAAACGAAGCCTTTGCTTGACCTGCCTTTGCCTTTACAAAGAAGAGGCATTCAACTAATATTAAACTATCTTTATGAAAACACTCAATCAGCGTTTTCAAACCAGCATATTCTAGGGACTTTGGACTGGTTATCTCATACCGAACAACCGTCTGGATCATTAGATTTGCCAAAAGGTTTACAAGCTGTCAAGTCTTATGATTACTGTATGTTTACCTTTGAACGATCGCTTGTACTAGACCAGTCTTATGCTCTTCACTTAAAGGGTGAGCTTGGAGAGGAGCTTTTCCTTCCGAATGGGCAGTCTATCGTGGTATCAAATCATGTTCCGAAGGATGCACGGAACGGAAACCATTTTTTCTTGCTTCAAAAAGATCATGTTCGTCTCCCTTTGATCATTCGCTCACGAAAAAATGGTGATCGAATCAAACTTAAAGGGATGAATGGATCAAAAAAGGTGAAGGATATATTTATTGATAAAAAAGTGCCTCTTGCAGAAAGAGACAGCTGGCCGATCGTCACTGACTCGGATCATCAAATCATCTGGATCCCAGGTCTGAAAAAATCCGTTTTTGAAGAAATTGATATGACAAACAGCGATCTCATTGTATTACAATATAGACAGCATGAAAATTTGTAGGGGGCAAGCAAAAGCATGAAACAAGATATTGAAAAGGTTTTGATCTCAGAAGAAGAGATCCAGCAAAAAGTGAAGGAACTGGGTGCAACATTAACCAGCGATTATGATGGTAAATTTCCCCTGGCTATTGGTGTTTTGAAAGGGGCTCTTCCATTCATGGCAGACCTGATCAAACACATTGATACATATTTAGAACTTGATTTTATGGATGTATCTAGCTACGGAAAATCTACCGTATCTTCAGGAGAAGTAAAGATCATTAAAGATCTTGATACTTCTGTTGAAGGAAGAGATATTTTAATTATGGAAGATATCATCGACAGTGGGTTAACTTTGAGCTATCTGGTAGAGCTTTTCCGATACCGTAAAGCAAACTCCATAAAAATTGTGACATTGCTTGATAAACCAAGCGGTCGTAAAGCAGACATCAAAGCAGATTATGTTGGATTTGAAGTGCCAGATGCATTTGTTGTCGGCTATGGATTGGATTTCGCTGAACGTTACCGAAACCTCCCGTATATTGGAGTGTTAAAACCATCTGTTTACGAAGGCTAATCAGCATACGTATACATGAGGTTATTGGTTGTATTGGAATGATTTTCTATGATACTATTGAACATAGTTGTGCTTACTGTGGGAGGAGGTAAGGAATGAATCGGGTTTTTCGTAATACGATTTTTTATATACTTATTTTATTACTTGTGATAGGGGTAGTCAGTTGGTTAGGATCCCCTAATCAAAAGCCTGAGAACATGTCTTACAGCAAATTTTCGCAAAATCTAAGTGCGGGAAAAGTGGAGAGTATCTCCATTCAGCCTGTAAGAGGGGTTTATGAAATTCGTGGTCAATTAGATGGCGCGAAAAAAGATCAATACTTTATTACCCATGTTCCAGATGGTCAAGGTGTTGACCAGATTTACAGTGCACTGAAGAATACAGATGTAAAAGTAGAACCAGCACCTGAAACAAATGGATGGCTGCAAGTTCTGACAACCATCATTCCGTTTATCATCATCTTTATCCTGTTCTTCTTCTTATTGAACCAAGCTCAGGGCGGTGGAAGCCGTGTTATGAACTTTGGTAAGAGTAAGGCGAAGCTTTACACAGAAGAGAAGAAACGTGTGAAATTTAAAGATGTTGCCGGTGCAGATGAAGAAAAGCAAGAGCTTGTAGAAGTGGTTGAATTCCTAAAGGACCCACGTAAATTTGCGGAGCTTGGCGCAAGAATACCTAAAGGGGTTTTACTAGTAGGGCCTCCAGGTACAGGTAAAACTTTGCTTGCGAGAGCATCTGCAGGAGAAGCAGGCGTTCCTTTCTTCAGCATCAGTGGTTCTGACTTCGTCGAGATGTTCGTCGGTGTCGGTGCATCACGTGTACGTGATTTATTCGAAAATGCGAAAAAGAATGCACCTTGCTTAATCTTTATTGATGAGATTGATGCAGTGGGTCGTCAGCGTGGAGCCGGTCTTGGCGGTGGTCATGACGAGCGTGAACAAACGCTTAACCAGCTTCTTGTTGAAATGGATGGTTTTAGTGCGAACGAAGGTATTATTATCATTGCTGCGACGAACCGTGCAGATATCCTAGATCCTGCATTGCTGCGTCCGGGACGTTTTGACCGTCAAATTACGGTTGACCGACCAGATGTCATTGGTCGTGAAGAAGTACTGAAGGTTCATGCGAAAAACAAACCGCTTGATGATACAGTCAACTTGAAAGCCATTGCAAGCAGAACACCTGGGTTCTCTGGAGCAGATCTTGAGAACTTACTAAACGAAGCAGCGCTAGTTGCTGCCCGTCATAACAAAAAGAAAATCGATATGCGTGATATCGACGAAGCGACTGACCGTGTCATCGCTGGACCGGCGAAGAAAAGCCGCGTCATTTCGAAGAAAGAACGTAATATCGTGGCTTACCATGAAGCAGGTCATACTGTGATTGGACTTATCCTAGACGAAGCGGACATGGTGCATAAAGTAACGATCGTTCCTCGTGGTCAGGCAGGCGGATATGCGGTCATGCTTCCAAGAGAAGACCGTTATTTCCAAACGAAGCCAGAGCTTCTTGATAAAATTGTCGGCTTGCTCGGCGGTCGTGTTGCAGAGGAAATTACGTTTGGTGAAGTAAGCACAGGCGCTCACAACGACTTCCAGCGTGCAACAGGCATTGCAAGAAAAATGGTTACTGAGTTCGGTATGTCTGATAAGCTTGGTCCGCTTCAGTTCGGTCAAGCACAAGGTGGTCAAGTGTTCCTAGGCCGTGACTTTAACAACGAGCCGAATTATAGTGAAGCCATTGCTTACGAGATTGACCAAGAAATTCAGCGTTTCATCAAGGACAGCTACGAACGTGCGAAACAAATTCTCACTGAGAACAAAGATAAGCTAGAAATTATCGCACAAGCCCTTCTAGAAGTTGAAACATTAGATGCTGAGCAAATTAAATCTCTTTACGAAACTGGAAAGCTTCCAGAGCGTATATACGCAGATGACGAAGAGAAAAACGATGATGTGAAAGTGAACATCAAGAAAAAAGAAGAAGATGAGGAGATCTAATCTCCTTCTGTGAAAGCTGCCGGGATCACCGGCAGCTTTTTTTATTTCGATTCATGAATGGATCGGTTTCGAATTGTTTACAAATGGAACTCAATTCGTGTATGGTATGATAGAAAGTCGAAAAATGCTCTTTTTGAGAAACTATTCAAAGTGGTGATGAAGTTGTTACTCGTGATAGATGTAGGAAACACAAATACCGTTTTAGGTGTTTATCATAACGGCGATCTAAACTACCATTGGCGAATTGAAACAAGCCGTCATAAAACAGAAGACGAATTTGGTATGGCTATCAGGTCTTTATTTGATTATGTGGGGCTGATGTTTGATCAAATAGAAGGAATTATCATCTCGTCTGTTGTCCCGCCAATGATGTTTGCACTAGAAAGAATGTGCGAGAAGTACTTTCACTTAACACCCCAAATTGTAGGGCCTGGAATGAAGACTGGATTAAACATTATGTGTGACAATCCAAAGGAAGTCGGGGCTGATCGAATTGTGAATGCAGTAGCGGCGATTCACCTATATGGGGCACCTCTCATTGTGGTAGACTTTGGCACAGCGACAACCTACTGCTATATCAATGAACAAAAACAATACATGGGTGGGGCAATTGCACCTGGTATTACCATCTCAACAGAGGCTTTATATACAAGAGCGGCGAAGCTGCCGAGAATTGAAATTGTCCGTCCAGATCACATTGTTGGAAAAAACACCATTAGTGCGATGCAATCCGGCATCCTTTATGGATATGTTGGGCAAGTCGAGGGAATAGTGAAACGGATGAAGCAGCAAGCGAAACAAACACCGAAAGTCATTGCAACAGGCGGTTTGTCGACATTGATTGGAAATGAATCAGACTGCATTGATATTGTCGATCCGTTCTTAACATTAAAAGGACTTCAACTCATTTATGAGCGTAATCGTGTCGGTGTACTATAGGAGGTTTAAAATCGAATGGATTACTTAGTTAAAGCGTTAGCATATGACGGAAAAGTCCGAGCATATGCTGCAAACACAACAGATACAATCAATGAAGCACAAAGAAGACACCATACATGGCCAACAGCATCAGCAGCGATTGGCAGAACAATGACAGCTACAGTCATGATGGGTGCTATGCTGAAAGGCGAAAATAAGCTAACGGTCAAAATTGAAGGCGGTGGACCAATCGGTGCCATCATTGCTGATGGAAACGCAAAAGGTCAGGTGCGCGGATATGTCTCAAACCCACAAGTCCACTTTGACTTAAATGAACATGGCAAGCTGGATGTCAGACGTGCAGTCGGGACATCTGGAACGTTGAGTGTTGTCAAAGATATCGGACTGAAAGATCACTTTACAGGACAAACGGAGATCGTCTCAGGTGAAATTGGAGACGACTTCACTTATTATCTTGTCTCTTCTGAGCAAGTGCCTTCCTCTGTAGGCGTAGGGGTTCTGGTCAATCCAGATAACTCGATCCTTGCAGCAGGCGGTTTCATCATTCAATTGCTGCCTGGAACAGAAGATGCTGTCATCGAAAGATTAGAAAAGCGGCTCTCAACCATTGAACCCATTTCTAAACTCATTGAAAAAGGGATGACACCAGAAGAAATTTTAGAAGAAGTACTCGGAGAAAAACCTCAAATTTTAGAAACTGTACCTGTCGAATTCTCTTGTAACTGCTCAAAAGAACGTTTTGCTAATGGCATTATCAGCCTAGGGAAAGCCGAAATTGACGACATGATTGAACAAGACGGACAAGCAGAAGCTCAATGCCATTTTTGTAACGAAACGTATGTATTTACAAAAGAAGAGCTAGAAGAGCTGCGTGAAGAAATAACCCGCTAAGCTCTAAGCAGCGGGTTTTCTTTTTAGAATGGAAAGGAGACGAAAAATGAGACTAAAAGCAAGAGTGGTATGGACATTTATCCTCGTGTTGCTTATGATCAATGCCGTTGTCATTGCATATGTATTAACAAAGTCGCAAATGTCACAGGCTTCTTCAAATGGGAAGAGCGGTGAAGAAATTGCGTCGATTGGAAAAGAGAAGGTGACGCGTCAAGAATGGTTAAAGAAGATGGAAGACCGCTATGGCAAGGCAACACTTGAGCAAATGATTAATCAGAAGGTGGTCAATCAGCTTGCGAAAGAAAACAAGCTTGAGGTGTCTTCAAAAGAGATCAATCGTGAATTGCTCATGCTTAAAGCGGTATCTAATAATTTCTACGAAGATGGACATACAAGTGAAAAGGAATGGAAAGAACAGATTCGTTATCAAATTTTATTAGAGCAGCTTTTAACGAGAGATGCTGTTGTTTCTGAAAAAGAAGCGAAATCCTTTTATGAAAAAAACAAGGACTTATATCAATATGATGATTCATACCGTATTCGTCATATCGTCGTGAAGACAAAAGGCGAAGCTGAAAATGTATTGAAGGATCTTAAAGGCGGATCTAGCTTCGAAGCGGTGGCAGCTGAACGCTCCATTGACCGCTACACCTCTCCATATGGCGGAGATCTTGGGTTTGTGACAGAAGAACAAGAAAATATCCCAGCCCTATACATACAGGAAGCTCAAAAGCTTCAGCCAGACGAATGGACAAAAGAACCGATCGAGACCAAAAACGGGTATGCCATTATTCAACTAAAAGAAAAATTAGATGGCCGCTCCTTCTCTTATGAAGAAGTCAAAGATCAGATCAAAAGGCAGATTGCCATGGAAGACCTAGGTGAAAAGGCGAATGTCAAAACCCTGTGGAAAGAAGCAAAAGTCACATGGTTTTACGATGGCGAGCAGGACTAAAAGCATTGACAAAATTTTTTGAAATTGATAATTTAATATTAATACAATAAAATTACTCGGAGATAGAGGTGTTAGTGATGGCTCGTATTGCAAATTCAGTTTTTGAACTAATAGGAAATACACCAGTCGTTAAATTAAACCGTTTAGTAGATGAAGACAGTGCGGATGTCTACTTGAAACTTGAATATATGAACCCGGGCAGCAGTGTAAAAGATCGTATTGCGTTAGCGATGATCGAAGATGCTGAAGCGAAAGGTACTTTAAAAGCCGGCGACACGCTCATCGAACCAACAAGCGGAAACACAGGGATCGGTCTTGCGATGGTAGCGGCAGCTAAAGGAATTAACGCAATTCTAGTGATGCCAGACACAATGAGTCAGGAGCGCCGCAACCTTTTACGCGCTTATGGTGCAGAGCTTGTATTAACACCAGGTGCAGAAGGAATGAAAGGTGCCATCAAAAAGGCAGAAGAATTGGCAGAAGAGCATGGTTACTTCATGCCTCAGCAATTTAGCAACGAAGCCAATGCGGAGATTCACCGTCGTACTACAGGAAAAGAAATTCTTGAACAGTTTGACGGCGAGCTTGATGCATTTATTGCAGGTGTTGGTACGGGCGGCACGATTACGGGTGCTGGTGAAGTCTTAAAAGAAGCCATCCCATCGATTCAGCTTTATGCGGTAGAGCCGACAGATTCTCCTGTATTATCAGGCGGAAAGCCAGGCCCGCATAAAATCCAAGGGATAGGAGCAGGTTTTATCCCTTCAATCTTGAACACGGAAGTATATGACGGTATTATCCAAGTGAAAAACGAAGATGCATTTGAGCTTGCAAGAAAAGCAGCGAAAGAGGAAGGGATCCTTGGCGGTATTTCTTCAGGAGCAGCTATTTACGCAGCACTTCAAACAGCGAAGAAGCTTGGTAAAGGGAAAAAGGTTCTGGCAATCATCCCAAGTAATGGGGAGCGTTACCTCAGTACACCTCTTTATCAATTCGATTAAACCAATTACCCCAGCATTTGCTGGGGTTTTTTTATGAAATCTGTAGATGGAAAGCAAATACTATTTTCTAAATAAATTGGATTGCATTACAATAAGATTAATGAAAATGAAAAAGGATGATAACATGACACAACGCAGGCCGATGGGCATCAAAATTCCTTTTACGAAAGATGCTTTCCTGAAAAGATACGAACAATTAACTGCTGGCGAAACACACCATGTTCTTCTTGAAAGTGCTCGCGGCGGTTCATACAGCATTGCTGGCATTGACCCGATCGCTAAAGCGAAGGGGAAAGACGGGATGACAACCATCCATTATCAAGATGAGGTGCTGTTCAAAGAAGGCGATCCATTCAGAGCGTTTACGGATTGGTTCCAAACCCTTCAAACCGAAATGAATGAGGAATATCCTGATTTTCAAGGCGGGGCGATTGGATTTTTAAGCTATGATTATGCAAGATATATCGAGCATTTTAAAATGCTGTCCATTGATGACCTGAAAACACCTGATCTTTATTTTCTCGTATTTAATGATGTTGCGGTCTTTGATCATGAAGAAAACGTGCTGTGGCTGATCACTCACACAGAAGGAACGGAACCTGTGAGTGACACTCATCAAAGACTCGAAGATTTGAAGCGAAAGTGGACAAGCTCTTCAGAAGAATCAGCGCAATCTCCTGTTCATGAATCTTCTGCAGAATTTGTACCAGCAGCACCGTTTACCGAAGAAACCTTTGGAGAAGCAGTAGAGAAAATTAAGCAATATATCGCAAGCGGTGATGTGTTCCAAGTGAATTTATCCATCAGACAAGATGAACAGCTCCACACACATCCGTATGATTTATACAAAACGTTACGTCAAGTCAATCCATCTCCGTATATGTCTTATCTGCACACGCCTGATTTCCAGATTGTTTGTGGATCTCCAGAGCTGCTTATTAAGAAAAAGGGGAATCAATTAGAAACAAGACCGATTGCGGGTACAAGATCAAGAGGCAAAGACGACGCTGAGGATCAAGCGCTGGCAAAAGAGCTCATTGAAAATGAAAAAGAACGCGCAGAGCATGTGATGCTCGTGGATCTTGAGCGGAATGACCTTGGACGCGTGTCTACTTATGGCTCAGTAAAAGTGAACGAATTTATGGCGATTGAGAAATATTCACACGTGATGCACATTGTATCCAACGTACAAGGGGAACTGCGTGATGATTGTGATGCAGTAGATGTCATGAGAGCTGTATTCCCAGGCGGAACAATTACAGGTGCTCCAAAGGTGAGAACAATGGAAATCATAGAAGAGCTTGAGCCGACAAGGCGTGGGCTTTATACTGGATCTATAGGCTGGTTTGGATTCAATCAAGATATGCACTTTAACATCGTCATTCGTACGGCGTATTGTACTGAAGGCAAAGCCTTTATGCAGTCGGGTGCTGGGATCGTCATCGATTCTGTACCAAAGCACGAATACAAAGAATCGATTAAAAAAGCCTATGCAGTAAAAAAAGCATTACAGTTGAGCAAAGAAGAGACTATTTTGAGTTAGAGGTGAGCAGAGCATGATATTAATGATTGATAATTATGATTCATTTACGTACAACCTGGTCCAGTATTTAGGTGAGCTTGGAGAAGAATTGATCGTGAAACGGAATGATCAAGTAACCATTCAAGAAATCGAAGAGCTTAAACCAGATTTTCTCATGATTTCTCCAGGGCCATGCAGTCCTGATGAAGCGGGAATTAGTATGGAGGCGATCAAGCACTTTGCGGGAAGTATTCCGATCTTTGGTGTGTGTCTAGGTCATCAATCCATTGCGCAAGTCTTTGGCGGGGATGTCGTTCGTGCAGAGCGCTTAATGCACGGTAAAACGTCAGAGATTGCACATGACGGAAAAGGCGTCTTCACTGGACTCCAAAATCCGCTTGTCGCAACGAGATATCATTCATTAATTGTCAAAAACGAGACGCTGCCGGAGTGCTTTGACGCAACAGCCAGCACAAAGGAAGGCGAGCTCATGGCCATTCGCCATAAAGAGCTGCCAATTGAAAGTGTACAGTTTCATCCTGAATCGATTATGACGTCCTTCGGAAAAGAAATGCTTAAAAATTTCATTGAAACCTATCGTAAAAAGGGGCATGAAGTAAACGCATGATCATTTATCTGAACGGTCAGTATATAGAGGAGAAAGACGCGACTCTTTCTCCTTTTGATCATGGTTTTCTATATGGCATCGGTGTATTCGAAACATTTACCAGCCTGGCAGGACAAGTCTTTCTGTTAGATTGGCACCTTGAAAGGCTCAATCAATCATTGCGTGACCTTTGCATCGAATCCACAATAGAGAAACCATTTGTACTCGACATCATTCATACCTTACTAAATAAAAACGGAATAGCCGGTGGTCATGCGAGAATTCGCTTCAATGTTTCTGCGGGCAGAGGCAATGGATTTTCTGCAGATTCTTATGAAGAGCCTGTCGTTTTTGTCATGATCTCTCCATTCCGGCCCGAATCTGTTTTAGACGAGAAGCAGGGAGTCATTCTTCAAACGAGGAGAAATACGCCGGAAGGTCCAAGGCGCCTCAAGTCTCATCATTATATGAACAACCTGCTGGCTAAAAGAGAAGTGGGAAATGATGCATCGTTAGAAGGCATCTTTTTAACAAAAGAAAATGATGTGGCAGAAGGAATTACCTCCAATATATTTTGGCGAAAAGGTGATGTGATCTATACACCGTCACTTGATACAGGAATTTTAAATGGAGTCACTCGCCGATATTGTATTGAAACGCTTCAAGCTATGGGGACTTCACTAAAAGTAGGGCGATACCCAGTCTCGCAATTGCTATCAGCTGATGAGGCATGGATGACCAATTCTGTTCAGGGGATTGTGCCCTTCAGCAGTATAGGAGAAATTTCCTTGCCTCAAAACAGCCGGATCATCTCAACAAAGTTGAGAACGCAATATACAAAAGAACGTCTAGATCATAAAGAGTAGGTGGACACAATGACACAACAAGTGATAAAACAGCCTAAAATCATACAAGCCAAGCACCACACCCTTAGTTATGAAGAAAAGACATTGGTCATGGGCATTTTAAATGTCACACCTGACTCTTTTTCAGATGGAGGAAAGTTTAATCAAGTGGATAAAGCGCTGGCTCATGCAGCACAGCTGATAGAAGACGGGGCGCATATGATTGATATTGGCGGAGAATCGACTCGCCCAGGAGCGGCACTTGTCTCAGAACAAGAGGAGCTTTCAAGAGTCATTCCCGTCATTGAAAAGATCACTAAAGAATTGGATGTACCGATTTCCATTGATACGTATAAAGCCCATGTTGCAGATGAAGCGGTGAAAGCTGGAGCTTCCATCATTAATGATGTATGGGGAGCGAAGGCAGATCCTCAAATGGCGCATGTGGCAGCGAAGCACAATGTGCCGATTATTTTAATGCACAATCGGCCAGAGCGAAACTACACACATCTGATTTCAGATATGATCGCAGATTTGAAAGAAAGTGTTCAAATTGCGAAACAAGCGGGTGTCCGTGATGACATGATCATATTAGATCCAGGTGTAGGTTTTGCGAAAAATAAAGAGGACAACCTGATGGTCATGAATGAGCTCGAACATTTTTGTCACCTTGGTTATCCACTGCTCTTAGCTACATCTCGAAAACGATTCATCGGAGCTGTCTTAGACCTGCCGCCTGAAGAACGTACGGAAGGAACGGGGGCTACGGTCTGCCTTGGGATTCAAAAAGGCAGTGCGATGGTTCGCGTACATGATGTAAAAGAAATCGCAAGAATGGCAAAAATGATGGATGCCATGCTGAATAAGGGAGGCGCTTATCATCGATAAAGTATATGTAAATGGAATGGAATTTTACGGCTACCACGGCGTATTTGCAGAAGAAAATAAATTAGGACAGCGATTCCGTGTGGATTTAACAGCTTCACTTGATTTAAGTAAAGCCGGGCAAACTGATGACCTCAATGAGACCATTAATTATGCAGAGCTCTACCAAATCTGCAAAAGCATTGTAGAAGGTGAATCAGTCAACCTCGTTGAAACACTGACAGAAAGAATTGCGAACCAAGTGTTAAAGGACTTTCCGACAGTTCAGGAATGTACAGTAAAGGTAATCAAACCAGATCCGCCAATTCCAGGACACTATCAGTCCGTTGCAATTGAAATGACGAGATCACGCACATGAACAATACTGCATACATCGCTTTAGGATCGAACATAGGTAAAAAGGAAACCTATTTAAAAGAAGCTGTCAAAAAACTGCACGAACATCCAGAGGTTCAAGTAGAATTGATCTCCTCTATATATGAAACAACACCTGTAGGTTACGAAAACCAAGATGACTTTTTAAATATGGCTGTGAAAATTTCCACTTCGCTTCGTCCAAATGAACTACTGGCACTTACTCAGAAAATCGAGCAAGAGTTAGGCAGAACAAGAGAAGTGAGATGGGGACCGCGAACGGCTGACCTTGACATTTTACTTTATAATCGTGAAAATATTGAAACAGAACAGCTTGTAGTACCACATCCTAGAATGTACGAACGTTTATTCGTTCTTGTTCCGATGAGTGAGATTTGCCCAGAAATCGGCGAAGTACAAATAAATGCCGTAACAGACCAAGAAGGTGTAAGCATATGGAAAAAGACATGTGGGGTAGAAGAATTCGTGCATACCGAAAGCTAAAAGGGTATACTCAGGAAGGGTTCGCGAAAAGACTAGGCATCTCTGTCTCTGTCTTAGGAGAAATTGAGCGAGGCAATCGATTACCAACAAACCAATTGGTTGGTCAAATAGCAGATGCTTTAAATATAACGGTGGAAGAACTTTCGCCAATTCTTGAAGAAGGAAGGAGGGGAAATGATGTTTAAAATCGGAGATATCGACATTAAAAACAAAGTGGTGCTCGCGCCTATGGCTGGTGTGTGCAACTCTGCCTTCAGACTGACAGTTAAAGAGTTTGGAGCGGGTTTAGTCTGCGCTGAAATGGTCAGTGACAAGGCGATCCTGATCAACAATGCAAGAACAATGGGTATGCTATACATTGATGAACGGGAAAAGCCTTTGAGCCTTCAGATATTTGGAGGTGAAAAAGACACACTCGTCGAAGCGGCAAAGTTTGTAGACCAGAACACCACAGCGGACATTATTGATATTAACATGGGCTGTCCTGTACCGAAGATTACGAAATGTGATGCAGGAGCGAAATGGCTGCTTGATCCAAACAAGATTTATGAAATGGTCTCTGCTGTTGTAGATGCTGTAGATAAACCTGTTACGGTGAAAATGAGAATGGGCTGGGACGAAGATCATATCTTCGCTATCGACAATGCCCGTGCTGTTGAACGAGCAGGTGGACAAGCGGTTGCGCTTCACGGACGGACACGTGTGCAGATGTACGAAGGAACAGCGAATTGGGATATTATAAAAGAGGTCAAACAATCTGTTTCCATTCCTGTCATCGGCAATGGAGATGTCAAAACCCCTCAAGATGCAAAACGAATGCTTGATGAAACGGGTGTAGATGCTGTCATGATCGGAAGAGCCGCGCTAGGAAACCCGTGGATGATCTATCGAACGGTTCATTATTTAGAAACGGGTGAACTAAAAGAAGAGCCAAATGTACGTGAGAAGATGTCAGTGTGCAAACTTCACTTAGACAGACTCATTGACCTAAAAGGCGAACACGTGGCTGTCAGAGAAATGAGAAAGCACGCAGCATGGTACTTAAAAGGTGTCCGAGGCAATGCGGACGTAAGAAATCAAATCAATCAAAGTGAAACGAGAGCGGAGCTTGTACAAGTTCTTGATGACTTTACGATCGAAGCCGAGGCAAAAGAGCTTCAAAGTATAAAAGTAGGATAAGACTATCTTTCTTTTTGTAGCTCACTGCTAGTGCATGTACTGGCAGTTTTTCTGCTTTTCTCTGCAAAATAAATTATTGGAGTGATATAAATGAGTAATGAAGGGCTTAATAACGAAGAATTAAATGACCAATTCCAGGTCAGACGTGACAAAATGAATAAAATGAGAGAAGAGGGTATCGATCCATTCGGTGAACGATATGACCGTTCTCATCAATCCGCACAAATTATCGCTGAATTTGATGAGTTTTCTAAAGAAGACTTAGAAGAAAAGTCTGCCCAAGTGACAATCGCTGGACGTATGATGACAAAGCGAGGAAAAGGGAAAGCTGGCTTTGCGCATATACAAGACTTAGAAGGACAAATTCAAATATACGTTCGTAAAGATAGTGTAGGAGAAGAAGCTTACGAGTTATTCAAAAGCTCAGACCTAGGCGATATCATCGGTGTAACAGGAATGGTATTTAAAACGAACGTAGGAGAACTTTCTATTAAAGCGACTAGCTTTGAGGTTCTCACAAAAGCACTTCGCCCGCTTCCTGATAAATATCATGGACTCAAAGATGTTGAACAACGTTATCGTCAGCGCTACCTTGACCTGATTGTAAATCCAGAAAGTAAGCAGACGTTCATCATGCGAAGCAAGATCATTCAATCCATGAGAAGATACTTAGATTCTAAAGGATACCTAGAAGTTGAAACACCAACAATGCACAGCATCCCTGGTGGTGCATCAGCACGTCCTTTCATTACTCATCACAATGCACTGGATATGCCGCTTTATATGCGTATTGCGATTGAACTGCACTTAAAACGCCTGATTGTCGGTGGTCTAGAGAAAGTATACGAGATTGGCCGTGTATTCCGTAACGAAGGTGTATCAACTCGTCATAACCCAGAATTCACTATGATCGAGCTGTACGAAGCTTACGCAGATTACAAAGACATCATGAACCTAACTGAAAACCTGATTGCTCATATTGCCGAAGAGGTACTAGGAACAACCACTATTCAATATGGAGAAGATGAAATTGATCTCAAGCCTGAATGGAAGAGACTCCATATGGTTGAAGCGGTCAAAGAAGCAACTGGTGTAGACTTCTGGCAGGAGATGTCTGTTGAAGAAGCGAAGCAGCATGCCGCTGATCACGGAATTGAAATCACGAAAAACATGACAGTAGGTCATATCATCAATGAGTTCTTCGAGCAAAAAGTAGAAGAAACATTGGTTCAGCCTACATTTATTTACGGACACCCAGTGGAGATTTCTCCATTAGCTAAGAAAAATCCTGAAGACCCTCGCTTCACTGATCGCTTTGAACTATTTATCGTACGCCGTGAGCATGCTAATGCATTCACAGAGCTTAACGATCCAATCGATCAAAGAGAACGATTCGAAGCTCAATTAAAAGAACGTGAAGAAGGGAATGACGAAGCGCATCTAATGGATGACGATTTTGTTGAAGCATTAGAATATGGTATGCCTCCAACAGGCGGTCTAGGAATCGGTATCGACCGGTTAATCATGCTATTAACAAATTCTCCATCAATCAGAGATGTACTGCTTTTCCCACAAATGAGAAACCGTTAATACATCACTCAAAGCGCCATTTTAACTATGGTGCTTTTTATTTTTCATAAAATGAAACTTTTTTTAAAAAAACTATTGCAAGGAAAGAATCAAGATGGTATATTATTATTCGTTGCCGCAAAACAGCAACGAGGTTAAAAAAGAAATTGAAAAAAGTTCTTGACTTTAACCGATACGAAATGTTAAGATATTAAAGTCGCTTACGAGCGATAACGAAAATGATCTTTGAAAACTAAACAAGACAAAACGTACCTGTTAATTCGAGTTTTTATAAAAAAATCCTATGATACATCATAGGTAGTCAGTCAAACACTGACGAAAAACAAAACTTCGGTTTTGTACTTTTTCGGAGAGTTTGATCCTGGCTCAGGACGAACGCTGGCGGCGTGCCTAATACATGCAAGTCGAGCGGACAGAAGGGAGCTTGCTCCCGGATGTTAGCGGCGGACGGGTGAGTAACACGTGGGTAACCT